>NZ_JBDWLT010000001.1:0-53510 GCF_039973015.1 Parvibaculum sp.
ACCGATCTCGCAGCCCTCTCCGATAGCCGCTTCAACCTCCTCCTCGCCCTCTACAACAACACGCCCCGCAAATGCCTTGACTTCCGCACCCCCGCCGAACTCTTCTCGGAGAAACTGTTGCACTTCAAATGTGAATCCACATCCCGGCTTTCGCCGGGATGACACGCTTTTTTGTGATGAGCATTAAAAATAATTGTCACCCCGGCGAAAGCCGGGGCCCATGGGCGGACGACAAAAACTTCATCGTCAAATGTGGATCGTCTAAACTCTCCGCATCCGCCGCAAAACAAGACTTCCCATGACCGACCAAGCCATCGCCATTCCCGTCCTCGCCTCGCTCGATCTCGCGCAGAGCCGTGCCTTCTACACCGACAAGCTCGGCTTTACCGTCGAACTCTTCGGCGACTACATGATCGCGAAGCGCGACAGCATGGAAATCCACTTCTGGCTCGCCAACGACCGCATCTATCCGGAAAGCACCTCCTGCTACATCAGAGGCGGGCAGGTGCCTGCGCTATATGAAGAGTTCTCGCGCGCGGGCATCGGTACAAACCCCATCGACGGCGAGCGTATTTCGGATTTCGCCGTGCGTCCGTGGAACATGAAGGAATTTTATGTCTGGGACCCGCACGGCAACTTGCTGAAGTTCGGTTGCGCGCCCGAAGAGATTTGACGCATGGCGTTCCGGCGAAACACGCGCGGCGAGAAATTGCCCGATGTTCTCGTCCCCGGCCTCGATGTCGTCTTCGTCGGCACGGCGCCGTCGCGCCGCTCCGCCGCTGTCGGCGCCTATTACGCGCATCCCGGCAACCGTTTCTGGAAGACGCTGCATGAGGTGGGCATCACGCCGCGCCTCTACGAGCCGCATGAATATCCGCAGCTCATCCATCTCGGCATCGGCTTCACTGACATGGCGAAGCGCGCCTCCGGTATGGATCACGAAATCGATCCCGAACTTTATGAGGCTGATCGCTTCGAGGAGGAGATGCGCCGCTGCCGCCCGCGCGCCGTCGCCTTCACGTCGAAGAAGGCGGCGAGCGTCTGGATGGGCGTGCCCACGGGCCGCATTCAATATGGCCAGCAGCGCCGCGTGCCCGATTTCCCGGAAGTCTTCGTGCTCTCGTCCCCGTCCGGGGCCGGGCGGCGTGCTTGGAACATTGCGCCGTGGGAAGAGCTTGCGCGGTTTCTGGGGCGGTCGCCGTCCTGAGAACCCTTGCGCCAATTCGAAAGTCAGCCACCTGGACCACCCTCCCCCTGCGGGAGGGTCGAACGAGCGTCAGCTCGTTCGGGGAGGGGGACTCCGCCATCGGAATGGAACGCGCCCCGAACTTTGCGGCTTACCCCTCCCCGAAATTTACTTCGCTGCGCTCGCAAATTTCGACCCTCCCGCAGGGGGAGGGTGGTCCCGGCGGCGGAAGCGCGGGTGTTTCGCGAAACCCTAAGCCGCCGTCTGCACCCCGCGAATGAGCCTGCCCGGCAGTTCGCCCGTCGGCTCGTCATTCTCCGCCACGACAACGCCGGAGAGCACCGTCGCGCGGTAGCCCTTCGCGCCCTGCCAGAGGCGCCTGCCGCCCGCCGGAAGGTCGAAGCGCATTTCGGGATGGGTGAAGGTGAGGTTCTCGAAGTCGATCACGTTTACGTCGGCCTTCATGCCGGGTTTCAGGACGCCCCGGTCGTAAAGCCCGTATTGCTCCGCCGTGTCTTTCGTCTGGATGCGGATGATCTCCTCGATGGGGAACTTCGCTCCGCGTGTGCGGTCGCGCGCCCAATGGGTCAGCATGAAGGTCGGCGTGCCGCCGTCGCAGATCGCGCCGACATGGGCGCCGCCATCGGCGAGGCTGATGCCGGTCTGCGGGTGGCGCAGCGTTTCCTCAATGGCCGTGTAGTCGTTGGTCGAATAGCCGAAAAGCGGGAAATAGAGCAGCGCCTGTCCCTCGTTCAGCATCATCGCATCATAGGCGACTTCCGCGGGCGTCTTTCCTTCGCGCTTCGCCACGGCGGCCACGCTGTCATCGGGCGATGGCTCGTAATTCTCGCGCTCGCCCATCGAATACATCTTGTGGAAGGACGTCGTGATGAAATTGCCGAAGGCGCCGAGCTTGTCGACGTTTTTTCCGCCGGTGATTTCCGCGCGCACCTTCGGATCTTTCAGCTTCTCCATCCGCTCCTTGAAGGGCATCTGCCCGTAAGGCCGGTATTCCGGGAAGCCGATAAAGGGATGCACTGACGTCTGCCAGCCCATGAGCAGGCCGACAGGGCGGCCCGAATGCTGGCCGCGAAGATTGGTCACGCCCTGGGCGCGCGCCTCGTCGAGATGCGCCAGCATCTTCTTGTAGAGGTCGGGCGCCTCGTCGATCTGCTGGATCTGGAAGGTGACCATGCGGCCGGTCTCCTTCGCCATTTTCAGCATCCAGTCGAATTCCTTCTCCATCTCGCGATGCGTCGCCGCGATCTGGAAGACGCCGCTCCCGTGTTCCTTCAGCGCATCCGCAATGCCGAAGAGTTCGTCATTGGCCGCCAGCGTGCCGGGCACCGGGTCGCCCTTCAGCGTGTTGTGCAAATCCGTGCGCGAGGTCGAGAAGCCGAGCGCGCCCGCCTTCATCGCGTCATAGGTCAGGTCGCGCATCTGCGCGATGTCTTCGGGCGTGGCCGGTTCGTTGTCGATGCCGCGCGCGCCCATGACATAGACGCGCAGCGCGCAATGCGGCATCTGCGTGCCGATATCGGCGGCGTAGCGGCGCTTGTCCAGCGCGTCCATGAATTCCGGGAAGCTCTCCCATTCCCATTTGATGCCTTCATGCATCGCGGCGCCGGGAATGTCTTCCACCGCCTCCATGAGGTCGATCAGCTCGTTGCGCGCTTCCGGTTTCACCGGCGCGAAGCCGACGCCGCAATTCCCCATCACCACTGTCGTCACGCCATGCTGCGAGGAAGGCGTGAGGTAAGGATCCCAGGTCGCCTGCGCGTCGTAATGCGTGTGAATGTCGACGAAGCCGGGCGTGACCATGAGGCCCTTCGCGTCGATCTCGCGGCGTCCCTTGCCCTCGACCTTGCCGACCGCACTGATCTTTCCATCGTCGATGGCGACATCGCCGGTAAAGGGTTTTGCGCCCGTTCCATCGACGATCGTGCCGCCGCGGATGACGAGATCATGCGTGGTCATCTGTTTTCTCCCGGTATCTCACTATTTGAGGCCAGTCTCGCCCGATGGCGCGCGGAGGGCAAGACGGTCCGCGAGCCCTCCCTGCCTCCCGGCCTTTTGCGGGGCGGCCGGAATGCCCATATACTGGGCCAAACCCCCAACAATGGGAGGCTCCCCATGTTCAATCTCCGCCGCAAGACCCAGATGCCCGCGCCCGGCGAGGCGCTGCCCGGCCGCGATTTCGAGATCCCCACCGCCTCCCGCCATTTCGTGAATGGCGCGGACCTCAAGGGCCCTTACCCCGCAGGCAGCGAGACGGCGATCTTCGGCCTTGGCTGTTTCTGGGGCGCGGAGCGGAAGTTCTGGGAGCTCCCCGGCGTCCATGTCACGGCTGTCGGCTATGCGGGCGGCGAAACGCCGAACCCGACCTACGAGGAAGTCTGTTCCGGCCAGACCGGGCACAATGAAGTCGTGCTCGTCGTCTACGATCCGAAAAAGGTTTCCTACGAGACGCTGCTCAAGACCTTCTGGGAAAGCCACAACCCGACACAGGGCATGCGCCAGGGCAACGATGTCGGCACGCAATACCGCTCCGGCATCTATGTGACGGGCCCCGCCCAGCGCGAGGCCGCCGAAACCTCGAAGGCGGCCTATGAGGCCGAGCTCCGCAAACAGGGCTACGACGCCATCACGACGGAAATTCTCGACGCGCCGGCCTTCTACTTCGCCGAGGACTATCACCAGCAGTATCTCGCGAAGAACCCGGCCGGTTATTGCGGTCTCGGCGGCACCGGCGTTTCCTGTCCGATAGGCCTTCCTGTTTAAGAAGGGGGGCATTTCCGCCTAGTCGGGCAGGTGGCTGCCGTCCGGGTGGGGCCCAGGCCTCGGGCTGCCGTCGATGAAGATCGAGAATTTGCGCAAGCCCTCGATCTGCGCGAAGCAGGTATTCATGATGACGAGGATCGGTACCGCCAGCACCGCGCCGATCACGCCCCACATCCAGCCCCAGAAGACGATGGAGAGGAAGACCACGGCCGCGTTCAGCGTGTGCCTGCGTCCGAGGATCGAGGGCGTCACGAATTGCGACTCGATCAGATTCCAGAAGAAGTAGATCGCGGGCACGGCGAGAACGCGGGCGGGATCGTCAAAGGCGATGAAGGCGACGAATGCCGTCAGCGCCATGCCGGCCACTGCGCCCGCGTAAGGCACGAAGTTCAGCAGCGCGGCGGCGACGCCCCATAGCGCCGCATTGGGCAGACCCACCGCCCAGAAGGACACGCCGATGCACAAGCCGAGCCCTGCATTGATGAACGAGATCGAGAAGAGATAGGTCGAGATTTCGCGCTCGATGCTGCGCAAGATGCGCCGCGCCTTCTCCTTGTCGGTCAGCCGCTTCGCCGAGCGGATGATGCGGTCGCGCAGCAGTTCGCCCGTCGCCAGCAGGAAATAGAGCAGCACAATGAAGATGAGGAAGGAGGCGCCCTTTTGCCCCGCCACTTCCATTGCTTGCTCGATGAGGCCCTCCTCCTTCACGACGACGGTCTGCGCCTCCTGCCCGCCGCGCACCTTCGCCAGTTCCTGCACCTGCTCGCTCGCGCGGCGCATCGCTTCCACGGGCTCTGAAATCTCGCTCGAGCGCCGCTCGAATTCCGCCACCGCCGCAGGGATGCGCGCCGTCCAGTGCGCGACGGGTTCGGCGAGCATGTAGATCGCGCCTGCCAGCACACCGATAATGGTGAGCACCATGATCGCGGCGGCAAGCGCATCGGGGAAAAAGCGGAAAGGTACTGCGCGCATCAAGGGCGCCAGGATGAAGCTGCCGACAATGGCGGCTGTGACGGGCGCAACGAGGTTCTGCGCCAGAAAGGCCGTATACAGAATGGCGAGCAGGGCGAGGATGCCGAGCGATGTTTCGGCCCGCATCACGCGCGCGCGAAATCCGCCTGCGGGGCCGCTTTCCTCGCTGCTCTTTGCACCGCTTTGCGATGGGGTATCGTTCACGCTGAGTGCCTCCCCGGCCTTTTTCTGGCGGCGGTTGACCGGCACCGGATGAAGCGCCTGCATGGCTTTAAACGGATAATTCACGCAAGGGTTCCGTAATGCTTGCGCCGCCTCGCGAGGCTCCTCCCCGCGCAAAAGAACGCGCAAAAGAAAAGGCCGCGTCCGAAGACGCAGCCTTTCCCTTCAATATCCGCGTAAAACCCGGCCGGGTTCAGGCGCCCGAAAGTGCCTCGCGGCGTTGATCGGCCTGTTCGCGCACAGCGTTTTTCATCGCCTTTTGCAGCTTCTCGAAGGCGCGCACCTCGATCTGGCGCACGCGCTCGCGGCTGATGCCATATTCCTGGGAGAGGTCTTCCAGCGTCGCCGGTTCGTCCTTCAGGCGGCGCTCGGTCAGAATGTGCATCTCGCGTTCGTTCAGGCTTTCCATCGCGGTGGCGAGCATCTCGCGGCGAAGCTCCATCTCCTCGCTCTCGCCCAGCGTCACTTCCTGGTCGGCGGTGTCGTCCACCAGCCAGTCCTGCCACTCGCCGCTTTCGCTGTCCTGGCGCAGCGGCGCGTTCAGCGAATTGTCCGGGCCGGACATGCGCCCGTTCATGGAGATTACTTCGTCCTCGGTCACGCCGAGCCGTTCGGCAATCTCCGTCACCTGTTCGGGGCGCAGGTCGCCTTCCTCGATGGCCTGGATCTGGCCCTTCACTTTCCGCAGGTTGAAGAAGAGCTTCTTCTGCGCCGCGGTCGTGCCCATTTTCACCAGCGACCACGAGCGCAGGATATATTCCTGGATCGAGGCGCGGATCCACCACATCGCATAGGTCGCGAGGCGGAAGCCCTTTTCCGGCTCGAAGCGCTTCACGGCCTGCATCAGGCCCACATTGCCCTCGGAGATCACCTCGCCGATGGGCAGGCCATAGCCGCGATAGCCCATGGCGATCTTCGCCACGAGGCGCAGATGACTGGTCACCAGCTGGTGCGCGGCCTCGGTGTCCTCATGTTCCTTCCAGCGCTTCGCCAGCATGTATTCCTGCTGCGGCTCCAGCATGGGGAATTTGCGGATTTCCTGCAGGTAGCGCGACAGCGACCCTTCCGGGTTCGGCGCGGGCGCCAGCTTCGCCACGGCTGTTTTCGAGGCGGGCTTTGTTTTCGTTTCGGCCATGTCAGACCCCCTTCCGGCCCGCCAGCCCCAAACCACCGGGAGGGGAGGGAGGCGCGCCACCAAATTCGAATGTTACGGCCCTGCCGGGCCGCCGGGCATATCCCGGCTTTCCCCGGCAATACCCGAGGAACTTACTCAGACTATCCAACACCCAAACGCAGGCGAAATCTTGTCCGTTCCACCCGTTTCGGGGCGCATCGAGGCGCAAAATGTCGCGGAAGCGGCCGAAGCCCCGTCCCCGGGTTTCGATATAGGTGCGGAAAGCCGGGAGTTAAAGAGCGATCGCTAAAGAAATTGGGGGCATCCGCTGATCGCGAGCATCAAAATACATTAGAATAATTCTAATGTAAAAACAAGGCGGCGTGAATTTCTGATAGTGTCCCGGGAAATTGAATGAGGGGCCCATGAACTGGCTGATTATACCGGCGCTTATATTTCTCGGCGTGGTTGTTCTTTACATGAGTGCGGCGGGCAACTGGCGTGGAAGCCGCACCATTATCATTGGAGTGCTCGGCTTTGCGACCGTGGCCGCGCTGGTCGGCGGTGTCGTCTGGATTGGTTCATGGCCCTCCCGGGAGACGGCGCTTTGGGGGATCGAGCTTGGCGCTCCCAGGGAGGACGTGAAGTTTCTCAAGGGGCCGCCGCTGAGCGGGAGCACGGATGATATCTGGTTCTATCCGGGGGAATATTCGCAGGGAGAAATTTCGCATGTGGTGAGCTATGAAAATGACCGTGTTCGTTATGTCGCCTATGTCGCGCGAACGGGCACCGCTCCCGTGCTGGCCTCGGTCTATTCATTCGAGAAGCTGCCATCGGTTCTGGAGAAGCTTGGCGAACCGGATCACGTCGCTCAATCCGAGGACGGTCTGTCGAGGATTTATTCCTTCAACAAGTTCAATGTCGCCTTCGAGTTCGCGAAGAACTCCATTGCCATGAGCTTTGTCTTCGACCCGCAATTCGGACCGGTTGAATATTCGCCCGGGATCGAAAACCTTCCCCCGATTGCCATTGAATGAAGCCAGTGCGGCACTCACCAGCGCAACATCCGGCGCCCCGCATTACAACAATCAAGCCATAGATCGTCAGGGTCCGGACAAGCCGTGCCACTTTTCAAGCAAGAAGGCGCGACATGACGGATCAAAAATCGTAGCGAGGCTGTCCATCGACGGATTGCCGCGGCTCTTGCCATTACTTCTGCAAAGCATCATTGTTGCCTGAGTTACGGTCAATTATCCGTAGGGGGGAGCTATGTCTACGAAGCCCGATTATTTTACAAAAGGCGAGAGGGCGCGGCTAATTCCCGTTGCTGCAGACTCCAGCAAGGAAGTGAGGGCAACCTCGGTCTTTCTCGCAACGATGATGGCCGTTCCTCCGTTTGCAGAGCGAATGCTCGATACAATAGGGCAGAAGGTTGGCAAGCGTAGCGAGATTGCGTGCTTCACCGAAGTCGGCTTCAAGCAGGCCAATGGCGGGAAAAATCATCGTCCAGATGGATTTGTTTCTCTGTCCTCCGGCCGAGGCAGACAGTGGACAGCCTTGGTCGAAGCGAAGATCGGAAACGCAGAAATCGATGCGGAGCAGGTGAAGGCCTATGCAACCCTTGCCAAGGAGCATGGCATTGATGCTGTAATCACTATCTCGAACCAGTTTTCAGCGTTGCCGACTCACACGCCGGTTGAAATTGGTCGTGTGCTCTCAAGAAATGTCGGGCTGTTCCACTGGTCATGGATGTTCATCCTGACGGAAGCCATGCTTCTCATCAGCGACGATAATTTCGATGCGCCTGAGCAGAAGTTCATCTTGTCCGAATTGGTGCGCTACCTGTCGCATGATTCCGTCGGGGTCAAACGGTTCGACCGAATGAACAAGGAATGGAAGGACGTTGTGCTGGCGGTCAATGCCCGTACCGCTCTGAACAAGAATACATCCGACATTCAAAATACCGTCGCGGCGTGGCATCAGGAGGCGCGCGATGTCACGCTGTTGATGACCAGAAAAGTTCAGCGTCGCGTGCGGCAAAAGCTCTCTCGCGCACATGCCAATGATCCGTCCACCCGGTTGTCCGGCGACGCCGAGAAGCTGGCAGGCAATCATGTTCTTGATTTCGTGCTTGATATTCCCGATGCCGCCGATGCGCTGGAGGTACAGGCCGATATTGCAAGACGATGCCTGATTTGTTCGATGACGCTTGAAGCACCTGACACCAAGCGGTTGCAAAGCAGAATCAACTGGCTTCTCAAGCAGCTCACCAAATCGAACCCGTCCGATGTCTGGGTTGAGATGCAGTTTCCGGGAAAGGTGCCCCCGGTGAGAGTGACGCTCGTACAGCTTCGTGCCGAGGAGGGGCTTAATCAGGAAACCTTTCCCAGCAGTCTGCCTACGGCCTTCAAAGTGATGATGGTCAAGGACATTGCCGGAAAATTCAGTGGCAGCAGGACTTTCATAGAGGAATTGGAAAAGTTCGTTCCAGAGTTCTATGAAAACGTGGGTCAGCTTCTTGAATCGTTCCGCCCCAAGCCTCCGCAACTGAAAGCGGAGAAGGCGGAGAGCGCATCGGCCTTGTCCGAGGATTCGGCCAAGGGTCTGCGGGATGTCTCTATTGCAGCAAACGACGCCGCCGAAGATGCATTGGAAATGGTACTGGCGTCGAAAGTGGAAGCTGTATCTTCTTCCGGAGACGAAGAAGAAAAGCAGTGGCCTCCGCTTGTGCCTTCTCCCGAGGAAGCGGCGTTGGACCCGGTTTCACCGCCCACACAATATCTTCCAACAACGGAGCAATGAGAATTGACGATTGTGGCTCACGCCGCCTTCTTCGCGCGGGCTTCCACTTCGATTTTCAAATGTCCGGTGATCGCCTCGAAGATCGCGGCGAGGTTGTCCATCGCCGGGTTGCCCGTGAGGCTGGAAAGTTCCTCGAAGCCGAGTGTGCCGTTCACCACATCGCGCAGCATCAGGCGCGCGACCTCCGGCTCCCCGCCGAGGAACAAGGTCGCTGCCTCGCTCAGCACGCCCTTCGCGAAAGCGCGGTCGCGGCGGATGCGCTCCACAATCGTGAGACTTGAATCGCGGGGCAGCATTTCGTGTTCCTCAAACCTCTAAACTCGTCATTGCGAGCCTCCCGCAGGGAGGCGCGGCAATCCAGGGCTGTTTGGCTCTGCGTTTGCCGCTCTGGATTGCTTCGTCGCCTTCGGCTCCTCGCAATGACGGCATTGTAACTCTGTGGCTCTGCGTGCACCCCAACCGATCCTCGCGTGCCGCTCGGATCACCCTCTCCCCGGAGCGGAGAGGGAAGGGTGAGGGGGGCTAACTCCCCTCCAACTCCTCCACCAGCTCCCTCATATCCTCCGGCAACGGAGCATTGAAGCTCATGCGCTCGCCGGTCACCGGGTGCTCGAAGCCCAGATGCCAGGCATGAAGCGCCTGGCGGTTCAGCCGCGTCAGCGCCGCGCGGGCCTCATCGGTCAGTTTCGCTGCGCGGCTTTTCATGCCCGTGCCATAGGTCGGGTCGCCGAGCAGCGGGTGGCCGATATAGGTCATGTGCACACGGATCTGGTGCGTGCGGCCCGTTTCCAGCCGGCATTCGACGAGGCTGACGAGCCCGTCCGAATATTCGCGCTCCACCTTGTAATGCGTGATCGCGATGCGGCCCGCCGTCACGTCCTCGCCTTCGTCATCCAGCCGCGTTTTCAGCGTCGCCATCTTAGAGCGGTTATGCGTGGAGCGCGCGATATTCGCGTTCACCGTCCCCTTCTTCGGTGAGGGCACGCCCCAGAGGAGCGCCTTGTAGGCGCGGGTCAGTTTTCCGTCGCGGCCATGCGCGGCGAATTGCTCGGCGAGGCCCCTATGCGCGCGGTCCGTCTTCGCGACGACCATGAGCCCGCTTGTCTCTTTATCCAGCCGGTGGACGATGCCCGGCCGCCGCTCGCCGCCAATGCCGGACAGCGTGTCCCCGCAATGGGCGACAAGCGCGTTCACCAGCGTCATATCGTGATTGCCGGGCGCGGGGTGGACGACGAGCCCGGCGGGCTTCATCACCACGATCAGCTCCGCGTCCTCGTAAACCACATCGAGCGGGATCGCCTGCCCCTCCGGCTTTGCGGGGAGCGGCGGCGGCAGCGCCACCTCGAATTTCTCGCCGCGCTTTACCCTGTAAGAGGGCTCGGTGAGCGGGCGCGGCCGCGTCCCCTCGATCAGCACGCGGCCTTCCTCGATCAGCTGCTTCACGCGCGCGCGCGATGGCGCGCCGCCGGCGCTTGCCGCCTCGTCCTCATCGAACTTGCGGGCAAGCGCCTCCGTGAGATACTTGTCGAGCCTCGCGCCGCCTTCCGTCTCGGCGACGGTGAGCGCATATCTCTTTTCTTCTTCATTCCGGGGAGCAGCTGGCATCATGAGCGGGACTATATCACCGGAAGACGATGCGCATGAGGGACCAGTGACGAAAGGCGAGCCGCTTTCCGAGGAGAGGCTTCGGCGGCTGAAATTCCTCATGGCCATCATGTCGGGCTTTCTCGTCCTCACCTTCATGCTGGTGGTCGCGGCCTTCGTCTGGCGCATCTCGGGTTCTGGCGGGTCCGGTGCGGGCGGGGAGGGCGCTGCGCGGGCCGCGCATCCGGCGGGCTGGTTCGGCGCCTCGCGCGTTGCCGTCGCGCCGGGCGAGAAGCTTCGCTCCGTCACCATGGAAGGCGGGCGCATCGCCATCGCCGTCGGCAGCGACAATGCGGAGGCCGTCATCATCGTCGATGCGAAGACCGGCGAGGAGCTTGGCCGCATCCTGCTGACGCCGCTTTCGGGTTTCGCGGCGCGCTGACGAGGGCGCATGGACCGCATGGGGCCCAGGGGCGACGGCATTCTTTCTCGCCTCACCTTTATCCCCACCCGGCGGGGATAATGCCTCCCCTTTGTCCCCACCCGGTGGGGACAATGCCTCCCAATGTGACGGTCTCGTGACGTTACAATGACAGTCAGGGGCGGGTTATCCCCGGCTTTCTTGTTTTTCCAGCGATATCAATGGCTTGGCGGATGCGCGCGGGGGGGGCGTCGCGGGCGTCGTTATGACAGCCGCCGATGCGCGCTGAAGGGGTCATAAAGCGCAAATCGTCGCCCGGCGAATTCACCAGCGATTTCAAATATTTAGGGGGAGGAGGGTGCCGCCGGTGCCGGGGGAGGAGGGAGGATGGCACCGGCGGCAATCTGAAAGCTATCGATCGGGGAGGAGGTCGATCGACGTTTCGTGAGATGAATATCGCCCGCAGGTGACAAGTTGTCAATTGGGATTTTGCTGCGTTGCAAAAATGTAATCTAGATTGGGATGCGAATGGATTGCGGTGTAAGTATCTGATTTGTAAGGGGTTAAATTAGATTATGCGGAGGGTTAGGCCGCAAAACGCCCTCCGGTGCGGTCGAATGCCGCAGTGCGGTTTGTGTTTTTTAGGGGGCATCCCCTAGGTTTTTCCGGTGTTTTGAGGCCGCGCAAAGGATTGCCCTTGCGCCCTTTTCCAAGCCGTCCTAAAAGACGGCCGAACTGGTTTGTCCCCTTCGTCTAGCGGTCAGGACATCGCCCTCTCACGGCGAAAACAGGGGTTCGATTCCCCTAGGGGATACCAATTCTTCCAATAAAATCAGATGTTTGGCTTCAGATGTAGGCGGTAACGGCCTCCATCGCGAGGGCGATTGCCGCGCCCAGCCAGAGCACCACGATGGACAGCAGTCCGATCGTGAAGCCGGTCGAGCGCTTCAGTGCCGCCGCGTAGTAGCCGCGCGCGTAAACCACTCTGCCGATTGGAAAAATCAGGCCCACGGCCGCCGCCCAGGTGTCGCCGATGGTCAGCGCGAAGAGCCAGAGCGCGGGCAGGAAGAGGATCAGCACCTCGGTCGTGTTCCCCTGGACGCGCAGTACACGGAGGAAGTCGTCCGGCCCGTCCATGCGCGGCGCTGGAATCTCGAATGATCCCCGTGCCTTACCGACCTTGAAGGCCATCCAGAAATAGACTGCAAGCGCGATCAGCGTGACCAGCCCGGTCAGCGGATAGGCGAAAGGCGTCATGACGAATCTCCCTCATGCGTTGGCCGCGTCAAGGAAAGCAGCTTGGAATGATTCCGGCAAATAAAAGAAGAGGTTGCGCCGGCCCGCCCGTCAGTGGGCGACGCCGGCTTCCAGCGCCCGGATGCGTTCGGCAAGGCTCGGGCCTGCGTTGCGCGGGTCTTCCAGCGGCGGACCACCTTCTTCGTCTTCGTCTTCGGCCTCCGCCGTGGCTGTGCCGCGCGGGGCGTCGAGCTCGGCGAGGAGCGAGGCCTTCACCTCGGCCAGGGTGCGCGCATCGGCATCCTGTTCGGCTGCGGTATAGGGCTCAAGTGCTTGTTGCGGCTCGTCTTTCGGATCGCTTTCGGGCTCGGGGGCTTGCACCGCCCGGGCAGGCGGGGGGGTGGGGGTATCGAGCGCCGCGAGTTTCGCGCGCGCCGTCTCGTAATGTTTCGCCTCTTCGCTCAGCGCCTGTTCCAGTCCGCTCAGCTCGCGTTGCGCCGTGGTGACACTCGCCGCATGTTTTGCGGTTTCGGCAGCAGCGTTTTCGATCTCTTCGTGCAGCGTCGCGAAGCCAGTCTTCAGCCGCTCCACTTCGCTTTTCAACCTTTCGGATTCGGCAGCGATCTGCGCTTTTTCACGGGTCAGCGCTTCATTCGCGGCGGCGAGCCTCGCGCCTTCCGCTTTCAGATTGCCGACCTCCGCCTTGAGCGGCGCCATTTCGTTCTGGTGTTGCTCCGCGAGTGCGTCGAACTCCGCCTGCAAGTCATATTCTTGTGCTTGCTCTTGCGGCGCTTCCGTCGCCAGCATCTCTCCAGTGTTCATTTTTCGAAGCGTGACCGTGACCGCCCGGCGCCAGATGAACTGCGCCGCGATGAGCCCGAAAAGCGTTGCGAGCAAGAAGCCAAGCGCAATCAGCATCAGGCTCTCAATCATGGGTTTCCTCGCATTGCTTGGCTCCGGGGCTCATCCCCGGGGCGGGTGCGGATGGTCCGCGAAACCGCGACAGACTGCCAGAAAAGCCCTCCCCCTTCCACCTTGTGTGAGGCAGCGGGAGAGGGCTCGTCCGGGCGGTCAGAAGGGCAGCCATTCGCGTGATTTCGTGTATTTCAGGTAGCCCACGGAAGCGCCGAGCCGCAGCCCCGCGCCGGAGCGCATCGGCGCGAGCACGATATCGTCGCGTTGCTGGTAGTTGAGGCCGATGCCGCCCACGAGATAGGCGCTGCCTTCGACGCCGGGAAAGCGCTGATAGATCGTGTCTCCGTCCGGCAGGTTGTAGACCAGCGTGAAGACCTTTGCTGCATTGCCGCCGAAATCCCATCCGGCGCTTGGCCCCTGCCAGAAAACCTTGCGGCGTGTGCCATTCTTCATCACAAGTTCGCCTTGGCCATAGCGCAGGCCGATCACGAATGCGCCGCTCGCTTCCTCGCCCTTGATATAGGCATTGGGCTCGCCATAGTCCTCGAAAACATCATGGACGGCGTCGGCCAGCCCTTCGGAAACCGCGCCGAAGAAGTCGCCTGCTTCCTTGACGATCTCGTCTTCCTTGTAGGTATCGGAGGACTGATTCTGCGTCTGCGCGAAGGCGGCCGCCGGCATCAGGACAAGGGCAACAGCGCCGGCGAGAAGGCCGAGCGAAAAGACGCGGGGGAAAAGGCCGTTTCGTGGCTTCTGGTGGGTTGCATGCTGCCGCTGCGCCGGTTTGGCTGTGTCGATCATCTGCCGTTCCTCTTTCGTGTCATGTCTATCGCCATCGAATCGCCGCCAATTGATGCAAACTCTATCGGAGAATCATCGGATTCGAGGGCCCGGGGATATTGTCCGCGCAGCGTGGCGAAACGGTGACCGCAAACCGCATGTCCAGAGGGCCGGAATATTGAGTGAGGCCGGATGTTGAAGTCGTGGAAGACGCGCCTCGCTCTTGTGGCGGCAGCCCTTTTCCTTGCACTGGCTTTGGGGCTGGGCTGGCTCTGGGCGGAGCGGGTGGCGCTTGCCGAGCGGGTTATCGGGCAAGCCCTTGCCGATCGCGGTATCGCACCTGCCTCCTTCAATGTCGGGTTCATTGGTCTCCGGAGTATTTCTCTGTCCGATATCTCGATTGGTGACCCTGCAGCCCCCGATGCTACGGCGGCGGGCGTCACCGTGAATTACTCACTCGGCGAACTCCTGTCAGGCAAGGTCCGTTCCGTGAACGTCGACGAGGCCCGGCTTCGCATTCTTTTGACCGAGGATGGGCTCTCGCTCGGGGCGCTTGACCCTCTGCTTCAAGGCGAGGGTGGCGGCAAGCTCAGCCTGCCCCCCGTTGTCGTGGACGACGTAGAAGTGCTGGCGACTACGCCCTACGGCGTCTTTGCTTTTTCAGGGCCTGCATCCGCCGCGCCCGAAGGCGACGCGATTGTCGTCTCGTCCAGTGCGCTGGATATTGCCGATGCCGCGGCTGAGCCCCGCTTTGCGCCGCTTCTTGCAAATGGTCTGTTGCGTGTTGAGGGCCGGAAGCTCGGCTTTACCGCCTCCGTGGCGAGCGCAGCCGGGCAGGCGGAGCCTGTTCCGCTCTTCGAAGCGGAGGGCAGTTATGACGGTGAGACGCGCAATGGCAGGGCCGTGGCGGAAGGGGCGCTTACCTTTGCGCGCAATGAACTCACGCTCGCGTCCCTCGCGCCTGCACTCAGATCTCTTTATCTCGATCTTGGCGGCGGTGTCGCCTACCGGCTGGTCGCGGAAGTGCAGGAACGAAACATTTCTCTCGCGGCGGAAGCCGAGCTGGACGATTTCAGTCTCAACCAGACGGCAGGCGGTTCGTTCTCCTTCAGCGGCAAGATCGATGCCGCGGGCGGACTTGAGGGCAATGTGCTGAAGCCTTTGCGTGTATCGCTTCGCAGCCTGCAGTTGCGCGATATCTCACAGCCATCCCGTTTTGCGCCTGTTCTGGTCGAAGGCCCTGTCGACTACACCCAAGGTTCTCTCGCTGCCGATCTTGTTCTGCGCAGCGCCCTGCCGTCACTTTTCGGTGCACGGCTTGCCAATGTCACCGCAAGTTACGATGTCGGGGCAGGGCGGGGACAAGCGCGCGCCAATGGCAGTCTTGCCTTTGCGCCGGGCAAACTCGAGTTGCAGACATTGTTGCCTTCCCTCAAGGGAAAGGTCGCGCGCATGAGCGGCAATCTTGTCTATAGCGCGCGTGCGGACATGAAGGACGGGAGCTTTTCGAGTTCCGGGGAGGCGAAGTTCGACAAGGTCGGCTTTGTCGCCTCGGCAGCCACGGTGGAAGGCGTGAGCGGCACGGTCACGCTCTCGAGTCTCTTGCCGCCGCAAACAAAAGGCGTGCAGACATTGAAGGTCGCTACGCTGCAGGCGGGGGTTCCTCTGCGGGACGGGACGGTGGCCTTCGAGCTGGACCGGACAGGGCTTCGCATCGTCGATGCAAACTGGCCTTTTGCGGATGGCAAGCTGACGCTCGTATCGTCGAGCGCGGCGGTCAGTGCCGGCAATGCCGAGTTTCTTTTGACAGTGAAGGATGTCGACCTTGCGGCGCTGGTTGCCCTTGCGGACGTGCCGGGGCTTCGGGTAACCGGGCACATCAACGGGCAGGTGCCGGTTGCGATCAAGGATGGCGATCCGATCCTTATGGACGGAAATATCGCGGCCGAGGACCAGGGTATCATCATTTATCGCGGCGAGGCTGCGGACGCCGCCGCAACCGAGCAGACGAAACTTCTCACCGACGCCCTGCAGAATTTCCACTATACCGAACTTGCAGGCGGCCTTTCCGGCAATGCGAATGGAGATCTCGTGCTTCGGCTTTCCCTGAAGGGGGCCAATCCCGATCTCTATGACGGCTATCCCTTCGCCATCAATGTGAAACTGGAGGGATCGCTTGCAGACCTGCTGCGGCGTGGTACCGTTGGTTTCCGGCCGCTCGAACTCATCAAAGAGCAGTCGAAAGGGGCGCTTCAGCCGCCCGCCAACAAGACGGAACCGTGAGCTTGCAGCACCTGATGCACCGAATGCACTTCACTTTCTCCCGATATGCGTCCTTGAGTATGGTTGGAGGCGCGCTCCTGCTTGCCGGGTGTAATCCAACGGTGAAGATCGAAGCGCCGGACAAACCCATAGAGATCAATCTCAACGTCAAGATCGAGCAGGAAGTCCGCGTGAAGGTCGACCGCGATCTCGATGACCTGCTTGCCGAAAACCCGGATCTGTTCTGAGGAAGACACGAGATATGCGCCCAATCATGAAATCCGCCCTGCCGCTTTTCGCGCTGCTGTTCTCTCTGGTCTTCTCGGGGGCAAGCTTCGCGGCCGATCTCGATTCTGCGAAGGCTCAGGGGCTGGTTGGCGAAAAGCTCAATGGTTATGTCGGCCTGGTTACGGCAGCGCCGAGCCCTGATCTCAAGAAGATGGTGGACGACATCAATCTGCGCCGCCGGGCGTCCTATCAGGCGATTGCCGACAAGACGGCGGGCGCGACGCTCAATGCCGTGGAAAAGCTCGCCGCGGAGAAGCTCATCTCGAAGACGCCTTCGGGGCAGTATGTTGAGAAAAACCCCGGTCAGTGGGTAAAAAAGCCTTGAGCTTGTGCCGTTTTGGCATGGTCGGCGTTACCGTCGTCATCTGACACGGAACAAATCCCCAAATGAAGCGCAATCGCGTCTGAACACGGTGCCAGACGGCGGCATGGTGCTTGCAAATTTGTCTGTGTAAGCACTTCCGCCAGTAGCGCGTATCGCATGGCGGGGCCGGCGCGAGCCCTCGACGGTCGGGGGGCCATTCGCGGCTTGCGCCGGCCAGCTTGCCTTCTCCGACGGCCTCGACAGCACCAGGCCCCGGACCGGATGGAAATCCGGTCCGGGGACCAGGAGATTCTGTTTTCTTTGCGGTTCACGTCAGGCGAGGGCGCCGCGTGCAACGAAAAAGGGATTGTCGAGACCGCGCTCGGTTTTTCCATAGAGAAGGGGTGTGCCGTCGAGCTGGGTGACGCTGCCGCCTGCCGAGAGCAGAACGGCGTGCCCTGCTGCAGTGTCCCATTCCATGGTGCGGCCGTGGCGGGGATAAAGATCGGCTTCACCCGCGGCAACCAGACAGAATTTCAGTGACGATCCGGCGGCAAGGAATTCCTTCACCTTGTAGAGGTTCAGATATTCGTCCGTCTTTGTATCGCGATGGGTGCGACTGGCGATGACGACGAGGCCATCTTCGCTCGGCTTGCGTGCAGCAATAGAGGTCGGCCTGTTCGGCCCTTCCGTCCCCTCCGGGCTCGGCGTTACGGTCTGCTCAAACGCTTGCCCCGGGCCATAGCCGAAGAACATTCTGTCCTTGGCGGGCGCATAAACGACACCTGCCACGGGCACACGGTCTTCGATAAGAGCGATATTGACAGTGAATTCCCCGTTCTTGTTGACAAACTCCTTGGTGCCGTCGAGCGGATCCACAAGGAAGAAGCTGTGGCCGATTTCGGGGATATGGCCATCTGCGGCGGCTTCTTCGGAGACCACCGGAATATCTGGAACGAACTTCCGCAAGCCTTCGAGAATAAGCGCCTCGGCGTCCTTGTCGGCGGCGGTGACCGGGCTCTTGTCTTCCTTATGGATAACTTCGAATTCCGAGTGGTAGTGATCCATGATGGCTGCACCCGCACGGATGGCGATTTTCCGCAACTCTTCGGTGAGGGTGGCTCGGTCGGAAATCAGGCTCGTCAAATCTCGTCCCCTGGGTGGTCTGGCCGGGCAGATGGCGTTGGAACGCGCCCCGGAAATGGCGGTTAGGGCCGCCGGGGCTGGCGTTGACGGCGGCACGATGCTATCAGGCTTTCTAGGCTTTTAGGGGTTCTGGGGCAAATCGATATGACGGAAACCACCGACGTCTCCGCTTTGGAGCTCGCCGCTTTGATGTGCAGCCGCGTTTGCCATGACGTGATCAGCCCGGTAGGCGCGATCACCAACGGGCTTGAGGTGCTCGCGGATGAAGAAGATCCGGAGATGAAGGCTCACGCGATGGAGCTCATTACCAAGAGCGCCGCGCAGGCCTCCGCCAAGCTTCAGTTCGCTCGTCTTTGTTTTGGTGCCGCCGGGTCGGCGGGAGCGGAACTTGATCTCCAGGATGCGAAATCCGTCGCCGAAGGGCTGATGATGGGGGAGCGGGCGACGCTTTCATGGGAGGCTCCAGCCGCAAATATCGGAAAGGATTATGTGAAGCTTTTGCTCAACATGATCCTGATCGGTATGGCTGCTATTCCGCGGGGCGGGGATGTGGCCGTGGCGGTCGATGGCGATATGGCGAAGCCGACGCTTAGGATACGTTCGACAGGGCAGGCCGCTCGTGTGCCGGAAGAGACAGCAAAGTTCCTCGGCGGGCGCGATCCCGACAGGTTTCTCGATGCGCGCGCGGCGCAGCCTTATTTTACGGGTCTTGTCGCGCGCTCTCTCGGACTTTCCATCGGAGCCCGTATGGAAGGCGAGGATTTCGTAATCGAGGCGCTTTTTGCCGATAGTGGGGCAGGTGTCTGACGCCGGGGATATTGTCAGTCTCGCGAATGAAAAAGGGCACCCCAGCGGGTGCCCTTTTGCATTTCGTTTCCGTCAGGACGGTCAGGCGGAGGCTTTTGCAGGCATGCTGCCTTCCGAGGGATCACGCAGCACATAACCCCGGCCCCAGACGGTTTCGATATAGTGATCGCCACCTGTCGATGCCGCGAGCTTTTTGCGCAACTTGCAAATGAAGACGTCGATGATCTTGAGTTCCGGCTCGTCCATACCGCCGTAGAGATGATTGAGGAACATCTCCTTGGTGAGCGTCGTGCCCTTGCGGAGCGAGAGGAGCTCCAGCATCTGGTATTCCTTGCCCGTCAGGTGCACGCGGTTGCCTTCCACCTCGACCGTCTTGGTGTCGAGATTGACGGTGAGTTTGCCCGTGTTGATGACCGACTGGGAGTGACCCTTCGAACGGCGGACAACCGCATGGATGCGGGCGACCAGCTCGTCCTTGTGGAATGGCTTCGTCATATAGTCGTCGGCGCCGAAACCCAGCCCGCGGACCTTGTTCTCGATGCCGGCCAGGCCTGAGAGAATGAGGATGGGGGTGGTGATCTTGCCCACGCGAAGCTGCTTCAGAACGTCGTAACCGCTCATGTCCGGCAGGTTCAGGTCGAGCAGAATGATGTCGTAATCATAAAGCTTGCCGAGATCGACCCCTTCTTCACCGAGGTCGGTGGTGTACACATTGAAACCATCCGACTTGAGCATCAGTTCGATGCTCTGCGCGGTCGCGCTGTCGTCTTCGATGAGCAGAACTCTCATTGGTCCCCCTCTCGGCGATCTTCAGTATTGACCGCCGATGGTTTGGTTAATCCATGGTTCGGACCTTAAGGCGATTTGGTTAACAAAGGTTAATCGGAATGAAAAAAATTCAGAAAAATTTACGGGTCGTTCTCTAAGTCTCTGCCCTGACTCACTTTTCCCTCCATGAGACAGGTAGGGAGCGGGTTAATTCCCCCGATTTCTCCGTTCCGCATTGATCCAGATTGGCAGGCATTTCCTCATTTCAGGGTTTACGCCGTCTTAAAGTCTTGGCGGCAAACTGCATCACATCTGAAAAAGAGGAATGCGGTTCCTCATAGTCCAGAAGAGGCCCGGGGCCAGTGCAGGCATTGTTGGCGGAAATAGGCGCGCTCGCCGAAGTTAAGCATTACGGGCGCGTGGTCAGCATTCAGGGGCTGATGGTTGAAGTTGCGGGGCCACTTCATGCCATGGGTGTCGGGAGCAGGCTCGCGGTTTTCAATCGTGCTGGAGAAGAGGTGACCTGCGAGGTTGTCGGCTTCCGCGACAATCGTGCGCTCTGCCTTCCGTTCGGCGCTCTTTCGGGCATCGGTGTTGGCTGCAAGGCGGTTTTGTCGTCCGAAGAGCCTCATGTCTATCCCTCCAACGCTTGGCTCGGCCGCGTGGTGAACGCCATGGGTGAGCCTGTCGACGGTAAGGGGCCCATCGCACAGGGGGCGACCCCTTATCCCCTGCGAAGCATGCCGCCTGCGGCTCATACGCGGCAGCGCGTAAGGGGCAAGGTTGACCTCGGCGTTCGCGCTCTCAATACATTCACCACCTGCTGCCGCGGCCAGCGCATGGGTATTTTTGCGGGCTCCGGCGTTGGCAAGTCGGTTCTGCTTTCCATGCTCGCGCGGAATACTGCCTGCGATGTTTCCGTGATCGGGTTGATCGGCGAACGCGGGCGTGAGGTGCAGGAATTCATCGAGGACGATCTCGGACCGGAAGGTCTTGCGCGCTCGGTGGTCGTGGTTGCGACCTCGGACGAGCCGGCGCTGATGCGCCGTCAGGCTGCTTATCTCACCATGAGCCTTGCCGAACATTTCCGCGATCTCGACAAGAATGTGCTCTGCATGATGGACAGCGTGACGCGGTTTGCGATCGCGCAACGCGAGATCGGTCTTTCGACCGGCGAGCCGCCGACGAGCAAGGGCTACACCCCGACCGTTTTTGCTGAACTGCCGAAACTGCTCGAACGTGCAGGACCGGGAACGGGAACCGGCAGCATAACCGGGCTTTTCACTGTTCTTGTCGACGGCGACGATCACAATGAACCCGTGGCCGATGCTGTGCGGTCGATTCTGGATGGGCACATTGTAATGGAACGTTCGATTGCCGAGCGCGGACGTTATCCTGCAGTGAATGTATTGAAGTCCATCTCGCGCACCATGCCGGATTGCAATACGCAGGAAGAAAGCGGCCTCATTCGCCGCGCCCGGACACTGATGGCGACTTATGACGACATGGAAGAGCTGATCCGCCTGGGGGCCTATCGTCCAGGGTCCGATCCTCAGGTCGACGAGGCCATCCATTATCAGCCTGCGCTTGATGCCTTCCTGGCGCAGCGGAAAAATGAATCGTGTACGCTTGACGACGGATATGCCGCGCTTGCGAACATACTTGGCGACGGTTCGCCGATATCGTGGGAGACTGAGTAATGCGGAACCGCGAATCCCTGATCCGTCTCCACAAATTCCAGGTGGATGAGAAACGCCGGAAGGTTGCCGAGCTTGAGATCATGCTGTCCGAGTTTCACCAACGTGAGCGCGATCTTGAAGCGCAGGTCGAGGTAGAACAGCGCAAGGCTGGTGTTTCCGACGTTGCGCATTTCGCCTATCCGATGTTCGCGAAGTCCGTTATCCGCCGTCGTGAGAATATCCTCGAATCAATCGCCGGAATCGAACGCCAGCTGGAAGAAGCAAAAGAAGAACTGGCGGGCGCTTTTCGAGAGCTCAAGAAATATGAACTTCTTGAAGGCAGCCGCAAACGCAAGGTCCGCAAGGAAGCGATGCGTGTCGAGCAGGCTGAACTGGATGAAATCGCGCTTACGATTCACCGTCGTCAGTGAGTTTTCTCGAAACGGGTTTTCGCGCAGCCTCAGGCCGCGCTAGTATGACCGCGAACACAACAGATTTCGGTCACCGCCCATGCCTTCCTTCGACATCGTTTCCAAGACAGATTTTTCAGAGATCGACAACGCTCTTCAGAATGTGGAGCGCGAAATCAGTCAGCGCTACGATTTCAAAGGGTCGCACTGCTCCATTGAACGCAAAGAGCAGGAAATGACGATCAAAGCGGACGATGACCTTAAATTGAAGCAGATGCACGAACTGCTCCAAGGGCACCTCTCGCGCCGCAATATTGAATCCGGCGTTCTTGACTACAAGGAACCGGAAAAGGCCGCAGGGCAGAGTGTGAGGCAGAAGGTTGCGATCCGTGAGGGGATCGACAAGGAGCTCGCCAAGCGTATCGTCAAGGATATTAAGGGATCGGGCCTGAAGGTGCAGGTCGCCATTCAGGGCGAGGAACTGCGCGTGTCAGGCAAGAAGCGAGACGACCTCCAGGCCGCGATCCAGTTCGTAAAGGGGCTTAAGATCGAGCAGCCCCTCCAATACGAAAATTTCCGGGACTAGCCGCGGAAGAAAAGCCGCCGGACGAGATAGATGAGGCTGATCGCAATCAGATATCCGATAAAGCGGATAGCGACGAGCTTCAGCACATCAAGATCGAGGTAGTCGGGCAGTGGGTTGGCGGCACCGGCGTAAAAGTTGCGGCCAATATTGACGAGCTCGTGGACGAGCGTCGCGCCGAGCGCATAAACAAAGATGCGGTTGTAGCGCCCCATCAGGATGGCGGCGATCAGTGCGATCACCAACCCTTGTATCGAGTTGACGGTGTCGAAGCCCATACGCGCCCAGCCGAGCGCTTCATTCAGATAATCCGCGAATTCCATCTTGTCCCCCTCAATCTTACGGACGGGAGAACCCCTCTCCCGGCACAACGAACGGACCCGCCACCACGCAGGTTCCCTCCGCCAGTCAATCGGGAGAGCCTATCTCAAAATGAGACAAGGTCTAGTTGTTTGCGCTGCAAAAAA
This sequence comes from Parvibaculum sp., assembly GCF_039973015.1. Lineage (GTDB taxonomy): Bacteria > Pseudomonadota > Alphaproteobacteria > Parvibaculales > Parvibaculaceae > Parvibaculum. Next base: position 22,728 of record NZ_JBDWLT010000001.1, read on the forward strand.
TCCGTCTGCGGCGCAAAACCATCATCGGAGGGATGCACTCTGTGGAGGACGCTGGCGAAACGGGCGGGAAACGCCGGATGCCGTGGTTAATGCAGCGCACATGGCGGCAACGACTCCCACTGTCATCGGAATCGAACTCAGACGCTTCCGACCGTGCGCAGACGGATGCGCGGATGAATTTCGTTTTGTGACATCACGAATGTCTGCGGCCGGAAGCGTTCAATGATCGAGCGGACATAGGGGCGAACACCCGGGCTTGTGAGAAGAACGGGTACTTCGCCTGCTCGTGCGGCATCTTCAAAACGGTCGCGCATGGAAGAAATGAACTCCTGCAGCGTCGATGGCTGCATGGCAAGCTGCTTTTCCTCTCCCTGTCCGACGAGCGATTCCGCGAATGCCTGCTCCCAGTGGGGGGACAGGGTGAGAAGCGGAAGCGCATTATTACCATCCATGTGAGCGGCGCAGATCTGGCGGGCGAGACGGGCGCGCACATGCTCTGTGATGAGGGTCAGGCTCTGTGTATGGCCAACTGCCTCCGCAATCCCTTCCATGATCGTCGGAAGGTCGCGGATCGAGATGCGCTCGGTAAGCAGCGTCTGAAGCACGCGCTGGATGCCCGTGACCGTGATCTGTGAGGGCACGAGATCGTCGACGAGTTTCTTGTACTCCTTGCCGAGTTCATCAAGCAGCTTCTGCACCTCCGCGTAGGAGAGGAGGTCGGCCATGTTGTCCTTGAGAATTTCGGTCAGATGGGTTGTCAGCACCGTCGGCGGATCGACAACCGTGTAGCCGCGGAAAGAAGCCTCTTCCCGCAGACCTTCGTCTATCCAGGTTGCGGGCAAGCCGAAGGCGGGCTCGGTGGTGTGCAGACCGGGGAGCTGGATCTGACCGCCGTGCGGATCCATGACGAGCAGCTGCCCGACGTAAACCTCGCCGCGTCCCGACTCTACTTCCTTGACGCGTATGACATAGCTGTTCGAGTCGATCTGCACATTGTCCAGAATGCGAACGGAGGGCATCACAAAGCCCATGTCGCTGGCGATCTGACGGCGCAACGCCTTGATCTGGTCGGTGAGCTTCTGGTGATCCTTGCCATTGATGAGAGGCAGAAGCGCATACCCGATTTCGAGCCGCAATTCGTCCATCTTCAACGCGGTGCTGATCGGTTCTTCCGCGACGGGTTTGGCCTCTTCCTCCTGCGCTTCGGCGAGCGCGATATCATCATCCCGTTTCTTGCGCGTTTTTGTCAGATAGAAAGCGAGACCCCCGGACCCGGCCGAAAGTAGAAGGAACGGAATTGCGGGAAGACCCGGCAAAAGCGCCATGGTGCCCATGACAAACGAGGACATGCCGAGTGCCTGGGGATAACCGGAGAGCTGGTCGAAGAGGGCTTCGTCGGCGGCGCCTTCGACGCCAGCTTTCGAGACAAGCAGGCCTGCAGCGGTCGAGACAATGAGTGCGGGAATCTGGCTCACAAGGCCGTCGCCGACAGTGAGCAACGTATAAGTGTGCGCTGCGTCGCCAAAGCTCATGCTGTTCTGCGCGACGCCGATGACGATACCGCCAATTACATTGATGAAAGTAATGAGGAGACCCGCGATTGCATCGCCGCGAACGAACTTCGAGGCGCCGTCCATGGCGCCAAAAAAGGAGCTCTCATTTTCAAGATTCGTACGGCGTTCGCGCGCTTCCTTTTCGTCGATCAGTCCGGCGGAGAGGTCCGCGTCGATCGCCATCTGCTTTCCCGGCATGGCGTCCAGGGTAAAGCGGGCGGCGACTTCGGCGATACGGCCGGAACCCTTGGTGATAACGACGAAGTTCACGATTACAAGAATTGCGAAGACAATGACGCCAATGACAAAGTTGCCCTGCATCACGAAATTGCCAAAGGCTTCGATGACCTTGCCGGCGCTGCCCGTTCCCTCGTGCCCCTGGCCTAGGATAAGGCGTGTGGAGGCGAGGTTCAGCGCAAGGCGGAGCATGGTTGCGATGAGGAGAACCGTCGGGAACGCGCTGAATTCGAGCGGCTTCTGAATGAAAAGCGCCGTCATCAGCACCAACACGGAGAAGGTAATCGAGATGGCGAGCGAAAAGTCGAGGAGGAAGGCGGGCAGCGGCAAGATCAGTACGACGATGATCGCCATGACGCCCAAGGCGAGCGCGAGATCGCCGCGCTTGGCAACATCTGCCATCAGGCTGCCCGGCGTCATGCCAGAGAGGCCGAGACTGCCGAGTAGTCCTTTTGCGGAGGCGCCGCCGCTAGCGTCACTCATTCATGTGTTCCTGAACTGCAAGCCTGAATAGGATGAGATTCTCTGATTCAACCGAACTGGGGACGGACTTCGCCGGGTGTGGGGACTGGCACACCTTGCTCGCCATATTCTTTCAGCTTGTTCCGGAGAGTACGGATCGAGATGCCAAGGATGTTGGCAGCATGGGTGCGGTTTCCCAGGCAGTGATCGAGCGTTTGCAGGATGAGATCCTGTTCGACCTCCGCCACGGTCTTGCCGACAAAGGTACGAGAAACGGCGTCGGCTGCGGCCGCGGCTTTCTGGACCACACCATTCAGCGGGGTATCGTCAAGACGAGAACCGTCAGGAAGGCGGATCGCGTCCACGTCGATTTCGGCATCTGTCGACAGGAGCACTGCGCGGTGCATTGTGTTCTCGAGTTCGCGGACGTTTCCCGACCAGCGATGCTGGCTGAGGAAGCGGCGAGCTTCCGCCGAAATCGCCTTCTGAACCATGCCGTTCTGCTTGGCATATCGGGCGGCGAAGTGTTCGGCCAGAGCAATGATGTCAGCGGGGCGCTCACGCAGCGGCGGAAGCTGGAGGTTGACTACGTTCAGACGATAAAAAAGGTCTTCACGGAAGCGGCCCGCCCGCGCTTCAGTTTGCAGATCGCGGTTTGAGGTCGCGATAATTCGGATGTCGACTTTCACGGGCGTTTTGCCGCCAACGCGATCGATCACGCGTTCCTGGATTGCGCGCAGAAGCTTTGCCTGCAGGCGGATATCCATTTCGCTGATTTCATCGAGGAGTAGCGTACCGCCATCGGCTTCTTCGAACTTGCCAACCCGTCGGGCGATAGCGCCGGTGAAGGCACCTTTTTCATGACCGAAGAGTTCAGATTCAAGCAAGTTCTCCGGAATTGCAGCACAGTTCACGGAAATAAAGGGCTTGTCGCGGCGTAGAGATCGGCTGTGAACATAATGCGCAATCACTTCCTTGCCCGTGCCGGATTCACCTGTGATGAGGATCGAGGCTTCGGAGGGAGCGACCTGATCAGCGAGCTTCACGATCGAACCCATCTTCTGGTCCTGAAAGATGAGCGCGTGGCTTTCGTCTGCTACGGCGGAGAGCACGGCGGCGATGAGGTCGGCATCAGGCGGCAGGGGGATATATTCTTTCGCGCCGGCTCTGATCGCATTCACCGCGGCGCGCGCGTCCGTCTCAACACCGCAGGCAACCACGGGGATGCAGATATGTTCGGCCTGCAGGCGAGGAATAAGCCCCGCAATATCCATTGCCACGTCGACCATCATGAGGTCGGCGCCGCGACCGGAGCGGAGTGTTGCGATCGCCTGGTCAACCGTTTCGGTATGAGTCACTTTGGCGCCCTTTGCCATCGCCATCTTGGTGGCGGTGGAGAGCTGTCCGTTCAGGGTTCCGACGATCAGAAGGCGCATTTGCGGCTCCTCTACTTTCTCTATTTCAACTTCAAATCACAGCTTCGTCGTGCGTTCTCAGGCTAGTCCGCCCTTGACGATTTCTGTCATGGTGACTCCAAGTCTGTCATCCACAACCACCACCTCTCCGCGTGCAACCAGACGGTCGTTCACGTAGATGTCGATGGCTTCGCCGACCTTTCGATCCAGCTCCACGATGGCACCGCGCCCGAGCTTCAGCAGATTCGACACCTCGATATGGGTTTTCCCGAGCACGGCCGAGACGTTCACGGGCACGTCGAACACAGCTTCGAGATCGTGCGCGGTTCGTGCGATTTCCTCTTCTTCCGGCTCTGCGGCTGTATTCGCGGGGGCGGGAGAAGCCTCCGCATTGGCGAGGTCGGGAAGCGCGACTTCTTCGTCCTGATTGGCCATGATGCGAACTCCTTCAGATGTAAGTGTTATCGCTCGTCCCGGACCGCTTCGCGGATCTCGGGCATGGCGAGTGAATCTTGCTTGTTGCCGCTCGTCATCGTGTCAATGTGGCGGGCAACGACCTCGGAAATCTGGGCTTCGATCTCTTCTCTGTTGCGGACAACGCCGCCATCGGCCCATTCGACGACGCAGTCGCCCTCCGTCATGGCGGGTTCGCCCAGCAATATGATGCGGCCCGTGAGGCCCCGTTCCATTGCCATGCGATCGACGGTTTCCTTCAATCGCTCAACCAATGAAGCGGAGACGCGAAGGAGAATGTGCGGCTCGCGATTGAGATGAGTGAGGCAATCCCGGAGTACGGCCTCAATCTCGGCCTGAGGTTGCGCGGCGATGAGAGCAGGTGCGAGCTTCCCGGCGACTTCAAGCGCGAGTTTGGAGGCTTCCTTTTTGGTGCTGGCAATATGGCTATCGAGTGCTGCAAGAAGGCTTGCCGCGCTTTGCGCAAGCTGCGTCATTGCATCACCGAGCTGATGGTCGGCCATATTTTCCGCTTCGCGCCGGCCTTCGGCCCGTCCCTCCGCGAAACCCGCCATGCGTGCTGCCTCGATATCCGCTTCATCGATAGCCGGCGACGACGGTTCCTTTTGGGCGGAATGCGTGGGCGCATCGCCGAAATAGGTGTCGAAGGTGAATTTCACAGCTTGTTTCATTCTGTTGGTCCGGATCACTCTTGCCAGGTCGATCAGTAGATCAGTTCATTGTCGGAGCTATCGGAGGCGATCATGATCTCGCCCTTGTTTGCGAGATCCTTGGCGATGTTGACCATCGTCGTTTGTGCTTCGTCCACGTCCTTCAGGCGGACCGGCCCCATCATCTCCATGTCTTCGCGCAATATTTTTGAGGCGCGTTCGGACATATTGGCGAAAAAGAGATCGCGAAGCGCATCGGACGCGCCTTTGAGCGCCACAGCCAGCTTGTTCTTGTCGATGGCGCGCAGGAGCGTCTGCACAGATCCCGGATCGAGGCGGCCGAGATCTTCGAACGTGAACATGAGTGCCTTGATGCGGTCGGCGGACTCGCGTGAGCGCTCTTCAAGCGAGGCCAGAAAGCGGCTTTCTGTCTGGCGATCGAAGTTGTTGAATATCTCGGCCATCAGTTCGTGACTGTCGCGGCGATTGGTACGCGAGAGGCTCGACATGAATTCCGAGCGAAGCGTTTGTTCTACCTTGTCGAGGATTTCCTTCTGTACCGACTCCATGCGCAGCATGCGGCTCACGACTTCCAGCGCGAAATCTTCGGGCAAACAGCCAAGAACGCGGGCTGCATGTTCCGGGCGGATTTTTGTCAGCACTACTGCGACTGTCTGGGGGTATTCGTTTTTGAGGTAGCTCGCGAGAACAGCCTCATTCACGTTGCCCAGCTTTTCCCACATGGTGCGACCGGCGGGGCCGCGAATTTCATCCATCACCGCATTTACGCGATCTTCGGGCAGGAAGCGCATGAGGAGACGTTCGGTCGACTCATAGGAGCCCACAAGCGCGCCTGTTCCGGAGACCTTGGAGGCGAACTCGACAAGCAACTTTTCGACAATTCCCGCCTGCACGGTGCCAAGGGAGGACATGATCTGCGACATCTCGCGGATTTCGTCCTCGTCCATCATTTCCCAGAGCGGGGCTGCGTCGTCCGCGCCAATGGCAAGCATGAAGATTGCCGCCTTCTGGGGCCCGGTGAGGACCTTGTCGTCCTTGATTTTGGGTGCCGTCGCCAATTTTCAGGTCCTCAAGCGGTTTCGTGCAGCCAGCTGCGCAGGATCGAAAGGGATTCGTCGGGATGGTTCGTCACGAGTTCGCCGATTTTCCGCACGGAAGATTGTTTCACCTTGCCTGCGACCTGGGCGATGTCGATCAGCATGTCTTCACTGAGTTGGTCGGGCGAGGGCAGCGCGCCGGCGCTTACGTCGTCTGGACCCGCGATGGCCATCTGATCATTCGCGCCTGCGCCTGCGTTTGCAGCGGCTGCGGTACCCGGCAAGGCGAGACGACCGGCGTAGTTGGGGAGCGCGCCACCTTTTGACAGAAGCGGGCGAGCAACGAAGAAGATTGCAACGAGACCCAGAACGGCGAGCACGGTGAGTTCTACCAGACGCATGATGTCGGCTCGCGTGAAGCCCAGGAAGCCGGCCTGCTCTTCAGATGCAGCAGAAATTGTGTCGAGTTCAGGGCCGGGCGCGAATTGGAGGTTCACGATTTCAAGCTGGTCTCCGCGAGATTCCTCGAAGCCCATGGCTGACTTCACCAAAGCCTGAATCTTGTCGAGCTCCAGCTGCGAGCGTGGTGTGTAGACAGTCGTACCGTCTTCGCCCTGCATATAAGAACCATCGACCAGGACGGCGACGGAAAGGCGCTTCACGCGGCCTGGCTCCAGCACCTCAGTCTTGGTCGTGCGCGAGATTTCGTAATTCACCGTTTCTTCGATGCGGTTGGTCGCCTGCTTCGAACCGGACTCGGTTTCCGCACCGCCCAGGTTCGCATTCGGGAGATTATTGCCAACCGTTACGCCGTCATTCTTCGCTCCGTCGGTGCTGCTGGAAGAATCTTCGACAGTCTGTGTCGAGCGGACGACCTGACTGTTCGGATCGAACATGTCCGAGGTTTGCGTTACCCGGTTGTAGTCCATCTGGGCAGTGACTTCGACGCGGGCCTTGTCGATGCCGACGACGCGCTGAATGATATTTTCAAGATGCGTACGAAGACGATTTTCATAACCACTGCGGCGCTCATCCACAGAGCTTGCAAAGATTGCCTGGTTGTCGTCGCCCGTGCCGGTCGCAAGCAATGTTCCGCGTTCGTCCACGATGGAGACGCGACCAGGTGCAAGCCCATCCACTGCCGAGGAGACGAGGTACTGGATAGCCTTTACCTGCTGTGCGGAAAGCGTGTTGCGACTTACCTTGAGCACAATGGAGGCTGTTGGTTCGCGGCGCTCGCGTGAAAAGAGTTCACGTTCCGGCAGAACGAGATGGACGCGCGCACCCTGAATGCCGTCTATGGCCCGGATCGTCCGCGCGAGCTCACCTTCGAGTGCCCGCAGATGGTTGATGTTCTGCAGAAAGCTTGTGGTGCCGAGCGCGTCAGCATTGTCGAAAATTTCGTAACCGACCGTGCCGCCTGCGGGGAGCCCCTTCTCGGCAAGCAGCATGCGCAGCCGCAGAACATCGGTTTGCGGCACATAGATCATGCTGCCATCGCCGCGAAGCTCGTAGTCCACTTTTGCTGTATCGAGTTCCGCTACCATCTTGGCAGCGTCGTCTACACCGACGTCCGAGAAGAGCAGCGCTTTGGGTTCAGCGCTGAATCGCAGCGCGATGAAGCTAAAAAAGACCAGCAGGGAGATCGCGACCAGGCCGAGCGCAACAAGGCGCACTATGCCCAGGGATCTGAGAAGATTCGAAAAATTGTTCACCCGCCCACCTCTTGTGTCAGCGCGCAAGCCTCAAATCCGATTCTGGATTCATGCTTCCGCCCGACAGCAGGCGAGCCGGCAAATCCTTTGCCCCTCTAACCTCGATTTTTCGTTGCCCTATCGAGGTGCCCCATGCCAGTGGGCAAAAATTACCGCCTACGGCCTAAACAGAAGCTTAACGCACACGGCAATATTTGCCGGGTTGGCTCGGGGAATGATTTAAAACGAAAATAAAAGACGCCGACGGAGGGAGGATCCGCCGGCGTCCCGAAAGACAGCAAGTACGCAGGTACTGTTCTATCTTACTGCCTGTATTGCTGGACCCTGGTGGCCCGCAGTCCGGCCAGGCCATGGCGTTCAATGGAGCGCTGCCAGCTCAGGAACTCCTCGACCGTCAACGTATAGCGGCGGCAGGCGTCGTCGAGGCTGATAAGGCCACCGCGAACGGCGGCAACAACTTCAGCCTTGCGACGGATCACCCATCGCTTCGTATCTGGCGGCGGCAGGTCAGCAACCGTGAGCGGGCTCCCGTCGGGGCCGATCACGTAGTTGACCTTGGTGGTCTGATGCTCACTCATCGAACTTTGGTCTCCGTGCTCTTCGCTTGTCTCAGAGCATAAGGACGCGGCTTTAAAAAACGGCTAAGCGCGAAGGTAAAATTTCTCCCGATTCAATGGGTTAGCTGTTCCATTGCGGGACGTGTGAACCGAATTAAATGTCCGTTTCCGGAGATTTTGCCGAGACCACCTGCGAATAGCGGATCTGGGCGCCGTTTACGGTGAGCAGAGGGTCGGTCGTGCTGAGATCGATTTCCGTCACAATGCCGGAGGTGCGCGTGTCGACTGCGACGGGGGTGCCGTCGGCTCCGTTTGCGACTACCTTCAGGAAATAAGTCCCGTCGGGCATTTCGTTGCCCTGGCCGTCCTTGCCGTCCCAGGCGAACTGGTTGGCACCCTTGGAGGCGTCGAGCTTCTGCGAATAGACCGTGGCGCCGTCTGAATTGATGACCTGCAACGTAGTGTCCGGGGCGTCATCTGCGAGCGCAAACGACCAGTTTGCTTCCCCATCTTCAAGCAGAGCACCGGTGCCTGAGCCTGTTACTTCACGGCCGAGAAGCGAGATCGCCATGCTTGAATTCTGAATCAAGGAGGCGGTGATCAGGGTTTCGAGATTCCGGTTTGTCTGGATCGATTGTTCGACGCCCGACATCTGCACCAGTTGTTGGGTGAATTGATCGGAGTCCATCGGGTTCGTTGGATCCTGGTGTTGAAGCTGCGTTGTCAGCAGCGTCAGGAAGGTGTCAAAATTGCCTGTCAGAGCGGCGGCAGAGTTGGACGACGTGGTGCCGTTGGCGGCAGCCTGAACGCTCGCGGCGGCTGATGCGATATCCATGGGATTGAACCTTTCTGCGTCAGATGCGGATATCGACGCCGCCATTGGCGGCGAGATTGATGTTGTAAATGGGTGTCGGCGGCGTCTCGATGCCGGCATCATCGTCCGTCATGTTTGACCCCTTATCACCGTCCGCAAAGTCACGTGCGCCGTCGTCGTTGGCCTGATCGCGCAGGCTGAAGTTCAGGCTGTCGCTATCGGCCTGCAGCCCAGCATTGTTGAGTGCTTGCTGGAGCGCGCGTGCATCGCGCTGGAGAAGGTCGAGTGTTTCCGGCCGGTCAACCGACATATGGGCGGCAACGTGGCCGTCCTTGCGCACTTCCATGCGCACATCAATGCGGCCCATTTCCGGCGGATCGAGACGAATGTCGAAACGGTTTGTGCCCTTCTGAAGATTGCGGGCCATCTGAAGCGCAATGGTGTTCGCGGGAATCTGCGTGGGCTGTGACTGGCCGGGTAGCGTTCCGATGCGGATCGTTGTGGTGTTGCCACTGCTATTGGTCTGCTGAAGCGACGGGAGAGCCTGATCGCTATTTGGTGCGGCCGCCGCGCCCGAGGCGGGAGCAGGCTGGGTTGTTTGCGGGGCTGGCGAGCTATTGCGTGCGGCCTGCTGTTGGGAGGGCGTTGTGACGGCGTGGTTGGTCTGAGCGGCCGCCTGCTTGTCGCCGGATTTCTTTTCGGCAAGCTTTTCGGCAGCCTCTCCGCCAAGACCCTTTTCGGTCTTCGCGACAGGAAGGTCTTCCGCGCCGGCCTCTGCTGCAGCGAATTCACCGGCAGTGTTGGCTGCAGTCTGCGCTTGCATCTGGGTGATAGGGGACTGACCAGCCCTCTGCGCCGGCGTTTGTTTCTTCGGCTGCGCCGCTCCTTCTGCCGATGTTGTATTCGTTTCGACGTCGGAGGTGATGGCGGCGGTGCCTTGGCCAGCACCTTCATTGTTGGTCGAGGCTGCAACCTGCTGCTGAACGCCATCAGCTGCGACTTTGGCTGCGGCTCCCGCAGAGCCGGTTGTTGCCGCTTCTTGTACCGATGTGGCTTCCGTCGCTACGGCAGCGGCAATCGCGGTATCGGACTCTTCGCTTTCTGTGGTGCTATCGGCTTCTTCTGCCGCCTGTGTGCCTTCAGCAGCGTCGGGTAGGGAGGTTTCGTCCGCCAGGCCGACCTGGTCTTGCCCCGTGAGCGATGTCTCTGTGGTTGCGGCGGCTTCCGGCGATATAGCGCTCTGCCCCGTCGTATCTATGCCGTCAGCTTTGTTGTTTTGTCCGGATATTGTCTCGTCCTGTTCGCGATTCTCATTCAATGAGTCGCGCGTTCGGGGGGTATCCTCGCGTTCTTTGGTGCGTTCGGGCGTCGCGGAGCGTTCCCGCCGCTCGACCGGATGGTCGTCGCGCCGATTGCTACGTTGCTTCGCATTTTCGGCCAGATGGCGTGCAAAATCGTTGGCTGCATCTGCGGCAGGGCTCCGGACAGAGCCCGGCTGGATAGCGAGCATCTCGGACGATGAACTGCGTTGCGTGGCTGGCGTAGAGAATTCCATAAGCGTCACCCGGTCGAAAAAATGGCTCGTATCCTTGGAAGCAAGCGTCGGGCCATGCTTCTTCTGCGGAAAATGGCAATAATTTCATAGGGTTGAGCTTGACGGCAGGCTGCACTGGCTCGATATTTCATGCCGGTTCGGCATTTTTTGCCGGGCAGAGGCCGCAGCAAGCCTGTTCTTGCCGCTGACGGCATGGCCCATATGATGCGGGGCAGGAACGAAGCCCCTGCGGGCTTCTCAGCAAAATTCAGACGGAGTACCGGTAGGTCCGGTCTTGCAACATGCGCGAAGCCTTCGATAGCAAAACGGGCCTTAACAGCCTTGATCTACCGGGACGTCCGGAGGAAACGCGCGTGGTCGTCGCCATGTCTGGCGGGGTGGACAGTTCCGTCACGGCGGCTCTTCTGAAGGAGCAGGGCTATGATGTCGTCGGCATCACCATGCAGCTTTACGATCATGGGGTCGCAGTTCAGAAGAAAGGCGCCTGCTGTGCGGGGCAGGATATTCACGATGCACGCCGCGTCGCTGAGCAGATCGGAATCCCCCATTACGTGCTCGATTATGAGGATCGGTTCCGCAAGGCGGTGATGAACGACTTTGCCGATTCCTATGCGGCGGGTGAAACCCCGATCCCCTGCATACGCTGCAATGAGCGGGTGAAGTTTCGAGATCTCCTCGAAACAGCACGCGATCTCGGCGCGCAGGCGCTTGCTACAGGCCACTACATTGCGAGCCGCGAGGGGAAGGCGGGGCGCGAGATGCATCGCCCGCGCGATTCCGATAGGGATCAGAGCTATTTTCTTTTCACCACGACGCGTGAACAGCTTGATTTCCTGCGCTTTCCGCTCGGCGACCTGACCAAGCCAGAGGCGCGGGCGCTTGCCGCGCGCATGGGCCTCGGCGTCGTCGCAGACAAGCCGGATAGTCAGGACATCTGCTTTGTTCCGACGGGCCGCTATACAACCATTGTACAAAACCTTCGGCCGGGAGCAGCGGAACCGGGGGATATCGTCGATCTCAATGGCCGTGTTGTCGGCCGTCATGACGGCATCATCAATTTTACTATTGGCCAGCGCCGTGGACTTGGGATCGGCGCGAGCGGACCCGACAGTGAGCCGCTCTTTGTTGTGAAGCTCGATCCCGCGCGCCGGCAGGTTGTTGTCGGCCCCAAGGATGCGCTAGAGACGCACCGCCTGACCCTGCGCGATATCAACTGGCTTGGAGACACGCCACTTGCGGATCTGCCCGAGGAAGGGTTTTCCATTCTCGTCAAGGTCCGCTCCACCCGACCGCCGGTCGCTGCGTGGCTTCGGCCCGCCGAAGGCGGGGCGGAAGTGGAGCTCATCGAGGGGGAAGACGGGGTGGCGCCAGGCCAGGCTTGCGTGTTTTACGAAGCGGAAAAGGGTGAGCGGGTGCTTGGTGGCGGGTGGATCGCCCGTGCCGAGAGCCGCTGGCGGCACGTTGCCTCGTCGCTACCCCGGGAGAACATGGAGGCCTTGCGCTGAACCGCAATTTGGCCTTAATCGGGTTCGATATAATGTTGTTGTGCAGGCACGAAGGCCGCACATTTACTGAGTATAATTCGCGGGGTAAGCGGTTTTGAACGGGATAGCCCGAATAGACGAAAAGTCTGTTATCAAGGCCTATGCGCGTTGGGCGCCCGTCTACGATTTCTCTTTTGGTCCCGTGGCCGACGCCGGCCGGAAGCGTGCCATCGAGATTATCAACAAGCGGCAGGGTTCGCTTCTTGAGGTTGGCGTCGGGACCGGCGTTGCCCTGCCTCGCTACCAGCCGCACCTGACCGTCACCGGCATCGATTTGTCGCCGGACATGTTGCGTATTGCGCGCGAGCGCGTGCGCGAGAAGCGTCTGACGAATATTGCCGGCATTTACGAGATGGATGCTTCCAGCCTCAGCTTCGAGGATGGTTCCTTCGACACCGTGGTTGCCATGTATGTGATGACGGTGGTTCCGGACCCGGTGAAGGTTTTAAATGAGCTTGAGCGCGTTTGCGCCCCCGGCGGCGAGGTGCTGATCGTCAATCATTTCGCTCAGGACCACGGGCTTCGCGGTTGGGTCGAGAGCTTCATGGCGCCGGCTGCTCGGGCGCTGGGCTGGCACCCCGATTTCCGCGCTGAAGTCATCACCGACATCACTACGCTTGAACTCGTGGAAACTGTAAAGCTCAAGCCTTTTGGCCTGTTTACTATGCTCCGTTTCCGCAAGTCGGAAGCAGAGGCCGAAGGCGCGCCGGAAGAGACTGTGCCTGTGGTCTGACGGCCCGAATTCTGGCTGCACAGGGCCTAAATGGGCCGGCTGGCGCATAGATCCATGCTCTTGCTTGACAGGGCTTTGTGCGGCCCCTTATATCCGGGGCTCTCGAAGGGCTTAAGGGCCATCAACCGCACGGAATATGCGGTTTCCGGGGCGGAGTAGCTCAGTTGGTTAGAGCAGCGGAATCATAATCCGCGTGTCGGCGGTTCAAATCCGTCCTCCGCTACCACCGTCCTCCCCAACCTCGACCTTCCGGTCTTGTAACTTTCGTCCCGGCATGGTTCCTGCTCTACCGTTTCCGGTAACTCTGGTGGACCTTGCGCCAGGGCGATCATGGGTCAAAATGGATCAGGCGGCTCGAATGATGAATCAAATCGGTACATACCTCGTTGCGCAGTGCCGTATCGTGCTTGGCGGTACAGCCATGTTCGCTGTTGTTGCGATGCTTTATGCTTGGGCAGGTGCGACCCCCGCCCATGCGTGCATGGATGGGGGGAACTACAACTTCAACGAGAACTGGAACTACAACGAGAACTGGAACTTCAACAACAACACGAACACTAACTCGAATTACAACTCAAGCTCGAGCTCCAGTTCGAGCAGTTCAACATCGGTGACCATCCGTACCACCGTTTCCGGTTAGAACGGACAGGGGTCTGTGAAAGTCGTCAGCTTGCCATCGGACGGGTGGTGGAGAGTGAGGCTTTCGGCATGAAGTTGAAGCCGGTCTGCGGAAGTGAATGCCGCACCTGTTGCGTAGAAGCTGTCTCCGACAATTGGGTGTCCAATGGTCAGCATGTGAACACGCAACTGATGAGAACGCCCCGTGCGGGGCGACAAAGACAAGCGTGTCGCTCCCTGTTCCCTTTCCAGCACTTCCCACTCCGTTAGTGCAGCCCGTCCGCTTTCGACGTCGACCATCTGTTTTGGCCTGTTTGGCCAATCGCAGGTGAGGGGGAGGTCGACCACGCCGCGATCCTGCGTAACCGCGCCCCAAACGCGCGCTATATATTTCTTGCCTATCTTTCGTCGCTCGAATTGCAGCCCGAGATGGCGGTGCGATTTTGCATTCATGGCCATGACGATGACGCCGGATGTTTCTCGGTCGAGGCGGTGAACGATGCGGGCTTGAGGATATTCGGCTTTTGCCCGGCTTTCGATGCAGTCGGCATGTTCTGCCGGCTTGCCGGCCACGCTCAATAGACCACTCTGCTTCGAGAGAACGAGTATCTCGTCGTCTTCATGAAGAACGACAAGCCAAGGTTCAGTAGGCGGACGATAGAGGAAGGGCGGTGCGGCGTCCGTCGTGCTCATTGATTCTTGCTCAGTAGTGAGGTGGCGGCGGTTCAGCGGAGGGCGGCGCATCGGCGTTTTGTTCAAGGGAGCGCAAGCGGTTTTCCAGGAAGATAATTTTCCGCGTCATGTCGTCGATCGTGCGCCATTGCGCTGCGAACATCTCATTCAGCTCTTCCATCGTCCGGTCCTGATGGGCGACGCGGATTTCAAGCTCGTCGATACTTTGCTTCAGTTTTTCCTGTTCGTTCATGCTCCAGTCCGTTCTTTCCGCTTGGCTGACCCGGTCGATCATTTCGCGCTTCGCGGCAGCAGGCATTTTTTTGACCGCATATTCGGCTTTCAGCGCTTCCGATCTATTCGGAAACTGGCGGGTGAAGACGATTCGTTCCGGAGGATAGCTTCTCGTGAATCTGGCACCCTTCCCGGTAGCGTGGGCTTTGTAGCGCGCTTCAAGATCAAGCGTAATGCCTGTGTAGAGCCGCCCACCGGCGCATTCCAGAATATAGAGGCACCATTCTCGCGGGGGTGGCTCTGCGTTTATGTGCTCCGTCATGGGACCGATTTCTCTTTGGGCATCGGGCACTTGCCTCTATTATGGCAATATTACAGCTCTTGGGGAGGAGCAGGGAGAATGAACGAAAACAGTAGCCTCAGATATCTGGGCGAGGCTTATGATGCCGTATGTTTGAGTGTCGAGCCGTTTTGGGCGGCGCTTGGGAGCGATACGGCGGTCCAGACCTATACGCTCCTCGCGGCAGCGGCCTTTACTGCATACGGTCTTACGGTGGTTTCGCGAACATTGCGCGGCGCTGCTTTGGCGATCAAGGAGTCTGCAAGGCATTTCTGAGTGAAGGTAGCTCTGTCAATTCCTGGCAGGGCAGTTTTTCGGTCGGCGTTTAGCGCCGGTCTTCGCGCGCTTATGGCACAGTGACGGCCTTGCGCGAAAATGTTAGAAGCCATCCCTTAGTCGGTCGATGGCAGGCAAATGAAAAAAAGACGGAGCGGCGCCCTCAGAGGTCTTGCACAGGTCGGTACGCGCAAGAAGCCGCACGGAAGCACCTTCGGGGACGTTCTTGAATCGCTTGGTGACCGCAGCTTCGGCTGGGGGCTTATGCTTGTCGGATTCATGAATATGCTGCCTCTGCCGCCAGGCACCAACATGGTGCTGGGGCTTCCCATTCTTTTCATTGCGTTTCAAATGGCGATAGGGCGGAAAACGCTCTGGCTTCCAGGCTTCATCACCAACCGTTTCATTGCGCGCGAGCGATGGCGTGCAGGTGCGCTAAGCGCGTTGCCCATTGCGCGGCCGCTTGCGCGGCTTACCAAGGTGCGATATTTGCGCCTTTTTCAGGGAAAGGCGGAAGGGCCGCTTGGCGCACTCTTGCTTGTTACCGGTATCGTGCTTTGCCTTCCCATACCGCTGACCGGCTGGTTACCCGCGATTTCCTGCTTTGTGACGGGGCTTGGACTGATCGAACATGACGGTGCGATTGTGGGGTTGGGCATCGCGATTGCTCTTGGGGCCATTGCAATTGCTGTGGCCATGGCTTTCACGATCTATTTTGGCCTGGGGTACGCCGTCCAGTAAGAGCTACTTCCCGAGATCGTATTGTCCGCCACGTTCCACGCCGCGCCTGTAGGCAGGGCGGTCGTGTATCTGATCGAGATAGCGGGTCAGATTGGCGAAGCCACCGAGAAGGCCAAGCGATTTTGCGGCTTCGAGCGGAAAGGTCAGCTGGATGTCGGCGCCGCTGAGCGATTTTCCAACAAAAAACGGGCGATCACCCAGAGCTTCATTCATGTAACCGAAGTGGGTTTTGACTTCGTCTTCAATGCGAGGGTGAAGCGGGGCTCCTGCGTCTCCGAGCCGCATGACATACAGAGACAGCATGACGGGTAGCATTGCCGAGCCTTCGGCGTAGTGCATCCAGTGAAGATAAGGAACGAAGTCCGCGGAATTTTCTTTCGGCATAAGCCGGTCGCGTCCGTATTTGCGGATCAGATACTCAACAATGGCGCCAGATTCCGCGACTGTGCTTTCTCCATCGGTTATGACAGGTGATTTTCCAAGCGGGTGTACCTTCTTCAGACTTTCGGGCGCTAGGTTTGTCGCTGCATCCCGTTTGTAGCTTGCGATCTCATAGTCGAGACCGAGCTCCTCCAGTAGCCACAGAATGCGCTGTGAGCGTGAATTGTTCAGATGATGGACGGTAATCATTCGGCTCATGACTCCTAGCGGGCACGTAATGCATGCACGCTGAAGAGTTTCTGCTCGTCTGTCCAGACCTTGATTGCGTCGTAGCCCGCTTCGTTCGCGAGCTTGTGGAAGCTTTCAATCCGGTATTTGTGCGAGCTTTCCGTGTGGATCGTTTCGGCTTCACGGAAGCGGAACCTATGTGTTCCGACGGTTACTTCCTGATCGCGCAGGCTCACCAGGTGCATTTCGATCCGCTCAAGCTCCTCGTTCCATCGCGCCTCGTGACGGAAGGAAGAGAGATCGAATGTGCCGCCGAGCTCCCGGTTGATCCTGCGGAGAAGATTGAGGTTGAAGGCTGCGGTGACCCCTGCCGCGTCGTTGTAGGCGGCCCGCAGTACGTCGAGGTCTTTCACCAGATCAACACCGATGATCATCACGGCGCCACGTCCCATAAGCTCGCGGGTGACCTTGAGAAAGCCGACTGCCTCCATGCGCGTAAAGTTGCCGATGGTCGACCCGGGGAAGAAACCGAGGGTGGCTTCATGTTCTGCCTCAGGAATGTCCGGGAGGGTGAAAGGCTGAGTGTAATCCGCACAGACCGGTGCAATGGTCAGGTCGGGAAAGCTCTTTGCGAGATCTTGCGAAGCAGCAATCATGTATTCCCGGGATATTTCCACCGGCATATAGGCAGCGGGACGCTCAAGAGCCCGCAGCAAGAGACGGATTTTAGTGCCTGCGCCAGAGCCGAATTCGATCAGCCTTGCCTTCGGCCCGGCAAGCGCCGCAATGTCTCGCGCGTGATGTTCGAGGATAAGGCGTTCTGTGCGCGTTGGATAATATTCCGGTACATCGCAAATCTCATCGAAGATCTGCGACCCGCGCTCATCATAGAGAAACTTGCAGGGCAGGGTCTTTTGCTGTTCCGAAAGGCCGCCGATCACGTCCGCGCGAAACTCGTCGAGGGACGGTTCCAGATTCTGAAGTTCCTCCAGACGGCTCTCTCTGCTCTTGCTCATTTATCCTCCGCTAGCCGGAAGCCGCTGAACTGCCATCGGGCAGCGGGTCCGAAGAAGTTTCTGTAAGTCAGGCGTTCATGGCCGGGTGGCGTCGCGCAGGAGCGGCCCCTGAGAACCATCTGATTGACCATGAACTTTCCGTTGTATTCACCGACGGCGCCTTTCGCCGCGCGAAAGCCGGGATAGGGCAGATAGCCGCTCCCGGTCCATTCCCACACGTCCTGAACAAAACCGGGTGCAAGCGGCTGCGGATGCGGATTTAGCGCTGGCATCTGGCTGTTTGCATGAGGCTGGGCCCGCGCCGTGACTTCCCACTCCGCTTCGCTCGGAAGACGTTTGCCCGCCCAGGCGGCATAGGCAGCCGCTTCATAGAAGCTGACATGCGTAACAGGCTCATCCTCGCGCACCGGGCGGCGGCCATTGAGGGTGTAGGTCATCCACAAGGCGCCCTCGCGATCCCAATAGGCAGGCGCTTCCCAGCCCTCGCGCTGCACGGTATCCCAGCCATCCGAGAGCCAGAACTCGGCTCGCCGGTAGCCGCCATCCGCGATGAAGTCGAGATATTCGCCAATGCTGACGGGTCGGTTCGCGATTCTTGCGTCATGAAGAAAGACGCTATGTTCCGGCCCTTCATTGTCGAATGCGAAGCCTTCGCCTGCATGGCCTATCGTATAGAGGCCGGCGGCAATGTCGTGCCAACGAAGTTTGGGCGCGGAATCGTTTGCCGCCGGGTTCTGCTCTCGCGTTCTGTAGACCGGCCTGATCGGGTTTAGCGAGAACGCATGCTTGATGTCCGTGACAAGCAGTTCCTGATGTTGCTGTTCGTGGTTGAGGCCAAGCTCGACCAGCGCCAGCACATCATCGGGGCAGTTATCGATAAAATGAGTCATGGCTTCGTCTACGTGGGCTCGGTAGTGACCGATCTGGCCAACATCCGGTCGCGTAACCATGCCGCGCCGAGGGCGAGGATGCCGCTCGCCCACCGCTTCGTAATATGAGTTGAAGAGGTAGTTATAGGTTTCGTCGAAAACCTCATACCCCTCATTGTGAGGCTGCAAAAGAAAGGTCTCGAAGAACCACGTCGTGTGGGCGCGATGCCATTTGGTAGGGCTGGCATCCGGCATTGACTGTATGGTTTGATCTTCCGCGCTTAGCGGTGCGGAAAGGGCGTCAGTTTGGCTGCGGACACGAAGATAGTGTTCCTTCAGCCGGGCCCGGTTCCCACTTTCTTCCTGCGAAAGCGTGTTCGGGGATGTGAAACCGCTCTCGCGAGTGAGAGATTCCGGCATGAGTTGGCCTCTTCATGTTTTGTCCGTCCCGACTCAAACTCATGCAAACATGTAGAGTTCCGAGCTTCAACCTTACAGGGGCAAATAGGGCCGCAAATGCAGTCTCCTGACAGTTTTCGGTACGGCCCAAAAGAAAATGGCCGGACATGAAGCCCGGCCATTCAGATTTCTTAATGGAAAGAGGCGCTTACGCTAGCGTGAGGTTTGCTGCCGAGGTCTTTCCTTTTTCTGTCACAAGTTCGTAATTAATATTCTGACCTTCGTTGAGCGTGCTCATGCCCGCCCGCTCGACGGCACTGATGTGCACGAAGACATCGCGGCCACCGTCCGACGGCTGAATAAAGCCGTAGCCCTTTTGGGTGTTGAACCACTTCACTACGCCTGTAGCCATTTCAAGTTCTCCTGACGCACTTGCATGCGAGCTTGACCGCGCGACCGTCGCACGGCGTCGTACAACCTGAGTTTTGGGAGTCTTGAAAGGCCCTGAGGGCAACGCAGCCAAGGCAGGCCAAAAGGTAGATTGCCACTCCACACAACACGATGGTTTTGGGCGAGTCAACGGATTTCCCGGCGGCAAAAAAGGCGGTCGGTTCGATTCAACCGCGTGCGCGCAGCTTGTCGTGAACGGCGTCGAGGGCACGGTCGATTGCGTCTTTGGCGTTTGCCGTCAGGCCACCGCGTTCATATTGACGTTTCACAAGTTCTTCGAGGCGGGCGACCATGACATCTATGCTTTCGCCTTCCTGCTTGGTTGCGAAGCCGGGCGCGGGAATTCGGTCTGCTTCACCGTATTTGTTGAGCCAGTCCTCGAGCCGGCGAGCGGTGTGCAGTACTTCGTAGAATTGCCGCCCGGTCTCATCTTCCTTGTTAAAGAGAGAAATGGCCGCGGCGCCGAGGGAGACGGGGCTCAGAAGAATATCCTTGAGGCCGTCGAGTACGAGCTTGCCGTGAAAGACAGCCACGTCGCGAAGCAGAACCCAGCGTGTTACCGCAGGTTCGTTTTTCAGGATCGGCCCGCTGGAAAATTCGTCATGATCAGCGGTCATGGTTCAGCCCTGCTTGCCGCAGGCCCTACTTCTCGATGTTCTTGCGGACGAAGGTCACCGCATAAAAAAGTTCGCCTTCGAAGAGATCCTTGGGGGCGCCCATGCCTTCGATCATCTGGAACTTGCGCTGGACGATCTGGCCTTCCATCCGGTAGCCCTTCTCGCTCATGTTCCGGCGATGGAACTCCATCGCGGCGGGGGTGAAATCCCGGGCGAGAACGGTGATGCGTTCGGGCAGTTCGGTTGCTGTGGTCTCGTCGGCCATCTTGTCTCTAAGCTCTTCAGTCCATGAGGGGGCCGGCTTCCCGGCGATTGCGGGCAGTATGGGGCGGAGGCCATGGCTTGTCGATAGCTTCGGCCAGGCTCTTCAGAGAAGAGGGGAGGCCGGCCCCGAGAAGGTGCTTGCAAGCAGCGTCAATCCGAAGAGAAGGATTATTGCGCCCCCTGCCGCCATCAGCATCCATTCAAGGCGGACAGCCCAGCGACTCTCGGTTCGACGGGCGACGCGCAGGGCCAGATTCTTTGAAAAAACGGTCAGGATGGCCAGTGCCGAGACGGTAATCGCCGTGCCGAACGACATGACCAGAGCAGATGCGGCCCCGATCAGGAAAGCTCCCTGCGTGACTGCAAAGAGAAGCACGAGGATTGCACCGCTACAGGGGCGGAGCCCGACGGACAGGATCATCGCGGCCATTTCCCTGCCCCCTCTTGCCCTTCGCATTTCTGCGGGTGTTGGCATATGGGCGTGATCGTGATGATGGTGACCGTTCTCATGCTCGTGTGCATGATCGTGATGTACGGAGCCGCCGGGGCGGCGGCGCAGCGCACGCCAAAGAAGCCAGATGCCGACGCATGAAATAAGCACGTAGCTCGCACGTTCAATGATGGGGACAGCACTTGCCGTGGTGCGATGCGTGAGGCCCAAGGCGACTGCGAGGAGCCCAACGACAAGGATCGCCGTCACGGCCTGCATCAGGGCGGATAGAAAGGCGATCAGGATTCCACGGCGTACATCTTTTTCGTCGGCCAGGAGATATGAGGTCACGATGATCTTGCCGTGGCCGGGGCCGGCGGCGTGGAAGATGCCGTAGAGGAAGGATAAAGAGGCGAGGGTCCATGCGGCCGCTGCCGAACCGTTCAGGTTCACGGAGCGCAGGGCACCTGCCATGGCGCGGTAGTATTCTTGCTGTGTGGCCATCACCTCTCGCAGGAAGCCGGAAAAGAGGCCGGGCGCTTGCGCCGGTGCACTGCCGCCGGGCAGAGGAAGCGCGCTCTGTGCCCATGCCGTAGATGCGAATATGAAAAGCCCCGCGACTGCGAAGAGTATCGTGACCGTTCTCTGTCTCATGATTTCCCGGACTTGCAGGTAAGCACGACCGTTGACGCAAAGTTGGCGCCAAGGCTGCTGTTCGGATCGGTGAAGGCGCTTTCGGGAAGGTTGGTCCAGACCTGCTCGACCTCCGGGACGTTGACTGCAGCCGCGCAGCCTTCATGGGAGCCGTCTGCCAGCGAGACCGGGGCATCGGGCAGGTAGTCGATGCTGATGTAGTAGGATGGATCAAAAATGCGGACGCTCACCGGGGCTTCGGGAGGCGCCGCGCGTGCTTCCTTCAACGGTAGTGAAAAAGCGAGCGACAGCCGCCCTGTCTCATCGTCCCAGGTTGAAACCCCGTCGGCAGCCTTGCCGGTTTCGATGGTGGTTCCTTGGGACGTCACTTCGGTGAAGTAATTCCATTCGGCGAGATTCTTCAGGTTTTCTTCCGCCAAGGCGGAAAGAAATTTCTCGTCATAGCTGCTGCCGGACCTGGTGGCTCCATCGACCGCGAAGGCGGAGTAGAACTCGTCGAAAATCCAAGTGATCCGAAGGGATTCGAGGCGGCCCTGATCGTCGAAGTGGAAGGCCGTCTTCATATCGATATAGACATGCGGATGCGCGGAAGCGGGAGGCGCAAGCGGGTTGGCAATAGCCAGCAGGACGAAAAAAGGGAAAAGTCGCGCGAACCAACTTTGCATGGATGCTTTCGAAACCTGCCCAAAAGACCGGCCGGGTGTGACCCCGGCCGGTAAGTTCAATAGCCCTCAAGTGCAGCGTAGCGTTCGCGGTGGAAGTTGCTGTCGCCGAAACTTGCCGCAGCAACACGGGCACGCTTCATGTAGAGACCGACGTCGAACTGATCGGTCATCCCCATGCCGCCATGCATCTGCAGGCCTTCATTGGTCATCAAGGTCGAAATTTCGGATAGGCGCGCCTTGGCCAGGCTTGCAATTTGTGGAACTTCGTTCCGGCGTTCCTCCAGAGCGGAAAGTGCATCGAGGACGACAGAGCGGCAAAGTTCGATTTCCGCGAAAAGAACCGCCATTCGGTGCTGCAAGGCCTGAAAGGAACCGATGACCTTGCCAAACTGCTTGCGCTCCTTGAGGTAGGCGAGAGTGACGTCGAAGGTCTGTTGCACGAGGCCGAGCATCTCCGCGGAAAGACCGATCCGCGCAATGTCGAGCACCTGATCCAGCACATCGTTGCCACCATCGATGGATCCGAGTACAGCGGAGCCAGGGACGGTAACATTGTCAAACTCGATATTGGCGGCGTTGCGGCTGTCCACCATCAGTGTGCGCGTGATTTTTACGCCATCCGCATTCGGGTCGACCAGAAAGAGGGTTATGCCCGAGCGGTCGGTGCTGTCGCCTGAGGTGCGGGCGACTACGATGAGCTGATCGGCGATATGGCCGTCCAGCACGAAGGTTTTCGAGCCAGTGATGCGATAGGAACTGCCGCTGACGACGGCCTGAGTGGCAATTTTCGTCGGATTGTGGTGGGGCCCCTCTTCCAGTGCCAGAGCCATGAGGCGGTCACCTGCGGCAATTGCGGAGAGGATATCCTGACGTTGTGTCGCATTGCCGGCAAGCTGGACAGCGGAGCCCCCCAGCAGGACAGTCGAGACAAGGGGACTTGCGGCGAGTGTGCGGCCGGCCTGTTCGAGCACGAGGCCGAGGCCTACGGGGCCGAAATCCGTGCCGCCATATTTTTCGGAGATCATGATGCCGGCAAAGCCGAGATCGGCCATCTCCTTCCATGCGTCGCGGTCGAAGCCCACCGCATCACGCGAGTCGCGAAGTTTGCGCAGATTGGCGATGGGCAGGCGCTCCTGGAAGAACTGTGTTGCCGTATCGCGGAGAAGCTGTTGCTCCTCGGTAAGTACAAGTGCCATTTCGTCCCGGGATTCTTCTGTTGTTTCAATATAGCGTCGGACGCTGCGCATTCCTGCGGGGGAGCGTCATTCAATTCATGGAGCTCTAGTCGGGCAGGCCGAGGACTCGCTTCGAGACGACGTTGAGCTGAACCTCGCTCGTGCCGCCTTCGATGGAGTTGCCTTTCGAGCGTAGCCAGGAGCGGGTGACGGTGATTTCACCATCGTTGAAACCGTCGCCCTCCCAGCCGAGTGCCTGCGTACCCATCAGTTCGAGCAGGAGTTCGTAGCGGCGCTTGTTCAGCTCTGTGCCGTAATATTTGAAGATAGAGCTTGCAGCGCCGGGGCCCTGGCCCGCCTTTGCCTCTTCGGCGGAGCGCATCATGGTCAGCGCGAAAGCCTTGGAGTCCATCTTCTGCCGCGTGATGTGGTCGCGAAGCGACGGGCTTGCGATCTTGCCATCCGTCTCGCCGAAATAGTCTTTTGCAACCTGCTCAAGGCTGCCGATGCCGCCGCCCGCGCCGACGCCGCCCAGCCCCATACCGGAGATCATTTCGCGCTCGTGTTGCAGCAGGCGCTTCGCGATAGTCCATCCCTTGTTGAGTTCTCCGACCAGATTCTCTTTCGGTACCTTCACATCGGTGAAGAATGTTTCGCAAAAGGGCGAAGCACCGGAGATCATCGATATCGGTCGGGCCTCAACACCCGGCGACATCATGTCGAAGAGCAGGAAACTGATACCGTCGTGCTTTGTCGCCGGATCGGTGCGAACGAGACAGAAAATCCAGTCGGCCTTGTCGGCATAGGAGGTCCAGATTTTCTGGCCATTCACGAGGTAGTGGTCGCCCTTATCCTCGCATTTGGTCTGTAGGCCCGCGAGGTCGGAGCCCGCACCCGGCTCGGAGTAGCCCTGACACCAGCGGATTTCACCGCGAACGATCTTGGGCAGGTGTTCCTTCTTCTGTTCTTCGTTGGCGAATTCGAGAAGGGCCGGCCCAAGCATCCAGATGCCGAAGCTCGAAAGTGCCGGGCGCGCCTTGATGCGGCGCAGCTCCTGCTGAAGAACACGGCTCTCTTCCTTGCTAAGGCCGCCGCCGCCGTATTCTTTTGGCCATGTCGGCGCGGTCCAGCCGCGCGAGGCCATGCGGTCGAGCCAGAGCTTTGCATCCGGGTTCGGGTATGTGGCGTTCCTGCCCCCCCAGACCGTCTCCTCTTCGGGCATCGGTGTGCGCATGGATGGAGGGCAATTCTCCTCCAGCCACGTTCTGGTCTCCTGACGGAACTGGTCGAGCGCTTCCATCTGTTTTCTCTTTTGGTTCAATTGGTTTCGTTGGCTGACAGAATATCAGCCGACCCCGCCGTGGCAACCTGCCCGGGGGAAGAATCGAAAGGCAAAAAGGGCCAGTTTTTGCCGGCCCTTTCCCCCTTCTCGGTCTGGTCGGCGATCAGGCCGCCCCAAGTGTCTGCTTGGCAAACTCGGTGACGCCCTTGTAGTCGGCCTTGCCGTTTGGCGCCCGGAAGGGGACGGTTCCGATCACGATGCGCTTCGGCGTCTTGTAACCAGCGAGCTTGTCACGGACATGGGCGCGCAAGGCTTCCTCGTCGAAGCTCGCGCCGTTGTTGAGCTTGACGACGCCCGTGACGGCTTGTCCCCACTTTTCGTCCGGCAGGCCGATGACGAGTGCGTCCTCGACCGAGGGATGGGTTTTCAGGATTTCTTCGACTTCTTCGGGGTAAACCTTCTCGCCTGCCGTGTTGATGCAGACGGAGCCGCGGCCCAGCAGCGTCAGGGTGCCATCCGGTTCGACCGTGCACCAGTCGCCGGGGATCGAATAGCGCTCGCCGCGCACCGTCTTGAAGGTTTTGGCGCTTTTTTCGGGGTCTTTGTAGTAGCCCACCGGGATAGGTGCGCCGAGGGCAATGAAGCCCGGCTTGCCCGATCCCGGCACCACCGGCTCGTCGTTTTCATCGAAGACCTTGCAGCGTTCGCCGATCTGGAATTTCGCCGTGGCGATTTCCCCGTCTTTCGTCATCAGCGAGGAGCCAAGGCCGACCGCCTCCGATGCGCCGAAGCTGTCGGTCATGATCGCCTCCGGCATGTGCTTGAGCAGCCCGCGCTTCACTTCCGTGGACCACATCACGCCCGACGAGATGATCGTCGCGATGGAGGAAAGGTCGTATTTTCCGGGTGTTTCTTCCAGGGCGCGCAGCATCGGCTTTGCGAAGGCATCGCCCACGATCGCCACCTGCTGCACCTTGTTGCGGTCGACCGCCGCCCAAAGCTCATGCGGCTCCAGTGACTGGTTGTCGAGTGTCACGACGCAGCCGCCCGACATCATGTTGCCGAGTGCGGTCAGGAGTCCCGTGCCGTGCATCAGCGGGCAGGCGGGGATCATGGGACCGGCGGGCCCGGTTTCCTTGATTGCCTCGATCAGCGCGGGTAGCGATTCCGGCACCGGTCCGAGGCGGCGCAGCGCGGAAAGCTGCACTTCGCGCAGATCGTCGTGCCGCCACATCACGCCTTTCGGCATGCCCGTCGTACCGCCCGTGTAGATGAAGAGCTGGTCGTCGGGCGAGCGCTCGATATCGAGTTTCTCGCCATTTTCCGTCGTCGCGAGATCCTCGTAACGCTCGGCGAAGGAAGCGATTTCACCGCCGTCGTTCACCTCGACAAAGGTCTGGACCTTTGTGAGACGAGGGCGGATTTCCTCGATGATTTCGCGGAACTCGCTGCCATAGACCACGGTCTGCGCATCCGAATTGTCGAAGATGTAGAACACTTCGTCCGGCTTGTAGCGGTAGTTGACGTTTACATGCGTCAGGCGCGCCTTGAAGCAGGCAGCAAGAAGCTCGCCATATTCAGGCCGGTTGCGCATGTAGAAGGCGACCTTGTCGCCCGGCTTTGCACCACGCTCGATCAGCGCGCGGCCAAGATTGTTCGAGCGCTTCGTCATTTCGCCCCAGGTGATGCGCCGTTCGCCATGAATGAAGGCGGGCGCGTCCTGCGGCAGGACGGGTGAGATTGCGTCGAGGATATCCCCGAAATTCCAAGCCATTGGTGTCCTCCCAGAAACCGGTTTTGTCGGACCCGGCCGCATTCATGGCGGCAGGTGCCAATTCTTTTGCCAACAATATACAGCGAATTGCGGAGCGGTCATCCGCGTTGCCGAGAATCGCGCTGACGTTACGTCGTCTCAGCAGGGAAGGGCAGGCATTCCGCCCATGCTGGCCACGAGGCAGCCGGAGGCGCTGCCGGGTGCGCCCGATTTCAGCAACCTTTGAAGGGTTTCGAGAAAGACGCCGTCGACGCGTACAGCGGTGTTCGGGTTCATGCGGCCGTTATAGGGACGGCCTGAAATATGGGTAATCGCGTTCACTTCGGTCGAGTTCACGGCGATCAGGTAGTCCGTGCCGTTTTCCTTCAGGACAAGGGGGCCGCCGGACCAGCCCGGCATCATGTCGCAATCATGATTGAAGACACGGGCGTCGAAGCGGTTGAGGTCCGAACCGGTTTTCGCGACGGGCCCGCACCGCTCCGAGACCTGAAGGGGACCGCGCTCGCCATTATGGCCGACGAGCAGGAAATGCGCGGGGTTGCGGCGTTTCAGCTCCGCTTCCCTGGCATCCAGGGCGCGGGGAACGAGGCGGGAGAGGTGGCCCGGCAGGCGACGGTCGAGCACGCCAACGGCCCAGTCATTGTGCCAGTTTCCTTCCGGGTTCAGCGTACCGGTTTCGAGGAAGGCGATGGGCGCGGAAAGCGAAGCATCGGCACCGGGCCAGAATTCGCAGGCTTCCAGCCGTTGTCCGTTGGAGCCCAGAAAAGCGTGCGCCACGGTCGCAATGACATCCCTGCCGGGGACCGTGCCGGGGAGGGTGACGAGGGCGGCGGTGGGACGGCGCGTCGTGCCTTCGCAGACGATGGTGCCGATGCCGGAAAGCCCGTCTTCAGGGGCGATGTCGCGACGGTCGTCGGTCCCGAAAATGTTGGCGGCAGAAGGGGTTGGCACAAGGAGAAGGATCGCCGGCAGGAGGAGCCGCGCTGCCAGCGCCCGATAACCCGTCGTGCCGCCCAGTCCAAACATGCTGGAGACCCCGCAAGCGAAACCGCCGACGAGATTTCAGACTAGCATGTGTGCGGCTGCCTCACGAACAAGAGGTCGTGATCGATCAGGCTGTGGAAAGGGCGGGTTTCCGCCGTTTTTTCATCCAGGCTGCAATGCGCAGCGCGAGGCTCGTGAAGCCGAGAGCGGCGGTGAGCGCGAAAATCCACTTCGGCTCGGGCGGCGCGTCGCTTGCGAGGCGGCCAAGATAGGAATTCATGAAGATCGCCCAGACATAGTAGAGGCCCGCGAGGTGGAGGCGGCGCCAGTTCCGCGGCCCCAGCTTCCTCACCGACCAGTCATTGGAGGTGGCGGCCATGGCCGCGATGAAGACATAGGCGAGGCCGCCGCCAAGCAGGGTGACGAGGCCCGGCGTTTCGCCGATCGTTGCGAAAAGCACAATGATTGCAATGAGATGCAGGAAGTGGGCGAGGGCGAAGGAAAGCCCCGTATAGCGCCGGTTGCGCCTCAGCCAGCGTGTCGCCGGCGACGGAAAAAGAGCGGCGAGCGCGCCGGAGGCGAAGACGATGATGAAAGTGAGGAAGGCGACACGCGCCGTGTAGCGCGTGATGTGCTGGAGGACGGCATGCGGCTCGTCGAAGGCGGCGAGGCTGCCAGCCACGATCGCGGCGACCATGGCGAGGACGCCGAAAAACGGCCAGCGGGGATAAGTGCGGGTGACTGTCATCATAACGTCACCAAACCGTCACAAACCGGATTTGCCACCCCTCAGCCCTCCCTGAAACTGTTTTCGTTGCGCGCCCGAAATTTTCATACAGGATGTATGAATCAGTACCCCAGACCGAGAAAACATACAAGCAGTATGAAAAAGTCCTTGTCCCGCACCGCCCCCGCCAAGAAGCCGTCCCGCAACCGGGAGAAGCTGATCGAGACGGCCCGCCGCCTCTTCGCCGAGCGGGGCTTTGGCGAGGTTGGCACGGAGGAGATCGTCCGCGAGGCGGGGGTGACGCGCGGCGCGCTCTATCATCAGTTCGCCGACAAGCGCGATCTCTTCCGCGCGGTGTTCGAAAAGATGCTGATGGAGATGGGGCAGGAGATTTTCGAGGAGACGATGAAGCGGATCGAGCATGACCGCGAGGACCTGCAGGTCGGCACGCAGGTGATGCTCGATATCTTCAGCCGCGCGGATGCGAAGCGGATCGTGCTGCTGGACGGGCCGGCCGTGCTCGGCTGGGCGGAATGGCGCGACGTGCAGCGGCCCTTCCATCTGGCGCTGATCGGCCATGCGCTCGAGCATCTGGTGGAGGAGGGGCTGATCCCGGAGCAGCCGCTCGAACCACTGGCCGATGTGATCGCGGGGGCGGCGATGCAGGCGGCGCTCGCCATCGCGGAAGCCGACGATGCGGCGGCCGCGCGGGCGACCTATGGCGCGAGCCTGATGCAGCTTCTGTCGCGGCTCGGCGCACCGACGAACGGGTGAGGTGGTGAAGAAGAAAACAAAATCCCACTTTCGTCCGTTTACAGACAAGAAGGTGGCCAAGGTCTTTGAAAATTACTCGCCGCCCATCCGGGCGCGGCTGATGCTGCTCAGGGAGACGATCTTCGACGTTGCGGACAAGACGGAGGGCGTCGGCGAAATCGAGGAAACGCTCAAATGGGGGCAGCCTGCCTATCTCACTTCCGAGACCGGCAGCGGCACGACCATTCGTCTCGACGGGACGGAAGACGGGGCCCACGCGCTCTACGTCCATTGCCAGACGACGCTGATCGGCGATTATCGCGCGCTCTATGACGGCATACTTCGCTTCGGCGGTAACAGGTCGATCTTTTTCGATGCGGGCGACAGACCGCCGAAAGCGGCGCTCGAACACTGCATCCGCATGGCGCTGACCTACAAGCTGAAGGGGAAGGCCGGTTCCTACAGATAAGGGCGTTGAACGCAAGAAGTCAGCCTTCTCAAATGCACTCCGAAAGAGCGCAAGAGATTGTGCATCATGGGACCGCAATCGGATCATTTTGATAGTGGGGACGTCATGCATCCGGAAAATTCAAGGCTCCGGCCAGCGC
This sequence comes from Parvibaculum sp., assembly GCF_039973015.1. Taxonomy (GTDB): domain Bacteria; phylum Pseudomonadota; class Alphaproteobacteria; order Parvibaculales; family Parvibaculaceae; genus Parvibaculum. The sequence continues at coordinate 51,652 of NZ_JBDWLT010000001.1, forward strand.
CGCTAGCGCGGCGAAGAACGCGGCCATTTGCGCCCATTTCATCGAGTTTGTCGTCGCAGTTCGCAGTGGGGCGAGGAGATCCGCCGTGCCGCTGTACGTAAGCGCCACTTCGGGTACCTCGATGCGCGCCGCCTGCCAGCCCGAGTAAGCCGAGGCGAGAGAGAAAACGATCGGAGCGGTAGCGAGCAAAAAGTGCATAACATTACCTCCTGTTTCAAGAACACGAAAAGACTATTCGAGGAACCGAATTTCATATCGAGGAAACGTGGGAAAAGGGCTGACATGGCGGGAACTTGCAGGACGAGCAGGCAAGAAAAAGCTTAAGACGCATTACTATTATTCTCTCGTGCTGAACGCGCCCAGCTTATGCTGTGCGCTGATTTGGGGGACTTCGATGAATGCGAGAATCTGGATTGCTGCAACGTTTGCGATGATCGTCGTCGCAGTGGGCGTTGGATATTTTCTGTTAGCGCCAGATTGGGCGCTCCTAAAACACAGCCCTTCTTGGCGGCATACGTATAGTCAGTGCTTAAAACAGGACTGGGGCATTTATTCGCTAACACAAGATTTGACCAAAATATGCGGCTCCATCGCCACCTCGTCTGTCGGTCGAGACCCCAGCGTTTTCGCGGAAGTGGATGACCATACGCCTCTTCCAAAGGGGCAAGAGCCTGCCGGACCTCAAACCGGCGATCCGATGAAGCGATTTCAAGTGAACAGATCGCGCGATCAGCGAATCAACACGTCGACATCCGCCCCCGTTATTGCTGAGGACGTGATCCAAAGGATCGCCGTTGGGAAAGAAAAACTTCAGGTGGTTGCTGGCTGCCGTAACTGGCAATCCTCTGACCATTGTCAGTCGCTTGTCTGGCAAGGCAAAGAACTTTTGAGCGACAAGTATATTACGCTGATAAGCGGCTATCCGGCATCTGGCGTGCCGGTTCTCGTCAATGCGAGTTCGGATGGCGGTGGAAACTGCTGTGCGCCTACCGCTAATATCATCGACCTCACCACGTCGTCCCCCACCGTCATCAAAATTGTCGATCTGGGTGAAGACCTACGCTTTTCCCAGATATCGCCCACCATCGTGTTGGTGTCCGGCCACAATCTGGTCGAGACAGACAGAAATGGCGATCCGCTGACCTCGAACTATCTTTACTACCGTGACCGCAAGCTGCTCATTGCGGCGCCGTTTGATGGGAAAACAGATTATTCGGAGATGGCAAAAGCGTATCCCTTCCAGTTGCTCGCCGATCCCGTTGCTCGGAAACCTTTGGCTGACATTTTAGGCCAGCGGCTCAAAGAATTCAGAGAACACATTGAAGTTTCTTCACCCGGGGAGCTTTTGCTAAATCGCTATCTCATTGGTGCGGGGTGCAAAGCACATAGCTGCAATGATACAGGCGGGTTCTATGTGGTCGATATTGCCACGGGAGCTGCGACGGCGGTGTGGTTCGACAAAGAGCAGGGCTTGCAATCGGCTGGTCCTGAACCGACCGATTACATCGTCAAGCAAGCGCTGAATGGCTGGCTCCAAGGTTCGGGTTTCAAGAGTATCCAATGAGCTTCGTCCGATCTCGCTCAGAAGGTTCCGGATTCATGATAATTGCACTGATTTCTTCGGCGTCTGAACGTGTCTGCTATGTCGTCTCGATATTCCACAATGATGAGATTGGGGTGAAGTGAGGAGCGACATCCAAGGCTACGGCAAGAGGCGCTGCGAGTGGGTCCCCTGAGTTCACAAACGAAGTGCAACACCAGCTTGGGCTTAAGGTGTTGCGATGGGGCACAAATACAAGCAGTTCACTCTGGAAGACCGGTGCGAGATTGCCCGCCTACGTGGCGAAGGGCGCTCGATC
>NZ_JBDWLT010000002.1:0-337930 GCF_039973015.1 Parvibaculum sp.
TTCGCCACGTAGGCGGGCAATCTCGCACCGGTCTTCCAGAGTGAACTGCTTGTATTTGTGCCCCATCGCAACACCTTAAGCCCAAGCTGGTGTTGCACTTCGTTTGTGAACTCAGGGGACCCATTGGTTCCCTCAGCAAGAGCGGCTATCGGCTGCGCCAACGCCAAGCTTCATCGAATAGCCGAACCACGCATTGACGTGGATTGGGTCCCGGCTTTCGCCGGGATGACATTTGATTTTTGTCGGGCGTTGGAGGGTTACAGGAGTTTTTTCCCGACGCCGCGTTCCGCGGCTTCTGGATTGCTTCGCCTTCGGCTCGCAATGACGGGCTTTTTCTAAAGCAGTTTGCGGCGCTTTCGCGGCTCGTCGACGAAGAACATGGTGACGACGGATGTGGCGAGCACCGCGATGGCAAGGCCGAAGAGCGCCTTGAAGGATGCGCCATGCGCGATGACGCCGCCGAGGATCGGCCCCAGCGCCTGCATGAGCGAGGTCGCGGTGTTCAGTACCGCGATGCGCATGGGCAGGTCGTCGCGCGCGCCGAACTCCACGATGATGTTCTGGTTGGAATTCATGAAGCCGCCCTGGCCCGCGCCGAGACCGGCAAAGACGAGGGCGAGACCCCAGAGATCATTCGTGAAAAGGAGCGCGGTGATGGAAACAGCCCAGAGGCCGACCGCCGACATGAAGACGATGCGGTTGCCGATCCTGTCGGCGAGCGTGCCCCAGCCGAGATTGGCGCAGGTCTGGGCGAGCAGGAAGGCGGTCGAGAGGATGCCGAGATTGGTGCCCGAGAGGCCGATGCGTTCGCCCGCAAAGAGAATGTAGAAGGGAACCGCCATCGTGCCGAGCGCGGCCATGGCGGCGGCGACATAGAAAAGCGCCAGCGCGGGGTCGGCGCGCAGCATGGCCGGGATTTCGCGCAAGCGCCCGCCGAGACTGCCGCGCGCGCGGATGGTCGGCGGTTCGGGCTCGCGCACCAGCATCAGGAGCGACAGGCCAAGCGAGGTGAGCACGAAGGCGGCGAGGAAGGTCGTCGCGTAGCCATTGCCGAGCGCGTGGCCTTCGACGAAATATTTGCCGCCGAGATATGAGACGCCCGCCGCCGTGAGGCCCGCCGAGAAATTGCGGAAGCCGGTGAGGCGGCCGCGCAGGCGCAGCGGGATCACCTTGGCCATCAGCGTGTTGAAGATGACCGCCTGCATGCCGTTGAAAAGGCCGAAGAGGCAGAGGAAGCCGATGGCCGTGATCAGCGCGAGATTGTCGGGCAGGAAGAAGCCGCCAAGGGCGAGGCCGAGAACGCCGGCCCGCATGCCCCAGCCGATGAGAAGGCCCATCGGGAGCACGCGCTTTCTGTGTTCGATCAGCGTGGCGCCGAAAATGGACGAGGCGGAGGCGCCGAACCATTGCGCGGCGAGCGCGAGGCCCACGGCAAATTCCGAACCGGAAAGCAGGTAGATATAGGCCGGGACGAAGGTCGGCGCATTGACGAGGCGGAAGCCCGTCTGGCCGAGAAGGCCGTGGGCGAGGTTTGCGACATAATTGCGCGGGAGATTGCGCTCGACCTCGGCCTCATAGGCGGCTTCGGCGTCTGCGAGGCGGCGCGTGCGTTCTTCCTCGGTGAGCGACTGGTCCATCAAGCGGTTCCCGGGCGGCCCGCTTTCTTTTCCGACTTTTTGTCAGCGGTGCCGGCGCCTTTATAGACTCAAATCTTCCGTTGGGTCAGTCCCGGTGCCGCAAAAGTTTCAAGGAGCGCTGTTCGCTGGCGAACGGCTGGTATTTGTCTGGAGCATTTCCGGACGGAAAACCGGCGTCCACTTTTCCTGGAAATGCTCCTAGTTGCTCAGCCATTCCTCGCGCGCACGGGCGCCGGGGCCTTGTGACAGTGTTATCGCGAGCCAGTCGAGAAGCGAGCGTGCGCCGGAGCGGCCATCCGCGCCTTGTTCGATGAGGGAGAAGGGCGGGTTCACGACGATCATGCCCGAGCCCGTCATGCGGGCGGGATCGGATGCCATCACATGCAGCTCGAGCGCGAGGGTTTTCGGCGGACCGCCGGCGGCGAGGCGCTCCAGAAAGGCGCCGGAGACGGAGGGGTCTTTCAGCGGGTACCAGACGAGGAAGGTGCCGGTCGCGAAGCGGCGATGGGCTTCCATGAGCGAGTGGAAGAGCGCGTCGAACTCCGCGCGATCCTCGAAGGGCGGGTCGACAAGGACGAGGCCGCGGCGCTCCTTTGGCGGCAGCATGGCCTTGAGCGCGGTATAGCCATCCATCTCATGTGTCTTCACGCGGGCGTCGCGGCGGAAATTCGCGCGGAGGGATGTCGCGTCTTCCGGGTGAAGCTCGCAGAAGGCGAGGCGGTCGTCGCGGCGCGCCAGATGCGCCATGAGGGCGGGCGAGCCGGGATAGCGCGTGAGGGCCTCATTACGCTCCTGGCCACCAAGCTCGCGAATGGCGGTCAGATATTTTGCGAGGGCGGGATGCGGGTTTTCTGCGGCGAGGAGGCGCGCGATGCCCTGATGATACTCGCCGGTCTTTTGCGCTTCCACGCCGGAGAGATCCGTCATGCCGGTGCCCGCATGGGTGTCGAGCAGGAAGAAGGGCTTTTCCTTCTTCTTCAGGTGCTCGACGGCGAGCGTCAGAATGGCGTGCTTCATCACATCGGCGAAATTGCCGGCGTGATAGGCGTGGCGATAATTCATGCGAGGCTGAGCGTAATGACGGCGGCGGCAATGCCGCCAAGGGCGAGAGAGAGAAGGGCGATGGCGGGAACGATGCCCGCCGCGCGCCCCGCGAAGGAGAGCGTGTAGACGCCTTTCAGCACATTGTTGGAGGCGGCCGCAATCAGAATCGCGGCGGCGCTGACGGCGAAAGGCGATGCCCCTTGCGCTTCCTGTGCGACGGAGAGCACCAGCGGATCGACATCGGTGACGCCTGCGAGCGCGGCGAGAGCAAAGAGGCTTCCTTCGCCGAACTCCGTGCGGGCCCAGCCGACGCCAACCGAAAGCGCGATGAAGAGAAGGGCGAAAACGAGCGCAGTCTGGATTTCAAGCGGGTTCGAGGGCGGGAGCACTTCTTCCGCGCCCGCAGAGGCGCCGCCGCCGCCGCGCCAGTAGAGAAGGGTGGCGATGACAAGGCCCGCGGTGAGCAGCGAAAGCAGCGAGGGCGCCAGCACCTTCGCGAGCGCGAGATTGAAGATCGCGACGACGATCAGGATGCGCAGAAACATCACGCCGGTCGAGAGCACCAGCGCGGCATGGAGCATGGGCGCGCCACCGGAAGCGCGGGCGCGGCGGGAGAGGACGACGGTGGTTGCGGTCGAGGAATAGAGCCCGCCAAGCGCCGCCGAATAGAGAAGGCCGTGGCGCGGCGCGACGAAGCGCTGCACGAGATAGCTCGCATAGGAAAGCGTGCTGACGACGACGACGGCGAGCCAGACCTGATAGGGCGTGATGGAGGTGAGGTTCGTCACCGGCTCGTCCGGTACGAGGGGCAGGACGATGCCGATGATGATGAGGAATTTCGCCAGCGTCGCGAGTTCCGTACCGCCGACGGTTTCAGCAAAATTGTGAAGCCGCTCGCGCGCGCCGGTAAGAAGAACGGCTGTGACGGCAATGGCGACGGGCACCCAGAGCGGCTGGGTCAGCGTGACCGGCCCGAGAAGATAGGCGAGGAGATTTCCGACCAGCGCCATGATGCCGCCATCGAGACGGATGCCGGGCTCATGCTCGATGCGCGGTTCGGCGAACTGGATTTCCAGACGGTAGCGGTACCAGATGGCAAGCCATGCTCCGAGAACGAAGAAGCCGCCGAGAAAGAGCAGCGGCAGGTCCGGCATGAGTGCATAGAGGAGGCCGCCCGCCAGCGCGAGCAGTGGAAAGGTGCGTACCCCGCCCGGCGCCTTCAGCCGGCGCTGACCGAAATACTCCTCGAAGGCGAGGCCGAGAAAAAAGCTCAGGCCCAGCAGCACGGCCAGACGCTCCGGCGAGAGAAGCGCGTCCGGCAAGCCGTCGAGAAAGGGAAGCGCCGTTTGTTCTTCCATGTGCCTACTTTGCGAGGACGCCTGCCTGGAGAAGCGCAGGCTCGAAACGCATCAGAATGCGGTGATCGGGATGAATGCCATCTTTTGGCTTGCCGCGATAGCCGATGCGGCAGAGCAGATCGCGAATGATGTTGAGCCGCGCGTGGCGCTTGCCGTCGGCGCGGACGACCGACCAGGGCGCGGCCTCGCTATGTGTGCGGGCGAGCATGGCATCGCGGGCCTTGCTGTAGGACGTCCAATGCTTGATGGCGACGTCGTCGATCGGCGAAATTTTCCACTGTTTCAGCGGGTCCTTGCGGCGGTCGTCGAGACGCTTTTTCTGCTCCGGTTTCGAGATGTCGAGATAATATTTCATCAGCACGATGCCGGAGCCGACAAGCATGTCCTCGAATTGCGGGACGGACATCATGAAGCGTTCATATTGCTCGTCGGTGCAGAAGCCCATGACGCGCTCGACGCCCGCGCGGTTGTACCAGGAGCGGTTGAAGAGAACGAGTTCCTGCGCGGCGGGGAGATGTTCCGTGTAGCGCTGGAAATACCATTCGCTCTGCTGTCTGTCCGAGGGCTTGCCGAGAGCGACGACGCGCGTTTCGCGAGGCGAAAGGTGCTGGACGATGCGCTTCACGACGCCATCCTTGCCGGCTGCGTCGCGGCCTTCGAGGATGACGAGCACCTTGCGGTCCTTCGCGATGATGTCGCGCTGGAGCTTCACGAGTTCGACCTGGAGGCGGTAGAGCTCGTCCTTGTATTCCTTGTGCGAAAGCTCCGGCGGCAATTCGGGAGGCTTTTTCGCAGGCTTCGTCTTTCCTGTTTTCGGCATTGCTCATGGCCTCCAAAGCGGGAACAGGTAAAGCCTAGACCTCCCCCCTTCCGGCGGAAAGAGGCTCTACCGCAGCAGGCTCTCTCCCACGCGCCCCTTTTGCCCCGCGGGACTTGACCGGAACGGCATGCTCTGCCATGAGTGAGATGTTATAACGTAACATTATAAACAGGGGCAATCATGCAAAACCGGGCCAATCTTCGTGCCGCGCTATTATCCGCGGCCTCTCTCGTGGCGCTTGCCGCCGCCCTGCCTGCCTTTGCGCAGGAGGCACAGGAGGCAAAAGAGGTGCAGGCGGAAGAGGCGGAAACGGCAGTGTCGCTGAAACCCCTGGTGGTGACGGCCTCGCCCATTGCCTCCCCCCTCGGCGAGATTGCGGCGCCGGTCGATATCGTGACGCGGGACGACATCCTCACCTCATCGGCCACGACGCTCGGCGGTCTGCTGGGCGATCTGCCGGGTGTGACGCAGAGCTCCTTTGCGGCGGGCGCGAGCCGCCCCATTATTCGCGGGCTCGACAATACGCGCGTGCGGATGCAGGAAAACGGCATAGGGGCTGCCGATGTGTCGGCGGTGAGCGAGGATCATGGCGTGCCCATCGATCCGCTGGCGGCCGAGCGCGTTGAAGTGGTGCGTGGGCCGGCGACGCTGCGCTTTGGCAGCGAGGCGATCGGCGGCGTCGTCAATGTCATCAACAGCCGCATTCCCAAGGCCATTCCGCCCGGCGGCTTCAGCGCGGAAGCGGGCGCGAGCTACGATACCGTCAGCGACGGTGTGCAGGGGCATGGCAAGACGGAAGTGGCGGCGGGTAATGTCGTCTTTCACGCGGACGGTTTCGCGCGCAATACGGACAATTACCGCATTCCCGGCGCAACGAACCGCCAGAGCGAAACATGGACGGAAACCTCCGGTGTCGCGGGCGGTGCCTCCGTCATTCTCGGCAATGGCGACTATGACGGCTATGCGGGCGGCTCGGTCAGCTATTACGACAGCCAATACGGCATTCCCGCACCGGGCGATCCGCTGAACCCGGTTCATATCGACATGCATCAGACGAAGGTGCAGCTCGGCAGCGAACTCGATTTCACGAGCGGCTTCATCTCGGGGCTGAACCTTGCGGGCGGCTACAGCGACTACACGCATGGCGAGGTCGATGCGGCGGGGATCACCGGCTCGCGCTTCGACAATGAGGAATGGGAAGTGCGCGCGGAACTTCTGCACCGCAAAGTCGGCCCCTTCACGGGTGCTTTCGGTGTGCAGCTTCACAAGCGCGATATTTCGGCGACGGGCGAGGGCGGGGAACTGCTTGCGCCGAGCGAGACGGAATCGGCGGCTGCATTCCTTTTCGAAGAGATGCCGATTGCCGGCGAGACGCTGAAACTTCAGATGGCGGGCCGTGTGGAGCAGGTGGATGTTTCCGGCCGCGCGCTCGATACCAGTGTGCCGCTCTTGCCGACGGATTATGCGGTGTCGCGCAGCTTCACGCCGGGCAGCGTCTCGGCGGGGCTTGTCTTCTCGCCGGCCGGGAGCTGGGTGTTCGGCTTGACCGCGCAACATGTGGAGCGGGCGCCCGATGCGCTCGAACTTTTCTCCAAGGGGCCGCATGAGGCGACCGAGACCTTCGAGATCGGCGATCCGACGCTCGACAAGGAAAAGGCGCTGGGCTTCGAGCTCAATGCGCGCCGCGAGGGAGACGACTATTCCTTCGAGGCGGCCATCTTCCACACCTCGTTCAGCGACTTCATCTACAAGCGGCTGACGGGCGAAGTCTGCGACGACAGCTACGACACCTGTACGCCGCATGGCGCGGGTACGGAACTCGACGAGGTGCGCATCACGCAGGCCGATGCGACGTTCCGGGGCTTCGAGACGAAGGGAAGCGTGACGCTGATGCGCTGGGGCACCGCACGAGCGGGCGTCACCGGGCAATTCGATATGGTGCGCGCGGAACTCGATGCGGGCGGCAACGTGCCGCGCATTCCGCCGATGCGTGCGGGTGCGGGCGTCTTCTATGCGGACGAACAGCTTTCCGGGCGCCTCGGTTTCCTGCATGCCTTCAAGCAGGATCGCCTCTCGACGGGTGAGACGGAGACGGGAAGCTATACCGATCTCAAGGGTGAAATCCGCTATATGCTGCCGGAGCGTTTTGCGGGCGGACAGAAGATCGAGCTGGCGCTTGTCGGCGAGAACCTGCTCGATGCCGATATCCGCAACCACGTTTCCTTCAAGAAGAACGACGTGTTGCAGCCGGGGCGCAATGTGCGCTTCGTGGTGACGGCACGGTTCTGACGGTCACAGGCCGATAAAGGGCTGGAGCAGTTTTGCCATCCAGCCCTTGAAGCGGGTCGGACCTTCGGTGAGGGCGAGGCAGATGCATTCCTCGTCCTCACCCGTCCGCAAGGCGTGAACGATATCGCTCGTGCATTCCTCGATGTCGCCCGCGCGGAAAACACCGTGCGGGTCTTCAAGGCTGCCCTTCAGAACCAGCACCAGTTCAGTACCGCTATGGCCGTGCATCGGAATATCGATGCCGGGCTTCGCGCGCAACATCCAGAGCCGCTGGTCGTTCGGGCCGCCGCGCCAGAGATTGACCCGCCTCATGCCGGGGCCGAGCAGCCTCCAGGGCAATTCGTCGACGCTTTTGCCGAGCCATGCACGCAGCGGCGGCGGCAGGGGGTCGCCTGATGCCGCGGGAACGGGATGGGGCGCGCGTGCGGGCGCGGGTCCGGGTTCGTCCAGCAGGGCGAGCGTTTTTGCGAGCGCGTCCGGCGACATGGTGTCGGGTGCAAGTTTCTCGACCATGGCTCCGCCCACGGCCTCAGCCGCGGCGAGACGCTTGCCTGCGTCGTCCTGATAGCTCAGATGGGAGGCGACAATGAGGGACTGGCCTTCGCTGAGGCTGCCCGCAGCATAGGCCATCGTCCATTCATCGCCGAGGCGATGGGTCACGGTATTGCGCATGGCGGGCGCGGTCATTTCAAATCCTCCAGCGCCGTACGCAGACGGGCGAAAGCAAGTCTCAATCTCGACTTCACGGTGCCGAGGGGAATGTCGAGCCGTTCGGCGATGGCTGAATGCGCCAGGCCTTCCAGGAATGAAAGCTCCACGACCTCCGCCTGATCGGGCGGGAGGTCTTTCATCGCCAGGCGCACACGTTCGCCGATTTCAGCGCCTGCCATTTCCTCGTCGGCGGGGCGGACCTCTTCGGGTTGCAGCATCGGGTCCGCGGGATCAAGGCCGGGCCGTTTCTCGCGGCGCACCGTGTCGATGAAGCGGTTACGCGCGATGGTGAATATCCACGTGCCGGCGGATGCGCGGGCGGGATCGAACTGGGCGGCCTTGCGCCAGACGGTGAGCATCGCCTCCTGGGCGAGATCTTCCGCGAGGCGCTCCTCGACATTCATGCGCCGCAGATAGGATTTGAGGCGCGGCGCATAATGGCCGAAGAGGCGGGCAAAGGCCGTGCGGTCGGCATGGCTGGCGATGGCGGCAATGCAAGCCGCCATTTCACCCGCAATATCCGCGGCCGTTTCTCCCGGCGCATCGTCCCGATCCATCAGGCCCAGCTTTCTCAAATGCGGCCGCCAGATGTGGCGGCCGGTGCGGGCCGGTCCGATCTCCGATGCGCGTTCCTTCAACATATCGTCGATACGGACCGCGCCCCGGTGCGGATCACTCGCAAAAGAGGCCCATTTTCGAGTCTAGGGAAAATCGGGGCCGAACGAAAGCAAGGCGCGCACAAGGCGGGTGATCCGCCGCCGCGGACGCCGCGTAAGCAATGCAAGTTCGCGTCTATTTTCTTCATGGCCCCGGCGGGGTTTTTCAGAGGCTTTTCATGGCTCCCTTCGACGACCGTACTCCCCCTTCCCCCGAGCGGGGTTCGGGTCCGCGCCTCAGGATCGCCGTTGCCGGGACCGGCATTTCAGGTCTTGCTGCCGCCTGGCTTCTCTCCGGGCGTCACGATGTGACGGTCTATGAGAAAAACGAGCGGCCGGGCGGGCATTCCAACACGGTGATCGCGCCCTGCGCGGAGGGCGACGTGCCGGTCGATACGGGCTTCATCGTTTATAATGAAGCGAACTATCCGAACCTGACGGCGATGTTCCGCCATCTCGGCGTGGAAACGCAGGAGAGCAACATGTCGTTTGCCGCCTCGCTGGAAACGGGCGGGAAGCGGCGTTTCGAATATTCAGGCTCGGGGCTCAACGGGATTTTTGCCGACCGGCGCAACATCGTCAGCCCCCGGATGTGGCGGATGATCGGCGATATCGTGAAGCTTTACCGCGCCGCGCCTTCGCTCATGTTTGCGGAAGGATTGGACGAGAAGCCGCTCGGTGACTTCCTGCGTGAACAAGGCTATTCGGCGAGCCTTTGCGACGATCACCTGCTTCCGATGTGCGCGGCGATCTGGTCCTTGCCGGTGGAGCGGGTGGAACAGTTTCCCGCGCTCGCCTTTCTGCGCTTCTTCGACAATCACGGGCTGATGCGGCTGAAAGGCCGTCCCGTCTGGCGCACGGTGGCGGGCGGGTCGCGCGAATATGTGAAAAAGCTTGCCGCGCCGCTCGAAGGCCGCATCCGTTACGGTGCGGGCATTGCCGATGTGCGGCGCGATGCGAGCGGTGTGACCGTTACCGACGAGACGGGCGCGAGCGAACGCTACGACCATATCGTGATCGGATCGCATAGCGACGAGGCGCTGGCCATGCTCGGCGACGCGGATGGCGAGGAGCGGCGCTTGCTCGGCGCGATGCCCTATCAGCGCAATGTCGCCTGGCTGCATTCGGACGAGAGTTTCATGCCGCGGGAGCGGCGCGTCTGGGCGAGCTGGAACTATATGGGCGGCGGCGCGGGCAGTCCCGTCTGCGTCAGCTACTGGATGAACCGTTTGCAGAACCTGCCAACGGAGCGGCAGCTCTTCGTGACGCTCAATCCCTCGCATGAGCCCGCACCCGGCAGTGTGGTGACGCGGATCGACTATGACCATCCCATATTCGATGCGGGCGCCTTTGCGGCGCAACGCCAGCTCTGGCAGCTTCAGGGCAAGCGGCGGACATGGTTTTTCGGCGCCTATTTCGGTTCGGGCTTTCATGAAGACGGGTTGCAGGCAGGGCTCGCGGTGGCGGAAGAACTCGGCGGCGTGCGCCGGCCCTGGGCGGTGGAGAATGCGTCGGGCCGTATTCACCTCGGCGCGGTGGCGAAGGAGGCGGCGTGAGAGAAGAAACACGCTCGCGGCTCTATTCCGGCCTTGTGTTTCACAAGCGCTTGCGGCCGCGCGCGCATGAGCTTTCCTATCGCGTCTTTTATACGCTTCTCGATCTCGACGAATTGCCGGAGCTTTCGCGCAAGAGCCGTCTTTTCGCGCATAACCGCTTTTCGCTTTTCAGCTTTCACGACCGCGATCATGGCGATGGCTCGGGGCGCCCGGTCCGGCAATGGGTGGAGGCGCAGCTCATGCGCGCCGGGATCGAGACGGGCGGGCGCATTCTCGTTCTCACCTTTCCGCGTATCCTCGGCTATGCCTTCAACCCGCTGACGCTCTATTTTTGTCACGGCAGGGACGGTTCGCTCGCCGCCATGCTCTATGAGGTGAACAACACGTTCGGCGACCGGCACAGCTATCTCATTCCCGTGGCGGACGGGAATGCCCGGACGGTGACACAGGAATGCGACAAGGCCTTCTATGTCTCGCCCTTTATCGGGGTCAGGGGGCGCTATCACTTCAAGCTGTTGCGGCCGGGCGACCGGCTCGTGATGACGACCCGCGAGAGCGACAGGGAGGGCGCGCTCCTCACCGCCTCCTTCGCGGGCAAGGCGGCGCCTTTCAGCGACCGGGCGCTTCTCGGCGCCTTCTTCCGCCACCCGCTGATGACGCTGAAAGTCATGGCGGGCATCCATGTCGAAGCCTTCCGGCTTTGGCGAAAAGGCATCCGGCTCGCGGCGCGGCCGGCGGCACCGGCGAGCCCCGTTACAGTTGTCCCGATCCGGGACAATCCAGGTGCTACCGTTCCGCCTGCGTAACTCAATTTTAGTCTCCTTCTACGTATAAATGTCTGAGTTCACTCAAGAACCGGGAGTCCCGGTTTTCGATGCGGAAGGACAGGCGTGAGCGAGACGGGATCAGGCGAGGGAGAAGAAGCGGGCACAGCCCCGGCTTCTCCGGCAAGCGTGGCAGGCGCAATGCATGCGCTTGCCCGGCTGCGCGCCGCGCCCGCTTCGCTGCGGAAAAGCATCTCGAACCGCTTCGTCTCTTTGCGTGCGAAGACAGTCTTTCTGCTCACACTGATCGGTGCTGTCCTCATTTTGCTGAGCGGCGCTTACACGATCTACGATTTCTGCACGAGCCTCGACTTCAAGGCGTGGTCGCGGGCGGCGGGCGTCGGCGATGCCATCGCCTATGCCGCGCGCAACGCGCAGACGCTTGACGATATCGAGCCGGTGATCGACGCGGTGGCGGGTGCGCCTGACCTCAAGGGGGCGGCGGTAACCGGGCCCGACGGGCTCATCGCCGTTTCCTCCCTTCCCTCGTGGAAGGACAAGCCGGTGACGATCGATACGGAGCTGGAAGCAAACAGGCTGGCCCGGATCGCCCAGCAGACGCGGCTTGACGGCTATGGCAAATATCCCGGCGACTATGCCCTCACCGTGGACTTCCCGCGCATGGGGGGCAGCGCGACCGTGTTCATCCGGGTGGATACGGATGCGCTCGCCGCGAAAAGCGTCGCTCATGCCTGGAACCTGATGATGTGGCTCGTCGTCACGGTAATCGTGGCGATCCTTTCCATATCGCTGCTGCTGCACCGGATTGTCATCGCACCCATAGAGGGGCTGAAGCTGTTCGCGGAAACGGGTGGCAAGGGAAAGGCGGAACCTGCGGGACCGGACGATGAAATCGGCATCGTTGCGCGCGTGCTTGCGGATTCCTTCAGCGCAAAGAGGGACGGCGAGGCGCGGCTTGTCACGCTTGCCGCGACGGACGGACTTACCGGGCTCGGCAATCGAACGCATTTCAAGACGCAGCTCGGCGCGGATATCGCCGCAGGCGAGCGGCTGGATGGCCGCAATGTCGGCGTGATGATCCTCAATCTCGACAACTTCAAGGATGTGAACGATACGCTTGGCCATGATGCGGGGGACCGGCTGTTGCAGCGCACGGCGGAAATATTGCGTGGCTGTGCGCGCGAAGGCGACACGGTAGCGCGTATCGGCGGCGATGAATTCGGCGTCATCATGCCCGGTATCAAGAATGCGGATGATGCGCTTCAGCTTGCGAGCCGGCTTGTGCGCGCGGTCGGAGCGCCGTTCCGTCTCGGCGCGCAGGATGTGCAGCAGGCGGCCTGCGTCGGCCTCACGCTCTATCCGCAGGACGGCCGCGACGCCGATGTTCTCATCAAGAATGCCGATCTTGCGCTGTCGCGCGCGAAGCTGGAGGGCTCGGGCGCCTGCGTGCTCTATCGCCACGAACTTCATCTGCGCGCCATCGAACGCAACACCATCGAGCGTGACCTGCGCGCGGCGCTGGCGAAAGACCAGCTCATGCTTTTCTATCAGCCTAAGGTCGATGTGGTGACGGGCCGCGTTGTCGGCGCCGAGGCGCTGATCCGCTGGCGCCACGAGGATCGCGGCTTTGTGCCGCCTTCGCTTTTCATCCCCGTTGCCGAGCGGAGCGGGCTTATCGTGCCGCTGACGAAATGGGTGCTGGATGAGGCCTGCCGCCAGAACCGGGCATGGCAGGACGAAGGACTGCCGAAGATCGGTGTGGCTGTGAATGTCTCCGCCATCGACCTGCGCCGCACGGACCTGACGGACACGATTGCGAATACGCTGATCCGGCGCGGGCTGTCGCCGCAATATCTCGAACTCGAAGTCACCGAAAGCATGGTGATGCAGGATGTGGATGTGGTGATCGGGACGCTCAGGCGCTTGCGCAGCCTCGGCGTCGGCATCGGCATCGACGATTTCGGCACCGGCTATTCCTCTCTTGCCTATCTCAAGCGCTTCCCCGTGAAGCGGTTGAAGATCGACCGCAGTTTCGTTCACGATGTGGCCGACCGGCGCGACGGGCATGTGATCCCGAAGGTCATCATCGACCTTGCCCATGCGCTGGGTGTGAAGGTGGTGGCGGAAGGCGTCGAGACGGCCAGCCAGTACGACCGGTTGCAGGAACTTGGCTGTGACGAGGTGCAGGGCTATTTCGCCGGGCGCCCGATGCCCGCAGCGGAGTTCGAGGTGTTTCTGCGCAATTCGCCCGCAGGCGGGGTTCGCGCGGAGGCCAAATCCGCCAAGGCGGGCAGCACGGCGGCCTGATTTCCATTTTCATGCGATGTTTGACGCAGCGGCGCGCGCAGGATTTCCTTGCACGTACGGTGCTCCTTTACGAATTCGTTAGGGACGCTAAACTTCCCGCCACCCAAGCCAGAGCAAGGCAAACCAGAACAGAGCGCGGGGCAAACATGCCGCGCCGCCGGGAGACGTCAGGATGGATCTCGCTTACGGGCCCGAATACGAGGCTTTCCGCACGCAAGTGCGCGATTTCATTTCGAAGAACAAGGACAAGGCGCCGAAGCGCTTTGGGGTGTCGCGGCCTTCGGAGGAGTCGATCGCGTGGCAGAAGCTGCTTATCGAGCACGGGCTGACGGCGCGGACGATCCCCAAGGAATATGGCGGCTATGGCGCGGAGCCCGACATTTTGAAGTCGCGCATCATCGCGGAAGAATTCACGGCCGCGAAACTCCCGATGGGGCTCGCGAGCCAGGGCATATCGATGCTTGTGCCGACGCTTCTGGAACTGGGCACGGAAGAGCAGAAGAAGAAATGGATCGAGCCGACGCTGAAAGGCGAGGTCGTCTGGTGCCAGGGCTATTCGGAGCCGGGCTCGGGCTCGGACCTTGCCTCGCTGCAAACCAGGGCAACGGAAGACGGCGACGATTTCATCATCAACGGACAGAAGATCTGGACCTCGACGGCGCATGCCTCGGACATGATGTTCTGCCTCGTGCGCACGGAGCCCGATGCAAAGAAGCATGAGGGCATTTCCTATCTCATCTTCCCGATGACGACGCCCGGCATCGAAGTCCGGCCCCTGAAGACGATGACCGGCCATGCCGAGTTCAACGAGGTCTTCTTCACCGATGTGCGCGTGCCGCAGAAAGACATCGTCGCGGGTCGCGGGCAGGGCTGGTATGTCGCGAACGCCACGCTGAAGCATGAGCGTGGCATGCTCGGCGATCCGAACCAGGCGGGCACAAGGCTCAAGGAAATCGTCGACCTCATGCATGAGGAGACGGTGGACGGGACGCGGCTTATCGACCACCCGGTCTATCGCGACCGGCTGATGCAGTTGCAGGCGCGTGTGCTTGCGATGCAGTTCCACGGATTGCGGCTGCTGACGGCGGCTTCCAAGAAGGAAGATCCCGGCATTGCGCGGCTGATCGTGAAATTGCAGGGCTGCGAGATAAATCACCAGCTTGCCGCGCTTGCGATCGATGCGCTGGGCGAGATCGGTGTGCTTTACGGCGACAGCCCGCATCTCAGGGCGCATGGAAGCTGGCAGCACCGCTACATGTTCGACCTCGGCCTCATCATTGGCGGTGGTACGGCGCAGATTCAAAAGAACATCATTTCGGAACGCGGGCTCGGTATGCCGCGCGAACCGAAGCCGGCAAAAGCCTGAGGGAGCGGGACAAATGGAATTCGGATTGTCGGAAGACCAGAAGCTGCTTCAGGAAAGCATTGGCGGCACGCTGGAAAAAGTCTCCCCGCTGGAGCGCGTGCGCGAGGCGGCGGACAAGGGTGAAACGCAGGCCGCCGATATTGTCCGGGCGCTGGCCGAGCTTGGCGTTTACGGCATGATGGTGCCGGAAGAACATGGCGGGCTGGGGCTTGGGCTGCTCGATGCGGCGCTCGTGGCCGAGATGCTTGGGCGCCACGTCGCGCCTGCGGGCTTCATCGCGACGGCGGTGATGGCGCCTATCGCGCTTGCGGGTGCCGGCTCGAAAGCGCAGCAGGAAGCATGGCTGGCGAAGCTTGCAAGCGGCGAGGCGAAGGCGGGAGCCGCCATTGCGGAAGCAGCCTCCGGCGCGCGCGAAGGTGCCGGCGTTACCGCTACGGGCGGCAAGCTCAGCGGCAAGTCGCTCTTCGCGCTTGAAGCGGAAGAGGCCGATATCATCATCGTTGCCGACAAGGCGGGCGGGCTTCATCTCGTCAAAGGCGATGCGAAGGGCCTCACAAAGGTGAAGCTCACCTCCATCGACCTCACGCGCGGTCTCACCGAACTCCAGTTCGACAATGTGGAGGCCGAGCCGCTTTCATCCGGCGATGCGGCTGTCACGCTTCGCCGCCTGACCGATGCGGGCCGCGTAATGCTTGCCGCCGACACGCTGGGCGCGGGCTGGATGATGATCGAGAAGGCCGTCGCCTATGCGGGCGAGCGCAAGCAGTTCGGCCGCGTCATCGGCTCGTTCCAGGCGGTGAAGCATATGTGCGCGGAAATGGCCTCAGAGCTTGAACCCTGCCGGTCGCTCATCTGGTATGCGGGGCATGCCTTCGACACGATGCCGGAGGAAGCGAGCCTGATGGCGGCGCATGCCAAGGCGCTGACATCGGAAGTCGGCCGCTTCGTTGCGCGCACCGCGACGGAGGTTCATGGCGGCATGGGCTTTACCGATCTTCTCGGCCTTCACTACTGGTTCAAGCGGATCGGGCTCAACCGGCAATTGCTGGGTTCGCCGGAGCGCGTCCGCCACGAGGCGGCGGCGCTGCAGGGCTGGGTGGCGGCGGACTGAACGGCAAAGCGGAACGGAAGGGAGAGAGGGCGGGAGACACTTGCCAAGCCTGCGGGCGGGGCGTCATATGCGCACATATGATCACCCGTTTCTCCGGTGCGCCCCATGAGCCTTGTCGGTTATCTCGCGGCCTTTCTCACAACTTTCGCCTTTCTGCCGCAGGCGCTGAAGACGATCCGCACAAGGGACACATCGGGCCTTTCGCTTGCCATGTATGCCTGCCTGACCGTTGGCATCTTCTTCTGGCTGCTGCATGGCATCTATCAGGGCGACATGGCGCTGATCGGGGCCAATGCGATCACGCTGCTGCTGGCGCTGCCGATCTTCGCGATCGTGCTGACCAATGCGCGGGCGGCGCGACGTCAGCCGGACGAGAATAAATAGACTCTGGTCTATTTATTTGCTTGCGCGATGCCGCCCCGCCTGCTTGCATACCGGCCAAACAAGAACCTTCGGAGGACTATCGATGCGCGCAGCCATTTTCCGCGACGGCGATCTCGTTGCAGACGAAATGCCGGAACCGAAACCCGAAACAGGTCAGGTGCTGGTGAAGACGCTTGCCTGCGGCATTTGCGGTTCGGACCTTCACGCCTTTCACCATGCCGACAAGATGGTTGAGCAGGCGAAGCGGTCCGGTTCGGCGTTCGGCATGGACACGAAGAAGGACATCGTGTTCGGGCATGAATTCTGCGCCGAGGTGCTGGACCACGGGCCGGGCACGGAAAAGAAGCTGAAGCCGGGTACGCGGGTCTGCTCCATGCCGCTTGCCATCACGATGAATGGCGAGAAGGCGAAGGTGCACCCCGTTGGCTATTCCAACGACAAGCCGGGCGGCTTTGCCGAGCAGATGGTGCTGAACGAGCTGATGCTGCTTGAGGTGCCGAACGGCTTGCCGACGGAGCAGGCGGCGTTGACCGAGCCGATGGCCGTCGGCTGGCATGCGGTCGAAAAGGCGAACCTCACGAAGGAAGACATTCCGCTCGTGATCGGCTGCGGGCCGGTCGGCCTTGCTGTCATTGCGGGTCTCAAGATCAAGGGCGTTCACCCGATCATCGCGGCGGATTTCAGCCCCGCGCGGCGCAAGCTTGCCGAGCAGATGGGCGCCGACATCGTGCTCGATCCGAAGGCCGATGCGCCTTATGCGCGCTGGACCAAGGAGGCGACGCCGGAAGGCTACGATCCCGAGAACATCATGACGCTGCTCGGCATGGGCCCGAAGATGCGCCCCGGCGTCATCTTCGAATGCGTCGGCGTGCCAGGCGTCATCCAGCAGATTTTCGAGGGCGCGCCGAAGAATGCGCGCATCGTCGTTGTCGGCGTGTGCATGGAGCAGGACCGCTTCGAGCCCTTCTTCGGCATCAACAAGGAGCTGAATGTGCAGTTCGTCCTTGGCTATACGCCGGAGGAATTCGCACTGACGCTCAACCATCTCGCCGATGGGAAGATCGACGGTTCGCCGCTGGTGACAGGCAAGGTGGGCGTCGAGGGCGTGAAGGAAGCCTTCACCGAACTCGGCAACCCGGAAAAGCACGCGAAGATTCTCGTCGAACCCTGGCGCTGAGGCAGATAATCACACAGGAGGCGCGGTTTCGGTGAAGGAAGGACGCTTCGCGAAGTCGCGCCACCAGCCGGCGAGTTCGGTCTGGCTATCCTGCCATTTCATGTCCGCGTGGCGGAAGTCGAGATAGCCGAGTGCGGCGCCGACGGCGATGGAGCCGAGATCGACCGGCCCGTCGAGCGACACCACTTCATCTTCAAGCATGGCGAGGCTGCGCGAAACGGCGCGGCTCCAGCGGCCCATCCACATGTCCGAACGCTGGGCCTCCGGCCGCCCGCGCTCGAAGACGATGGAGACAGCGGCATCCATGATGCCGTCGGCGATTGCCTGATGACGCAGCACGCGGAAGCGTTCGATGTTGGAAGCAGGGATCATCTGCGGGCCTTCGAGCGTCACGTCGAGAAATTCGCAAATGAGCGGGCTGTCGAACCAGGACGTGCCGTCGGGCATGATGAGGGCCGGAATCTTGCCGAGCGGATTTGCCTCGTGAAGCGCGGCGGGGTCTTCCAGCGCGGAGACGGTTTCCTCGCTCACATGGGCGGTTGCGTCCTTTTCACGGATGAGAACGCGGACCTTCCGCGCGAAAGGCGAGGTGTGCGAGCAATATAGCTTCATGGAGAATCCCTCCGGGCTTCGATGCGGCGCATCCTAGAACCCTTCGCCGCTTCTGCAAACGGCGATCCTGCGCTGGCGGGTGCTTGAGGCCGGTGCTAGAGGCAGGCCGTGCCGGAGGTGTGTCCGTTCATGGCGCGGATGGTGCGCCATTCCACGAAGTCGCGGCAGGTGCGGCCCTTCTCGTCGATGAATTCACGGGTCGGCGTGATCTTGCCGCTCGCCTTGTCCTGGGCGGTAAACCAGGTGACCTGTTCGCGTAGCGGCACGGTCATCATTTTTGCGATGGCTTCGTCGCGCGCACGGGCGGGCATGCCGGTGAGCATCGGCCCTTCCGAGCCGCCGAGGGCATAACCGGCGGCGACGCCTGCCGCGACGGCCCATTCCGTCCCGCCGCCCGAGCCAATGGCCATGCCGAGAAGGGCACCGCCCGCAGGCCCCACGAGCCCCGTACCGCCATCGTCGATGGGAGGGTCGATCAGTCCTTGCGGTTTTCGCATGGTGACTTCGGGTTGGGGCAGGCCTTGCTGTGCGCAACCCGCGGCCAGAAGAACGAGAAGCCCGAGGATGGTCTTGCGCATCCGCTCAGTCCTTCCGCAGGAAAGGCATGATGAAGCGGCGAAGCGCGGGGCTCATGGCGGCGATGGCACCGACGATGATGGTGAGGAGCGGCAGGCTGCCGCTGCCGCCCTTGACGAGGCCGAGAACGCCGAGCGTCAGGTCGTTCAAGGTGCGCTCGATGACGTCGAAGTCGCGCTTCACGCCTGCGCGGGCCTGAATAATGGTCTGGTTCGCGAGTTCCAGTTCGAGGCGGTCGGCGCGTCCGGGGGGCTTGGCGGCGAAAAGGAGCGCGATGAAGGCGAGCAAGGTCAGCACACCGCCGGTGATGAGCGCGCCGAGCGGATAGCCGTAGAGTTCCGAGAGGTAGAGGAAGCCCGCGACGATCAGCATGGTGACGGCGAAGAGCGCGATGAAGATCGCGATGCCGACAAGGGAAAGGCGGCGGGCGAGGCGGCGCGCTTCGAGTTCGGCACGGTAGAGCTCGGCCTCCGCGAGTTTGCGGACATTGGGTGTGGGATCGATCACCTGGTCTCTCCTATCTCGTCAGCAGACGGCCGATGAGGAAGCCGATGCCGAAAGCGAGCAGGGCGCTCGGCACGGGATGCGCGTCGATCTGGGTCTGGATGTCCTGGAGCCCGTCCTGTACGCGCTCGCGAATGGCCTCCGCATCGGCAAGGACGCCTTCCGCCTCTTCCGGCATGGCGGCCCGGGCTTCGTCCAGCGCCGCCTGCAGCGCCTCGACCTGTGCCTGGAGCTCCTCGACGCTTGCGGCTCCCTGAGACTTCTTTTCGGCCATTTCGGTGCCTCCCGGACAAAATTCGGTGTGTTCACTATCGGCCCGCCCTCACATGAGCATAGTCCGCAAAAGGACGCAGGCAAGCCGGGCCGT
This sequence comes from Parvibaculum sp., assembly GCF_039973015.1. Taxonomy (GTDB): domain Bacteria; phylum Pseudomonadota; class Alphaproteobacteria; order Parvibaculales; family Parvibaculaceae; genus Parvibaculum. Next base: position 19,261 of record NZ_JBDWLT010000002.1, read on the forward strand.
GAATTCTTAGAGATAAGGCGAGGCGAGGCGGAAGAACGAATCCCTGATACGCAGCGGCAGCGGGCGGTTCGACAGTTCCTCATAGGAAAGAGGGCGGGCCGTCGAAATCCGGCGCTCGATCAGCTGATCGAGTTCATGCGCGAACTCCGTGCCGTAACATTCGAGGTTGAACTCGAAATTGAGGCGGAGGCTCCGGTCGTCCCAGTTGGCCGAACCGACCATCGCCCACATGCCGTCCACCGTCATCATCTTGGAATGATCGAAGGGGCCGCTCGTCTTCCAGATACGGCAGCCGGAACGGGCCAGCCAGGCGAGGATCGGTGTTGAAGCCCAGTCGCAGAAAGGCAGGTTGTTCGTCTGCGGCAGAACGATGTCGACGATGACGCCGCGCATGGCGGCGAGCGAAATATTGGTGCGCAGCGTCGAGTCGGGAATGAAATAGGGCGTGACGATGCGCACATGGTGCTGCGCTTCGGCGAGCGCGCCGAGCAGCGTCCAGCGGATCGGATTGAGTCCCATGTCGGGGCCCGCCGGAAGGCCGCGCGCGACAATGTTGCCCGCGGGCTCGATCTCGGGAAACCAGTCCTCGCCTTCGAGCACTTCGCCGGTCGTGAAATTCCATTCATGCGCGAAGGTATGCATGAGATGCGAGACGACCGGCCCTTCCACGCGGAAGTGACTGTCGTGGATCGGCTTTCGCGGGTCGTTGTCGATCGTGTTTCCTTCCGCGATGTTCATGCCGCCGGTAAAGCCGTGCCGTCCATCCACCACGAAAATCTTCTGATGGTTACGCATGTTGAGATAAGGCATCTGCCAGGGCATGAACGAATGCAGGAAGCGCGCATAGTCGATGCCGCGCTTTTCGAGCAGCGGAATGAGCGAGGGGCGCGAATACCATGAGCCGACGCCGTCGATCAGCAGGCGCACCCGCACACCGCGATCCATAGCGTCGGAAAGCGCATCGACGAAGCGTTCGCCCGCGCTGTCATTGTTGAAGATGTAGGTCGAGATGGCGATGGAGCGTTCCGCCTTCGCCAGCGCCTCCAGCATGGCGGGGTAGGCCTCGTCGCCATTCAGGAGAACGCCGACCGCGTTTCCCTGTTCGAAGCTTTCCGGCAATATTTTCTGGCCGAAGCGGGCAAGCCCTTCCAGTTCACGCAGACGGATCACACCTTCCGCCGCGCGGTCTTCCTCTTTTGCCGGCAGCGGCGCGAGAAGCAGCATGTCGTGCTTCTGGCCGCGCAGCACACGGGCGCGGCGCTGGATGCGGTTTACGCCGAAAAGCAGATAGACGATCCAGCCGACGAAAGGCACGAGCACGACGAAGCCGACCCAGCCCGCCGCGGCGCGCTCGTCGGTCTTGGTGAGCATGACGTGAACAGCCGCACCCGCCATGCCTCCGAACTGGATGAAGGCGAGCAGGAAAGGCCAGATATCCGAGAATCCGGTTTCCATCGGGCTCCAGAAAAAGGGCGCGGCCGCGCGCTCAAGGGATCAGAAACGTAACGCGGTACCTACCATCAGGCCGCGGTCCTCACCGGGAAAATATCTTGGGCTGCCGAAGCCGAAATCCGCCCGGTCGGCATATCGTTTGTCGAAGATATTGGTCAGTTTGCCAAACAAAGTCACGTGTTCCGCAAGGGCATAATCGAGGCGGAGATTGAAGATGTCGTGGCCGTCATATTTTACGCTGTTGGATGCATCCATCCAGTATGAACCAACGTGAACCCATTCGAGTTCCGTGCGGAGCCTGCTGTCGGGCAGGGTATAGCCGAGCCGGACATTGGCGAGCGTGCGCGGCGCGGTGTCGACATCGTCTCCGTCGCGGATGATTTCCGATCCGGCGACATTGTCGAAGGCATAAGTGTGATGGGCGTAGGTGCCTGCGGCGGCGATATCGAAGCCCGCGCCAAGTGCGGCGGCGAGTTCGAGTTCGATGCCCGCGTGATGCGTCTTGCCGTTGGAGACGTTGAAGCCGTTTGCATCGCGGAAATAGTAGTTCTTCTTCTCCATGTAGAAGAGGTTCGTTTCGTAGAAAATGCCCTGCCAGTCGCCGCGCGCACCAATCTCGATGCTGTCGAGCGTTTCGGATTTTGCCTCGCCCGGCACCTGCAGGCGCTGAAGCCGGTAGAGATCAGTCGTCTGCGGCGCACGTGAGCCGCGTGCGACATTGATATAGCCGGTCACCGCGTCGTTGAACTCGTGCAGCAGGCCGATCTTCGGCGTGACATCGTTGAATTCGTCGACGCGGCTCGGAATGCGGAGAAAGCGGCCCGTGATGCCGTTCGGCGCATTGTTCGTGTAATCGTAGCGCGTGTATTCGAAGCGAAGCCCCGCCGTAAAGATGGTGGCAGGCGCAAGCTGCCATTCGCTGTGGATATAGGGCGCCAGTACCAGCGCCTTCACGTCGTAATCGTAATGGACGCCTTGCGGAAAATCTGCGGGTGAAGGAGGGCCCGGCGGCGGAAGCGGATTGTATTGTATCTCGGACAGCCAGCCATCCGTATATTCAGTATCGAAACCGAAGATGACAGAGTGGCCGCCATCGAGATCCATGACGAGACTCGAAAGCAGACCGCCGCTCCAATGACCGTTCTCCTCCACCGGTGTACCCGGCAGGAAATGCATGAGGAAGTTCATCTCGTTCTTGCGCGCATAGGGCGTGAGCACGAGCGTCAGATCGTCGGAAAGATCACGTTCCATGCGCACCGCCGCGCGCACGGCCCAGGCATCGCGATAGGCGTCGGGGTCCGCGTTGTTCTTGTAGATTGCGGGGTTTGTGTAGGAGCTCGCATAGCCCGCTGTTTCCTGATTGGTGTTGACTGCGGTGAGCGTTGCGGCGATGCGCGTGTCCGGCGCGGTGAAGTCGTAGCGGAAGCGGCCCTTCTGCTGTTCAAGGCCAGAGCTTGCGCGAAAGCCGCCATCGTCGAGGATCGAGAAGCTGCCGCGAAAGCCGTGGCTCGTGTTGTTTGGCCCACTGGCGGTTTTGCTTGCGGTGCCGGTCGCCTTGTAGCGGTCATAGGAACCGTAGGAGAGGGTCAGTTCCGCATCGCCATCGGCGGCGGGCGGGCGGCTCAGGAAATTGATGAGGCCGTGTTCGGCGTTGGAGCCGTAGCGTGCGCCGCCGGGGCCGCGCACCACCTCGATCCCGCCCGAGACTTCGTCCATCGCCTCCATCATCGCGTTCACATTAGCGAAGCCTGCCGCGCGCATGGGTACGCCGTCCTCCAGATAGAGGAAGGAGCCTGCGCCAGCGCCGCCGGTGAGCACGGGGGAACGAATGGCGGTCAGATGTTCCGCGCCGCTTCCCTGCTGGATGCCGAGGCCGGGCAGGCGGTTCAGCGCTTCGGCGGGCTGCAGCGGGGCGATGAAAGCGGCTTCATCGCCCGTAATCCTGGAAATATTGCCCATATGAGTTGCGCGCGGGGTGCCGAAGCCCGTCGTTGTGACGGTCAGTTCGTCGAGTATCGGGATGGGCCGGTCCTTCGGCTGGTCCTCTTCGGCGGCGAGCACCGCCCCGGGGACGAGGCCCTGTGCAAGGGAAAAGACCCCGAGCGCGAGCGCAACATGAACCGAAGCGCGTATTGCGCGCTCAACCGGGCCGAACCGAAAAACCAACACTGAAAACTCCCCCGGGGCTTCGCCCTCTTCCTCTTTGCCGTGGCGTGCCTCCTCCCTGCCGGGGCCGCCTCTGCAATATTGTTATCATGCTGGGCGCGGAGGTCGAATCCGCAGATTCCGGCTGGAAAAGCGCGTCAATCGGCCACGCCGGAGCGACGCAGGGTCAAGCTTGCCCGGCCCTGCCGCCGGTCATAGAGTCCCTCACCATGAAAATTGTCCCCAGATCCATACCGCCCGTCGCCTTGTCGCTGACGCTGCTTGCCATCGCGACGACGGCAGTCGTCTATTCGCCGACGCTCTACCGGATGTTCTGCGAGGCAACGGGATATGGCGGCACGGTGAGCGTAACGAAGGCGCTGAAGCCGGAGCAGAACGGCAATGTGGGGCCGGAAGTCGCGGTGCGCTTCGATGCGAATATTTCGCCGGGCCTCGGCTGGGAGTTCGAGCCCGAACAGCGCCAGGTGAAGACCCATATCGGTGTGCCGACGACGGTCTATTACCGCGCGAAGAATATCAGCGATCACACCATCGTCGGACGGGCCACCTATAATGTGACGCCGGATTCGGCAGGCTATTATTTCAACAAGACGGAATGTTTCTGCTTTACCGAGCAGAAGCTCGAGCCGGGCGAAAGCGCGGACATGCCCATCGTCTTCTTCCTCGACCAGGAGATGATGGAAGATATCGACACGAAGAGCATCCGCACGATCACGCTTTCCTACACGTTTTTCCGTCAGGATTCGGACGAGGAAGCCATTGCCGCGGCAAAGCCGCTTCGCGAGGAATCGGAAGCGCGCGCAAAGGCCCTTGAGACGGCGGAGACGGCTGAATTCTCCAATCACACGCTGCGGCCGCAATAGGCTCCGCGAAAGACCTTCACTGCGCGCGCAAAGTCTGTAGGCTCATGCTTCGTTCGCCAACGGAGCATTATCCGCCTCATGTTTCCTATCTCCGATGACAACCCGGAACCCGGCATTCCCTTCGTGACATGGGGACTGATCGCGATCTGTTGCGCGGTTTTCTTTCTGCAAGCATCGCTCCCGCCCGGCGAGGCGGAGCTCGCCGTCTATCAATACGGGCTCATTCCGGGCGTGCTGTTCGGTTCGACCGCGATGATGGACGCGCCGGTGCCCGCATGGGCGACCATCGTCAGCTCGATGTTCATGCATGGCGGCCTCGCGCATCTCGGCGGCAACATGCTTTATCTCTGGATATTCGGCGACAATATCGAACTGGCGATGGGGCGTTTGCGGTTCATCCTCTTTTATCTCCTGACGGGCGCGGCCGCCGCACTCGCGCATGCCTTTCTGGTGCCTGCGTCCACCGTTCCGCTTGTCGGCGCAAGCGGGGCCATTTCCGGCGTGCTCGGCGCCTATCTTCTGCTTTATCCGCGCGGCCGTGTGCGGGTTCTCTTTCTGCCGTTCCCGATCATTTTGCTGCGCACCTTCTATGTCCCGGCCATTGTCGTTCTCGGGCTCTGGTTTCTCATTCAGGTGGCGAGCGGCCTGATGAGCCCGGTGGAGGAGGCGGGTGTCGCGTTCTGGGCGCATGTCGGCGGCTTCGTCGCGGGGATGGTGCTGGTGCCTTTCTTCAAGCGCCGCGACGTGCCGCTTTTCCATCCCGCACAGCCCAGGGTTTTCGACGGGCGTGCTGGCGCGCGGCGCGGTCCCTGGGGCTAAAGTCTTTCCACCGCGAACAGGCAGCGCAGTGTCATGGTCTCGCCGGCTGCGAGGCTTTTCAGGCCCGTTACATCCGGCGCTTCGGGGCGGTTCACGGCGTCGGGCGCATGGCTTACGGGTTCGGCGCAAAAGAAGTCCTCGCCCGGCGGCGCGTAGACGATCGCATGGGGCGCGCCTTCCGCCTCCATGCGAATGGCGAAGGGGCGGCCGGCCCAGGCGATGGCGAAGCGGCCGGCGCTGCCCGAAAAGCAGTGATCGACCTCCACATCCTTCATCGGGCGCGGCTCATCGAAGCGCCATTTCTCCGGCGTTGAAACGAGGCCGAGGGGAATGCCGTCCGCACCGCTCTCCCAGACGAAGGGAAGGTGCGTCTTGAGCCTTGCTTTCGAGCGGGCCTCGAAGAAGGGGTGAAGGCCGAGGCCGCCCGGCATGGGCGTGTCCGCGCGGTTGGTGAGCCTCATGGTCACGGTGAGTGATTTTTCCGACAGCTCGAATATCTGTTCAGCCTCGAAGCTCCAGGGCCAGGGCCAGGGCCAGGCCGGATCCCCCGCCTCATGCGCAAAGCGCAGGCGCGCGAAGGCCGGACCCTGTTCCGCGACGTCCCATGATGTTCGCCAGCCTCGCCCGTGGATCGCGTGGGGTATGCAGATCTCGTCCGGCGGCAGGTGAATGTCGCGGCCGCCATAATAAAAATGCGCATCGGTGATCCGGCCCGAGAAGGGGACGAGCGGATAACACGCCATGTCGAGCGGCGTTGGCCGGCCGGTTCCGGCGGGCAAGGGGCGCAGCAGTTCCTGCATGCCTTCCTCATGGCGCACCGTAAAGCGGGCAATCGAGCCGCCCGTCTCGGGGGCGAGGGTAAGTTCGAGAGCGCCGCAGGCAAGGGTCAGCATGTTCGGGTTCCGCCGGTTCGGGTTTGCTCAAACATAAGGCAGGCCGCATCGCCGTCTGCTTGATTTGTGAGCCTGCACCGGGCGCGCGCTGCCGCCAAGGGGGCGTTTTTGCGCTGCAACGAACTGGCACGGGCCTTGCGAAGAAGGATACCGGCAGCGGCTAGGGTTCCGGCTTCGCGCGTATATCGAGCGGTTTTTGCGAAGTGTCTGGTCCGAGAGCCGCACCCTGTCCGGTGAACAGCGGGCAGGTACACGGCGGGATAAAAGCCCGGGAGACGGATGTAATGCGAGGGTTGGCATTGCAGAACCGCCGTGACGCCAATCCTCCGCTTTTTGAAACGCGATCACTTGATCCGGAGGACTGGCTATATGACTTCATTCAGACTCTCATCACTCAAATTGTTTGCGGCGGCTCTTGTCGCCACCGCGCTTACCTTCACCGCGCTTTCGCCCGCACATGCCGAAGAGAAGAAGGATTTCAAGGTTGCCTGGTCGATCTATGTCGGCTGGATGCCCTGGGGCTACGCGATGGATAACGGCATCGTGAAGAAGTGGGCCGACAAGTACGACATCAATATCGAGCTCGTTCAGTTCAACGACTACATCGAAGGCATCAACCAGTTCACGGCGGGCGCCTATGACGGCGTGATGGCGACGAACATGGATGCGCTCGCCATTCCCTCGGCTGGCGGCATCGACTCGACGATCCTGCTGATCTGCGACTATTCGGACGGCAATGACGTCATCATCCTCAAGGGCAAGGACGAACTTGAGGACATCAAGGGCCAGAAGGTCAATCTGGTCGAGCTTTCCGTCTCGCATTACGTGCTTGCCCGCGCGCTCGAAAATATCGGCATGTCGGAAAAGGACGTGACGGTCGTCAATACATCCGACGCCGACATGATCGCGGCCTATGCGACGCCCGACGTTACGGCGATGGTAACGTGGAACCCGATGGCGGCCGAAATCCTTCAGGAAGAGGGCGCTTACAACGTCTACGACTCGACGAAGCTTCCCGGCGAAATCCAGGACTCCCTCGTCGTCAACACGCAGACGCTGAAGGACAACCCCGCTTTCGCCAAGGCGATGACCGGCATCTGGTACGAAACGATGGCGCTCATGTCGGGTGAGGGCGATGCGGCAACGGCCGCCAAGACCGCGATGGGTACGGCTTCCGGCACGGATCTCGCCGGTTATGAAGCGCAGCTTGCTGCGACCGAAATGTTCTACACGCCGCAAGACTATATCGAGTTCACCGAAGGCAACCTCGGAGAGCTGACGAGCTTCGTCACGAAGTTCCTCTTCGACCACGGCCTCCTCGGTCAGGCGGCGACGTCGCCCGGCTATATCGGTATCGAGCTTGCGGATGGAACGGTGGTCGGCGACGAGAACAACGTGCTGCTCCGCTACACGACCGAATACGCACAGATGGCCGCCGACGGCGAACTCTGAGCGTCATCCCGTAAAGAGGCCAGTAACGCCATGCGTAGATTGATCAACCGGCAACCGGACGTCGCGGTCAGGTTTGGGCTCATGCTCATTCCCTTCGTCATCGTCCTCATCGCCTACATGCTTGCGTCGGAAGCCCGCCTTTCGGTCAACCCCAACGACAAGCTGCTGCCGGGATGGTCCACGATTGCGGCAGCGATCGAGCGCATGGCGTTTCTGCCCGATCCGCGCAGCGGCAATTATCTGCTGCTCACAGACACGATATCGAGCCTTACAAGGCTCGGTATCGGTGTCGCCGTCGCGACCGTCATTGGCGGTGTCTTCGGCATTCTTCAGGGGCTCATCCCCTATTTCCGCTCCACCTTCAACGCGTTCACCAGCGTTTTGTCGATGATCCCGCCGCTCGCGGTGCTGCCCATTCTTTTCATCGTGTTCGGTCTCGGTGAACTTGCGAAAGTCGTGCTCGTCGCGGTCGGCATTACGCCTTTCATCATTCGCGATCTCGCGCTGCGCACGGCGGAAATCCCGCGAGAGGAAATCATCAAGGCGCAGACGCTCGGCGCGTCCACCTGGCAGATCATCATCCGCATTGTGGTGCCGCAGATGATGCCGCGCCTCATCGACGGCGTACGCCTTTCGCTCGGCGCAGCCTGGCTCTTTCTCATCGCCGCCGAGGCCATCGCGTCCGATAGCGGGCTTGGCTATCGCATTTTCCTGATGCGCCGCTATCTCGCGATGGATGTGATCCTGCCCTATGTCGCCTGGATCACCATTCTCGCTTTCGCGCTCGATTTCGCGCTGCGTCTTTTCCAGCGCTTCGCTTTCCGCTGGATGTATCGGGGTAACTGAGTATGACGCAGGTCACCGTCGAGAATGTGTGGAAGGTCTATGGCGACCAGACCGTGCTCGAAAATATCAATCTCGAAGTCGAGGCCGGATCTTTCGTTGCGCTGGTCGGCCCGTCGGGCTGCGGCAAGTCCACCTTTCTGCGCATGATGCTGGGCGACGAGGCACCGTCGAAGGGCCGCATCCTGCTCGATGGCGTCGCGCTCGATGCCGAGCCCTCGCCCGATCGCGGCGTCGTCTTCCAGAAATATTCCGTCTTCCCGCATCTCACTGCCTTGCAGAACGTGATGCTCGGCCTCGAATTTGCGCAGAGCCCGTTCATGGGCCGCCTGTTCGGCAAGGCGAAGAAGCTGGCGAGAGCAGAGTCTCTCGAAATGCTGAAATGCGTCGGGCTTTCGAATGCGGCCGGTAAATATCCCTCCGAGCTTTCGGGCGGCATGCAGCAGCGCCTCGCCATTGCGCAGGCGCTGGTGAAGAAGCCGAAAATCCTGCTGCTCGACGAGCCCTTCGGCGCGCTCGATCCCGGCATCCGTGCGGAGGTGCACGAAATCCTGCTCCGGCTCTGGCGCGAGGAGGGCATGACCATCTTCATGGTGACGCATGATCTCTCGGAAGCCTTCAAGCTCGGCACCCGCGTCATCGCCTTCGACCGCCTGCGTACGCGGCCCGAAGAAATGAAAGCCTATGGCGCGACCGTCACCTTCGATCTCGACGTCGACGGCAAGAGCGTGCCGCCGCGCCCCGAAATGCGCGAGGAGCTCGCAGCGGCGGCGCAATAGAAGTTTTCGGACGGGACGGCCCGTCCGGTTTCGCAAAACCCCGGCAAGACGGGGATGGTGCCTGGACGGCCAGGCTTCGGCCCGGGGAAACCCGGCGCGCAAAAGTGGAGACGCGCGATGGCGGAAGCATCACGCAGCGGAAAATATGAAGGCCCCTATGCCGCCCAGCAGGAGCGGTATTACCGTCTCTTTGGCGGTGCGAAGGCGAAGGCTCGCGATTTCAGCGAGGCGACGGGCAATCCGAAGGTGATTGCGGACAATCTCATCCGTATGAAGGAAACCGTGCCCGGCGGATGGGCCCATGCCTTGCCGCTCGCACGCGGCGAGACGCTGCGCGTGATCAATGCGAACGCCACACCCGGTGTTTCGCTTCTCTTCTACAATGCGAAGGATCGGAGCGAGCGCTTTAACGCGGGCGACACGGTAAAGATCCAGTGGAATGCGCGGCTCTCTCGCGGGCGTGTTCTTTTTTCCGACATGGGGCGTGTGCTGGCCTCCATCACCGATGACACATATGGCCGCAACGATGCGCTGACGGGCGGCTCGTCGAAGCTGACCAACGCCGGAAAATATGGCGATGCGTCGCTCCGCAACACGCGGGACAATTTCGTTCTGCTTGCCTCGAAGCACGGGCTCGACAAGCGCGACGTACCGCCCTGTCTCACGCTTTTCGCGCCGGTGGGCGTCGATGGGGCAGGCCGCTTCCGCTGGGAAGGCGAGGCGCCCGTGCCCGGCGACCATGTGGATCTGCGCGCCGAGCTCGATCTTCTCGTCTTTGTGTCCAATGCGCCGCATCCGCTCGCGCCCGGCGACTATGCGCCGAAGGATATCGACCTCCTCGTATGGAAATCGCCGCCGCCCGCGGCCGACGATTTCTGCCGCACCGCGACCGAAGAAGCGATTCGCGGTTTCGAGAACAATGCGCGCTATCTCGCCGCGCTCGGGGAGGAATGAACCCATGACCATTTCCAACAAGCTCGAAGAACACGCCTTCTACGATTTCACGGTCCCTGCGCTGCATCCCTGGTCGCATGTCGTGAAGAAGGGACAGACGCTCCGCATTGTCGATCTCGAAGGCTGTCAGGCCGTCGATACGCTTTTCTACAATGCTGCCGATCCTTCCGAGCGTTACAGCGCGCAGGACACGGCGCTGGCGCAAGGCTCGCCTTATGTGACGGCGGGCACGACGCTCATCTCGAATGAAGGCAATCCGATGGCTGTCGTTACAGCCGACACGGCGGGCAATCACGACACTTCGGCGGGTGCCTGCTCGGCGGAGGCGAACACGGTGCGCTTCGGCCATGAGACGCGCTACATGCATAGCTGCCGCGACAATTTCGTGCTGGAGCTTTCGAAGCACGGCATGACCAAGCGCGACATCGTCTCGAACATCAACTTCTTCATGAATGTGCCGGTCGAAGAGGACGGAACGCTCGCCATCGTCGATGGACTGTCGAAGCCGGGGGACTACGTCGAGTTGCGCGCGGAGATGGATGTGCTCTGCGTGATCTCGAATTGCCCGCAGGTGAACAATCCCTGCAACGCCTTCAACCCCACCCCCGTTCGCACGTTGATCTGGGAAGCGTGAGCTTGCCCTCCGGCGGCGTTGTCCGCCGGGCACCAGGAGGCCAGATGTTCGGCAAGGTATTGATCGCCAATCGCGGCGAAATCGCAGTTCGCGTCATCAAGACGCTCCGGCGCATGGGTGTTGCGTCCGTCGCCGTCTATTCCGAAGCGGATCGCTTCGCGCCTCATGTCCGCCTTGCGGACGAGGCCTGTTGCATCGGTCCTGCGCCGGTTGCGCAAAGCTATCTCGATGCGGATGCCATTCTCGCCGCCGTGCTCGAAACAGGCGCGGAGGCGGTGCATCCGGGTTACGGGTTTCTCAGCGAGAACCCGGAATTCGCTGCCGCGCTGGCGCGCAAGGATGTCGCCTTTATCGGCCCGCGCCCGGAGCATATGCGCGCCTTCTCGCTCAAGCACACTGCGCGCGACATTGCGGAGAAGAGCGGCGTGCCGCTTCTTCCCGGTTCCTCCCTCATCGTCGATCTCGACGAGGCGCTGACCAAGGCCGAGGAAATCGGCTACCCCGTCATGCTGAAAAGCACGGCGGGCGGCGGCGGCATCGGCTTGCAGCTTTGCCATTCGGCGGAGGAGCTGCCGCGTCTCTACGATACGGTGCGGCGGCTTGCGCTGGCGAACTTCAAGGATAGCGGTCTCTTCCTTGAAAAATATGTCGCCCGCGCGCGCCATATCGAAGTGCAGATATTTGGCGATGGCGAAGGCAATGTCATCGCACTTGGCGAGCGCGATTGTTCCGCGCAGCGCCGCAACCAGAAGGTGATCGAAGAGACGCCAGCGCCCAATCTGGGCGAGGCCGAGCGCAAGGCGCTTCACGAGGCGGCGGTGAGCCTCGGTGCGGCGGTGGCTTATGCATCCGCCGGTACGGTCGAGTTCATCTATGACGAGGACGAGAAGAAATTCTACTTCCTTGAGGTGAACACGCGCCTCCAGGTCGAGCATCCGGTGACGGAAGAAGTGACCGGCCTCGATCTCGTGGAGATGATGGTCGCGCAGGCGGCGGGCGAGCTTGGGCCACTCGAAGACTACAAGCGCGTGCCGAAAGGTCACGCGATGGAGGTGCGCCTCTATGCGGAAGATCCGGGCCGCAACTTCCAGCCTTCCTCCGGTCTTCTGACAGAGGTCGTGTTTCCCGAAGACATTCGCGTCGATGGCTGGATCGCGACCGGCACGGAAGTCACCCCCTTCTACGATCCCATGCTCGCAAAGCTGATTGTGAAAGGGGATACCCGCGAGGAGGCGGCGGCGAAGCTCGCGGCGGCGCTGGAGGCGTCCCGTGTCTATGGCATCGAGACCAATCTCGACTATCTGCGCTCCCTCGCGCATGCACCGGCTTTTCTGGAGGGTAGGCTCCTTACCTCGACGCTGGCCGCTTACGATTATGAGAACCCCGGTATAGATGTGCTCTCGCCGGGCGCGCAGTCGAGCCTGCAGGATTATCCCGGACGTATCGGTTACTGGAATGTCGGTGTGCCGCCGTCCGGTCCGATGGACGGTCTCTCGCATCGCCTCGCAAACCGCATCGCCGGAAATGCGGAAGATGCGGCCACGCTGGAAATGACGCTGAACGGGCCGTCGCTGCGTTTCCGAACCGATGCCGTGATCGCGCTTGCGGGCGCGGAGATGCCCGCGACGATTGATGGCGAGCCTGTGCCTTTCTGGTGCGCGGTCAATGTCAAACGCGGTCAGACGCTCGAACTCGGTCAGGTTACGGGGGCTGGCCAGCGCGCCTATCTCGCCGTGCGTCACGGTTTCGATGCGCCGGTCTATCTCGGTTCGCGCTCGGCCTTCACGCTCGGGCGCTTCGGCGGTCATGGCACCGGCGCGCTCAAGACGGGCGATGTGCTGCGCATCAATCGCGAAGGCGCTACAGCCGCGCCCGTTGCCGAGCCGCTGCCGCAATCCGCGCGCACGCCGCTCACCCGCGAATGGGAAATCGCGACGCTTTACGGGCCGCATGGCGCGCCGGATTTCTTTCTCGACGAGGATATAGAGACGCTCTTCAACACGGCTTACGAGGTTCATTACAACTCCGCGCGCACGGGCGTCCGTCTCATCGGGCCGAAGCCCGGATGGGCGCGCAAGGACGGCGGCGAGGCGGGGCTTCACCCTTCCAACATTCACGACAATGCCTATGCCGTCGGCACGATCGACTTCACGGGCGACATGCCGATCATTCTCGGTCCCGACGGGCCGAGCCTTGGCGGCTTTGTCTGCCCGGCAACGCTTGCCAAGGCCGAGCTCTGGAAGATCGGGCAATTGAAGCCGGGCGACAAGGTGCGCTTCCACCGCGTCACGGAAAAGGAAGCCACGGCCATGCGCCATGCGGAGGGGGCATGGGTGAAAACGCTGAAGCGCGGCGTCGCGCCCGTCGCGCAGCAGGTGCAGAAGGAAGATGCCGTTCTCGCACGGATCGGCGATCTCGAAACCGAAGTCACCTACCGCCGCGCGGGCGACGACTATCTTCTTGTCGAATACGGGCCCATCGTTCTCGACTTCGCGCTGCGCTTCCGCGCCCATGCGATGATGATGGCGCTCGAAGACCGCGCCCCCGAAGGCATCATCGAGATGACGCCGGGTATTCGTTCGCTGCAGATCCATTTCGACCCGGATGTGCTGCCTTCGCGCAAACTTCTCGACATGCTCGAAGAGATGGAGCGCAAGCTCGGTCCCACCGCCGATATCGAGGTGCCGAGCCGCACCGTGCATCTGCCGCTGTCATGGGACGATGCCGCGGCGCGGGAGGCGGTCCGCAAATATGCAACGCTGGTCAAGCCCGATGCGCCCTGGGTGCCGTCCAATATCGAGTTCATTCGCCGGATCAACGGGCTCGACAGCATCGCCGATGTGCGCCGCATTCTTTTCGAGGCGGACTACATGGTCTTCGGTCTCGGCGATGTCTATCTCGGCGCGCCGGTCGCAACGCCTCTCGATCCGCGTCACCGCCTCGTCACCACGAAGTACAACCCGGCGCGCACATGGACGCCGGAAAATGCGGTCGGCATCGGCGGCGCCTATCTCTGCGTCTATGGCATGGAAGGCCCAGGCGGCTACCAGCTCGTCGGCCGCACGGTGCAGATGTGGAACAGCTGGCGTGAAACGAAGAACTTCGAGAAGCCCTGGCTGCTCCGCTTCTTCGACCGGCTGAAATTCTTCCCCGTCCCGGCGGAAGAACTGCTCGATGCGCGCGAGGCCTTCCTGCATGGCGAATATGAAGTGAAGGTCGAGGAGGGAACTTTCCGCCTCAGCGATTATTTTTCCTTCCTGGAGGAAAATGCCGAGGGGATTTCCGCCTTCCGCGTCTCGCAGCGCCGCGCCTTCGAGGAAGAGCGCAAGCGCTGGGAAGAGCAGGGCCTCGCCATGAGCGCGGTCGAGCCCGACGCGCCCGCCATCGAGGAGGTGACAGACATGCCGGAAGGCGGACGCCTCGTCGAATCCGGTGTGCCTGGCAACGTCTGGTCCATCGGCGTTTCGCCGGGCGACGAGGTTGCCGCCGATCAGACGCTTGTGGTGCTGGAGTCGATGAAGATGGAAATCGAGGTGCGCGCGCCCGTCGCCGCGCGGGTTCACGAGGTGCATTGCGCGCAGGGCAAGATGGTGCAGGCGGGGCAGGCGCTCGTTACGCTGGTTCCGCTCGACGCGGCGGTACAGGAAATGGAGGCTGCATCGTGAAGGGTCTTTCCTTTTCGCTTCCCTCGCTCATGGCGGCGATGGCGTCCGGCGTCCGCGCCGAGGACATTGCGCGCGAGGCGCTTTCCCGCGCCGATGCCTGCAACGATCCCGCCATCTGGATTTCGCGCTTCGAGGATGAAGAAGTCATCGCCCGGGCGAAGGCGCTGGATGAATTGCCGCGTGAGGTCCGGGCGCGCATGCCGCTCTTCGGTGTGCCCTTCGCGGTAAAGGACAATATCGATGTCGAGGGACTGCCGACCACGGCGGCCTGCCCCGCCTTTGCCTATCAGCCGAAGGAAAGCGCCTTTGCCGTCCGCCAGCTGATCGAGGCGGGTGCGGTCCCGCTCGGCAAGACCAATCTCGACCAGTTCGCGACCGGCCTTGTCGGCACGCGCTCGCCTTTGGGGGCGCCCCGTTCCGTCTTCAATCATGATTATATTTCCGGCGGATCGTCGTCCGGTTCCGCCGTGGCGGTCGCCGCCGGTATCGTCACATTCGCGCTCGGCACGGATACGGCGGGCTCTGGCCGTGTGCCTGCATCGTTCAACAATATTGTCGGGCTGAAGCCGACGCGCGGGCTTCTCTCCACGCGCGGTGTCGTTCCCGCCTGCCGCTCGCTCGATTGCGTGTCGATTTTCGCGCTCACGGTCGCAGATGCTGAAGCCGTCTTCGATGCGGCGGCCTCTTTCGACCCGCAGGACATCTATGCCCGCGCGCGCATGGCCGAAACGCCCGCGACGCTTGGCGAGGGGTTTACCTTCGCCGTGCCGCGCGCCTCGGACCTCCAGTTCTTCGGCGATGACGAGGCCGCGCGTTTGTTCGGCGAGGCCTGCGAAAGGCTGGAAGAACTTGGCGGGCGCGCCCGCTGGATCGACTTCTCGCTTTTCGCTGAAGCGGCAGCCTTTCTTTACGATGGGCCCTTCGTCGCGGAGCGCACCGCCGCTATCGGCAAATTCATCGAGGCGCATGAGGCGGAAACCGACCCCACCGTGCGCGGCATTGTTCTGGGCGGGCGTGATCGCAATGCCGTCGAAACCTTCGAGGCGATCTACCGGCTCGAAGCGTTGAAGCGCCGGGCGATGACGCTGTTTGCGGATATCGACGTCCTCGTCGTGCCGACCGCGCCCACCATCTACCGGGTGGACGAGATCGCTGCCGAGCCGGTCAAGCTCAACAGCCGCCTCGGCACCTATACGAATTTCATGAACCTGCTCGACATGGCGGGCATCGCGGTTCCGGCGGGCATCCGCGCGAGCGGCAGGGCGGCGGGGCTTCCTTTCGGCGTCACGCTCTCAGCGCCCGCTTTTTCGGAAGGAAAGCTCGGCGTGCTTGCCTCCGCCTTCGAGCGCGCGCAAGGGCTCACGCCCGGCGGTCCCGTTCCGCCTGCCGCGCCCGATGAAGGCTTCATCGAGCTTGCCGTTGTCGGCGCGCATATGTCGGGCCTGCCGCTCAATCATGAACTGACCTCGCGCGGCGCCATGTTCGTCGAGCGCACGAAGACCGCTCCCGTCTATCGCTTCTATGCGCTGGCGGGCGGTCCGCCTTTCCGTCCCGGTCTCGTGCGGGTGCCGGAGGGGGGAAGTTCCATCGAGCTTGAAGTCTGGCGTGTGCCGCGTTCCGCCTTTGGCGGCTTCATGGCGGGCGTACCGCAGCCGCTTTGCATCGGTACGCTCGATCTCGTGAGCGGGCGCCGCGTCAAGGGCTTCCTCTGCGAGGAAAGCGGGCTCGACGGTGCGGAGGAAATCACCTCCTTTGGCGGCTGGCGGGGCTTCATGGCCTCCAGAGCGGAGCAGGTTCCGGGCTGAGCGGGGCTTAAGAAGTGGCGTTCGCGGGCCGAAGCCGATTATTCTCCTGTTCATGACGCAATTCACCGATAGCGCGGGCCGGTAGAGACATGGCGATCCGGGTCCGGGAAGCGGCATCGGCGGAGCCCGATCCTGCCGAGGGGGCGCCGCCTGCAAGCTCGCGGGCGTTGCGCTGGTACGATGTTGTTCTTCTGCCGGCGGGGGCCTTTTCGGTGGCCTTCGTCGCGGCCACCGCTGCTTTCCTCATCGACTGGTATCTTAATGCCCCGGAGGGCCTTGGCCTGCGCTTCTGGGCGCGCGGCACCTCGGCGACGGTCTGGTTTGCCTATACCGTCGAGGTCGCGCTCTATGGGGGCTTCATCGCGACCGGCTTTTTGCTGCTCAGGCTTCGCGGATACCGTCTTTCCGGCGTCTATTTCGCGCCTGTCCGCTGGCGCAGCCTGTCTGCGGCGGGCGGCCTCGGCGCGATTTTCGCCGGGCTTTTCATGTGGCTTCTCTCCCTGCTTCCCGCCGAAACGCAGCAGGAACTGATCGAGAAGAGCGAGCTTCTCTCGCCTTCGAGCGGCGCCGAGGCGCTGACGCTTTTTTTCATCGCCGTGCTGCTCGCGCCCGTAGCCGAGGAACTCTATTTTCGGGGCGTCATGTTCCGGCTTCTTTCGAGGCGGGTTTCCTTCGCTGCGAGCGCGGGCCTCACGGCGGCGCTTTTTTCGCTCGCGCATGGGCATCTTTTCATGCTGCCGGGGCTTGGCGGCTGGACGCTGAGCATCCTGCTTTTCGTGATCGGCTTTGTCCTTGCCGGCCTCGCGCGCCTTACGGGCTCGCTGCGCGCATCCGTCATCATGCACGGCGTCTATAATGCCGTCCTGCTCGGCCCGAGCGTTGTCGCCGTGATTGCGCGCCTGTCCGCTTAGCCGAGGCTCTGCTTCAGTTCCATCAGACGCATGATGTCGCGCAGCGCGACAATGCCGAGAAGGGTTCCGTCCTTCACCACCAGAAGCCGTGAATTGCCGCTCTCGCTCATCTGGCGAAGGGCGGCTTCGGCGCTGTCGCCGGGGGAAATGGCGTTCGTTTTCGACAAGGGCTGCATGATGTCGAAGACGCGCCGCTTCTCCCATTCCGCGCGGTCCGTCTTGCGCAGTTCCGCGACACCGGCAAGCCCCACGAGCCGTTCGCCTTCCATCACCGGGAATGCTTCGTGGAAGGAACCATAGACATAGCCGTCCACCAGCTCGCGCAGGCTGATGCCTGCGGGTACCGTCACCGGATTTTGGGTCATGAAGCGCGAGACGGGTTCGCTCCCGAGCAGCACATGCGCCTGCAATTGCGCGTAGGAGCCGCGCGAGGCCGAATAGAGAAAGAGCCCGATCAGGCCCCACCACAAGCCGCCGATCAGATTGCCGGTGAAAAGGCTCACCACGCCCAGCGCGATCAGGATGAGGCCGAAGGTCTGCCCCGCCGAGGATGCGCGCCGCGTCGCCTCGTTGAGATCGCCCGAGCGGCCCCAGAGCCAGGCGCGGTAGACGCGCCCGCCATCGAGCGGGAAGGCAGGCACCATGTTGAAGACGGCGACCATGAAATTGATGAGGGCCAGATACCAGGCGACGCCTGTCACCGTGTCGCCGAGTCCGGCTGCATGGGCGATGGAGGCGGCCATATAGAAGAAGACCGCGAGAACGAGGCTGGCGATGGGCCCGGCAATCGCCATCAGCAGTTCAGAGCGCGCCGTTGGCGGCTCCTTCTCCATGTGGGCGACGCCGCCGAAAATGAAGAGCGTGATGCCTTTGATCGGAATGTCGAAGCGACGTGCGACGAGCGAATGCGAAAGCTCGTGCAGGATGATCGAGATGAACAGCCCCGCCGCGCCGACAATGCCCATCGACCAGTATGCGGGCGAGGTGAGGCCGGGATAGACCTCCGGGAAATAGCCCGTCGCCAGCGTCCATGTGACGAGCAGGGCAATGAAGATCCAGCTCAGATCCAGCGTCACGTCGAAACCCGCCAGACGGAACAGCCTTATCTGATGTCCAAACATCGCGCTCCCTTTCGTTTTCCACATCCTACACCTGTTGAAGCCCGGATCGCACGGGTGGCAGATGCGCGCAGCCCGTTAGTCCATTTGGGTCATGCGGCGCCGGGCACCCCTGCCTAGTCTCCCGGCACCAAAGGGCATTCCGGCCGATTCACCTCTCGTTGCGTTCCGCGCGGAGGCAGCGGCCGGGCGCGGATGTAACAAGGGGTGAGATGTGACGATGTCGAAATGGGCGCGCGGCCGGGCCGGTTGCCGCAAAGCGGGCACGGGGTTTTCAAACAGCAGACGGCAGGTGAGGGGTCTTGCGCTGGCGGCCGGGCTGGCGCTGGCCGCAGCGGGTGCCGCAACGGCAGGCCCGATGGAAGAGGCGAGCCAGCACCTTTCGCAGGGTGACGCAGCGGGCGCTTATGAAATTCTGAAGCCTGAAGAGCGCGCCCGCGCGGGCAATCCGGGTTACGACTACATGCTCGGGCTTGCCGCGGTCGATTCCGGCCGCCCGGCGGAAGCCGTCGCCGCTTTCGAGCGCGTGCTCGCGGTCGATCCCGGTCATCTTCAGGCGCGCGCGGAACTTGGCCGCACCTATATCGCCATGAACGAGCCCGAGGCGGCGCGGCGCGAGCTTGCCACCGTCGAGGCGCAAGACAGCGTGCCCGACAGCGTGCGCGAAACGATCGACCGCTACGTAACCGCCCTCGACACCGGTCTTTCCGGCGGCGGCACGCAGATTTCAAACCGCGTCACGGTCCGCGGCGGTTATGACAGCAACGTCAACAATTCGACGAGCGACAGCCGCATCCTCATTCCCGCCTTCGCAGGGCTCGGCTTTGCGACGCTCGGCGCGGGCGCGACTTCGCAGGACGATGCGTTCGGCGAAGTTTCCGGGCGCAGCTCCGTGACGCATGGCATCGCCATCGACAAGCAGCTCCTGCTCGATCTCACCGCGTCCTACCGCGCGAACTCGGATCTCGATCAGTTCAACCAGGGCATTGCGGGTATCAATTTCGGCTATTCGCAGCGTACGCCCGATCACGGCACGTTCACGCTGAGCGGTCAGGCGCAGTCCTACTGGGTCGATGACGAAGTCTATCGCTACACCTATGGCGCGCTCGGCCAGTGGACCTATCGCACGGCGGGCATGACGGACTATGCCGTCTACCTGCAATATTCGAAGCTCAATTATCCCTCGAACAGCGTTCAGAACGCGAACCGCTATACGGCGGGCGCAACCGTCGGCCAGTCGCTTGGCGGCGCGGGCGACCCTTACGTCTATGGCGGCGCCTATGCAGGTTACGAAAAGCTCACGGATTCAACTTTCGATCATCTGAGCTATGCCTTTGGCGGCCTTCGTCTCGGCGGCGAGGTCGGCCTCATGCCGCGCCTTCGCGGCTATGCGAGCGTTGCGGTCGAGGCCTCCGAATACAAGGAGCCCGATCCGCTTTTCCTCGAAGAGCGTTCGGTCATCCGCGCCGATGCGACGGCGGGTCTGCGCTACGCCCTTACCGACGACCTCACCCTCGGCACAGAGGTCGCCTATACGCGCTCCGACAGCAACATCGTGCTCTACGAGTATGACCGCGTCGTCGCTTCCGTTTCCATCAGTCTCGATTTTTGATCCGAAGGAGCCAGACACATGAAAAAGATTTCGATCAACCGGCTTCTTGCAACGACGGCCGTCGCCGCCGCGCTTGCGCTTTCGGCAACCGGCGCTTCGGCGCTCCCCGTTCTCTTCGGCGGCGCTTCCGTCGAGGGTGGCGGCAGCGATGTCGCCAATATCGAGCCGGGCCAGACTGTCACAGCCACCACGCTGCTCCAGCTTCAGGCGCCGGATGGCAGCATCGTCACCATCGAGCCCGGTTCCGTCTTCACCATAACGGGTGAGGGCGACAGTCTTTCCTTCGAGCTCGTGTCGGGCGCGATCCGCGTTGCCTCAAGCGGCATGCCGATTTCCGTCTCGAAGGGCGGCGTTACGATCGCCACCACGGGCGGCGCCTTCTCTGCCTTCGAGGGCGAGGATGGCGGACTTGCCGGCCGCGTCAATCAGGGCATGGCGACAGTCGCGAATGGCGGCGGCGAACGTCAGTTCTCGGCCGGCCAGGGCTATGAGGCGAGCGAAACCAGCATCGCCGGCACCTTCACGCCGCCGCCGGTCAACACGACGCAAATGACGCAGTCCGGGCCGGACGACACGAACTACTCGCCCGCCGATGAGCAGGGTTCGGAAGGTTCGGGGGTCGTCGAGGAAGCCGCGGGTGGCGGTGGCAGTGGTGGCGGCGGCGGCGGAAGCGGTGGCTATGGCGGCACGCCGCCCGTCACCGGGGTCGTCGTGCCCGTCACCGGCACGGAAGAGACGGGCTATGTCATCGCCTATGCGGCGGATGCCATCGGCATCGATGCGCGCGACGATGTAACCGTTACCATTGGTTCTGGCGGCGAGCTCAACCGCTACAAGGTCGGCGACGGTTCGAGCGAAGACCTCGAACGCAATTCGAACGATTCACTTGAGCGCGCCAATTCCAACGGCAACGTGTTCATCGAGCGCTGGGCGGGCGGCGAGACGCATGGCAACTACTACAACGACTATAACGGCACGACCTTCTCCGAACTTGGCCGCACCAGCTATCAGGGCTTCCACCTGATGTATGGCAAGCCGACGAACGAAGCGAGCATCCCGACGAACGGCGTCGCGACCTACGATCTCGTCGCCGCGACGAGCCCGACCATCGACGATGGCAGCTTTGCGCCCGGCACCTTCGATGGCGAGCTTGGCATTCTGTTCGGCCCGATCTTCAAGGTCGGTGTCGATTTCACGGTCGATATGCCGGGTGACCATGTCTATGTGATCCAGACCGCGGGCGGGGCCGCCGCGCCTTCGGCCGCACCGCAATACAAGGATCTCTCGCAAGGCATCTTCCGTCTCAACGGCATCCAGATGGCGCAGGCCGGCGCGGCTTGTCCGACCTCGAACTGCGATGCGTCGATCTACGGCCTCTTCACCGGCGATGCGGGCGAAGATGTCGGCATCACCTACCAGATCATGGACTTCTCCGCGCCGTCCGACGATCTCTATCGCGCGAAGCGCATTTCCGGCGCGGCTGTCTTCGCCCAGGGTTCCTATACGCCGGGCGAAGCACCGCCTCCGACCGAAAGCGGCGAGATCGACGCGCCGCTCGGCAGCGGGCCTTATCAGGTCGCCTTCAACGGTGTTTTTGTCGATGACTCGACCATCGAGCTCGATCAGCGCGGCGCACTTTCCTCTTTCGTGAGCGACTACACGGGCCCGGACGGTACGGACCGGGGCGATACGAAGGTTGCCGATCTCTGGGGCAATGAGGATGTCACCATCGGCCGCTGGAACGACGGCACGACAGAGGGCTATCTCGCCACCTCTCTCTCGGCGGATATCCAGTCCTATCATTATGCGGTGGGCACGGCGGCGACGAACCTGCCGACCTATGGCGTCGCCTATTACGACCTTGCCGCGGCGACCTCGCCGACCTTCGCCGATGGCGGCGGGCTGCCGGGCACGCTTACCGGCGGCATGTCCATCGGTTACGGTTCGGGCATGCCCGCCGTCGGCCTCGATCTCGAAATCGACATGCCGGACGATCACATCTATGTGGTGCAGACGCCGGGCGGCCTCGACATGCCGCATCTCTCGCCCTTCGCCGTCTATACGACCGGCTCCATCTATCCCACGAACAGCATCGTGAAGATGGGGCAAGGCACCTTCACCATCGACGATGGCGGGCGCGCCTGCGAGTCGAACTCGAGCTGCTTCTTCTCGCTCTACGGTTTCGTCTCCGGCGAGGGCGGTTCTTCCGCCGCACTCAACTACCAGATCTGGCAGAGCGCCTATCTGGGCCGGGCGATCTCCGGTTCGGCTGCCTTCACCACGGACGGCGCGGAAGTGGCGTCCCTGTCGGACCCGCTGGACACGCCTTTCGCGGACGGCAACTACTCTGCTGTCGTTTCCAAATATGGTAGCAACGCCGTCTTTACCGATCAGGCAGCGGTTTTCGGCGAGGACGGTTCGCTCATCAGCTATCAGGTCCGCACCAATCCGGGCTCGGAATCGACGCCCAATATCGGCACCAATGGCATGGCCGAACTCGGACGCAACGATGACGTCATGTGGGGCCGCTGGACCGGCGGCGAGACGGGCGGCACCGGCACCTATAACGGCTATGTCGGCGCCGACCTGACGGGCGACAAGGGCATGCACTGGATCGTCGGCACTACCGCCACCGATCTTCCCGCCAGCGGTACGGCGGAGTACGAACTCGCCGGTTACACGGCTCCCGTCTTCAATGACGGCCGTTCGGCGCCGGGCACGCTTTCGGGCGGCATGGTCGTCGCCTGGAACGGGGCAAGCACGAAGATCGGCACGGATCTCGACGTGTCGATGGCGGGCGATGCCGTCTACAAGCTGACGACGACGGGCGGTCTTGCCACTCCCTCCACCTCGGAGCTCACGATGGGCACGGACGGCAAGTTCAACGGCTCGCTGCCCGTCACCTTCACGCCGGATGGCGGCGGCACGGGTGCGGCCTGTGCGATTACGCCCTGCAGCGCTGCCGTTGAAGGTCAGGCCTTCGGTCAGGGCGGCAAGACGATCGGCCTCGGATACGCAATCGGCTTCGGCGATTACGGCATCACCGGCGCGGGCGTCTTCACGCAGGCTCCCCCTCCGCCTCCGTGATCCCTCGATCTTCTCTCTGGATGCGCTGAAACTCAGGCCGGGCGGCAATGCCCGGCCTTTCTTTTTGCCTGTCAGCGTCCCGGACGGATTGCGCGCCTGAGCGCGAGCAGCATATGCGCCTCGATTTCCTCGCGCCGCGCCGCTCGCTCTTCTTGCGTTCCCGGCGTCACGAGATAGAGGTCGACGAGATTGCCGATCAGCACGTTCATGAAATGCAGCCGCGCCGGGTCGAGACGTGCATCGGGCGCAAACCTCTTGAGGAAGGGCGCGATGCGCTCGCCGATGATGGTGACATTCGCCGGGTCCTGCTCTTCCTCCGTCGTGCGGATCGAGCGCATGGCCCGGAGCAGGTTCGTATGGGACGGGATCGCTTCGGCCTCGTCCAGATAGACCCGCAGGAGAAGGCGCGCCGCATCTTCGACATCCGTCTCCTCGCCGAGACCCGCCAGCCGCTCGACGCTCGCCGCCGCGATCCGCTCGACGGTGGCGTCATAGGCGGCGAGAAGCAGCGCGTCGCGGTCCCTGAAGTAGCGGTAAAGGCTCCCCACCGCGACGCCGGTGCGTTCGGCAACGCTCGTCGTGGTGACCGCCTCCGCGCCGTCCTCCGCGACGATCTCCTCCACCGCCGCCAGCAGCGCGGCCCGCGTCTTCAGCGCCCGCGTCTGCACGGGAACGCGCTTTGCCCCTCGCAGGGGTGTTTCTGCCGTGCTCGCTCGCATTCCCGGGTCCGGTGCTGTCTCTCTCAAAAAGTGAAACTATTTCATTTTTGTTGACAGAGCCAGCGCGAAGGCCGCATTTTGTCATCAGATGAGTGCCCGGCAGCTTCCTGTCCGGGCTCTCGGTCTTTGCATGGGCTTGGGGGAGAAGCAGATGAAGTTGAACTTTTCAGCGGGAGCGCTCGCATTCACGCTCGCCATTCTTGGCGCGGGGACGTCATGGGCAGCGGAGGTCCGGCTCGCCCCGGCCGATGGCACGGAGAAGCTCATCGAAACGCTCATCATGGCGGAAGAGGGCGACACCATCCTGCTTGAAGCCGGGCGCTGGGACATTGCAGACGGGCTGGTCCTCGATGCCGATGGCGTGACCATCCGCGGCGCGGGCGCGGAAGAGACCGTGCTCTCCTTCAAGGGGCAGACCGGCTCGGGCGAGGGCCTGCTCGTCACCTCCGACAGTGTGGTGCTGGAAGATTTCGCGGTCGAGGATACGAAGGGCGACGGCATCAAGTCGAAGGGCTCGGACCGCATCACCTTCCGCAATCTGCGCGTCGAATGGACCAACGGCCCGGATGAGAAAAACGGCGCCTATGGCGTCTATCCCGTTTCCTCCACCAACGTGCTGATCGAGGGCGTGACGGTGCGCGGCGCGTCCGACGCCGGTATCTATGTCGGCCAGAGCCAGGACATTATCGTCCGAAACAGCCTCGCCGAATACAACGTCGCCGGCATCGAGATCGAGAACTGCTTCCGCGCCGATGTCTATGGCAACATGGCGCGTCACAATACGGGCGGCATCCTGATTTTCGACCTGCCCAACCTGCCGCAGCAGGGCGGACACGATATCCGCGTCTTCGACAATTCATCCATCGACAATGACACGCCGAATTTCGCCCCTGCGGGCAATATCGTCGGCTCGGTGCCGATGGGCACCGGCATCATGGTGATGGCGAACCGCAATGTGCACATCTTCGGCAACCGCCTTTCGGGCAACGGCACGGTGCATGTTCTCGTCGCGGCCTATCCGAATGACTATGACGACGACAATTACATGTTCGTGCCGCGCGGTGTCTTCATCCACGACAACAGCTATGGCGAGGGCGGGGCTGCGCCGGACAACGAGATCGGCGAACTTCTCGCGGAGCGGGCGGGCACACCGATCCCCGATATCGTCTGGGATGGCGTCACGCGCATTCCCGAATGGTTCACATGGGTTGCGGCGGAAAACCGGATCTATGTGAAGGAAGCCGAAGGCACGACATTTGCCAACGCGAAGATGATCTCGCACATGCTGCTCCCCTGGGAGACCAGCCCCGACCGCGACATCGCAGATTACGAAGGCAGCCTGCCCGAGCCCGCGGCGGTGACGCTCCCGCAGGACATGGCGCCGGACGTGGAAGGCTGAACCCTGTGGCAGCGCGCGCTCCCATATCGCTCCTGAAGAGGGCGCTTTTCGCCGCGCTTCTTCTCGGTGCGACAACCGGGGCGGCATCTGCGGTTGACGACCAGGCGATCCTCGCCGCGAAGCCGCCCGCGAAACTTTCCGCCTTCGGCTTCTTCGCCGATGCGCCGCGTCAGGTGCCCGCACCCGGCGTTCTTCCTTTCGCGCCCGCGACGCCGCTCTTCACCGACTTCGCGGAGAAGCGCCGCTTCGTCTATGTGCCAAAGGGCGAGAGCGCCGCCTACAACGCACATGAAGCTTTCGACTTTCCCGTCGGTGCTGCACTGGTCAAGACCTTTGCCTATGAGGCAGCAGGCCGTCCCGGCGGCTTGCGGCTCGTCGAGACGCGCGTGCTGCTTCACCAGAAAAAGGGCTGGCAGGCCTGGGCCTATGTCTGGAACGAGGAACAGAGCGACGCGGAACTGAAGATCGTCGGCGCGAAAATTCCGATGACGGTCCCGCTCCCCGATGGCGGCGCGCAAGAGATCGTCTATGCCGTGCCGAACAAGGCCCAGTGCAAGGGCTGCCATGAACTCTCGGGCGAAATCGTGCCCATCGGTCCCAAGGCGCGCAACCTGAACCATGCTTTCGATTATGACGAGGGGCCGGAGAACCAGCTCCTGCGCTGGGCCTCGGCGGGCATTCTCGTTAGCCTCCCCGATATGACGCATGTGCCTGCCGTGCCCGACTGGCTCGACGAGACCGCGCCGCTCGATGCGCGCGCCCGCGCCTGGCTCGACATCAATTGCGCCCATTGCCACCGGGCGGAGGCAGCGGCCAGCAATTCCGGCCTCTTTCTTACATGGGACGAGAAGGAACCGGCGGCGCTTGGCATCGGCAAGCATCCGGTGGCGGCGGGCCGTGGCGCGGGCGATCTCAAGGTCGATATCGCGCCTGGCGATCCCGATGCCTCGATCCTTGTCTATCGCGTGGAAAGCACGGAGCCCGGCGTGATGATGCCGGAGCTTGGCCGCTCGCTCACCGATGCCCGCGCCGTCGCGCTGCTGCGCGAATGGGTCGCCCGGATGGAATGAGACGATGGTGTGACGCCCGGCTTCTAGACCGGCATCACGTCCGTATAGACGAAGCCTTCGCGCGTCACCGTCTCGCCGATGGTCACGGGGATTGCACGGGTAAACATTGGCCCCGCTGTGACCACGGTGTGAAACTCGCCATTTTCGCCGCAGGGGTCGGCGCTTGCGGGCAGTTCCGCGAGCAGCGTTTCGTCGAAGCGCCGCCCGGAAAGCGCTGCGGGCACCTGTTTCGGGTCCACGCAGGCGAGATGCGCGACGAGACCGCTCGCGATCATCTCGCGCGCGAGTGTTTTCGTGTCGCGTCCCCAGAGCGGAAAGAGGCCTTCCATGCCGGCTGCCGCAAGGCGCTCCTCGCGATAGGCGCGGATGTCCTCAAGAAAGAGATCGCCAAAGATCGTATGGGTGATGCCGTCGGCCTGAATGCGCGCCATCGCTTGCCCCATCCGCTCTTCATAGACCTCATTGGGGCAGGGCCAGGGCAGCTTCACCTTGATGAGCGGCAGGCCGGCTGCCTCCGCCTGCAGGTCGAGCAGGCTTTCGCGCACGCCATGCATCGCGACACGCTCATGGGTTTCGTTGACCGTGGTGAGAAGCGCGACGACATCGGCAAGCCCCGTGCGCCTCACTTCATGCAGCGCAAAGGCGCTGTCCTTGCCGGAGCTCCAGGAGAGTATCGCTTTTGGTTTTGCTGCCTTCGATTGTTTCATGCGTCGATGCGGTCTTTCATCCGTGCAAGCTTGTCCGGTGCGCCCTCGAAAATGAAGGGATTGAGGAACATGCGGGTGCCGAGCAGCCTCCGGTCGATTTCGTTCAGGGCGGCTTCGTCGCAGGTCTCGTTCCAGTGTTTGCCGACGGTCTCGATCTGGATGGCGGCGATCTCTTCGGCCTGTCTCGCATCGAGCTGAAAATGCGGCGCGGCTTCGAGGCACGTCGCGAGATTGCTCAGCCGTTTGTCTCCCGTGATGGCCATGGCCTGGCTTGCTTCATTGCCGGTGCGGTTCTGCGGGCAGATGTCATAGGCGGGCGTCAGGGTCAGTCCCTTGCCATCCCAGAAGGCAGCGTGATTGCGGGCGTGGTCGTCCGTATTGCTACAGAGGATGTTGAAGGTCAGACGGGCGAAGAGTTCGTGCAATGTCGCCTTCGGCGCGGTGAAGCGATGGCGGACGATTTCCGCGAGGTCTTCATAGCTCGCATAGCGCGCCATCATTTCGTCGAGGCCGAAAAGCGTGAGCGCGGAGACCATTGCCTTTCGTTTCCAGCCGTCCGGCCCTTTCTCGCGGTCGAAGCGTTCGACCAGCAGCACGTCCTTTCCTGCCACCCGTTCGAGACGCACGGGCGCGGCGTCGAGCCCGGTCTTCGCGGCGAGCCGCATGGCCAGATATTCCGCCTTCACCACATTGTAAGTGTCGGTCGAGGACGAGAACTTGGCGATGAGTTTTCGTTTGCCATCCTCGATCAATGCCTTGGGGCGGGCGCCGCCAAGCGAGCTGCCGTGAAAAAGTGCCTGGTCGAGGCCGGGCGTCAGCGGTACGCCTCGTTCCACTTTCTCCGCGGCGCTCAGCAATTCTTCCATCGTTGCCGTCTGGGCGGTGCGGGGCATGTAGTCGCCCGGCGATGACTGGAAGTCGAGCGCGCCGATCCGGTCCGAACCGGACGCAAGCAGATAGCTCAACTCGTCGAGCGCGCCGATATCGGCGTCCCGTCCCTTCGCGCCCAGCAACCGGTTCATGATGACGCGGCGGCCCCATGCATCCGGTGCGCCGTCGCGCAGGCAGCCGGCGATGGCGAGTCCCGCTTGCGGCGGGATTGCGCCGTGCTTCAACGGCAGTTCGGGTTCGTAGATTGAGATGGCATCGCGCCGGTCGAGATAGCTCCGGCCGTAATTGAAGATCAGGCGGCCGCCGTCGCGTTCGAGGCGTCCCGCGACCACGGGGTCTGTGCTGCCAGGGAGCCATACCCACACATAAGCCTCCTTCGGGGCGTCCTCCGGCGTGTCCCGGGGTGAGGGGTCAGAAGTCATCCTTCACTCCCTTCGCGCCGGTGCGAACCGCTTTGGGCAGCAGGGTCAGCTTGTCGCGCGTCATGGCGAGGTGCCGGGTCAGCATTGCGGGTTCTGCCTCGAAGAGACGCACGCCGACGATAGCCGCCAGTTCGAACGCGGCGCCGATGGAGGAGCCCGGTTCGCCTTTTTCGATCCGCTGAACGAGACCGCGCGAGATGTCCGCGCGCTCGGCAACCTCCGCCACCGTCAGCCCGCGCTCGATCCGCGCGTTGCGGATCGTAAGGCCGAGCAGCTCGGCGGCTTCGCGGGCATATCGGGAATAGCTTCTGGTCGCGGGTTTCGCCATCTATATCTGCTCTATAAACAGGCCGTGGAGCTACTTTAAGACTTGTTTATAGTGCTTTTCTTTGGGTATCAAGTCTGTCTTTGAGTGATGCTCCATAAATAGGGCATATATTCATTTTATGATCTGTTTATGGATCTGTTCTTGCGAGATATCCAGGCAAGAGGGGAATGCCCGCCGCTGGCCGCTTCCGCAAGCCTGTCTTGACACAGACCCCAATATGTTGACCCTCGTGCCCGTCACGGTTCCTTGAATTTCGGTTCAAGGTGAAAAGGGAATCCGGGGCGCCGATCCTCTTTCGAGGCAAAGCGTAACCGGAGCTGCCCCCGCAACTGTAAGCGGCGAGCATCTTTTCCACCAAGCCACTGGCGCTTCATGCGCCGGGAAGGCGGAGAGGATGCAGCGACCCGCGAGCCAGGAGACCTGCCGCGACGGAGACTGGATTTTTGGGCGGGGTGCCCGGGAGCCGTCGGCGGTCCTTGCTTCCTCGCATCCGCCTGCGTCTTTGGTCATGCCCGCCCGCCATAACGAGGGTATTGGCCATGACCGATATGACAAACACATCTTTCCCGCTATCCGGCAATGCGCGCCGCCTCGGCTGGGGCGTCTTTCTTGCGGCTGCCGCGACGCTTTTCAGCTTCGTCTTCGCCTGTGCGGCGCCTTTCGCGGCGCTGGCGGCCGTCGCCGCGCTCAATATGCGCAGGCTCGATGCGGCGCTGACGATCCTGCTCGCCTTTGCCATCAATCAGGTGGTGGGCTTCGGCTTCCTCGATTACCCGCATGATGCTGCCACCATCGCCTGGGGTGCGGGCATCGGGGTCTCCGCCATGCTCGGTCTTGGCGCGGCGCTCATCGTGGCGCGTCTTGCCTCCGGCAGCGGCTATGTCATTTCGCTCGCGCTTGCGTTCATCGCTGCTTTCGCCGCCTGTCAGCTCGGGTTTCAGGGCGCGGGCCTTCTCATCGGCACGGGCGAGCACGGGCTTTCGGCGGAGGTCGTGCGCTGGGTCTTGCAGATGAACGCGCTGGCGCTCGCGCTTCTCGCAGGCGTTCAAAAGCTCGGACAGCTTGCGGGCGTCGCGGCGCCGCTTCCTGCGCGGGCGGGCTGATGTTTCCGCCCGAAAGAATCGTCTGTCTCACGGAGGAGACGGTCGAGACGCTTTACCTTCTCGGCGA
The DNA here is from genome assembly GCF_039973015.1 of Parvibaculum sp. GTDB lineage: Bacteria > Pseudomonadota > Alphaproteobacteria > Parvibaculales > Parvibaculaceae > Parvibaculum. Next base: position 49,020 of record NZ_JBDWLT010000002.1, read on the forward strand.
GGAGGACCGTATTGTCGGCATTTCCGGCTATACGGTCCGCCCGCCTCGGGCACGGCGTGAGAAGCCGCGTGTCTCGGCTTTCATCTCCGCCGACGTGCCGAAGATCCTCGCGCTCGAACCGGACCTCGTTCTCACCTTCTCGGATATTCAGGCCGAGATCGTTCGCGACCTCGTGAAGGCGGGCGTCAATGTCCATGCCTTCAACCAGCGGACCATCCCTGAGATCCTCGACATGATCCACATGCTGGGTGCGCTCACGGGGAAGGCCCGCGAAGCGGAGGCGCTCGTTGCTTCGCTTGTGGAGGGCATGGAAAAGGTGAGGGCGGAGAGCGCCGCGCTTCCGCTTCGCCCGCGCGTTTATTTCGAGGAGTGGGACGAGCCCGCCATCTCCGGCATCGCATGGGTGTCCGAACTCATCGCCATCGCGGGCGGGGACGATATTTTCGATGACCTCGCCTCGCGGCGCTCGGCGAAGGACCGGATCATTTCCTATGAAGAGGTGGCGGCGCGTGAGCCCGATCTCATCATCGGTTCATGGTGCGGAAAAAAGTTCAGGCCGGAGAAGGTGGCGGCCCGGACCGCCTTCGAGGATATCCCCGTTATTCGCGACGGGGCCCTTCACGAGATCAAGTCGTCGATCATCCTGCAGCCGGGTCCGGCATCGCTCACCGAGGGGCTTGCCGTTTTGCGGGATATCATTCACGCGCGCGCCCATGCGCTGGCGGAGGGCAAATCCCCGGGGCGGGGACAAGCCGCCCGGATGTGACGGTTTGGTGACGGTAAGATGACGGTCGAGGTCAGGGCACTTCAGGATCGTGCGGCAAGTGACTGGAGTGCCTGGAAGATTTGCCGGTTGTCTCGGCAACCTTGAGGATGTTGATTTTTTGTATCCCATAGGATACAAAATGCAATGATGACAATCCGGCAAACTCTCGTCTTTTCCCGCTGGCTCGCCGGATTGAAGGATACAAAAGCCCGGGCGCGCATTCTGGTCAGGATCGACCGGCTTGCTCTTGGCAATCCAGGAGACGTGAAGCCGGTCGGCCAGGGCGTTAGCGAGCTTCGCATTTCGTATGGTCCCGGCTATCGCGTCTACTTCACGGGAAGAGGCGAAACGCTTCTGCTCCTTCTCTGCGGCGGCGACAAGGGCAGCCAGCGGCGAGACATTGCCGAAGCGCTCGCGCTTGCCCGGCGGATCACAAGTGAGGATGAAGGTGGCAGTGAAATCAACTAGTTACGATAGCGCGGCCTATCTGAAGACCCGTGAGGACGTGGCGGCCTATCTCGAAGCCGTATTCGAGGATGGCGACCCGGCACTCATTGCCCATGCGCTCGGGGTGGTGGCGCGGGCCGAGGGAATGACCGAGGTGGCGAAGGAAACGGGGCTTACCCGGGCCAGTCTCTACAAGGCCTTGTCTGCGGATGGGCGCCCGGAATTCGCGACCGTGCTGAAAGTGGTGAAGGCTCTGGGCCTGAAAATGACGGTTGCCGCCTAAAGCTTGTCAGACGACGCCCGCCTTCAGGAAGTCGTGGATATGGACGACGCCCACGGGCTTGCCGTCCTCGACCACGAAGAGGCTGGTGATCTTCTTTTCGTTGAGGAGCTTCACCGCTTCGGAGGCGAGCATGTCGGGGCTTACCGTCTTCGGCGAGGCGTTCATCACCTCGCTTGCCGTGCGCGCCAGCAGGTCGCTGGAGGAGTGACGGCGGATATCGCCATCGGTGATCATGCCGTCCAGTTTGCCGTTCTTATCCACGATGCCCGCGCAGCCGAGGCTCTTCTGCGACATCAAAAGCAGCACTTCGGACATCGGCGTGGCGGGTCCGGTAAGCGGCAGTTCGTCGTCCACATGCATCACCTCGCGCACATGGGAGAGCATGGCGCCGAGCTTGCCGCCGGGGTGGAAGACCTTGAAGTCCTTGGCGGAAAAGCCTTTTTTCTCAAGCAGCGCGATGGCCAGCGCATCGCCGAGCGCGAGCTGCATGGTGGTCGAGGTCGTCGGCGCGAGCTTGTTGGGACATGCCTCTTCGGAGCGCGGCAGGATGAGCGCCACATCGCCTGCGCGGCCAAGCGCGCTGGCCGCCTCAGCGGTCATGGCAATGAGCGGGATCGCGAAGCGTTTCGCATGGGAAATGATGCTGGAGAGCTCGGCCGTCTCGCCCGACCAGGAGAGCGCGAGGATAACGTCGGCCGCCGTGATCATGCCGAGGTCGCCGTGGGAGGCCTCGCCGGGATGCACATATTGAGAAGGGGAGCCGGTGGAGGCGAGGGTTGCCGCGATCTTGCGCGCCACATGGCCGGATTTTCCCATGCCCGTCACGACGATCCGGCCTTCCGCACGGCCCAGCGTTTCGACCGCCTCGATGAAGGGGCCGTCAAGCGAAGCCATCAGCGCCTTCAGCCCCTCGATCTCGAGCGACAGGGTCCGGTGGGCGGAGGCAAGGTGGCCGCTTTCGGCTGTTGGTCTGGTCGTGGTGCGGGACAAGCTACGCTTCCTTGTGGCGCGGTAACGTGCCGCGTCGAAGTGATTTGGCCCTTTTATATCGCAATTGTCCTTCACTCTACAGTTGCCCTTTCGAATGTGGCCAAACCGTCCAGGCCATAACAAAACCGGTCAATGCGGCGGCGTATCTCTTTGTTTGCACAGGGGATTCCATTAGGCTGGCGGGTAAGGAAAGATTGCGGTGCCGGCGGAAAACGCGGCGGCGTGAAAGGTTTTGCGTGCAGGGCGGATTTCTGGATCGACTTAAAAGCGCGTTTACGCGCCCGGCGGATGAAACAGGTCTGCCCGAGGGCCTGCGTATCTACGCGGTGGGTGATGTTCATGGGCGGGATGACTTGCTTGCCGAACTTCACGGATTGATTGAGGTCGATGCGAAGGCCCGGCCTTTTGATCGTAACATATTGATTTACCTAGGTGATTATGTCGATCGCGGGCTTCGCTCGAAGGAAGTGCTGGACCGGTTAACCGGCAATCGGCTTGACGGGTTCGAGCAGGTATTCCTCAAGGGCAATCATGAGCTTGCCATGTTGCAGTTCCTTGAGGATGCGAGCTTCGGCAAGGACTGGAAATATTATGGCGGGCTCGAGACGCTCCATTCCTATGGCATCAAGGAACTGACGCTGACCGACGACCCGGCGGCCTTCGAGCGGGCGCGGGAGGATTTCGAGGAGGTGCTGCCGGCGGCTCACCGGCATTTCCTCGAGAATCTCGAAGTTTCGGCGGAGTTCGGTGGCTATTTCTTCGTTCATGCCGGAGTGCGACCTGGGATCGCGCTTCATCGTCAGATCGAGGAGGATCTGCTCTGGATTCGCGAAGAGTTTCTGACCTCACGCGGCTCGTTCGGCAAATGCGTGATCCATGGGCATACACCGAACGAAGAGGTGGTCGTGCGGTCCAACCGCATCGGCATAGATACAGGGGCATATATGACCGGCGTCCTGACCGCGCTGGTGCTCGAGGGTGGGGGACGACGGTTTATTCAGACCGGTGCGAATGCCAGGGCGCTGACGCAGGCAGGTTAACCAGAAGAGGAAAAACCGGTCTCCTCGCTATCTTTCACCTCAATAGTTCAGCTATTAAATGCTAATTAAAGCCAACCTGTTTATCGACCAATAGCCGCGATCCTTAAAGGGCCATTGGCCTTGGGGAGACCCTGCATCCGCCCGCATGGGCTTTTATTGCGTAGCGCGGCTGAGGAAGGACGAGGATAATGATCCGATCTGGAACTACCACGTTTTTCGAGGCGTTAGGCGCCAGAGCGAGCCAGGTTGCGACCTTCCTGCTTGTGGCAGTGCTGATCGCTGGCTGTAGCGGCGGACCTCGCGCAGCAGCGCCGATGCCGGCGCCAGCCGTGCCGCAGAGCTCGGGGGCCGCGCCGGTTCTCCCGGAGGATGCCGAGGCGGACTACGCCTTGGGGACGGGCGATAAACTCCGCGTCATCGTTTTCGGCGAGCCCGATCTTTCCGGCGAATTCGACGTCAGCGGTTCTGGCAATGTGGCGCTACCGCTGATCGGCCAGGTGCGTGCCAGGGATCTGACCTTGAGCCAATTCGAGGACGCGGTCGAAGCAAAGTTTAGCCAGGGCTATCTGAACAGCCCGCGCGTGAGCGTCGAGGTTCTGAACTACCGGCCGTTCTATATCTATGGCGAGGTCGAGACTTCCGGCCAGTACCCTTATACGAGCGGCATGACCGTCCTGAACGCCGTGGCTGTAGCGGGCGGCTATACTTACCGTGCCAACACCGAGCGCGTGTTGATCACGCGCGGAGAGGGGACGGAACAGGAGTATCCCGCGAGCCAGGCGGTCAAGGTGTTGCCCGGTGATATTGTCCGGATACCCGAGCGCTTCTTCTGATCGCGTTTATCCGGATGTCTTGGAGCCGGGCCTCCTGCGTACAGCCTGTATGTGTCCGTCATGAAGGCCGGTGATGCCGGATTGGTTTTAACTTGCGATTTTGTAAGTGAAATCAATTTTTCGGTGCGTTTCAGGAGCCCTTCGGAGCCGTTCCTGTCTGTTGCGTGAGTCAAGTTGGCTGGGAGGAAGAGTTGTCAAGGCGCTATTGGTCCGATGTATTTGTGCCACGCTAGTCGATAACCATAGATTAACTATAAATTTTGCGTGTTCGACTGGTCCAGTTTGATATTAGATTTCGCTTGGAATTGTGCCGGAATCCCGAGCCCGTTGATTAAGTGCAGAGCTTGGGTCGGCACCCTTGCAAGAGAGCTTGAGCCTGCGTTCGGGAGCAGTCCTGCGCGGCCAGGGAATTACGATAGGCACGTGAGGCTCCTGATTTGAAGGATGCCTCGGGCTGTTTTGAAAGAGGGAGTGCCGTGATGAAGAAGCTTTTGTCGGTCATGATCGTAGCCGGTGCCATGGCTGTGGCGCCCACCATGTTTGCCGCGATGCCGGCGATAGCGCAGGAAGCCGGTGCGGAAACGCTTGATGCGATGGAAGCCGATATCGAGGCGCTTCTGATCGCCAATGCAGGCGACGAAGACGCGTTCGCGGCAGCCGTCGAGGCTTATCTCTTGGCCGCAGTCGATCCGGAACTTGCAGGCGATGCCGTCATTGCCGCGCTCGCTAACCCGAGAAGCGACGCGGCGCGCGAAGCGCTGGCGAGCAATCCGGGCCTCAAGACCGCGGGAGGCGCGGCTCTCGGTGCTGCCATAGCGCAAATTGGTCTCACGAATCCGACGGCTGCCGCCAACATGCAGGCGAAGGTCGCCGCGACCAACGATGAGACGCTTCAGGCTTCGGTCAGCCAGGGGACTGCAACTGCAACGACGAACAGGCAGGCGCAACAGGGTGACGCGGCGTCAAACCCGAACCGGGATACGACACCGGAGACACCGGTAAGCCCGAACTGATCATGCCAGTCAGGGTGCCCTGTAGGGGCACCCTGTTATTCCATCTGTTTTCTGTCGGCCCGCGCCTATAGCCTACGGCTCAATTCCTAAGCGGCAATTTCGGAATGGCGCAGGTCTTGAAAGAACCATCGGGAGATAATTCATGTCGTCGTCATTCGTCTCAAAGGCCATGGTCGCGGCCATTGCTGCGACAGCCTTTTATGTGGGGCCAATCAACTCTGTCGGTGCGCAGGATCTCGAGATTACCGATAACCGCAATGTGAGCGTTCGAGATCGCGTTCGCCCCGGCTATGATGCTGTTGGTATGCGCGCGGGTGCCTTCACGGTTTTCCCGGAAGCCTCGGTGACGGGCACCTTTGACGACAACATCTATGCGACTGACACCAATACCGAGAGCGACTTTATCACGACGCTTGCAGCACGGCTTTCCGCGTCGTCGAACTGGAGCCGTCATAGTCTGAACCTGCGTGCCGGCCTCGCGCAGAAGCTTTATGCAGACAATAATGATGAAGATCGTCTCGACTGGGATGTGGGCGCTGATGGACGTCTCGACCTCACCCGCGATACGAATGTGACCGGCGGGGTGTCTTATGCTGAGCTCAGCGAAGACCGTGGAGCGCCGAACGCCATCGGCCTTGCGGCAGAGCCCACCGAATACTCGCTCCTGGAGGGCAATGCGGCGCTGAATCACCGTTTCAATCGTGTCACAACTCGTCTTGGCGCAACCTATTCTGACTACGATTATGACACCGTCCCTCTGACCGGTGGCGGTGCCCTCAATCAGGATTTCCGGGATCGCGAGGAATATACGCAATTCCTGCGCCTGGGTTACGATGTGTCGCCGGATACGAATGTCTATGTTCAGGGCACTATCAATCAGCGCGAATATGACCAGAAGCCGCCTGTGGTAGCCCTTAACCGCGATTCCGATGGTTATGCGGTTGTCGGTGGTGCAGATTTCCGTTTGACCAACCTGGCGCAGGGCGGTGTCTTCGTCGGTTACCAGTCGCAAGATTATGACGATCCGACCTTGCCGGAAATTGACAGCATCGCTTTTGGCGCCAATGTGGATTGGTTCGTGACGCCGCTTACGACGATCCGCTTTGAGGCTGCCTCCTCGATCCAGGAAACGATTGCAGCCGGTGCGTCGGGTTATACGGACAGTTCTGTCGGGTTCCGCGTTGATCACGAGCTCATGCGTAATGTGATCGTCGGGGCCAGCGCTGGCTTTGCAAACCAGGACTTCGAGGGTATCGCACGTGATGACGATATCGTGCGGGCCGGTCTGGGTGTTGATTACCTGTTGAACCGCAATTTCTCGATTCGTCTCGGCTATGATTACACCGATCGGGATTCGAGCGTAGCGGGTTTGGATTACAGCCGGAACGAAGTGGGGCTCACGCTTAGCGCCGGACTCTGAACGCTTCATCATGTGCTGACGCTTGCATGTCCGATAAGGCATAAGAAAAAGGGCAGCGGGATCGTTCCGCTGCCCTTTTTCCATTGAGAGGGGCGACGCGGCGGAGCGTAATTCTTCTCTTGCGATTAAAGCCCCCCGGGCTTTGCTCGGGGCAATTTTTTGCCGGTACCGCCGGGCCCGTTAATGCGCGATGCGTGGATGCCGGGCTAGACTTTGAGAAACCCGCACGAGGGACAGTCCTGGGGGGAATAGAGTGTCCTCGACGCGGCGGGGCGGTGGTGTGTAAAACAGCGGTCCGGTGGGCATTGCATTGCTCGCGACAGGCGTGCGATCTGGAGGCAGTGAGGAACGTGGCGATGAATGCACCGGTAAAGGGCGGAACCTCCAAAGGCGGGGGGCCTTCATATGAAGGCCAAAATCCCGATGATGGCGACGGTTTCCTCGAGTTCGACCTCATGGCGCTCTACCGGACGTTGCGCAAGCGTCTGGGGCTGATCGTAAGTGTGATGCTGGGGCTCACCGCGTTGGCGATGGTTGTGGTGCTGCAGCAGACGCCGCTTTATACCGCCGAAACGCAGGTTCTGCTCGACCGCCAGAAAATGCAAGTCACCGACATGGAAGCGGTCATGTCGGGCATGCCGGCGGATTCGGCCACCGTCGACAGCGAGGTTGAAATCCTCCGCTCTCGGGCTCTTGCCGCACGTGTCGTTGATCATCTCAATCTGATGGAGGATCCCGAATTCAATTCCAGGCTGCGCGAGCCTTCGGCGTTGCGCTGGCTCGATCCGCGAGTCTGGATTGGCGAAGCGCTCTCGCTTGTCGAGGCCGAGCGGCCCGAGATCAATGAGGACGTTCGCGCCCGGGCGGAATTGAATGCGGTGATTGACAGCTTGTTGGGACGTCTTACCGTCTCACGGCAGCGCCTCACCTATGTGATCAATATAAGCTTTGTCTCGGAAAGCCCCGAAAAGGCCGCCCGGATCGCTAACGTGATTGCGGATACCTACATCCTCGACCAGCTCGAGGCGAAGTTTGAAGCGACACGCCAGGCCAATGAATGGCTGTCGCGTCGTCTGGATGAGCTGCGTCGTCAGGTCCAGGATTCCGAGCGGGCCGTGGAAATTTACCGCTCGGAGGAGGGGCTCGAGTCGAGTGCGGGTATGACGGTTTCCGAACAGCAATTGTCGGAGCTCAATGCCCAGCTTATCCTGGCTCGAACGACGCTCGCGGAAGCGCGTGCCAAATATGATCGCGCCCGGCAGATCCGCTCCTCGGGAGGGACGATCGAAAGCATGGCGGATGTCGTCCAGTCGTCTACCATCTCGCAGCTTCGCCAGAAGCAGGCGGAGTTGGCCCGAGAGCTGGCTAACCTTGCCTCGCGCTACGGTCCGCGTCACCCGGAAGTCGTGAATGCCGAAGCTCAGCGCCGCGACATCGAGCGCCAAATCGGCTCTGAAATCGCGCGCATTGTGGGCAGCCTGCAGAACAATGTCGCCGTCGCGGAGACGCGCGTCGCCTCTCTTGAGCAAAGCCTTCGAGAGATCCGCGGCGAGAGCGGCGACAGCGGTCAGGCCATGGTCCAGCTCCGGGAGCTTGAACGCGTGGCGGCGGCAAACCGGGCGGTCTATGAGAGCTTCCTGAACCGTTTCAAGGAAACCTCGCAGCAGCAGGACCTGCAGGTGCCGGATAGCCGGGTAATCTCGCAGGCGACGCCTCCCGGCGGCCCCTCGCATCCCCGAAAGACACGCGCGCTGCTATTGGCTCTGGTGCTTTCAGGAATGTTGGGTGTTGGTCTTGCGTTCCTCCTTGAGCATCTCGACAACGGGATTGAGACGGGGCGCGATTTGGAGCAGATGTTGGGGGTTCCGCATCTCGTCTCGCTGCCGGCGACACCGGCCGAGAAGGGGCCTGACCGGAAGGTTCTGAGTCCTCTCGATTATTTGATCGCGAAGCCTCTCTCGGCGTTTTCCGAGTCGCTGAGAAGCCTGCGATCTGCCTTGCAATTATCGAATGTGGACAACCCGCCCAAGGTGATCCTCTTTACCTCCGCTCTGCCAAGCGAGGGCAAGACAACAACCTCGTCGGGTTTCGCGCGGGCGGCCGCGGCTGCCGGTCTCAAGGTTGTTCTGGTGGACTGTGACCTCCGGCATCCGAGCGTTCACAAGGCATTCGGGGTTACCCGGCCGGAGTTGGGGCTTGTGGAGATGCTGGCAGAGCGACTCGAATTATCTCATGTGTTGATCAAGGATCCGAAAAGCGAACTCGACATTCTTCCGATCGCGACCGGTACGGCAAACCCGTCTGATCTCCTGGGGTCAGAGCAAATGCGGTTGCTTCTTGAACGCTTGCGCGGCGACTACGATCTCGTGGTGCTCGACAGCGCGCCGGTGGTCCCGGTGTCCGACAGCCGTGTTCTCTCCCGTGTCGCTGATGAGACCGTATTTGTGGTGCGCTGGAGCGAAACGCCGCGCGATGCGGCGCAAGCCGCGATCCGCGAACTGCGTCTTTACGACGCCGCTATAGCCGGTGCCGTTCTTGCTGTTGTCGATACAGCTGCGCAAGCCAAATATGGCTATGGCGACGGCGGGTACTACTATGGCAAATACAGCCGATACTATGTCAACTAAGAGCGATCACGGCCGTTGGCTCCAATGGAGCCTTGCGGTGGCGGGTCTTCTGGTAGGCGGTCTTTTGGTGGTCTCGGCCGTCCCCCGCATTGCGGCTCATTGGATTGTTCTTCCTGCGAGTGCGTCCCTTGATGCGATCAATGAGGGGCGAGCGATATCTCTCGAGGATGCCGAGGCCGCGTTTCGGTCCTATAGCGAAGCCCTGGCCTGGCGGCCCGAAGATCCGACATTGCGAGAGGATCGGGCTCGGCTCGTCAGCCGTCTGGCCCGCCTCGACCCGGGGGCGGCCGACCGTTGGAAAGAACTCGCGGTTGAGGATCTCCGGCAAACCGCTGCCTTGTCACCCGGGAACGGCACGGCCTGGGCCCGGCTTGCAGAAGCCGAGCTTGAAGCGGGCGCGCCTGTCCAGAAGGTTCTCCCCTACTTGAGGCTCGCCCGGCTCACTGCGCCGCGCCGTGCCTCTGCGCTTCTGCCCCAATTGTCGATTGTCATGCGTCACTGGGAGGCGATGCCTGATGAGATGCGGACCCATGCTCTGGCCGGTATCAAGTCCTTTTGGACGCGCAGGGCGATCAGGCCATTGCTTGTCTCAATCTATCTCGATGCGGGTTTCGAGGCCCGGGCGGCTTTTCGAGAGCGGCTCGGCGAGAATGACCGGGCTCTGCGGGACTTCGACCGGCTTGTGGCGTCAAGCCTTGATCGGTGATGGGGCTCTTTGCCTCGCAGGGGCGGACTGGGCGACCGCGAGTCCCATCATGAAGGCGTAGAGCACGGCGACAGCCGGGATCTGCAAGCTGAAATCGACCAGGGCGTGAAGGCCTACAAGCAGCGTTGCAGCAACGCCCAGTGCCGGGAAGCTTTTGTGGCGTTTGCGGGCGCCGATGCCGCGAAAGGCGATCCGGGCAAGCAGCAAGATCGACAGATTGAGGGCGAGGGCCGCCACCAGCCCCAGCTCCATCGCATTTTCGAGGTAGGTGTTATGCGCCTTCTCCCAGAGTGCAAAGATGTTCGGGTCGTTGGCCCGATATGGCTCGATCGCCAGCTCATATGTTCCTAACCCCGTGCCGGTCAGGGGGGCGGTCTGGATCGCACTGGTGGTGGTTGCAAAGAGCGTCGTTCGAAGATCGGCCTCAAGCGATAATCCTTGGCGCTCCAGGCGGTCAATGAAGTTGCCACCACCTGCGATGACGGCGATTCCGACGATGATAAGGATTGCAAATCCGATGGGCTGCCCTGGTGCACGGCTCCGGCGCCCGAGTTGCAGGAGTATCAGCGCGCCAAGCGCGAAAAATGAGGCCAGGATGCCGCCACGTGAGGTGGTAAGGAGGAGCGCCAACATGATCACGAGGAGGACACCTGTGAGCCAGCCCGACTGAAAGATCATGTGTTCGATGACGAGGGCCGCCTTGCGACGCAAGGGTCGTTCGAGGCCCAAGAGATGACGAATGCGCTCCAGGAACAGCGACACGGCGGCAAGGAGCGTTAAGCCCGCAAAGGTCGCGAATGAGTTGCGGTTGATGAAGCTCGAGGTGAGAGACGCGTCCGGTCTCGCGCCAATATTGCCAAGGAGCCAGTCCCCCCCGCCGAAAAAAGCGAACAGTCCGTAGAGGGAGTAGGTCGCACCAGCTGCGATGATGGCTAGCCGGGCTTGGGCGGCCCGTGCTGGGTCGCAAGTAAGACTGAGCGCGAGCCAGAAGATGCCGGAATAGGCGAGGAACCGGAGGCCGCCCTCGAAGGATGCTGCGAGATCAATGCTAATATGAGCGGGGAGGGGCATGGCGAGCGCCTGCGACGCTTCTACCCACAGAGGATTTCTCCAGGATGGATTAATTTCCGGGCTGGCGGAGGACAACGGTATCCACTGCAGGAATATCCAGGCGAGAACGAGTGCGTAAAGTAGTGTTGGTGCAATGAGAGGTTGAAGCGGGTCAGTCTTGATAGTGTCCTTGGCAACAGCGGCATACAATGACCAAAGGAGCAGAAGCATGCCGGTGGCCGCAAGCAGCAAGGCTCCGGGCAAGGGGCGATTGCTTCCAAGCGGGAGCGGAGCGAGGAGGACAACTGCAATGAGCCCCCAGAATATCCACCGAATGGCATGCGAAGAAGCGCTTAGAAGCATAGATTGAAGAACCTTTAGGACTCCGACGCACCATAGAGGCAAGTCTGGAGTCGGGTATCGGGGCGTTTTCGCTTGAGTAACGACCATAGTGGTGCATGTTGGTTCGCGACTCACGTAATTGGCCTGAACCCCCAGCGTCATTCGGCTAGAAGTAGAGTCCTTTAGACATTTGAGCCTGTTGGGCTTTGTGATGCAACGGGACTAGGCGTGGTGGAGTATAAACCTGACGGCCTTGGGTCTCGGTAACGCCCCCCCGTTGATTGCCAAATCGCTTTGCTCTCCTCCGGCTCGAGGCTGCGCAGCAGCACCACAAGCTCGGCAGAGGTTCCGAAATAACGCGCCTTGCCTTCGGTGGTATGCGGTTGAAGGCGCAGTCATGCGCCAGAACGGGTACACCGAAATGCATCATCTCGCCCAGCGATGGCTTGGTGCCACCGGCGGACTGGCTGTGTAGGTCGACCGAGGGCCGCGCGCGCAGCATGCCGGACTCATCGATCAGGTCAAACAAGTGCAGGTTGAGTTATGCGCAGAAGTTGGTGAGCCTGATCAGGCGGCGGCTTGAAGGTGACGGAGCTGCCACAAACGAAGTACGGGGTGAATATGGTTAGCCAAATGTTCCTTGTTGTGACTGGTTAACGCTTCGTGCAGCTTACCTGAGCAAGGTAGGTTCCGTAGTCATTCTTGCCGAATTTCTGGGCGCGAGCCTGTAGTTGGGCTGCATCAATCCAGCCCATCTCGAATGCCACTTCGTCTGGGCTGCCTACTTGTTGGCCTTGGCGTTCGGTTAGGGTGCGCACGAAGTTGCTAGCGTCTAGCAGGCTGGCGTGCGTGCCGGTATCAAGCCACGCATAACCGCGGCCCATTTTTTTAACGGTGAGGGTGCCGTCGGCTAGATAGCTTTGCAAAAGCGTTATGATTTCCAGCTCGCCCCGGGTCGAGGGACGTACGGCCTTTGCGCGTTCGGGGGCTGTACCATCGACGAAGTAAAGCCCAGTGACCGCATAGTTCGACGGCGGCACGGTCGGCTTTTCGATGATGCTTTGCACCGTGCCGTTGCCGTCAAAATCCACTACGCCATAGCGCTCGGGGTCGGCCACGCGGTAGCCAAAGACCGTGGCGCCGACGGTGTTTTCGCCCGCCGCTTGCAGCAGGTCGGGCAGCCCGTGGCCAAAGAAGATGTTATCGCCCAACACCATGGCGGCGGGCGCACCTGCCAAAAATTCTTCGGCCAGAATAAAGGCCTGCGCCAGCCCATCTGGGCTGGGCTGCACCTTGTAGTGCAATTCGATCCCCCATTGGCTGCCATCGCCCAAGGTGCGCATGAACTGTTCTTGGTCATGGGGGGTGGTGATGACCAAAATCTCGCGGATGCCTGCCAGCATCAATACGGTCAGGGGGTAATAGACCATGGGCTTATCGTAGATCGGCAGCAGCTGCTTAGATACAGCCATGGTGATGGGGTAGAGCCGCGTGCCAGACCCGCCTGCTAGAATAATGCCTTTGCGGTTGCTCATGTGGATACCCCCAAATCGGCTAAACACTCGTGTAAGCCCGCTCGCCAATCGGGGCGGGGCAGGTGGAATACGGCGTCTGTGGTGCGGCAGTCCAGCCGCGAGTTCAGCGGGCGCGCGGCGGGCGTGGGATAGGCGCTGCTGGGGATGCCCTGCACGCGGGTCGGCCGGCCCGCCGCCTCAAAAATCGCGCGGGCAAAGGTGCACCAGCTGACATCGGGTGCGCCGCTGAAGTGATAGGTGCCGGTTTTACTGGGATCAGTTTGCAGCTGATCGGCAATCGCCAAGCACGCCGCCGCAATGGCGCGCGCAGGCGTGGGCCCGCCGATCTGGTCGTCGACCACGTTTACCGCGTCGCGGCCGTCCGACAGGCGCAGCATGGTTTTGACGAAATTATTGCCGTGGGCGGAAAATACCCAAGAAGTGCGCAAAATGGCGTGTGTTGCGCCGCTGGCCCGAATGCCTTGTTCGCCCGCCCATTTGCTGCGGCCATAGGCATTTGCCGGCGCGGTGGCATCATCGGGCGCCCATGCTCGCCCGCCCGTGCCGGCAAAGACATAATCGGTTGAGATATGCACGAAGGGTATATTCAGGGCCGCGCAGGTCACGGCCATAGCCGTGGGGGCGGAGCCATTGATGGTGGTGGCCGGTGCTTCTTCCTCTTCGGCGCGGTCCACGGCGGTGTAGGCGGCCGCGTTGATCACTACGCGGGGGCGGTGCGCGTGGATGGCGGCGGCGCAGGCATCGGGCTGTGCCAGATCGGCCGCGTCACGGCCCATCGCCCGCACCGGGGCAAGGCGCTGTAAAGCGATTGCCACTTGGCCCGTGCGGCCAAAGACCAGCAGATCGCTCATGGCGCGCCGGTGCCCAGCCGCTGGCCCACGCCCTGACGCGCTAAAAGCGGGTGCCACCAATCCTCGTTCTCCAGATACCAGCGCACGGTGCGTTCCAGCCCCTCTTCCACCGTGACACTGGGCCGCCAGCCGAGTTCCGTACGGATGCGCGCGGGATTGATCGCATAGCGCGCGTCATGGCCGGGCCGGTCAGTCACGAAGGTGATGAGATCGCTGTAGCTGCCGTTTTCGCGTGGCTGGAGCCGATCAAGGATCTGACAGATAGTTTGCACGAGTTGCAGATTGGTGCGCTCGTTCTCACCGCCGATATTGTAGCTGCGCCCCAGTTGGCCCTTGGTGGCCACCAGCAACAGCGCATCGGCGTGATCTTCGACATAAAGCCAATCGCGGATATTGCTGCCATCGCCATAGATCGGCAGCGGCTTTCCGGCCAGCGCGTTTAGAATAACCACCGGGATCAGCTTTTCTGGAAAGTGGTAAGGCCCGTAATTATTGGAACAATTGCTCAGTACCACAGGCAGGCCGTAGGTCTCGAACCAGGCGCGTACCAGATGGTCTGACGCGGCTTTCGAGGCCGAATAGGGGCTGCGCGGGTCATACGCCGTGGCCTCGGTAAACTGCACGGCAGGGTCTGCGGGCAGCGAGCCGAACACCTCGTCTGTCGAGATATGGTGAAAGCGAAACCCATCCGGCCGCCCCGCCGCCTGCCAATATTTGCGCGCCGCTTCCAGAATGTTGAACGTGCCGGTGATATTGGTATCGATAAAATCGGCGGGCCCGTCGATCGAGCGATCGACATGGGATTCCGCTGCCAAATGCAGCACAATATCGGGCCGATACGTGGCAAAGGCCGCATCCAGCGCCTCGCGGTCGCGGATATCGGCCTGCACAAAGGCGTAAAGCGGGCTATCCGCCACCGGCGCCACATTTTCCGGATTGGCGGCATAGGTCAGCGCATCAAGGTTCACCACTTGATGCTTGCGCTTTACCGCCAGCCGCACCACGGCCGAGCCGATAAACCCCGCCCCACCTGTGACCAGTAGCTTCATCTTTTATCCCTCAAAGGTAAATGGGCTATTAAAATCGGCCAGCAGTGGCGCGATGGCGTCTTTCTCGCTTAAAACCGCCTCGCCCGTGACGGGCCACTCGATGCCGATATCCGGGTCATCCCAGAGCAGCGCGCCCTCGGTTTCGGGCGCGTAATAATCGCTGCATTTATAGATAATCTCGCTGTCTGGCACGAGCGTGGCAAAGCCATGTGCAAAACCCACCGGAATATAAAGCTGAGCGCCATTTTCCGCGCTGAGCTCATACCCCGCCCATTGCCCATAGGTGGGACTGCCGCGCCGAATATCGACCGCCATATCAAAAACCGCCCCCCGCCCACAGCGCACCAGCTTAGCCTGCGCGTGCGGTGGCGCCTGAAAATGTAAGCCACGCACGGTGCCAACCGCCGCCGAGAGCGAGTGGTTGTCTTGGATGAACTCATCATCCACGCCCATCTCTGTATATACTCGACGGCTGTATGTTTCGGCAAAGAAACCTCGATGATCGCCAAATCTCCGAGGTTTTAATAGCTTAACACCTGACAACTTTGTTTCTGTGATTTCCACTTTGAATTCGACTTTCTGATCTCTAAAGTTATCGTGTTCAATACCACTTGCTTCGGCTTAAGCGCGATCAAGAAGATCAAAATAGGCCTTGCCGATTTGGTCCCAAGTGTATTTGCGCTGCGCAATCTCGCGCATGTTAGAACCGATCTGAGCGGCATCTGCTGGGTCGAGGCTGCGCAGGAGGTCAGCCAGCTCGAATGCGGACTGGAAATAACGCGCTTTGCCTTCAGTGCTGTGGCGGTTGAAGGCACAGCCATTGGCCAGAACTGGTATGCCGAAATGCATCATTTCCACCAGCGACGGGTTTGTTCCACCCGCCGAATGGCCGTGCAGATAGACCGAAGCGCGCGCGCGCACTGCGTGTAGAACGGCGGGTTCGTAGATTGGGTTGAGCAGGTAGAGATTGGGGCTTTCGCCATACCGTGCTTTGAGGTTTCGCCCATAGGCGCTGCTGTCCCAGTTGCCCACGAAGACCAGCGGCATGCCGAGCTCTTCTAGCGCCTCGAGAATGACGTTCACGTTGTTCTCAGGCTCAATCCGGCATAGCCCCAGCGCATAGCGGTCCGGTAATCCCCCGGGGGCCTCCGCTTCGCCGGCTTCATGCAAGGCGTGGTCACCACCATAGGCAATGACGTGGCATCCACTTCCATATGTGTCTCGGAGGTGGTCGGCGATAGCCTGGTTGTCGGCGATCACCTCGTGCGAGAACTGCACCGCCGCCCATTCCGAGGCGCGCAGCATCATCCGCGCGACCCCTTTCCACTTCTCGCGCTTCCACTCGATCCCGTCGATATTGGTCAGGATGTGCGCACGGCTGATGAGCCGGATCAAGGGGAGGGCAAGTGCGCCCGAGACGCCAAGGAGAAGGATCCTATTATGCTCGCTGCGGACAGCTTGCCACAGGCTGATGGCGTCGTAGGGAATGCTCTGCACTCCGTTGGCCCGCAAACCTACGTAGCGCAGAGCGGCGCTCTCGAAACGCCCAGGGTGTTCGGTATTATCTTTTCCTGAACACCAAACAGTCAGTTCAGCCCGTTGACCAGTCCTTTTGTGATATCGGACAAGGTTTTCGGCGAGGGTTTCGAACCCGCCATAGCGGGCCGGAACGCCAACGGTTCCAAGGAGTCCAATTTTCATTTGACCTGCCCTTTGCCAAGGCTGTTTAGTGCGTCGCATAGGGCGATTGCGTAGGCATCGAAGGTGAAATGCTGCGCCCGCTTCCGCGCCGCCTGGGCCATCGCGTTATAGGCTTCTGGATCATCAGCCAGCTTCAGCACTGCGTCGCGGAGTGCCGCGCCGTCCCGCGAGTCAATGCAATAGCCCTCGACCCCGTTTGTCACGATCTCGGCTGGGCCGCCGACGGGGGGCGCGATCACCGGGATATCGAAGCTCATGGCTTCTACCAGCGTCAGGCCGAAGGTCTCGATCCATTGGTCCACCCGCGCGAGGTTAAGCACTAGGTCGGCACGGGTGTAGAAACTGGCTGGATCGTCGGTGCGCGGATAGATCGTGACATTGCCGGCGCCGGCATGGCGCGCGGCAAAGGCGTCCACCTCGCCTGGTTCGGCGTTCAGGACCAAGTCGAAGGCGATGTCGCTACGGTCGCGCAGCGCTGCGGCCAGCGTAATGAACTCCTCGACACCCTTGTAGCTCCGCAGCGAGGCCAACATCAGCACTCGAAAGAGGCCGTCCTGCCGAGGTAGACGCGTGTCGGCGCGTACCGCGAGTGCCGGACTGACCGGGTTCGGGACGACCCGCGCCGGCGGCCCGTCGATTGGCAGGCGGGCGCAGTGATCGTGCGAGACATAGAGCAGCAGGTCCGCACAGCGCGCCGCGCACGCCGTCAGGAAGCGGCGTAGTGCCTCCGGCCTAATCGAGACCTCGTGGATATGCACTACTACCCGGCGCCCAGTTCGCCGTCCCCAGAACATCGCCGCAAAGGGTAGCAGTGTGTTGACGAAGACCGTGGCGTCGAGGGGAATGTCACGCGAATGCCTCAACGCCCGGTACAGTGCAGCTTGGCTGGCGAAATAGGTGAACAGCGTAATGATCCGATACGGGCTACGACGGTACCAGTAGCGCCGGATTGGTACGCCCGCCTCCTCCAGAATGCCGCGCCCCTGCGAGCCGACGAAGAGCAGTCCGCCCTCCCGTGCATCGAGGGCATCCAGTGTGGCGCGGAGCACCGTAGGGCTGCCAGAGCGGTCGTTGAGCAGATGGCAGAAGACGATCACCTTAGCCGCCGCATCACTGTTGCGTGGCGGTTGGCCACGATATGGTCGATAATTTCTGCGGCTGCGACCTCCGGCGCGCCATTATTGTCGATCCGAGTAAGCCAACCCCGGTTGGCAAGATCACCGTAGCGTGCGTTGAGCGCGACGATCCGCTCAATCGTCAGCTCCTGCTTGCGGCGATGGATTTCACCGGGGTCAACCTCGATGAAAAAGGCATGCTCTGGCAGTGGCAGGAGCCGCCCGATGAAGCGTAGTGCTGGCATCGGAAGCTTGATCCGGCTGCGGAAGGGATCCGCGATCATGTCGTAGTAGTAGCGGTCGAATAGCATCACCTCGCGCCGCTTTAGCACCGGGCGCACGCTGCGCAGGTAGCCACCGAAGTAGTCGAGCCAGTAGTAACCCAGTCGCGCCACTGACCCCACCGGCCCGGAGGGTTTGGCCCGGTGCGGCTCGTCGTAGTTCTCGTCGACTGTCTCGACCGCATGCGCCTTCTTGGCGACCACGGCGAGGCGCGGCAGCACCGTGGGGCGGAAATGGGCGTATTTGATCTCGTCCGCCCCGTAGATCGCTTCGAGCTGGGCGACGACCCTGTCGATCACCGTGGTCTTTCCTGCGCCGTCCGGGCCGCTGATCGACAGGAACAGCCCGCGTTTCCTCACCTGGTCGCGTAGCCGGTAGGCGAGGAACGCGAGGGGGGTCATAAGGCCGCGAGGGGTGAGGCGGGCGCGCAACATGGCGAGCCGGGCGCGGTGCCCGTGGGCCCGCAGCTCAGACGAGCGCCCGGCGCGCACGGTCTCGAGCGCCTTTCGGGCCTCGTGCGGGCCGAGAAAAGTCTCGACATGCGCCAGCAGCTCGTCGAAATGCCGCTCGGCGATCCCGGCGAAGAGCGCGTCGTATTTCGCGGGCGTCGGCCGGCCGACCACGAGGTGGTAAAGCCACTTGTCGAGAAACACGAACGGCTCGCGCACCACCGGGATGCCCCGGTGATCGCGCAGATCGATGAGCGCCTCTTCGACGTCGTAAAGCTCGACCCCGTAGACCCGCCGGCCGGGGAAGAAGTCGATTGCAAGGGTAAACGCCGCGCTGTCCTCCATCCGGCGAAACAGCCAGATCGACGAGAACATGTCGTCGTCGTAGAGATCCGAGACCTTGAGATCGAGGTCGCGCGCCAACCCGAGCGCGACCCTTCGGGCGGTGGCGCGGTCGTCGGGATGCACCAGCATGTCGATGTCGCGCGAGCCGACCCGGTCGGGCAAGTGCTCGTGGTTGCGCAGCACCGCGTAGCGCACCTTGTGCTCGGCGAGCCCCGCGAACAACCGGCGCAGCGCCCGGCCCTCGAGAGCTTCGGGACCGTTGTCGCGGGGCGCGTTCATCGGTTGGCCCTCTGGGTAGCGGCCTTCTGGCGGACGAGCTTCGGCGAGGTGAGGCCGGTCAGAAGGAGATACCAGGCGAGGCCGGGATAGTTGCGGCTGGCATAGGCAAAGCCCGCATTCTTGTAGAAGCCCGCGGCCGCGTTGGCGCGCCGGTCGGAGAACCTTTCCCACGCCGTGCGCGAGGCGAGGAAGTCGGCAAAGCTCCGCTCGGGCTTCCCGGCACGCCGGTGGCGCAGACAGTCTTTAATCCAGCGCATCTTGTCTTGCATGATCCGCACGTTCTTCGTCGACATCGACCCGGCCGGTTTGCGGTAGCGCGACAGCGGCTCTTTCAGGGTGATGAAATAGCGCCCGTCCGCGCTCAGGTCTGACATCCGGCACCACATGTCGAGGTCTTCGCAGAAATCCTCGTAACGGATGCCGTTGTCGTTCGGCATCACGTCGACGCGGTAGCCGCCGACCGCGAGCACATCGGTTTTGCGCACGAGGTTGGGATAGGAGAGGAATACAAGCTTCTGCCCGTCGTAGAGCCGCATGTAGTCGTCGCGCGTCGTCGGGCCGACCTTCTGCACGCCGAGGTCGCGGGTGTCGTCGAAATAGACCCGGTAGGCCGACACGCCGAGCCGCGTGTCGTCGGCCAGCAGGGCCTCGACCAGCCGCTCGATCATTCCGGGCATGGCGATGTCGTCGGCGTCGATGAAGGTCAGCAGCTCGTGGCTGGCCTCGGCCACACCGGTCTTGCGGCCATGGGCAAGACCACGGTTCTCGGGGTGGATGACTATGCGCACCCGCGCATCGCGCCGGGCGTAATCGCGCACGATCTCGGGGGTGGCGTCGGTCGAGGCGTCGTCGACGACAAGGATCTCGAGCGCCTCGTAGCTCTGGGCGATCAGGCTGTCGAGCGTCTCGGGGATGTCTTTTTCCGCGTTGTAGGCGCAGACGATGATGGAGACCGACGGGCCGGTCATGGTTTCGGCGGGCTGTGTCACGGCTTCTTCGCGGTTACGACCATGCCGCTGGCGAAGATCGTCCACCCCATCTTGGAGGCGAGGTTTTCGAAGGTCGCGACCAGCAGGTAGGCCGGCAAGAAGAAGGCAAAATAATCCGTCGCCTTGTAGTAGATGATGAAATTCACGTCGCGAAAACCGGTGCGTTCGAGGAGTTTGCGCATCGAGATCGGGTCGCAATGGTTGAAGAACGCAGGGTACCCCGTGGTGTTGATCGCGTCCTGCCGGGGGCGCAGGTTGCGGATCAGCCATTTCTGGGGTTTTTCGCCGACGATCTTTAGCGCAATCGAATAGGGATGAAAGCCCGACGGGATATAATGGTGCATCACCGCCCCGTTGCCCATGACGCCGTAGACCGTCTGGAATGCCCGGGTGACGTCGGGGACATGTTCGAAGACGGCCTTCGAAATCGCGAGCTCGACGCCGTCGAGGTCCGTTTCGTCCTCGATCGAGCCGTGAATGAACCGGTCGTAGACGACATAGCAGTTTTCCCGTGCATCGATGTCGAGCCCGATATACGCGTAGTCGGGGCTTTTCTGTAGCGTCGGCCGGTCGACGCCGCCAACCTCGAGGATGACTTTAGGCATTTTTTCCTTAAGCGTTTTCCGGACCGTCGCGCGAAAGTCGTCGCCGAAATTGCGCGACTCGAGGAAAAAGCGCGGATATTTCTCCTCCAGTTTCCGCGCCGCTCGTCGGTTCACAGAAACGAACCATCTCAACATATTCAAATTCTCCTGTGCGCTAAATCTTACAAAGGACGATTGCGCGTTGCGCGATAGGCCTGATCGACGTTGGCCGCGAGCGTTTCGTAGGAATACGAGTCCAGCGCGGTCCGGCGCGCCGCCCGGGCGAGCACCTGCCTCCGCGCTTCGTCTGCCGCGAGCGCGCCGATCGCCTCCGCGACCGCCGCATGGGGCGGGGCCTCCTTCGAAAGCGGCGCCGTGATCCCCGCGGTCGCGCCCACGGCCCGCCCGGTCGCGTCGCCCTCGATGCACACCACTGGCAACCCGGTGAGCATCGCCTGCAACACCACCGTCGCAAGGCCGTGGTGGAACGAGGGGTAGAGGAAGACGTCTCCCCGGTGGAGCTCGTCGACCAGTCGCTCCATCGGCACCTTGCCAAGGAAGGTGACCCGCGCCCCGTCGGGATGGGCGGCGGCGGCCGCTTCCATCCGACCGCGCAGGGGTCCGTCGCCGATGACCACCAGCTCGGCGTCGGAATTGGTTTCGAAGTGGCGCAGGGCCGCATCGAGGGCGATGCGCGCGCCCTTCCAGTCCTTCAGCTCCCCCGCATATACCAGCCGCAGGGCGTCGGCGCTTGCGACCTCCTCCTTGGGGCGGGCCAGCGCCGGCAGGTCGGCGATGCCTGTCTGGACGCAGGGACGCACCTTCGGACGGTAGCGCCGCGGCAGGGCCTCGGGCGTGTGGCTCAGGATCAGGTTCGCCCGCGCAGCGGTGATCCGGGTGAACGGATCGAAGGTACGCAAGGTCCAGCGCAGCGCCACCCGCACCGCCTCTTTCGCCCGCGTTGAGAACGCTAGGGTTGGTAGGATTGTCGGATGAGTGTTTTCGCTTCCGACTGGCCCCCAGACGAACGGCCCGTGGCAGAGCGCTAGCCCCGAGGGCATCCAGTCCATCCCGCCAGTGAGGTGATGCAGGACGTCCGCTGGCGCCTCCCGCAGAGCGTTGCGCGCCCTCAGCCCAACGCCGATCTGCCACAAGTAGTAGTAGACGAGGAAGAACCGCTTTCCGCGTTTGTAGAATCGGAAGATCCAGGGTAAATCAAAGTAGATAAACTCGAGGCGCTCAGGTTTCGGAATCTCGGCAAAGGCTACCGTGTGCACCGTCCGTAGGTTGGCTCGGGTGATCACCCGCACGTCATGCGTCCGGGCCAGCTCATGTACCATCCGCCAGGCGATCTCACCCTCGCTGCCACGTCCTGCCTCGCAGGCATAGGCTGAAATCAGAATTTTCATGGTTTTACACTTGCGGATGAACGGACGACGTCACGGCTGGCAGCCCAAGCGATTTGGATGACGATCAGACCATACCAGAAGACCTGGGTGTTTATTGCTGAGCTAGTCATTAAGATTGCCCAGAATGCGATAAGCGGCAGCGTGATCTGGTTGAGCTGCCGCAAGGCAAAGATCCAGGCGAAGAAGCCGAATGCCAAGACACCATAGACTACGGCAAAGCCAGGCAAGAAACCTGCGCCATAGTTATCATCTCTAACTCCGGCAATTTTACCCTGAAAAAAATGTTCGATGCCTTCGAAACCATAGCCTAACCAGAAACCTGGTTCAGCCATGGACACATCGCGGAGGTAGATCAACAGAGGGGCAACGCGTACTCCTCCGCTGTGATCTGCTCCCAGAACCTGATCAACATCAAGCGAACGAAGACTGGATATCAGAACAACAGACCTTTGAAGTGGCTCGAAGTCGATTAGCAAAACTGTTGGCCAAATCAGCACACAGACCATCACGATTAATAAAAGCCAGGGCAGGGAGCGCGACAGACCGTAGACTAATAGTATTGCTACCACTGCCAGCGCGCTGCCGCTTAAAAGCATCGCCGTTAGAAAGGCTACCCATAGTTTCTGATACGTCCTTGCCCGTTCTGGTTCTCCCGGCAAGCGAGACAGCATCAAATAGCAGAGCATGCTTATCCCAACGATCCGGCCAAGTTGTGAGGGTTCGTAGGCTAGCGAATTGTGTCTCCACAAACTGCTCCCCCCTATCTGGTTCGGGACCGGCAGTCCCGCCAACGAGGTGACCATTTGAACTATGCACAGCATGGCAAAGGCGTAAATAATTCCGCGCATTACCTTCATCAAAAAGGCTCGCTTGTCCTTGACCCGATCCAGAAGGCTCGCGATGGCGAAGTATCCCACAGCGTATAAAAAAGTAAGCCCCACGGACAACAACTGTCCCGCTCCATCCTGAAATAGACTGAGCACCGTCATGATCGAGAAGAGCGCGAAGGCCAAGAAAGCCTGTAGATGAAGGGTGAGGCCGAGCCGAAGGAACAGAACTCCGCCTGTCATAGCAGCAAATAAGACCAAATAATTTCGTGTATCGGCACCTAGGAACAGCGACACCACCACTGCGTAAGACACCAGAATGAAAACGAAAAAATGTCGCGAGTTGAGAACAAGGCTTCGTGATCTCATTCCCAAACCCTCGTTTGCGATGCTCCGCTCAACGCACTTTTCAAAACTGTTCTTATCCGAATTAAACTTGGCGTATTGCTATACGAACCCGCAACGGGCATTTGGGCGCTTAGGGCGACGGGCGGCCTCATGGAAAAACTCCAACCATAGGTCAAAACTCGGATCCTATGTCGCTTAGCATCGCGTCGATTAAGCGGGCATAGAGATCTGCATTGCTCCAGCCGCTAGCCGCCGCACCGACTCGGATTTGGCGGTCCTGATAGAAGGAGGCATGCGCCATGAGGGAAAGGAGATAGTGATGTCGGGCGCGCTGCACATGCCCGGTGAAGTGAATCTCTGACAATTGTGCCACTACTCTCTCATTCTCGTCATGCGCCGACATGTCCGTCGGCCGGGACAGCAGCAAATGTACAAGATCGAACCCGACTGGTATGCCATCGCGGGAATACTCCCAGTCGAAGACATAGAGCCCGCCTGAATCGATGAAGCTGTTCCAGAGGGTGAAATCCCCGTGCGCGAAGCTGGTCTCGATGTCACTTTCCCAGCGACTGAAAAGGGCGTTTGCGCGATGGAACCGCCGTGACCAATCCGCATCGGCGTCAGCTGCCGATAGCGCAAGCATGTTGGCGATCGTTTCGGCGTCATCTGAGCGCTTGGTCCGCGCTGCCAGTTCCCGCACGAATGCGACATGCATCGGAACAAGGCCGTTCGGCACGCTCGTCGTCTTCCCTCGTCGACTGTCGGTGGCGATCCATCTCGCCCCGTTGGCAACACCTTCGCCGAGCAGTTGCGGTGTGCCCGCCGACTTGAGCTGCATCCGGGCAACCCGGTCGAGTGCTTTGGCCTCGACCGACAGATATGCAGCGATCTCTGCGTTTCGCGTCACCTTTCCATAACCAAGAATTGCGCCTGAACCGGTCATGAACTGAATCGCCGTTTTCCGATGAGGACCATCGGTGCCGGTGAAATACGACACCGCTCCAACGGTCTGGGGAAACGCGATCGGGAGCGAGGGTAGGCCTGACAAGAATACAAGTCGGCGCGCCCAGAGTGCGTCGAGACGCAGGTCGATTGCCAGCAGGGCAGCGCGTTTTGCGAGTTCCGCGGAACGCGTCACGGGTTGTAGCATCCCGAACCCTGCCTTGGTTGCGCCGCGCGGTGTCAACGGGATAAGCCAGTACCTGTCGTTTGATCGGGCGCTGAATAGCCCAAATGACATCTCTCTCGGACCCGCGACAGTCGGCGCGACTCCTAGACACGCGATATCCTCGAGGAACGCGTCATAGCTCGTTGAGATGGACAGAGGCGTTGCTAGAGCGTTGGACGTCGTGTTGGTCCTAGAAATATTCGACATCTATTGGCTTCCCGTCACGACGGACCAATCGCACGTGGTTGTTCGTGTGAAAATAGCGAACGAGCAATTTGCTCAATTGGGTGAACCGGGCAAAGCCAAGCAGGCGCACTGTAAACCAGGATAGCATGTCGAGTAATTTGGCGGCGCGGCCGACTTTACTATCCAGTGCGGCGCCGCGTATTTTCTGCCCCGCAGCAGACCCAGGCGGTGTCAGCAGGCGGTTGCGTTTGAGCAGCCGGTAATACCCCCCATCTGCTGAGAAGGGCTCGGGGAATTGCTCTCCCATTTCCATCAACCTGGAAAAGATGCGTCGGTGTCCTTGTAGAATTGTGCGTCCATCAGAAAAACTTGAAAACTCATAACGTATCGAAGCGTAGTCGAGGAACCTCCCCTCTTTTAGGTGTCGAGCCAAGACTTTGGAGAGTTCGGCGAACTCAGGCATCTTTACCACTATTTCGAGGGTTCGTTCGTCATCCTTGCCCTCGGCAAGCATTCGGTAGTTGAAGGCGGAATAGTGTACAAAACTCAGTGGCTGCGCTTCTGCCTCGTGTTCGCGCAATGCGACAAACCATTGATCGCCCCGTCGTTCGAGCGTGCGCTCGTCAATGTTCCAGGGGGCCAGGTTCATGCCAGGATGCCCGGAAACCATCAAACGCCCGTCGCGCATTAGCACAGGAAGGTGATCCAGCCATTTCTGGTCAGTGAAAAACCCCCGCATGGGATCGCTGGTCGAGCGGTCTTCGAGACGTGCGTCCCACCATTTCATCACCCTGTCAGTCGCCATTCCACGGCATGCCCCGAGGAAACCGATGTTGAACACGCCGCCGCGGGCTGGCATGTCGCTGCTATAAGAAAGCCGATGTGGCGTTACCAAGACATCATGGTCATCAAGTTCCGCGAACACGCCGTTCAGATCGTCGTAAACTATGATGTCGGGATCGAAATAGATGACCTTTTCGACCCCGGCCGCGAATAACACCTGAAAACAACGTGCCTTGATCGAGGTGCAGAGCTCGACGACGTCGTACTTGAACGTACGCTGCGCCCAGTCCGCCGTCGAATAACCGCAGATTTCCTTGGCGGAGACAAGGCGCCCATAGGGGACTAAAACGTCCGAGATGTCGTGATCGACGATCACGATCACATACTCTGCCTCAACGCCTCGGTCTCGAAGCGACGCGCCAAGGGCGTTCGCAAGGCCAATGTAGCTTTTGGTGCAGATCGTGAAGATGCATGCCTCAGGCTGTGTGCTCGACAGGGAAGAAAGAGTCATTTCTTGAATTTCGCTTGTAAGTCGGGAAATTGATACGTTTGTGCCGCGATGACTGGTGTAGTTCTGGTCATTTCATTTGTTTCACTGGTCTGGCCGGAATACCGGCAACGACGGTGGCAGTCGGAACATCCTCGAGCACAACCGAATTGGCCGCCACAATCGCACCTTTTCCGATCGTCACGCCCGACAGAATGGTTGCCTTGTCACCGATCCAAACGTTGTCTTCGATCACCACGGGGCCTTTGCCGACCAATGAACGCCGAGCAGGCGGCACCTCGATTTCCAAAACCGTGGCATGCCCGTGATTGTTGTCTGAAACGGTGATGTTTTTTCCGAACAGGACATTGTTGCCGATAACGATACGATTGGCTGCAGTGATGTGTGTTCCCTCACCGAGCGACGTGTTCTCACCAATCGTAAGCAACGCCTGGTCTGCAGTTGTGCCGTCTTGCCAGGTCGCCAAAGAACATCTTGGCCCGACACTGGAGCCTTGTCCGATGATGATGAATTCAGGCCCCCGTAGGATAAGGTCGCTGGACAGGAAAACGTCTCGGCCTACGGCCTTGAACTTAGCCCGATTGCGAGCCGTGAAGGCCAAACCCAATACCCGGTACCGCCAGAACCGAGCCTTGTAGGACAGCGCCGGAAAAAGAAGGACCGCTACAATCGCAGTTGCCAGATTTAGCAGTAAGCGTTTGCCCATCTTATTCTACCCGTGGGGGAGCGCAGGTGACTTGCATCTAGTTTGCCCGCTTCACCAGCGAAAACGAGGCGACATGGAGCGCCGCCTTGGCCGTCAGTAGAGGAAACCGTAGCGTTGATTTCACCGTTGTGTTTCGTACCAGCCGCTTGGCAAGCTCGTCTTGGAAATGGTTCTCAATTTCCAGGTACAGGCTCGTGAAGGCATCATAGTCGACCTCCATCAGCTTTGACGGAGTGTACGGTTGATCGTCCGTCCGCGAGAGGATTTCTTGGAAGCGTCGCTCGAACTGGTCTCGATCGTGCATGGCGGACTTGGCCTGCGCGGCGGCAACGGAGCGCAGCTCCGCATCCGCGATCAGCGCAGCGGCCTGTTGTCGGAACGCGAAAATATCCGTGTGGGTTATCTGGGGGACGTCATCGGTCCCTACGATGTCTTCAAGCCGGTTTGTGACCAAGTCAGCGCTTGTGAAGGAAATAATCGGAACATCGTGGTGGGTTGCGAGCTGCGCCATCAACGCTCCGCAGAACGGGTAGGTGGACAGGTAGATGTCGCACGCTTGGAATACCGCATTGATATCCTTTCGGTTTCCAATCAGTTTCACACGTCCGCTTTTGAGGTGAGCCCCCAGCCGCTCATTCAACAATGTGGTGCGTCCATTGCCGGCAAGCCAGAAAACTACGTTTGGATTATCATCGAGCAAGAACCCGATAAGGTCGAAAAAGTAGCCTTCTCTGCCATACATTTTATAGAAGGCTCCGCCAGAGAATACCACGACCTCGCCATCCTTGCGTTCTGGAAGGGGGTGGGACTGACTATCTTCGACGATGGGATAGTAGGGGTTCAGGATCGTCCGTTCGGGCGGCATTCCGCGCTTTTCCTGGCTGACGGCAATGCCGTAGTCGCGAAACTCCAGCGAATAGTCACTGCAGCCTGTCCCCAACCAAAACGCATGATCCGTTAGGTTGATCTGGTACCTAGGCACCTTCGAAAATGTGTGAAACGCGACAATGGCGCCGACGGCCCAGGGGGTCATGTGCATTAGTATCCGAGACGGCCGGAACGCAGACATCGTTTCGTGGACTCGGCGCGTTTTTTCCAGCTCGTTGTCCACGCCATCTAGGTACAGCGTTTCCGTGGCTGCACCTTTGGACAACTCTTCGCGTAGACCGACCGAGCCTGCTTCGTTGCGGGTTTCGCAAATGAAGAGGATCGACGCCCCGGCAGCGTTCAGCGCCCGGATGTATTGAAGGCTCAATCCGCGTGCATCCAGCCCCCAACTATCAAAGAAGACGATGCGCTCACTTTCGGAAGGCGGGTTGTTTTCAGCCGAAAGCACAGCCTCGGCGATCAGCTTGAGCGCAGCTTCGATGCGACTGTCCTGATACCGCCAATTGACCAGATAGGCGATCCGGGCGGCCTGAACCATCTTGTCCATCGCTTCTGCCCAGCGTCGCTTGCGGACCTGTGCCAATGCTTCTGAAACTAGATGTTCGTAGAAGCTCGTCACGTCGCTCAGATTTATTCTCGGAAAAGGTAACCCTTCCAGAGGCATGGGTTTGGGAGGAGGCATGAGATTTTTCAATGTAGTTTGGGTCTTTGTTTCATATGCGGGCAAGACTGACTTGATAGGTTTGGCAAGGAAGGCTCAGCTAAATTTGTTAGGAGTGCCAGATTTATCAACCTGCTTTATTTTCGTAGCTGCGTCGATCGATTGTCACAAGCCGCCCCGGTGTTAAACGAAAAACCGTTCCGAGTTTCAGGTGCTATCATCTCCGTAAAACCAGATTTGACCCCTGCGTTGTGGGCACCCTGACGTTTCGTCTTGCGTACTGTACTGAGGAGGCTGGCGTGGCCTTGTGCCGAAATGCTCAATGCGTGGCGCAATTACTCCTTGCTCATTTTGTATTGGAGGAGGCTTCTGGGTCTCGAAGGGGCAGACCGATAATCTTGCAAACACGCAGGATCAATGTCGGCACCGCAGTGCTGGAACGCATCGTCCTAGCAACCACTGCGCGAAGCGCCAGCACACTGGCAACAATCGCGATGAGTGCGCCAAATCCGATACCGTAAGCGCCATAGCCATTCGAGAGGGCAAAAACAATGATACTGACGCCAATCATGATGGCCGAAATCTGCAACGCATCGCTTGCCGCGCGCAGATTCAAAAAGATCTGCAAGTATACGATGTGGGCAATGAAGAAAAACGCATATGCAGTGCAATATGATATGCCGACGATTGTCAGGTCAAGCTGATCATAGCCGAGTAGGATGATGACGATGAACAGTCCGTTCCACAGCGCTTCTGCTATAAAGAACAAAACCGATTGGCCTCTTGCCGCGAGTACGTAACTGAGAGGCAGACTGACAAGTTTCATCACATTTCCAACACACAGCCACTGCAGTAATTCAACAGTGGGCGCAAAGGATTCGGAGAAAAGCAGGGTCACCAGAAAGGGCGCCGAAAGGATGACGAATAGAATGATCGGACCGCCAGCAGACAGATTAACCAGTATCTGTCCACTAATCAGCTCCGCGGTCTGCTTTTTATCAGTGCCGTTCGAGCTCAGACGCGGATAGAAATCAGTATGCATCGCCTGAAGAATGAAGTTGAGGACGAGAAGTGAAATCGACCAAGATGCAGAAAAATAGCCGGCAGCATCAAGACCCGCCTTGTCAACTATTATGCTCCGAACCGCCAGCAGCGTGGCAGCTGTAACCAAGGCGCCTAACATGAAGGGTATTCCTAGGCGCGCCATTTGCATCCAGCGTTCCAGCAGCATCGGGAAACTTGTTTTCGTGGACGTGCGGATTTCGATTTTTCGTACAAAGACATGCGCAACAATAATGTTGATGACCGCTTGGGCCAGAAGGAACCAGATGATTCCTTCTTCTCCGATCCACGAGATCACTAAGAGACCGACGGCAGTGCTGGCCAGTGCGGTGATAGCGATGATTAGGCTAAGGTCCTTGACCTTACGGAATCCTTGCAGCAACGCGACCTGGGAAGACCCGATCATGGTGAGTAGGATCGCGATCGCGAGCAGCCCGACCTGGTGTCCGTAGCCGGGGTCGTTGAAAAACCATTTGGCCAATGGCTCGCTAAAGACCCATACAGCGATCATCGCCGCGACACCCTGAAGCAGCACCCCGAAGAATAACGCCGACTTGATCAACGGGAAGACCTGCGGATCAGACTGAGTCTGGGCGACTTGCCGCACGCTGCTGGTGACAATGCCCAAGCCTGCAAGTGACGTCGATGTCGACTGGATGCTTTGGAGCAGACCGAGAATCCCAATGCCTGACGGACCAACAAGAAGCGCCAACAGTTTCATTCTGACCAACGAAATGATGCTATTGGTCAAATGGGCAGCCAGCATGTAGCCTAACGAATGAAACATGCCTTTGGTAGGTTTGCTCACGCTCGCTCCAACGTCGCGAATATGCGACGCATCTTTTATTTTAGGGCGTCGCACACGACGTCCAACTGCGCCGCAGCAAGATGCGGCCCTATCGGCAGGCTCAGGACTTCTCCTGCCATATCTCGGGCGAGCGGAAAGGCGTCGTGATCATACCCCAGCTCTGAATAAGCCGCCTGCATGTGGGGCGGAATAGGATAGTGTATGAGCGTTCCTACACCTTGCTCAGACAATTTGGTATGAAGAGCATCGCGCTCTGCATGGCGGATGACGTAAAGGTGCCATACCGGGTCTGCCCAATTTGGCACATGCGGCAAAATCAACCCGGTGCCGCGCAACTTTTCGCCGTAATGAGCTGCGATAGTGCGGCGGCGCTCAGTCCAAATGTCAAGATACGCAAGTTTTACCCGCAGCACAGCGGCCTGGATCGGATCGAGGCGCGAGTTCATACCCCGCTCTTCGTTGATGTATTTTTTGCGGGAGCCGTAGTTTCGCAACATGGCCACTCGCTGCGCCAAAGCGGTGTTGTTGGTTGTGATGGCGCCGGCATCGCCAAGGGCGCCGAGGTTCTTGCCTGGGTAGAAGCTCCAGCACACAATGTCACCATGGGTTCCAATGCGGCGCCCCTTGTAACGGGCACCATGGGCCTGCGCTCCGTCTTCGACCACGCGAAGGTCGTGACGCCGGGCTATTTCTAAAATGGGGTCCAGATCCGTCGGTTGGCCATAGAGGTGGACAGGCAACAGCGCGCGCGTCCTCGGCGTAACAGCTGCTTCTATGCGCGCCGGGTCGATATTGTAGGTCGCCGGGTCGGGTTCGACCGGCACCGGCGTTGCTCCAACCTCGGTTATGGCAAGCCAGGTCGCGATATAGGTGTTCGAGGGCACGATCACTTCGTCTCCCGGTCCGACATCCAGTGCGCGCAGCGCAAGTGTCAGTGCATCAAGGCCATTGGCCAACCCGACTGCGTGTTCAGCTTCACAATAGGCAGCCCATTCTGTTTCGAATGCTTCGACTTCAGGACCGAGGATATACCAGCCACTTTCGAGCACACGCTGGACCGCTTCATCGATTTCGGGCTTTAGTTCCCAGTAGGCGGCGCCCAAGTCAAGAAAGGGTACCTTCATTTTGCTGTCCTTTTGAGCTCTGCCTGAAATTCGTTGTAGGTCCGCAGGTAGTCGTCCGCTTCGTAGGGCCGCGATGCGAATACAAGCAGCACTGCATCAGGACTGTAGCGGTATTGGGTGCCCCAAATCATCTCGGGCATGAATACGCCCATGTCCGGCCGGTCCAGTGTGACTTCGCAGCGGCGGTCTCCGTCATCGAGCAGCACTCTGCAGGCCCCATGCAGGCAGATCAGGAACTGCTGACAGCGCTTGTGGGCATGTTCGCCTCGTAACTCCAATGACGGCACGTCGAAAAGGGCGAAATACCGGGCCGGCGAAAACGGCACCTCGGTTGGCACTTCGCCCACCGTCAGCCCGCCGCGGGCATCCTCGATGCGACGCATAAGGTAGAGGGCGCAGTCACCTATGCCGAGGGGCACGCGAGCTGGCCTGGTGAGGTGATCGTATGATCTTATGTCAATATGGCGTGGATCTGGGAGAACGCCCGCGCCGGCCCTTTCCCGATAGCCAACCACTTGCGCCGGATTGCCTTCGACGATTGCGTTTGGGGGGACCGAGCGGAGCACGACCGCCCCAGCCCGGACCCAAGCGCCTGACCCTACGGTGACACCTTCTCCTATGACGCATGCCGCATCAAGCTGAACACCCTCTGACAACTCTATCCCGTCGCCGGCGAGCACGACGCGAGACCCGATCGTCACCGAGGTGTGGATCTTGGCGGTGTCTGGGATGACCGAGTCTTCAGAAACGCCAGTCATACGCTTGCCTCGTTTTCCAGTACTTTCAAATAAACTGGCTTGTCTTCCTCATATTGAGGGCGCGTATACTCAAATTCGATCTCGTAGGTAGATTGCTCGATTTTAGTCATGCCGAAACGCTGATAGAAAGCGATTGCATGGTAGTTGTCGGCCCGGACGTCGATACGTGCTACGTTGAGGTCCAAGTGATGGAAACCAAACCCGAATGACAACAGTGCGCTTTCCAGTGCCGCGTTGCGCAATTTGTTTGAGTCAAGTATCCAGCTACCCCAAGTGAAGCGGTCATCGGCTATCTCGTAGAGTCGCACGGTTCCGCAAGGCACTCCATCGCGTCGCTCGATGATAAAATAAAATTCTCCCCCCAACGCCTCACGATCTTTGTACGCTTCGATCCAACGCTGTTGATCCTGAATGCTCCCATCGACGGTGGACAGATACTGGTTATAGGCGGGATCCGTGCGCAGCCGGTGCAGATAAGCTGCATCCCCCGATTCGACCAAACGCAGCCGCAAATTTCGTCCTTCTATTGAGCTTGAAAGCGGTTTTGCAATACTGATCATAATAGCTCCTGCGTCAAAAAACAGTCTTTCAAGAATTCTTACCAAGGCTCGCAGATTGGGCATCATCGAGCTCATTGCGAAGCGCCTCGATTTCAGTCTGCAGAGCTTCGTATTCCGCCAATTTACGCTTGAGGAACTGACCTGCCACTGAAGTTTCCCCCACCGGGGATTAGAGTCGCGGCCTGATTATGCCCTCTCGGGCGGCCTGTTGCGATGAGTTTGGCAGCGAAGTCTGCCGGTGTCTGATAGTTGAGTGCCGAGTGCGGACGGCCTGTATTGTAGTCCTCCGCCCATTCGGCGATGGCCTGACGGGCGTGATCGAGGCCGAAGAACAGCGCCTCGTTCAGCAGTTCATCACGTATCCGCCCGTTGAAGCTCTCCACGAAGCCGTTTTGCATCGGCTTGCCGGGCGCGATGTAGTGCCAGTCGACGGCATGGTCCTTCGACCAGGCGAAGATCGCATGCGAGGTGAACTCGGTGCCATTGTCGGAGACGATCATGCCGGGCTTCCCGCGTTGCTCGATCAGGGTGGTCAGCTCCCGGGCTAAACGCACACCCGAGATCGAGGTGTCGGGGATCGCGGCAAGGCACTCGCGCGTCACATCGTCGACGATGTTGAGAACCCGGAAACGGCGGCCATTGGCCATCTGGGCATGGACTCGAACGACCAGCGGGTATTGACCCGGGCCTCGACAAGGATCGGCGCGCGGACGCCAACGGCTCTCCGTCTGGAACGGCGCTTGCGAACCGTCAGCCCCTCTTCCCGGTAGAGCCGGTAGATGCGATTGATGCCTGACGGTTCACCCTCCCGGCGCAGCAGGATGAACAGCCGCCGGTAGCCGAAGCGCCGACGCTCATTGGCGAGCTCCCGCAGCCTTGCTCGCAGTTCCGTCTCGGGTGGCCGACGCGAGCGGTACCGGATCGTCTTGCGATCCGCCGCGATCACGGAACAGGCCCGGTGCTCGCTCATCTGGAACCTCTCTCGCAGATGAGCGACAGCCTCGCGCTTGGCGGCGGGCCCTACCATTTTTTTGCCAGAAGCTCACGAAGAGCAGACGCATCCAGCACCGCATCGGCGAGCAGCCGCTTCAGCTTCCCGTTCTCGTCTTCCAGCGCCTTCAGCCGCCGTGCCTCCGACACGTCGAGGCCGCCAAACCTGGCCTTCCAGTTGTATAGCGTCGCTTCCGAGATGCCGTGCTTGCGGGCCAGGTCCGCCGCCTTCGCACCGGCCTCATGTTCCCGCAGAACACCAATGATCTGCTCTTCCGTAAACCTGGATCGCTTCATCGTCCGTCTCCCTTCAATAGGGCCGGACTCTAAATCCATCTGGAGGAAAATCTCAGTGGCAGGTCAATGTCGTGGGCATCTCCCGAAAGAGGCCTCCATCATGCGCCTGATCGGCGCCGTGCTGTTCGAGCAACGACGAATGGCAGACCTCGAGACGCTGCATGATGGTCGAAGCTTTCGCCAAGATCGACAAGGAGGAGATCGACCCCATTTCTGCATAACCACGAAAGCCGCCTGATCATGCCCTAAGGCCGTCTGGGAAATGGCCCATTAGCACTTTACGCAATTCATTCGAAACGCATTATCTGAATTTTTCCTGTCGGATACAGTAATGTCATCGCAAACATTTATTCTCTCCATAGTGCCCAAGGTGGCTCGGAGATGTGAGTATAAAAGTAAGCGAGCTCCCCAATATCGTTTAGTCTTCTACTTGTTTCACAAACCTCCAACATTTCAGGCAGTTCAACTCGCGAAAAAATACGCAGGGTGTATTCCGACCTTAGGTAAATATCACAAATTTGTAGATAGTGATTTTGAGCGACCCACTCTTGAATTACGCCTTGATTATGTGCGTTTGCCCGCACTCCCAATGGGCCTGAATGAAATACAACTACGTCTGGACTGTAGAGATCAAGAACCTCGAAAGACATTCCTGAACGTGCGACCGCTCTACTCCCGAGCCCTACATTATCCAGCGCGATCAATCGTGACTGGAAAGCGGCAGCGCCCGCATCCCCAAGGGAAAACGCCGATATATTGTAGGTTTCTGATATTTCAGCAAGCATTCTCCCGAGCGATGAATGAGCT
This sequence comes from Parvibaculum sp., assembly GCF_039973015.1. GTDB lineage: Bacteria > Pseudomonadota > Alphaproteobacteria > Parvibaculales > Parvibaculaceae > Parvibaculum. The sequence goes on from NZ_JBDWLT010000002.1 coordinate 83,606, forward strand.
GTTAATACCCGCGAATAATCGTTTGATACGGCGAGCAGCGTTGATGTGCCTGAAGAGGAAATAGCAAATGGGATGTAAAAGAATGCTAGGGCGCCACTGTAAACAAGGGATAGAGGGATCCTAAGCACTTTACTGAAATCTTCGCTGAAAGAAACATACGCCACTCTGGTTTGGTTGGCCGCAGTGAATGCGAGGAGCATCGCGATAGGAAAAAAGATTTGGAATGCGAATCTTTCAGCGTAGTTCATCTGTAAGTTCGACGTGGTATAGTTAAGAACTATCGGTGAAAAGTAAGCAATAACAAATATACCGAAACTTAAATTCCTTCTATTCAGAAAAAATAACGTGGGGGCAACAAAGAAAGAAAATGTAAGAAACTTTGCTGGGCTAAAATTTCCTCCAGATTTCGCATAGAACGTGTTTGGGAGTGGATCGTCAAAATAAACTGTTGACGAGAATAGATATATTGCAAGCAAAAGTCCTGGAATAAGAGAGCTATATTTATTTGCGGCAAAATTATAAGCTCTAGTCTTAAGGCCATCGATGAAATTTGGCTCCTTTATGTTTGTGTCAAAAAAGAAATATAGCGGCAGTAGTGCTGTAAGTGTCCACGCTTCAGGGCGAATAAATATCAAGGCTGCTGTTAGTACAGTTGCAGATCTGACGTTGTTTTTCGTCAAAGAGATAAACAAGAACCCCAGAAAAACAGTATAAGCAAACGTTTCCAATCCAGAAAATGCATGTATCATAGTCGCGGGTAGTGCAAGCAAGCTAATCGAAAGCAGGGCAGCTACGCGCTTGTTGGCTGCAATTCTTACCATTCCGATTAGATAACCGGAAATTAACAATATTGAAAGTACTTTGAAGAAGAGCACTGAATCAATATTTAGAGCTGCAGGCACAATAGAGAGTGCGGCATATATTGGATTTGTATATGATTGTGTCAGGTCTAATGTCGAAGGATTATACCCCCATATCCCGAACTCAACTAAATTTTGGCCATAGCGCCAAGTAATGAAGGCGTCATCTACGGTAAAGCGGGAAAAAAGATAAAAGCCAACCAGCGTCGCAAGGGTGCTTATAGCCAAAGACGCCACAAATATTCGATGAGTGGTTTTGTTTATGTTATCTTGTATCATTGGGTGTTTTACTTTTGTCTAAGCGGTAAGTTAAGCTTACCTGCGTATAAAAACCCAAGTACGCTTTGCGATCGTGCTACCATAGATTAGATGTTCATCCTCTTGAATATAGATTCAGGAATATTCCGAATGATGAGCATGATCAGGTGCCAAGTCGGTATGACATATATTACATCCTTCTTTCCCCCCACAGCACGCGCAATCGCATCCGCGACGTCGCTCGGCTCGGCGGTGAGCTTGGCAGGCAGGTCCATTCCTTCTGTCATCTGCGTTGCAACAAAACCCGGCAGGACGGTCACAACGTGAACGCCGCGTTTTGCCAGCCGGTTGCGTAGGCCAGATATGAATGCCGTAACCCCAGCCTTGGCGGATCCGTAGATGTAGTTGCTAGCCCTGCCGCGTTCTCCGGCCACCGAGCTGATGCCGACAATGGTGCCACTACCGCGCTCTTCAAAACGGTTTGCCAGGATTGCCAGAATGCTAGCGGGCCCTTCGTAATTGCTTCGCATGACGAGGGCCGCGGCCTCAACGTCGCGTTCGTTCTCCGATTGTTGCCCCATGAGGCCGACAGCACAGACCGCGATATGCGGCAACTCGGGCAGTGCTGCGACAAAGGCTTCGTGCGTTCCGGTGGCCAGCGCATCGAACTCATGCAAGCTGACCGGAACCCCGTAGCGCAACTCGACGTCGGTCTTGTCGACTTCAAGGGTTGAGGCCTTGCGCGCGGCCAGCTGAACAGGGTGACCGAGGGCTGCGAATTTGTGTGCCACCGCTTTGCCGATATCCGATCGGGCGCCGAGGATGAGAACGGGGGGCTTTGTCACAGGTCCAGCCTTTCTGATTGGGCCGACCGGAACCGGCTGTTGAACCCTTGGCTGTCGCGGTGGGCTTGAAACTCTGCAGCGCGGGGGTCTGACGCGCGCAGCGTCGTACTGCTCATTCGGCTGTCCTTCGCGAGGTAGAAGCGGCCGCCATGCGAGATTGTGATCTGGTCGAGGCGTTCCAGCAGCGCGAGGGTCTTGGGCGTGACGGGAAAATCGAGCGCCAGCGTGTAACCTTCCATTGGGAAGGAGAAGGCGCTGTGCTGTTTGCCAAAGCGCTTGAGCACGGCGAGGAAGGACCCGGATCCGGCCTTCGCGATTTCGGAAAGCATTGCCGTGAGCCCAGATTCCGATCGGTCCAAAGGCAAGGCGCACTGGAATTGCGCGAAGCCATTCTGCCCATAGATACGGTTCCACCCTTGGATCGCATCGAGCGGATAGAAGTAGCTGTCCCAATCCACCAGTTGCGTGCCGGTCTTCCGTGCTCCGGCCCAGTAGTAGAGGGCGTTGAAAGCGCGGACCGTCAGGCTGTTGAGCACAAAGGCTGGGAAATCGATCGGGACCGAAAGCTTTCGTTTGGGCTTGGTCCGGAAGGGCGTCTGCGCCTGCTGCGGTGACAGATCAGCTCGGACTGCGTGCTCTCCGAGCATTACGAGTGAGCGTCCAAGATTGGCGCCGGTCCCCAGGCAATCAATCCAGGCAACAGAATAGGTCGCGTCCTGCGTACTTTCGAAAGCGGCCATCGCAGCGTTGAGATTGGGTGCAGCGATCGTCGTTTGGCGGATCCAGGCGGTTTCGACCGACTGCAGTCGAATTGCGGCACGCAAGATGATGCCAGTTAGCCCCATGCCGCCCAGAGTGTGGTCGAACAGGGTTGGATTGTCCTTCGGGGAGCAGCGGCGGATTTCACCATCCGGCCCCATGACATCGATCCAGTCGACGCATGATCGGAAGCTTCCGTCCTTGTGGTGGTTCTTGCCGTGGACGTCCGCCGCGATGGCGCCGCCTAACGTCACGAACTTCGTCCCTGGCGTGACCATCTGGAACCAGCCGCGGGGCAAGAAGGCGGTGATGATATCGCCAAGCAGCACGCCGGCCTCTGCGACTAGCTGGCCCGAAGCGGAATCGAAAGCGATCATCCGGTTGAGGTATTGCGTCTCGATGGTGGCGGACGTGTTGATGGCGCTGTCGCCATAGGCGCGGCCATTGCCGCGGGCGATCAGGCTTGGTTCGGAGAGGACAAGGTTCCTCAGCGCGTCCATGCTGCGCGGCCGATACGTCCGTGCCTCCAGCACAGGATATCGCCCCCATCCCGACAGCTTCATGACGACGCCGCCAAGTGCTGATCGGTAAACACAAAGCGCCGATCTAGGTTGTATTTCACGACATAGCCGACCGAGAGCCCTAGGATCGTCCCCAACTCGCGCATCATGTCCGTCTGCCAGGTCAGCCAGAAGGCAGTCTCAGTGCCCCAGAAGATCGCCGTCGTGATCATCCCCATGGCTGTGTAGATTGAAAACTTCCGGCTGTGGTTCTTCACGCCTGTTTCGACGTCATAGAAGATCCAGCGCTTATCGAGGACATACTTGATCACAAGTCCGACGACGGTTCCTGCGCCCACGGCAGCTGCGAAGTAGCCACCCGTATCCCCGAACTGCAACACCAACCGCTGGGTGGCGAGGTTGGTAGTAGTCGCCGCGACGGCGAAAGCCACGTATCGCAGAATGAGCGTCTGCACCGTCACGCCAGCGCCCCCCCGAGCACGAAGCCCAGAATTATCAGCAGGCACATCTGGCTGATCCGATCTTTCACGGCATATACGACTGGGTCGTCATGCATTTGACCACGGTGTGCTACCATCACGGTGCGGGTAATCCAGTAAAGTAGGACGGCGCACACGCCCCACAGAGCTTCGGGATGGGCGTAGAGTTCAACAACCGCGGGTGAAGTCACGTAGACCGTCATCACCAACACGGATACGTATCCGGCCCCGATCGCGATCACCGAGATGATTGGCAGGTCATCCACATGGTAGCCGCGCCCGCTGGCCTTGAGGTTGCCCCGCTCGGCGCTGTCGATAAGCTCCGCCTGGCGTTTAACCGCTGCCAAAGACAGGAAGAAGAACACAGAGAAGGTGAGCAGCCAGACCGATAGCAGAATGTTGGTGGCGACACCCCCCGCAATGATCCGGGCTGTGTACAGCCCGGCCAGCACGCAAATGTCGATGACAATCCGGCGCTTAAGCTGCAAGGAGTAGGCCGTGGTTAGAAAGTAATAGGCCACCATTGCCAGCAGGAACGACGGACTAATGCTGATCGCCAGTAGGGCTCCCAGGATCAGCAGCCCTGCCGCCATCCATGTGCCGTGGGCAATTGGAATGCTTCCAGAAGCAAAGGGCCGCAGTCTCTTGCGCGGGTGCGCGCGGTCTGCAGCAAGATCAAGAAGGTCGTTCAGCACATAGACGCTCGACGCCACAAGGCTGAAACAGACAAAAGCGAACAACGACAACAGGAAGGTCTGACTGTCCAGCTGTTGCGCCGCCAGCATGGGCAGGAAGACGAGGGTGTTTTTCAGCCATTGATGCGGCCGCAAAGCCTTGATGTACGGCTTGATCGATTTGGCATCGGTGACCAGATGCTCGACGCTTTCACAGACGTGCTCAACCTCCCGGCGCAGCGCGACAGGGGCGTTGACGGTGATAGCCTTGGCGGCCCGCTTCCAAACCAATAGATCGGCCTTGGCATCGCCCATATAGGTGAAACCCTTCGATCCGAAGCGTTCTTCTAGAAATTGCCCTTTGCGCTCGCCCTTCAGGTTCAGTTTGCCATCGGAGCCATGCACCTCGTCAAAGATGCCCAGATGCTCTGCGATCGCGTCAGCGAAATCACGGTCACTGGCTGTGACGAGGGCCGTTCTTCCTCCAGACGCGCGCCACTCTTGCACGAACGCGATTACCTTGGGATCGTAGGGGAGAGTGGCGGCCTCGACGGCAGAAGCTGTGGCAAGATGGCGCTTGAGGGATGCCCGGCCGCCAGTCAGCGCAGCGACGGAGAGGAACGGGCTGCGCCAGTCCCGGCCAAAGGCCGACCAAGAGCTTTCGAAAAGCATGTCGCTGCGAAGTAGCGTCCCGTCCAGATCTACAACGAGGATTTCTCGGGATTTCAAAGACAAAGGTACTGCGCTCCTCGCTACGAGACTGGTTCAAGATATCACTGTCAGACACCTACCCAATAACAACAAGTCTTTGAATCTTCCATAGCAATGAACTGTGAGTTAGTGTTCGAGCACGTGGTGTAACTTCATCGCCATCGGCGGTGTGATCCCGGGTGGCTATCGAGGTGGAGTTTGGCGACTTCAACCCCGGACCCTAAGGAGACCCTCGATGGCCAAGACGAACATGGACCTGTCCGAGCTGGAGACCCGCAATAACCCTTTTGCCTTGTGACCTGGGGACGCGGCTGCTGTGCGGATCGCAGGTTTCTCGGTTCCCGGAGCGAGCCGGTCAGCGATTTCGTAGTGTTTTGCCGTTTTCGGGCGGACTCATCCCGTAGCCATACGGCGCTCATGGAAGATCAGGCGGTCCATGTTGTAAGCGATGTTGGCGAGCGTCAGTTTCGCCTCCGCACGGGCGAGGCCGACGGTGCGGATGAAGAGGCCGAAGCGGGTTTTCTGATGCGCGAAGACGTGCTCGACGGCGGCGCGGATGGACGACTTCTTCGCATTGGCCTGTGCCGTCACTCTCGGCATCGGCTTGCCAGTCGGCTTGCGCCGGTGAATGCGGCTGGTCAGCATCCTATCCGCCAGCCATCTCTCGTTGGTCTGCGAACGGTAGGCACTGTCCGCCCAAATTTCCGAGCCGGTATTCTCACGGCTCACGAGGCGCTTGAGTTGCCTGCCGTCGGGCGCAGAGGCTGACGTCACGACCGCATCGCGGATGAAGCCGAAGCGCCGATCGATGCTGATGTGCGACTTATAGCCGAAGACCGGCGTGGCGATCATCGGCAATGGTGTTCCATCCGGACGATACCGGACTTTGCCGCCGATCTTCAGCGTCCAGCGGGCGTCGACGTCCTTCTGGGCCGCCTTGTTCGGCTCGTTGGTCCATATCTGCCGGGCCGACTTGCCTTCCTTGACCGCTGCCTTCTCCGGCTCGCTGTTGCGTTGTTTCGGCGCCGGCACCAGGCTCGCGTCGACAATCTGGCCTGACATCGGGATGTAGCCCTTCTTCTGGAGTTGCCAGTCGAAAGCCTTCATCACCCGCTTCAGCGTTCCCGTCTCGGTCAGCCTGTTGCGAAAGTGCCGGATCGTGTTCTCGTCGGGCGTCGATCCGCCGAGATCGAAGCCCAAGAACCGCATCCAGGAGAGCCGGTCCCGGATCATGAACTCCATCTTCGCGTCGCTGAGATTGTGTTGCGCCTGCAGGATCAGCGCCTTGAACATCGACACAGGATCGAATGGCGGCCGACCGCCTTTCGACCCATCGCCGTATCCCAGCCCCTCGACCAGCCAGCCGCGGAAATATTCGAAGTCCACCGTCGCCTCGAGCGTTTCCAGTGGATCGCCGTTCTTGCTCAGTCGTTCAAGGTGCTCCGAAAGCCCGAAGAGAGACCGCTGGTCCATTGTCCTGCCTCCAAATCACGACAGGCCAAGTGAATCACAAAATCGACGAGACCGCGAGGTTGTTGCGGGTCTCCAGCTTCTGGCCAAGCACGATCAGGGCGGCTTTCCGCGCGGCATTGCCGAAGCCGTGCTGCAGCTGATCATGGAGACCGACGTGGAAGGCATCATCGGCGCTGGTCGAGTTCGTGTTCGATCTTCGATGCGTCGATTGCATAGCGAGCATCATGACCCGGACGATCGGTGACGAAGGCAATGAGGCTGGAATGGGGGCGATGAGGAGAGCCCAGCACAAGTTCATCGAGAAGAGCATTTACTCGTGACGACGGTCTCGTGCCAGATGGTCCGAACCGGCCTTTGAGGTGGAGTAGGGTGAATTGGGGGCGTAGGGCGTTGATTCGCTGAACTGGCCTTCGGAGCCGAGCGACCCGAAGACCTCGTCGGTCGAAACGTGGTGAAACCTGAAGCGCATCTTCGCATCCTTGTCGAGACCAATCCAGTAGGCGCGTGCGGCCTCGAGCAGGTTCGCCGTTCCCACGACATTGGTCAGGATGAAATCCGCCGGACCGTCGATCGAGCAATCGACATGGGTCTCCGCAGCGAGGTGCATGATCAGATCAGGTCGAAAACCCTCATGGCTTCACGCTCGGCGGGCATGTCCCTGATATCTGTCCGGGAGAAATGGTAGCGGTCATTTCCCTCAATGCTTGCAATAGAGTTCGGGTTGCCCGCATAGGTTAGGTGGTCGAGGTTGAGCTCCTCGAAATCTGTGTCGTCGATTATCCGCCGGATAACCGCTAAGCCGATAAAGCCCGTTCCCTCGTCACAATGACTCGCATCTGAGCTTCCCCCACTCACGCCCGGACTGGCCCCCAGGCTAGGCTTGCAAGGTTTGATATTCAAACGGGCTTCGGAAACCCTCAAAAGCGGGCAGTTTGCTGTCCTTTTCCGAAAGAACGACGCTTTCGGACAAACCCGGCCATTCGATGCCGATATCGGGATCGTTCCAGAACAGGCCTGCATCATGGGCTGCCGAGTAATTCTGATTAACCTTGTAGAAGACACGCGTATCAGGGACCAGAGTTCAGAACCCATGGGCGAAACCGCCCGGAATCAGGAGCTGGTTGCCTTCCTCGGCGCTCAGACGCACAACGACGTGCTGGCCATAGGTTGGGGAGACAGCGTGCAGGTCCAGCGCCACATCGAGGACCGCGCCGGTCAGAACCCGGACAAGCTTTGTCTGCTCGAATGGCGGTGCCTGAAAGTGCAGTCCCCGGATTGTGCCTGCCTCGGCGGAAAGAGATTCATTGTCCTGCACGAAATCGATGTCGATTCCGGCATCCGCCAGGGCTCGGCGGTTATAGCTTTCCGAGAAATAGCCCCGCGCATCGCCATGACGCCGTGGCGTAAGGATTTTGACGGCGGGTATTGAGGCCGACTGAACGGTGATCATTCATTTTTCACACACATGAGGTTTCAGTCGCAGCATTTGCCAAATACCTAAGAAATCAATGCGGCGAAGCTCTATCAGTTGCGCACAGCACTTCCGAAGCCAAACCTACTTCGCACCAAATCCCGTGAGGATTGTGCGGATCGTCTTAAGAACAATCAAGATATCAAGCCAAGGTGAAAAATTCTTGATGTAGTAAAAATCATAATGAAGCTTCTCCAGAACTTCATCCGTTGATGCTACATGTCCTTGCATGACTTGAGCCCAGCCAGAAATGCCGGGGTGGACGATGTGACGGTATCGATAGAACGGAAGTTCTTTTTCGTACCACATGGAAAGGGGGACGGCTTCCGGACGAGGTCCGATCCAGCTCATCTCGCCACGGAGAATATTCAAAACTTGTGGCAACTCGTCGATGCGGGTGCGTCTCAAGAAATGCCCAAGACGTGTAATTCTATCATCTTCAGCTTTGGTGATGGCGCGGTCCCTGTCATCGACACTTCCGACTTGCTCTGCGCGCATGGTCCGGAACTTATAAACAGTAAAAATGCTCCCCCTATAGCCCATTCTTTTCTGACGAAAAATCGCTGGCCCCGGAGAGTCTAGCTGAATTGCTAGTATAATGATCGCAAAGAATGGCGCCAACAACACTATTACGAGAAGCGCGAGCACACGATCTATTGCTTGCTTTCCCCTCAAATACATGTGGTCCGGATTTAGAGAGCCGAGAGTGTTCTCCGAGAGGTGTTCGATCTCCAAGCGCCCGGTCAGTGTTTCGCGCAAATGCTTCACGTCGAAGACCGGTGTGCCCGAGACTGCAGTCTCTGTGATAAAGCGTTCCCATTCCGTGGGAAAGCTGTGGTCGAGATCGACGACAACTGCGTTTAAGTTTTCTGTTGGTTCAGAGACCTCCCGAATCTCGCGCCACTTCACGGAGGGCAGAGAAAGCAGTGCGTTAGCCGACCCCCCGGGAACAATCCCGATGCGGAGTGTCCGTAGACGTACCATGCCAATTGAAATGCATGTGAACCAAACCACAGTAAGGAAGTAGCTCGCCCCGAGCAGATAGCGGCTATAGTCAAGACGGAGAAAAAGAAAGACTATGACGGTAGCTCCATACGTCACCGCAAAAATCGGGATCGCATAGGCAATGCCTTCCGTTCCCGGATAGTCGATGAGGCGCCGAAAGAAGAAAAAGCCGCACGTTAAGGCAAAAATCGATCCGACAATCGTATTGGAAAGAGCCGAGGAGTTGATCGGGAGTTGGTCAAACCCAAACCGAAAGATCAACGGAGTGCCAATGGCGAAAAGAATGCCGCCCACTAATTGAACGCGATTCCGGAACAGAGCTTTCCGAAACATCTCTGTCAAAATTGATGATCTCTCCGACAGGTTGTCACTTGCGGGTTCAAATGTATCTTTCTGGATTTCGGACTTTGCGTTCAGCATGTTCCTCTTGCAGCACTAAGCGCGAGCACGCTGCCTCCTTACCCATGCCATTTGAAGAAGGCATCTGTTCAATTGGGTGCGTCGTAGGTTTTGAAAAACAAAGAAAAACCAAATCCAACCGGTAGGCAATATGTCATTCGTATTGATTTTTTATTAGAGTAAATTTGAAGTGCTAAGTTTGGTTATTTGGGCTAGACGACGGCTTCGAAGAGCTGTCGTTCATTGTTCTTCGGGAGGCGCGGCGACCCCCATATATGGGAGGCTGAACCGTAAAGGCCCCTAGGGTGGGGGGAGAAAACGATCTAAAGTGATGCCAATGCCTTGAGCGCGGAGTCATTCTCCGCAATTCAAGGTCGGGACATAACGGCGGTCCGTCCGACGGAGTAATAAGAAAGGCCGGCATTGGCCATTTCTTCCGGCGGATAGATGTTCCTCAGATCGATCACTGTCGGGCGAAGCAGCAATGATTTGATGCGCTTGAGGTCGAGCGCGCGGAATTCGTTCCATTCTGTGAGAATGACCAGCGCATCGGCTCCTTCCATCGGAGCATAAGCATCCTCGGCCCAGGTAACATCCGGCATCAAGTGTTCTGCTTCGTGCATGCCCTCGGGGTCGAAAGCCGCTACAGCGGCGCCTGCCTCCTGAAGGGCGGGTATGATGTCGAGACTGGGAGCGTCGCGCATATCGTCGGTATTAGGCTTGAACGTGACGCCCAGAATTGCAATGCGCTTACCACTGACGCTCCCCCCGAGAACCTTTACAATACGGTCGGCCATGCGCTTCTTGCGGGCATCATTGGCTTTGATCACCGCATCGACAATGGAAACGGACGCGCCAAATTCGGTGGCGGTTTGCGCTAATGCTTTTGTGTCTTTCGGGAAGCAGGATCCGCCATAACCCGGGCCGGCATGAAGGAACTTCTTGCCGATGCGGCCGTCGAGGCCGATACCGCGTGCGACGTCCTGAACATCGGCTCCGGTTGCCTCGCAAAGATCAGCCATCTCATTGATGAATGTGATTTTCGTCGCCAGGAATGCGTTGGCGGCATATTTCGTGAGTTCCGAGGTGCGTCGGCTTGTGAAGAGAACAGGCGTCTCGTTCAGGAAAAGCGGACGGTAGAGCCTCTTCATGATGTCGCGCGCGCGTCCGGAATCGGTGCCAACTACTACCCGATCCGGTCGCATGAAATCCTCAATGGCGGCGCCTTCGCGCAAAAACTCAGGATTGGATACGACGTCGAAATCCAATCCAGGGCGATGCTCGCGGATCAGCGCCTCGACCCGGTCGCCTGTGCCGACAGGCACAGTGGATTTCGTTACGACAACGGCGTAACCGTGGAGATTATCCGCAATTTCCTCCGCTGCGGCGAAGACGTAAGTGAGGTCAGCGTGGCCGTCGCCGCGTCGGCTCGGTGTGCCGACAGCGATGAATATGGCTTCGGCTCCGTTTATAGCCGTCGCCAGGTTGGTCGAGAAGGAGAGCCGCCCGGCTTCAACATTGCTCTCGACCAAGGCATCGAGCCCCGGCTCGAATATCGGAATTTCGCCTTTCTCGAGACGTTCAATCTTCGAGGCGTCCTTGTCGACGCAAACCACATCATGGCCAAATTCGGCAAAGCATGTTCCTGAAACCAGGCCAACATAGCCTGTGCCAATCATCGCGACCTTCATCGGGGTATCTCTTTAATGAGTGGGGACCGGGGACCGTATTATCATTGTTGAAGCAACGATTTGGCGAGAGGCAGGAACTTCGGAGCGATATCCGGGCGATCGAGCGCCAAGGCCAGATTTGCGGAGAGGAATCCGATCTTGTCTCCGCAATCATATGTTGTTCCATCAAAACGGTAGGCGAAAAAGTCCTGATCTTCGATTAGCGCAATCATGGCATCAGTAAGTTGTATCTCACCGCCAGCGCCAGGCTCCTGGATCTCGAGCTTTGCAAAAATCTCAGGCTGCAGAATGTAGCGGCCTGAGATGATCAGATTGGAGGGTGCGTCTTCTCGCTTCGGCTTTTCCACCATCCCTGTGATGCTATGCGTACGGTCGTCAAACTTTTCATTCAGGGCGACCACCCCGTAGCGGCTCACATGTTCGTGGGGCACTTCTTCCACGGCGATCACGTTGCCGCCGTGATGCTCATAGACTTCCATCATCTGGGTAAAGCAGCCCCGCGCGCCATGGACCAGCATGTCGGGGAGGGCGAGCAGAAAGGGCTCGTCGCCGACAATGTCTCTGGCACACCAAACCGCGTGACCGAGACCCAAGGGCTCCTGCTGGCGGACGAAACTTGCTGCACCTGCGGCCGGGCGACTTGGTTTCAGCAGTTCGATCTCCGCCGTCTTGCCACGCGCTTTCAGAGTGGCCTCGAGCTCATAGGCGAGGTCGAAGTGGTCCTCGATGGCGCCTTTGCCGCGCCCCGTCACGAAAACAAAATGCTCGATGCCGGCTTCTGCCGCCTCTTCCACGGCGTACTGAATGACCGGCTTGTCGACGACGGTCAGCATTTCTTTCGGCACGGCCTTCGTGGCGGGCAGAAAGCGGGTTCCCAGACCCGCCACTGGGAAGACGGCTTTACGAGGCTTTCGGAACATGTCGGATATCACCCCAATGGAGGAGCTAAGTTGTTAATATTAGGCACTAATTCGTTCCCAAGATCTGATTTTTGGCACGCATTGATCTTGTGAGCAAGTGAGATGCTCGGTGAGTATTTCCGTACCGGTAAAATCCATGTATCTAGAGGCGCGCGCAGGGCCGTGTTTTCGCGGTTTTGTATGCGATAGGTTGAAAGGCCGTCCGCTTAAGGAACGGCCTTTCGTCATGCGAAAGCAGGAGAGCATCTGGGATGACCAAGCGGGTCGCATTGATAACCGGCATTACGGGCCAGGATGGTAGTTATTTGGCCAGTCTCCTTGTCTCGAAGGGCTATGAAGTCCATGGCCTTATGCGCCGCTCATCTTCGCTGAACACAGACCGTATCGGGCATCTCTATCAAGAAGAGCAGGATGCGACCTCGCAGGTTCGGATGCACTTTGGCGACATGAGCGATGGGGCAAGTCTGTTCCGTGTGCTGAAAGAGGTAAAGCCTGACGAGGTCTACAATCTGGCAGCCCAAAGCCATGTCAAGGTGAGCTTCGACAAGCCCGAATACACGACGGATGTGAATGCGACCGGCGTTCTGAGGCTTCTCGAAGCTATTCGCCTTCTCGATATGGGCGAGTCCATACGCTTTTATCAGGCGTCGACCTCGGAGCTCTTTGGCAATGTTCAGGAAACACCTCAGAGCGAGACCACGCCGTTTCGTCCGCGTAGTCCATATGCGATCTCAAAGCACTTCGCATTCCAGACTGTGGTGAATTATCGCGAGGCCTATGGATTCCATGCTTCGAACGGCATTCTCTTCAACCACGAAGGCCCCAAGCGCGGCGAGAATTTCGTGAGCCGAAAGATAACGCGAGCGGTTGCTGCTATCTGCCATGGGGTTCAGGACAAGCTCTATCTGGGAAATATCAATTCCCGACGCGATTGGGGGCACGCGCGTGACTACGTCGAGGGGATGTGGCTCATGCTGCAGAAGGACACGCCGGGCGATTATGTACTCGCCACGGGTGAGGAGCATTCCGTGAGGGACTTCGTTAAAACCGCCTTCGACGTTGTGGGCCGACCTATCGAATGGAACGGGGTGGGGCTTGACGAGAAAGGGATCGACAGGAAGACCGGTAAGGTGCTCATTGAGATTGACCCCCAGTATTATCGTCCTGCGGAAGTAAACTCGCTCGTCGGCAATGCCTCCAAAGCGCGAGACGAGCTTGGCTGGACGCACAGAACCAGCTTCAAGGAGCTGGTTGTCGAGATGGTGGAATCGGATCTTCAGCGTCTTGCAAGTGCCGGGATGTCGCGAGTCTGAGGACATAGAGGCGGCTGACAGAGTAGGCGCTGGCTTGTTGCTGGCGATTGCGCGGGTGGCTCGGCAAAGAGATGTAAACCGAGGGCGCTCTGATCCTTTGGCTTTCCTGCTTTGTATTGCCGGATTGAAAGTTGGTTTTGTATAGGCCTGCGTCTTAAATCTCCGCTTTCTTCTTCAAGCTCGGACATTTGCATGACAATCCTTGTCACTGGTGCAGCAGGATTTATTGGATACCACCTATGCCGATATTTGGTCGCGCGAGGCGAACAGGTGGTCGGCGTTGATGACCTGAATCCTTATTACGATCCGAGATTGAAAAGGGCACGCCTCAGCCTATTGAATGAATGTGCAGCTTTTACCTTTATCGAAGGCGACATTTCTCAGCTCGATCTTCCCAAGGCATTGCATGGAACGAGAATAAGTAAAGTCGTTCATCTCGCGGCGCAGGCGGGTGTTCGATATTCTTTGGATAATCCCCGAGCGTATGTGAAGTCCAATCTTGTTGGGCATCTGGAGATTCTCGAATTGTGTCGGAATCTCGGTGACCTGGATCATCTGGTCTATGCGTCTTCAAGTTCCGTGTACGGCGGAAACGAGAAAGTGCCTTTCAGTGAGGATGACAACGTCGATCATCCCGTGTCTCTTTACGCGGCGACAAAGAAGTCGGATGAACTGATGAGCTATGCATATGCTCATCTTTACGGAATTCGGCAGACGGGGCTGAGATTTTTCACGGTTTATGGTCCCTGGGGGCGACCGGACATGGCGTACTGGCTTTTCACTGAGGCAATACTTCAGGGAAAACCGGTTAGAGTTTTCAACAATGGTGAGATGTGGCGCGACTTCACCTACATTGATGACATCGTGCAGGGGATTGTCGCGGTTCTGGATCATCCTCCTCAAGGCACACCACCGCATCAAATTTATAATCTCGGCAACAATCGGCCTGAGAATCTCATGCATTTTCTCGATGTGCTGGAGGATATTGTTGGAGTTAAAGCGGTTCGGCGCTTCGAACCCATGCAACCGGGAGATGTTATTCGTACATATGCGGATATATCGAGAATTCAGCGGGATGTCGGCTTCAACCCATCGACTGATATCAGGGCCGGGCTGACTCGATTTGTCGACTGGTACAAGCAATACCACATATGAGCCCATACGCTTGGGAACGATGAATATGCTTGGCTGATCTGCCTCATAGACATCCGCAGGCAAAACGTTGACTAATAAGCGTTGGGTTGAAATTGATCAGGTGCGGGACCTTGATGATCGGCGCGGAGTTGGTTTTTTCATGGCTCGCCCGGATAAGCCTTGTTGCGGCAAATTAACCTAGAAGTCCGCTAAAGAATGAGATTTGGTTTGCGTAGCGTTAGATTTTAATGTGATTGCTTCGTTCGCCAATTGCAGATTCCGTGGGGCGGAAAGCGATGATCTATCCTGTGATACTTTCGGGCGGCGTCGGGTCGCGGCTTTGGCCTACCTCGCGCGCGCTTTACCCGAAGCAACTGCTGCCTCTCGTCTCCGAAAAAGCCATGCTGCTCGAGACGGCCATTCGCGTCGTGGGTAAAGACTTCGCCGCCCCCCTCATCGTCTCGAACGACGAGCACCGGTTCATCATCGCGCAACAGATGCAGGAAGCGGGCATTACGCCGCTCGCTCATATCCTGGAACCGGTGGGCCGCAATACGGCGCCTGCGGCTGCTGCCGCTGCGGCCTTCGTCCAGGCGCGGGACCCCCGGGGACTACTGCTGATCCTTCCGGCCGATCACCACATCGCGAATGTAGATGCCTTCCACGCTGCCATTGTGCGGGGCGCCGAACTCGCCAATGCGGGCAAGCTCGTTACATTCGGTGTGCTGCCGACGGGCCCCGAAACAGGCTATGGCTATATCAAACGGGGCGAGGCGCTTCCCGGTGGGGATGCCTATGCGGTGGAATGTTTCGTCGAGAAGCCGGATGTCGATACGGCGCGCCAGTATCTCTACGATGGCGGTTATGACTGGAATGCCGGCATATTCATGTTCCGAGTAGACACCATCATCGAGGAAATGCGCGCGCGTTGCCCGGAGATTGCGGCCTGTGCCGCCGAAGCGGTCGTCAAGGGGACGCGCGATCTCGATTTTCTCCGGCTCGAGCAGGCCTCCTTTTCCGCGTGTCCTTCGGACTCCATCGACTACGCCGTGATGGAACACACGTCTTCGGCAGCGGTCGTGCCCGTCGACATGGGTTGGAGCGATATCGGTTCGTGGTCGGCGCTCTGGGAGATCGGCGAGAAGGACGAGACGGGAAATGTCGTCAGCGGCGATGTGATCCTTGAGGATACAAAAAACTGCTTCGTGCGATCCGAGGCAGGCCTTACCGCAACGATCGGCGTTGAGAACCTCGTTATCGTGGACACAGGCGACGTTCTGCTCGTTGCCTCGCGTGATCGCGTACAGGATGTGAAGAAGATCGTCGAGCGTGTGGCTGCCGCAGGACGCACCGAGCACCATGCGCATAAGCGCGTTCATCGGCCCTGGGGCTACTATGAGTCCATCAACGAAGGTGAGCGCCATCAGGTGAAACACTTGCTCGTCTATCCGGGCGCATCGCTTTCGCTTCAGATGCATCATCACCGGGCCGAGCACTGGGTGGTGGTGCGAGGCCGCGCCGAAGTCACCGTGGGCAAGGAGTGCCGGATTCTCGAGGAAAACGAGTCCGTCTATATCCCGATTGAGACGACACACCGCCTCTCGAACCCAGGGGGCGAGCCGCTCAGTATTATCGAGGTGCAGTCGGGCTCCTATCTAGGCGAGGACGATATCGTGCGTTTTGACGACGTCTACGGCCGCGAGGTGAAGAAGCCTGCGGCAGAATAATGTTTCTCTCGACCGGATTCATGTGTGCTCCACCGGAAATCACCCGCATTCAGGATTCGACTGTCAACGCCGGGGCAGAGGGGCCGTTCTAAGGTGTTCCATGTTCATTCTGCAATTTCCCCTTTTCCGGTCTCTTGCTGTGCTCGTGGCGGTCACCCTCTATCTTCTTATCCTCTTCGGATCCGTATCGACCGAGCTGGGGCCTCCGAACCTCTTCTCCCATTTTGATAAATTCGTGCACATGACTGCTTGGGCGATCCTGGCGGCTGTGTCCGTGCTTGCCTTGCGCCACAGACAGGCCTGCCTCATCGGCGCGGTGCTCCTTTTTGTAAGCAGTGGCGCCGTGGAGCTGGTACAGGCCTACATACCCGGCAGGACAGCGTCATACGGAGACCTACTCGCCAACGCGCTCGGAATTTTTCTGGGTGGCTTTTTGGCTTGGTCCTATATTTGGCAACGGCTAACGACGCACACACAGGCTTAGTGTGATTGCCAAAAAACCTCGATAACTGGCGCGGCGTAGCCGTCTGTGGTGCACATCTCATCTGGTCGTTTTGCAGGGTAGGGTCCCTTTCGAGGGTCTCATTTTCTACTGACGTCTCGTCCGACGTCGAGTGCTAAAGCCGGAAAGTTGGTGGCCTTGTTGGTGTGCTGACATGCGATCAAATATTACGGTCTAGTCCGCCGGGATGCGATCGGAAAGACGGACCGGGTTGTTGCCATTGACTGGTGCTGGCGCGCGATTCCCGGAGGCGTCTGAGAGTCGCTTCAATTTTGTTTGATAAAGGGCGGTCAGTATTTCCGAATAATGTCGCTCGCCGGTATCGCGCAGATTGGGCTTCTGCAGAGAAAGGCGTGCTAGGAACCGCCTGTTGTTTGCGTACAAACCCTCCAGCACGGCGGGATCGGTGGTCTGGTCGATTGCGCGGCGGAGGCTCGAGCAACCCAGGACCGGGCTTGAATAGGCTCCAATGGCCTCGCCGTTGGCACTCCTCACGATCCAGGGTGCGACTGGTCTCGCTTGGGCGTGGCTGTTCGTTGGCTTCGCTGCACTTTCGCTGGCCGGCTTGCCGTTGGCCTCAGAACGAGCCTTCGTTCGGGGCAGGCTGTCATAGAGCGTTAGCCCGAAGGGCGTCCCCAATGTCGCCAGAGCTCGTTTTGTAGCATCGGTTTCGGCGGCTTTCAGTGCTTGTCCATGCGCTTCTCCCAAGTGCGCCCCCAGCCCGTGGCCGACACCGCTTCCTTCGCGGACGATTGTCTCGTCTTTCGTACGAATGCAAAGGCGAACACGTGCGGTATAGGTGCAGGCGGGTTTGCCATCGTAACGGCCCTGCCAAACGATTTGTGCGGTGAGCGTGACCCGATCCCAGTGCTCAGGACCGAATATGTGATTGGCCTGCTGAATTACATACCAACCTTCCAAATAGGACAGGATGGTACCGTTCTCCTCCCTCGTTTTGATGGCATCGGAAGGTGGCGCCGTCTCTAGGGATTTTCTCTGCTTTAGGGTGAAGGCCATCGGGTTTCTCCTTTTTGGCTTTACGCGATCCGGATGCTGATTGAGGGCTTCGGGGAGCCGAGAGTCGCGCCGTCGACGCGCGACCCCGCCTTCAGCGCCTCGCCGAGCGTGGCGCGGTCGAGCTTTGGCGGTTGCGGTTTCCAATAGTCTGAAGGGATCCGCGTTTCGTCCTCGATGACGACGCCGGGAGGTGAGCTTCTCAGCGATACGGTAAAATCGGGCTCGGTAATCCGTTTGATGTCGGCACGGGACATCACATCTGCGACTAGCCGCCGCTTGCGTTCGGCACGGTCCTGAAACCGGTCCAAGCGCGCCTTGAGGGCCTCCAAGCGCGACTTTAGCCCGATGATCAGACTCAGGTCCTCCTCTCGCGACCGAAGGATGGTGGCAAGTGCCTCATTGAGCCCCGTCTCGCCTTCCAGCGTGTCCGATAGCGTTTCGTCATCGAGATCCGGAAAATCGGCCAGAAGTCGCTCTTTCAAGAAGGTATGGGCATGAAATTCGGCCGCTAGGGCGGGAGGAAGCGGTGCGTGTTCGTTGTTGGCGGGGCCCGCGTTAGGTGCCTCGGTGATTGGGACGTCCGGTGTCACTGGTAGCGAAATATCTGTTTGGCTCATGGTTTTGACCCCTTTTTATTCAGTTTCGAATGGAAATGTGCCATCCTGTCCAAAAGAGTCAACTCAAAACAACTCGTTTTCGATTTAAAAAGGGTCGTTCATGATATATTCCGCTCAGATTCGCGCGGCCCGGGGCCTTCTCGATTGGTCCCGCGATGAACTGGTCGACGCAAGTGGCCTTAGCCGATCGACCCTGCAGCGCATGGAGCGTGGTGACGGGATCGCGACGGGGCATGCAAGCAATCTCTGGCAAGTGCAGCAGGTGCTGGAGGCGGCCGGCATCATCTTTCTGCCTGCGGATCAATCCGGGGGTCCGGGAGTCCGCGTCAGAACGACCTCATAAAACTTGTCCCCGATATCCCCGTCATTCTTCATCCAACCAGAAGAAGAGAAATCTGGTTGCTGTTGTGGTGGTGCAGGGAGTTGCGGGGACAGAAGAACATTCGCTGGTTGACAGGGGTCCCAAAAGGGAGCGCCGCGCCCGGTTTCACGGGAGTAAAGCGAGGGGCCGGGTGGCAGGTCGCCGGTTGGGACCAAACTGCTTTTCAGTGGAGAACTCTGCAAGTTAATCTGTTTTGCAGAGGGGACCTTTCGCCCGGCTTTCGCTTCGACGCCAATGGAGACCGGTTCTTATTTTCCAGAGACGGCTTCACATGTGGCTGTTTTTAGAATGATCTGTCGCTGGGTCCGGCTCTATCGGAGAGATCGTTTTTTTGGGCGACCTTAACAGACCCGATCCCGTGATTAGACGGCATCTTTTGGAGGGGATGGCAAGTGGCCAGAAGAAGACGCGCTGGCTGGCGGATTGCTGCGAAATTACCGCAGGTCGTGATCGCCACAGTGCTTTTGCTTCTTTTCGTATATTTCGGCATTTCGTCTTTTGCGGAGTGGCCCGCAAACGTCACCGTCCCCTCGGCCGGCTCCTCATCCGTCGTCCTTGGCGAGGCTTACGTGATCGATGGAGACACGCTTCGGATCAAAGGTACCAAAGTAAGGCTGTCTGGCGTTGCGGCGCCTGAAAGCCATGAACCTGGGGGGGGCGGTGGCTACGCGCTTTATGCAGCGAAACCTCAATGGGCGCGAACTGCGTTGCGAGCTCAGCGGGCAGACGAGTTATGATCGGCAAGTCGGCCGATGCTATCTCGATGGAAGCGACGTCGCGCAGATGCTGATTTCCGAAGGGCTCGCCCGGGACTGCCCGCGCTACTCCGGCGGGCGGTATGCGCGGTTTGAACAGCCCAACGCTCTCTCTCTCCCAATGCCTGTTTATTGCCAGCCAAGGTAGGAGCTCGCGCGTTATGGTCGGACTTCTCTACCTTACTTTCGCGGGATTTCTCATCTCCGCAATGGGGGCTTTGGCTTTTCCCGCATTTCCGCGGACGGGAAGGGCGACCTTGCTTGCGGGTGCCACGATTCTTCTCATGGCATTGGTTGCGGCATTTTTGGATTTGCTTTGGGACAAGATCGGCTAACACCGTCCTGGGCCGGACGGCCTTCTCTTGCGCCGGCACGAGTTTCTCGCGATTGCGGTTTTTGCCTATTTGCGCTTCGGTGCGTTCTCGAGAAGAGTACCCGGGCTTACCCCCAATGCCTTTGCGATCTTCTCAAGAATTGTAACTGTCGGGTTGCGCACACCTCGCTCGATGCCGCTTACATAGGTGCGATGAAGGCCGCATTCGAAAGCAAACTCCTCCTGCGACCAGCCTTTGTCGCGTCTTAATCGTTGGACGTTGAGTCCGAGTCGCCGCCTGATTTCCATGAGGACAATCGGAGGCCTGTGCATACGATTAGACTACAGCCTATAAGTCACATTATGCTTTTGCTGGTTTTGCCAGGTGCGAGAAGGCTTGCGTCGGTCCTGAGCGTGATCGGACGTTCTACTTTCGACTGGACTTCTTGCTCATGCGAAGCGGTACTAACGGTGCCCCGATGGGTGAGTATGTCTAAGGTCAGGGAAGTACGCTGTGGAAGAAGAAAAGCGAGATCTTCTGAATCGGCTCTTTGCCGTTGCGAGTGATGTTCTGGAGCGCGCGCACGAGGCGGCAATGACGGGGCAGGCACCTGACCTGGACGACAAGACAGCATCTCTTTGCGGGCGGCAGCTTGCGAGAGCGGCGGAGGACATCGGCGCTGTTGCAGATACTATCCGGCAGCTTGTAAAGCCGCAGAATGAGATCCCGTCTTCAGAGCAATAGAGACCAATAAATCGACCTGATGCTGCCTCCAGAGCCGTCGCTCTTCTGACGCGAATCTCATGCTGCGCCTGACTACACCGGACAGAAAAACCACTATCGAGACGCGTGGCGCCTGCGTGTTGCCAGGTATCTGGCGTGCCGGGCGTTGGTCCTTCTCTTGTCTTTCTGAACACTAATCATCTACAGACTATAAGTCACATTTTTCTGGACTTGCCGCCAATGCTGAGCGTCAATGCCCTGGAAACATGCGTAGTGCTGCCTTGGGTGGCCAAGGCGCAGAAAGGGATGATCAGGCCCAAGGAAAGGCAAGGAGGGATGATATTGAGCAGGCTCTTAATTCTGATGGCGGCATGTCTGATGTTGTTGTCTTGCGGTACGCCGCCGACGGCGGAGCAACTGAGGAACGCGGATCACGGGGCACCGCCGGGACCGGGGCACCAGCAGGTGATCAAGGACTGGTACGCCGAGCGCCTTATCGATCCGACGAGCCCGCTCTACACCTTCGGGACGCCGGTCAGGGGGTATACGCAGGAGAACCCAATCTACGGCAGCAAGCTCGAGTTCGGCTGGATCGTCTGTGGGACAGTGAACGCCAAGAACCGCATGGGCGGCTATACGGGCCGCGAGACCTTCTTCACCCTCTTCAAGAATGACGAGCTTCGCTTCATCTACACAGGCTCCACCGCGGCGGATGCCTGTGCCAGGGCAGGGGCCTGAGCCATGGCGGGGATCGAGCATCTGATTGGGCCGGGCGAGGTTGTGGTCTACCGGGGGCGCTTCGGTGCGATGCGTGTTCTCTACGAGGCAATGGCAGTCGCGATCGGCCTCGGGGTGGGGGTGCTCACTGGGCCCGGCATCCTGCTCGCCATCTTGTTCCTAGGGGTTTGGCTCTATAGCGAGCGCGGGCTCCGGAGGATCGTCGTGACGAACCAGCGGGTGATCCACAAGCAGGGCTGGATCAGGCCCCGGGTGGACGAGATCGCGCTCTCCCAGGTCGAGAGCATCAAGAACAACGGCCAGCGGATCGTCATCATCGGAAGCGGCGGCACCAAGCTCAAGCTTCCCGCCTATATCGCCGATGAGACCGGGCTCGGCCGGGCCATCCGCCAGGGGCGGCTGGCCCCGCAGGGGGTAACGCCTCAGGGGGCCACATCACCAGGGATCACGCCTGTCCCCCTTTCGATGGCAGAGGTGGCCGGAGCGGCTGCGGGAACGCCCACGGCAACTCCCATGGGCGACAGCTCTGCCGCTCAGGCTCATGCCTCACTGCAGGGGTCCTCTGACTCAGCACTTCAAGGGAGCGGGGCGGGGGCTAAGGTGGCGGCGGGAGCCACCGCCGCCGCAAGCCCCGGGAAGCCCCCGCTGTGGAAGCGGCCTGCCTTTGTCGTGATCGCCTGTCTTCTGGGGTGGCCCTTTCTGATCATGCTCTTTGTGGCAGACGAGGGGGCGTCTGGCGGCGCAGGCGGTGAATCCGCAACGCCATCCGTGCAGCAAGCAGGTCTTGCGATGGCGGAGGCGGCAGCGGCAAGCGAGACGACACCCACCGGGGCGGAGGCGGCGCCTACTGATGATCAGGGTGCACTCCCTGAGGCCGTTCTCACGGTCACGGAAGCCGATGCACTCCCTTATGCGAGACGCTCGATTGTTGTTCGCCTCTCAGATGAGATCGATGAAGCGAGTATCATCGAGATCGGCAAGCTCCTGCAGGCCGAAGCACCTCGCTACCGCAGCACCTATGTTGACTTCTACCTGCCGCAGATGGTCGAGGGAGCGGGTGCCTGGGCCTCGCTTCATCTCGAGCGCGGACAGCCGCCCGAGTTACTGGGGCTTAGAGACACCTCTGGCCTCGGCAAGGCCGCAGAAGCTGCCGGGAGCGGCGGCGACGTCATCGGCAAGTGGCGAGATGATCGGCCTTACGTCAAAAGCCTCATGGTGATCCGCGAGATGGGCGGCGGTGCCGTCCTCACCCGCACATTCGCCAATGGCGAGGTGATGGAGCAGCGCCTCACAGAACGGAAGGCAAGCGCAGGTCGGCGCTTTGACATCGTCACCGACGATGCCAACGACTTTGGCGAATATCTCCTCCTCCGCGCTGACGGCGCGCTCGCCTTCCACGACAATGAGGGGCTCATATTTATAGCGAGGAAGGCGGAGTGAGCGGCGAGGGACGCAGAGAGAAAACTCTCCCTGAGCCTCCGGTTAGGAGCTGTGGTCTGTCGATACGCTCGCCCAGAATGCACGAAGGTCTAAATCTCAAATCCGTGCCCTCTTGCAACAACCTGTGGGTAACTAAATGTCGGCCGCGGCAGGGCTGGTGGAGCGCCCTATTCCGCAGAGGTGTCACCTTTCTCGGGCAAAGCGCCTTCTTCATCCATAGCAAACAACTATTCGCGGTCACCTACGGTAGAAATCGTTGAGCCTGCCGTGAAACATGGTGACGGCCGAAATTATCTCCGAATGTTGCACGAAAAGCGCAGAGCCTTGCTACGGACTCCGAGAGAAAGTGCGGAGCGTTTCAACGTCTGCAAAGTGCCCTAAGTAAAGAGGTGCCGGCTGTCCGGACATACGAGGGGTAGTGGCACAAGGCGGACCCGCTCAGTTTCACTGCAAATTCCGTCCGCCTACGTTGTATCCCAACCACAACCACTTGTGGTGCGGTTCGCAACTACAACAGGCAATTTGATTGTATCTCGGATAGCCGAAACGTCGCTTCCCCTTTCACCCGGGTAGTGGGTTGGGGCGACGGCGCTCGACCGTCTTCTGCACGAAAGGCATCATGAATATTTGAATGCTGCGGGCGGGGGGCAATGCGGATGGACTTCATTACAGACCAAACGGCGCGCTTTATTGAGGACGTGCAAAAGGTTACGACGGTTGAAGAGCTAATGTCGCTTCTGCAGCTCGTTCTGCCGGGGCTCGGGGTTCACCATTTCACGTTGGGGGAACTAAGGCCGGAGGCCGGGGAAAGCTTCGCGGGAACCTTTCCGGAGGAATGGACGAACCGCTATGTCGAGAGGCAGTACGTCTTTAGAGACCCCGTCCATCTGAAGCTTTTCCATGACCGGGAGGGCTTCTGTTGGGATGAGAAGCGTCTTGTGGCCGACCGTCTGCTCAATCGCAAGAGCGAGATCGTCTTCAAGGAAGGCTGCGATTTCGGCCTTCATGAGGGCTTTACGCATATTTTGCCGAGTCTCGGTGGCAATATTGCGATCGCGTCTTTCGCGGGCGAGAGGGTGGAACAGGACCCAAAGACGCTTCCCGCAATGCACCTCATTGCGCTCTACATGCATGCGAAGTTCAAGGAATTGGCCGCTCCCCAGGAGCTCCCCGACAGCGAATTGCTTTCACTTACTCCGCGCGAAAGGGAGTGCCTGGAATGGGCAGGACAGGGCAAGACCGATTGGGAGATTGCGCAAATCCTCGGAATCAAGGAGACCACCGTTCATTCGCATATCGAGAACGCAAAGCGGAGGCTCAAGGTTGGGACGCGCATCCAGGCCGTCGTGCGTTCCGCACGCTTCGGCCTGATCCAATGCTAGTCACGGAGGGCGCGCTGCCCTTCATCTGACAATGCGCGCTCGACCGGTCCTGTCTCTCCCCTGATCGGAGGATAGAGCCCGTCACCGGCGCCGTGCTCCGATCCTGCTCCAACAGGAAAACGGGGGAGCACCAAATGATCTTCCTGATAAATGCGGCAAATGCCGCGCTCTATGCCGATGAAATGGAGCAGATTCAAGCACTTCGCTACGAAGTGCTCGTGAAGGACCTCAAATGGGAGGGCCTCACCTCGGCTGGCGGTCGGGAAAGCGACCGTTTCGACGGGCCGAACGCCGTCTATATCGGCATTCGCGAAGGCGATGAAGTGGTCGCGGCGATCCGGCTCAACAAGGCGGACCGGCCCACGCTTACCTCGGAGATATTTCCTCATCTCGTTCAGTTCCGGGCGCCGCCGGCCGGAGAGCGCGTCTTCGACGTGACACGGCTCGTGGTCTTGCCAGGGCGAGGGAAGACCTTCCGGAAGAACCGCTACAGCTTCGATCTTCTCTGCGCGGCGATGGAGTTCGGCCTCGCCGGAAAGCTCGACTGTTTTACGGCGGTCATGCCGACCCGGTTCTTCGAGCTTTTGCAGCATACGGGCAGCGGCATCTACCCGTTAGGCTTTCCGGCTGGAGAGGGCAGCGATGAGCATCTTGCGGTCGTCATTCCGGTCGTTCCCCGCACGCTCGATTGCCTCTACCGCTTCACCGGCAATAGCGAGCCGCGGTTGCTCTCGCTGCAGGGGGCGCCCCTCTCGGCGCGGGAAGCAATCTCCGCTCTCTCCGCTTAAGGAAAATTCTCATGACAAACCTGAAGACAGTTCCTGCGGCAATGCCGCAGGCGTTCATCGATCAGATCCTCGAGACCGACGGATGCGTCGTCATCGAGGGACTCTTGCCCAGCGCCACCATCGATCTGGTCGCGGCGGAGCTCGGGTCCTATTTCCAGAAGGCCGAGTTCGGGGAGGGCCGTTTCTTCGGCTATCAGACCAAGAGGCTCGGTTCGATCCTGCGGAAGTCGCCGAGCGCCTGCCAGTTCCTCGCACACCCTTTGATCCTGCAGACCATGCAAGGGCTGCTCGGCCCATATTGCGAGAGGTTCCAGCTCAACATCTCGCAGGCGATCTCAATCCATCCCGGTGAGCCCGCCCAGGTCCTTCATCGTGACGATGAAATGTTCCCCTGCGAGGGCTTTACCGGCGAACGCATGGTCAATGCGCTCTGGGCGCTTGATGAGTTCACCACGACGAATGGCGGCACCCAGCTCGTCATGGGGAGTCACAAATGGGACCGGGCGCGCGAGCCAGAACCGCACGAGGTGATCCAGGCGGAAATGAAAAAGGGGTCCGTCCTGATCTACCGGGGGTCGCTTATCCATGCAGGCGGCGCCAACAACTCGTCCGCGCCGAGGCCGGGTCTTGTCTTTGGCTACAACCTCGGCTGGCTGCGGCAGGCCGAGAACCAGTACCTCGCCTATCCGCCCGAGATCGCGAAATACCTGCCGCCTGAAGTCCAGAACCTGATCGGCTACGCCGTTCACCGGCCGAATCTCGGGCTTTTCGAATGCGAAGACCCGGCAGAGGCGCTGCAGCCCAGGCGCCCCACGCGCTTCGGCTCACGCGACTACTTCACGCCTGAGCAGGAAGAGCTGCTCCAGCAACGTCTCGGATAACACCTGCGACAGCCTCCATCTCATACGCAAGGAAGGAATACCTCATGATTGAAATCATTCAGGAAGAAACCGCCCACCTCCACTTGGCGCAGATGGCCGCCCTTGAGACCCTGAGGTGGAATGTCGAGAAGGGCACGGGCATATTCCGGCTCACCGCGAAAGCGCCACTTACACAGGACTTTGCCAACTCGCGCTATCTTCATTTCATCATGTATGAAGAGGGTGAGGCGGTCGGCGCGGTAACGGTGATGCGCAGCGATCAGTCGACGGCGAGCGCGTCGGACCATTTCGCATTCATGAAGCAGTTCAAGAAGTTTCCATTCGGCGCCGATGTTCTCGACATTGTCGAGTTCATTGTCACCTATCCAGAGGACGAGAAGGTCCTGCTCGCCCATCGCGTGAACGAACTCCTGCGCGCACTCTATGAGTTCGCAGTGGAGGAGCGTTCGGAATACTTCATCTCGATCCTCAAGGCGCCGTTCTTCTCGACGCTGCTTTCGATCGGCTTTCCTGTCCACGCGCTGAGTTTCCCAATCAAGGTGGAGGACGAGTTTGTGGTTTGCGTCCAGATACCCGTCCGGGAAAAAGAACTGCAGTCCTTGCGCAGGCTGACCAGCCGCGGCATGCCAAGGGCCGAAGAACACCAATGTTCGGTGCCGCCCGTGTATCGGGGGAACAAATACGAAGCTTTGAGTGCTGTTCGCTAGGAAGAACGGGTTTCGCCTGGACAAGCAAGGTATCAAGCTGCCCCGGCGGCTTGATACCCTGCGCCGGAACTGTCGTTTAGCCATCTATCGAAGACTTCAAACAACAATGCCCTGGCAATGGGAGCAAGTGATGTCTGGCCGCAGGGAAAAGGATGATGATGTTGCGGAGGTGAGCGTGCCGCAGCGTCTCAGCGACACGGAAACTGACCTGCTTTTTGCGCAGACGCGGCTGGCCTCGATCGAGGGCGATGTTCCCTTCGAGGATCTCATTTTCATTCGCCGCTTGATCGGGACAGCTTTCGAGCAACTGAAAGCCCTGAGGAGCACGATGCTGCAATGAAAAGCGACATTCTACGCCAAACAGAGCTACAGACTGTTCGCGATTTCTATCAACAGGCTACGCGCCGCTCTCACGGCACCTTGCATGGACGAACTGGCGGTTCGCTCTTGCTCTTCCAGGTTCAGGAGCCCCAAGTCGACAATTTCGCGCGCTTCCGTTTCCGAAATCGTACCCTTCTGCGTCAGGAGAAACAGGAGATTTATCGATAGGACAAAGGCACCCAATCCGGCGCCGTCCTTAACATCCCGGTTCATGCTACCCTCCTTTCGGAACAGCAGCATGATCCTAAAGCGGGAACTTCTAAGCCGAGGTCAACTTAATCGTTAAGGTTGAATATACTTCTGAAAATAAGGTCCACTTTTGACGCTAAGCCCTCACGCAACAAGAGGAAGCGCAGGCCGCAGCCTTGCCGCGCGCAGCGGACAATTGTTCTTGGAGATCATAAAATCGGGTGAAGAGCGGCGTGGCCCTCGGGCGGATCAGCTCGATGGTGCAGCCGCTTGCATCTGAGTCTTCATCTTCACTTCCATGACATTCAGCTTTGCGGCGTTCACGGCATCAACAACGAAATCTTTGATGGCCGCGCTTCCAGCCTTGATGATTGCATCCGCTGCAGCATCACAGCCCATAACGGCTTCCTTCGTCCCGTAGCCGTGTCCTTTGGCCGACCCTTGGCTTTGGAGCCCTTCGGGACCGATAACCGCGACAATGCCGTCCATGCCGACTTCCGACTCGAGCGTTCCGGTCCAGAACCCCGGAATGACGCCGAAGACACCCTTGATGTTGCCTTCATATACGATGATTTGAGCGTCGAAATTCTGTGCTTCGATCTCGGCAGGCTGAAGCGTCTTGGGCGTAAAGGTCACTTCCTGAAACGAAGACGCGAAGGCGGTCTGCGCAGCTTGCTGATAAGCCTGCTCAAAGTCAGTGGGGAATGTCCATGCACTGCAGGTGTGGCCCTTTGCCTCGACGGTGGACACCCAAGCCCCTGATTGCAGCCAGACGGCATATTTTCCAGGTGTCTTGCTCTGCGAGGCAAAGTCGGTTGGTGAAATTTGCGGCGCGGAAACGGAAACATTTGCACTGCATGCGCCAAGAAGTGAGGCCATCATGACGACGGCGTAATGAAAAGATATCTTCATTATCCCCCCGGATTTCGCTGAACTAGTTGGCCGTGTCCGACGGCGGGTCGACGAGTTTGATGCCTTGAGGCCTGGCCATCTCGGTCGGCAGATTGGAAGCGGGTAGCACGCGCTGATATCCGCCGGAATTCTGGACGATAACGCGCGATCCCTCCGGAATGACAACATCTTTCTTACCGATGTCTTGCACGACCGTCATTGTGACACCGCTCTCAAGTACAACGATATACTCTATGCCGGTTCGGTCAGCGGCGGCTTGTTCTGCCGCGGCACCGATGGCAGCGCCTACGAGGGCACCGGCAGCTGCCGTCCAGATCGACCCGCTTCCAGATCCCGCATAAGAGCCCGCTCCAGCCCCGACGCCAGCCCCAACCAGAGCTCCTGCGCCGGTATTCTGTCCTGTGATGTCAACTTGGCGACTTGAGACGACGGTGCCAAATGACACGGCAGTCGATTTTCCGACTTCGTCGTAGTTGTAGACATTTTGCGACGGCCGCTGAGCGCATGCAGTCACGCCGATCACAAGCATCACCCCCAGAATGATGCGTAAAAATCTATTCATGGAGCCCCCGCTCATCGATTGAATGATTATTATGATGGCCGGTTACCCAATAAATCAACACCCCCGATTCAAACGATCTCTCGCTCTCGCCGACATTCGAGTGCCACAACGGCCCTCAATGCAACGCCGGTTCCGGGTAAAGATCAGTCTACAACACCGAGTTCACAGCTGGCAGAGGAGAACGGCGGATGTCCGGCAAGAAAGGCCCGCAAGACGCCCAGCCGACCGTAGCTGAATCTTCGCCACTTGCGGACCTGCTTTCAGACCCCAAAAAGCGGTTGAAGCTTCAACCCACGGGCTATTTCTATCTCGTAAAATTTGAGGGCGGTGGCGCGCTTGCCTATAGACCACGCCTTCGCGGGGGCATGTGGTTCATCAAAGTTCGCCTCGACGGCCGTTCTCTCGCGCGGGCGATCGGGCGAGCCGACGATCTCGAGCCCGCGGACGGAGAAACCGTCCTCACCTATATGCAGGCCTTCGACAAGACCCGGACTGTTCTCAAGGAAGACCTGCGGGCATTCTTTGCACCCCGCCGCCTGGAGTTGCTCCCGCATGCACTTCGCGTTTGCCCGATCGGCGAGGTTTATACGGTCGGTCATGCCTTGAGGGACTACCTTGAGGAAAAGCGAACCAACGGTGCTCTTTCTGCCTACCGGTCGGCGGTCGCCGACGCGAATGCCTATATCGTCGGAGATCTGTCGTCGCTTCCCTGTGCGGAACTCGACATCAAATATCTCAAGGCATGGTTTCAGTCTCTTGGCACGCGGCCGCTTGACGCTTCTAATTTTGTAAGAAGGGCGAATAACCAGCCCATCGTCTGCAATGACGGCGAGGCGGACCGGAAGGCGAAGTTGAGGGCAAACAGTGTGCTGATCACGCTGAAGGCGGCGCTCAACCTTGCCTGGCGTGACGGGCGGATCGATGACGATACCGAGTGGCGGCGGCTTCTGCCCTATAGAAGCGTCCGCAAGGCGCGCCAGCGGATTCTCGGCTATGATGAAGTAGAAGCTTTGTTGGCGGCCTCGCCCTCCGACCTCCGTAAACTCATTCTGGGCGCCCTTTTCACCGGATGCCGCTCCGGTGAACTGCTCGCACTCCGGCCTTCCAACTTCAACTACGAATCCGGCACGCTCTTCGTGCATGCGACGAAAACGCGGCGGAGCCGCAACGTTGTTCTTTCATATGAAGCGATTTCATTCTTCGAGCGCCTGACGCATGGGCTTGGCGAGAAGCACCCAATCTTCCGCAAGAGCAATGGCGAGCCTTGGGGCCACAGGGGGTATTGCTACCTCATGAGGAAAACATCCGTCGAGGCGGGTCTCGAGCCGCCGGTTATCTTCCACGAGCTGCGTCATACCTATGCGAGCGGGCTTATCATGGCCGGCGTCTCGCCCTTTGTGGTGGCGGATCAATTGGGACATGCCGACTGCACCCAAATCATCAAGACCTATGGACATGTCTCGGCGGAGTTTGCCGTAGACCAGGTGCGCCGGCTCTCACCACGCATCGAGGCGACGGCCGCCGAGGTCCGTAAGACGGCGCGCTGGTTCAGGAGGCTCAAGGAGAACCCGCCACCCCGATGGAGGCCTATCGGCCGAATCTAAGGGGTTCGTCTCAGCGTCTTTCGTGTAAGGTGGAAAAAGGCTTGATAGAGACGGCTTTGAGAGGGGCGATGACGAGCGACCAATGGATGATCCTGATCATGGGGATGGCCCTTGCCTGCGGTCCCGTCCTCCTTGTCTGGCTCGAGGACCGCACCCGTGCGCGTGGTGGCACCGTGCCCTCGCTGGTCACCATCAAGGGCTATAGCATCTCACCGCATAGCGCCTTCAGCCTCATGATTGCCATCATGCTTATCTACCTCTCCTATTTGATGAGGGGCATCGGCCTTGGCTTCGTATTTATGGTCTTTGGTTTCGTCGATGTAATCGTCGCGGTCCAGAACATCAGGAAATCCAAAAAGCCGGGGTCTTGAGAGAAGCTGTAAAGACCGTGCTTTCGCTTCTCCAATTTGATCTCGGGTGAGACATCTCGGGCTCCGGCAAAACGAGCTTGGGGTGCGAGGTCATCGCGCAACACCGGGCCTGGCACCTAAAGCGCCGTTCTTCCCGGCTCTGCCAGGATCGTTTCGGTCTGCCTAACTTGATGGTGGGCTTGTGTTCTCCGGCCCGCCCCGCCCTTGATTGCTTCCTTGAAACACGCATGGTCGTGTCAGCAGATTTCGCGGATACCACCTCGCCCGCCAATCAAGTATGCACGCGATCTCTTATCGTCGTGCATCGACAATTTCCGCATCAGGGGATGTCCATAGCCTTCTTCAATGAAGCGCAAGGCGTGCGTCATGGTATCGACCAGATCATCGCTCGACCCATGTGGAAACCGCGAGACTTCATCTTCGAACATCGCAAGCCACGGGGCCGCGGTGGGTAGAAAAACCCGGCCCGCCTCGATCTTGGCGCTCTGCTGGGCGGCGCGCGTTACCTTGTCTCTTTCGGTGGGCATGGGCACAACCCAGTTGTACCCGCGGCGTCCCAGGTCTTCCAATACCGGAATACCCAAAGCCTTGTTTTCGATGATCGTGACTGGCTGAGGAACGGACTTGCAATAAAAGTCGTTCACCTCGATCACCTCCTCCATCAGATCGGTGTAGCTCAAATGCTCCCGGAAGGCTTTCACCAGGTAAATATTCTCGCCGACAACCGCCCATGCGGTGCACGCGGAGTAATCCGCTCCCTCGCCTGCGGACATCGCCATGTCCCAGGAGATCACGACCTGCTCTACATTGCGTTTGTAGAGCTTGCCGGGCTCCCAGCGACCGAAATCCGCAAGCTTGAACAAGGCGCCGCCCGGGGCCTCGGGGTTCTGTTCATATTGCGCCTGATACTGGGCCTGCCCCATTTGCTTCTTGATGCGCGCGATTTCTTCCTCGCCAAACCGCTCCGGCATCAACAGCGTGCCTGCGGCGCGACGCCAACGCTTTCCTTGCCCGATCGGAATCTCTTCATCCCTTTGCGCCGTCATCGAGAGGTTCAAGTGTCGCCAACCTCCCTCGGCGATCAGCCGTCCCGGAAGGTCGTCCACATGAAGACGTTGTGAGACAATGATCATGGCGCCCTTTTTCGGGTTGTTAAGGCGGCTCGGGAGCACATTGGCGTATCGGTGGTGGAGGGCCAGGCGCTCCGCTTCTGACTGGACGGTGCCTGCGCTGATGGAATCGTCGACAACGAGCTTGTTTCCACCGATACCCGTGACGGGACCGCCGAGCGATCGGGCGAAACGAACGCCACGTCTTGTCGTTCGCAATTCTTCGAGGTTGGCACGTTTGGGATCGAGCCGCGTTTTGGGGAAGGCCTGCTTGTACCAGTCCGATTCCATGATGAGGCGCGATTGATGAGCGAGCGATTGTGAAAGCTCGGCCGAATAGCTCAAGCAAACGACGCTTTCGGAAGGATTGTTGCCAAGCTCCCAAGCGGGGTAGCAGACGCTGTAAATGAAAGATTTCAGAAATCGGGGCGGGGCGGTCGTCAGCAGAAAGCGCTCATGACCTGCGCTTACCTCCTCAAGCGCGTGGCACATGGCAAGGATAGGCGCGCCTAAGACAAGCTCTTCGCCGGCGTTCAAATACCGGAAGGCGCGCGCGACGAAGAGCGCAAGGCCCTCCCGCACGGCCGCTGCTGCGAGAGATTCCGCCTTGTCGCGGTGGTTTGCGGACATCTCAGGCACCACCCATTTCTTCAATCAAGGCCTGCAGCGCCTGGGCGTCTTTCAGAACCTGAAGATCGGCTGCGTCGGGTATTGAGGGGTCACTCGCCTCGGGTTCCGGCATATATTCCTTCAAAAGGTTCAGAACGACTTGTATCGCCCGGATATCGCCGAGGGTTGCCTTGTTGAAGGCGACGAGAAGCGTTGCTTCGGCGCGTGACAACCGGCTCCGTCTTCCATTTGCGTCCTGCGCGACGACGCTTCTTTCCGCAAGCTCACGTACGATCGTGGAAAGATGCTTTGTTCCCTTCCTCTTTCCCTTCGGGTTACCCGACTGCCCGGGCTTCCATCGATGGGCCTTGGGCGGCTTCCCGTAGCCCACCTCCTCTTCGGACACCGTCATTCTCGAGCGATCACCTGTCATCTGCCTCGAGTGCTCCGCCCCCGCGCTCGGCCTCTGCGGTGACCGCCGTGCTTCATCGTCTCTATCTCCCGTCACCCTGGCCGCAGGGCTCCTCTCCCGGACCATCCTCTTCTTCGCGGGCGCCTTCGTTGCCGAGGGGTTCTGGGTCACCGTTTTCGTCGCGCACAGCTTCCGCGTCATCGTTTTCGTGGTCGGAGCCTTTTTTACGGACGTGTTCTTAGTCCAGGTCTTCGTTGCTGACGTCTTCTTGGCCACCGTCTTCGTCGCTGAAGACTTCCGCGCGGACATCTTCCGGGGCGAAGACTTCTGGGCGGACGTCTTCTGGGGCGACATCTTCTTCGCCGAAGTTTTCGTCGAGGGCGTTTTCGCGGGCGCCGCCTTATGGTGCGTCGCGGTCGCTGCTGCCTGCGGCTTGGACGCGCCGGTATCGGAAAGGGGCTTTTCGCCGGGCTTGGGAGTCTCTGCCGGCGACACCTTGCTCTCCTCCCCGAAGGTCTTCGTTTTCTTGCTGCTGCGGATGACAACCGACATTGACGTGCTCTCGTACTCGCTGTTGCGTTTCGAATGAGGTTTTGAGGTGAAGGTCTTCTTCGCGAGCCAGCATGTGACTGCCGGCGCGCGGCCAAGAGGACCTCGATGTGGCTAGATGAGGAATGTCTCCGCCTCTCCGGCCGGTATATCGCTTGCGGGCGTGTCCTCCGGCGTTGAAGAAGAGCGGTGCTCGGTGGTCCCGCCCGCTTCCTGCCTCCGCCCCGAGGGCTCTGCGGCCTGTGCGTCGTCCATATCCTCGTTGTCGACGACGAGCGCTTCCCTCCGCCGCTCTTCCCCCAGCTCGCGGAAACTCTTGCCGGAGCCCACATGGACCGCCTGCTGGCCCGTGCAAGCCTCGTAGCGCCGGACCGCGACGTCGACATAAAGAGGATCGAGTTCGATGCCGTAAGCGATGCGGCCGGTCTTGTCGGCCGCAATGATCGTCGTGCCCGAGCCCATGAAGGGATCGAGCACGAGCTCACCGCGCTTCGTCGTATCGAGAATAAGGTCGGCGATGAGCTCGACGCTTTTCGGGGTCGGATGATCGGCGAGGGCGGCACGGGCGGACGACCCGGGCGTGGTGGCGCCCGGATAGATCAGAACATTGGTCCGATCACGGCCATGCTTACCGAGCTTTACCCGGTCGAGATGCGGGGCGTCCCCATGCTTCAAGACAGCGATCAGCTCATGAGCGTTGCGATAGAGGCCGCCCATGCCGCCGCGCCCCTTGTACCAGACAAGAAGATTGAGAAGCGTCGTGCCCGCTTCGCGCGCAACACGAAGAAAGGTAAAAAGGCCGCGCCAGTCCATCGGGTAAAAGCCAAGACCGCCTTCGACCAGGTGCTCCGGTGCTTCTTCGAGCACGTCAGCGAAAAGGGTGGCGATGGTTTCTTCATCCACCCCGCTTGAATTCCCGACAAACTCACGGTGCTTTACCGCTCCCTTGCCGCTGGCAAAGCCCTCGATCGCACAGCCATAGGGAAAATCGGCTACGATGAGACGTGCCTTGAGCCCGGCTTCCGCAAGTCCTGAATAGCTCTCAGCATCGCGCGCATCGCCGCAGACAAGGGTATGGACGCCCAGCGTAAATCGATCCCCGGGACGCGCGACGGCGGCGCGAGGTTCGCGCTCGGGGGGCGACGTCTCCGCGGCCTCGCTCGTGTCCCCGCTGTCCAGAATGATATCGAGTTCCGCACCGTCGAAGCCCGGGATCTCGATTACGCCCTCATCGAGCACGATCTCCTCCAGCTCAAGGCGCAAATTCTCGAGGTCGTATTCCCCTTTTTCGCCCAGGCGATTGACAGCGAGCCGCAAACGCTTCAGCTCGCTCCGGTTCAAATGATCGATTTCGATACAGGGCACTTCCGCGTATTCGAGGCGTCGTGCGGCCTCGAGGCGAGTAACCCCGTCGATCACCTCACCTTCCGCCGTTGCGAGCAGAGGCACAATGTTGCCGAAGGCCGCAATCGACTGAGCGACCTCGGCGATGTGGTCCTCGTTCAAGCGGCGCACATTGACGGAAGGTGCGTAGAGCTCTCCGATCGGCCGCAACACGATCCCGAGTGACGGCTCGGCCCGGTTGCGGCGCGTCTGCCTCGCGGTCTCAAGGACCACGCCGCTTTCAAGACCGCGCTTCTTCTTGCGCGACTTCGCTGCAAGCTTTTTCTTCAATGCCTTCGGCGACTTCTTCGCCGGAAAATCCTTCGTCATCCCAATATACTCCTTCGTTCACACCTTTATTCGGGTGTTGCCTCGTGAACGACGGAGTTGGGTGGAGGAGTGAGCCGCCTCGGCATCGTTTGATCCGGAGGGGCTCCAACCACCCGCCTTGCGGCGTTCAGTCGGCAACACCCTCCGTGGAAAATTCGTTGCGCGGCTCTCTCGAAGGTGGCGTCGGTATCGCGCTTCGTCAATAATTTATTCGGGTACAGACGAAAATTTTTTTGGACAAGAGTTTTTTGAGATCGGTTATGTCATCGCGGCACTTCGCAATTTTCTTGCGGATGCTTTTTGAGTTGGAGAGTTAGAGCGATGATCTGTACAGCATTCTCGTTGGAGTCACTCTAGCGGCGCGCGATGCATCCCGAGGTTTTCGCGCATTGCACCACTTCGTCACGGGGTGGACGCGTCAATTTCTCGGGCTTCGGATCTCCGGCTATTTGATCCCTTCATCCGATAAACGAGACGACTGGCGGCGGTGCTTTTGCCGCGCAACCGATTCGCGGGGTGCATTTTTCTGTTGGCTGTCGTTTTTTGAGATGTCGGGACCGAATGTTGGCCCTCAAAATATGCGGGCTGGTTGCTGGTCTTCCTTGCGCGCGTTCTTCTTGCGCGTTCTCATTGTGGGCGTCCTCTTCTCTGCGATCATGCCTTGCTTGTGCGGTCCTCGGCCCCATGTTCTGCGCCCGTCCCTCAGGCAGTCTTCTCAGGCACTCTCTTCAGGCACTCCTCTCAGGCATTTCCCTCAGCCACTTCCCTCAAACACTCTTCTTGGACATCTCTCTCAGATCGCTTTCCTCAGATCGCTTTCCTCAGACAGCTTCTCTCAAGCGCTCCCCTGCTAACCATCTCTCTCGAACCTCCAACAGGGATGCCTTTCGCCCGGCCTTTTGGGGGCGGTTTTGCCGCGGTGGCTTGCCCGGAGGTTTCTTGCTTGTCCTCTCCCATGCCGAACGCCGCCAATCCGGAGCGGATTGCGTGCTTGTTGTCTCCAACCCGGATGCATCTCCGCTCAGGGTTAAAAGTTTTTAGGAACCAATCGGCGCAGTCTAAAGCGAGACAAGCCGCTCGCCGTCAAACGCCTTTCCTGAGCGCATGGCGGCGCTGCCGGCGGTTCAATTGCTAGGACTGGGAGATAACAATGTCGCTTAGTGAATCGAACGCCGCCCCCTCCTCGTCGGGGCAGGCATCCAAACCGGAGGCGGGTCGATCCAAATCTGCTACGCCCGTGCGCCTAATTCGTGCCGGCAATGAAGACATCACCATCGGCGAGAACAGCGTGCTCGAAGGTTCTTTCGAGACGCAGGGCGTGATGTTTGTCGATGGCGCTGCGGTTAACGCGGACCTCAATGCCGCGCAACTCTCGATCGGAGCGACTGGTCGGGTTGAGGGACAGGCATCGGTCCTTCGTGCCGAAATCGCGGGGGCCTTCGAGGGCACACTCGAATGTTCGGGCGAGGTCATCCTCCGCTCCTCCAGCCGCATCGCTGGCGAGGTTCGTTGTGCAAAGCTCGTGACGCATCGAGGTGCCGTGATCGATGCACAGGTGCGCGTCGTCTCGGACGGCGAGGACGGGCCAGAAGAAAGAACTCCACAAAGCGTTGCAATTGTTCAAACCGCACGCGGCTCTTCATTGCGGCCCTGGACACGGCGGCGCTTCAAACGCGTGGTGCCGGCAATAGGCGGAGCGGCGCTCTCGCTCTGCTTGGTCGGTATCGGAGCCCTCGTTTTCTGAAACCTCCGATGGGACAGGGTCAGCGAGGCGGGAGCGCGGTTTTGGGCGGTGGGCGCCGCTCGCGACGGCACTCGTTTTCTTTCGTCGGCGCTCTTTCCCGGTTCTGGCGCATCACGCAAGAAAATGAGCTCTCATTGCGACCGGAAATGACGGCGCCGTTTCCGCTTGTGTCAGCCTTCATGGCCGCTTTAGTGTCCGCTCCTTTCTCCTCTCTTGGGGCACATCCCGGGGCGGGAGAGGCGGCGAATAGGCGGTACGTCGCCTAAGGGATAGCGTTCGCCAGGCATTTCCCGGCACTAGGCAGCAAACGCACCAAGCGTTTGTTGCCCGTGCCGTCCTTCCAGGGAGGAAGGTCACGCCTTTCCGTTTTGGGCCTGCTTCAACAGGTAAGCTGCCTTGGCTTCCCGACCGGTCTTTTCGGCCCAATGTCATCTGCGATACGAAATGTATCAAAAATAACACCTACGCCCTTGGGGGGCCTCCTGGACGGCGGGTTGTCTCGCAGCGCGGGGCGGGGGCGTGATTAGTCCGCGAGCGCGAGAAATGCCGGTTGTAAGACCGGCTGCGCCTTTCCAAAGTGCGGGAAAGGTTCATTTGCCTCGCGAGAGTTCCCTCTTAGGCCCGCAAGAGTTTTTTCAAGCGGCTATAGAGGCGTTTTCCCCACATGTTCACTTAGTGAAACTTTTTCACTTTTGGGCTGACTTTCGGCGAGGTCTCGAAGGCTCCATTTTCCCTGCTTGCGAGACTGAGGTCGGGGGAGATTGGGCCCATGTCCCGCTGGAGACGCGGATCCTTGGGAGGGGTGGTTCGCGGGGCAGGCCAGACAAGGCCAACCCATATTGAATTGACGGGAGGTTTCCCCGTGTTCACCTATTGGCTTGCTGTTGTGGTCGGAGACGACCCAAAGGCAATCGATCGGCGCATGGCTTTTGACGAGGCGCTTGAAGACGCGAGTGAGAGGGAGATTTTCGGGCTTTCCTTTTCCTTCCTTGTCTTCGAGAGCGCGGAGGCGATCGATCCGCTTTGTGCGGCGCTCGGCGATGCACTTGATCCCTCGCGAGATTCCTTCCTCTTGCACCTTGCAGGTCGCCATGAGGCGCGCGCATTCGGTCTCCCGGAGCAACATGAGCTTTTCGATCTCCTCGATTATCTAGCCCCAGGGCCCGCGCATTAGTGCAGGCCGGAACGTCCGGCGCACGGCTCAGGGCACTTAAGCGGCCTCTAAACGCCGTTCGCCCCTATCCAGCTCCTTTCCCTTCTATAGGCGATGCGTTCCCTTCTACGCGGGAAAGGTTCGCTGCTCCCCATGCACATAATTCCCTGCAAGGCGTCTTAGGGAATTTCATCGGTAAGTCGCTCTATTTCCTCAGGTTTTCGCCCTCGTTTAAGCGCTTTTCGCGCCGGAATTCATGGAAATTCCCTGTATTCTCCCTGCATTTAGGGAATTCGGTGCCAAAAGCACGAAGGGGGATATTTCACCTCCTCTGACCTTGTGCCAAAAGCCATCGGCATTGGACAAAGGGGCCAGAAAGGGCCGCTTTACGGGCTCGTTTGAAGAAGCGGCTTAGGGCGCGCGCGCGGGCCCCGTGTTCCCTTCTCTGAGGGTTGCAAAGAGCCGAGCGGGGCGATGGCGGCTGCGCTAGACTTTCTTTTTCCTTGTCCCGCCCCAAGCTGTCCCGCCCCACGCTGGCCCAACCCAAGCTGGAGACCACCTTTGAAAATCGCCGAGCGCTGGTTCGAGAAACAAGAGATCGGAGATGGTATCACCTGGCTCTACGAGCCTCATGTGCATCCCTTCATCCGTTGCAACATCTGGTTTGTGCGGGGGCGCGACCGTGATCTTCTGATCGACACGGGCACAGGCGTTGCCTCGCTGAAGGATGCCATCGCGGGCATGACGGACAAGCCGCTGACTGCCATCGCGACCCACATCCATTACGACCATGTGGGCTCCCTGCACGAGTTCGAGACGCGGCTGATACATGAGATCGAGGCGCCGCTTCTTGAACACTATCGGGAGTTCGCCGCGCTGACCTCGGCGGGCTTCCCGGATGTGCTGCGGGAAAGTCTCGCTGGCTATGGTCTTGACGGCAATGATGCCGTTCTCGTCGATGCGCTACCGCATGAGGGCTATTCGCTCGCCGATTATCGGATCACCTCGACGCATGCGACGGGGCATCTCGCGGAGGGCGATGTGGTCGATCTCGGCGACCGGCATTTCTCCGTCTTCCACCTGCCGGGGCATTCACCGGGTTCGATCGGCCTGTTCGAGAACGCCACGAAGACGCTTTTCTCCGGCGATGCGATCTATGACGGGCCGCTGCTGGACGAGTTGCCGGATTCGGACATCGCCACCTATCTCCAGACCATCAAGCGCCTGCGCGGCCTCGATGTGCGGGTGGTTCATGGCGGTCACGATCCGAGCTTCGGTCGCGACCGCCTTGTCGAAATCTGCGACGACTATCTCGCCCGCCGGGGCTGAGCGTCAGGCGGCGCTTGCCGCTTCCGCCGGGGCTTCGCCATGTGCGCTCTTCCACTCGGCGACGAGTTCCCGATTGTCGTGCATCCAGGGGTGGAAGCTCGGGCGGAACCAGTCGAGATAGGCCGGGATCGACTTCCAGAGCGGCCCGGGATTGATCCAGAGATAGTGGAAGATCCGGCCCCATGCGCGCGGGCTCCATTGCAGCCGGTCGGCTTTAAGGAGATCGCGGATGTGAAGCGTGAGGTTGATGTTGAAGAAGATCGTCGCCATGAGCAGCGAGCGTGTGCGCAGGAGATAGAAGGTGACGGGGTTCGTGATGGCTTTCAGGACGTCGAAGGCAACCGCCTTGTGTTCCGTCTCCTCAACCGCGTGCCACATCCAGAGCTCGTATTCCTCCGGTGACGCGTGACGGCCGAAGGTTTCGCGCTCACGAAGAAGATGATCGGCGAGAACGGCCGTGAAATGTTCGAGTGCGACGGTCTGGCCGAGCTGCGCCTTTTTCGGCATCAGCATCCGGGCGAGGTTTTGCATCCGCGCCGTGCGGCGTTCGAGCTTGTCCATTGGATAGCCCTGGGCGGCGACGCGGTCGTTATAGGACTGATGTTCGCGCGAATGGATGGCTTCCTGGCCGAGGAATTCCTTGATCTCGCCCTGCAGCTTCGGGTCGGTGATCTTGTGCTTCTGATAGCGCACCGTGTCGCAGAAGAAGCGCTCGCCGGCGGGAAACATTGCCGAGAGGGCGTTGAAATAGGCGGTGATGGCCGGGTCGCCGTCATACCAGCTCTTCCGTTCGCCGGCCTGGAACTGCCGGTTACGTATGGTGAAGGCAAGCTGGCTTCCGCTCTGGCTCGGGGCGGCAGCGGCGGACGCAGGGGCAGCAGATGTGGGGGCGGCGGACATTGGGGGGCTCCTCTTCCCGTCATTTGTACCCTACATTTTTGTCAGCGACCGCCTATCTTCAATGCCACGTTACAAAATCTCACAAAAGAGACGCCGGAATTTGGTCCTCGTGACCGTATCTCAGCACGGCAAAGGCTTTGGCGGCGTTTATCGGAAAGGGAGCACGCGGTATTCATGAAGATCAAGGTGGGGAAATACCGCATTCCGGTGCCCAAGAGCCGTGCGGGCCGCATCGGCGCAGGCGTTACGCTCGTCATTCTGGGGTTCATTCCCGGTCCGCCCGGGCCTGGCGCAATCCCTCTCGGCCTGACCATTCTCACGCTGGATCACCCGCGCGGCCGCCGCTGGCGCCGGGTCACCATCGTTTGGGCTGGCCGGCGCTGGCAGGCATCCAAGGAAAAAAGAGAAATGCGCCGCACTGCAAAGCGCGACGCATCGGTTGTTCCGGGAGCCTCGGAGCCTGAAGTTTGAGCTTCAGCAGGCGCCACGGCGAAGGAGCACGGCCGGGAAGGTTTTGAACATGATGGCGATATCCTGCCAGAGCGACCAGTTCTTCACATACCAGGCATCGAGTTCGACACGGCGCATATAGGTTGTCTCGTTGCGGCCGCTCACCTGCCAGAGGCCGGTGATGCCGGGTTTGGCGGCGAGGTAGTATTCGGCATCCTCGCCATAGCGCAGCACTTCCGCATAGGTGACGGGGCGCGGGCCGACGAGGCTCATTTCGCCGCGGATCACGTTCAGGAGCTGCGGCAGTTCGTCGAGGCTCGTCTTGCGCAGGAACTCACCGACCGCCGTTACGCGCGGATCGTTGCGGAGCTTCTGGTCGCGGGCCCATTCGGCGGCGCGCAGCGGATCGTTTTCAAGCACGCTCTTCAGGATCGCATCGCTGTCCACATGCATGGTGCGGAACTTTCGGCAATGGAACTCGCGGCCCTTTTCGCCCACGCGGCGATGGCCGAAGAAGGCCGGACCGCCGTCGAGACGGATCAGGAGGGAAACGGCCCAGAAGAAGGGAAGCAGTGTGAGGAACGCGGCGCTCGCAACAACGAGGTCGAAGCTGCGCTTCATCAGGCGCGCCATCGGGCGGTTGAGATTGTCGGCCAGCGTCAGCATGACGAGGTCGTGGCTGAAGAAATTACCCACTTCGAGCGCCAGCGCGCCGATACCCTTCACAGGCGGGACGATGGAGAAGGCGATGCGGGCGCGGTGCAGCGCACGCAGGATGTTGTCGAGGCTCGCCATTTCTTCCGGCGAGGGGGCGAGGACGACGAAGCGCGCACCGTGCTTCTCGCAAGCGAGTTTCAGTGCGGCGGAAAGCTGGCCGCCCGCGCGGTAGAGAAGGCTAGAGGGATCGGACGCATTGCGGTCGGCGGTGAGTTCGGCAAGGTCCAGTGTGCCCGCGACTTCGTAGCCGAGATAGGGCTCGTCCTCGAGCACCTGTGCGGCTTCGGCGGCGTTCTCGCGCGAGCCGATAATGAGGACGGGAGCGGTCCAGCTGCCGTACCGCTTCAGGACATGTCTCATCCCGATACGGGCCATCGGCACGAAAAGGAGCGCCCAGAGCCAGGCCTGAAGCATCCAGAGACGGGAGAAGTAGTCCTTCGCAATGTACTGCAGGAAGCCGTCGACCAGTGCGACGAGGGCAATCGCCTTAACGATTTCCTTGGCCTCGGCCCAGAAGGGCGTGCGCTTCGAATAGTGGCCCTTCGCCGCCCACCACAGGATCGGCAGCATGGCAAGGAAGCCGATGCGGATGATGCGGCTCATCAGCTCGCCGGCTTCCAAAGCCGCGAATTCCGTATTCAGAACCTGCACATTGATGCCGAACGCAATCGAACCGGCGACAAGCTGGGCGAGAGCCAGCGCGCCGAGATCGCCCATCAGCAGCATGAAGCGGTCGGCCAGCGGGGTCAGGCGCGTGCCCGTGGAGGGGCTTGTGGAATTAACGCTTTCGAAGCCGGCAAAGCCGGTTCCGGTGACGGGGGTCACGCTTTCGAAAGCCTGTATTTCGTTGTTCAGTGCGGTCACGATACTCACGCCAACTTGTGTCCGAATGCGACAGTTGACGGAGAGGTCGCAAGGAGCGCGCCATCCCGCTTTGTCCCGTTTTGAGCGGGCGAACAGGGTAAATACAGTCTTAAAACCAGCAGAGGTTTAGTGTGGAGGCAGCGGTATTATCCGGTGGCGGATGATGCGAAGAGCGCACGAATATCCGCGCGGAGGATTTCGCCGAGCGCGGCAAGGATCCTCATATTCGCGCGTAAACGCCGGTCGAAGCGGGGTGCATCCTGCCGCTGCGTACCGCTTACCGGGATTTGCCGGAATGGTGTGCCCCGGCGAAGCGAGTTGATTGCGAGCTCCGTGCCGATGGAGTTCGTATGGTCGAAGCCGCCATTCGCAAGGGCGAGCTTCATGTCATAGCCCTTCATGCCGCAGAGGATGTCCTTCACGCCGAAACGCAGGCGGACGTAAAGACCCATCACGACTTCGGCAAAGCGCTGCTTGCGTGGCCTTACGCCCAGCACCAGAGGCACCGCTTCCTCCATCAAAAGCGCCTTGAAGGCGTTTACGAGAGCCGGGTTGTGTTCACCATCGGCGTCCATGGTGATCGCAAAAGCAAAACCACGGGAGAGCGCCTCCTCAAAGGCGCGGTTCAGCGTACCGTCATAGCCGAGATTGTTCTCGTTGCGGATGACGATGGCGCCCGCATTTGCGGCCTCCGCGCCGGTTTCGTCCGGCGAAGCGTCATCCACCACGATCACATCGGCATATTCGCGCGCGGCTTTCACCACCGCGCCAATAGTTGCGGCTTCCCGAAAGGCGGGAATGAGGATGGCTATGCGAGATCGGTCCACAGCAACTCCTCTCCCGCTTTCTTGCCGGTGGACAGGCGCTTGCCAAGAACCTTTGAGAGCGCATCGGGTGAGACCGCTCTTTCGGGGCAGGGGCGAAGCGCCTCAAGGTGGTCTTCGGAGAGAATTGTTCCGGCGGCAAGCGCATCCTTCAGGCGCAGTGCGCGGCGCTGAATGACGATTGTTTCCATCTCGTTCTTCTCAATCCGCTTCACGCCGTCTCCGAGCGCTGCTTCGAGCTCGCGGGTCGCATCGACCATGGCGCGCCATGTTGCCGGGTTGAGAGCAAAGGAATGGTCCGGGCCTTCGCGCGAATTGTCGTCGGT
The DNA here is from genome assembly GCF_039973015.1 of Parvibaculum sp. Classification (GTDB taxonomy): domain Bacteria; phylum Pseudomonadota; class Alphaproteobacteria; order Parvibaculales; family Parvibaculaceae; genus Parvibaculum. The sequence goes on from NZ_JBDWLT010000002.1 coordinate 126,810, forward strand.
GAAATGCTTTTCGATCACGCGCGCGCCCAGCGTCACGGCGCCGAGCACCGCGGAGTGGCCTGGAGTATGATCCGAAAAGCCGAGCACCATGCCGGGCCAGCGCGCAGCGAATGTCTGAAGTACGCGCAGGTTCACATATTTGAAGTTTTCGAGACTGCCCGTGTAATTCGTGTTGCACTGCATGAGGCATATCTGCCTGTTATGCTTCAGGATCAGTTCGACGGCAGCTTCCGTTTCTTCCATCGTGGCGGCGCCGGTCGCAAGAAGCACAGGCTTTCCCGTCTTCGCGATGTGTTCGATCTCTTCGTGATAGGTGATGTCGCCCGAGCCGATCTTGAAGGCGGGAACGATGTCGCGAAACATGTCCACCGCCTCGATATCGTAAGGCGTGGTCATGAAATGGATGCCGGCCTTGCGGCATGTTTCCAGCAGCTCCGGCGTCCAGTCGCGGCGCGTGTGATACTGGTCATAGACTTCCACGACCGATTTTTTCCATGCGGCCTGATGCGAAACCTGACCCTTCTCTCCCTCGAAGCCGACCTTGCTCACGATCTTGTTCGCAAGGAAATGCTGGAACTTGGCACAGTCGGCGCCTGCTTCCTTCGACTTCCAGATCAGGTCCTTCGCGCGTTCGAGGTCGCCGTCATGATTGGCGGCAATATCCGCGATGAAATAGGAGGGCGCATCGAGCGCAATCTCGTGCGTTCCGATGCGGAGCGATGTGTCGTGCTTCATGACGGTTTCTCGTTGTACTTGTGCAGAACGCAAGCAACCACTTCGGAAAGTCCGGGCAGCCTGTATTTCAGGATCTGTTCGGCGCGGCGACTGTCGAGGCCGAGACAATGGGCGCGCGTGGTGGCCAGGCCCTGAACGGAGCCGGATGTCGCAGCGGTGAGCGTGCAGCCGAGTTGCCGGGCGATCTCGTGTACGAAATCTTCCTTCGTATATACCTCGCTTGCAGCGAGGTTGTAGAGGCCGGATGCGCCGGCCTCCGCCATGTCGAAAGCGGCGCGCGCAAAGCTCGCAACGTCGATGGAAGATGACCAGGCATCGCTGAAAAGTGTCGCGGCGAGATCGTTTTCCGCGACCCCGATAGCCCATTCGGCAAGAGTCGGCTTCTCCCAGCCTCGAATGCCGACGATGCTTGTGCGCAGAACGAGTGCGCCCGCTGCCGTCAGGGCAAAGCCTTCGCCTGCGAATTTGGTGCGCGCATATTCATTGACGAAGGAGACGGGGGCCGTTTCGTCATGTGGCTGTTTGCCGCCTTCGGTGAAGTACTGGTCCGTCGAGACATGAATGAGTTTGCCGCCGCTTGCTCGCGCCCATGCGGCGAGAAAGGCAAGAGGGCGCGCGTTCATGTTCCATGCGTCGAGGGGCGCGCGTTCGCAGGCCTCGATATCGGTAAGGGCAGCGCAGTTGAAGACGAGGTCGGGCTTTTCCGCTTCAAGCGTCTTGCAAAGCGCCTCCTCGTCGGCGATGTCGAGCGCGATGGGTGCATTCCGCCGGGCCGCTTCCCGCAACAGATGGCCCCGCCGTCGTGCTTCCTCCACGACCGCCTGGCCAAGCAACCCGGTGCTGCCCAACACAAGGGTCTTCATTCAGCCGCCTCTTTCGAACTGAAGAAGCATATGGACTTCGGAAGAGAGATGTTTGCGGTCCAGCGCTTCCTGCATGGCGTCGATGGCAGGCTTCATCATGTCCGTCCATAGCCCGGCGGCGCCTGCCGTCTTTTCGGAAGCCGAGAGCCGGACAAGGATACTCCGATAGAGATCCATGACGTCGCCGCCGAACCACCATTCAGCCACGCGACTCATGCCGAATTCGCGGCAGGTCCAGTCGAGTGAGGATTCCGAATAGAGATGCGTATGCCCGCCGGAAAGGTGGCGTTGCATCACATCCTGAAAGGCGGCCTCGATGAAGACACTGGGGCTGAAAAGGGGCACGGAAATGTAGAGATAGGAAACGGCCGCATTGTCCTTGAGCGCAGCCAGCAGCTCGCGCGGCCGTTGCAGGTGTTCCAGAACGCCGATCAGCGAGACGACTTTCGCGTCCACTTCGCCCGCCAGCGACACCGTGTCACCAAGGTCGTGGGTACGGACGACCGCTTCTCCAGCCATCTCGTTTGCGAGTGCGGCTTGTGTTTGTGAAACCTCGAAGCCGCGAATGTCGGCGAGGCCTGTGGCGCGAAGCGCGGAAACGAAATAGCCGGAGCCCGCGCCGAAATCCGCATAGGAAAGCGCGGCCGGGTCTTCGCCTTTTGCAGCAAGGGCATCCGCGAGAAAGCGCGCCTTCGGGACATAGATGTCGTCCGTGCGCTTGCGATAGGCGTCGCGGTCGGCGGAGCTGTAGTCGCGGGCATAGGCCGCGCCGCCCGCCTCTACATAAAGTTCCGAACAGAAGGCGTCGCTATCTTCATGTGCGCCATTGAGGTGGCCGCAGCGCGGGCAGACGAGATAGTCGACATCGAGTTTCGAGAAACTGACCTCGCTTATCGGTCCGTCGCAGGCCTTGCAATTCAGCCTTCCGGGTTGCTTCGCATAAAGCGCGGCAAGCCCGCGCTGGCGTTGAAGCAGCGCCTCGTTTTCATCGAAAAAGTGCGATTTGTGAGAGAGCAGAGGTGCGCTCGGTTTTCCGTATTTCTGCATGACGGACCTCCCCCGCGGGCCCTTTTCAGCGCTAACGCCGGATGGCGTTCAGCTCCTGAAGATGTTTGTTTTCCTCGCAGACCTTCAGCGTTTCCATCCAGGACGGAATGCCGTCGCCGAGCAGCGGAAAGAGCGCCTTGCAGAATTCGAGGTCTTCGGGATAGTCGAGCGTCCAGCGTAGCTTGCCGAGCGCCTCGTCCGGCCCCTCCAGCGAAATCCGCTTGATCTCAGGTTCGCGGCGCAGCCAGGGCGTGACGTGTTCGCGGTCGTAAGGCTCGGTTGCCTGCTGCCAGTCACGTTCCATGGCGCGCCATGTGAAGGCTTCGCAGTCGAGCCCGTGCGGATAGCGATGGACGAAGTTATTTGCGGCGTAATCGGCCGACGGATCAGCAAGAAGCGCCGCCAGAACGTCGCCACAGAGGCCTGGGTCGATGAGAGGGCAGTCGCTGGTCACGCGCATGACGATATCCGCGCCGAGGTCGCGGGCCGCGGTGTAGTAGCGGTCGAGTACGTCAAGTTCGGAGCCGCGGGCCACCGTCGCGCCAAAGGCTTCGGCTTCCCGGACGACGGGCTCCTGTTCCGGGCCTTCCGGCACGGCGCAGCAGACAATGTCGATTCCCGGAATGGCGGCACAGCGTGTCAGCACATGGCGCAGGACAGTCTGCCCCGCCAGGTCTTCCAGCACCTTTCCGGGCAGGCGGGTCGAGGTCATGCGGGCCTGAACGATTGCGACATTGGGCATGAGGCGTTACTTCCTCGAAGCGGCGTGCATCATGCGTCGGCCCGTACATTGTAGGCCTTCACTTCGTCAACGCTCAGGAAGTGCGGGTTGGTGCCGGAGCTGTAGTCGAAGCCCTGCGCCACGGGTTCGCCGCGTTCCTCGATGTTATTGGTCAGGTAGTCGACATCTCCGCGAAAGAACTTGATCGTCGGGCGGATCACGAAATGATCCGGGAATTCGACGGTGAGGTGCGAGTCATCGGCAGGACACATGGTCTCGTGCAGCTTTTCGCCGGGGCGGATGCCGATGATTTCCTGCTTGAGTTCCGGCGCCATCGCCGATGCGAGATCGGTAATGCGAACGGAGGGGATCTTCGGCACGAAGATTTCGCCGCCATGCATGCGCTCGAAATTCCGAATAACGAAGTCGACGCCTTCCTGAAGCGTGATCCAGAAGCGCGTCATGCGTTCATCCGTAATCGGCAGCGAGGTTGCGCCTTCGGCAATGAGTTTGCGGAAGAAGGGGACGACCGAGCCGCGCGAGCCGACGACATTGCCGTAACGCACGACCGCGAAACGGGTCTTCGCGGGACCGACCATGTTGTTTGCGGCAACGAAGAGCTTGTCAGAGGCGAGTTTCGTCGCGCCATAGAGATTGATGGGGTTTGCCGCCTTGTCGGTCGACAGGGCCATTACCTTTTCGACGCCTTCGGCTATCGCCGCCTTGATGACGTTCTCCGCACCGTGGATGTTCGTCTTGATACATTCCATCGGATTGTATTCTGCTGCGGGCACCTGTTTCAGCGCTGCCGCATGGATCACGAAGTCGACGTCGCGCATCGCCTGGCGCAGGCGTTCGCCATCGCGCACATCGCCGATGAAATAGCGCATCTGCGGTTGCGAGAATTCCTGGGACATCTCGTACTGCTTCAACTCGTCGCGCGAAAAGACGATGATGCGGCGAGGCTTGTGCTGGTCGAGAAGGGTGCGGACATATTTACGGCCGAAGGAGCCGGTGCCGCCTGTAATGAGTACGGATTTATTGTCGAACATCCGGATTTTTCACTCTCGTTTGGGTGTCCGATTCATTGCACGATAAGCCTAATGGGTCGTTAACCATGATGGCGAGCGCCGATTGACGGTTGCGGCGACCGGGGACGTTTTGGGGAGGAAAATCTGTTCGATCTGAGGGAATATCGTCTGCCGGACGGGCGGGAGCTTCTGCTTTATGGCCGCGCACCTCACGAAGGGGCGGTGCGGGAGTGCCTGCCCCCGGCGGCGCCGTGCGGCGGCGGGCATCTTCGGTGGCATCCCTTGCGGGGCGAATGGGTCGCCTATGCGGGCGCGCGGCAGGGCCGCGCCTTTCTGCCATCGGCTAGCACCTGTCCGCTCTGCCCTGCGCGGGACGGCGGTCTCGGCGAAATCCCTTTCGAGCAATTTGAAGTTGCGGTCTTCGAGAACCGTTTTCCGGCTTTCTCGAGTGCCGCGACCCCGGTCGATCTTCCGGGCATCGAGACCGCGCCGTCGCACGGGCGCTGCGAGGTCGTCGTCTTTTCCGACGATCATCGGGCCGGGCTCGGTTCGCTTTCGGAGGACAGGCTTGCTCTCCTCCTTGAGGTCTGGGGCGCGCGGGTCGAAGCGCTCGGGCAGGATCACCCTTATGTCCTGCCCTTCGAAAACAGGGGCGAGGAGATCGGGGTGACGCTCCATCATCCGCACGGTCAGATCTATGCCTTTCCCTTCATTCCCGTGCAGGCGCGGCGCGCGGCGGAGGCGCAGGCCGAAGCGCCCGTCATCGAGCGCCTCCTGCATGGTGCCGGGCAGCTTGTCATCGAGGAGCGGGAGCATGCTTTGGCGTTCGTGCCGCCCTTTGCCATGTATCCTTTTGAAAGCTGGATTGCGCCCCGGCGGCGTGTACCCGGCCCGCAGACCCTTTCGGATGCAGAGCGGCTGGACATGGCGCGGCTTCTCGGCCGCACGGTGCGACGGCTCGATGCCCTCTTCGGCGCGCCCATGCCATACATTCTCACCGTGCAATGTGCGCCGCGCGGTTTCGAGGCGACATTCCACATGACAATCGACATTCGCCCGTTCCGCCGCGATGCGGGCAAACTCAAATATCTCGCTGGTGTCGAGCAGGGTTCAGGCGTCTTCCTCGCCGATGTGCTGCCGGAGGATGCGGCGGCGCGATTGCGCGCGGTGTCGGCGGACTATCCGGCATGAGGGCGTCGTTCCGGGAAGCTTTCGGCATGGAGGGGCAAGCGGAGGGCCGCGCGCCTGCCCGCGTCAACCTGATCGGGGATCATACCGATTATGCCGAGGGCTTTTGCCTGCCCATGCCGCTTCGCCGCGAAACGCGGGTGACGATGGCGCGGGCGGGTTCATTCGAGGCGCGCAGCGATGGGCATCCGGCCGCCTCCTTCGATCCTTCCGGTCCGCCGCGCGGCGGCTGGACGGATTATGTGGCGGGGCCTCTTGCCGAGCTCACGAAGACGGGAATTGAGGTGCCGCCTGTGGCGGTTCTGGTTACGTCGGATATTCCGCAAGGGGCGGGTATTTCTTCCTCCGCCGCCCTTGAGGTCGCGGTGCTGCGTGCGGCGCTCGCCCTCACAGGGGCATCTCTGCGCGATGCCGAGGTGGCGCGGATGGCGCAGGCGGCGGAGAATAATTATTGCGGCGTCAATTGCGGGATTCTCGACCAGATGGCGTCCGCGGCAGGCCGCCCCGGCGAGGCGCTGCTGCTCGATTGCAGGACGGGAGAGGGCCGTCTCGTTGCCGTGCCGCCGTCCTTCCGATTCCGCGTCGTTCATTGCGGCGAGGCGCGCCGTCTTGCCGATGGCGCCTATAACGAGCGCAGGCGCGCGGTCGAGGAGGCGGCGGCGCTTCTCGGCATTGCGGCCCTGCGCGATGCGGTGCCTTCCGATGTCGAGGCGTTGCCTCCATCGGTGCGGCGCCGCGCGCGCCATGTGGTCACGGAGAACATGCGTGTGGTTTCCGCCGTCGCCGCGCTTGAAGCGCAGGACGTAGCGGGCTTCGGGCGGGCCATGAGCGAAAGTCATCGTTCGCTCGCGGAAGATTATGAGGTTTCGACGCCTGCTCTCGACCGGCTGGTCACTGCCATGCTGGCCGAGGGAGCTGCCGGGGCGCGGCTCACAGGCGCGGGCTTCGGCGGCTGTGCTGTGGCATTGTTGCCGCCGGAGCTGGACAGCGATCTCTGGTGGAAAAGGGTGTCGGCGGATAATCCTGCGGCCTGGCTCGTCGCGGACTGAGTGCGGTCATGCTGTAATGCGGCTCGCGCTTTTTGAGGGCGGGAGCAACCGCTCCGGCGGGAAGGTGAGCGTTACCGTTGTGCCATGTCCGGGCTCGCTCTCGATCTCCAATGTGCCCCCGTGCCCCTCCATCAGACATTTCGAGAGGGGCAGACCGAGCCCCGTACCTTCATATTTCCGGGCGATGTCTGAATCGATCTGGCCGAAACGCTCCAGCGCCATCGGAATGTCTGCTTTCGCGATACCGATTCCGGTATCGCTGACGCGAATTTTGGGTGTGCCGTTTTCCACTGCTGCGGAAATATGGATGTCGCCGCCGTCCGGGGTGAACTTCACGGCGTTTGAAAGCAGGTTCAGTAAAACCTGCCGGATGCGTCTGTGGTCGGCCAAAAGTGCCGGCATGTCCGGCGGGCTATCGACGTGAAGTTTGAGGGCGTGGGTGTCGGCCTGCTGTTTCAGCATGCGAATGGCGCTGCGAATGACATCTTCGACATCGACTTCCTCGTCGTGAAGCTGCAATTCGCCTGCGTCTGCACGGGTGAAATCGAGCACATCGTTGATGAGTGAAAGCAGATGCTGCCCGCTCTTGTAGATGTCGTCCGTATATTCGAGGTATCGCTTGTTGCCGAGAGGGCCGAAGGTTTCGGATTTCATGATCTCCGAAAATCCAAGGATCGCATTCAGCGGAGTCCTGAGTTCATGGCTCATCGTGGCCAGGAACTGTGCTTTCGCCTGATCTGCCGAGGCGACGCTTTTCAGCGCGATCATCAGGTCTTGTGAGGTCGCTTCGAGCTTCCGCTTTGTCTCCTCAAGCTCCATCACATGGGCACGGAGGCGCTTTGCTTCCTGCGCGGAAAGCCTCGCGAGATGCCGGTCGATTGCGCTCCCGAGAAAGCCGAAAGCACCGATGAAGACCGTGATCGCGGCAATCGCAATAGACAGAACGAGAGGCTGAACCGTCGGCCTTGTAAACTCGATTGCGGGATCGAACGTGACTGTCGCCGCCGTCATGCCCGTGAAGTGAAGCGCACAGATTGCGAGAGAAAGGAAACCCGTTCCCGCGATCCGGCCTTTGACCCCGCCCAGTGCCGCTTTGAGTTGAAACGCCAGGGCCGAGAAGACGATACCCATGACGACAGACGCGAAGACATAGTCTCGATCCCAGGTCAGATGCTCCTGCACCGTCAGCGCTGCCATGCCGACATAGTGCGCTGCCACGATGGCAAGCCCCACCACGGCGCCGCCGATCCCGGCGGGCTTTACGCGCGCGACGAGAAAAAGCCCGGCAACGGACAGGGCGACGGAAAGGAGAAAAGAGATAATCGTGGCGCCCGCCGCATAGGTCGCGATTTCGCCGGGCCGAAAGGCGAGCATGCCTATGAAATGGGTCGCCCAGATACCGCAACCCGCAACCGCGCCGCTCGCCGGAATCCAGAGCGTACTCCGCCATGATGCCCCCTCGCGTGCGCGCGCGAGCAGGCTCATCGCCGAAAAGCTTGCGAACAGACAAATGAAGCCCGCCAGAGCGACGAGCCGCAGATCGTGTTCGACCACTATGCAATTATAGACGGTAAGCATGGCTCGCGAGTGAAGCACACGCCGTTTAATCCTTGCTTAACGATTAATGAACTCTCGGTTTCAGTTTTCTTCCGCTTCCGTGTGTTGCGCGAGGCGGTCGAGAAAGCGATAGAGGAAAATCCCCGCGCCTATCGCAACAATCGTGAAGAAAACCGTCATGTCCAGATGCGCGGGAATATAGGGATCTGCCTTGATGAGCTGCATCTTTGCGCCGATCGTCTCGTAGTGACGGTCCTTGAAGGGCCATACCGCCAGAAGCGATCCGCCGAGTATGCCGATCACTGTCAGCAGGGTCTGGCGGTAGAAGCGGTCGAGCAGCCAGGAGATTGCTCGCGAGAAAAGCAGGGCGCCGGTGACGACGCCCGCGGCCAGAGGTGCGATAAAGGAAAAGTCGAGTCTGCCCAGAGCCTCGATGGCATCCGTATATTTGCCGAGGATGAGCAGTACGAAGGAGCCTGAAACGCCGGGCACCAGCATTGCCGCCACCGCCGCCATGCCGCAAAGGAAGATGAACCAGCTTGCATCGGGTGTGCGCACCGGTACGAGGGTTGCGGCAAGAAGGCCAAGCACGACGCCAAGTCCGATCCATATTACGCTCGTCGCGCCCTTGGAATGGACATGGGACAAAAGCCCAACGATGGAAGCGGCAATCAAACCGAAGAAGAAGCCGAAAGTGATTTCGGGGAGGTTCGTCACCATCATCGAAAGCGGAATGACGCGGCTGAAGATGATCAGCGAAAGCATCACGCCGATACCGGTGGTGCCGAGAAAGAGCATGTCCGCATGCCGCGCCGCCGCCAGCACTTGCCCTTGCCGGAGAAGGCCGAGCAATTCCCTGTCGAAGCTGGCAATGGCGCCGATCAGCCTTTTGTAAATGCCGAGAATAAGCGCCAGTGTGCCGCCGCTCACACCGGGTACGAGGTCGGCGGCGCCGATGCACATGCCACGCAGCACCTGCCGTGTCGGGTTCACATTGTCGCGGCCCTCCGGGCTCAGCCTGTCGGCAAAACGGACCCAGAAGGAGAGCGCCCAGTCTGCCGGTTTCAGCGCGGCGCAATAGATATGCCAGGTGATCGGTGTACCCACGATAATGGCGAAGGTGACAAGCGCCATCGCGCCACCGCCGATCACGGCGTCGGTCGCCCAATGCGCTCCGGCGGCGATGCGCGGCAAGGCGAAGAAGAAAGCGAGCGCAACACCGACAAGGCCGAAGCGCCAGTTGAAGCCGCGCCACCAGAGGATTGCGAGGATCATCGTCACCGTGGCGTGATCGCCGGGAAAGCTTCTGTCCGATCCTTCCTTCGCCGCCGACCAGGGAATGATGTCCTTGATCGAGTGGAAGCCGTCGAGAACATGCGAGGGCGAAAGGCGCGGATAGGCGATGATGTGGCGCTGGAGAACGATGATGATGAGCAGCAGTACTGCCGTCATCAGTCCGAAGGCGAGACCATGCCGGAAGCGCGCGAAATCGCCGGACCCGATATAGTAGAGATAGATCACGAAGATCATCAGGGCGGAAAGGGCGTCGAAGCGCCGTCCGCCGGTCGGCGCCCATATGGTCGCCCAGATGTCGCTCGACGCCACGGTGCCGTTCATCGCATGGAACACCCATGCGTCGAAAACGTCCCATGACTCGCGCGTAACCGGCCACAGCCATGAGGCGAAAAGAAGCAAGCCTGCGGCTGTCCAACCCGCGAGCGGCACCCAGCGCCAGCTTTTCGACAGCTTGAACTCGCTCAGATTTTCATTGGAAGCCATCAAGCTCTCCGGCAGGTCCCCACCCCAGAATCACTTGCGATACTATAATGGCGTCACGGCTTTGGAATGGCAAAACCGGGATTTTCGACTTCCTTCAGTGAAACGCCGGCAGCCAGGCGCCATGTGCCTCGATCAGATCGTCGACCAGCGACCATATCTCATCGAGCGAAAGTTCCGCTGCCATGTGCGGGTCCATCATGGCAGCGTGGCAGATGTGTTCGCGTTTGCCGGTTCGGATCGCCTCCAGCGTCAGCGCCTGTACGTTGATATTCGTCTGCATCATGGCGCTCAGATGCGGCGGCAAGGCGCCCACCCGTGTTGGCGTGATGCCGTTTCCATCGACGAGACAGGGAACCTCCACGCATGCGCCCGCGGGCAGATTATCGATGAGGCCGCGATTGGGAACATTGCCGTTGATGACGGCGGGCTTGCCCGTGGCGATGGCGCGCATGATCTTTGCGCCATATTCACCGGAGAACTTCACTTCGAGCCGGTTTGCGGAGACGAGGTCGCGCTCTTGCGCTTCCCAGGCCGCGATCTGTTCCTCGCAGCGGCGGATATATTCGTCGAGCGGGATGTTGAATTTCTCGATCAGGTCCGGCCGGTCGCGTTTGATGAACCAGGGCACGTATTCGGCGAAATGTTCGCTCGATTCGGTGACGAAATAACCCGTGCGGCGCAGGATTTCGTAGCGCACCTTGTTCCAGCCGGGCTCTTCGCCTTGCGCGGCGATTTCCTTCAGCTTCGGGTAGAGGTCCTCGCGCGTACCGTCCGGCAGCTCGCGCTCGAACTTCGTATAGAAAGCCATGTGATTGATGCCCGCGCATCGATAGCGCAGGGATTTGTAGTCGACGCCGAGATCCTGCGAGAGTTCAAAGGCGGTTCCCTGCACGGAATGACAAAGACCCACATGGCGAATGTCCGGTGCAAGCTCGCTCAGCGCCCAGCAGTTGATCGCCATCGGGTTCACATATTGCAGCATCAGCGCGTCGGGGCAGAGCTCGCGCATATCCTTTGCGATATCGAGCAGCACAGGCACGGTGCGCAAGCCGCGCATGATGCCGCCCACGCCCAGCGTGTCGGCAATGGTCTGGCGGAGGCCGTATTTCTTCGGGATTTCAAAATCGGTGACGGTGCCCGGTTTGTATCCCGCGACCTGGATCATCACGATGACGAAGTCCGCACCCGCAAGCGCTTCGCGCCGGTCGGTCGTTGCGATGATCTTCGGCGAGACGGCAAGCGCGTCCGCGATCTTTCCGGCCACAACCGCGGAGGTCTTCAGCCTCGCTTCGTCGATATCCTGCAAGGCGATCTCGCAATCGGCAAAAACACCGTTCAGCAGGATGTCCCCCACCAGGTTTTTCATGAAGACGGTGCTGCCCGCCCCGATCATGCAGACTTTCGTCATTCTCCCGCGCTCCCCCGTTGTTTTACGGGAGCATCGGGCAGGCGCCGCGCGCTTGCAAGCGCCGCCATTTCCGGCACATTGGGTGCATTAAGGGAAGGGAGGCCCCATGCCGCAGTCGGGACCACGGCCGAGCGATGTCACGATCGGTGTCTGCTACTACCCGGAGCATTGGCCGGAGGCGGTATGGGCAGAAGATGCCCGCCATATGCGCGAGGCGGGCATTTCGCGCGTCCGCATCGGCGAGTTCGCCTGGTCGCGGCTGGAGCCTTCGCAGGGCAAATATGATTTCGGCTGGCTCGCCCGCGCGCTCGATGTGCTGCATGGCGAAGGTCTCGGCGTCATTCTCGGCACGCCCACGGCAACACCGCCCAAATGGCTTGTGGACGCCATGCCCGACATGCTGCCCGTCGACCGGCATGGCCGTCCGCGCGGCTTCGGATCGCGCCGTCACTACTGCTTTTCCCATGCGGGCTACAGGCGCGAATGCGCACGGATCGTGCGCGCGCTCGCCGAGCGCTTTGGCGAACACCCGGCCATCATCGCCTGGCAGACCGACAATGAATATGGCTGCCACAATACGGTGCTTTCCTGGTCGGATGAGGCAAGGCTCGGATTCCGGCACTGGCTGAAGGATCGCTATGGTTCCATCGCCGCGCTGAACGACGCGTGGGGCAACGTCTTCTGGAGCATGGAATATCGTGACTTCGAGGAGATCGACCTGCCCTCGGCTACGGTCACGGAGGCGAACCCGGCGCACCGCACGGATTTTCACCGTTACTCGTCCGATCAGGTGGCGGCCTTCAATCGTGTGCAGGTGGAAATCATTCGCGCGCTTTCGCCGGGGCGCGATGTTCTCCACAATTTCATGACCTTCTTCCTCGATTTCGATCATCACGAAACGATGAAGGATCTCGATATCGCTACCTGGGATTCCTATCCGCTTGGCAGTCTCGATGTCTTTCCCATGCCTGCCGAGCGCAAGGCGGCCTTTGCGCGCACGGGTGATCCCGACCTTCAGGCTTTCCACCACGATCTTTATCGCGGCGCGGGGCGCGGCCGGTTCTGGGTGATGGAGCAGCAGCCGGGGCCGGTGAACTGGGCGGATTACAATCCCGACGCCGCGCCCGGCCTCGTCCGTCTGTGGGGGCTTGAAGGTTTCGCGCATGGTGCGGAAACCATCTCCTATTTCCGCTGGCGTCAGGCACCTTTTGCGCAGGAGCAGTTTCATGCCGGGCTCAATCTGCCCGACGGCTCGCCCGACCGCGCCTACCACGAAGTGAAGCAGCTTTCTGCCGATCTTGCCGCTCTCGGGACGCTCGGCAAGGCGGTGCCCGCCAGGGTTGCGCTTGTCTTTTCCTATGAAGCTTCGTGGTTTCTGAGGGTGCAGCCGCAAGGCCGGAATTTCTCCTATGTCGAGCAGGCCTTCGCCATGTACCGCGCGCTCCGGCGGCTCGGTCTCGATATCGATATCGTCGGGCCGGAGGCCGACCTCTCGTCATATGCGCTGGTACTCGTTCCCTCGATGCCTTTCGTGCCCGAGCGGCTTGCGGCGGAACTTGTCCGCTGCCCCGGCATGGTTCTCGCGGGCCCGCGCACCGGCAGCCGCACGGCCTCTCATCGTATTCCCGGCAATCTCGCGCCGGGGCCGCTGGCGGATTTTCTCGGCGTCCGCGTGACGCGCGTCGAGAGCTACCGGCCTCACAGCGCCGTCCCCGTCCGCTATGAAAACGAGGTGTTTCACTTCGACCGCTGGCGCGAATTCGTGGAACCGGGTGCGGACACGGAAGTCCTCGCCAAAACGGAAGACGGTCGGCCCGCGCTTACCCGCAAGGGCAGGGCGCATTACCTCGCAGGCTCGCCCGACGAGGCGTTGCTTCAGCGGATCGTTGCCCGTCTTGCGGGCGATGCGGGGCTGGCGGTGCTTGATCTGCCAGCCGGGCTGCGCACCCGGCGGCGGGGCGCCTTTCGCTTTGTTTTCAACTACGGGCCGGCGTCTGCCGACATCTCGCCGCAATTCCCGGTTACCTCCGTGGTTCTGGGCGGCGCACGGCTCGAAGCGGGTGGTGCGGCCGTTCTGCGCACGGAGGATTAACCTTGTGAACGGGCAAGGGCTAGGTGCGGAAAACACGGGCGTGATAGCGTCCCGACCATGAGTTCAGCCGGGGGCGTCCGATGCATTTTTCCAGCCTGATTTCCAGCCGCCGCAGCGCGCATTTCTCGGTGCGTACCATTACGCTGCTGGCGTTGAGCCTGACGGGCTGTGCCGCGGCCGCCAATGCGCCATCGGGAGAGCCGCGTGTGCCGCTTGCCTCGCCGGTTGTCGAAAACGCGGCCTTTGCCGACTGGCTGACTGCGTTCCGGGCAGATGCCATAAGGGCGGGCGTCAGTGGCCAGACCTTCGACCGCTCGCTCGCGGGTATGAAGATCGACCGCAAGGTGATCGAGGCGAACGAGGCGCAGCCGGAATTCTCGAAACCCGTCTGGGAATATCTCGAAGGCGCGTTGTCGGATACCCGCGTTGCCAAGGGCCGCGCGCTTCTCGCCGAGAACAAGGCGCTGCTCGACAGGATCGAGGCGCGCTACGGCGTCGACCGTCATGTGCTGGTCGCGATCTGGGGGCTCGAATCCAATTTCGGTTCGTTTCAGGGCAATATGAGCGTGGTCCGTTCGCTCGCCACCCTCGGTTTCGAAGGGCGGCGCACCGAATATGGCCGCACACAGCTCATTGCCGCGCTCCAGATTATCCAGCATGGCGACATCGCGCCGGAGGGTATGACGGGGTCGTGGGCGGGCGCGATGGGGCAGACGCAGTTCATCCCCACGACCTATAATGCGCATGCCGTCGATTTCGATGGCGATGGCCGCCGCGACATCTGGAACTCCCATGCGGATGCACTCGCCTCCGCCGCGCATTATCTCGACCAGTCGGGCTGGAAAACGGGTGCCGTCTGGGGCCATGAGGTGAAGCTGCCAAAGAATTTCGATTATTCGCAGGCCGACATGTCGGTCCGCAAGCCGGTCTCGGAATGGGTGAAGGCAGGCGTGGCCCGCATGGACGGACGCTCTTTCCCGGGCGGTGAAATGGGGAACGATGCCTCCCTCTTCCTGCCGTCGGGCCATCGGGGGCCGGCCTTCATCGTCATGAAGAATTTCCGCACCGTGCTCGCCTATAACGCTTCCACTTCCTATTCGCTGGCGGTGAACCTGCTTGCTGACCGTTTCAAGGGCCGGGGCGAGATCGAGGCAAGCTGGCCGCGCGGCGACCGTCCGCTCGGGCGGCATGAGCGCCATGAATTGCAGCAGCTTCTCACGGACAAGGGCCACGACACCGGCGGTGTGGACGGCATCATCGGCTACAATACGCGCAAGGCGGTGCGCGCCTATCAGATGAGTATCGGTCTTCCCGCGGATGGTTATCCGACACATGAGCTGCTTCAGCGCCTGCGCGGGAACTAGACAGCCCTCCCGCGCGTTGCCTCTTTTGGCAGCGTTCTTTCCTTCCAGCGCTCAGAAAACCATCAGTGTTCCATGAATTTTCCTGTGGAACCCGCGCAAATCAGGGGCGAGCGGGCATGGCATCGCTTTTGCTCTCCTTGTAGGCTCAGAAGGCGCAACAATCGCCACAACGGCAGGAGATTCGATGGCGCAGGCCATCTTCGACGAAATGGGCGGACCCGGTAGCGAGGTGCGCCAGGCATATCTCAAGCTGCAATCATGGCTGGAAGAAACGCCGCTCGACATCCTCACGCTCCGGCGTGAAGAAGCCGAGACTTTCTTCCGCCGTATCGGGATTACCTTTGCCGTTTATGGCGAGGGTGGTGACCCGGAACGCATCATTCCCTTCGATATCATCCCCCGCATCATCGAAGCGGCGGAATGGCGCTTCGTTTCGGAGGGTCTTGTCCAGCGGGTAAGGGCGCTCAACGCTTTCATCGCGGATATATACGGCGCGCAGGAAATCCTGCGGGCGGGCGTCATCCCGCGCGATCAGGTGTTGCTCAACGAAACCTATCGCTACCAGATGCAGGGCGTTTCGGTGCCCGAGAACGTCTATACGCATATCGCGGGCATCGACATGGTGCGTGTCGGCGCGGACGAGTTCTATGTTCTCGAAGATAATTGCCGCACACCGTCCGGCGTTTCCTACATGCTGGAGAACCGCGAACTCACCATGCGGCTCTTCCCCGATCTCTTCTCGCGCTACAATGTTGCGCCCGTCGATCATTATTGCGACGAGCTGATGCGCACGCTCACTTCTGTTGCCCCGCGCAATTGTCAGGGCGAGCCGACGGTCGCGGTGCTCACACCCGGCATCCATAACAGCGCTTACTACGAACATTCCTTTCTCGCCGACCAGATGGGCGTCGAGCTTGTAGAAGGCCCCGACCTCTATGTGATGGACGACATCGTCTATATGCGCACGACGCAGGGTCCGAAGCGCGTCGATGTCATCTATCGCCGGGTCGATGACGATTTCCTCGACCCGCTGACCTTCCGGCCGGACTCGATCCTCGGCGTTGCCGGGCTCATGAATGCCTATCGCGCGGGAAACCTGAACCTTACAAATGCGGTGGGGGCGGGCATCGCCGATGACAAGGCGATCTACACTTATGTGCCGAAGATGATCGAATTCTATCTCGGCGAGCAGCCGATCCTGAAAAACGTGCCGACCTGGCGGTGCAGCGAGAAGGACGATGCGGCTTACGTGATCGAACATATGGCAGAGCTTGTCGTGAAGGAGGTTCACGGCTCGGGCGGCTATGGCATGCTTGTCGGTCCAAAGGCGACGAAGCAAGAGGTCGAGGACTTCGCCGCACGGGTGAAGGCGGCGCCGGAAAAATATATCGCGCAGCCAACCCTTGCGCTGTCCACATGTCCAACCTTCGTCAATGAGGGTGTCGCGCCGCGTCATGTGGACCTGCGGCCGTTCATTCTTTCGGGCAAGAAAATCAAGGTTGTTCCGGGCGGGCTCACGCGCGTTGCCATGCGCGAAGGGTCGCTGGTCGTCAATTCGAGCCAGGGTGGCGGCACGAAGGACACCTGGGTGTTGAAGGACTGATCGCCCATGATGCTCGCGCGCACAGCCGACAATCTTTACTGGATCGCCCGCTATATGGAGCGCGCGGAGAACCTTGCGCGTACCCTGCGAGTGACGGACCGTCTTTCGCTCATGCCCTCAAGCACCGATACGGAGGGCAATGAATGGCACTCCACGGTCATCGTGTCGGGCTCGGAAGAAGGCTTCTACGAAAAATATGACGAGGCGACACCGGAGAACGTCATCTCCTATCTCGCCTTCGATCCCGAGAACCCGTCCAGCATCCGCAGCTGCATCGAGACGGCGCGGCGCAATGCGCGCGCCGTGCGTACCGCGCTCACCACCGAACAGTGGGAATGCCTCAACTCGGCCTGGCTCGAACTGCCGCGCTGGAACGAGACGCGCGTGCGCGGCAGCGGGCTCCACCGCTTTCTCGACTGGGTGAAGGATTGCTCGCTCCTCTTCACGGGCGGCACGGTCGCGACCATGCTCCGCCGCGACAGCTATTATTTCACGCGGCTCGGCACCTTCATCGAGCGTAGCGACAATACGGCGCGCATCATGGATGTGAAGTATCACGTCCTGCTGCCCGAACATGCCGAGGTCGGCGGCGGCATCGACTATTATCAATGGGCTTCGATCCTGCGCGCGGTGTCCGGCTATCGCAGCTACAACGCGGTCTACCGCGAGGGCCTCAAGCCCTGGCTCATCGCCGAGTTCATCATCATGCGCGAGGAGATGCCGCGTTCGCTCATCAGCTGTGCCGCCGAGATCAAGGATTGTCTCGACAGGCTCGGCGAGGAGTATGGCCAGCGGCACGAATGTCACCGGATCGCCGGGCAGATACATTCGAGGCTTCGCTTCGGCAAGGTCGAGGATGTCTTTCGGCAGGGCCTGCACGAATTCCTGAGCGAGCATATCGAGACGAACGACCGGCTCGGTCTTGAAATCAGCCGCAGCTATCTTTTGGGGTAGTATGCGGCATGCTTATCCAGATTCGCCAGGAAACGACTTACCGCTATGCGGCGTCGGCCAATTACTCGATGCAGATTCTGCGGGCCCAGCCGCAGGACAGCGCCACGCAGCAGGTGCTGTCCTGGCGGCTCTCCGTGCATCCCTATTCGACGGTAACGACTGGCCGGGACGCTTATGAGAACATTCTCCAGACACTCTATATCGACCGCCCGCATGGCGATATCACACTGACCATCGAAGGCGAGGTCGAGACAAGGGACAGAGGCGGGGTCGTGAGCGGCACCTCCGAGCCCTTTCCGCCGGCTTTCTTTCTCCGCCAGACCGACCTCACGACGCCGGACGGGGCGATCCGGGCTCTCGCCGCCGGAGCGAAGGCCCGGTCCGATGGCGCGCCGCTCGATTTTGCCCACCGGCTGATGGATGCCGTCCGCAATGCGGTCGACTACCGGATCGGGGAGACCCATGCCGCGACCACGGCGGCGGAGGCGCTCTCCCACAGCTATGGCGTTTGTCAGGATCATACCCATGTCTTCTGCGCGGCGGCGCGCGCCGGGGGGCTGCCCGCGCGCTATGTCAGCGGCTATCTCTGGGACGATGTGGACACCGAATATGAGGCTAGCCACGCATGGGCCGAAGCTTATATTGAGGGGCTTGGCTGGGTTGGATTCGATGTTGCCAACCGGGTCTGCCCGACGGATGCCCATGTCCGCGTCGCCTGCGGCCTCGACTATCTGGAAGCCGCGCCCGTTCGCGGGCTCCGGCGCGGCGGCGGCGAAGAGACGATGGAGGTCCGGCTCAGGGTCGATGCGGGTGCTGCCCAGCAATAGGCTTTTGTCTGCATGCAGGTTGTCTGCAAGCGGGGCGATTTGAGTTGAGACCGGGTCATGCCCCGGCGATGTCTGGAGACGAGAATGACCTATTGCGTCGCGCTTCGGCTTGAGGGCGGCCTGGTGATGCTGGCCGATACGAGAACCAATGCCGGTGTCGACAATATTTCGACCTTCCGCAAGCTCAGTGTCATCGAGCATCCGGGCGACCGCGTGATCGGTCTCATGACGGCGGGCAATCTTGCCGTCAGTCAGGCCGCGATCAACATGGCAACGGAGCAGGGGGTGCGCGTGCGCGGTTCCGACGAGCTGGAAACGCTGCACACCGTACCCACGATGGTGCGCGCCGCTCAGCTCATGGGCGAGGCGGTGCGTGAGGTCTATCGTAACGACGGGCCCTCGCTCGAAGCGCAGTCGGGAGAGTTCAGCGTCTCCATCCTGATGGGCGGGCAGGTCGGCAATGGCGAGCTTCGTCTCTTCCAGATTTATTCGGCCGGCAACTATATCGAGGCGACGGAAGACACGCCCTATCTCCAGATTGGCGAGCACAAATATGGCAAGCCCATCATCGACCGCGCGCTCAGCTACGATACGCCGCTGGCGGATGGATTGAAGCTCGCGCTCATCTCGATGGATTCGACCATGCGCTCGAACCTTTCCGTCGGGATGCCCATCGACCTCATGGTCTATCGCCGAAATGCGTTGAAAACCGCCCTGCAGCGGCGGATCAAGGACGAGGACGAATATTTCAAGGGGCTTCGCAGCGCCTGGTCCGATGCGCTCACGCAGGCATACCGCACCATTCCGGGCCCCGGCTGGGAATTTTGAACGCCGAGTAATCCCCGCCTTTGAAAGACTGCTTCAGACTGTCCGGTGAATTCATCCGGACAAGGAGCAGCTTCATGTCTCACATCGTACGTATGACCGGCTTTCCACCGGGCGGGGCGCCCTCATGGGCGCTTGCCGAGCCGCCAAGCTGGCAAGGTTTCGGCCCTCATTCTGCCACGGGTGGTCTTCCCGCAGACCCGACCGGCTGGTCCGCGGATTTTTCCGCCGGGCTCTACCGGCGCAGCGGGCTCCCGCTCACGGCGAACGAGGCCTGTGCCACACTCAGGAACAGCGTTGCTCTCGGCGTCGAAGCCGGTGGCGCATTGCGGCAGTTTGCCGTCAATGAAATGCCGGTCCTTGCCGGTCTGGGGCTTGATGTATGGGGCCAGTGTCTCAACAAATGCGAGATTTACAATGCGGCGCCTGCAGACATCAGCGGTTTGGTGAAGTCGGGTGCCGCGACCTCCACGCTCAGCGTTGTGGACGATAGCGCCGAAATCCTGGCGGCCGGATTGAGCGGCGTTTGCAGCGGGCAGGTTTACAAGCTCGATAACAGTCTGGGTGCAACGAACGCGCGAGCGAATGCGAATAAGGGCATTGCGGGCAACACCAACCCTCACAATCTGAGCGTTTACTGGCGTGGCACCGGCATGGCCGGGCTGGATTTCTCCGAAACAGCCGATCAGGTTCTTCCGGCAACATATGAACGCTATGACGTGAACAGGACGCCGGCCAGTGCCGCCAACTACTGGCGCATTCATGCGGCGCCCGGTGCCGTCGTCTATTTCATACTGTGCCAGTTAGAGGAACGCTCCCTTGTTTCGCCGCCCATCGTTACCGCAGGCGCGGCAGCGGCCCGTCTGGCAACCGATGTCACGATCCGCGATTTCGGCGCTCTCGCTGCTGCCCGCGGATTACAGGACGGGTTTGGTGGATCGATCAGGGTCAACCTTACGCAGCTTTCCGGTTCCGCTGTCCGGGGGCTGGCTGCGTTTGGCGCGGATGCGAATAATTGCCTCAAGCTTCAGATCGGAACCGACGGCAAGGTTCGCATGATCTTGCGGAAGGCGGGCGCGGATGTGCTGACACTTGCGACTGCCGATGGCTTTGCGGCTCCGGGGCCCAAGGTCATCGATTTCAACGCCGTGCCCGGCACGGGGTTCTCGCTTTCTGCGACGGGGCTGATGCCGCCCGCCAGCATCATGTCGAGCGAAGCGCTGCCCGGCATAGATGGTGCAGCGCCGAGCGTTGGCAGCCTTTTCGGCGCGCTGCATCTCAATGGAATTCTTGAAGCGATCGGTTTGAGGAGTGCCGTATGAGTGCCCTTTTTTCATACCGTCTTCGGGCGGAGAGCAACGCAGCCCTTCTTGCGCTGCTGGAGGCCGCGCAAGAAGGCAAGGCGAGAGCGTTCGTTACCTCTGGCGAGACAGGCGATCCTGTCATCGATGGCGCGCGTATCGTTTATCCATGGGCCGAAACGGAAGCGGGCACCGCTCATCTCGACGAGGAGACGGGCGAAGTGGTGACGCCGCAAATCCCGACGGGCGACTGGCTCTGCGAGGTCTTGCTGACCGAGCCGGATGCCGAACTTGGCGCCATTGCTGTCTAGGCCGCCGCACTCGTAAATGTCGCGAGGTCGAAATAGTCGCGCCAGACCTTGATCCTGCCTGCTTCCATCTCGAAGACGCCGCAGCAGGGCAGCGCCACCGGCTTGCCGCCGACCGTCATGCGATCCACGCGTTCGGCGAAGACGAGATTTCCCGCAGAGGCGATGTTGAGGAGTTCCCACTTCACGTCCGACCAGCCATTGACGAAGCCGCCGATGAAGCCGGTCAGCGCCTCGCGGCCCTTTACGGGGTCGAGCATCATGTTGTGATAGATGCCGTCCTCCGCGAAGAAGCCGACGATCTCGGCCACGTCGAGACGCGGCCATGCGTCGATGAAGTCGCGGACAGTCTGTTCGTTGTCGCTCATGTCTCGTCTCCCCGAATAAGGAGGGCGGCGCCTTCCGGTGCCGCCCTTGCTTTCGTTTCCAGCGTCAGAAGTCCGAGAACTTCTTGCCTTCCGCGACGATCTTTTCCAGAAGCGCGGCGGGCTTGAAGTCGTCGCCCATCTGCGCCTGGAATTCCTTCATCTTGGCGAGCACCTTGTCCGCGCCGACCGTGTCGCCATAGAACATCGGGCCGCCGCGATAGACCGGGAAGCCGTAGCCGTTGATCCAGACGATATCGATGTCGGAAGCGCGGATCGCCTTGCCCTCTTCGAGGATCTTCGCGCCCTCGTTGATCATCGGATAGATGCAGCGCTCCAGGATCTCGTCATCCGAGATCTTGCGGCGGTTGATGCCCTTTTCGGCGGCGTAGTCGAGGATCATCTTTTCCACGACCGGCGAGGGCTTCGCGTTGCGGTTCTCGTCATAGTCGTAATAGCCTGCGCCCGTCTTCTGGCCGCGGCGGTCCATCTCGCAGAGGCGGTCGCGGAGCGTTTCGCCCTTCGACTTCTCCTTGTTCCAGCCGATATCGAGGCCGGCCAGGTCCGACATGGCGAAGGGGCCCATGGGCAGGCCGAAGTCGTAGAGAACGCGGTCCACGTCCCAGGGCATCGCGCCTTCCATGATGAGCTTCTGGGCTTCGCGCTGGCGCTGCGCCAGGATGCGGTTGCCGACGAAGCCGGGGCAGACACCGACCAGAGCGGCGATCTTGCCGATCTTCTTTGCAAGCTGCATGGAGGTTGCGATGACGGATTTCGACGTCTTGTCCGCGCGCACGACTTCGAGAAGCCGCATCACGTTGGCGGGCGAGAAGAAGTGGAGGCCGATCACGGCTTCCGGCCGCTTCACCGCCGTTGCGATTTCGTCGATGTTGAGCGCCGAGGTGTTCGTTGCGAGGATCGCGCCCTGCTTCACGATGGCGTCGAGCTTCGCAAAGACTTCCTTCTTCACGTCCATGTTCTCGAACACGGCCTCGATCACGAGGTCGCAATCGGCCAGATCGTTCATGTCGAGCGAGCCGGTGAGAAGACCCATCCGCTTCTCGACCTCTTCCATGGAGAAGCGGCCCTTCTTGGCGGAGTTCTCGTAGTTCTTGCGGATGGTCGCGATGCCCCGGTCGAGCGCTTCCTGCTTCGTCTCCACGATGGTGACGGGGATGCCGGTAGTGAGGAAGTTCATGGCGATGCCGCCGCCCATCGTGCCCGCACCGATGATACCGACCTTGTTGACTGGGATGATCGGCGTTTCCTTCGGCACGTCCGGCAGCTTCCAGACCTGGCGTTCGGCGAAGAAGACATGGCGCTGCGCGGCGGACTGGGTGCCCGTGATGAGTTCGCGGAAGAGCTTCTGCTCCACCTTGATGCCTTCGTCGAAGGGCAGGTTCACCGCCGCCTCGATGCACTGGATATTGTATTCCGGCGCAAGGAAGCCGCGCGTCTTGCGGGCAATGGATTTGCGGAATTTCTCGAAGATTTCCGGCTTGCCGCGGGCTGCTTCCACCTTGTCGTTCAGGTCGCGCACCTTGTTCAGCGGGCGCTTCTCGGCAACGATCTTGTTCGCGAAGGCGACCGCGCCCTCGCGCAGCTTGCCTTCCTCGGCCAGATCGTCGACGAGGCCCATTTCAAGGCACTGCTTCGCGCCGACATGTTGGCCGCTCGTCACCATTTCGAGGGCCTTTTCCGGGCCGACGATGCGCGGCAGGCGCTGTGTGCCGCCCGCGCCCGGCAGCAAGCCCAGGTTCACTTCCGGCAAGCCGCATTTGGCCGAGGGCACGGCCACGCGGTAATGGCAGGTCAGCGCCACTTCGAGGCCGCCGCCCAGCGCCGTGCCGTGGATCGCGGCGACGACGGGCTTCGAGGCGTTCTCGATCATGGCCTGCGCGTCGAACAGGCTCGGGCCCTTGGGCGCCTTGCCGAATTCGGTGATGTCCGCACCGGCGATGAAGGTCCGCCCCTCGCAGATCAGCACGATCGCCTTGACGTCGCTGTCTTCGAGCGCGGCCTTGATGCCGTTATTGATGCCTTCGCGAACCGGCGCGGAAAGCGCGTTCACGGGGGGTGAGTTGAGGGTGACGACGGCAATGCCGCCTTCCTTCTCAAGCGTGGTGACGTCGTTGATCGCTGTCATGGCGCTCCCTGCCTCTTTTCTCGTTCTGGATTAGGAATCCGTTTGTTGGCGGGGATTATAGCGGTGCGGGGCGACGGCGCCACCGGCAGGTATGTGCAATGGTGTTCGGGCTCCGGTCCGGGCCTGAACAGGCGGCCGGGCTGTGCTAGGGTCTGGCCCATGCCGGTTGCAGGCGGGGCCAGAAGTGTGAAGCAGCAAAAAGAGAGAGCGAGAGGCGAGGGCAGGGCAGTCGGACGGCCGCGCAGTGTCGAGGCACAGGCCTCCGCCGATCCCCGCATGGATATCATCGCCGCCGCCGCGCGCCTTTTCCGCGCCAAGGGTATTGCCGGCGCCTCGGTCCGCGAGATTGCCGCAGAGGCGGGCCTGCGCAAGGCCTCCCTTTATTACTACTTCCCCTCCAAGGAAGAGATCGTCTACGCGATGATCGAGGGTGTGCTCACGCCCGCGCTCGACATGCAGAAGAAGCTCGCGCGCACGGGGCTGTCGGAGGCCGCGCGGCTCTATCTCTATCTCCGCTTCGATGTGGAGATGCTGTGTGCCGCGCCTTACGACTGCACCTGGCTTCTTTCTCATGGCGATCTCAGCGATGCGCGTCTCGCGGCCCACTGGAAGGAGCGCGAGAAACTTCTCGTCTGGCTCCGTGCCCGGCTGCGAGAGGGGCAAGCAAAGGGCGAGTTCGCCGCCTGCGATGTTGCCACCGTCGCAAAAGCCATGCTTGCCGCTACGGAATATTCCGTCACATGGGCCGAGCGCGAAAACCGCAACGGCATGAGGAGGAATGCGGAGGAGGTCGCCTCGCTCCTCGTTCGCGGTGTGCTCGCGGAAGGGCGCTCTCTCGAAGAGGTAAAGGCCGAAGCGTCGCGCTGAAGCGCATTGTGTGACAGGGCAAAAGCCGAAAACGAGGTGCGGCGCCTTGCGCTCTGGATTCTTTCAGACAGCGCGATACATTGGTCAAAAGCCGCGATGGAGGAGAAAGATCATGAGTGACGAAAAGGTGGCAGTCGGGCGCGATTATACGCGCAGCAATGCGGAGCTTGCCGCCCGCTGGAAGATCGACGTCAACCGTGACCCGTATTCGATCCCTCTGGAAGAACTCGATCCCGCGCATGACGATCTTTTCGGTGCGAACAAGGTGCTCCCCTATTTCGAGCGCCTGCGGAAGGAAGATCCCGTTCACCTGAGCGAGACCGGGCCTTATGGGCGCTACTGGTCGATCACGAAATATGAAGACGTGATGTTCGTCGACACGAACCACAAGCTCTTCTCCTCCGATATGCGCAATGGCGGCATTCGCCTCGGCGGCGAACGTATCGAAGGCGAGCCCGATCCGCTCACCTATCTGCCCATGTTCATCATGGAAGACCCGCCCAAGCATGATGAGCAGCGCAAGGTCGTGCAGCCCATGTTCACGCCGCAGAACCTTGCCGATCTCGAACCGCTGATCCGCGAGCGCGCGGGGCAGATCCTCGACGCCCTGCCGGTCGGCGATGAATTCAACTGGGTGCGCGAGGTTTCGGTCGAACTCACGGGCCGCACCCTCGCCACGCTATTCAATGTGCCGCAGGAAGACCGCCACAAGCTCATTCACTGGTCGGACACGGTGGAGCGTATCGGCGACCCGGAATATTTCGAGACGCCGGAAGAGGCCTTCAAGGAGCTCTGGAACTGCTGGGAATATTTCGACGGCGTCTGGAAGGACCGTCTGGCCAATCCGGGTTCCGATCTCATTTCCATGCTGGCGCATGGCGAGTCGACCAAGAACATGCCGCCGAACGAATATCTCGGCAACATGCTGCTGCTCATCGTCGGCGGCAACGACACCACACGCAATTCGATCACGGGCGGCGTCCTCGCGCTCAATCAGCACCCGGATGAATATAAGAAGCTCATCGACAATCCGGGCATCATTCCCAATATGGTGTCCGAGATCATCCGTTGGCAGAGCCCGGTCGCACATATGTGCCGCACCGCAATGGAAGATGTCGAAATTCGCGGCAAGACCATCAAGAAGTGGGACAAGGTCGCGATGTGGTACGTCTCGGGCAATCGCGACGACGAGAAGATCGACCGTGCCAATGAATTCCTGATCGACCGCGAGGGTGCGCGCCAGCATCTTTCCTTCGGTTTCGGCATTCATCGCTGCATCGGCAATCGTGTCGGCGAAATGCAGCTCCGCATTCTCTGGGAAGAGATCATGAAGCGGTTCAAGAGGGTCGAGGTTACGGGCGATCCGAAATATCTCCGCTCGAACTTCATTCGCGGCATCACGGAGCTGCCCGTTACTGTCCGCGTGTAAGAGCGCGCGGCATTCCCGGTCTTTCAGGGCGGCGGGCGAAGAGCCCGCCGCCCTTTGCTTGACTCGGCTGCCTCTTCCATCCTAATTTCGACCGAACGGTTGAAATTAGGATAAGCCCATGCCTGCCTCGCTTGAAGGCCTTGTGGAAGAAGCGCGCGGCGCTGTCTTGCGCCCTCTGGCCGAAGCCTCCACGCTGCCGCCGGGCTTCTATACCTCCCCCGATATATTCGAAGCGGAATGCGAGCTTGTCTTCAGGCGCAACTGGGTCTCGGTTGGGCGCGCCTCTGAAATCCCCGATGCGGGCGATCGCTTTCGTATCGATGTCGCGGGCGAGCCGCTTCTCATCGTTCGCGGCAAGGACGGTGAGGTCCGTGCGCTGTCCGCCGTTTGCCGCCATCGCTGGATGCTGTTGGGGGAGGGGGCGGAAAGCGCGGGAACGATTTCCTGCCCCTATCACAAATGGACCTACGCGCTGGATGGCTCGCTCATGGCGGCGCCACTGATGGAAAAGGCTGAAGACTTCAAGCGGGAGGCCTGCGCCCTTCCGTCATTTGCCTGCGAGATATGGAACGGCTTCATCTTCGTCAATCTGGGCGGCGATGCCGCGCCGCTCGCCCAATCGCTTGTCTCTCTCGCGACCGAGTTCGCGCCCTGGAAGATGGACGAGATGGAGATCGTCGGCCGGATCGAGTTCGACCAGAGCTATAATTGGAAGGTGCTGGTCGACAACTTCATGGAGTCCTACCATCACTTCGCGGTTCATCCCGAAACCTTCGAGCCGAATTATCCAGCCGCCCTTTCCTATACGGAGGAGACGGGTGCGCCTTACGCGGTCGCGCGGATGCCGCACAAGGATGACGTGCTGGCCGAAACATTGTTCAAGCCGCTTGACGGGATTCCGGATCGCGCGCGGCGGAGCTTCTCCGTCTTCAATGTCTATCCCTCGATGCTCCTTGCCGTCCTTGCCGACAGTGTCATCTGGTACCGGCTCGAAGTCGAAAGCCTCGACCGTTTCAAGCTCACCATCTATCTCCTTGCTCACCCCGCCTCGCTCGACGTGCCGGATGCCGACGCGCTGAAGGCGTTTCTGCGCGAGGCCACCTGGCATGTTCACATGGAAGACCTGCCTGCCTGCGAGGGTGTGCAGCGGGGCCTCATGAGCGGGGCCGCGCAGGCGGGGCGCCTCAGCCATCTCGAAGGCGCTATCCATGCGCACCAGAAATGGCTCCTGGGTGAGTTTGGACGGGCGTAAAGCCCGGCGAAGCTGCCTGCTTCGTTCATCAGCGTTCAGTGCTACCTCAGCCTGCGAACAGACCGGCGGATTTTGCGGTGGCGCGGCCTTCCCCTGCCTGTGCTAGGTTGCGGCAAATGACATTTGCACAACAGGGAAGGGGCGTTTCAGCGCTCCTTGAGGGATTTGACCACCGATCAGCAAGGCGCCACCGGCGATATCGATGCCATCCGTAAAGGCTTCGAGACGCGCGGCTATATCTGCAATTCGCATATCGCGACCTCCATCTTCCTCGCGGAGAAGCTGCAAAAGCCGCTTCTCGTCGAAGGCCCTCCGGGCGTCGGCAAGACGGAGCTTGCCAAGGCGACCGCAGAGATGGTCGGCAAGCCCCTGATCCGTCTCCAGTGCTATGAAGGGCTCGACGAAGCCAAGGCGCTTTACGAGTGGAAATACGGCAAACAGCTTCTCTATACGCAGGTGCTGAAGGAGAAGCTTGGCGATCTCATGTCCGGCGCGCAGGGGCTTCAGGAGTCCATGGCCCGCCTGCATGACTTCGACGACACCTTCTTTTCGGAAGAATTTCTGGAGCCGCGTCCTCTGCTCAAGGCGCTCTGGCAGCCGGGCGGCGCCGTTCTTCTCATCGACGAAATCGACAAGTCGGATGACGAGTTCGAGGCCTTCCTGCTCGAACTTCTGTCCGACTACCAGATTTCCGTGCCCGAGCTTGGCACCATCAAGGCGCGCACCACGCCCATCGTCTTTCTCACCTCGAACAATACGCGCGAGATCGGCGATGCGCTGAAGCGGCGCTGCCTGCATCTCTACATTCCGTTCCCGGATACGGGCCTCGAACAGCGCATCATCGCGGCGCGTGTGCCGGAGATGGAAGTGCGCTTGCGTACACAGCTTGTCGCCTTCGTGCAGGGGCTTCGCCAGCTCGACCTGAAGAAGCTTCCTGCCGTCAGCGAGACCATCGACTGGGCACGGACGCTCGTTCTTCTTCATGCGCGCGAGCTCGATGCCGAACTTGTCCGCAACACATTGAACGTCCTCCTCAAGTTTCAGGACGATATCGACAATGTGGATGGCGAGGTGAACGCGCTGGTATCGAAAGCCTTGCAGGCGGGGTAGCGCCATGAGCGAAGTCCTCGGCGATTTCATCCGGGCGTTACGCGCCGCGGATGTGCGCGTCTCGACCTCGGAGTCGATCGATGCCGGCAAGGTGATCGATCTTGTCGGCTTCGACGACCGGGGGACGCTTCGCAGCGCGCTTTCGCAGGTGCTCGCCAAGAGCGAAGACGAGAAGCAGGCCTTCACGGAGACGTTCGACACCTTCTTTTCCTTCGAACAGTTCAAGGAACGCCCGCAAGCGGCAAACGAAAACGACGAGAGCGAAAGCCGTGAGGCCGAGGAAGATGGCGGCGATGGCGAAGGGGGAGATCCTTCGCAGTCGGGCAGCGCTCCCATGCCCGGCAGCGGCGGCATGGGTGGCGAGCCGCAAGGTGAAGCTTCACCGGCGAATATGGACCTTGCCGGTCTTCTGGAGCGGGGCGATCAGGCCGAGCTTCAGATGGCGCTTGCGGAAGGTGCGCGTCAGGCGAACCTCAATCGTATCCGCCTCTTCACGCAACGGGGCATGTTCACGCGCCGTATCATGGAAATCATGGGGCTCGACGGTCTCAACGAAGAGATCGAGCGGCGCGAGACGTCCGGCAATGAAAAAGGGGCGGAGCGTCTCATCGAGGCGCGCGAGGAATTGCGTGGTCAGGTTCGCGACTACGTGGAAAAGCAGCTCGAAATTTTCACGGCGAATTCAGGCCGCCAGCTTCGCGAGGAAGTTCTCTCGCAGATGCGGCTTTCCAATGTCGATCGCTCCGACATGAAGATCATGCGTGAGCTGGTGCGCAAGATGGCCAAGCGGCTTATCGCGCTTCATTCGCGCCGCAAGAAGGTCGCCCGGCGCGGTACACTGGATGTCCGCCGCACCATTCGCGCCAATATCGAATTTGACGGTCTGCTTTTTCACACCATCTGGAAACGCACCAAGGTCGACCGTCCGAAGGTGATGGCGATCTGCGACGTGTCGGGTTCCGTCGCGCAGGTGTCGCGCTTCCTGCTCATGTTCCTCTACAGCCTGCAAGAGGTGCTGCCCGATGTGCGCAGCTTTGCCTTCTCCGGCGATCTTGGCGAGACGACGGATCTCTTCAAGCGTGAGAAGCTTGAAAAGGCCCTGACCGAAGTGCTGCGCGATTTCGGTGGCGGCTCGACGGATTACGGCCGCGCTCTCGAAGATTTCGAATCTCTCGCCATGAACGATATCGACCATCGCACCACGGTTCTCGTTCTTGGCGATGCGCGCTCCAATTATGGGGATCCGCGTTCGGACATTCTGAATCTGGTTCACGCGCGCGCCCGGCGCGTCATCTGGCTGAACCCCGAGCCGCGCTCCATGTGGAACTCGGGCGACAGCGAGATGCGCCGCCTCTCGCCCTATTGCGACAAGGCCGTCACCTGTTCTTCACTCAAGGATCTGGAGCGGGTCGTCTCCGAGCTCCTTCGCAGCGCCGTCTGATACGGCCATTTTCCGGGGATTATTCCGAGGCGGGGAAATATCCGCCTTATGTGACGTTATGATGACGTTTCAATGACGGTCGACCCATATCTAGGCAAGTAATCCCCGGCCCGCTAGACTTCGCGTCTCATTATGGAGCAGCCGGGGGGCCTTCCATCAGGCACGTCTGCTGCAAGTCACAAGGCATCTCCGGTCGCGGCAGAGCCTGGGGCTGTGCCGTAACGGATCAATGATTCAGTCGCGTTTGAGTTCGGGGGCAATATGGCGGGGCGCGCCATCGCAAAATTACAGAGGGAAGAAGCGCGGCGGGTTGCCTGTGCGCTCGTGCTTTCTCTGCCTTTCGTCATCCTCTGGTGGGCTTGCGCGCATGCGGAGCCGATGCGGCTCACGCCGCCTTCTGTTGAAAGCGCGGTTCTGAAGCGCGACGTTCCGCAGGAAGAAGCACAGGCCGTTGCGCCTGTGCCTGCGCCTGTCGAAGCGCAACCCGCGCCGCCTGTTATTCGGCAGAAGCAGAAATACAATGTCGTCGTGTTCGGCGACTCGCTGGGCGACGGGTTGTGGGCGGGGCTCTACCATGTTCTGCAGAAGGATAAACGCTTCAACGTCATCAAGAAATCACGCGTTGCGACGGGATTTTCGCGTCACGATTATTACGACTGGAACAAGGCGGCGCACGAGATCGCAGCGGAAACGAAGATCGACATTGCCGTGGTCGTGATGGGCACGAACGATCGCCAGCCGATCGTGCAGGACGGTCAGCGCCATGCGCTTTTCGATTCTGGATGGCGGGAAATTTACCGGCAGCGCGTCGATGAATTCACGGCGACGCTGAAGGCGACCGGCGCACCTGTTTACTGGATGGAAATTCCGGTGATGCGCAGTCCGCGCTTCGGTGGCGACATGCAAAAATTCAACGAGATTTTCGAAGAGCGCGCCGCCGCGAACGGCGTTACCTTTGTGAGGACAGATGGCCTCGCGACGGGTGCCGATGGCGGTTACACGGCCTATGGCGAAGATCGTTTCGGCCGCACACGCTTGCTGCGTGCGGAAGACGGCATTCATTTCACGATGGCCGGCTATGAACTTCTCGGCGATCGCATTGCAGATGTGGTGCTGGCCGATATCGAAAACGGTGCGCCGGTTGCCGCAACTGTGAAAGCGCCGCCGCCGGTTAACGAGACCGTGGTGTTGCGAGATGCCGGTGCGAATGCAGATACCGTTACCGCTTCCGCGGAAGACAAGCCGGAAAAGGCTGAAAGATATGACATGGCGGAGAGGCGGCCGGGCCGCTCGGATGACTGGCTCTGGCTCGGTGCAACGAACTGACCGGCTTTGGTTTTCGCTGCGGGCAGTTCTGGCCGCGCTCCTGATCAGCGTCTTCCCTGCCGCTTCCAGTGCGGCGTCTTGCGATGAAACGCGAGGACTGGAAAAATTCCACAAGGCTATCGAGGATGTAGAAGGCGGGTTGCGTAGCCGTCCGCTCACCATCCTGCATCTAGGCGATAGCCATATCGCGCTCGACAGCTTCACGCGTGGTTTGCGCAACCAGTGGGCCGGAATCTTCGGCAGTGCAGGGCGCGGGCTCATGCCCGGCGTTCCGTTTCGCTACTATGCGCCCGATGGTTTCAAACCCGAGATGAGCGGCAACTGGGATATCGCGTCGAGCCTTCCTGCGAATGCAACGGGCCCGTTCGGTATCCAGGGCTTCCGGGTAAGCAGCGCCGACAGGAACGCGGTCATGTCTGTGCATTCGGAGAGCGCAGTCTCGCGCGTCGTGATCGATGTTTACGGTACGCCTTATTCGGGTGCGCTTCTCCTGAAGCTCGGCGATGCCGCCACTCTCAAGCTGTCGACGAAGCGCGATGTTCCTGGCCTCGTTCAGCTTTCCGTTCCGGCGGCCAATGTGCATGAGGTTCGGCTCATGCCCGCGGGTACTGGCGACGTTCATGTGCTTGGCTGGAGCTTTCTTTCTTCCGTGTCGCCCGGTATGCGCTACGACAGTTTCGGTGTCGTCGCGGCCACTGCCAGCATTACGACGCGATGGGACAGGCAAACGGTGCGTGCGCAGATCGCGGCGATGAAGCCCGATCTCGTTATTCTGGGCTTCGGCACGAATGAAGGCTTCAACAACGGGCTTGATCTCGAAGCCTACAGGCAGCTTGCTGGCGGCTTCGCAGGCGAGATCGAGGAAGCAGCACCCGATGCATCTATCGCTCTGCTCGGCCCCTTCGACGGTGCGCGGCAAGGAACCGGGGAGGCCTGTGGCGACGGCTGGATGACACCGCCGAAGCTTGACGGCGTTCGACGCGTGTTGCGCGATCTCGCGGCGGCGCGTGGCTATTTCTTCTGGGATGGCGGTGCGGCGATGGGCGGGCGTTGCGCGGCCAATGAGTGGGCGAAGGCCGACCCGCCGCTCATGTATGCAGATCGCGTCCACCTGCGCCCGGCAGGGGCGGAGCAGCTTGCCAGCGCGCTATGGACCGCATTGAAGGGGCAGGAAAGACGGGGCAGCTCATGTACTCGGGCCGGCGACCAGGGTTAACCATAAAGACAGGCAGAGATTGAGCTTTCCGGCTTCAGCGGGGATGATGCGGTCAATGCCGTCATGCCCCCCTGATGGTTAGTTTGGGCGACATATGCGCGAGTAGTAAGCGCGTGAGTGACGGGGCGGCATGCTATTTCCGACCATCGAGTTCGGCATATTCTTTCTGGTCGTTTTTGCGGCCAGTTGGGCCGTGCGCGGTATGCCGGAAGTGCGCAAGCTTTTCCTGTTGGGGGCGAGCTACTTCTTTTATGGCTGGTGGGATTGGCGTTTCCTCGGCCTTCTTTTCCTGTCAACTCTGATCAACTATCTCGCGGGGCTTGCGCTGGAAAAGACGGAACGTGTAGGCCTCCGCAAGTTCGTTGTCGGCGTTGCGGTTGTGGCCGGCCTTTCGATCCTCGGCTTTTTCAAATATTACGGCTTCTTCCTGGCGTCGCTTTCTGTGCTTCTGGAATCGGCAGGGCTTTCGCGCGACCTTCCCTTCATGCAGGTGATCCTGCCGGTCGGTATTTCCTTCTTCACCTTCCAGGGGATTTCCTATGTCGTCGATGTTTATCGCGGTCATGTGAAGGCGGAGCGTTCGCTGACGAATGTGATGCTCTACATCTCGTTTTTCCCGCAGCTTGTTGCTGGACCTATCGTGCGCGCTGCCGATTTCCTGCCACAGCTCCACCATCCGGTGCGTCTCACGCGCGCGCATATCGGTGTTGGCGTCGTCCTCATCCTGTCCGGGCTTTTGAAGAAAATGTTCGTTGCGAACTATCTTGCGACGGAACTTGTCGACCCTGTTTTCTTCGATCCAACGGCCGTTGGCGCACTTGATCTTCTCATTGGCATTTATGGCTATGCGATCCAGATCTATTGCGATTTTTCAGGCTATAGCGACATCGCCATTGGCGTTGCGGCGCTGCTCGGCTATCGCTTTCTCGAAAATTTCGACCAGCCTTATCGTGCGTCGAGCCTGCAGGATTTCTGGCGCCGCTGGCACATATCGCTTTCCACCTGGCTGCGCGATTATCTTTATGTGCCGCTCGGCGGTAACAGGCATGGCGAGGTGAAGACCTATCGCAATCTCTTCCTCACCATGTTTCTCGGCGGTATCTGGCATGGCGCGGCATGGACCTTCGTTTTCTGGGGCGCTTTTCACGGTTCGATGCTTGCCGTCGAGCGTTATGCGCGCCGTCAGATCGAGTTCTTTGCGCCGGCGGAAACCGCGCCCGGTGGTCTGATGACGGCGCTCGGAAACGGCGCTCAGCATCTCGTGGGGGTTGTCTGGACGTTTCATCTTGTCTGTTTCGCCTGGATATTTTTCCGTGCGGACAGTTTCGCGACGGCGGGAAGCTATCTCGCGGGGCTCGTGCGGTGGGGTGAGGCGAGCCAGTATGTTACACCGTTTCTTGTCTGGCTCATCTTCATCGCGATGATCTTCCAGTTCACGCCGCGTCATCTAGGACGCTGGCTTGCGAAGGGTGTCCAGCACCTTCCTTCGCCGCTGCTCGGTCTTCTTCTCGGTGGCGGTATCTGGCTCATCTGGGCAATCGCGCCCGAGGGCGTTGCGCCCTTCATCTACTTCCAGTTCTGAGGCGCGCCATGCTGGACCTCTTGCACAAAATCGAGCGTGAAATTTCCGGAGATCCCGAAGAGGTGAGCGAAGCCGAGCGTCTTGCGGCGCTGGAGTCGCGACGAAGCTTCCTGCGCATGCTTCAGGCGCTTGCGCTTGTGGTGGTGCTGCTGCTTTTCTTCAGCAGCGAACGGCTGGTGAGATGGGTCAATGGCTTCGAGGTCGGACCGGTGCAGGATGCGATTGTCTCGGTGTCGACGGATTGGCATTCGCTTATGGCCGATGCAGGGTTCACCGCGGCTGCCGAAACGGTACGCGCGGAACTTGACGAATTGCACGGCGCGGACTGGTCCGAACTGCGCCGCCGGATAGAGCGCGAGCGCGCCCGTACGCGCGATGGCGTACGCCTTCTTCGCGGCGCTGTTCCAGACGCAAAGAGTTAGGCGGCGTCGCGCAGCTGCTCGAAAAGATCAGCCGGATAAATGCTCTCGAAGGCTTTGATGCCGTGATGCGCGCGGATATCGGCGATGGAACGGTGCCATTCGTTCTCCCATTCGATTTCCATGAAGAACGGTGTGGTGCGCCCGTGCTGCCAGGCTTCCATGATCACTTGCATGACGACGGGAAAGGCCTCGGGCACGTTGAACAGGGGCGAGGCCGCTGCTGTCGCGATCAGCATAGCCGAATAGTTGTGGTCGAATTGCGCGAGCGAAAAGGCGGAGATGCCGACTTCCTGAAGCATGGTCGTGCGGTATCCGGCCATCATGTGCCACACATCGTGCATCTGCAGGATGCGGACGTTGAGGTAGCGCAGGGCAGGCGGCATCGCATTGATGGTTGCATCATCCCGGTCGAGAACTTCGAGATGGAAATCGTTGTCGACAATCAGCCGGTAGATGTCGTGTCCCAGCGATCCTTCCGGTTGCTGGCCAAGGGTCTCCAGGGTGATTTTTTCGGGTATCGGTCGCGTGGCGGCGTTTGCGGTGCCGGGATGGGCGATAGCGGCTTCCTCGGCGCGCGCGGTAAAGCTCGCAGGCAAGCTGGACGCGAAGGCTGCAATTCTCTCGGTCACTTCCTCGCCGCTCATATTCTCTTCCCGGCTGGAGAGGAACGCCCAGAACGCGTCCCAGAAGGCAGTGCCGGGAGGGTCAGCCTCGTCGAGCCGTGAGAGCATTAGGGCTTGCGCTGCCGGCGTTGCGGGTATGGCCGCAGCTTCGCCGAGCCAGCCCCTCGCGAGGCCATCGAGTGCCGCCATCGAGGCGCCCGGGTTGACGAAGGCGATGTGGGCAATGGCCGCTGCCACCTCCTGCATGGCAGCACTGTCGCCCGCCTTCGCGCGTTGGCCAAGGGTCTCGAGATCGGCGGACGTGATTCCGCCTTTTCCGAATTGCCTGGTCAGCTGCTCGAAGGCCTGCTGTTCTGCGGTCCGTTTCATCCCTGTTATCCCGTTTTGTGTTGTGGGTCAGGATAAACATAAAAGTGGACCAGAGTCTATTTTAAGTGAATGGCCGCGATGTCGTGTCTTGCGAAAAAAGCCCCCGTGAATTGCTTCGCGGGGGCTTCCTTTAGCGTGTTTCGCGCGGCGTCAGCGTGGAAGTCTCGTTTCCCCCATGAGGAACAGATCCACTTCGCGGGCTGCCTGGCGGCCCTCGCGGATGGCCCATACGACGAGGGACTGACCCCGGCGCATGTCACCGGCGGTAAAGACCTTGTCGACGCTCGATTTATAGGTTGCCGTATCGGCTGCGATGTTGCCGCGCGGATCGAGCTCGACGCCGAGTTCCTTCAGCATGCCTTCATGCACGGGATGAACGAAGCCCATGGCGAGGAGAACGAGATCGGCCTTGATCTCGAACTCGCTGCCTTCCATCGGCTGCATCTTTTCGTCCACGCGGATGCATTCGATAGCGGTCACGTGGCCGTCCTTGCCGATGATGCGGCGTGTCATCACGGCGAAGTCACGGGTTGCGCCTTCGGCCTGGCTTGACGAGGTGCGCATTTTCAGCGGCCAATCCGGCCAGGTGAGAAGCTTGTTTTCCTTCTCGGGCGGCGCCGGCATGATTTCGAGCTGCGTCACGGAGACCGCGCCCTGGCGGAACGAGGTGCCGATACAGTCCGACCCTGTGTCGCCGCCGCCGATCACGACGACATGCTTGCCGGTTGCGAGGATCGGCTCGACCTGGCCGATGGGCTCGTCGGAGACGCGGCGGTTCTGCTGTGGCAGGAACTCCATGGCGAAGTGCACGCCGGAAAGCTCGCGGCCCTCGACGGGCAGGTCGCGGGGCTTTTCGGAGCCGCCGGTCAGGATCACTGCGTCGAACTCGGCGGTAAGTTCCTTTGCGTCCTTGCCGGCGCCGATATGTGCGCCGTAGTGGAAGGTCACGCCTTCAGCTTCCATCTGTTCGACGCGGCGGTCGATCAGGGTCTTCTCCATCTTGAAGTCCGGAATGCCGTAGCGAAGGAGTCCGCCTGCCTTCTGGTTCTTCTCGAAGAGATGGACGTCATGGCCACGCCGGGCGAGTTGCTGCGCGGCAGCCAATCCCGCGGGACCGCCACCGACGACAGCGATCTTCTTGCCGGTCTTCTGTGCGGGAACCTGCGGAACGATCCAGCCTTCCTTCCAGCCGCGATCCACGATCGTGCATTCGATCGTCTTGATCGTTACGGGGGCGTCGGTCAGGTTCAGTGTGCAGCTTGCCTCACAGGGCGCGGGGCAGATGCGGCCGGTGAATTCCGGGAAGTTGTTTGTCGAATGAAGGTTGCGGCAAGCCTCTTCCCAGTCCGCGCGATAGACGAGGTCGTTCCAGTCCGGAATCTGATTGTTCACCGGACAGCCATTGTGACAATAGGGAATGCCGCAATCCATGCAGCGCGCAGCCTGGTTGCGTACCGCGTCTTCGGTGAGCGGGATCACGAATTCCTTGTAGTTGCGAACCCGGTCCGACGCCGGCAGGTACTTCCGGTCCTGCCGGTCGATTTCCAGAAAGCCTGTTATCTTTCCCAACACTTATTCTCCCGCTGCCACGGCCTGCGCGCTGTCCTGCGCGCGCTGCATTTCCTGAAGGGCGCGGCGGTACTCCACCGGCATCACCTTCCGGAACTTGGGCAGCATGGCCTCCCAGTTGTTCAGAATGTACTGCGCGCGCGACGAATTGGTGTAGTGCGCGTGGTTTTCGATGAGCTGGTGCAGGCGTTCCGCGTCGAATCGGGTCATGTCGCTCATCACATCGACCCGGCCATGACTTTCCAGGTCGCCCGTCTGGTGACGGTGACGCTCCATGAGTTCGAGCTCTTCCGTTACGGGTTCAAGGTCGACCATCGCAAGGTTGCAGCGCTGCTCGAACATGCCGTCTTCATCCAGCACATAGGCGATCCCGCCCGACATGCCTGCCGCGAAGTTGCGGCCCGTTTCGCCGAGAACGACGACAATGCCGCCCGTCATGTATTCGCAGCCGTGATCGCCTGTGCCTTCGACAACGGCAATGGCGCCGGAGTTTCGCACAGCGAAGCGTTCGCCCGCCACGCCGCGGAAATAGCACTCACCGCTGATGGCGCCATAGAGCACCGTGTTGCCGACGATGATCGACTTCTCCGGCACGATGTTGCATTGCTTCGGCGGATAGACAATGAGACGCCCGCCGGAAAGCCCCTTGCCGACATAGTCGTTCGCTTCGCCTTCGAGTTCGAGTGTCACGCCTGCGGCAACCCATGCACCGAAGCTCTGTCCGGCCGTGCCTGCGAGCTTCACATGGATCGTGTCGTCGGGCAGGCCCGCATAGCCGTAGCGCTTCGCGATCTCGCCCGAGAGCATGGCGCCTGTGGTGCGATCGGTATTACGGATGGGCAGTTCGATCTTGACGGGCTTGCGATGTTCGATCGCGTCCTGCGCCTTTTCGATCAGCGAGCGGTCCATGATGTCATGGATCTTGTGGTCTTGGGCTTCGCAATGATGGATTGCGATACCTTCGGGCGCGGACGGCTTGTGGAAGAGCTTCGAGAAGTCGAGCCCCTTTGCCTTCCAGTGCTTCACGACCTTGCTCTTGTCGAGCATCTGCATCTGGCCGGTCATCTCGTCCATCTTGCGATAGCCCATCGCCGCCATCAGCTCGCGCACTTCCTCGGCGACGAAGAAGAAGTAGTTGATGACATGCTCCGGCGTGCCGACAAAGCGCTTGCGCAGTTCAGGATCTTGCGTTGCGACGCCAACGGGGCAGGTGTTCAGATGGCACTTGCGCATCATGATGCAGCCCGCCGCGATGAGCGGGGCGGTGGCGAAGCCGAATTCATCCGCGCCGAGAAGGGCGCCGATCACAACGTCGCGACCCGTGCGCAGCCCGCCATCGACCTGGACGGCAATGCGGCCACGCAGACGGTTCATCACGAGCGTCTGGTGCGTTTCGGCGAGGCCGATTTCCCAGGGGGAGCCTGCATGCTTGATCGAGGTGAGCGGGGAGGCACCCGTGCCGCCTTCGAAACCCGAAATCGTCACATGGTCCGCGCGCGCCTTTGAAACGCCGGCCGCAACCGTGCCGACGCCAACTTCCGAGACGAGCTTCACGGAGATGAGCGCGTCCCTGTTGGTATTTTTCAGGTCGAAGATAAGCTGAGCCAGATCCTCGATCGAATAGATGTCATGGTGCGGGGGCGGGGAGATAAGGCCCACACCCGGTGTCGAGTGGCGCACCTTGGCGATTACCGCGTCCACCTTGTGGCCGGGAAGCTGACCGCCTTCGCCGGGCTTTGCGCCCTGCGCCATCTTGATCTGGATCATGTCGGAGTTGACGAGATATTCCGTCGTCACGCCGAAGCGGCCGGAGGCAACCTGCTTGATCGACGAGCGCATGCTGTCGCCGTTCGGCAGGGGCTTGAAGCGATCGACCTCTTCGCCGCCTTCGCCCGTGTTCGAGCGGCCGCCAATGCGGTTCATCGCGAGCGCCAACGTCGTATGCGCCTCGCGGCTGATTGAGCCGTATGACATGGCACCGGTCGCAAAGCGCTTCACGATTTCGGCGGCGGGTTCGACCTCGTCGATGGAGACGGGCGCGCGGCCGTCATCCTCGGCGCTCTTGATGTCGAAGAGGCCGCGGATCGTGAGAAGGCGTTCGTTCTGTTCGTTGATCTGGCGCGCGAAGGCCCGGTACTTGTCCTGGCTGTTGCCGCGGACGGCGTGCTGCAAGTCGCGGACACTGTCGGACGTCCAGGCGTGGTCTTCGCCACGGATGCGCAGCGCGTATTCGCCACCCACATCGAGTGCGTTCTTGAGCACAGGCGCGTCCGAATAGGCGAGGCTGTGGCGCTGGAAGGTTTCGCGCGCGATTTCTTCGATCCCGACACCCTCGATCATCGAGACGGTACCGGTGAAGTAACTGTCGCAGAAGCGCGTGGAAAGGCCTACGGCGTCGAAGATCTGGGCGCCGCAATAGGACTGGTAGGTCGAGATGCCCATCTTGGACATGACCTTGAGAATGCCCTTGTCGATGGCCTTGATGTAGCGCTTCTCGGCTTCCTTCTGCGTCAGCCCTTCGTCGAGCTGCGGCAGCATTTCCGCGATGGTTTCGAATGCAAGATAGGGGTTGATCGCTTCGGCGCCATAACCCGCGAGGCAGCAGAAGTGATGCACTTCACGCGCCTCGCCCGTCTCGACGACGATGCCGACCTTGGTGCGCAGGCCCTTGCGGATCAGATGATGATGGACGGCCGATGTGGCAAGCAGCGCCGGAATGGCGATGCGGTCGGCCGAAATCAGCCGGTCCGACAGGATCACGATGTTGTAGCCCTGATCGACCGCTTCTTCCGCGCGTTCGCACAGGCGCTGGACCATTTCGGCCATCTCGCCTTCGCCGCGCTCGGCTGCGAAGGTCATGTCGAGCGTCTGGGTGCGGAAATGATTGTCCGCGACTTCGCCGATCATGCGGATTTTTTCGAGGTCTTCATTGGTCAGGATCGGCTGGCGCACTTCGAGGCGCTTTACCGAGGACATGCCTTCGAGGTCCAGCAGGTTCGGGCGCGGGCCGATGAAGGAAACCAGCGACATGACGAGTTCTTCGCGAATCGGGTCGATCGGCGGGTTCGTCACCTGCGCGAAGTTCTGCTTGAAATAAGAGTAGAGCGACTTCGACTTCGAGGAGAGGGCGGAAATGGGCGTGTCCGTCCCCATGGAGCCGATGGCTTCCTGTCCGTCCATCGCCATCGGCGTCATCAGGAACTTGATGTCTTCCTGTGTGTAGCCGAAAGCCTGCTGCGTATCGAGCAGCGAGCCGTAACCGGGCTTCGTCATGGAGCCGCGCGGCGAAGGCATCTCTTCAAGCTGGATCTGCGTTGCGTTGAGCCATGCCTGGTAGGGATGAAGCTTCGCGAGATCGGCCTTCACTTCGGCGTCGGAGATAATCCGGCCTTCTTCGAGGTCTATCAGAAGCATCTTGCCCGGCTGAAGCCGCCACTTCTCGACGATCTTGTCTTCCGGCGCGGGCAGCACACCCATTTCGGACGCCATCATCACGTCGCCGTCGTCGGTGACGTAATAGCGGGCAGGGCGCAGGCCGTTGCGATCGAGGGTGGCGCCGATGTGACGGCCGTCAGTAAAGGCGACGGCGGCCGGGCCGTCCCACGGTTCCATCAGGGCTGCATGATATTCGTAGAAGGCGCGGCGCTCTTCATCCATGAGCGGGTTGCCCGCCCAGGCTTCGGGAATGAGCATCATCATCGCATGGGTGAGCGAATAGCCGCCCATGACGAGGAGTTCGAGCGCGTTGTCGAAGCAGGCCGTGTCCGACTGCTCGTGAACGGCAATCGGCCATATCTTCTTGATGTCGTCGCCGAGAAGCTCCGACTCCATTGTCGCATAGCGCGCCGCGAGCCAGTTCACGTTGCCGCGCTTCGTGTTGATCTCGCCATTGTGGCAGATCATGCGGAAGGGGTGCGCGAGGCTCCACGTTGGAAAGGTGTTAGTTGAAAAGCGCTGGTGGACGAGGGCAAGTGCCGTCGTCATTTCCGGGTCCGACAAGTCCTTGTAGTACTGACCGACCTGCGCCGCCAGCAGCATGCCCTTGTAGACGATGGTGCGCGAAGAGAACGAAGGAATATAGAGTTCCTCCGGTACATGGCCTTCTTCTGCCAGCAACGTATTGAAAATGCGCTTGCGGATGACGAAGAGCTTGCGTTCGAACGCGTCCCGGTCGGCGCAATCCGGCGACCGTGCGACGAAAACCTGCATGTGATAGGGCTCGGTCGGGATCACCGACTCACCCAGATCGGAATTATCGACGGGCACGTCGCGCCAGCCGAGAAGGGCCTGCCCTTCCTCGACAATAATCTTGTTCACAAGTTCGACGATCTTCTGGCGTGCGCCTGCATCCTTGGGCAGGAACAGCATGCCGACGCCATACTGCCCTTCCTCGGGCAGTTCGATGCCGAGCTTGTTCGTTTCCTTGCGGAAGAAAGCGTCCGGCATCTGAATGAGAATGCCCGCGCCGTCGCCAGCCTTCGGGTCCGCACCGACGGCGCCGCGATGCTCGAGATTCTCGAGAATCTTCAGGCCGTCCTGAATCATCTTGTGGGATTTTCGGTTGTGGATGTTCGCAATGAAGCCGATGCCGCATGCATCGTGTTCGTTACGGGGGTCATAAAGACCCTGCGCCTCGGGCATACCCGCCACGCGCTGGGCCGGGAACCGGCTCATGTCTTCCCGCTTCTGCGTCATACCATCCCATCCTTCACCCGGACCTGCATCGCCGGTTTACGCTTCGGCGTTCGGCACAGGTCACTTCGACGTCTTCAACTCTTCGGCCCGCGCGCCTCCCTTCCCCCTGAGCCCTTCCGGCCGGAGCCCCGATTCCTCGAGGCGGGGGACGCTAGCGAGCCGCACGCGTTATCGCAAAGGCCCCTGCCGAAATTTCCGGCAAGACTGATCACCGCTGGACCGCTTTTGCAGTCCGCTTTCGGCATGCGCGGAAGCCAACGCCGCCTGGCAGCTTGCTGGCACTCTTGCATACCCTTGCAGTGCCGCCATCACCGACGGAGCTTTCTGCTGGGTGCTCCCTATTGCCCGGAGCACAGGCTACAGACGGCTGGACCGCAAGCGTTTTCGGTCAGCCAATCGTGCCGGGAAAGCGTTACTTCCCCAGCAGGCGGAATATGCCAAACCCGCTTCCTTGAATCAAGCAAATAAGACAGGAATGCTGACCTATAATTGAGAATCGCTCGCAATATGGAGCAGCGCCAGATTCTGGCGGTTTTGCCGGGCCTTGGCCTCTGTCATGCTGGTCATAGAACCAGAATAGCCCGCCTGCCGATATAGGGGCACATAATAAAAAGGGAGAAGCGGCATGCTCAGCAGAATCGACAGGATACAGCTCGCAGTGCCCGATGCGCCGGCAGCGGCCAAGGGGTGGGTCGAGCTTCTGGGGGCCGAACTTGCGGGGCAGGACCGGATAAACGGGCTTGGTGCGATACGGCATCGGCTTCGGGCCGGTACCGGCTTTGTCGAGCTTTTGGTGCCCGATGGGCCGGGGCCTGTCGCCGACGCTGTGGCAGAGCGGGGTGCACATCTATACGCAGCTGGTGCCGCAACGCCGGACCTCGGCGCTCTCGCCGCCCATCTGAAGGCGCGGGGCATCTCGCCGCTCGCGGAAGCCGGTCAGTTCCATCTCACCGAACAGGATACCGGTATCGACGGGCTTCGCATGGTCCTGAGTGCGGATGAGGCACTGCCGCAGGTCGGCGACATCGACTTTTTTTATGAGGCGACGATCCTGTCGGATGACACGGCGGGCATCACGCGGAAGCTCAACGCACTCTTTGGCCTCGATGAGCGTAACTATACCGAGATCGTATCGGAGGTCTTTGGCTATCGGGGCACGCTCACGCTTTTCGAAAAGGACAAGCTTCACCGGCTCGAAGTGATCGAGCCGACGGTGTCCGGCACCACGATGGACCGTTATTTCCGCAAGTTCGGGCAGAGCCTTTACATGGCCTTCGCGGAAACTAAGGCTATCAACCGCATCGCGGAGCGAGCGGCTGCTGCCGGCGCGGGCTTCACGCTCGACCGGCCGGAGGACCGCCCGGCGCATCTTCCCTCCGATCAGCTCTGGCTCCATCCAAAGACGCTCGGCGGCATGATGCTCGGCCTGTCGCGGCCCAGTATGGCATGGTCCTGGTCCGGCCATCCCGAGCGCGTCGAAGCGGTCGCCTGAGTTTCGCGCCGCTGGGCTTCTCGCGAAGGGCGAGCTTCGCTACCATCCGCCCTTCGCGCAAGGAGGCGTCATGGATTTCACTAGCGACAATGCGTCGGGCATCGCGCCCGAAATTCTGGATGCGCTGGCCTGCGTCAATGTGGGTACGGCCTCCTCTTATGGCGCCGATGAGGTTACGGCTCGCCTCAAGGCACGGCTCTCGGAAGTCTTCGAGCACGATCTCGACGTTTTTCCAGTCGTTACAGGTACGGCGGCAAATGCGCTCGCGCTCGCGACGCTGACGCCGCCGCATGGCGCGGTTCTGTGTCACGAACTGGCGCATGTTCATGCCGATGAATGCGGCGCGCCGGAGATGTTTTCCGGTGGTGCGAAGCTTGTGCCCGTCGGCGGTGCAGGGGCCAGGATTGATGCGGCGTTGCTCGTTGCGGAACTGGCGAAGCTGCCCGCTGGCAATGTCCACAATGTCCAGCCTGCGACGCTCACACTGACGCAATCGACGGAGCTGGGTGGCGTCTACACACCCGACGAGATCGCGGCGCTGGCCGCTATCGCTCGCGAGCGCGACATGCATGTCCACATGGATGGCGCTCGCTTTGCCAATGCGCTGGCGTCGCTCGATGTCTCGCCTGCCGAGGCGACATGGAAGGCGGGCGTCGACATCATGTCTTTCGGCGCGACGAAAAACGGTGCTATGGCTGCCGAAGCCGTGATCGTCTTCAATGCAGGCCTCGCCCGCGATCTGGCCTTCAGGCGCAAAAGGGCGGGGCACCTTCTTTCCAAGATGCGGTTCATTTCCGCGCAGCTCGAAGCCTATATCGAGGATGGGCTCTGGCTTCGTCTGGCGGCGCATTCAAACGCCATGACGGCGCGGCTTGCGGCCGGGTTGCGAAGTTTCCAAGGCGCGGAACTTCTCGTCGAGCCGCAGGCAAACGAGATATTTCTTCGCCTCCCTGTTGTGACCTTGAAGCGGCTTCGTGATGAGGGTGCCCGTTTCCACCCGTGGCCGATGCCGGGCGATGACCGGGCGGTGCGCACTGTCCGCCTCGTCACTTCCTTCCAGACGACGCCTGAGGAGGTTGACCGTTTCATTTCGGTCGCATCGGGCTGACTGTCTTTTAAGGTTCGTTAAGCGCAATCCCATAGGCTCATCCTCGCGAAATCGTGCGTTCGGCACCGAGCGGGGATTCATGGCCTTTCCGAAGGACGACAAGACACCGGAATTTGAAAGCCTCATTGCGCAAGCAGAGGCTGCGGTCGAAGCATTGCGCGACACCTATCGCCAGCAGCTTGTCGCCGATGTCGAGGAACTCGGCGCCATCTGGACCCGATACGAGGAAGGTGCATCCGTCGAGGAAACGCTGGAAGCGCTTCATTCCATCGCCCATAACATCAAGGGACAGGGCGGTTCTTTTGGCTACGATCTCGTCACCGAAATCGGCGCGTCCTTCTGCGACTATCTGCGCAGCGCCGACCGCCGGACCACGGAAGAGCTAAACATCGTCCACATGCATATCCGTATGCTGAAGACTGTGTCGGATCACGACATTTCGGGCGATGGTGGAGACGTCGGGCGCCGGATTGTCGAAAAGCTTCGGCTGCTCACGGGTCATGCAGAAGACTGAAATCTTCAGGCTGTCATTCGCTCCAGTTCATCGAGTATCCGGGTAAGGGCGACTCTCGCCGGTGCGGAGGTTGTCTCTGCATCTTCCTCAGGATCACCACCCCCAGCTTCGACGATTGTGCGCGGCATTTGTATGCCGTCGCGTGTTTCGACGATGGCTCTCGTCATTTCCGATACCAGGACGTCGATATTGAATGGCTTCGACACGAAGCCGTTCATGCCGGCCGCCCGATAAGTGTCGCTGTGCCCGGCCATCGCATGCGCGGTGAGGGCGACGATCGGAATGTCGTGCCAGGGTTCGTCCGAGGCGCGGATGACCTTGGTGGCCTGAATGC
The DNA here is from genome assembly GCF_039973015.1 of Parvibaculum sp. GTDB lineage: Bacteria > Pseudomonadota > Alphaproteobacteria > Parvibaculales > Parvibaculaceae > Parvibaculum. The sequence continues at coordinate 171,322 of NZ_JBDWLT010000002.1, forward strand.
CGTCCATGAGCGGCATCTGCACATCCATCAGCACGATGTCGAAGCGTTCCTCGCGGAGTTTACGTATTGCCTCCACGCCATTTTCGGCGATGACCAGTTCGTGGCCAAGCCGCTCCATGACCGCGGCCATGAGCTTCCTGTTCACCGGTTGATCTTCCGCGAGAAGAACTTTCAATAGCCCGAGGTTAGCGGGATGGGTGACCGTTTCGCTGCCACCGGACGCCGCGTTCGCCGATGCTGCGGATTGCGTCACGCGCACAGGGAGGCGGACGATGAACGTGCTGCCTTCATCCTCCGCGCTTTCGACCTCGACCGTCCCGTTCATCAACGTCACGAGTTCACGCGTGATTGCAAGGCCCAGACCTGTACCGCCATAGGTGCGGGAGATGGACGAGTCGGCCTGTTGAAAGCGGGTGAAGAGCCGCGGCAGCATGGTCTTGGGAATGCCGATGCCGGTATCGCGCACCTTGTAGATGAGCTCGGCCATGCCGGGCTCGCGAAGGGAGTGAACGGCCAGTGAGACGTTTATCTCTCCTTTCGGCGTAAATTTGATGGCATTGCCGATGAGGTTGAACAGAATCTGACGCAAACGTGTGGGGTCGCTGACGACCTGCGCCGGAATGTCACCTGCGCAATCCTTCGTCAGCGTCAGTCGTTTTTCGGCCGCGTTGGGCCGCAGCACTTCCACCACCGTTTCGAGAATTCCGGTGGGTGATGTCGGGCCGCAATCGAGGTCGAGTTTACCAGCTTCGAGTTTCGAGAGGTCGAGAATGTCATTCAGAATCGTCAGCAGGCATTCGCCGGATTCACGAATCGTCGAGACGCGATCGCGTTGCTGCTCGGTCAGTTCCTCCGAGAGCAGCAGGTCCGCCATGCCGATTACACCGTTCATCGGTGTTCGCAGCTCGTGGCTCATCGTTGCGAGAAAGGCGGATTTCGCGCGATTTGCGTTCTCGGCGGCTTCTTTGGCAACGGATAGGTCGTGCGCGGCGTCTGCCAGTTTCACGCGCTCCTGTTCGAGCTGCATCGATGTGTGCTGAAGGTCGAGGATGCGGTCCTGCAGTTCAAGCTGGCTGCGCTTCAGCTTGATTTCCGTTTGCTTCGTCTGGGTGATATCCGTTTCGACGACGATGTAATTGCGGATCGTTCCGCGCTTGTCGCGGATCGGCCGTACCTCGACAGAGGCCCAGTATTGTCGGCCCTGTTTGGTCAGGCTGATCGTCTCGACATTGCGGGATTCGCCGTCTGCGGCGGACTCCGCGAGAATTTTCAATGCGCCCGCACCCGGGTGGTGGCCCAGGATTTCCGCCGGGCGACGCCCTCCCACATCGGAATGGATGAAGCCCGTCATACGGGCAAAGCCCGCATTGCTCCAGAGGATGACGCCGGTGCGGTCGGCAATGAGCACACCTGCATCCGTGCCGTTGGCAACGAGAGCAAGACGTTCGTTTTCCCTCAGACTGTATTGGAGACGTCCGAAGACCTGTGCGAAAAGGCCTGAGAGGTCGTCGATTTCGCCCTTTGGAATATGGGTGGGTGGCTCGAACCGGCCGCGTCCGCTTGCTCGCACGGCCGTCGCAAGCCGCTCAATGGGGCCGATCACCGCTTGGTGTAAAAGAACGAATAGCGCCGCCATGAGAACGATGGTCGTGACGACGCGACGGAACAACGAGGCGAGAATGGAAGCCTTGAGGTCCGCGCGTGCAGGACGCAGATCGACGAAACTTACTGTACCCAATTCTTCGCCTGGAACGGCAGCAGCATAGACCCAGCCGTCGATACCCCCGAAGGCCATCTCGAAACTCTGCGGACGAGCCAGGATGAAGCTTGCATTGATCGCAGTGCGAACTTCCGGATCGGTGAGGAATTTCTGCGTGTCGGGAATGCGCGCTTCGTCCTCGCCGGTCAACACGCGTCCGGCGGTATCGGTCAGGTAGATGGCAAGAACGTCATCGTTCCATATCGCCTCGCGCCGGACGGCCTGCGCTGCTTCGACGGGGCCGAAATCGTCATCGAGCCTGGAGCGCATCGCGAGGTGATCGCTGATTGCGGCGGCGCGCTGTTCGACATTTGCGAACATCACGTCGCGCAGCTGATAATAGTCGATGAGAGACTGGAAGGCGGTAATGACCAGAAGCAGCGTCAGCATCTTCAGCGCGAGAGCGCGCGCCGTTGGCCCGACCAGCGAGCGCAGCAAGTGATGAATGAAAGCGCTGCTTATGACCTTGCGCATAGACGTGCGTGTCCTGCCGGAATTCCGGCCCGCAAATGTTGAGGCCTCTCCCGGCCACATCACCCTTTCGGATACGAGCCTTGTCATAACAGCGTGAGGGTTAATAGGCGGCTAAAGCCTCCATTTCGGCACCCCGTTGAAGCCCCCGTTTTCGAACTCTTTTAATCTTTTGAGATTTGGGCGCGCTGAGGCGTTTGGCGGCATGCGCATGTCGTCAATGCAGGCTAGGGTGACAGCATTGTTCTTCCTGATGAGGCCAACGGGATAATTCATGTCGATCCGCAATCTCGATCTTATGTATGCCCCGAAATCGGTCGCTCTCCTGGGCGCAAGTGCCAGGAAGGGCTCGGTCGGGAACGTCCTTCTCCGTAATCTTCTGGCGGGCGGGCTGCCGGGGCCTGTCTGGGCGGTGAACCCGAAGGGCGGGCAGATGGAGGGCGTAGACGTCTTCAAGGATGTCGCCAGCTTGCCGGAGGCACCGGATCTCGCAGTCATTGCGACGCCGCCCCAGACCGTGCCGGGCCTTGTCGATGAACTCGGCAAACGGGGCACCAAGGCCGCTGTCGTCATTACGGCCGGCTTTGGCGAGCTTGGCGAAGAGGGCCGAGCTCTTCAGGCGAAGATGCTTGAAGCGGCAAAACCTTATCTCCTGCGCATTGCCGGGCCGAACTGCATCGGCATTGCCGCGCCTGGAAACGGGCTCAACGCCTCCTTCGTTCATGTGCCGCCGGAAAAGGGCAATGTCGCCTTTGTTTCGCAGTCGGGTGCTGTCGTTACCGCCGTTCTGGACTGGGCATCGAGCCGCGGCATCGGTTTCTCGCACATCGCCTCGATCGGTGGCATGGCCGATGTCGATTTCGGCGACATGCTCGATTATCTCGCCGCCGATCCGAAGACAAAAAGCATCCTGCTCTATATCGAATCCGTCACCGATGCGCGCAAGTTCATGTCGGCGGGCCGGCAGGCCGCACGTCTGAAGCCCGTCATCGTCATCAAGTCCGGCCGTCACGAGGCGGGCGCGAAGGCCGCGGCTTCGCATACGGGTGCGCTCGCCGGATCGGACGCTGTCTATCAGGCTGCCTTCCGGCGCGCGGGCATGTTGCGCGAGCTCGGCATCGAGGATCTCTTCGAGGCGGTGGAAACGCTTTCCGCCCGCTCCGAGCGCCGCCCGATCCTGGGCGATCGCCTCGGCATTCTCACCAATGGCGGTGGCGTTGGTGTCCTCGCGACCGACTTTCTGATCGATGAAGGCGGGCGGCTTGCGGAAATCTCGAAGGAAACCATCGCCGCGCTCGACGCTGTCCTGCCGCGCACATGGAGCCATGCCAATCCCGTCGACATCATCGGGGATGCGGGGGCCGAGCGTTACGCGCATGGCATGGAAGCCTTGCTTCAGGACAAGGGTGTCGATGCCGTTCTCGTCATGAACTGTCCGACGGCGGTGGTGAACAATCTGTCTGCCGCACAGGCAGTCATCAAGGCTGCAGAGGGGTCCAGCAAGCCCGTTTTCACGAACTGGCTCGGCGACAAGGGTGCGCGCGATGCCCGTCAAGCCTTTCAGGCGCATCGTATTCCGACATATGATACGCCGACAGGCGCGGTGCGCGCTTTCATGCTTCATGTCAGGCATGACAGGAACCAGCGCCTTCTCCTCGAAATTCCGCCTGCCGGACCGGCGCAGCCGATGCGCGACCTTGCAAAAGCACGCTCGCTTGTCGAAACGGCGCTATCGGAGAAGCGAGAATGGTTGAGCGAAGCGGAAGCAAAATCGCTGCTCGCCGCCTATGGTATTCCGGTGGTCGATACGCGCATCGTGTCCTCTGCCTCGGAAGCGGCGAAGGTCGCGGATGAAATCGGCTATCCCGTCGCACTCAAGATTCTTTCGCCCGATATCACCCACAAGAGCGATGTCGGCGGCGTGGCGCTCGGCCTGGAAAGCGCGGAGGCGGTGGAGGAGGCGGCTTCGCGTATGGTTGCACGGATTACACATCTCCGCCCGGCTGCCGACCTCGAAGGTTTCACCGTGCAGCAGATGGTGAGCAAGTCCGATGCCTTTGAACTCATTCTCGGCATCGTGGACGATGTGACCTTCGGCCCGGTCATTCTTTTTGGACAAGGCGGCACGGCGGTGGAGGTCGTGCGCGACAAGGCGATGGCCTTGCCGCCGCTAAATCGTACGCTGGCGCAAGATCTCATCTCCCGCACTCGCGTGGCGCGCCTTCTGGAAGGCTATCGCGGGCGCCCGCCCGCCGACCTTGCCGGCATCGAAACGGCGCTTATGGCGCTGGGCGATATTGCGGCGGACAATCCGGAAGTCGCCGAACTCGATATCAATCCGCTCTGGGCGGACGAAAAAGGGGTGATCGCGCTCGATGCGCGGGTGCGTATCCTTCCCGCCAAGAGCAAGGGCACGGCGCGTTTCGCGATCCGCCCTTATCCCACCTCGCTTGAAGGCAAGGTCGAGGACCGGGAAGGCCATGTTTATCCGCTTCGTCCGATCAAGCCCGAGGATGCGGCGCTTATCGATGAGTTGCTGGAACATACGGACCCCGAAGACGTGCGGCTGCGCTTCCTGTCGCCGCTTCGCAAGCTGCCGCGTCAGCTCGCCGCGCGTCTCACCCAGATCGATTATGACCGCGAGATGGCGTTCGTCGTTTTTGCGGATGAGAGCCGCGTGGAGGTGGTAGGCGTCGGCCGGCTTTCGGAAGACCCGGACCGGGAGCGCGCGGAGTTCGCGATCCTTGTGCGCAGCGACTTGCATGGCCACGGGCTTGGCTATTCGCTGATGCAGGAGCTCATCGCCTATGGCCGCCGCCGGGGTATTGGCGAAATCTTCGGTCATGTGCTGCGGGAAAATCGCGGCATGCTCAATGTCTGCGATGATCTCGGCTTCACCCGCCATGCGATCGAGGGCGATCCGACACTGCTCGAAACGCGGCTCAAGCTTTCCTGAGAAAGCGGGGAGACGGAAAAAGGGGCGCCGGATGGGCGCCCCTTCGCATTTGCGCGGCGGACTTGTCAGTCGGCGGCGGTCGCCAGCGCGCCTTCGAGTGTTTTCGTACCCGATGCCGGGGCCGAAATCTCGATCCGGCGCGGCTTCAGCGCTTCGGGCACGCGGCGTACGAGGTCCACATGAAGAAGCCCGTTTTCGAGATGGGCGCCGCTCACCTCCACATGGTCGGCGAGCTGGAAGCGGCGTTCGAAGCTGCGTCCGGCAATACCGCGATGGAGATAGTTGGTCTCTTCGCTCTCCGCGCGCTTGCCGCTGATCGTGAGAACATTCTGCTTCACCTCGATGTCGAGATCGTCCTGGCCGAAGCCGGCGACCGCGAGGGTAATGCGGTAGTCGTTCTCGCTGGTGCGTTCGATGTTATAGGGCGGATAGGTGGGTGCCGTTTCCTGCGTCACGGAATCGAGCAGCGACTGGAGTTGGTCGAAGCCGACGGTCGAACGGTAAAGGGGAGAAAAGTCGAATCCACGCATGTTCACATCCTCGTTCAAAGCGATGTTATCGAAAGGGGGCGTCAGCATTTCACCGCCTGATGGCCGGTGGCTCACGTCCCTCCGGGCCCGTCTCTCCGGCTCCCGGCTCCATTTATTTGGGAATTTCGCGTTCCCGCTTCAAGATGGGTATAAGGTCTCGAAAAGCGGCTTCTGCCGCCGGTTTCGGAGGGGGAAGATCATGAGGCATATGTTTTCCAGCCTGCTTCTGGGGGCAGCGCTTGTGCTGGGCGGCGCGGCGCAGGCCGAAGACATGGGCACCATCCGCCTGGGCGCCGCCGTCTCGCTCACAGGAAAATATTCCTCGAATGGCGCCTTCACGCGCAATGGCTACGACCTTGCCGTGAAACGCATCAACGAGGAGGGGGGCGTCACCGTCGAGGGCAAGTCCTACAAGCTCGAGATCGTCTATTACGACGACGAGTCAACGCCGGCCCGCGGCGCGCAGCTTGTCGAGCGGCTGATCCAGCAGGATGGCGTGAAGTACCTTCTCGGGCCCTATTCGTCGGGCCTCACGGAAGCGATTGCGCCCGTGACCGAGAAATACGGCGTGCCGATGGTCGAGGCGAATGGCGCCGCCGTGTCGCTTTTCCGGAAGAACTACCGTTATCTCTTCGCCGTTCTCTCCACCACGGACCAGTATCTGCGCGGCGCGGTCGATCTTGCAGCGAAAGTCCATGACGACCCCTCGAAGGTTCGCGTCGCGATGGCCTTCGAAAACGATCCCTTCTCGCAGGATGTGCGCGAAGGCGTCATGGAGGACACGGCGAAGCACGGCATGAAGGTCGTGATCGACGACAAGCTGCCGCCGGAACTCAACGACATGTCGGCGACGCTCACCAAGGCGAAGGTGCTGAAGCCCGACCTTCTGCTGCTTTCCGGCCATGACAAGGGCGCGGCGCTGGCCGTGCGTCAGGTCGCGGACCAACGGCTCAACCTGCCGATGATGGCGCTCACGCATTGCGACAGCGCACAGATCGCGGAAAAGTTCGGCGCTGCCGCCGAATACACGCTCTGCGCCGCGCAATGGGCGTCGACCCTGAAATATGCGGATGAGCTTTTCGGCAGCGCTGCCGACTATGCGATTCTCTATGAAGAGACCTATGGCCATACCGCGCCTTACCAGGCGGCCGAATCGAGTGCGGCGGTGCAGGTGTTTGCTGATGCCTTTGAGCGCGCCGGGTCTCTCGATCCGGCGGTCGTGCGCGACGCGCTGTCGGCCACGGACATGATGACGTTCTACGGCCCCATAAAATTCGACGAGACAGGAAAAAATGTCTCCAAGCCCACCGTTCTCTTTCAGGTGCAGGACGGCAATTACGTCGTGGTCTATCCGCAGGAATTTGCCGAGGCAGACTTCATCTGGCCGACGCCTGAATGGTCCGAGCGCTGATGCCGAGGGAAAACCTTGCTCGATAATCTGTCACTCTCCTTCCAGTATCCGTCGCTTGCGGCCGATGTCATCCTGAACGGGCTTCTCATCGGCGCGATCTTCGCGCTCGCCGCCTATGGGATGGCGCTGGTCTGGGGCGTGCTCAACATCGTCAATGTCGTGCAGGGCGAGCTTGTCGTGCTGGGCGGCTATGTCACCTTTCTGGCCGTGCAGGCGGGATTGCCGCCTCTTCTCGGCTTGCCGCTTTCGGCGGTGGTCATGTTCTGCGTTGGCTGGATTATCTACCGCGCGATTATCTTTCGTGTGGTCGACAAGGACATCTTCATTTCCATTCTCGCGACTTTCGGCCTCTCGATCCTGTTCCAGCAGCTTGCGAACGCCGTTTTCGGTTCGGATGTGCGCACCGTCGATGCGGGCCTCGGCTCGCTCCACCTCTTCGATGGCACGGTCACGCTCTCCTATGTGAAGCTCCTCGCCTTTCTCCTCGCGCTCGGGGCGGGTCTGCTGCTCTGGATCTTCCTCCGCCATGCCCGTCTCGGACAGGCGATCCGCGCCACGGCGCAAAACCCGCGCGCTGCACGTATCCTCGGCATCGATACGAACCGCGTCTATGCCATGACCTATGCGCTTAATGGCGCGCTATGCGGTGCAGCGGGCAGCCTCGCCGTCATGGCCTGGACGATCCATCCCTATATCGGCCTGCCCTATACGGTTCGCTCCTTCATGGTTGTCGTGGTCGCGGGCGTCGGCAATGTCGCGGGCGTCGTTGCTGCCGGGCTCGGCCTCGGCGCGCTTGAAAATGTCGCGGGCTTCGTCTTCGGCGTCGAATTCCAGATCGCTTTCGTGTTTGCGCTGATGGTCGTCATTCTCGTCTGGCGCAATGCGATGGCCGCGCGCAAGCGGGGCTATCTCGAATGAACCGTCTCTTCACTCTGCGTTTGAACGACTGGCAGATTGCCGCGGTGCTGGCCTTTCTCGGTCTTGCCGGGCCGTTTCTCTTGCCCGGCCTTGCAACGCAGATTGCCTTTCTCTGGCTCATGGTCGTCTTCGCGCTCACCTGGGACATGCTGGGCGGGCGCATGGGCTACAATTCCTTCGGCAATATCGTCTTCTTCGGCATTGGCTGTTATGCCGCTGCCGTCGTGCAGCGCGATGCGGGGTTCGCCTATTTCGAGGGGCTTGGGCTCGGCCTTCTCGCGGGCGCCTGCCTTGCCGTTCTGGCGGCGGTCGTCTTCGGGGCGGCCATGCTTGGCATTCGCGGGCATTACTTTGCGATCGGCACACTCGGCCTCGGCATTGCGGCAGGGGAAATCGCGGCAGGCTGGGATTATGTCGGAGCTGGCTCCGGAATGGCCTTGCCGCTTTATCCGGGCGCGCTCGGGCAACGGGAAATCTTCTTCTGCTATTCGCTCTTCGTGCTTGCCGCGATCTGCTTTCTTCTCTTTCGCTGGATCTATTCGACGCGCTTCGGCCTTGCGCTCAATGCGATCCGCGACGACCACGACAAGGCGGATGCGATGGGGCTTCGCACCACGCCGATCAAGATTTTCGCCTGGGCGCTTTCCGCGTTGTTTCTCGGTATCTCGGGCGGGCTCGCCGCCAACATGATCGGCTTCATCGACCCGCGCGATGTCGCCTTCGCGGGCGCGACCTTCGGCGTCTGGATGGTTCTGATGGCGATACTCGGCGGCAAGGGCACACTCTGGGGGCCTGTCCTTGGCGCTTTCGTGTTCCATGTGACGCAGGAACTTTTCTGGACCTATCTGCTTGGCTGGCAGCGCGTTGCGCTCGGCCTGCTCATCGTCGTCATCGTCGTCTTCTTTCCGCAGGGCATCATGGGCTGGCTTGCCGAGCGGCGTGCGAGGGCACTCTCATGAGCGCGCTTCTCGAAGTGAAAAATGTCACCAAGAGTTTCGGCGGCGTCGTTGCGAACCGCGATGTTTCGCTCATTGTTCGGCAGGGCGAGATCGCCGGGCTCATCGGTCCGAACGGGTCGGGCAAGACAACGCTTTTCGGTTCCATCACCGGCACCCATGCTGTCGATAGCGGCGATATCCTGTTTGAGGGCCGTTCCATCGCGCATCTGCGTCCCGCGCCCATCGCGAGGGCGGGGCTTTTGCGTACCTGGCAGCAGACGCGCGTCTATGGCGAAATGTCCTGCGCAGAAAACATGACGATCAGTGCGCGCGAGGCGCAGGGCCATGTGTTTTCGCTGCTCCGGCCCGTGCCCGCCGCCACGCGCCGCCGGGGCGACGATCTGCTCGCCTTTGTCGGGCTCCATGAGAAGCGGATGGAAAAGGCGGGAAGCCTCAGCTTCGGCCAGCAGAAGCTGCTCGAATTTGCGATGGCGCTGATGAACGAGCCGAAGCTCCTCCTGCTCGACGAACCGACGGCGGGCATCAACCCGACGCTGATCAACGGTCTGATCGATCGTCTCCGCCGCGCGAATACCGAGCTCGGTGTGACGCTGCTCGTCATCGAACATAATATGCGCGTCATCATGAACCTGGCGCATCGCATCACCTGTCTTGCGTATGGTGAAGTGCTTGCGGCGGGTACGCCGGAGGAGGTGCGCGACGACAAGCGCGTCCTCGATGCCTATCTCGGGGTGGCATGATGGCCGATGAAAAGGAAAAGAGTCTCGCAGGCGGTTACGGCGAGGGAACGGTCGACACCGTTCTCTCGGTTGGTGATGTGGCGCGCGAGGCTGAAGCCATGGCGCGCGCCGTCCCGCGCGAGGAAATTGCGGCGCTCGCAGAAGGCTCGCCGCTTCTCACGCTCGATGCGCTTCATGCCGGTTACGGCGCAATGGAAATCCTGCACGGGATCGATCTTGCCGTCGGTGCCGGGCAAAGTCTCTGCCTTGTCGGGCCGAACGGGGCGGGCAAATCCACCGTGCTTCATTCGATTTTCGGCTTCACGAAAATCTCGTCCGGTCGCGTCTTCGTTTCGGGGCGCGACATTACGAAACTTTCCCCAAGCGAGAAGCTCCGCGATGCGGGCATCGCCTATATCCTTCAGGATAATTCGGTCTTCCCGGACATGACGGTTGAGGAGAACCTGCTGATGGGCGGTTATCTGCTCGCCGATCAGGCGAAAGCACGGGAAGCAGCGGAGCGCATCTTCGCGCGTTATGACCGTCTGGCGAAGCGCCGCTCGGAGCGCGCCCGCGTTCTCTCCGGTGGCGAACGGCGTCTGCTCGAAATCAGCCGGGCGCTCATCATGGACCCGAAGGTGCTGCTGGTAGACGAACCCTCCATCGGCCTCGAACCGCGCATGATCGACATGGTCTTCGAAATTCTCGGTGACCTGCAAAGGGCGCAGGGCAAAACCATCGTCATGGTCGAGCAAAATGCAAAGCGCGGGCTCGATTTTGCCGATACCGGGTATGTCCTGGTGTCTGGCCGCGTCGCGCTTGCGGGGCGCGGCGACGCACTTCTGGAAAACCCGGATGTAGGCCGCCTCTTCCTCGGCGGCTGACCTTCCAAAATCCGCAGAAATCCTCATCCGAACCTGAACACCAGATGAACGGCGCGGCCATGAGCCGTTCAGTCGTTGGCGGGCATTCTTTGCGCGAATACGGGGTCGAGCGATTGGAAGGACAAAATGATGAACAAGTTTGTTGTTTCGGCCAGTCTCGCCGCAGCCCTCGGCTTTGCCTTCCCGGCCGCCGCGAGCGCGGTGACACTGGCATCCGCAGTCACTGTGCATGCCGGTACGCAGGTCGAACTGGCGCATGGCTCCAGGCACTATCACGGGCATCGCCGCCATTACGCACCTCCGCCGCGTGTGGTGCATCGCTATCATCACCGGCAGGTAAGGCCCTGGACGCATTGGCGGCCTTATGTGGTGCAGCACCACTATCACAGCTTCGGTGCGCCGGTTTACTACTCGTCGCATCCGACCTATGGGCCCTATTACCGGGTACGCGCGCATGACCGTTCCGATGTCGCGATCTGGCTCGGCATCAGCGCGATCACTGGCGCCATTCTCTTCTCGAACTACTAACTTCGAGGGGGAGCAAGAGGAAAGGCCCCGTATCGGGAGGTGCGGGGCCTTTCTGCTTTCCGTTATGTCCGTTTCAGGGCCGCATCGTCGTCCTGTAGGGGCCAAGCTCGATGGCGCGGCGCGGCTCCACCCAGTCGAGCCAGTCGCAGAGTTTCGCGCGTGTTTCGCGCGGGTCGATCAGCTCATGTACGGAAAAGCCTTCCGCACGAGGGAAAGGCGACTGCCCCGCCGCGAGCTTTTCTTCGAGTTCCGCGCGCAAGGCTTCGGGGTCGTCCGCCGCCGCGATCTGGCGCGCAAAGGCAACCGCCACGCCGCCTTCCACGGGCAGTGCGCCTGTCACCGCGCTCGGCCAGGAAAGCACATAGCCCTCCGGCCCGAAATGCGCAGCACCCGCGACGCCGAAGACCTTGTGCACGATCACGCTTGCCCAAGGCACACGGCTCTGCATCACCGCTGCGATCGCTGCCGTGCCGTGGCGGATGGTCGCCGCCTTTTCGGAGGCTGAGCCGATCATGAAGCCCGGCTCGTCCACGAAAGAGAGGATCGGCAGATTGAAGGTGTTGCACATGTCTGCGAAACGGCGGAGCTTCTGCGCCGCCTGCGCGGTCATCGCGCCCGCATAAAAGTGGCAGTCATTCGCGATCACACCGACGCTCTTGCCGCTCATGCGCGCAAGCCCGGTGATGAGAGAGGGGCCGAAGCGTCGCGTCATCTCGAAGAAGCTGCCCTTGTCGACGACCGCCTTCACCACCTTGCGCATGTTGAAGGGCTTGCGCCTGTCTCTCGGCACGATGTCGCGCAGGCTTTCCTCTTCCCGGTCGCGCGGATCGTCCGTTTCGATGTCGGCCGGCCGCTGCCATACATTGTCCGGCATGTAGGAGAGGAAGCGCGCGATTTCCTTCAGCGCCTCTTCCTCGTTCGCCGCCACATTGTCGATGACGCCGGAGCGCGAATGAATGTCCGAGCCGCCCAGTTCTTCCTTGGTCAGGTTTTCGTCAAGCGCGCGGGCGACCACTTTCGGACCGGCGATCAGCACCTGCGCGTCTTCCGCCATCACCGAGAAATGCGAGGCGACGAGCCGCGCGGCGGGCATGCCCGCCACGGCACCGAGCGCCGCCGTCGCCACAGGCACTTCGCCCAGCACCTGCGCGATGGAGCGGAAACGCGGCGTCGAGAAAACGGGGTCGCCGAGCGGCCGCGCATTTCCCTTGCCAGCGGAACCGGCGACCGAGCCGCCGCCGCCTTCGTGAAGCCGCACCAGTGGCACCTTGTAGGTGAGCGCCAGTTCCTCGGCATAGACGCTCTTGCGGAGCCCCGCCGGGTTCGGCGAGCCGCCCTTCATGGTGAAGTCCTCGCCGCCGACCGCGATCCGCCGCCCGTTTACCTTGGCAAAGCCGAGCACGTAGTTCGCCGGCTCGAAATCGACGAGATTTCCCTCCTCGTCGAAATGCGGCACGCCCGCGCCTTCGCCCAGTTCCTGAAAAGATTTCTCGTCGGCCAGTGCCGCGATCCGCTCGCGCACGGTGAGGCGGCCCTTCTCGTGGTGCCGTTTCACGGCTTCCTCGCCGCCCTGACGCTTCGCGAGGTCGCGGCGGCGCCTGATTTCGTCGGTTTCCTTTTCCCAGCTCATGACCTGGCGGTCCTCCCTGTCGCGAAGCCGGAACCCTAAAGGAAATCGGTTTCAGCCCAAAGCCTGTTGGGCGGAGCAAAACGGATGTTATGATCGGACAAAACGAGGCAAGGGACGGAAATCATATGGCAAGCGGCAAGGGCGAGACGCTTACGGCCGGCCCGCTAAAGGCAGCGGAGGACGAGATCGAGGCAATCCTCAAATCGACGCTCGCAGGCGGCGGTTCGCTCGGCGCGGTGCTGAAATTCGTGCATCCCGGCGCGGGCGTCGTCGTCATTGACGGCACGAAGACGCCGAACGAGGTTCACCGTCGCGACATGCCCGCCGATTGCACGGTTCATGTCGACCCGATGCTCAATCTCGCGATTTTCCAGCGGCATATCGACCAGAACACGGCCTTCCGGCAGGGCCGTATCCGCATCGTCGGCGATGTTTCCGTCGTTGCCCGGCTTCGCCCGATCATGCTCCGGCAGTCGCATGCGACGGAAGACGGGTTTCGCGAGTGAGCGCCCCTGTCATCCTCATTCCGGAGAACCCGATGCCGGAAGGCGGCGAGGCCTTCTGGCTGAAGACAGCCGATGGCGCGCGTCTGCGCTACCTCACATGGAAAAATGATGCCGCACCGCGCGGTACAGTGTTTCTGTTTGGCGGGCGAACGGAATTTGCCGAAAAATATTTCGAGGTGATCGGCGAGTTGCGCGCGCGCGGTTTTGCCGTCGCAACGCTCGACTGGCGCGGGCAAGGCCTTTCGGACCGTCCGCTCGCAGACGGCCGCAAGGGGTACATTGCCGACTTCGATATTTTCGACCGCGATCTCGCATGTTTCATGCGCGAGGTGGCGCCGTCATTCCCAAAACCGTGGACGGCGCTCGCGCATTCGATGGGCGGACAGATCGTGTTGCGTGCGCTTCACGATCAACCCGGCTGGTTTTCGCATGCCGTCTTCTCCGCGCCGATGTTCGGGCTCAATTTTCCGAAATGGGTGGAGCGGAGCATCCGCACCATGGTCAACCTTTATCATGTGCTCAGCCAGGATGAGCGTTATTTGCCGGGCAGCAGCGCGAAGTCGAATGACGAAATTCCCTTCGAGGAGAACCTCCTGACCCATGACGAGCGGCGCTATGAAATCCTGCAGGCGCTGACGCGGGCGGAGCCGAGGCTCGGTCTCGGCGGGGCGACGGTGGGCTGGCTTCATGCTGCCTTCCGCGCGATGGATCAGTCGGCGGCACCCGCCTATCTCGCCGATGTGAAAGTGCCTGTCCTCATTTTTGAGGCCGCGAAGGACAAGCTGGTCTCGCCGCGCTCTCTTTCCCATGCTGCCGCGCATATGCCAGAGGCAACGCTTGTCGTCGTGCCTCATGCGAACCACGAAATTCTGATCGAGCGCGACGCCGCGCGCGCCGTCTTCTGGGAGGCCTTCGACAATTTCATGAAGGCAGGCTGAGGCGTCAGCCCTTCGCCGCGCCTTCGAGAATCTTCAGCGCCTGTTCGTGCAGCTCACCATTCGCGGCCGCCACCACCTGCCCGCCATTCTGGGCGTCGCCGCCAGCCCAGTTCGTCACCACGCCGCCTGCATTCTCGATCACGGGGATCAGCGCCTGAATGTCATAGGGCTGGAGCCCGCTTTCGATGACGAGGTCGAGCGTGCCCGCCGCCAGCAGGCAATAGAAATAGCAGTCGCCGCCAAAGCGCCGCAGCCGCACCCTGGATGAAATCTCACGGAAGGCTGCTTTCTCGTCCTCAACGTCGAACATGGCCGGGTCGGTATTGCCGAGCAGCGCTTCTTCGAGCTTCGTGCAGGCGCTGGTCTTGAGGGGCTTCGTGCCCATCGGGCAGATCAGCTCGCTGCCGCCGGGTCGTCCGACAAAGCGTTCGCCGATATAGGGCTGGTCCATCAGGCCGATCACGGGCCGCTCGCCGTCGTTCAGCGCGATCAGCGTTCCCCAGAGCGGCACGCCCGAGATGAAGCTCCTTGTGCCGTCGATGGGATCGAGCACCCAGGTGAGCGGGCTCGTGCCCGTTTCCTTGCCGTGCTCCTCGCCGAAGATGCCGTGGTCCGGGTAGCGTTCGCCGATCAGCTTGCGGATCGCCGCCTCGCCGTCGCGGTCGGCCGCCGTCACAGGATCGAAGGCGAAATTGCCGCGCTTGTTGTCGACCGCAAGCCCGGAGCGGAAGTGCGGCAGCGTCACCGCCGCTGCGGCGTCGGCAAGATCGAGCGCGAAGCTTGCCAGTTCGTCAATTTCCTGGGGGTCGAGCATGAAGGCCTCTTTGTGAACAGCCGGCATATTGGAGCCCGTGACCGCGCTAGTCCAGCCGGTAAACCCGCTTCGCCGTGTCGTGAAAGAGGTTCTGTTTTTCGCTCTCGCTGAAGCCCCTGGCGATCTTTTTGAAAGCGTTCCACAAGACGCCATAGGAGCAGGAGAGCTTGTCGACGGGGAAGTTGCTTTCAAACATGCACCGCTCCGGCCCGAAGACGTCGATCGAATGGAGATACCAGTTGCGCGTTGCCTCCACGAGTTCATCCGATGTCGGCGGCAGGTTGCGCTTGTGCCAGCCGAAACCGTTCACCGCCATGTTGATGCCGCCGAGCTTGGCGACGACGTTCGGGCAGGCGGCGAGTTCGCTCACATCCTTCTTCCACTGTTCGAAGATTTCGCCGCGCTTGCCGCTATATGGGCCGATGCCCAGCGGTCCGCCGAAATGATCGAAGACGATCCGTGTGCCGGGATGGTCGCGTGCAAGTTCCGTCAGTTCCGGGATCTGATGATGATAGAGCCAGGCGTCGAAGGAAAGCCCGTAGCTTTCGAGGCGCGCGAAGCCCTCGCGGAAGGAGGGCAGGCCGAGCAAACCCTTGGGCGGCGCGGTATGCGAGGCGCGGATGTCGGGGTTCGGGTCGAAGGCGGCGGCGTGGCGGATGCCGCGAAACCGGTCCGGCGCGCGCGCGATATGTGCGTTCAGCACTTCGTCCACGGCATTACCGAGACGCAGATCCGCAAAGCCGACAATGCCTGCGGCAACGCGTGTGTCGCCGAAACCGCCGCTCGCCGATTTCGCGGCGATGCCGTTTACATATTCGGTTTCGCCGAGAGGCTTCAGCGCCTCGGGTCCGCCGTCGCGATACATCGCCTTGCATTCGACGAAGACGGTCTGGCGGATGTTATGGCCTTGCGCCAGGTCCGCCAGGATCTCGTCGAGTTCGTAGCGCGATCCGGGATGGTCCCAGAGATGATGATGCGGATCGATGATCGGAAGCTCCGGCTCAAGCGCCTCTTCCTTCACCTTTGCCAGCCAATCCGGGTTCCCGGCCATGTATCTCTCCTCCCTCGTTTATTTTGCGGGAAGAGTGGCATTGGCCGGGACGAGAGGCAATGGAAGAGGGCTTAGCCCGCCTTCGCGTATTTCTTGCGGTCGTTCGGGTCGAGCCAGCGCTTGCGCAGGCGAATCGACTTCGGCGTCACTTCCACCAGTTCGTCCTGCTCGATATAGGCAATCGCCTGTTCGAGCGTCAGCGGGCGCGGCGGCGTCAGGCGCACGGCTTCGTCCTTCGACGTCGTACGGATATTGGTGAGCTGCTTTGCCTTCAGCGGGTTCACGTCCATGTCGTCGGGCCGTGCATTCTCGCCGATGATCATGCCGCGATAGACCTTCACGCCGGAGCCGATGAAGAGAGTGCCGCGTTCCTCGAGATACCAGAGTGCGTAGGGAACGGAGTCGCCATCGCCCGTCGAAATCAGCACGCCGTTGCGGCGGCCTTCGATTTCGCCGCGATAGGGCTCATAGGCCAGAAAGATGCGGTTCATCACGCCGGTGCCGCGCGTGTCGGTCAGGAATTCGCCGTGATAGCCGATCAGGCCGCGCGAGGGGCAGTGGAAGATAATGCGCGTCTTGCCCGCACCGGTCGGCCGCATGTCGACCATTTCGCCTTTGCGGTTCGAAATCTTCTCGATAACGACGCCGGTATATTCATCGTCGACGTCTACCGTCGCTTCCTCGATGGGTTCGAGGCGCTTGCCGTTCTCGTCCTCGCGGTAAAGCACACGGGGACGCGAGATCGAAAGCTCGAAGCCTTCGCGGCGCATGTTCTCGATCAGAACGCCGAGCTGCAATTCGCCGCGGCCCGCCACTTCAAAGGCGTCGCGGCTTTCGCTGTCCGACACCTTGATGGCGACGTTCGATTCCGCTTCCTTCAACAGCCTTTCGCGGATGACGCGCGATTGCACCTTCGTGCCTTCGCGGCCGGCCAGCGGGCTGTCATTGATTGAAACGGTGATCGAGAGCGTCGGCGGATCGATCGGGAGGGCGGCAATCGCTTCCGTCACGGACGGGTCGCAAATCGTGTCGGCGACGGTGCCTTCCTGAAGGCCGGCGATCGCGACGATGTCGCCCGCCATGGCTTCCTCCACCGGAACGCGCTGGATGCCGCGGAACGCAAGCACCTTGCTGAGGCGGCCTTTTTCGATGGTGGCCACATCGCCGTCTTTCGGCTGACGCAGCACCTGCACGTTCATGTTCGGCTTCGCCGTGCCTTTTTCGATGCGGCCGGTGAGAATGCGCCCGAGATAGGGGTCGCTCTCGATGGTCGTGACAAGCATCGCGAAGGGTTCGGTCTCCGAGCCGTCGTTCAGGGCAGTGGGTTCGGGGAAGTGGCTGAGGATTTTGGCGAAGAGCGGCTTCAGGCCGTTATCCTTCGCATCCGGGGCGTTCAGGTCTTCCGTTGCCCAGCCCTGCTTCGCGGACGCGAAAATGGTCGGGAAGTCGAGCTGTTCGTCCGTCGCGCCAAGGGCTGCGAAAAGGTCGAAAGCCTCGATATGCACTTCGTCGGCGCGCGCGTCCGGCCGGTCCACCTTGTTGATGAGCACGATGGGTTTCAGACCGAGGGCCAGTGCCTTCGAGGTCACGAACTTCGTCTGCGGCAGCGGGCCTTCAGCCGCATCCACCAGCAGCACCACGCCGTCCACCATCGAGAGAATGCGCTCCACCTCGCCGCCGAAGTCGGCATGGCCGGGCGTGTCGATGATGTTGATGCGGGTGTGGGTGCCGTCCTCTTCGATCCAGTCGACGCTGGTGGGCTTGGCGAGAATGGTGATGCCGCGCTCGCGCTCCAGGTCGTTGGAGTCCATCACGCGCTCGGCAACCTGCTGGTTGTCGCGAAAGGTGCCGGACTGGCGCAGGAGCTGGTCGACCAGCGTCGTCTTCCCATGGTCAACATGGGCGATGATCGCGATATTCCGAATAGACATTATGTTCCGCCGGGGCATGGGCGTTTTCGGGAACGGAGGCCACCTGGTCTGCGAAGGGGGCTTTCCGTCCGGAAAACGCGAAAAAATCGGGAATCCGGCGGCCCGGCCGCGCAAATCGGAGGAGGCGCGGGGACGGCAGGAAATTGGGCGCCTTATAGCGGTTTCAGCCCTTCGCCACAAGATTTCCTTCGCGGGTGCGGAACAAGCCCCGGGGCAGGGTTAATTCCCCGCCCCGCACAGCCTTATTTTGCTGCGAGTGCCTGTTTCATGACGGCGGCGCCCTGCTCCATCATGCCGCGCACAGATGCTTCCGCCTCGGGGGGCAGAAAGTCGGCGAGCCAGACGAGGCGGCAGGCGGTCTCCCCCTCCGGGATGACCTGAAACGAGGCATGATGATGGCTCATCAGCTCGTTCGGCCTCACGGAATAGGCGAGGCGCATGGCCTCTCCGTCGAGGTCCACGATGAGTTCCTGCGCGATGAAGCCGGTCTCGAAGGTCACCGTCCGCAGGTTTCCCTCAAGCCTCGTGTCCGTCACGAAGCCCGGCACGAAGCGTGTGTGGATCGCCCCCACGTCGCGCACGGCGTCCCAGACGCTTTCGGCGGGAGCGGCGATCGGCATGTCCAGTCTGATCGACGTCATGTCATTCCTCACTTAAGGCAAACGGCTTCGACATTGTTGCCGTCCGGGTCGATGAGGAAAGCCGCATAATAAGTCGGCGCATAATCGGCGCGGATGCCGGGTGCGCCATTGTCCTTGCCGCCTGCTTTCAGCCCCTCTTCGTGAAACCCGTCCACTGCCGCCCGGCTGGGCGCCGCAAAGGCGAGGTGAATGCCTTTCCCCGCGCCCTTCGCGAGATAGAGCGCGGGCGTCTTTGCGCCGAAGCCCTTCATCGCCGCATCGTCGTAACAGAGTTTTGCGCCCAACGGTTTCAGCGCCGCGCCGTAGAACTCGGTCGCCTTGCCAAGGTCCTTCACCTTCAATTCGATGTGGTCGTACATCGTCTGTCCTCCGTTGTGGCGCGCGACATCCGCGCGCCTCTCGAAGGTCAGCGTGGCAGGGGAGGGCTCAGGCGTTCTTGGAGGAAGTTGCGCTCGCCTTTGGCCATCTTCCGGAATTCGCGCGGCGAGACGCCTGCTGCCCGGCGGAAGGTGCGCACGAAGTTCGACAGGTCGCCGAAGCCGACATCATAGGCTATGCCGGTCACGCTGCGTTCCTCGTTCGCGAGAAGCCGCGCCGCGTGGCGGAGCCGGGAGCGCACGAGATATTGATGCGGCGTCACGCCCAGCACCTTCGTGAAGCTTCGCAGAAAATGGTAGAGGCTGAGGCCCGCTTCGTGCGCCGCCTCTTCGAGGCCGATATCGCGGTGCGAATATTCGTCCATAAAGAGCGCGGCACGGACCGCGCGCCTGCGCTCAGGCGCGCTTGCCGTCACGCTTCTTTCCGTGGTGCCCGTCGCGACTTCGACGAAACGTCCTGCGAAAAGGAGGCCCGCCTCGTCGAGGCCGACATCGCTACGCCCTTCGGCTGCCGCCTGCGCCAGTTCGCCCAGCACCATCATTTCCGGCAGCGGCGGCAAATGCGTCAGACGGCGCAGGGCCGCGCTCCCGCTGATCGTTTCGGCAAGCTCGGGCGCGAGCTGAAAGGCGAGGCATTCGTCGCCGCAGACATGGTGGTCATGGGTGCAGACATATTCGTCGCCCGCATGACCGACGAGCACGGAGCCCGCTACCATTTCGGCGGCTTTTCCTTGTGCGTGATAGCCAAATGTACCCTCGCGCACATAGGAGATCGAGAACACCTCATGCCATTCGGCATAGGGCGCTTCCGCTTCTCCGGCCTCGCAGCGGTAATCCACCGCCGCGACCGCGCCGTCGCTCAATCGGGTCGCTGTCACCATGGGGTCAGTTTACGCCTCTTCGGAAGGGCCCGCCACGGTGCCGGAAGGAAGCGGCCGGAACTTGGCAAAAATTGCGGTTCCGGCCATTCCCGTTATTCCTGACGCTGCGCTTCCAGCGAAATGGTGATCGTCACCTCATCGCCCACCATCGGCACATATTTGTCGATGCCGAAATCGGAGCGCTTCAGGCTCGTCGTGGCGTTGAAGCCGACGGCCTTCATGCCTTCCTGCATCGGATAGTCGCCCTTCTTGGTGAAGGTCGTGTCGAGCGTCACCGGCTTCGTCACGCCATGCATGGTGAGGTCGCCGGTGATCTTGCCGGTCTCCTCTCCCGTCCGCTCGATGGAGGTCGACTTGAAGCTCATGTCGGGGAATTCCTCGACACTGAAGAAATCCTCACCGCGCAGGTGCTCGTCGCGCTCCTCGTGGCCCGTATAGACGGAAGCAGGCACGATCTTGACGTCGACCGAGCTTGCTTCCGGGTTTTCCTCGTCGAGGTTGATGGTGCCGCTCACATCGGAGAAACGGCCATAGGTGGTCGAGAAACCGAGATGGTTGATCTCGAAGCCGAGATAAGTGTGCGAGGTGTCGATCTGGTAGGTGTCGGCGGCCAGCACCGGCGTCGCGAGAAAGGCGAGGGCGGCGGCAGCGGCGGCAAGGCGGGTCATTTTCATTTGGGTTCCTCCGGGTGGGCATTTCGGGATGCCCGAGCTTAGAGGCTCATGCGCGGGGGGCAAGGTTTCGCGGCGGTCGCGGATTCCTTTGCGGAAATTGGTACTGGCGGAAAAGGGCGGATTCCCTCTTAATCCCGGCCCATGTCCGGTAGCGCGCCTCCCATCTCCCGTCTTTATGTCGTCTCTCTCGTCGGCATTCTCTGCCTCGTCTTCATGGTGAGCCAGTTCCTGCGCTCGTCCACGGGCGTCATCGCGCCCAACCTGATGGACGATCTGGGGCTCCGGCCAGAGGGGCTTGGCCTTCTGTCGGGGGCCTTCTTCCTCTCCTTTGCCTTTTCGCAGATCCCGGTCGGCATCCTGCTAGACCGTTACGGCGCGCGCGTCACCATGATCGGCTCGGTCGGCATCGCGGTTCTCGGCTGCTTTGCCTTTGCTTTCGCGCGTAACGAGATGGAGCTGACCGCTGCCCGTGTCCTGATGGGGCTTGGCTGTTCCTCCATGCTCATGGGCCCCTTGATGATCTATCGCCGCTGGTTCCCGGCCGAGCGTTTCGCCTCGCTTTCCGGTATCCAGATTTCGCTCGGCACCATCGGCGCGCTGATGGCGACAGCGCCGCTCGCCTTCACGACCGAGCTTTTCGGCTGGCGGGAAAGCTTCATGGGCGTCGGCGTCATCACGCTTGTCCTTGCCATCGCTATGGGTTTCATCGCGCGCGACACGCCGCCGGGCATGGCGCCGCCGCCGCGTTCCTCCGAAACGCTGCGCCAGAGCATCGGCGGCACGGCCGAGGTCGCGCGGGACCGTTCCGTCTGGCCGCTCTTCATCATGATTTCCTGCGGCTATGCGAGTTTCGCCGCCATGCAGGCGCTCTGGGTCGCGCCCTATCTTTCCGATGTGCATGGGCTGGACCTCACTGCGCGCGGCCATGTCCTTTTCGGCATGACGGGCGGGCAGGTCGTCGGCCTCTATCTCTGGGGCCATGCGGAGCGGCTCACCGGCAGCATCAAGAAGCCGATCATGGCGGGCGTCGTCCTTTCCGCCTCGATCCTCGTCCTTCTCGCGGCCCTCGATCATCCGCCGCTCTGGCTCGTCGCCACGCTCTTCATCGTGCTCGGCCTCAATGCGGGCTATACGCCGCTTCTCCTCGCGCATGGCCGGCTCGTCTTTCCCGACAGGCTCGCGGGCCGCGGCATCACGCTTCTCAATTTCGGCAACATGACGGGCGTCTTCGCGCTGCAGGCGCTGACCGGTGCGCTGATCGGCTTTCTCTGGCGTTCCGGCATCGGCACGGAGGCGGGATACCGTCTTACCTTCGCCTCGCTTGCGCTCGTGCTTCTTGCCGCGCTCGCCTATTATTCGACCATCCGCGATACCAGTTCCCGCGCCATCACGGAGCGTGGCTGAACACAAGGAGAAGAAAATGGCAAAGCAGTTCCCGTCGATCACGACCGAACTCAAGGCGTTCATCGAGCGTCAGCACATTTTCTTCACTGCGTCCGCCACGGCCGACAGCCGCATCAACCTCTCGCCCAAGGGGCTCGACGGGTTGCGCGTTACCGGGGAGAACGAAGTTGTCTTCCTCAACCGCACAGGCAGCGGCAACGAGACGGCGGCGCATATGCTCGCCGACGGCCGCCTCACCATCATGTTCTGCGCCTTTGACGGCCCGCCCATGATCCTGCGTCTCTATGGGCGCGGGCGCTGTGTCCCGCGCGGCTCGGATGAATATGCGCGCTATCTCGAAAGCGCCTTCGGCGGCGATGAGCCCGCTGGCGCGCGCCAGATCGTCATTCAGGATATCGATCTCGTGCAGACGTCATGCGGCTTCGGCGTGCCGCTCTACGACTACAAGGACGAGCGCCCCTCGCTTGTGCGCTGGGCGGAGTCGAAGGGCGAGGATGGCATCCGCGACTACTGGCGCGAGAAGAACATGGTCAGCATGGACGGGCTCTCGACGGGCATGGACTAGGCCGTCGCCACGGCCTCTCTCTGCGCCGTAACCTCTTCCTCCACCGGTATCTCCTCCAGCGCGAGGTTGGTGATGAACTGCTTGGCGCAGGCGTCCCAGGCGAAGTTCATCGCATAGGCCCTCGCGTCGTCGCGGTTGAGTTCAAGCGCTGCCATGCACGCGGTCTTCAGGTCGTCGTCCAGCGCGCCGGCCTTCGTGCCATCGGCTGTGAAGGCGAGGACGTCGCCCGGTCCCTGCACCGGGTAGCCTGCGATGGGCGTTCCCGCCGCCATCGCCTCGATCAGCACGAGCCCGAAGGTGTCGGTCTTGCTCGGAAACACGAAAACATCCGCCGCCGCATAGGCCTCCGCCAGTTCCTCGCCGAAGAGCGGCCCGGCGAAATGCGTGTCGGGAAACTTCTTTTTCAGGTGTTCCAGACGCGGTCCGTCGCCCACAACCATCTTGGTGCCGGGCAGGTCGAGTTCCAGAAAGGCGTCGATATTCTTCTCGACCGCCACACGCCCGACATTGAGCCAGACGGGGCGTGCCAGCCCGCGCGGATGCGCGTCCGCGAGATCGGGTCTCGGATGATAGAGTTCGGTGTCGACACCGCGCGACCAGATCACCGGCTCGCCGAAGCCACGCTGGCGAAGCTCGTCCTGCAATGAAGGCGTTGCCACCATCACGGCCGTCGATTTCGCATGGAAGCGGCGGAGAAACGCATAGCCCCATGAAAGGGGAATGCCGGTGCGCGCGTTCAGATATTCGGCGAAGCGCGTATGGAACGAGGTCGAGAAGGGAATCTTCTTGCGAATGCAGAAGCTCCGCGCCGCCATGCCGAGCGGGCCTTCCGTCGCAATGTGGATTGCGTTCGGGTTCGCCGTCTTGATCATCCGCGCGACCTTGCGGCCCGGAAAGAGTGCGAGGCGGATCTCCGGGTAGCTCGGCATCGGCACGGTGGTGAACTGGTCCGGCTTGATGAAGGTCACTTCATGGCCGTGCGAGGTCAGGTTCTGAATGAGTTGCTGGAGTGTGCGTACCACGCCGTTCACCTGCGGCGGGGCCGCGTCGGAAACGATGACGATGCGCAAGGGCTCGCAGGAGCGGCCGACGTCGCGCGGCAGGGGTTTCCCGCGCAGGCGGCCAAGAAGTCTTGCCACGCGGCGCTTCTTGCGGGGCGTGACGGGAATCGTTTCGGAATTATGGGGCATGTCAGGCAGCTGTTGGCACCGGTTGGGGCATGTCGTCTTCATCCGCCGTTTCCGTCTCGCCATTCGCGAGGTCGGTGTCCCAGGAGAAGGTCTGCCAGGTCATGAGGGAGAGCGCGCCTGCTTCGTCTTCACAGAGCGCTGTGCAGCTTTCCACCCAGTCGCCGTCATTGCAGTAGAGTACGCCGTCGAAATCGCGGATTTCCGCATGGTGGATATGGCCGCAGATCACGCCGTCGACGCCGCGTTCTCTTGCGGAGCGGGCGACGGCCTGTTCGTAGCTCGAAATATATTCGACCGCGTTCTTCACGCGGTTCTTGAGATAGGCCGAGAGCGACCAGTAGGAGAGGCCGAAGAAGCGGCGTATCTCGTGCAGCCAGTTGTTGAGAGCGAGCGCCATGCCATAGGCGCGGTCGCCGAGATGGGCGAGCCATTTCGCATATTTGACCACGCTGTCGAACTGGTCGCCGTGAATTACGAGAAACTCGCGGCCATCCGCTGTTTCGTGGATCGCCTCACCGACCACGTCGACCCCGCCGAAATTGAGGCCGGTATAGTCGCGCAGCGCTTCGTCGTGATTGCCGGGTACATAGATGATGCGCGCGCCCTTGCGCGATTTGCGCAGCAGCTCCTGCACCACCGCGTTATGCGCGGCATTCCAGTACCATGACCGCTTGATCCGCCATCCGTCGATGATGTCGCCGACGAGGTAGAACGTATCCGCGTCGTTGTGGCGGAGAAAATCGAGCAGCAGTTCCGCCTTGCATCCGGGCGTGCCCAGATGAATATCGGAGAGGAAGATCGTCCTGTGCTGCTTGCGGTGTTTGGGCCGGGGGCCGAGCAATCTTTCGTCGAGCCCGTTGCGTCTTGCCCTGGCGCGGGCGGCTTCCTTGCGGGCTTTCCTGGCGGCCTTGGCGGCGTTTTCCTTCGCCGGGCGGCTGGCCTTGTCGAACAAGGTGCTATCGAACAATGTCATGTGCCCGATCTTTCATCGCGCCTGTCTCGTGCTGCGCGGTTAGTGCGAATCGTTTTCGTGTCTTTCTTCACGACGGGAATATGGGTGCGCTGCAACAAGCTCTCGTGACGGTTCGGTGACGGTTTTGTGACAGAGCGGCTTTTTGCCTGCGGCGTTTGGCCTTCCAACCCCTTGGAAAGGCGGGGCTTTTCCTGTGCTAGGCTGAAGCCTTGAGGATGACGGGAATATGCGTGTTCTGATTATCGAGGATAACCGCCGCCTTGCGGCGCTGGTCGCGAAGGGCTGCGAAGCGGCAGGCTTTGCTGTCGATATCTGTCACGATCTCGACGAGGGGCGCTCTGCGCTTGCCACCGCGCGCTACGATCTCGCCATCCTCGATCTTGGCCTGCCGGATGGCGACGGGCTTGGCCTGCTCGCCTCGCTCCGCCGGCAGGGAAGCGAGCTTCCCGTTATCGTGCTCACGGCCCGCGATGCGCTCGAAGCCCGCGTCGAGGGGCTCAATGCCGGTGCCGACGATTATCTTCTCAAGCCTTTCGCGATGGAGGAGCTTGTCGCGCGCATTCGCGCTCTGCTCCGCCGTCCGGGGCAGGCGCTTGGCCGCAAGCTCACGGCGGGCAATGTCGAGTTCGACACCGTTGCGCGCGAGGTGGCCGTGGGCGGCGTCGCCACTGTTTTTTCCCGCCGCGAGACAGACCTGCTCGAAATTCTGCTTCGCCGCCAGGGACGTGTCGTGCCGAAGGATGCGATCGAGGAAAGTCTTTATGCCTTTGGCGACGATGTTTCCTCGAACACGATCGAGGTTGCGGTCCATCGCCTGCGCAAGCGTCTGGAGGAGACGGGCGCCGATATTCAGGTACATACGTTGCGCGGCATCGGCTATGTGCTGAGTCCTGCGGCATGACGGGCTTTTTCCGCAGCTTGTCCGGTTCCTCGCTGACGGCGCGACTGACGCGGCGTGTGCTTGTCATTGTTGCCGCAAGTTTCCTGCTGCTGCTTGTCATTCTGAAGATTCAATATCTGACGCAGCGCGACACGCTGCGCGACCGCGATCTCGCCGCACAGGCGGCGGACATAATTGCGCATACGGTGATCGATGCGGATGGGGTTCCCCGTGTCGATCTGCCCGCATCGCTCGCAGCGGCCTATAGCCGTCCCGACCGGCAATATGTCTATCTCGTTCTCGATGCGGAAGGCCGCGTTCTCGCCTCGCCGCATGAAATAGAAGCGCCGCTCGCGCCCATTCCGGCATCGGCGGATGATCGCTATTTCAGCCATTCGGCCGTGACGGGGCGGGGCCTTTATTACGGCATCACCGTTCCCTTCCCGAATACGGACCCGCGGCTTTATATGCAGGTCGCGCAAGGTTCGGTTCATCCCGATGTGCTGGCTGACTCCATCGTCGCGGAGTTTCTCGAACAATCATGGGCTTTTCTCCTCGCTCTCGGCATTGGCATTTCCGCCATCACTGTCTGGACGGTCCGCCAGTCGCTCGCGCCGATGAGACGGCTGTCCGTCATGGCACGGGGCATCGGCCCCGCCTCCCTCGACCGCCGATTGCCGGAAGACAATCTTCCCTCCGAGATCACACCGCTCGTCCACGCGGTCAATACCTCGCTCCAGCGCATTGAAAGCGGCTACAGGCGCGAGCGCGAGTTCACGGCAAATGCGGCGCATGAGTTGCGCACGCCGCTTGCCGTTCTCAAGGCCAATATCGAAACGCTGTCGAGCCTCGATGAAGTGCCGCAGCTGATCGACGAACTTGGCGATATCGAGCGTCTCGTGACACAGCTTCTTCGCCTCGCGCAGGCGGACAATCTGGAACTTCGTCCGGGCGAGGAGGCGGATCTTCATGCCGTCGCGTTTGGCGTTGCCGGGCAGATGGCGCCTGCGGCGCTCGCGGAGGGCAAGTCCATCGCGCTCACGGGTGAGGAAGAGCCTGTTCGTGTGCGGGGCAATGCCGATTTCCTTGCGCTTGCCCTTCGCAATCTCGTCGAGAATGCGCTTGCTCACACGCCGCGCGGCAGCAGCGTCGAAATCAGGGTGGGGAAGGATGCCAGTCTCGCCGTCATCGACGACGGGCCGGGTGTCCCGCCTGCCGATGCCGCCCGGATATTCCAGCGCTTCGTGCGCGGGAAACCGGGTGCCTATAAGGGCGCCGGTCTCGGCCTTTCGATTGCCCAGCGCGTTGCCGCGGTTCACGGCGGGGGCATCGAAGTCAGTCGCGCGCCGGGGAGGGGGGCTGTTTTCATCCTCAAATTGCCCGGAAATCCGCCACTTTCTTCTTTGTAAGGTTCTTGTAAGCGAGGGCCGGTGAACTCGGCTTGCCGGGGACGCGAAAGCGTCCTGTCTGGCGCATGCATTGCCACCGGAACCTCGAATGCCTCTTTCAAGCCTGTCCAAGGCCCTCCTGCAACGGCTCGCCGCTTTGCGGCTGCCTCCGGTTCATCCGCTGGTTCTGGCGCTGGCCGTCTCCGCTCTTTTCGTCCTTTTCTATAATGGCCAGCTCTGGTCGGCGGTTCTTGGCTGGTGGCCCGGCCGCTCGCTGCACGATCTCGCCTTCATCGCTTCGGTCGGTCTCTTCCTTGCGGCCGCGTTCAATCTGGTGCTTCAGCCCTTTGCCTTTCCGCGTGTGCTGAAGCCGGTTCTCGTCCTTCTCATTCTCGCGGCGGCGGGGGTCTCCTGGTTCGCCTCCAGCTATGGCGCGATGATGGACCGCAGCATGATCGCGAATGTAGTCGAGACGGATTCGCGTGAGATCGGCGACCTGCTGAGCACCGGTTTCCTGCTTCACATGGCACTGTTCGGTGTGTTTCCTGCGCTTGCCATCTCTCTCGTGCCGGTCCGGCTTGCGGGGCTTCGCCGCGAGGCGATCTATCGAGGTGCCACGATTCTCGGCAGCGTCGCGCTGGTCGGGCTCATCGCCGCCTTGTTCTTTCAGGATTATGCAGTTCTCGTGCGCGGGCATCGCGAGGTCCGCTTCATGATAAACCCGTCCGCCGCCGTCTATGCTTCCCTGCGTTATGCGACGGCTGTGCCCGAGGGGCTGACGGCGCAATTCACGCGCGTGGCCGACCATGTGGATCGTGGTGTTCTTCCGGCAAGCGCTGGCGGCAAGAAGACGGTCCTTGTCTTTGTCGTCGGTGAGACGGCGCGTGCGGATCACTTCTCCCTCAATGGCTATGCGCGCGAGACCAATCCCGAACTCGCGAAGCGCGATGTGGTGAGCTTCGGCGAGGTTCGCTCCTGCGGCACCTCCACGGCCGAATCCGTGCCTTGCATGTTTTCCGACCTCGCCCGCTCGGACTATTCCGCCGCCAAGGCAGGCTCCCGCGAGAATCTTCTCGATATTCTGGTCCGTGCCGATGTCGATGTGCTCTGGCTTGAAAACAATTCAAGCTGCAAGGGTGTTTGCGCGCGCGTGCCGCAAGAGACGACATGGGAACTCAACGATACGCAATATTGCGACGGCGGCGAATGCCTGGACGATCTCCTCGTCCGGCAGCTTCGTGAGGCGATTGCCCGTGACAATGGCCGCGATCTCGTGGTCGTGATGCACCAGATCGGCAGCCACGGTCCGTCCTATTTCAAGCGCTATACGCAAGACTACCGTGTCTTTGCGCCGACTTGCGAGACGAACCAGCTTCAATCCTGCACGCAAGACGAGATCGTGAACACCTACGACAATTCGATCCGATACACCGATCACTTCCTTGGCGATACGATAGACGTTCTTGCGCAGGCGTCGGATCGCTTCAATACCGCGTTGCTCTATGTTTCGGATCACGGCGAATCCCTCGGCGAGGGCGGTATGTATCTCCACGGCATGCCCTATATGTTCGCGCCGGAGACGCAGAAGCATGTTCCGATGGTGTTCTGGGCCTCGCCCGGTTACCGCAAGGCTTCCGCGCTCGACATGGCTTGCGTACGCGGCGATGCGGGCAGGGAATACAGCCACGACACGCTCTTTCATTCGGTTCTCGGCATGTTCGGCGTCCGCACGGAGGTCTACCGAACTGATCTTGATTTTCTCGCGCCCTGTCGTCCGGGCGCGCCGGTCGCTCACGTGGCGGGCTTGCCCGCCCCAGACCAGACGGCTCACCCGTGAGCGATGCGTCCCTGCCGTTCCTGCGCCGTAAGGCGCTGCGTTCGCCGGAGGTCGTGCTGTCGCTTGCCGCCCTCGCCCTCTTCACGTTCTGGCCGTCCATTCACGTTCTCGACTTCAGGTTGGAAACGCCGTTCTTCGATGCAGCGGCGGGCTCATGGTTCTTCCCGCCCGACGACAGGGGCGTCCTTTTCTGGCTGCTCTATCGCGGTCCGAAAATCTTTCTCGTCGTTGCCGGCGTCTCCGCGCTTCTCTGGCTCGTGTGGCGCGGCTTCATGAAGCGCTGGCGGGCTGTCGATACACGCTTCCTGCTCGCTCTTCTCGTTCTGGGCCTGACGCCTCTTTTCGTCGGCTTGCTCAAGAACTCGACGGGGGTCTCCTGTCCGGTTCAGGAAACGCTCTTTGCGGGGCCTTATGCGCATGCCGCGATCTGGGATCGTCTCTTCGCGCTTGTTCCGTCCAATGAGCATCTTCGATGCTGGCCCGCCGGTCATGCCGCCGCCGGGTTCGGCCTTCTCGGCATCCGCGTTCTCGCGCCTGCGGGGTCGCGTCTCTCCTGGGCATATCTCGCGCCGGGGCTTGCAGGCGGGTGGGTGCTCGGTCTCTACCAGATGGCACGGGGACAACATTATTTTTCTCACACTGTCGTTACCATGGCGATCGCCCTCATCCTCTCCGCAGCTGCCTGCATGATTCTTGATCGGATCGAGGAACGCGGTTGACCGGGGATTAGTTTTTCAGGCTAATCGGACATCGTGTGCATTTCTTCACATGTGACGTTTCGATGACATTCGTGTGACAACAACCCCCGGATATCCCCGCTTTGGCTCTCCGCCGCTTCATCCACATCATTCTCAATCCCACTGCGGGCAGGCGTAATCGCCGTCTTCTCGACGATGTCGTTGGACGGCTTCATGCCGCCGGCGCGGATGTCACGATCGAGCTCACGGAGGCCGCCGGACATGCGACGGATCTCGCGCGCGCCGCTGCCCGCTCGGGCAAGGCGGATGTGATCGTCGCTGCGGGCGGTGACGGCACGATCAACGAGGTGGCGCGCGGGCTTCTGGGGCAGGGTGTGCCGCTCGGCATCGTGCCGCTCGGCACGGCAAACGTCCTCGCCGTCGAGATAGGTCTTCCTCCGAAGGCGGATGAAATCGCGTCCATGCTTCTCGGTGGGCCGGCGGAGCTTGTTGGCACAGGCCTCGTGCAGGGCGAGATATTTCTCATGATGGTCGGCATCGGCTTCGATGGCGAAATCGTGCATGGCATCGATCCGAATCTGAAGCGCCTTTGGGGAAAGGGTGCTTTCATCTGGTCGGGTCTGAAGACCTGGGCGCGCGGGCCCGCACATGACATTCGCTTTGTCGTCGATGGACGTGAAAAGCGCGCCGCCTGGGCCCTTGTCACGAATGGCCGTCACTATGCTGGCCCTTACGTGCTGGCGCCCGATGCAAGCATCACTCAGCCGGGGCTGACGCTCTTTCTCTTTCACAAGCCGTCGCGTTTCGCCTTCGCGATCTATCTTGCGGGGCTCGGCCTTGGCATCGTTCCGCGCCTTCCAGGCGTCGAGGTGCTTCCCGCGCGTCACATCAATGTGCTCGGACCTGAAGGCCTTGCGGTTGAGGTCGATGGCGATGATCGCGGTTTTCTGCCGCAGGTCATCGAGCGCGGGACGCAGTTTCTCAGAATGGTTATTCCGGGCTAGGCCGCGTCTGCGTTCGCGTCGAAGCGCGGGCGGCCGATGCCGTTGCGCGAGGGCAGTTCCGACATGGCGCGCCAGCGCGCGTAATAGTCGGTGAGCGAAACGGAGATGCCGTCCGAGCCCATGATGCGTGCGTGGTCGCGTTTGAGTTTGCGGGGTTCGGCGACACCGCAGGAATGCGCGATCATGCAGACCTCATATGTCACGCGCTCGGCATAGCGCTTTACGCGTTCTGCCTTGTCGGTCACGTCGAGGCCGCGTTGCAGCCTCTTGTTATGCGTGGTGACGCCTGTGGGGCAGGTATTCTTGTTACACTGAAGTGCTTGAATGCAACCGAGTGCGAACATGTAGCCCCGCGCGGAAGAAACAAAATCGGCGCCGACACAAAGGGCCCAGGCGACTTCCGCAGGTGTAATGAGTTTGCCGCTGGCATTGATGCGGATGCGCGATTTCAGCTTGTGACGTTCCAGCGCATCGCAAAGCATGGGCAGGCTTTCCCAGATCGGAAGCCCCACATAGTCGATGAGCGGCATCGGTGCTGCGCCCGTTCCGCCATCGGCGCTGTCCAATGTGATGAAGTCCGGCGCGTTTTCGATGCCACGCGCGTTGATTTCCTTGCAAAAATCGTCCAACCAGTCATAGACGCCGAGCACCATTTTGAAGCCCACGGGCTTTCCCGTCACCTCGCGCACATGGGAAATGAAGTCGAGCAGGTCCGGGACGTTTTCAATTTCCGCGTGGCGGTTCGGGCTGATCGAATCCGCGCCTTCGGGAATGCCGCGAATATGCGCGATCTCTGCCGTCACTTTCGCGCCGGGCAGAATGCCTCCCTTGCCGGGCTTTGCGCCCTGGCTGAGCTTGATCTCGAACATCTTTACCTGGGGGAGCGCTGCGATCTCGCGCAACTTCTCGTCGGACATCGCACCGGCATCATCGCGGCAGCCATATTTCGCGGTGCCGATCTGGAAGACGATGTCCGCGCCGCCTTCGAGATGGAAAGGTGAGAGCCCGCCTTCGCCGGTATTCATCCAGACGCCCGCCATGCGCGCGCCATTCGACAAGGCGAGTACGGCGGGTTTTGAAATTGCGCCATAGCTCATGCCGGAAATATTGTAGATTGAGGCTGTGCGATAGGGTGTACGTGCGTGAGGTCCGATTTCGACGACCGCCGTGTCCGCCGCGTCCTGATCGAGCGGCGGGAAGGGGCAGTTTGCGAAAGTGACTGTGCCGGCGGGTCGCAGGTCACGCGTCGATCCGAAGGCGACCGTGGTGTCGACGCCTTTTGCGGCGCGATAGACCCAGGCGCGTTGTGCGCGGTTGAAGGGCAGTTCCTCTCGATCCATCGCGAAGAAGTACTGCCGGAAATATTCGCCCAGCGCTTCGAAGATGTAGCGGAAGCGGCCGATCACGGGATAATTGCGGCGCACGGCATGCTTCGTCTGCGTGCTGTCGATGACATAAAGCGCGATGACGGCAAGCAGGAGGCAGCCGATACCCATGATGAAGAGAGCGGAGAGTATGTCGACGATCTGCCAGAGCGCGGAGCTGTTAAGCGCGTCGGCGATATTTTTCAATGTCGTGCCGAACATCTTCTTCCCCCGCCTTCATGCCCCGGTCATATCTGATGAGGCGCTCTATGGGACGCCCGATGTTACGTCCGATCTTACGCGCCGGGCAATGACGCTTCCGCGACACGTGTCGGCCCATCTGAGACGGGTAGCGGTTCGAGTACGCGCGGCGCAGGCCGCTCGTTCGCCGCAGCGACTGCGGTTTCGGTATCCCCTTCGGCAATCGAAAGCCGCAAGCCCACAGCCGCGCTCGCCGTCTCGCGGACATTCTGCCCCGGCAGAGGGGCGAGCACCTTGGGTGCCGGGCGATAGGCGATGGATGCCACCGTTGATGTCACCGTTTCTGATGCAGGTACGATGCTGACTGCATGCCCGATGGCGGGTTTCAGGATGTCCGTGACATCGATCTTGGGCGTAAGCGCGGCGATGGCGCGGTTCACTACGCGCTCGCGTTCATTCTGCCAGATACGGATGACGCGTGCGAAATAGCGGTCGCCACGCGCCTCGCTCTGCGAATGATAATTTGCGACGGCTTCCGGCCATGAGCCCGACCGCTTGTGCAGGCGCATCAGGAAATCGGCACCATAGGCGACATTCGTCATTGGATCGAAGCCATCTTCGAGGCTCGCAAAGGCGTCGGGGTGGTAGCGCAGATTCACCTGCATGCAGCCGATGTCGATCGAACGCATGCCGCTGGCGAGCAGCGCTCGCGTCTTGGCGACGGCGTCAGCTTTGCTCTTGAAATAGTAGGGGCGGCCTTCGGCGTTGATTGTCCAGGGCCAGGCGCGCGCCTTGCGTGTCTTTGCGTCATAGCGGCCGGACTCGGCCATCGAGACGGCGGCGAGAAGCGCGCGGGGGAGACCGTGCTGCCCTTCGTGATGGATCGCCGCATCCTCACAGAGCATGGCAGGGTTCGTTTCATCGATGATGGCGGCATCTGGCGCGGGTGCGGCATATGCGCGGCTCGCGAGGGCGAAGAGGCCATAGGCCAGTACGCCCAGAATGATGTGTCGTGCCGACGGTGCCCGGTGATCGCTCCGGTGATTGCCGTGGCTGATGCGATGCGTCCTCATGAAGTTCTTCAAGCCCTTCTCGCGGTCGATATCGGGATTCATGGTGACGGCAAGACATTAAAAAACCTTTGGGCCCCCTTGAGGATGGAAGGATGGTCCTCGGATGGATTCGCTTCAGCGTTTGCTGCGTCGCAACAGCAGGTGATGGTGGCCGGGAATGTCCGGGGTGGGATACCCCTCCGCTGCACTGCGGTATTACGCCTCAGGTTTTGGCAAATCGAGGCCCTGCGTTGTCTAAAAAAACTGCGCTATGCCAATAAGTTGGGCGAAAATATTTTTTGCTGCACTGCGCAAGAAATTTTGAATTTCGGCCTTGATTTGTGTGCAGCGCAATGTCACCTTGTGCATCGCGGCATCGGTTGAGACTTTCTCCCGCTGCCGCAGCCCTTCCTGGGCGTTTCCTCCCTAAACTTGGGCCCTGGTTCGCCAGGGCCCCTTTTTTTGTCTGGAGCCTGGAACCGGCAGAAAATAGGGAGTTTTCAGAAGGCCGCGCCGCGTATGCCGGTCTCAAGCGCCGACCAGTCGCATTTCGCCATCTCGGCGGCGAAGGCCGCCATGTCATCACGCACCTGCACAAAATTCTCCGATCGCTCCAGCCTCAATTCGTCCATATAGAGGGCCCGGTTGATTTCGATCTGGAGGGTGTGAAGCCCCTGCGCCGGCCTGCCGTAATGTTCGGTGTTGAAGCCGCCGGCATAGGGGTTGTTGCGGGTGACGCTATAGCCGAGGCGGGTGAGGGCCCGTTCGGCTTCGGCGGTCACCACGGCCGCGCATGAGGTGCCGTAGCGATCGCCGAGTACGATATCCGGCCGGTCGAAGCCATTGTCGTCGTCGGCGGGCCCGCCAACCGATGGCATCGAGTGGCAGTCGATCAGCACCGCACAGCCGAAGCTTTTGAGGGTTTGTTCAAGAAGTGCCCGCAGCGCCTCGTGGAAAGGCATGTAGAGATGTCTGATCCGCTGTTCGGCAACGGCATAGGCGAGGGGCTCGCGGTAAATCTCCGCCGAATCGGCCACGACCCGGGCGATCGTGCCCAGACCGCCTGCGACGCGCAGCGAACGTGTGTTCACATGGGGCGGCAGCGGTTCTGCGAACATTGTCGGGTCAAGTTCATAGGGCTCGCGATTCGCATCCAGATAGGCGCGGGGAAAGCGGGCCTGCAGAAGCGGGGCTCCCAGCGTTACCACGCCGCCGAAAAGTTCCTCGACGAAGCAATCCTCCGAGCGGCGCAGCGTTACGGGATCGAGGTTTGAACCCTGTATGAAGGCTTCGGGATAGCACCGCCCGCTATGAGGCGAACTGAAAACGAAGGGGATATTCTGCGTGGCAGGCCTTGTGACGAGGATTGGATGTTCGAAGAGCCCGGCTTCGTCGTCGGCCAAGCCCGCAATGTCCGGCGTGCTGCCGGTTTCGCCCGTATCGGGGTATGTTTCGCGGGTTGTCTCAGGGACCAGATCCATCGGGAGGGGCTGCCTGCCTTGTCACCATTACCGGCGCCGGGGCGCATTTGCGAAAGCATAGCATGATGCGCCGGGAGCGACAGGGCGCGGAGGGCAAAGAGCCTCGTCTCTCTGCGGGGGGCCGTCAGAGGCCGGAAAATTGAACCGGAAAAGCGCCATTCCATACTTGCTTCACACCCTGTTTACTCTTCACGCCTTAGTGTCCTTCCTGAGAATCGCGGGTGGTCCTAGGCTGCGGCGACCCTTGAAAATGCGGGCAATCTGAAGACGAGCGGGCTGGGCAAATGGCACGAATTCTCCTCGCGGAAGACGATGAATCCATGCGCCGGTTTCTGGCCAAAGCGCTGGAAAATGCCGGGCATGAGGTCGTGCCCTGCGGCAAGGGCGATGAGGCTCATGGCTGCTTGAAAGAAGATGTGTTCGATATCCTTCTGACCGACATCGTGATGCCGGAAATGGACGGCATTGAGCTTGCCCGGGTGGCGGCCGAACTCGACCCCACGCTCAAGATCATGTTCATCACCGGTTTTGCGGCCGTCGCGCTCAACCCGGAAGTTTCCGCCCCTCGTGAGGCAAAGGTGCTTTCAAAGCCTTTTCACCTGCGTGATCTGGTGGCGGAAGTGGACCGGCTGATGGCGGCGGCGTGAGGCGAGCGAATTTGGGGCTCTGGTCCCTTGTTTCCGGCTTGTCTTTGCGGTTTATCCTAGATATACGAACGGCCTCCGGTCGATTGCGGTCGGCGAATGCCAAAGGCGTTCGAAATCTCCCTATGGCAATGGGCGTGTAGCTCAGCGGGAGAGCACTTCGTTGACATCGAAGGGGTCACAGGTTCAATCCCTGTCACGCCCACCATTGCCCCCCAATTTTGTCAGTAGATTTACGGTCCGGGCGGTTTTTGCCGTTTCCCTTGCGACATGCTGGCAAATTGCCATTTTAGCGCCGGGACAAATGGCCTATTCCAGACTGACCGTGCCGACATGGCTTCCCGCTTCGCGATGCGCCATTTCGCCGTCAAATAACAATGCCTAACGGGCGACAGTCTCAAGAGCGATATTCATGAAGTTCGATACCTCATCCCTGAAGACGTTTTCGCCTCGCACCGCGCTGATCGGTGTCGGCGCGATTTTGATTGCCCTCTTCGTCGTGATCTTCGTCTACCGGCTTTATGGAACGGTCATGGGGCAAGGAGAGCAGGGCGGGTATCCGGTTCCTGTTGTCGAGGTGATCGAGGCCAGCAAAGAGGAAGTGGACCTCAAGGTTTCCGCTCTGGGTACGCTTCAGGCCGATCAGGCGATCACGGTCAGGCCGGAGATTACCGGCATCGTCACCAGCATAGACTTTACGGACGGCACACGGATCGAGGAAGGCGACACCATCGTTACGCTCGATGACAGAGACCTCAAGGCGCGGTTGATGCAATCCGAGGCACGGTTGACGCTGACCCGCGCCAATTATCAGCGTGCCGAAAGACTGCTGAAGCAGGGTTCGGGCACGGCGCGCGCGCGCGATGAGGCGCTCAACGATTTCAAGTCGGCAGAAGCGGAGGTTGCGGCGACCGAGACAGCTCTCGACAAGGCGACGATCAAGGCGCCGTTTACCGGCATCATTGGTCTGCGTCAGGTGAGCCTCGGGCAGTTCCTTACGGCGGGCGATCCGATAGCAACGCTCGCCGATGTGGACAATCTGCGGATTGATTTTCAGGTTTCCGAAGTCTTCCTGACAGAAGTTGGCAAGGGGCAGGAAGTGAATGTCACCTTCGATGCGCTGCCCGATCAGATTTACAAGGGCGTTGTGAGCGCCGTCGATCCTGTCGTGAGTGTGGAGGGGCGTGCACTAAGTGTGCGCGCTGTCATCCAGAACGTTGACGGCAAGCTTCGGCCCGGCCTTTTCGGCCGTGTCGAGATCGTCACGGACAGGCGGCGTTCGATCATGCTGCCGGAAGCTGCCATCGTCACGACGCCGACAGGTGAGAGGGCCGTCTTCAAGGTGAAGGATGGTCATGCGCAGATGGCTCCCGTCACGATCGGTACGCGCATACCGGGCGAAGTGGAAATCCTCTCCGGCGTCGAAGATGGCGAGACGGTTATCGTAAGCGGCCAGCTCAAGGTACAGAACGGCGCCCCCATCGAGATTGCGAATGGCGAGGACACGGACGCCGGAGCGCCGGAGGCCAACAACAACGCAACTGCGGCCGAATAGGCAGGGAAAAGCGACGTGAACATTTCCGAGCTCTTCATCCGCCGTCCGGTTTTTGCAACGGTCGTGAGCCTCATTCTGGTGCTGGTGGGATTTGTTTCCTACGAGCGTCTGTCGGTGCGCGAGTATCCTGAAATCGACGAACCTGTCGTCACCGTGACAACGACCTATCGCGGTGCGAGTGCTTCGGTGATCGAACGCGAGGTGACCCAGCCCCTCGAAGATTCGATGGCCGGCATCGAAGGCATCGAGGTGCTTTCCTCTACGAGCCGCGCCGAAGAGAGCCAGGTGACGGCCCGCTTTACGCTTGAAACTGACCCGGATGT
Organism: Parvibaculum sp.; assembly: GCF_039973015.1. Taxonomy (GTDB): domain Bacteria; phylum Pseudomonadota; class Alphaproteobacteria; order Parvibaculales; family Parvibaculaceae; genus Parvibaculum. Next base: position 208,459 of record NZ_JBDWLT010000002.1, read on the forward strand.
CGCGGCGAGCGATGTGCGCGACCGTGTAGGCCGCGCACGCGGACTGCTGCCGGACGAGATAGACGAACCGATCATCGCGAAGGTCGAGGCGGATGCTCAACCGATCATGTACATCGCTTTCAAGAGCGATCGCATGTCGGAGCTCGAGATCACCGACTATCTGGACCGCATCGTGACCGACCGGTTGCAGAACCAGCCCGGCGTTGCGCAGGTCAGCATCTTCGGTGGCCGCGAATATTCCATGCGTATCTGGGTCGACCGTTCGCGGCTCGCCGCCTATGGGCTGACCGTGCAGGATGTCGAGAATGCGGTGCGGGCGCAGAATGCGGAAATCCCTTCCGGCCGCATCGAAAGCATCGACCGGGAATTTACGGTGCTTGCGAAGACCGCGCTTCAGACGCCTGAGGAGTTCGGCAACATCGTCGTCAAACAGGCAGACGGCTTCCAGGTACGCCTCAATCAGGTGGCCCGGGTGGAAGTGGCTGCTGCCGACGAGCGCCGGTCTGCAACCTACAACGGCGAAACGTCGATCTCTCTTGGTGTCGTCAAGCAGGCAACGGCCAATCCGCTTGAAGTCGCGGCCAATATCCGGCAGGCGCTGAGCGATCTTGCACCGACGCTTCCCACGGGTATGTCGTCATTCGTCGGTTACGATACCTCGGTCTTCATCGCGGAATCGATCAGCTCGGTTTACGAGACGATTTTCGAGGCGGTGCTTCTCGTGGTGCTCGTCATTTTCGTTTTCCTGCGGACGATCCGGGCATCGTTTATTCCGGTCGTCACAATTCCGATTTCTCTCATCACCAGCTTTGCGATCATGCTGATGCTCGGCTTCAGCATCAACACCTTGACGCTTCTCTCGATGGTGCTCGCCATCGGTCTCGTGGTGGACGACGCCATCGTGATGCTTGAGAACATCTATCGGCATATCGAGGAAGGAAAGCCGCCGTTCCGCGCCGCGATCGAAGGCTCGAAGGAAATTACCTTTGCCGTCATCGCAATGACGCTGACGCTTGCTGCCGTTTATGCGCCGGTCGGTTTCGCCGAAGGCCGGACGGGCAAGCTCTTTCTCGAATTTGCGCTCACGCTGGCCGCGACGGTCGTCGTTTCAGGCTTTGTTGCCTTGACGCTGACGCCGATGCTTTGCTCCAAGCTGCTCAGGCATGAAACGAAGGAAAGCCGCATTCAGCGCTGGCTGCGCGAGCGCTTGGAAGAGCTGGATGAGGGTTACAAGAACACGCTTACGAAGGCGCTTGTGCGCCGCAAGCTGATCGTGGGCATTGCGGCGGTGATGGCGCTTTCCTGCGTTGGCCTTTTCATGGTGCTCAAGCAGGAACTGGCGCCTTTCGAAGACCGGGGCACGCTTCTTGTCGTCGGTCAGGCGCCGCAAGGTGCGACGCTCGAATTCTCACAGCGTTATGCCAAGCAGCTCCAGAACCTCTATGTCGATGTTCCAGAGGTTGCGGGTTATCTCGTCGTGTCCGGCTTTCCGCAGATCACAGACCTCATTTCCTTTGCGCGGCTGGTGCCGTGGGACGAGCGCAGCCGAACGCAGCAGGAAATCATCGCTACGCTGCAACCGAAACTCGGGAAAATTCCCGGCATCATGGCCTTTGGCGTCAATCCGCCCTCTCTCGGGCAGAGCGGTCGGTCGCAGCCCGTCGAATATGTGATTCAAGCCTCCGGGACGTATGAAGATCTCGAAGGTTACGTGAATGCCATGATGGATGAGATCCGGCAGAACGGCGGTTTCGTCAATCCGGATTCGAACCTCAAGTTGCAGAAGCCGCAGCTCGACATCCAGGTCAATCGCGACAAGGTTGTCGATGCCGGTATCGACGTTTCGACCGTGGGCCGCACCCTCGAAACGCTGCTCGGCGGTCGCCAGGTCACCCGCTATGAGCAGGGCGGCAAGCAATATGATGTCATCGTTCAGGTTGCCGCCGATGAGCGGCAGACGCCCACTGACATTCGCGATATCTATGTGCGCGGCGCCAAGGGTGAGATGGTGCAGCTTTCGAATCTGATCGAAGTGAGAGAAACGGTGGCGCCCAATTCGCTCAACCATTTCAATCAGCTTCGCGCGGCAACGATTTCAGCGTCGCTTATGCCGGGTTATTCGATGGGTGAGGCCCTCGAGTTTCTCGACACGACAGCGCAGCGCCTCCTGCCCACGAGTGCGCAAACCGATCTGGACGGTCAGCTTCGCGAATTCGTGAAGTCGTCGGGTACCATCGCGGTTACCTTCGCGCTGGCATTGCTCTTCATCTATCTGGTTCTGGCGGCTCAGTTTGAAAGCTTCATCGACCCGCTGATCATTCTCGTCAGTGTGCCGCTGTCGATTTCAGGCGCCTTGATGCTGCTCTTTCTGACGGACACGACACTGAATATCTACAGTCAGGTGGGACTGATTACGCTGGTGGGTCTTATCAGCAAGCACGGCATTCTGATTGTGGAGTTCTCGAACCAGCTCCGCGAGAAGGGGCATTCCGTCTACGACGCTGTGGTCGAGGCGGCGGGGCTTCGTCTGCGCCCGATCCTGATGACGACGGGCGCAATGGTGCTCGGGGCGTTGCCGCTCGCGCTTGCATCGGGTGCGGGGGCCGAGAGCCGCCGCTCCATCGGTTATGTGATTGTGGGTGGCATTAGTTTCGGTACGTTGCTGACACTCTTCGTCGTGCCCACCGTCTATCTCATCATCGCGGGCTGGCGCGAGCGGCGGCTCGAGGCCAAGACAGCCCAAGCCCCGAGTGTCCCGGCGGAATAGAAAAGTCAGAAGAAGCGGGCGATCCTGATCTGCACGTAGTCGTCGTCGGCGATGCTGTAGACAAGATCCTGTGGCGGTACATTTCCGAAGAAATAGGCTTCGGCGGAAAGGCGGTAGTCGTCGCCCAGCCGCCTTTCGCCGCGGAAACGCAGGCCAGTTGCGCCGGTTTCGGTGTCGACAACGATGCCGCCCAGCATGCTTGTCGTGGCGATGTCGTTTGCCGCCCAGCGGAGTGCGAGGAAGGCGTCGTCCTGATAGGCGTTGCGCTGGTTCTGGCCTCTCGTGTCATAGGCGTATTCGGCGACAAGGCCGAGATCGCCCTCGCTGCCAAAGGCACCGTAGAAAGTGTATTCGATGCCGCCGGTAACGGCGGCATAATCGTCATTCAGCTCGTGCCGCCCATATCCTTCAAGCTTGTAGAGCCAGGCGCCCTTGGTCGCCTGCAAGTCGATGGAAACCTGTTTCATCTGTGGGTAGAAGGGTGCGAGAACGAGCTTGCCTGCGCCGTTGAAGGCGGGCTGCAGGATCGGGTCGCGGGTTGTTCCCTGAAAATAGCCCAGACCGATATCAAAAACGTCCAACGCGTTGCTGTAGCGAAAAGCGAAGTCCGGATGCCATTCTTCCGCCCCGCTTTCATAGCGGGTGAGGCTCCTGTCGACAGGGATGTCCGTCGCGGGCCGGCCTTCCTCGCCCGGATAAGTACGTTCGCGGAAATAAGGCAGGAAGAATGCGTCGAATGTGCCGAAGGATTGCAGCGTCCGGATGCGGACCATCGGCTGACCGAGCTTCACTTCCTGTTTGACCGGGTCCTCGATGAGGTCGGTCTGGTTGACGGTATCGACCAGATGGACTGCTTCCGTGACGCCCCAGAACACCTTGTCGGCACCGATACGGAACTCCCAGTCGCCGGCGTAAAGCGCATAGCGCGCTTCGCGAATATCCCAGTGACTACGTTCGCTGTCTCTCTGGTCGAGCCGGGCAAAGGGCGTGAAGACGAAGGACTGGTCGTCATCGTCCCAGAGATATTCGGCCGTGACCTCGCCCGCAATCGAGAGGGTCGTGTCCTTCTGCGAGCGGCTTGAGGGGCTTTCGGTGAAGAGGCGGAGTTCCGGCGCAATATATCCGCGCAGCTCCAGATCCCCCGCCTGTGCGCATAACGGCAGGAACCCCGCGCAAAGCGCGAGGGCCGAACCCTTCATTTTCGCTGTTACCGACGCCACCCGATACGCCCCCGAAATGCAACCGAAGCAACCAGTATGCGCCACCGGCCTTAACCGCAGGCAAACGCGCCGGCGGCAATTCCAGGCGAAATCTCCTCAACGTGCCCGTTCGAGGCTGGCCGTGGAGAAATCATTTTCGGTGAGGCCGGTGCCGAATTCGTATTCCTTCCAGACGAGCCTGGTCTTCTTGCCGTTTTCGTGGTTCACCATTTCGAGTTCGCCCGGACGCCAGATGCGGCCCAGATACATGGCGTAGCCGTCGAAGGCGAGCGTCTTCAGGAGCGCGCCCTTGCGATCGTAATAGTCGGTCTTGCGCATGAGATAATCGGTGGTATCGATCCAGACGATCTGTTTCGTATAGCCAGACCCCTCATAAGCGGGTACGCGCTCGACGACATGGCAAGTCAGCGCACCGCAAGGTTCGTCCTTCAACCAGCTATACGTGTACTTGCCGACTTCCTGCGCGGCGAGATCCTCGAAGGCGAATTCACTGCCGACAAAAGGCCCGGCCTTGTTGGAAGACGAAATGCGCTTTACGCGTTTGACCGCGGGCAGATAGAGCCATTGATCGTCCGGCTTGCCGACATGGGCATGGGTGAGGAGGGCGGTGCCCTGAATGTCACGCGGTTTGTCGAACGTCATCAGGCTCCAGTCGCCTTCATTCGCTTCGGTCACTTCCAGCATCATGAGATGCAGTTCGCGCTCGCTCGTGTCGCCGGCAGCATTGGTGAGGATCATTCTCATATCGGCCTTGGCATCGCCCCAGCCGCTGTCGCGCCGGTCCATTTCCTCGACAATGGCAAGGCCGCGCGCTGCCGCGTCGCTTTCCGGTGGCAGCGATATGTCCGCCGCTACCGGCAGGTGCATCAGCGCGAGCAGCGCCAGGGCACCGGGAAGTACGAATGATTTTCTGGCAAGTCCGGTCACGTTTCCCCCTCCGTTCCGATTCAGGAGGGGATGATGCCTGCCCGATTTCCTCGTTCCAAGGGGAAATCCGGGTTTTGCAGAGTGTTAACCAACATCGGCGAGGGAAAGCCGTCTCTCCCGCACCGCGCGTATCACCGGCCCCAGCATTTCTTCGTGGAAACGGTCGCAGCCGATGCAAAGGTTCGCGTAAGGCTCGCCTTTGGGCGTTGTGGTGTGCGATGCGGCGCTGAAAGCCTCTTCGCCCCATCCCATGCTCTCGCCCATATGCAGCGGATCGCCTGCGTTCAGAGCTTCGAAGACCGGGTGACCCTTCAGGCTTTCAAGAATGCCGACCAGAGATTCTTCGGTAAGATTGCCAAGCGGCAGCTTCGTTTTCAGGCAGCAGGGAAAGACGTCGCCGTTCGGCTCAATGGCGACTTCCGATCCAGCGAAGCCGTGGTTCAGAAAATTTCTGGCACCCGACCAGCGCGAGCAGAAATTCGTCTCCATCGTTGCGGTGGAAAGGCCGTTCTCCCAGGCGCGGCCGCGCGGCCAGAGTTCGGCAATCCATTTTCCGGGCTGCGCGCCAAAAAAAACATAGAAGGGGCCGTCCTCGGTCAGGTGGTCCCGGCCGCTCGCCGGATCAGGAGCTTCCTCGAAGCCCGCTGCCTTGAACATGGATGTGAGTTTTTCCACGAAGGCGATGCGCTTCTCGCCCTCCATGCCGACGTGATAGTCGTCGAGGCTCGCCACCGCGATCATCCAGACGCCGCGTTCGCGCAGCTCGTGCAGAATTTCCGGTGTCACCACGTCGCCGGTCGTCTGCAGGCTGATGCGGGCACCGCCGTGCCCATACTTCTCCTGAACTGCGTCCATCGCCGGATAGAGAAGCGTCTCGCGTACAGGGTCGATCAGCAGTTCACCGCCCGCCATGATGATGCGGCCTGTGCGTTTCGAGGGGCTGCCATCCGTTTTCGGATGCGCGGGATCGAGATAGCTCATGCTGTCGGGCAGGTTCGCGATGATACGCCGATGATTATCGATGCCCTCGCCGATGACGGCCTTCAACTCGTCCCTGACATAAGGGCGAAAGCGCGTATCGTAGCAATGCTTGCACTTGCGGTGGCAGGCATAGGTGAGGACGTAGTAGATGGATTCCATCGCTCGCTCCGCTTTCTTGTTCGGGGAGCTTAGCGGAGACAGCTTGCCGGGTCCGATCACATCTGCGCGAGAGGTCAGTGAGGCCGGTCGCCATCCACCGTTACACGTTCCATGTGGCGGCGATGTCCGTGATAGTCGTTCAGGGCAAAGTGCTGCGCGGCCCGGTTATCCCAGAAGGCGATGGCATTCTTCGACCAGCGGAAGCGGCAGGTGAATGGTTCCTGCGTGCAGTGTTCAAAGAGAAAGTTGAGGAGAGGGCGGCTTTCGCGCCGCGTCATGCCGACGAATTTTTCGGTGAAAGCCGGGTTCACATAGAGAGCCTTGCGCCCTGTCTCGGGATGGGTGCGCACGACGGGATGCTCGAAAACGGGCGTATCGTCGTTTGCGGTTGCGACCTGCATCGAGGAGCGTTTCTGTGCCGAGGCACCGCGCTCGCTATATTCGCCCTTTGCAGTGTGCAGAGCTTTCAGGCCCTCCAGCATCTTTTTCATGCCATCGGACAGCGTCTCATAGGCGAGATACTGATTTGCCCAGAGCGTGTCGCCGCCATAGGGTGGCACTTCTTTGGCGTAAAGGATGGAGCCGAGCGCGGGCTCTTCCAGGAATGACATGTCGGAATGCCAGCCACCGCCAAAATTGATGCGGTCTTCCGGTTCCTTCACGATCTGCATGATTTCGGGATGCCCCTCCATACCCTTCACGTAAGGGTGAATATTGAGCGTCCCGAAGCGCCGGCCGAAGGCCTTGTGCTGCTCATGCGTGATGTGCTGATCGCGAAAGAAAATCACAACATGGTCGAGGAAGGCCTGATGAATATCGTCGAAGATTTCGTTGGATAGCTCCTTCGACAGATCGACGCCCTCGATCTCCGCTCCGAGAGCGCCGGAGATCGGCTTCACATCGATGGTCTTGTAGCTCATGCGAGGCCTCCCTCTTGCGATGTTTATGCGGTCGCCTTCTTGAATGCCTCGCGGCTGGCGAGCTGGCCGAAATAGCTGCCCACATTCGGGTAGTCGTCCGTCAGCAGGCCGAACATTTTGCACAGCACAAGATCATAGCCGAGCATGATGTCGGCGGCCGTGAACTCCGTGCCACAGATGAAGTCCTTCCCCGCCAGCTCCTTGTCGAGAATACCGAGAATCTTCTTTGCGCTCTCGACGGCTTCCGCGGCGACCTGCGGGATGCGCTGGTCTTCCGGGCGAATGAAGGAGTGCTGCGCGATGTTGCCGAGCGGCACCATGAAGGTCGCTTCCGCAAAGTGGAACCACTGGAGATATTTTCCGTGTTCGGCTGTACCGGGTTTCGGTTCCAGGCGTCCCTTGCCGTGCTTCGCCATCAGATACTGGATGATAGCGCCCGACTCATTCAGAATCAGCCCGTCTTCGTCGATGGATGGCACTTTGCCGAGCGGGTGGATCGCCAGATATTTCTCTGACTGCAAATCCTCGGCGGCAAACTTCAGTGTCTGCAGCTCGTAAGAAATGCCGAGCTCTTCGCAAAGCCAGATGAGACGAAGCGAACGCGTGTTCGGTGCATGATAAATCTTGAGCATGTTTCCTCCCTGCGGGCCCCTTTTTCGGGGCCTCCATTTCTCAATGGCGGAAGTCTAGCGAAGGAAGAGGGCTCTGTCAGTCCAGTGCACCGACAAGGGAGGCCCGCTGGGACATTTCGATCCAGTTGCCGTCCGGGTCGCGGATGAAGGAGATGCGCGCCACCTTGCCGAGAGTGCGCGGCGCATGCCCTTGTGTGCCGCCACGGGCGAGGATTGCGGCGTGCTCTTCGTCGACATTGCGAATCTGGATCGTGATGTAACGCAGGCCTGCTCCTTCCATGACGGGATCGGGCCGAGCGTCATCGGCTTTTTCGACGAGAATGACGCTGTCCCCGCAGAGAAAGCTGTCGCCGCCCAGTTCCGGCACGTCCGGCAGGCCGAGGGAGACGGCATAGAAGCGCCGATGCGTATTCACATCCCGTACGCCGAGCCGGATGCCGATCCTTTCGATGCCGAAAGCGCCCGGTGGTACCAGAGTCACCTTGTTGCCGTCCGGGTCGGTCAGGCGTTTGGCGCCCAGCAACCCTTCGCGCGCGATCAGCAATTCGCGGTAGCCGGAAGGGGGCGCGGCGGGCAGGTCGTTTTTCGTATGGTTGATCTTCAGCACGGAGCCCATCAGGTCGTGGCGGTGCTGTTGCAATCCGCCGCCGAGCGGCAGCACATGGTCGAGCGGCAGGCCAATTTCGTTCTGCCAGAAGTCGAGCATGGGTTCGAGATGGCTGGTGAAGAGGCCGACATCGATGTGCGGTTTTGCGAGTTCCATATCGGCCTCTCCTTTGCTCAGGGCGCTTCGTTCGAGAAGACGATGGTGCCGGACGCGGCGAACATGCCCCCGACGCCATGCGCGATAGAGATTTTCGCTCCCGGCACTTGCGCAGGCGCGATGCCCCGCATCTGACGTACACTTTCCTGCAATGCATACATGCCGTACATGCCGGAATGCATATAAGAGAGGCCGCCACCATTGGTGTTGAGCGGGAGTTTTCCGCCTGGCCGCGTATGGCCCTCGCGGATGAAGGCGGCTGCTTCGCCGCGCTCGCAGAAGCCCAGATCCTCGAGCCCGTAAAGCGGCAGATGTGCGAAAGCGTCATAGATCATCAGATGATCGACATCCGAATGTTTGATGCCCGCCTCATCAAAGGCCTTCTTGCCGGAGACGCGGAAGGCCTTGGAGGTGGTGAAGTCTTCCATCTGGCTGATCATGGGCGTCTCGCAGCTTTCGCCCGTACCGAGGATATAGGCAGGCTTCTGCGGGAAGTCCTTTGCGCGCTCGGCGCTGGTGAGAATGAGTGCGCCGCCGCCATCGGTGACAAGGCAGCACATCAAGAGCCGGAAAGGCCAGGCGATCATCTTCGAATTGAGAACATCGTCGACTGTGATCGGATCGCGGAATGAAGCGCGCGGGTTCTTTGCCGCCCATTCGCGCTGGACAACCGCAACCTGCGCGAGGTCTTCCTCGTTCATGCCGACATCCTTCATGTAGCGAAGGACGGGGATCGTGAACATGGTCGGCGGATTGGTCACGCCGTAAGGTACCTCGAACTGGCCCATCTGGCTTGCCGGGTCGCGGGAGAAGCGCCGCGCGCCGACGCGCGAACGTCCCGATTCCGCGTGGGTGATGAGCACCGTGTTGCAGAGCCCTTCATTGATCGCGGCCGCCGCGTGGCGGACATGCAGCATGAAGGAACAGCCGCCCACGCTCGTCCCGTCCACCCATGTGGGTGTGATGCCGAGATAATGCGCGACCTCGACCGGGCTGTCGCCCGCCGTCGCCACGCCGTCGATATCCTTCGCGGTAAGCCCCGCATCCTTCATCGCGTTCAGGGCGGCGTCCGCATGCAGCATGATCTGCGACATGTTCGGAATCTTGCCCATCTCCGTCGTTTCGGCGGCGCCGACGACGGCTACTGTTTTCTGTTTCATCGCGGTTACCCTTTCGACGGCTTGAACTTCGGAAGGCTGATCTCGTCATTCGCCTTCTCGAAGGTCACTTCGAGGGCCATGTCGAGTTCAAGTGCTTCCGGTGTCTGCGGGCAGCCGACGATGTTCGTCATCATGCGCGGGCCTTCGGCCAGCGTCACGACGGCAATCGAATGCGGCTTGTCGCCGAAGTCGGGGCGCGGGCGGTGGTTGATCACGTAGGAATAGAGAGTTGCCTTGCCACTCGCCTTGTAGATTTCCACGTCGCGCGAGCCACAGGCGGGGCAAAAGGGGCGCGGCGGAAAATAGCTTTCCTTGCAGCTTGTGCAGCGCTGAAGTCTCAGTCCACCCTCGCGGCAGCCGTCCCAGAAATGCCGGGTTTCGGGCGTCGGCGCGGGCAGCGGGCGATTATATTCCGCCATGTCATGCTCCCTGATTTTTTGTCGTTTTCGAGTGCGGGGAGAATAGCCGGGGGGGCCCCTTTGGCAAACTCCCGGATTTCCGCGGTTTGGCGGCGTTGAATTAGGGCTATCCAGCCTCTATGTTTCGATTTGAGACAGTGAGCGAGGTTTCGATGTCTATGCGCATGTTCGTTCTGGCCGGGTTGTTTGCGGCGGGCCTTTCGGGCCCGGCGGTGGCCGATGGTGCGCGCTGGATTGACCCCTGGGCGCCTCACGACGCCTATCCCGAGCTAGCGGGTGGTCCGCGGGAAGCTGCTCCCGCCTATCGGCAGGGCAGCGTCGTCTGGATCGACCCCTTCGCGGACGAGCGCTGCGATTGCGAGAGGGAAAGTGCGGAGGTTGCCGGCTCCCTCGGCCTTGCGGGCTTCAATGGCGGTGTGGGCAATCGCCAGAGCGTCGTCGTGATCCAGAACGGCTTCTATTTCAATCGCTCTCTTCCGGCCGGTCAGGTCGCGATGACGGGCGCGCGTGCCGCACCGGTTCATTCGCTCGGTCATCCGCGCTTCTGATTTCCTCTTTCATTCGAATCCGTGAAATGTCGCGAAGCTGTCGAGCGGTTCGCGCTCGGCGACAAGCGTGTTCACGGCTTGTGTTTCGTCCGCATAGCCGAGCGACATGCCGCAGATGATATATTCATCTTCGGGGACATTCAGCACACGCCGCGTCACCGACCAGAAGTTGTTCCATGCTCCTTGCGAGCAGGTGTCGAGGCCGCGCGCCTTTGCCGCCAGCATGATCGACTGCATGAAGATGCCGATATCGAGGAAACTCATCGCGTCGAGATCCTTGTCGATCGTGAAGATGATGCCGACAGGCGCGTCGAAGAACTGGTAGTTCCGGCCCCATTGTTTCCAGTTCGCCGCCTGGTCCCCCTTCGGAATGCCGAGCAATCCATACATCGCCTTGCCGAGTGTGCGCATGCGCGTCGTGTAGGGCTCCTTGCGCTTCGAGGTCCGGGGAAACTCCGCGCCCTTGTCTTCAGGGTCCGTTTCGCGATGCGCCAGCACTTCTTCTTCAAGGCGGCGGCGCACGTCGCCTGCGACCACATGGACCTTCCAGGGCTGGATATTCGTGCCGGATGGCGAAAGCCGCGCGAGTTCGAGAATCTCCGTCACGAGGGCGAGGGGCACGGGATCGGGTTTGAAAGCGCGCACGGATTTACGCGCCTTCAGCGCTTCGTCGAGTTTCATTGGTAATCTCCGGAAAACCGATGTCGATGGCCGGATTGTTAGCAGGCGGGCCGCGCCCCGCAAGAAACATCTGCCGTCTTGATATAATTGCACTCATTATGCCATAAGGCTTTGCTCGCCCATGACCTGGAAAGCCGGGCGCCGATGCCAACGGCGTGGATGATGTTCAAGAGGAAAAGATGAAACTCGTGAAACCGCTGGCGTTAGCCGCCGCTCTCGTCATCCCTGCTTTCGGGGCCGTTCAGGCGCAGGAAACGCGCCCCAACATCGTGCTCATCCTCATCGACGATGTCGGCTTCAGCGATCTGGGCGCCTATGGCAGCGAGATTGCGACACCGAACATTGATGCGCTGGCGGCGCGCGGCGCTCTCTTCTCCAACTTTCATGCTTCTCCGATCTGCGCGCCGTCCCGCGCCATGCTGATGACGGGTGTCGACAGTCATCTGGCCGGGGTCGGCAACTTGCCGGAGTCCCTGCCCCTCGAGCATCGCGGGGAACCTGCCTATCTCGGGCATCTGGCCGACGACGTCGTCACGGTCGCGAGCCGTCTTCAGGCCGCAGGCTACCGCACCACGATGGCGGGCAAATGGCATCTCGGCCATGATGAGCCGGACATGCTGCCGCCCGCCCATGGCTTTGATCGCTCCTTCGCGCTCGATGCATCGGGTGCCGACAACTGGGAGAAGCGCTCCTACTTGCCGATCTATGATACGGCGCCCTGGTTCGAGGATGGCAAGCCAGCAGACCTCCCGGAAGATTTCTATTCGTCGAAATTCATTGTCGACAAGACAATCCAGTATCTCGACCAGGGCGAGGAGAGCGGCAAGCCGTTCTTCTCTTATCTCGCCTTTCAGGCGAACCATATTCCGCTGCAGGCGCCGCGAGAATTCGTCGACAAATATGTCGGCCGTTACGACAAAGGCTGGCACGAACTCCGCCAGTCGCGTTTTGAAGGCGTCCTCGGCAAGGGGCTCGTGCCGCAAGACACGGCGCTCGGGCCGATGCCGGAGGGCCTCAAGGAATGGGACAAGCTTTCCGATGACGAGAAGAAATCCTTCGCGATGAACATGGCCGTTCATGCGGGTATGCTTGAGGCGATGGACCATCATGTAGGCCGCTTTGTCGAGCATCTGAAGGAGACGGGCGAATACGACAACACGATCTTCCTCGTGCTCTCGGATAACGGGCCGGAGCCAAACGATCCCCTCGCGACGCCCGGCTTCGCTCAATGGCTCTGGTGGGTCGGCTACAGCCGCGATCTCGACAAGCTGGGCGAGAAAGGAACCTACGCCTTCATCGGTCCGGAATTTGCCAGTGCCAATGCGGCGCCGGGTTCCTTCTTCAAACTCTATGCGGGGGAGGGCGGTATCCGCGTACCCTTCATCGTGTCGGGCGAGGGCATTCCCGCGCTCGGCACCGTCAATGGCTTCAGCTTCATCACCGACATTGCGCCGACGATCCTCGGCATCGCCGGTGTTTCCGCGACCGATGAATTCGAAGGCAAGCGGGTGAAGGAGATGACGGGGCGCTCCCTTCTTCCCGTGCTGCGCGGCGAGAAAGCATCGCCCTATTCGGACGAGGACGCTGTCGGCATGGAAGCGGCGGGCAATGTCGCTCTCTTTCAAGGCGGCTACAAGCTTGTGCGCAACATGCCGCCCTATGGCGATGGTGAATATTACCTCTACGACGTCGCCGCCGATCCGGGAGAGACGGAAGATATGAAAGAGGCTGAGCCCGAACGCTTCGCTGCCATGATGGCGGCGTATCGCGACTATGCGGCCTCGGTCGGCGCGCTTGAGGTGCCGGCCGGTTACGAGCAGATGAAGCAGCTCACGGTCAATCGGCTGCATGACCGGCGAGGGCAGCTGATTGCCGCCGCACTCGTCGCGCTTGCCGTCCTTGCAGGTCTTGTCTGGCTCGCCGTTCTCGGTGTCCGGCGACTTGTCAGCCGTTAAAGGCCGAGCACGGCCTTCGCCATGATGTTGCGCTGGATTTCGTTTGTGCCCGCATAGATGGAGCCTGCGCGGTCATTGAGATATTTCGGTGTAACCGGCCATGAATAATCCGGTCCCACCGGTGTCTCGTTCGGCGTGGTGGCGGGCGCGTCCGGCACGGGGCCGCCCGGTGCCGTCGCCTGCGGTTGGAACGGCAGCGTGTAATGCGCGACGGCTTCAACCGCGAGCTCCGTCAGCCGCTGGCTCAGTTCGGTGCCGCGTGTCTTCAGCAACGATGATTCCGCGCCCGGCGCTTCACCATTGGACAAGGCCGACATAATCCGGTGCTCGGTATATTCCAGTGCCGTGATCTCGGCGGCCGCTTCCGCGAGTTTCCGCATAAAACTCTCGTCATCGAGCAGGCGGGCGCCGCCGTCGCCGGTTTCCGTCTGCGCGATATGGCGGATGCGGTCGAGCCGGGTGTGCAGTCCCGGCGCATAGGCGTGGCCACCACGCTCGAACTGCATGAGATATTTTGCAACCGTCCAGCCGTCGCCGATCCTGCCCACGGCATTTTTCTTGGGCACGCGCACATCGGTAAAGAAAATCTGGTTCTGGATATGCTCGCCGGAAAGCATGATCAGCGGCTCCACTTTCACACCGGCCGTGTCCATATCGATCAGGATGAAGGTGATGCCGCGCTGCGGAATATCCTCTCTCGATGTCCGCACGAGATTGAAGATGCGGTTTGCGTAGTTCGCATGCGTCGTCCAGATCTTCTGGCCGTTGCAGATGAAATCGTCTCCGTCTTCCTTCGCACTCATCTGAAGGCTCGCGAGGTCGGAGCCTGAGCCCGGTTCCGAATAACCCTGGCACCAGAAATCCTCGCCACTGAGAATGCGGGGCAGATAATACGCCTTCTGCTCTGGCGTCCCGTAGCCGATCAGTACCGGCCCGCACATGCCGAGCCCCATGGGCGAGAGGGGCGGGGCGCCTGATCCCGAAAGCTCGCTCGAAAAGATGTAGTGCTGGATCACGCTCCAGTCGCAGCCGCCATGCTCGACCGGCCAGGATGGCGCCACCCATCCCTTTTCGTGCAATGCCTTGTGCCAGGTCATGGTCGTTTCGTAATCGGCATAGACGCTTGTCATGCGCCGCGTCACAGCGCGCAGGTCCGGCGTCAGTTTTTCATCGAGAAAGCTTCTGACTTCGTCGCGAAAGGCGGCATCTGCCGCACTGAATGCGAGTTCCACGTTTTTCTCCCGGTATTCATTCAAATGCTTGTTAGAGGGAGTAAGCCGCCGCCGGGCCAGCCCTGTCAAATTGCTCGCTTTTCATGAGCTTTTCGTTAGGTCATTCTTGCTACACCGACAGCATAAAGGGCATCGGGCGCAGAGGGCGGATCATGAGCATGGACGGCGAGAGGCTCGAGCTGCATCAGTTCCCTTATTCGCACTACAATGAAAAAGTGAGATGGGCGCTCGACTTCAAAAGCGTCTCCCACAAGCGCATTTCCCATTTGCCGGGCCCGCATATGGCCGCCGTTCGCAAGCTGGCCGGTGTGTCCGAGACGCCGATACTCCGGGTGGGTGGGGTCGTGGTAGCCGGTTCGGCCGACATTATCGACGTCATCGAAGACCACTATCCCGAGCCGCCGCTTTATCCGGCCGATGCCGCGCAGCGCAAATCCGCGCTCGCTGCGCAGACCTTCTTCGATGAGGAGATCGCCCCTGCCGTTCGCCGGGCGCTCTTTGGAGAACTTCTGAAGGAACCCGCCTATCTCTGCCGCATGCTTGCGTCCGAAAAGACGCTATTCACACGGCTTTCCTATCGCGCCATGCAGCCTGCGATCCGTCAGGTCATGCGCCGCATGATGGAGATCGACGAGAACAGCGTCGCAATCGCGCGGCGCGCGATCAGGGCGGGTCTCGACCATGTTGCGGCAGAAGCGGGGCCGGAAGGCTATCTCGCCGGTGACCGTTTCACGGTGGCCGATCTAGCTGCCGCAGCGCTGCTCGCACCGGCCTGCAATCCCCCTCATCCCGACATGGAATTCCCCCAGCCGCGTCCGGCGCGCCTCGACGCCTGGCTCAACGAGTGGGCGGACCATCCGGGCACCGCCTGGGTCCGCTCCATCTATGCGAAGCACAGGCCGCAGCGCGTACTGCCGCTAAGGGCGCCGGCAGACTAGATTCGTCGAGGACCGGGCTGGAAAGCATCTCCTGTTTCACGTAAAGGAGAGGCAGTCTCCGCGAGAGAGGCGGTTTCCGGGAAAGCTTTTCATTTCATGCCCGCAGACGAAGAAACAAGCACAGCGGCAAACGCTGCGCCGGTGCAGGCTCCGCCGCCCGCACCGGAGGATTCTCCGCGCCGGACAACGCCGCAAGAGCGTAAGCGCGCCTTTCTCATTCTTTTCGTCTGTCTTCTGTCCGTCGGCATGGGCCAGACGCTCGTCTTCGCCGTCCTGCCGCCCATCGCTGCCGATCTCGGCATGAGCGAATTCGAAACGACGATGATTTTCTCGCTTTCGGCCGCGCTCTGGGTGCTCACCAGCACTTTCTGGGGCCGCCGTAGCGATGTGATGGGCCGCAAGCCCGTCATCCTGATCGGTGTTTTCGGTTTTGCGATTTCGACCTCGCTGGTCGGCATCGTGCTGCTGGCGGGCTATCAGCATTGGATTTCGCTGGCGTTGATGTTTCCGCTCGTCATGGGTGCGCGCGCGATCTTCGGCATGTTCGGTTCGGGGTCCATGCCCGCCTCGCAGGCCTATGTTGCCGACCGCACGACGCGGGCGGAGCGCGCGGGCTCGATCGCGCAGATCGGCGCCGCTTTCGGTCTGGGAACGGTGGTGGGGCCGGGCGTTGCTGCTGCCTTTGCGGAAATCCACATTCTTGCGCCGTTCTTTGCCGTGGGGCTGATTGCCTTTGTCAGCGCCATTGCGATCTGGATATTGCTGCCCGAGCGTACGCGGCCCAAGAAACTTCTCAGCGAAAAGCAGGAGCAGCGCGCCGCGCTTAACTGGCGCGCTCCCAATGTACTGCCCTGGCTCGTCATCGGCGTGGTGCTGAGCCTCAGCCAGTCGATCATGATGCAGCTTTTCGCCTTCTATCTGATGGCGGAGCTTGGCATGCAGGGCTCGGAGGCGACCCAGCTCGTCAGCGTCGGCATGATGGCGATGGCGATGGCGACGCTCGTCGCACAGCTCGGTCTCATCCAGCGCTTCGATCTTTCGGTGCAGTTCCTGCTGCGCTGGGGGGCGATCACCATGATCCTTTCCTTCGCCATGCTGGTTTTTGGCGGCTCGTACGGTGTGCTCGTCTCGGCGCTGGCGCTGGCGGGCCTCGGTTTCGGCTTCCTGCGCTCAGGCCTTTCGGCGGGTGCCTCGCTTTCCGTCTCGCTCAAGGATCAGGGCGCGGTGGCAGGCCTTATCGGCTCCACGGCGGCGACAGGCCACATCCTCAATCCGGCGATCGGCATTCCGCTGTTCTACGTCCTGCACTCCGCTCCGTTCATCCTCGGGATTGTGCTCATGGTGATGATCCTTGCCTTTGCCTATTTCCATCCGGTGCTGAAGACGTTGCGCGGAACGGATGCCAGCATGGCCGATGAAGACGAGGAAGAGATCGGCCTGCACTAGTAGCGGCCGGTATGTCCGCCCATCAGGTTCACGATGTGGACCAGCATGACGACGGCAACGACGAGCGATAGAAAAATGAGCGGCGTTGTCGGCAGGAAGCGTATGCGGCCGGGCTCTGCCGGGCGTCTTTCAAGCCAGACAAGCAATCCCGCCGCCGCGAGGCTCGCGGCCAGCACCGCGAGCGTCGTTGCCATCGTCATCCCAGCGCGCCCTCTGCGCGCCATTGCGCCATCACGGCGCCGACCGCCGTCGCGAAGGCGTGCGGCTGGTCGAGCATGATGTGGTGCTGGGCGCCGGGCACGGTGAAGACCGGCTTTTCCGGCGCAAGCTCACGCAGGAAGTCGACTTTCTCCGGTTCGTAGTCCTTGCTTGCGAGGCCGAACATGATTGCGCCCCGGCAGGCGAGGTCGCGATAGATTTCCGCGTGATCGTTGCCCATGGCGAGCCCGTTGAAGATCGTCGGGTCGAATTTCCAGGTCCAGCCGGTTTCCTCGAAGGTGCGTTTGCCGCGGGTTTCGCCCTTGGTCACGGCGCGCAGGCTCAAGGGGCCGATATAGTCGAGAATGAAGCCGTTTGCGCAATCCTGCGGCGGGGCGAGGCGGAAGCGGCCCTTGGCCTCTTCGTAGTCCGTGTAAATGCGGGTGGGCTTGCGCGGTTCGGGATTGTCGAGAAACCATTCGCGCCGTTCGCCCGGCCTGGGAATGGTGTAGTCGCACAGGATGAGGCCGCCGAGCTTGCCGCCATATTGATGCGCCGCCATCAGCGACACGAAGGCGCCGAAGGAATGGCCGACGATGACGGGCTTCGGGCCGAGGCCTGCCGCAAGCGCCACTTCGCCGATCTCACGGGCAAATGTGTCGCGCGAATAGTCCATGCGCCAGTCGCTGTCGCCCATGCCGCCGAGGTCCATCGAGGCGATGTTGTAATGCGCGCTGAGGAGCGGTGCGATGAAGTGGAACCAGTGCGCGTGCGCACCATTGCCATGCACGAAGAGAAGACCGGGACGGTTCTTGTCCCCGTTTCCCCAATAGAGATAGTGAATGCTTGTTCCGTCCACGGTCAGGCGCCGGCTTTCATGCGGTGCGGCAATCGCTTCGCGAAACCAGAGCGGCTGGTGGCGGGTCACGTCTTCGGCTGGAAGCGCTTCAGGCGTTTCCCGGGGCCGCACGGGTGCGGCATTGCAGGTCGTGTTCATCGGATTGACTTTCGGGCGGTGCCGGTTCGTTTGGATATTCGGTTTTGATGGGGCGTCTGCTCAGGCATCCGGCAGCAGCGCGCGGAAAAGCGCGCGCTTGGATGTCGGCTTGCCGAGGCGCGGGATCGATGCGGCGGCGCCGGTAAAGAGCCGCGCATCGTCGGCATAGGCCGTGGCGAAGACAACGCGCACGCCGCGCTGCTGAAGTTCCACCGCAAAGTCGATCGAGTATTCGCCGTTCAGGTTCACGTCGATGACGGCCATGTCGACTTCTTCGTCTGCTGCAAGCTCTCGCGCGTCGGCGAGCGAGGATGCGGGGCCGAGGATTTTCGCGCCGGCCGTTTCGAGAATTTGCGCAAGCTCGATGCCGACGAAGAATTCGTCCTCGACGACGATCACCTTGCGTCCCGAAAGCGGCAGCTCGCCGCGCGGTGCGCCTTGAGCGTCTTCTCCCTGGCCCTCGCCGCCATTCGTGCCGGCAAGCCGCCAGACAGGAGCCATGCTGAAAATACGCCTGCCGATTACGGAATCGAGAAAGGACATTCTACCCCCGGTCCTCAGGCATCTTCTCGCCTTCCATGATCTGCAATTTCGGCAGCAGAATGTGGATCGAGGTTCCGCCGGATTCGTTCTTCCACTTCTTGATCTCTCCGCCATATTGCCGCGAGAGATTTTCGATGATCATCGAGCCGAGGCCGGACCGGCGAGCCGGTGCATTTTCCGGTTCGTCGATGCCCGCGCCGTCGTCCTGGACGGACATCACAGGCACCCCGTCGTCGTTGATCGCGAAGGACACCGAGATCGTGCCGTCGGGAAGCCCTTCAAATGCGTGTTTGATGGCATTTGATACTAGTTCACCCAGCACCACCGCAAGCGTTGTCGCATCGCGAGCGGAAACGATGAGCGGGGCGAAGCTGCTTGAAATGGTGATTGTACTGCTTTCGAGCGCCGCATCCGCGAGGTCGGAGACCACGGCTTCGAGCAGACTGTCGGCCCGTGTCGATTGCAGGTCGTCGCCGAGCCGCAGGCGGCGCTGCGCCGTGCTGATCGTCTGGATGCGTCCGCGCGCCGTTTCGAGCGCCGCGCGCGCGCCGTCATCTTCGAGTTTCGCCTGCTGCATCCGCAGCAGCGAAGAAACCATGGCGAGATTGTTGCCGACGCGATGGGTCACCTCGCGCAGCAGCAGTTCCACGCGGCCGCGCTCATATTCCGCGCGGCCCGCCTCCGATTCCGCCATCTCGCGCGCAATTTCGAGTTCGTGCGTGCGCTCACGGACGCGCGCTTCCAGCTCCTCATTGAGGAGGGCGAGCTGATCTCTGCGGTTCGCAATGCTCCTGAATTCGCGAAGCGTCGTTCTGAACGCGAGAAGGGCGAGCAGGAGCGCGGCCGCAATCGCGCCGATGAGCGAGAGCGAGAGCAGTTTGTAGGAGTTCGCCGCAGCTTCCTGACGGCCGACGAGAATCTTCGCCTCCTCGCGGAGCGCCCGCTCGACGATGTCGCGGCCCTCGGCCATCAGCGTGTGGCCGCGGTCACTGCCGACCTCCGCAATGGCTTCATCGAAACTGCCCGCTCCGGCTTGTGAGATGGTGCGATCGAGAATTTCGATCCGCTTCTCGGCGACGTCGCGAAGAGCCTTTACGCGCTGATGTTGCGACGGCCTGTCGCCAACATCCCGTTCAAGCAGCGTGAGCTTGCGTTCGATGGCCATCCGGGCCGAATAGTAGGGATCGAGATATTTCGGGTCCCGCGTCAGCAGGAAGCCGCGCTGACCTGTCTCCATATCCTGGATCAGGCTGAAAGTAGTGTGAAACTCCACGCGTATGGCGATTGTCTGGGCGACGGCGTCGGCGGTTTGCTGGGCGCGGGAGGCCAGAACGAGCGAGGCGGCGGCGGCGGCACATAGCAGAAGGAGGGCGAGCGTCAGCAGCCAGGCATTGATCCGGCGTGTGGTTGCGATATTGGCCCGGGCGGCCCTCAAAAGGTGCCTGAACCCGGATAATGTCGGCAGTCGGCTGCGCAGCATGGTCCTTGGAGACAATCCCAGACTCGAAATCCGATCATATGGAAGAAAACCCCCTATACCGGATAAGGAACGTCTTGTCCTCATGCAGAGCGGAAATCGGGGCAACCGGGGCTTTGCGGTTGACAGAAACAGGGCTGCCGCATAGGTTCCGCGCCAACATTCAAGGGCGTTCCGGCATCGGGCCGGAGGCGGGGCGCAGTCATTGCGCCGACCCGCGGGAGCCCGAGCCGAGGTTGAGCCATGAAGATTCGTAACTCATTGAGGTCGCTGCGGAACCGCCATCGGGACAACCGTCTCGTGCGCCGCAAGGGCCGTGTCTACGTCATCAACAAGACGAACCGCCGCTTCAAGGCCCGCCAGGGCTGATTGCGGCCGCGCCCTGTGGCGTGCGTCAGCATTATGAAATTTGGCTGCTGCCTCCGGGCAGCAGCCTTTTTTGTATTCGATCGGGGGAATCATGAGTGTGATTGAGGCTGTCGTCTTCGATATCGGCAATGTGCTGGTCGAATGGAACCCGCGCCACCTCTACCGCAAGGTTTTCGCCGACGAGGCCCGGATGGAAGCCTTCCTCGCCGATATCTGCACGATGGAATGGCATGTCGAGCATGACCGGGGTGTTTCCTTTAAAAGCAATGCCGCCCCCCTCAAGGAGCGGCATCCCGAGCATGCGGAGCTGATCGATCTCTGGGGAGACCGCCAGCTCGAAATGAATGCCGGGCCGGTTCCCGGCACTGCGGCGCTTCTCAGCAAGCTCAAGCAGCGGGGCGTCCCCGTCCACGGCCTCACCAATATGCCGTCGCCCGTCTTTCCCGCACTTTGCGAGCGGTTCCCCGAGCTTTGCCTGCTCGAAAAGGTCGTGGTCTCGGGCGATGAGGGTGTCATCAAGCCGGACCCTCGCATTTTCGAAATTCTGATCGAACGGGCTGCTCTCGACCCGCGGGCGACGCTTTACATTGACGATTCGCAGCGCAACGTGGAGGCAGCGGCGGCGCTCGGCTTCCGATCCCATCATTTCAGGGATGCGGACGGGCTCGCCCTCGACCTCGTCCGCCTCGGTCTCGCATAAGTTTATCGGGCGCGGATTTGCGTTCGTCCCCGCTCCCGGGGCTAATATGCCTTCAGCCATCCGTGCGGGATGGACCGGCCTACAGACCTCACCGAAAGGCAAGCTATGAGCGAACGCTTCATGATCTACGGAGCCACCGGCTATACGGGCAAGCTCATTGCCCGCACGGCGAAGGCGCAGGGGCTGAACCCGCTGCTCGCGGGGCGCAATGAAGCGCGGCTGAAGTCCATCGCCGCCCAGCATGGTTTCGAATATCAGGCGATCTCGCTCGACGAGCCCGAAGCTCTCGATGCCGGCCTCAGTCAGGTCGATGCCGTCCTCCATGCTGCCGGGCCGTTCTCGCAGACCTCGAAGCCGATGGTCGATGCCTGCATCCGCACCGGCACACATTATCTCGATATTACCGGCGAGATCGATGTCTTCGAAGCCTGCGCCGCGCGCGATGAGGAGGCGAAGAAGGCCGGCGTCATGCTGATGCCGGGCGTCGGCTTCGATGTCGTGCCGAGCGACTGCCTTGCCGCGCATATGAAGGCCCGGCTGCCAGATGCGACCGAGCTTACGCTCGCGATTTCCGGTCTTGGCCATATGTCCCACGGCACCGCGAAGACAGGTGTCGAAAGCATCGGTACGGGTACGCGTATCCGCCGCGACGGACGCATTGTTGCCGCGCGCAAGACGCCGCGCCGCGAGATCGATTTCGGGCAGGGTCCGAAGAATGCCGTTGCCATCGGCTGGGGCGATGTCGCGACCGCCTGGCACTCGACGCATATCCCGGACATCACGGTTTATTTCGAAAGCAGCCCGCAGCTTGAGCAGATGGCGAATATGGGCCGCATTGCGCGCTGGTTCGCGAGCCTTGGTCCCATGCAGCGTGCGCTCAAGAAGCGGATCGAACAGCAGCCCGAGGGGCCGACCGATGCCGAGCGCCGCGAGGGCTATTCCGTTCTCTTCGGCGAAGCGGTGAACGCCGACGGACAGCTTGTCCAGTCGCGCCTGCGCACACCCGAGGGCTATACGCTGACCGCGATGACGAGCCTGGAAATCGTCGGGCGCGTCATGGCAGGCGAAGCCAAGCCGGGCTACCAGACGCCGTCTTCCGTTTTCGGCCCGGACTTCATCACGGAGTTCGAGGGCTGCAACTGGCAGGATCTCAACGGGTGAGGTGCTGGGGGTGAGGCGGGAGCCTGGTTTGGTTCTCCCGGCGTCACGCCCTATCATCCGTGCATGATGCTGCGGGCCCTCCTTTATCTGCTGGTGACGATGACGATGCTTGCGGGCACCGCGCAGGCGGCGCCGCCTGCCGCCGGTGTCCCGCCGCCCGACGCCCCGCTCTCCGCGCAAGGGAAATCGGAAGCGCGCCAGACCGTTCTCGACAAGCTCTATGAACAACTTGCCCGGGCGCCCGACGAGGCAACGGGCCGCGCGCTCGAAAGCGCGATCCAGAGCGTCTGGCTCGAAAGCGGCAGCCCGAGTATCGACCTGCTGATGCGCCGCGGGCTCGATGCATTGCGCGAGGAAAATTACGACCGCGCCTATTTCTATTTCGATGAAGTGGTCACGCTCGCGCCGGGTTTTGCCGAAGGCTGGAACAAGCGCGCCACGATCCATTATGTTCGAGACGATTATGCGCGTGCGTTGCGCGATATCGAGCAGGTGCTGCGCCTTGAGCCGCGGCACTTCGAGGCGCTGGCGGGGCTCGGTGTCATTCTCGAAGAGCTGGGCGACAAGAAGGGTGCGCTCGACGCCTATCGCAAGGCGGTGGATATCGACCCCTGGCTTCTGAACGGCAGGGAGCGTATCAGGCCGCTGGAACTCGACGTCGAGGGCAGGGGCATCTGAGTGGTGATCCGGTGCCGCTGGGGCGTCGTATCTTCTGAATGAGCATCCGGACAAGTTTCATGGAATCCCTTCTTCTTCTCGCCGTTGCGCTCGCCGTCCTGTGGTTCTTTGCCTCCGGTGGTGCCGCCAAGGCCGCGACCATGTGGCCGCCCGACAAGTTCGTGAAACTCGACGGCGATTTCGATGGCGCGCGGCTGCATTATGTGGATCGCGGCGAGGCCAGGCCGGGCGTTTCGACAGTCGTTCTCGTTCATGGCGCAAGCGGCAATCTGCGCGATATGGAGATGAGCCTTGTGGAGCCGCTGTCGCGTGAGACGCGCGTCATTGCATTCGACCGGCCGGGGCATGGCTGGAGCGACCGCACCGCGCATCCCGCCATTGCGGACCCGGCCGTACAGGCGAAGGCGATCCGCAATGCGCTGAAAAATCTCGGCATCGAAAAGCCCGTGCTGCTCGGGCATAGCTGGGGCGGCTCGGTCGTCACCGCATATGCGCTGCAATGGCCGGGCGAAGTCTCCGGTCTGCTGCCGCTTTCGGGGGCGCTCTATCCCTGGCCGGGCGGCGTCGCGTGGTATCACTCGGTCGTGCGTACACCCGTTATCGGCTGGCTTTTCACGAATTTTCTGGTCGCGCCCGGCGGCAAGCTTCTGCTGGAAAAAGGTGTCGAAGGGAATTTCCATCCCGACAAGCCGCCTGCCGGCTATGCGGAGAAGACGGCGCTGCCCATGCTTTTCCGCCCGAAGGAGTTTCGTGCCAACAGCGAGGATACGGCGCAGCTCAAGGGCTATCTCGAACGCCGCAGCGCGCGCTATGGCGATATCGCCGTGCCCACCATCGTCATCACCGGCAATGCGGATTACACGGTCTCGCCCAAGATCCATTCCTATGCGTTGCACAATGCGGTCGAAGGCTCCGAGCTTATCAAGCTGAAGGGCACGGGCCACATGCCGCATTACGCGCATACCGATGTGGTGGTGGACGCGCTTGTTCGTCTCGCGCGGGGAGAGGCGCCGCGCGCGGGCGAAACGGTTATCCATGCGGATGGCCGGGTGGAGATACCCGCCGTCGCCGAATAGCTATTCCGTATGCTTGCCGACAAAGGCGACGCGCAACATGTTCGTTGCGCCGGGCGTGCCAAGCGGTACGCCTGCCGTCACCACGATGCGTTTTCCCGGTTGCGCGAAGCCTTCGCGATAGGCGATGCGGCAGGCCCGTTCCGCGAGGTCTTCGAGGTCGGTGGCATCTTCCGTCAGTACGCAATGTAAGCCCCAGACGAGGGCGAGGCGCCGTGCCGTCGCTTCGATGGGTGTCAGCACGATGATCGGAAAAAGCGGGCGCTCGCGGGCAACGCGCAAGCCGGTCGAGCCTGAATTCGTCCAGCAGACGATGGCGGCCGCATTGAGCGTGTCGGCGACCGAATGCGCTGCCGCGGCGATTGCGTCCGCGCCGGTCGCTTCGGGTTCGTTGCGCTGCGCATAGATGATGCCGGGATAAGTCGGATCGGTTTCGACCGATTGCGCCACGCTGTCCATCATGGATACGGCCTCGACCGGATATTGTCCCGCCGCCGATTCGGCCGAGAGCATGATGGCGTCCGCGCCTTCGAAGACAGCGGTTGCGACGTCGGAAACTTCGGCGCGTGTCGGCGTTGGTGTCGAGATCATGGATTCGAGCATCTGCGTCGCCACGACCACGGGCTTGCCGATGCGCCGCGCCGCGCGCGTCAGGCGCTTCTGCCAGCCGGGCACCTGCTCCAGCGGCAATTCCACGCCGAGGTCGCCGCGCGCCACCATGATGGCGTCCGATATTTCGAGAATTTCCTCCAGATGGGCGAGCGCCTGCGGTTTCTCGATCTTGGCGAGAACGGCAGCACGGCCGCGCGCGATCTTGCGCACCTCCGCCACATCGTCCGGGCGCTGCACGAAGGAGAGTGCCACCCAGTCCACGCCCAGTTCGAGCGCGGCGTCGAGGTCGCCGCGGTCCTTCTCCGTCAGCGCCGCCAGCGGCAGCACCGTGTCCGGCACGCTCACGCCCTTGCGGCTGGAAAGCTTGCCGCCGACCACGACCTGGGTCTCGATGTGGTCGCGTCCCTTGCCCGTCACGCGCAGGCGTACCTTGCCGTCGTCAAGCAGCAGCGACTGGCCTGCGCTCACCGCGTCGAAGATTGCGGGATGGGGCAGATGGGCGCGGGTGGCATCGCCTGTCTTTTGCGATGTGTCGAGCCGGAAGCGTGCGTCCTTTTCAAGCATCACACCGCCTTCGGGCATTTTACCGATGCGCAGCTTCGGGCCCTGGAGGTCGGCCAGAATGCCGATGGGACGCTCCACTTCCTTTTCGACCTGGCGCACGGCGGCGTGAACCCGTTTCAGGTTCTTGTGGTCGAGATGGCTCATATTGAGCCGGAAGACATCCGCGCCCGCGTCGAAGAGCTTGCGGATCATCTCCGGGTTGTCCGAGGCAGGGCCCAGCGTGGCGATGATCTTGACGTTGCGGCGGCGGGTCACGGGGGGAACTCCTGTCCTTGGTCTCATTCGGCTTTGTCTTTCCGGTCCGGATCTTCCGGGGATTCGGCTGCGGCGACGAGTATGGCCCGGAAATCGTTGACGTTGGTGTAACTTGGGCCGGTCGTCACCAGGTCGCCAAGTTCGGCAAAGAAGGTGCCCGAATCGTGGCGATCCAGAAATGCCCTTGCGTCGAGGCCCTTCTCTCTGGCACGGGCAAGTGTCGATGGCGTGACGATGGCGCCCGCGGGGTCGTCCGCCGCGCCCGTGCCGCCGTCGATCCCGTCCGTGTCGGCTGCGAGCGCGGAGATGCCGCTCGCGCCGTCGAGGGCAATGGCGAGCGCCAGCGCATATTCCTGGTTCGGCCCGCCCTTGCCGGTCTCGCCTTGCGCAGCCTCGCCGAATGTCACGCCCGCTTCGCCGCCCGAAATGATGGCGATCTGCCGGCCTTCCGCGCGCGCGGCAAGGGCGAGGCTCGCATGGGTTTCGGCAAGGTCGCGCGCTTCGTCCTCGATCGCATCGCCCAGCGCCACGGGTTCATAGCCTTCCGCACGGGCAATGGCAGCCGCCGCGCCGAGCGATCCCGTGCCGCTCGCGACCAGCCGGTAGCTTGCATGGGCGAAGACCTCGTCGTTCGGCTTCGGCGTTTCGGGCAGGGCGGCGATCCTTGCGCGCAGCTCGTCCGGTATCGGCGGCTTGAGCGAATCGAGAACCGCCATCACGCGCACCTTCGCCGTCGTGTCGGGCACGGTCGGACCGGAGGCGATGGTGCTCGGATTGTCGCCCGCCACGTCGGAGATTGCGAGCGTGACCGAGCGCGCGGGATGGAGCATCTCGGCGAGCCTGCCGCCCTTGATGCGCGAGATATGCTTGCGTACGCAATTGATGTCGCCGATGGGCCGGCCCGACGAAAGGAGTGCGCGCGTCAGGAAGATTTCGTCCTCAAGCGTCAGCCCGTGCATCGGCTGCACGCTGAGCGCCGATCCGCCGCCGGACAGAAGCACAAGCGCCAGGTCGTCCGGCCCTACCCATTCGGCAAGCCGGAGGAGGCGCTTCGATGCCGCTTCGCCCGCGGCATCCGGTATCGGGTGCCCCGCCTCCAGCACTTCCACATGCCGGGTTGGCCGCGCATGGCCGTAGCGTGTGAGCGCCAGCCCCTCGATATGGGTGCCGGGATGATGTTTGTCATACCAGTCTTCCGCCACAGCGGCCATGGAGGCGGCGGCCTTGCCGATGGCGAAGATGACGAGCCTTCCCTGCTCCGGTTCGGGCGGCGCGGGCAGGTGGGGCGGCAGGCAATATTCGGGCAGGGCGTCCCGCACGGCCGCATCGTAGAGGCGTTTCAGCACCGCTCTTGTTTCGGGCCCTGTTTCGGGGTCGTTCCCTGCCATCGCTCAGGTATAGTGCGCCTATGCACGATCTGCCACACCCAGCCGCCACATCGCTTGACCCGTTCGAGCTTGTCTCGCCGGAGGCGCGGGCGGATTTCATCGTCGTTTGCGACCATGCCTCGAACGCCCTGCCGCCGGAATACGGTACGCTGGGCCTCGATCCGGCCGCGTTCGAGCGCCATATCGCTTACGATATCGGCGCTGCCGGGGTCGCGCGCCGTCTCGCTGAGGCGCTTTCCGCTCCCGCCGTGCTCGGCCGTTTTTCGCGTCTCCTGATCGATCTCAACAGGGGCGAGGACGACCCCACCATCGTCATGAAGCTCTCGGACGGCGCGATCATTCCCGCCAATCGCGAGGTCGATGCGCATCGCGATGTGGTGGAGTTCAGGCGCCGGATCGAGCTTTTTCACGCGCCCTATCACGCGGAGATCGAAAAGCTGATCGGGCGGGCGAGGGCGCAAGACATCGTACCCGTCATCGTCTCGGTTCACAGTTTCACGCCGCGCTGGCGTGCCTTTGTGCGGCCGTGGGAGACGGGACTGCTCTGGGACCGCGATGACCGCATGATCGTGCCGCTTCTCACCGGGCTTCGCGCGCAGGGTTTCACCGTGGGCGACAATGAGCCCTATACGGGCAAGCTCAAGAACGACTGCATGTATGCCCATGCAACGGTGCACGGGTTCCCCCATGTACTGATCGAGATCAGGCAGGATCTGATTGCGGACGAGAGCGGGCAGGAGGAATGGGCCGCGCGTTACGCGAAGCATCTTCTTGATGCGGCCTCGGCTCCCGGTTTGCGCGAGGTTCGTTTCTTCGGCTCGCACACGGACCCCTCGCTCCCCATATCGGCACCCATATCGCTATAAGACCAGGAGGCAGAACATGGACAAGCAGACACAAACCGAACTCGAAGCGGCGGCCTTCCGCCGGCTCGTCGCGCATCTTGGCGCGCGCACCGATGTTCAGAATATCGACCTGATGATCCTTGCCGGTTTCTGCCGCAACTGTCTGGCGGACTGGTACGCGCAGGCAGCGGCGGAAAAGGACATCGCGATATCGAAGGACGAGGCGCGCGAATTCATTTATGGCGAGCCTTTCGCCGACTGGAAGAAAAAGCATCAGGCGGAGGCGACGCCTGAACAGATAGCGGCTTTCGAGGCGGCGCAAAAGAAAAGCCACGGCTGACCGGAAACGATCCACCGTTCATCCACATCTCTATCCACAGCTTTCTTCGGTCCGCATATTGCCGCGCCGTGCCGCCGCCTCTATCGTCGCGGCCCTCACGGCAATCAGTAATTAAGTGGAGTGGCGCAACATGGCGGACGGCAATACGCCTGCGAATTCGGGTGGTGTCGCACAGGACCAGCTCAGGTCCGTCGTCGAGCGCATCGAGCGTCTCGAAGAAGAAAAAGCGGCGATCGCGAACGACATCAAGGAAGTCTATGCCGAAGCGAAGGGCAATGGCTTCGACACGAAGACGCTGCGGCAGGTCATCCGCCTGCGCAAGCAGGACAAGGCGGAGCGGCAGGAGCAGGAAGCAATCCTCGATCTCTACATGTCCGCGCTCGGCATGATCTGAGCCCCCACGCCCCGGCGGCGGCCCTTCCCGGCATTGTGTCACGGGTGTTATCGAGTTCAAATGGAAGCGGCGATTGCACCTTGCGAGATGAAACGCGAGGATGCAGCGTTTTGCACTTGCACTTGCACTTGCACTTGCGTTTGAAGAGGGGGCGTGACGGCGATGGACGCCATCCTGCATGCCGGTATCACCAAGACCGGCACAACGACCATCCAGAAATTCCTGCGCGACAATCGCGATGCATTAAGCCGTCAGGGTTTTTTCGTTCCCGATAGCGTCATGGCCGCTGCACCGTTCGGACAGCATGTCGGTTTGCCGGCGATGGCCGCCGCGCGCGCGGGAGATCTCGGCATGGCCAGGTGGATGAGCCGCAATGTCATTGCGCCCAAAGCCAATCCTGAAAAGGGGCTCGAACGGGTTCACCGGAAATTTCTGCGAGAGATCGAGGAAGCCGCCGCTCATCCCACGGCGCTCATCTCGTCGGAAGGCATATCCGTGATCGACGAGCAGGCACTTGGCGAACTCCACGGGCTCCTTGCGCCGGTTTTCGACAAGATTACGGTTCTCGTCTATTTGCGGCGGCAGGACCGGCACAGCGTAAGTCTTTTCAATTCGATGGTGCGAATAGAAAAGCCGGTGACCTCTGTTTTCCAGGACCCGCCTGTTCCCTCTCACAGGTTTGACGTGATGCTCGGTCATTTCGCCGCACTTTTCGGGCGGGAAAACATCAAGGTCAGGCTGTTCGAGCCGCAGAAGATGAAGGAGGGAGATTCCCTTCGCGACTTCATCGATGTCTGCGGGATCGAGCCTGAGCCCGCCTCCGCCCCCGCCCTTGTCTTTCCCGCGCGCCAGAATGAAAGCCTGAGCGCCAGGCAGGCTGTCTTTCTTCATCTTCTTCAACAGGAACAGGGCAGCAAGAAGCTTCCGCCCATGCGGCTTCGTCCCGTTCTCGATGTGCTTCAGTGCGAAGAGATATTCATGCCTGCGCGGGCCGAGGCAGAGGCTTATTACGGGCAGTTCGCCGAAAGCAATGCGCGCGTCGCCCGCGACTATTTCGGTACGGACGGGCCTCTCTTCGACGAGGATTTCAGCATGTATCCCGAAAACGCCGGATTCGATGATTACCTGACCCTCGACGACATGGCGCAAGCGATGCTGAAACACCTCAAGGCCGAGCAGAAAGCGCACCGGCGGAAGAGCAGGTCCAGAACAGATGTCTGACAAGTCGCGGAGAAACGAGGCGGTAGCGTCTTCGCCAGTGTGCAGCGAGACTTAGCCCCTCATGGATGCCATTCTTCATATCGGTGTCACGAAAACCGGCACGACGACGATACAGAGATTCCTGCGCGAGAACCGGCAGCCGTTGAGCGGGCAGGGCGTCTTCGTTCCCATGAGTGTCATGCCCGCCAAGCCCACGATCGGGCAGCATGTGGGGCTGACCGCGCTTTCCTCCGGGCTGGCCGGAAATTCCGTAAGGGCGGCCTTGAGCCTGCGCCGGATGTTTCCGGTCAATGGTGATTTGGCCATCACGCTTGATGAGCTTCGTCGAGATTTCGTCGCGGAGATGCGTAAGGCACGCGGTCACCGAATGGCGATCTTGTCGGCGGAGGGACTTAACAGGCTGGAGCCGCCGGAAGTCACCGCCTTGCACGACCTTCTGTCCGGCCTTGTCGGGAAGCTCACTGTACTGATCTATTTGCGCAGGCAGGATCTCCATGCGGTCAGCCGCTTCAGTTCGATCTTGCGCATGACAAATCCCGATAGCGTGCTGTTTCGCGATCCGCCGCCGCCCCGTCATTTGTTTGACGAACTTGCCGAGCGCTATGCCGCGGTTTTCGGTCGGGAGAATATCATGATCAGGCTGTTCCAGCCGGACAAGCTGGCCGGCGGAGATGCCCTGAGCGATTTCCGGCATGTTTGCGGCATAGAGGACGATGCAGCCTTCACCCTGCCCGCGCGTCAGAATGAAAAGTTGAGCGCAAGGCAGGTCGCCTTCCTCCATCATATGCTGCGCGCGAATGACGGCCTGGCGCTGCCTTCGGCGGTCCGCCAGCTGGTTCTGGACATGCCGGATTGCGGCCGGACTTTCATGCCGGCGCGCGCCGAGGCCGAGGCCTATTACAGGCAGTTTACCGAAGGGAATGCCCGTATCGCCCGGGACTATTTCGGCACGGACGGGCCGCTTTTCGATGAAGATTTCAGCATGTATCCGCAAAGCGCCGCGTTGGACGATTGCATCACCCTCAATGACATGGCGCATGTGATGGTGAAGCATCTGAATGCCGGGAAGAAAATCCGCCGGGGAAAGCGGAAACAAAAAGCTTGAGGCGGAGCCGAATTTCTCCCCCTTTCATCCGCCGGACGGGCCATAATAGGTTTCAGGTGTGGTGACGGCCCGGTCGCGCGTTCAAGCGTCCGGGAAGATTGAAAGCGGGAGTTTCGCGTGGGGGATGATCTCCTTGACGCGCATGGCCGGCCCGGCGGCGCGGTGGATGTGACCAGTGGACAGGATGAGCAGGACGAACGCGCGGAGTTGCTCGGTGCGGCTGTCGATGCTGTCTATGGCTATGCTTCAGGCCGCTACAACTGGGAAGACCTGATCGGGTTTCTGTCTCATCTCGACCGCGATGGCTCGGATGGAGAGGCGGCGCTCGGGCGTACGCTGGAAGGTCATCTCCGGCGTGCAGGCGACCTCGCGACGCGGCTCCATACAGACGGTGCTGCTGCCGGTCCCGACTATGCGCTTCTTCTTCTGGACCGTGACCGGCGCATCCTTGCCTCGAACGAGGAGGGGCGAGCCTATTTTGCGCCCGTGTGCAAAACCGTTGAGAACGGCAAGCGTCTCGTCTTCCGCAATGATGACTATGCGGCGATCTTCGCGGATGCGCTTGGCGAGTTACGTGACGGGACGGGGGGTCCGGCGCTGCTTCGCTTCATGGGAGAGGAGGGCGGTACAAAGCTCTTATGTTATCTCGCGCGGGGCGACGGGCTTTCTTCCGCGATGCTGCATGCGGTGGAGCGCGACGAGGGCGACCCCCGGGCGCATTGTGCGCTTATCGCCGCCGCGCCGGGTGCGGGCGATGAGGTGCTTGAAATCTTCCGCAGCGCTTTCGGTCTGACGCCTGCGGAAGCGCGTCTTGCGGCGCGGTTGCGTTTCGGTCTGTCGCTCAAGGAAGCATCCGGGGAGCTGGGCATCTCCGTCAACACGGCGCGCAATCAGCTCAAAAGCGTCTTTGAAAAGCTCGGTGTGAACCGTCAGGCCGATCTGGTGCGCCATCTGGCGGAACTTGCGGCGCTTGCAGCCTCCATGCAGGGGAATACGCCTCGCGTCCGCCCGGCCGTGACGACGGCGGAGCGGCGCAATGTCGTCCTGCCGGACGGGCGGGTGATTGCGCTGCGCGATCTCGGCCAGCCTGACGGCTTTCCCGTTTTCATTTTTCATCCCGTCGTGCAGTCGAGCCTGATGCGTCCGCAAGAGGCGGAGATCGCGGGGGAGTGCGGGGTGCGTCTTATCAGTGTCGAGCGGCCGGGCATCGGCCTTTCGACACCGGACCCCGACACGCGCCCGCTCTCCTTTGCGCGCGATCTCGGCCATGTCGCGGATGCGATGGATATCGGCCGCTTCGCTGTCATCGGCTGGGCCTCCGGGGCGCCTTATGCGCTGGCATGCGGTGCGCATCTCGGTGAGCGCGTCACGCGGGTGGCCCTTGCCACGCCGCGTCTCGCCTTCCGCTCCGATATCGAGGCAACGACGCCTGCGCGCCAGTTCTTCGGCGGGCTGCGCCGTCATCCCTGGCTCTTCGAAACGGTTTTTACCATCATGCGCGCCAAGCGCTCGCGCCGCTTCTTCAGGCCGATGATCCGCAACTTCCTCGAAACCTCCGAGCCCGACCGCCGCCTTTTCGATGCCGACGCCTCGCTGCTCGACTGTTTCACCGACAGTCTGATCGAGGCAATTGACCGGACACATAAAGGCATCGTCGCCGAGCTCAATCTCTATGCGAAGGATACGCCGGTCGAGACGGAGGGCATTGCGCGGCCGCTCCTCGTGTGGCACGGCCTCGAAGACGAGATGAACAGCGCCGGAGACGTGCGCCGGATGCTTGACGGCGTTCCCGTCGATGCCTTTCATTTCACGGAAGGCGACGGTCATATGGTGCTCTTTTCGCATTTCCGCGAGGTGCTCTCCGCCCTTGTCAATGACGCGCATTAGGTCAATGACCCGCATTAAGTCGCTGCCGGATTGCGAAAAACGGCGTTTCATTTCCCGGTTTCATGTTCTGCTCCATACGTCCTAACATTGCCGCGCCGGAGCGGTGTGATGCCGGCAGTGTCAGGGGTTGGGTTTGTCCGGGTCTGAATCCGTTACAGGGAGCGACGTGCGCGGGAGACCGTTGCCGGACGAGGTATCGCGCCCGGACCTCGCGGTCGCGCTCGATGCGATCTACGGCTATGCCACCGATCCCGAGAACTGGGAGGAGATGAACTCCCTTCTCGACGAGATTGCGGCGGCAGGCGCGGACATCGCCCCGCTTGCGGATGGTATGCGCGCACATCTCTCCCGCGCCAAAGACCTCGCGCGACGCCTGCATGACGCACAGCCCGAGCAGAATGCGGGCCCTTCCTATTGCCACATGGTCGTTGGCCGCGATTTCCGCATCCTCGAAATTTCGGATGCCGCCGCTGTCATGCTCTCTCCCTTCTGCAAGCCGCTGCAATCCGGCGGTCTTCTGTCCTTTACGGACCCGGAAAACGCGGCGCGCTTCCGCGCGCTCGCTTCCGCCGCGGGGCAAGGGGCAGACGGTCCTGTTCTGCTCCGTCTCGTTCTGGATAGCGGCGATGAAGCCGTCTTCGGTTATCTCGTGCCCGAGGCGAGCCTGCCCGATCCGTTTCGCCGCCGTCTCGGTCTGCCATCGCCCGCGCGGGCGGGGGCCATTGCCTTTGTCGCGCCGGATCGCGAAGCGGCGAGCGATGCGAGCCGCATGTATCGCGATACTTTCGGGCTCACGCCGGCCGAAGCGCGTCTTGCGGCTGCGCTGAAGGACGGGCTTGCGCTCAAGGAGGCGGCGGCGCATCTGAATATTTCCGTCAATACGGCGCGCAACCAGATCAAGAGTGTCTTCGAGAAGCTCGGCGTCAACCGGCAGGGCGATTTGATCCGTCATCTGACGGAGTTGACGCAGCTCGCCGCCAGTATCGGCAATGCGGAGGACGATGCCGCAAAGCCCGCCGCGCCCGTGCCGGTTTCGGGCGACATGCCCTGTTCCTTCACCATGCTGCCGGACGGGCGCAGGCTCGCCTGGCGCGATTATGGCGTCAGTCACGGCGTTCCCGTCGTTCTGCTGCCGAGTTCCGTCAGCAGTTCATGGATATGGGAGCAGGAGGCGGAGGCAGCGGCGCGCATGGGCCTTCGCTATATCGTCGTCGAGCGGCCGGGCACCGGCGCTTCCACCCCGGACCCGGATCTCACCTTCGAAAGTTTCGCGCGCGACCTCGAACATTTTGCCGATGCGCTGGGAATTGGCCGCTTCCGTCTCATGGCGCGCTCTTCCGCCTCGCCCTTCGCGCTCGCTGCCGCCGCACATCTCGGTCCGCGTGTCGAGCTTCTCATGCTCACCTCCACACGGCTCGGCATTCCCGAAGATGTCCCCGGACGCGAGAACCGGCGCGCGCAGAAGCCCAAGGGCATGCTCGCCTCCTTTTTCAACAATCTGAAGCGCTATCCCTGGCTGCTCGATTCCACGCTCTTCATCCTGCGCGCGAAGATGTCGCGCAATTTCATCCGCCCGCTCGTCCACAAGTTCTTCGAGCCTTCGCCCGCCGATGTTGCGCTCATCAAGGCGACGCCCTCGCTCGAAGCGGCGATGATCCGCAGCACGATGGAAGCCGTCGCCCACAGCTACGCCGGGCTTTTGCGCGAGTCGCAGCTCTATCTCGACGGGCTCACGCTGGACCTTTCCGGTCTCACCGCGCCCGTTCTCGTCTGGCATGGCGAGGCGGATGGCATCGTGCCGCTTGACGAGCTGAAGCGCCGCCTCGCCGAACTCGGCATCGAGCCGTCGGAAATGCGCATCTTTCCCGGCGATGGCCATTGCTTCCTCAACCGGCATTACGAGGCCGCCTTCGCGCGCCTGCTTGCGGGCTGAGCGCGGCTTGGTCCATTTGCACTATTCAGGCGGCCCCTTCCCCTCGCTACGACTCCCTTGAGTGAAAACCCGGACATGGGGTGCCGGGTTCGATGCAAAGGGGCTTCCACATGAAAATGAAAACCGCAGCCATGCTTTTGGTGGCCGGAGCGATGCTGGCGGGGTGCCAGACCACCGGGCTCGACACGGCGGCGCTCGGCAATGCGGCGCTGGCCAACAGCTCGCTCGCGAATACGGGCACGACGCAGGCCGCCGCCACCTCGGCGGGCGCGGCGCTTGCCGGCCAGATGGTTGCCGATAGCTCCGGCACGGTCACGCCGGCCGCCGCTGGCATCCCCGATGCGCAGAAGAGCTGCGAGCAGCTCGCCGCTGAAATGGGCGCGCAGCAGCAGCTGATCGCGGGCGCCAACTCCACCGAGACCAACGCCCAGCTCGTCAATGCGGGCGTCGGCATTGCCCAGTCGCTCGGGCTCAATTTCGGCGGCATGGGCATTGGCGGGCTTCAGGCGGCGGGCGCGGTCGGCAATGCCGCCAGCCAGCAGGGCCAGAACGCGCAAGCCCAGGCCCAGCAGGCCGATATCCGCCTTCAGGTGCTCACCGGTTTCTATCAGGGCAAGGGTTGTGGGGCCTGACGCGGCCGCACCCGTCAGCCATCTGACGGCCGCTTCAGGCGTCGACCCGACGCACACCCCTGGGTGACCGTCGATGCCCGGGGGAGCCTTTCAGGCTCCCCCGGTTTTCTTTTCCGAGCGGCATGCGCCGCCGCGCTTGCATCCCGCGCCCGCCTCGCTTACCTCCGGCAGATCGCACATCCCGCCGGAGACGACCGACCCCATGGCCAGCGCCGCCCCCGCTCCCGATCATGCCCCCGATCCCGCCTCGCTTCGCGGCCGCATCGCCGCCCTTGTGGAGGCGCCGCTCTTCCAGCATTTCATCACCGCCGTCATCCTCGTGAATGCGGTGACGCTCGGCCTTGAAACCTCTCCCGCGGCGATGGCGGCGGCGGGCCCGCTCCTCCTCGTCTTCGACGCCATCGCGCTCGCGATCTTCGTTGTTGAAATCGGGCTCAAGCTTTTCGCCTTCCGGCTGAGCTTCTTCCGCAATGGCTGGAATATATTCGACTTCGTGATCGTCGGTGTCGCGCTCGTGCCCTCGGCCGGGCCGCTTTCGGTGCTGCGCGCGCTGCGCATCCTGCGTGTGCTCCGCCTGCTTTCGGTCGTGCCTTCGCTGCGCAAGGTGGTGGCGGCGCTTTTCGGCGCGCTGCCCGGCATGGGCTCCATCATCGCCGTGCTGCTGCTCGTCTTCTATGTCGGCGCCGTTCTCGCGACCAAGCTCTTCGGCGGCAGCTTCCCCGACTGGTTCGGCACCATTGGCGGGTCGATGTATTCGCTTTTCCAGATCATGACGCTGGAAAGCTGGTCGATGGGCATCGTCCGTCCGGTGATGGAGGTCTACCCCTATGCCTGGATCTTCTTCGTGCCCTTCATCATCCTCACGAGCTTCATGGTGCTGAACCTCTTCATCGCCATCATCGTGAATTCGATGCAGGCGCTGCATGAGGAAGAGCAGACCCTCGCGCAGAACGAGCGCGACGCCCGCGCCCGCGAGGAGCGCGCCGAAATCGAGCGGCGCGCCCATGAAGAGCGTGTGGTGACGGCGGAGGATGTCCGCGCCATGCGGGTGGAGCTGGCCGAGGTGAAGCGGCTGCTGGAGGAAAAGCGGCTCTAGAAAGGCGCCGGGGCTCAGGCCGCGCGGCGTTCGCCCCGCTGCGACATCAGCCTGCGCAGCTCGACCTCGCTCACGCCGTCGCGTTTCATCACCTTGCGCACGATGGGGTCGGCCAGCATTTCGTCCAGAGACAGTTCCGCCTTGAGGGCTTCCGTCAGGGTAGGGCGGAAGGAGGGGGCGTTGTCGGATGCGGACATGGGGCTTACCTCGCGGGATCGTGGCGGTCTCGTCGCCGTGCCGGGCCTGACGCAGCGTCGCGCTGGTGGCCGGAGAGAGTGTTATGGATTATTTGCGAATAATTCGCAACAAGAAGATAGGAAGCCCCGCGCTGATCGCAAGGGCTTCTTGCAAGGAAAACCGTTTCGGCCCCAAAAAGTTTCACGGCTCTTTCACCCCTCGCCCCTCCGGGGAGAGGGAGGGAGCGGGCGTTAGCCCGCGGAAGGGTGAGGGGGCTCTGCTCCCTGCAGAAGCTGCCCCCGTGCTAGTCTCCCGCCCAACAACAGGCCTGCCGGCAAATTCAAAAAAGGCAGGGAAATGAAGAAAAAGAACAGGGGGAGCGAGAGCCATGACGCAAACGACGCCGATGAAGCCGATGACCGCCGACAATATCGTGCTGGAACAGGCGCGGCCCATCGAGCCGGAGCTTGCCGCCCGCCTCATATACGACACCGGCTCATATGTCTTCGACTGCCTCTATAATCGCGACTTCGACACATATCTCCGCATCACCTCGGACTTGTGGACGCGCGAGGGCGGCGCCTTCTCGCATATCCATGCCAAGGCCGCGATGAGCGGCGGCCGGCTCGCCGGCATCGCGCTCGGCTTCCCGCAGCCGCTTTATGAGAGCGAGTTCGGCACCGGCATGATGGCGATGGCCGAGATGGGCACGCCCGAGCTTCTCGCCCATCTGCCCTCCGTCGCGGGCCACATCCCCTGGCTCTTCCCGGAGGTGCCCGAAGATGCCTGGTATCTCCTCTTCCTTTCCGCTCACCCAGATGCGCGCGGGCGCGGCATCGGCGAGAAACTGCTGCTCGATTGTTTCGAGCGCGCAAGGGCGGCGGGCTGCACCGCGCTCCATCTCGATGTCGCCGCGATCAACCCGGCCGTGCGTTTCTATGAGCGCATGGGGCTGGAACGCCTCGCCGAAACGAATGTGCCGAAGATCGCCGCCTCGCACGGCGTGCCCCCGCATATCCGCATGGTGAAGCATCTCGGGTGAGCCCCCGCTTGTTTCCCTCTCTCCCTCGGGGAGAGGACAATGCATTTGTCCAACCCTCCCCCGGCGGGAGGGTCAAAATTCGCCTGGCGAATTTTGGGGAGGGGGACGCAGCGTAGCGGCCAAGAGGGGCACCACCCCACCGGATAACCCGCTTCGCGCCAGCGAACGAAAAACGCCGGCTACTCCCCAACCGGGTCATGGCCCGATTTATTCGGGCCATCCACGTCTTTGCGGTGCGCGAAGCCCGGCGCGCGCGACCATGCCCGCGTCGCCCTCCAGCCTCTTTCCCATCCGTTATTGCCGGGCTTGTCTGTCCCGGCGGCCTGTCCCGCCGCCTCCTGCTAGCCTCGCACTCGGCAACAGGCCCGAAGTCTGGAACAGGAGAAGCGAGAAACCACAATTAAGTTTCCACGACGATGGGAACGTCTATCTCAGTTGCGACGGGCGTATAGATATTGGTCTCGGGCGTCGTGATTGTTACAATCAGTGCGTAATGCGAGGTCTTTCCGTAGGCGTTGAGATTGGGGCGTTTGTTCCACCACCCGTAGGTTGGAAAAACACCTATATGCCCTCGATTTGCAAGATCGGCCGCCGAGCCTCGCCACGTGTTGGAATGAATGGAGCCGGACGAAACGAGAGAGCGGTTCCACGGAAAAGTCCATAGCCCGGTCTCTTGTCGATAGTCAGCGTCGTATTCCTCATCCCGCGCAGCTTTGTTAATGCGCTGCTGAAATTCGAGGGCGCCCTCACTCGCCCTCCTCACAGAAAACCTAAGCCCGTGAGATTGGTAGCCATACTTCGTGGTCCAGCCACGATCACCAGGGTTGGGCTCTACAAAATACGAAAGGGTCACACGCATTGTGACCTCTGTATTCTGAAGGTCTAGGAGGGCATCCTTGGGCCACGGCAATTCGTGAAGCATCATTTCTCGATACTTGATGGTTCCATCTTCCACTTTGTGGAAGGGACGAATTGACTCCTGTGCAATTAGCGTGAGGGAGTTGTCTGCGCTGGAGAGTAACCTTCCAACATTGGGTGTACCATACCCGAAGCAGCGAACGAGAGACTCGTAATCGACTTCTCCGGCAGCATTTTTGAAACGCCTAACCATAGCGGGCGTCCAATCAGCAGAATGAACGATCAACGCTCGCACTGCCTCGGGTGTAAGGCTCGGATACTTTGCCCAAAGCATTGCGGCAAGTCGCGCAGCAAGTGCTGCTGCTCCGCTCGTATCGCCGAAGGTGGTCAGAGGACGGTTGATTGAAAAGTCATGAGGTGTGCTTAAAAGCTGTAGCGCATCATCAATGTAATCTGGATCAGCATGGTCTGCATGCCGAGCCATGTTTCCGGCCTCAAGAACGACATCGGGCTTAATCGGCCACTTCCTTCTTTCCCAAAGCACGGAAGTACAGGATGCGGGCGCAAGGTCGCCACTTGCAGCAAGAGGTTGCCAACCTGGGTACTGCACCTGATCGACAACTGATTTCTCCGTGTAGCCGCCAACGGTGAGCGCATTCCACGCTTGCCCCGGATCATGTACACCGTCGGTCAGATTGGAATC
The DNA here is from genome assembly GCF_039973015.1 of Parvibaculum sp. Taxonomy (GTDB): domain Bacteria; phylum Pseudomonadota; class Alphaproteobacteria; order Parvibaculales; family Parvibaculaceae; genus Parvibaculum. The sequence continues at coordinate 247,455 of NZ_JBDWLT010000002.1, forward strand.
CGGATAATCCTTTCGCGCATCAGGATCCGTGTTACCCGCAGATAGCACCATCAATCGTCGAACATCATCATCAGCGCCAGACGTCAAGGCATCGACCGCCGCTGACCATGACGAAGGACGTCCACGATCCCGATCATCGGTAGCGGACACGGCCATGCAATAGACACGCTGCCGCTGCCCATTGATCTCGACACGGCTTGCGCTCTCGATAGTCACGGCACCATAGAGTTCCGGTGCATGGGGGTCAGCGTCGTTGACGACCTTTACCGATTCAAGGCGGTGGGTGAGTTGCCAAGGTCCCTGAGATGATAGCGCCGCAACCAGATCACCATACGCGGCAAGGCCCGCCATTGGTGTTCCATGTCGCCCTCTGTCATCGACATTCCACGCAGGCTTGTAGGCATGAAGATCGTCATCTTCTGTAATCGGTTCAAGCAGCGGGTGCCCGCGATTCAACCCCGTATCAAGCAAGCATATATAAGGCGCGCCGTCGCCGGGTGGCTGAAGGCGACCTGCAAGATCATTGACCCAGTCTCTTTGCTCGACCGCATTCATCTGTGTAAAGAAGTCTGCGGTTGTTTTAGCCAGGCGCAGCTCGGCAATAGCCCCGAGAATATCGGCGGAACGCGCCATATCTCGTCCCGTTCCATGCACGAGAATGATCGTGCGATCAATGAAGGAGACCGAGTTCTCACTTACCGTGAGAGCGTGCTCTTGCGCGTACTCCCTCAAGCGGGCCAGATGATCGACTCCATCCGATTTTCTCAGCCAGACTTCCCACACCACCTCCTGAGCTGGGTCGGGAAATAGTTCCGGCGAATCCGTCCAAAGCGCCTCAAGTGCTGCTACGCGAATAGCGGCAATGCTCTCCACCAACTCCCTATTCTTCGGCTGCGTACTGCCATCCGCCTTCGGTTTCGTTTCTTCGTCTCGATAAGCGGTGACGCGGTTCAGGAAAAGGGTGAGTTTACCGTCAGGCACAAAGACGGTCGCTTGAATCCGACCGTCCGCAGCCTTCCGAACAGCACAGAGCTCAATGCCGCTGGAAGCCAAATTCAGGCTTTCGAATTTCAGATCAAAACCGGAGTCACTGTCGAATTGAAGATAGACACCGTTTCCGGCGTCATACCCTTCTGCTTTCTGTTCAGCGGCGCGCGCTTCGGCCGTCTTGCCAACTTCTTCGATCTGCTCAAGAAGCTTGGCTGCGTGCTGCGCGCGATTTCGGGCTTGAATAGAAAGAGACACTCCCCGCCCCGGTCGGGGCGTCCGGAAGTCCTGGCTTACGCCACCGTTAGGATCGAAAATGTGTGGATGCAGCCGTACAATTTGGGGCGGCATTATTTAGCGGTCTCCGCCCGCCAGCGTAGCCTTGCGCTCTTTGATGCATCCTGCCAAATCGGCCTGCGTTATTGCTTCACGTCCATCAATAAGGACAGTCTTTATGGCATCCTCTATTGCACGAACAATGTCGGCATAGCTCAACCCGAGCGCTGCCTTCGAAAGTGTCGTCCATTTTACATTCTGGACAGAAGCACCTGAGAGCTTGTTTTGCATCAGGGTCTTGATCTGCTTTTCGTCGGGAAGACCAAACTCAATGATGTCATCGAATCTTCTAAACAACGCGCGATCCAGAAGAGCAATATGGTTGGTCGCCGCTATCACGAGGCTATCTGATTCGTCGCGTTCTACCATCTGCAGGAAACTATTCACGACGCGGCGAATCTCTCCAACATCGTTTCCGAGCCCTCGTTCCGAACCAATGCTATCGAACTCGTCAAACAGGTAGACGCCACGCGATTGATTCATGGCGTCAAAGACGAGGCGAAGTTTGGCCGCTGTCTCACCCATGAACTTTGTAATCAGACCATCAAGCCGAATAACAAACAGAGGTACCCCAAGCTCTCCAGCCAACGCCGATGCGGTGAGCGTCTTGCCGGTCCCCGGTTTTCCAATTAAAAGCAATTTGCGGCGCGGCGACAGACCAAGACTTCGAATCGAGCGCACAGCTTTATGTTCCCGGATGACACGCAAGAGCCTACCCGTCACATTCTCAGCGAGAACCATGTCTGCGAGTTTGGTCGTTGGATAAGTTACCGATAGAAGGTCGGCCAGCTCTCCGCGCGGTTTCGCTAGCGGGATAGGCGTAGCAGCTTCAACTCCTGACCTATTCTTGGCCTTGTCGATCAGCGAGCGCAGCTCCTTTGCGAGACGGCCATGTCCCTGACGCGCCTCTGCCGCTGCAATTTGCATAGCGACCGAAAAGAATTGCGCATCATCCCCTTCAGCGTGGGACGACAGGAGGGCTTTAAGTTGATCTGCGGTTGGCATAGGCAGCTGTGCTCTGTATTTTCATGATTCTACATGTGATTTGCGTTAAACGCACAGAAAAAATCGGAGGCACCGGAAATATACAGAAATCCGCCGATGAAATGCCCGAAATTTGAATCGGAATCAGAGACGCAGCTTCTAGCATAGTCTTATCGGCAGTCTCAGCCCTGTCAGAAGACCCACACTTCCACATCGACCACTGCGATTAGCAGCGCATCGTCAATCTCTAGGCAATGTAAGGCGCTAGCCGTTTTGGTGTGTCCGTTGTCTCTTTGCTTCTCGCTCAAAGAGGAAATCCCGCCCCGCTCCCGCCTTATCCCCCCTGTTTCCCGCCTGCCACATGCACCAAAGCCACACGCTCCTGCCACATGTCATTTTCGTCACACTGGGGACAAGTCCCGAACCGGGGACAAGATGCGCGGAATCCGGTGCGCGGGCAGGGGATAAAACCGGGGATAAATCCGTCTACGGATGAATTATGACGGTTCGATGACGTTCGTGTGACGGTCGGCCTCACTTGTCCCCGTTTGCCGCCCTTGCGCGCCCCCCAAAAGAAAGCGGCGCGGAATCTCTCCCACGCCGCCTGGACCCCCCCGGTCCCACTCAGTCTCTCACCCGGTCGCCCGGGTGTCTTTTCAGTTCTCGCGTACCTCAAGGCCCATATCGCGCACCTTGCGGTAGAGCGTCGAGCGGCCGATGCCGAGGCGGCGCGCCACCTCCGTCATGTGGCCCTTGTACTTGTCGATGGCGAGGCGGATCATTTCCGCCTCGATGTCCTCGAGCTTGCGCACATTGCCCGCATCGTCGGTGATCGAGATGCCGTCCGAAAAATTCGAGCGCGCGAAATCGGCGAGGCTGTTCGTCTGTGCATGTGCTTGCGGCTGGGCGGGCTGGCCTGCATAGACCGGCACTTCGCTGGCGGCGGCTGTGCCGATCATGCCGTTGCTCGCCATGCCGTTGCTCGCCATGCCGTTGCCCGTCATGCCGCTGCGGGCAGCGCCGGGTGCGTTCTGTTGCGCGGGCGGCGTGACCTGCAGCGCGGAGGTGCTGTCATAGTGCCGCGCGGCGTCCGAATAGCCTTCCACCATGGTTGCGATCTGCGGAAAGTCGGAGACCTGCAACACGTCGCCGTCGCACAGCACGATGGCGCGGAAGATCGTGTTTTCGATCTGGCGCACATTGCCCGGCCAGTCATAGGCCTTGAGCATCTGGAGCGCGTCCTGCGAAATGCCGACGACTTCCTTGCCCTCTTCGGCCGCGAGGCGGCGGATGAAATGGGCCACGAGGTCCGGGATATCGTCCTTGCGCTGACGAAGCGGCGGGATGTGGACCGGGAAGACGTTCAGGCGGTAATAGAGGTCTTCGCGGAAGCGGCCCTCCTTCACCATTTGCAGCATGTCGCGGTTCGTTGCCGAGATCAGGCGGATGTCGACCTTTACGGGCTTTTTCGAGCCCACGGGGTCGACCTCGCCTTCCTGCAGGGCGCGCAGCAGCTTCACCTGGATGTCGAGCGGCAGTTCGCCGATCTCGTCGAGGAAGAGCGTGCCGCCATTTGCTTCCTGGAACTTGCCGGCATGTTTGTCGGCCGCGCCCGTGAAGGCGCCCTTTTCGTGGCCGAAGAGAATGCTCTCGACGAGGTTTTCCGGGATTGCGCCGCAGTTCACCGTGACGAAGGGCTTGCCGGCGCGGTCGCCCTCGCCCTGGATCGCGGCGGCGATGAGTTCCTTGCCGACGCCCGACTCGCCTTCGATGAGGATCGGGATGTTCGATTGTGCGGCGCGCTTGCCAAGGCGGATCACGGGGTCCATCGAGGGGCTCGGCGCGATGATGTCGGCGAAGGTGAGGCGGCCGGTCTGGCGCTTCTGCAGGCGGGTGATCTCGCCCGTCAGTGCGTTCACCTTCAGCGCGTTGCGCATGGAGACGTGGAGGCGTTCGGGGCTGACCGGCTTCACCACGAAGTCGGAGGCGCCTTCGCGCATCACGTTCACCACCGTCTCGATGCCGCCATGGGCGGTCAGGACGATCACGGGGAGGTTGGGTTTCTGGGGATGGACGCGCTTCAGCACCTCCATGCCGTCCACGCCGGGCATGACGAGGTCCAGCACCACGAGGGCGATTTCGGCTCCCGCCGGGCCCTCGAGATAGGCAAGCGCCGCCTCGCCGCCGTCCACGGGGATGGCCCGGTAGCCGTCGCGGTTGACGACCTCTTCCAGGATCCGGCGCTGGGCGGGATCGTCATCGACTATGAGAATGGCCTGGGTCATTCGATCCTCGGATTCGTGCCGCAATTTTGTTGCACGGACCACCCCCCGGGGTCCGCCACTTGGCCCAATATGGGCCGTATTGGTAAAAGGGCCCTTAATCCTTCGACTGATAATCGGGCACCAGTGACACAAGCTGGCACACTCGTTGGCGCCCCGATTGCCGGGATTCAGCCTCGAAAGGCACCGATTCCGTCCGGCAACAGTGTTGCCCTCATGTGACGCCTGGCGCAGAACTTGTGGAATCCGGCCAATACAGGTTGATGGTTTCCGTAGTTCCATGCGATGAAATTGGGCTTATGAGGGCTTACCGGTGGGGTCCGGGCCACCCGTCGTATCGTCGGGGGGCAAAGCGAAATAACGACGGAGATTGGGATGAAAATGATATCCCGGCTTATAGCGTTGGGTTCTTTCCTTGTGCTGGCTGGTTGCGGCACATGGACCGCAGAATCGTACCTGCATGAAGACATTCAGGGTGATTCCTTCAACGCATGCCTGGCTCGCGAATATCAGGACAGGGCGACTTCGGAAGCCTATGTCGACTGCAACTGGGTCGATACGGCTGCGATCGTCGAGAAGGGCCGTGCCGCCGCTGCTGGCGAAACGGTGCTTCCTTACGACCCCGCCTCGAAGGGGGTTCTTGCGAGCGATCTGCCCGAACTGCAGGACGCCCGTTCCAAGCTCATGGCGGCGCTGGATAATGGCGGCCGCGACGAGCGTGGTTGCGCTTGCGCCAAGGCGCAGCGCTACTATGACGGCTGGGTCGAGCAGGCGAGCGATAACAAGCTCGGCGTGAATGGCTCGTATTTTGGTGGCGAAGGTGGTCCGGTGCAGCCGGATCGCGTTGAAGCCGAGAAGGCTGCTTTCTATGAAGCCCTCACGGCCTGTGCCCTCCAGGAATCCGGTCCGTGGACCATCTACTTCGGGTTCGACAAGTATAACCTGACGCCGGAAGCGCAGTCGGTGATCGATCAGATCGTCGCCGAGTCGACCGGCCCGCTCTCGGTTATCGGTCATACCGATACGTCGGGCAGCAATGCATACAACCAGGCTCTCGGCCAGCGCCGTGCCGACTCCGTGTCCAACGCGCTCACTGCGCAGGGCAAGGATCTTTGCAGCGCCGTGTCGAAGGGCGAGACCGAACTTGCGGTCCAGACCGGCGACGGCGTGCGTGAGCCGCTTAACCGCCGTGCGGTTGTCGCAGGCTGCTAAGCCGCGATGCATAACAACGATCAGGGCTCCAGCTTCGGCTGGGGCCCTTTTCTTTTGCTCGTTGGGACCGTTCTCTGGTGCCTTGTCGCCGCAGTGGCGTTGAATGACAGGCTGCTCCGCTCAATATAGGTTTCATGATCTTTTTCAGATGGAGCCTTCAGATGTTGTGTGCCCAGAAGACGTTCAATCATCGTCACGCAGCCGACGGAGCGGTCGGAAGTGCGGCCAGCGACGATGCTGATCTGGGCAAGCTTCCTGTCTGGAACCTCGCCGACCTCTATGCCTCTCCCGACGCGCCGGAAGTGATCGCCGATATCGCGCTCGCCGCAGAGGCAGCAGCCGACTTCAACAAACGCTACAAAGGGCAGATCGCCACTCTTGCCGGTTCGGAGACGGGCGGGGCGGAACTTGCCCGCGCGATTGGCGTTCTCGAGGAAATAGAAGACAGGCTCGGCCGTCTCATTTCCTATGCAGGCCTTCTCTATGCGCAGGACAACACGAATCCCGCGCACGGAAAATTCTATGGCGACATCCAGGAGCGCGTGACTGCGATCTCGACGGACCTCCTCTTCTTTGCACTCGAACTGAACAGGCTGGATGACGATACGCTGGCCTCAGCGCTCAAGGATCCTGCGCTGGCGCATTATGCCCCCTGGCTGCGCGACCTTCGCGCCATGCGGCCCTATCAGCTCTCCGATGAGCTCGAAACGCTTCTTCACGAAAAGAGCGTGACGGGTCATGCGGCCTGGAATCGTCTTTTCGACGAGACGATGGGACGGCTGAAATTCGATGTCGGCGGCAAGCCGCTCGCGCTGGAGGCGGCGCTTCACCGTCTTTCCGAGAAAGACCGAACAAAACGCGAGGAAGCGGCGCATGCGCTTGCTTCGACGTTCAAGGCGAACCTGCCGCTTTTTACCCTCGTCACCAACACCCTTGCCAAAGACAAGGAAATCGAAGACCGGATGCGCGGTTTCGAGGATATAGCGCAATCGCGCCATATCGCGAATCGGGTGGAGCCGGAGGTTGTTGCGGCCCTCGTCGATGCCGTGCAGCGCGCCTATCCCGAGCTTTCGCATCGCTATTATGCGATGAAGGCGAAATGGCTCGGCCTTGAACATCTCGAATACTGGGATCGAAATGCGCCGCTGCCGCAGTCGGACGACGCCGCCATCTCATGGGATCAGGCCCGCGCCACGGTGCTAGATGCCTATCGGGGCTTCACCCCCGAGATGGCGGACATCGCGGATCGCTTCTTCGAAAAGGGCTGGATTGATGCGCCGATGCGGGAGGGCAAAGCGACGGGCGCTTTTGCACATCCGACCGTGCCGAGCGCGCATCCTTACGTGCTCGTGAACTATCAAGGCAAGACGCGCGATGTGATGACGCTCGCGCATGAGCTCGGCCATGGCGTGCATCAGGTGCTCGCAGCGGGTCAAGGGCCGCTCATGGCCGACACGCCGCTGACGCTTGCCGAAACGGCCAGCGTTTTCGGCGAGATGCTTACCTTCCGCAAACTCCTCGCCGGCGCAACGAACAAGGAGCGGCGCAAGGCGATGCTCGCCTCCAAGGTCGAGGACATGCTGAACACGGTGGTCCGCCAGACCGCGTTCTACACTTTCGAGCGCCGGGTTCATACCGCGCGCCGCGAGGGAGAACTGACATCGGAAGATATCGGCCGCATCTGGATGGAAGTACAGGGGGAGAGCCTCGGCCCGGCCATTCATCTGGGCGAAGGTTATGAAACCTACTGGTGCTACATCTCGCACTTCATCCATGCACCCTTCTATGTCTATGCCTATGCCTTCGGCGACTGTCTCGTGAACTCGCTTTATGCGGTCTACGAAAACGCGCAGGAAGGCTTCGCCGAGCGCTATTTCGAGATGCTTTCGGCGGGCGGTACGCTCCGTCACAAGGAGCTTCTCGCGCCCTTCGGTCTCGATGCGTCCGACCCCGCCTTCTGGGACAAGGGGCTGTCGATGATCCGCGGCTTTATCGACGAGCTTGAGGCGATGGAATGAGCGACGAGCCGCCTCGTTCCGCCGGTACCCCGAAGGACCGCGAGGCGAACCGGCTCGGGCGGCGCGTCCAGCGTTACGCGCAGGTCGGCGCGGGCGTCGGCGGCATTGCGGCACGCTTTGCCTCCGCGCGTCTTTTCGGTCTCGATCAGGCGGATGGCAAGACAGCGCGCGAGCTCACCGCGGCGCTTGGCGGCCTCAAGGGGCCGATCATGAAGGTCGCGCAAATGATCGCGACGATTCCCGAAGCAGTGCCTGCCGAGTTCGCTGCGGAACTTTCGCAGCTTCAGTCTGCGGCGCCGCCGATGGGCTGGCCGTTTGTGAAGCGGCGGATGCGGAGCGAGCTTGGCCCGGGCTGGGAGAAGCGGTTCGGTTCTTTTGAGCGGGAAGCCGCTGCTGCCGCCTCTCTCGGTCAGGTCCACCGCGCAACCTCGCTTGAGGGCGAAGACCTTGCCGTCAAACTTCAGTACCCGGACATGCAGTCGGCCGTCGATGCCGATCTCAAGCAGCTCGCCCTCATCTTCTCGATCCATCGCCGGATGGATCAGGCCGTCGATACGCGCGAAATCTATGCCGAGCTTGGCGACCGGCTTCGCGAGGAACTCGACTACGAGCGCGAGGCCGCGCATATGCAGCTCTATGCGGATATCTTCGCAAGGGATGCGCGCATCGAGGTGCCAGGCGTTCATGCCGGTCTCTCCACCAGACGTCTCCTCACCATGAACTGGCTCACTGGCGAGCCTCTGCTTTCCTTCCGTGAGCATGCGCTAGAAGAGCGCAACGCCATTGCGGAAGCGATGTTCGCTGCCTGGTGGATGCCGTTCAGCCGCTACGGGGTCATTCACGGCGACCCGCATCTCGGCAATTATTCGGTGCGGGAAGATTTCGGAATCAACCTTCTCGACTTCGGTTGCATCCGCATCTTTCCGCCTGCCTTCGTCGCGGGCGTGGTCGAGCTTTACCGCGCGCTCGAAACGGATGATCGCGACCGCGCGGCGGCGGCCTACGAAAACTGGGGCTTCCACAATCTCTCGAACGATCTCATCGACGTACTGAACGTCTGGGCGCGCTTCATCTATGCGCCGATGCTCGATAATCGCGTGCGTTCCATCGCCGATGGCATCAAGCCGGGTGAATATGGCCGCAAGGAAGCGTTCGGCGTGCACAAGAGGCTCCGTGAACTCGGACCGGTAACGCCACCGCGCGAATTCGTCTTTATGGACCGCGCTGCCATCGGCCTCGGGTCGGTCTTCCTGCATCTCGGTGCGGAGCTCAATTTCCACAAGCTCTTCAACGAAACCATCAATGCCTTCGATGTGGCGAAACTCGACAAGCGGCAGAGCGCCGCGCTAAAGAAGGCAGGTGTGCCGCCCGCTGCCTGAGCGGCTCTTCTTTTCCCCGCCTGCCCGAGGTTCGGCCATGACCGACGATCTTCTCGAAGAAAATGCAATTACGCTGCCGGATGGCTACCAGACGCTGAACTGGTTCCAGGGTTTTGGACGCCAGATCGGTCCGCTTTATGAGCGCATCGGCGAGGACGGCCTCTATACGCGCGCCTTCTACGTCCAAGAGCATCACACCAATGGCATGGGCAATTGTCACGGCGGCATGCTGATGGCTTTTGCCGACATGGCGTTCGGCCATGCGATCACCATGTCGGTTCACCGCTACTGGGTGACGGTTCGCCTGATGACGGACTTTCTGTCCGGCGCGAAGATCGGCGAATGGGTCGAGGGCACAGGCGAGATCGTTGGCGCGGAAGATGATTTCTTCACCGTGAAGGGCCGCATCTGGTGCGGCGAGCGCACCATCATGTCGGGCACAGGGGTCTTCAAGGCGCTTGGCGAGAGGCCTGCCAAATGAGCGATTTCGAACTGGCGCCGGGGGATGAAGAGGGGACAGCCGTCACGCTCGCTCCGGGCTGGTTCTCGCGGGCCGTTGCTGTCGAGCCTGAAAGCCGTTTTGTCGAGGTGGAAGGCACGAAGGTTCACTATCTGCGCTGGGGCGACCCCGCAAAGCCCGGACTGCTGCTGGTTCACGGCAATGGCGCCCATGCGCGCTGGTGGTCTTTCGTCGCTCCCTTCCTTGCGCGCGAATATTCCGTCGCCGCCATCGACGTTTCGGGCATGGGCGATTCGGGTTGGCGCGATCGCTACACTCTGGAGACATTTGCAGAAGAGCAGATCGCCGTTTGCGAGGATGCGGGCTTCTTCAACTGCGAGGAGCCGCCCATCATCGTCGGGCATTCCTTTGGCGGTTTCATCACCATTCTCACCGGCGCGCTTTATGGCGACCGGCTGGCGGGCACGGTCATCGTCGATAGTCCGGTCAACCCGCCGGACAGGCCGGGAGGCCCGCCTTCCCGCGAGTTCCGGCCGCACCGCGTCTATCCCAAGCTCGATGCCGCGATGGGCCGCTTCCGCCTCGCGCCGCCGCAGCCTTGCGAGAATCGCTACATCGTCGATTACATCGCGCGCCATTCGCTGAAGCAGGTCGAAAACCCGGAAGGCGGGGAGGGCTGGACCTGGAAGTTCGACCCCGCGATCTGGCAGCGTTTCGACATTGGCGACATGGGGGCCCGTCTCGCCGCTACGCGCTGCCGTATCGCCATCATGCGGGGTGAATTTTCCGTGCTGCTCCCGGCGGAGATCGGCGAATACATGTTCAACCTGCTGGGACGCTCGGCGCCCGTCATCGAGATTCCGCAGGCGCGCCATCACGTCATGCTCGACCAGCCGCTCGCTTTTGTCGCGGCGCTGCGCGCGCTGCTTGCCGACTGGGACCATTCCGCGCCCTCACGCAAGATCGCGAGCGGGCCGCTTCCGTCACCCTTCGAGAGCTGAAAACGGTCTGTCGTTTCATGCCGGGTTGAACGGAATTGCACAGCTTCTATGGGTATTTAGCGCAAGGGCGGGGGCCAGGGTGCTTGCCGCGCACGGATCGTTTGCTATAGTCCGGCTCGCTCAAATCGAGCGTAACGAGCGGCATAAAGCGGGTGAGGTAACATGGCTGGATATCAGGAAGACTGGGGCAAGGAGATGGACCCGAAAGAGCACATCTCGACCTATGACACCTTCATCTCGGCGACGAAATGGGGCACGGCAGCGACTGTTATCGTTCTCGTTCTGATGGCGGTTTTCCTCCTCTGACGTCCGGTCGCAAGTGAGACTGATTTCTCACTTGAAAACAGTTCCCAGTGCTGCATATTCGAATAATTCTTATTCTCACTTGGCGGCCGTGATTTTCACGAGCCCCGGAGAACAGGCGACGTTCCATGAAACTTGCGATCCCAAAAGAACGGCTTGAAGGCGAAACCCGCGTAGCGGCCTCCCCGGAAACGGTGAAAAAGCTTTCCGCGCTTGGCCTTGAAGTCATCGTCGAGGCAGGGGCGGGCGAACATGCTTCCATCGCTGACCTGATCTATGCGGATGCGGGCGCGACCATCGCGCCGAGCGCTGCGGACGCCCTCAAGGATGCCGATATCGTCTTCAAGGTGCGCGCGCCTTCCGACGAGGAAATCGGCCTCATGAAGCGCGGCGCCATGCTTGCCGCGATTCTCAATCCCTGGGATGACAAGCCGCGCCTGCAGAAATACGCCGCGCAGGGCATCAATGCCTTTGCGATGGAGTTCATGCCGCGCATCACGCGTGCGCAGTCGATGGACGTGTTGTCCTCGCAGTCGAATCTCGCGGGCTACAAGGCGGTCATCAACGCAGCCTCGGTCTTCACCCGTGCCATGCCGATGATGATGACAGCGGCGGGCACCATCGCGCCTGCCCGTGTGTTCATCATGGGGGTGGGTGTCGCGGGCCTGCAGGCAATCGCCACGGCGAAGCGCCTCGGCGCCATCGTGTCGGCGACGGACGTCCGTTCGGCCACAAAGGAACAGGTCGAAAGCCTGGGCGGTACCTTCGTCATGGTCGAATCGGAAGAAAGCGGCGATGCCGCCGGCGGCTATGCGAAAGAAATGTCGGACGACTACAAGCGCGCTCAGGCCGCGCTCGTTGCCGAACACATCAAGAAGCAGGACATCGTCATCACCACCGCGCTCATTCCGGGCCGTCCGGCGCCGGAACTCGTGAGCGAGGAGATGGTGAAGAGCATGAAGCCGGGATCGATCCTTGTCGATCTCGCGGTGGAACGCGGCGGCAACTGCCCGCTCTCCGAGCCCGGCAAGCGCGTCCAGAAGCACGGCGTGACACTGATGGGCGATGTCAATGTCGCCGCACAGCTCGCAGTCGATTCTTCGGCGCTCTATTCGAAGAACCTCTTGAACTTCATCACCCCCCTGATCGACAAGGAAACCAAGGCTCTTGCGATCAACTGGGAAGACGAAATCATCACGGGTACCTGCCTGACCAAGGACGGTCAGGTGGTGCATCCGTCGCTCCGCGAAGGAGGCAACTGATGGAAGCGGCCGCTATCGATCCTTTTGTTTTCCGGCTTGCGATCTTCGTGCTCGCGATCTTTGTCGGCTATTTTGTGGTGTGGAGCGTAACGCCCGCACTGCACACACCGCTGATGTCGGTTACCAACGCCATTTCCTCGGTCATCATTGTCGGCGCGCTCATCGCCGTCGGCCTCGACCTCACCCAGGCGGGCGAGACGGGCTGGGTGTCCAAGGGGTTCGGCTTCGTCGCGGTGATCCTTGCCGCCGTCAACATCTTCGGCGGCTTCCTGGTCACGCAGCGAATGCTCGCCATGTACAAGAAAAAGCAGCGTTGAGGGGAAACGGGATATGTCAGCCAATATAGCGGCACTGCTCTATCTCGCTTCGGCGGTGCTTTTCATCCTCGCGCTTCGCGGGCTCTCCTCGCCGGAAACGTCCCGGCAGGGCAACACGTTCGGCATGGTCGGCATGACCATCGCCATTGTCACGACGTTCGCGTTGTTGCAGGCGCAGAACACGCTCACCTGGGGCCTGATCGTCCTCGGCCTCGTCATCGGTGGCGGCATCGGCGCCGTCATCGCGCGGCGTATCGCCATGACGCAGATGCCGCAGCTCGTCGCGGCCTTCCACTCGCTGGTCGGCCTCGCGGCGGTCTTTGTCGCCTGGTCAGCGTTTCTCGCGCCGGAAGCCTATGGCATCGGCGCCTATCATGCGATCCACGGCGCCAACCTTGTCGAGATGGGCATCGGTGCCGCCATCGGCGCGATCACTTTTTCCGGTTCGGTCATCGCCTTCGCGAAGCTTAACGGCAACATGTCGGGCGCATCGATCATGCTGCCGGGGCGTCACTTCATCAATGCGGCGCTCGCGGTCGCGATTGTGGGTGCCATCGTCTACATCGTGATGGATCCGGCGAACCAGACCTGGCAGCTCTTCCTCGCGATCACGCTGCTCTCCTTCATCATTGGCTTCCTCATCATCATTCCGATCGGCGGCGCTGACATGCCCGTCGTCGTTTCGATGCTGAACTCCTATTCGGGGTGGGCGGCGGCCGGCATCGGCTTCACGCTCGGCAACCTCGCGCTCATTGTCACGGGCGCGCTGGTCGGCTCGTCGGGTGCGATCCTCAGCTACATCATGTGCAAGGGCATGAACCGCTCCTTCATCAGCGTCATCCTCGGCGGCTTCGGCGCCGATGCTGCTGCTGCCGGTGGCGGCGCGGTCGAAACGCGCCCGGTGAAGCAGGGCTCGGCAGACGATGCCGCCTTCATCATGAAGAATGCCGGTTCCGTCATCATCGTGCCGGGCTATGGCATGGCGGTGGCGCAGGCGCAGCATACGCTTCGTGAGATGGCCGATATCCTCAAGGAAGAAGGCGTGAAGGTTTCCTACGCCATTCATCCTGTCGCCGGCCGTATGCCCGGTCACATGAACGTGCTGCTCGCGGAAGCGAACGTGCCCTATGACGAAGTCTTCGAACTGGAAGACATCAACAGCCAGTTTGCCCAGGCAGACGTTGCCTTCGTCATCGGCGCGAACGATGTGACGAACCCTTCTGCCAAGACCGATCCGGCGAGCCCCATCTTCGGCATGCCGGTGCTCGATGTCGAAAAGGCGAAGACGGTTCTCTTCGTGAAGCGCGGCATGGGCTCGGGCTATGCGGGTGTGGAGAACGAACTCTTTTTCCGCGACAACACCATGATGCTCTTCGGCGATGCGAAGAAGATGGTGGAAGAGATCGTGAAGAACCTCTGAGTATTCTCAGGCTGGACGAAACAGGCGGGCGGTGCTCAGGATGGGGACCGCCCGTTCTTTATGGGGCAGGCTTAAAGGAAGGGGAATAAAACGATGATCTGGCTGGGACGAATCAGTGTTGCCCTGGTGGGGCTTTTTTCGCTGGCGATGGGCCTGATGGCGTTCGCGCAGCCGACGCAGCTTGGCGAGGCGCTGGGCCTCGGGGCGCTGTCGCCGTTGGGCTTGAATTCGTTGCGCGCCGATCTTGGAGGGTTCTTCCTTGCAAGCGCGCTTGCCGCCGTTCTGGCGCTGTTTGCGGGCAAGCCGCAATGGATATGGGGCGCGGCTGTGCTTTACGGTTTCGCCGTGATCGGCCGTTTTCTCGGCGTCATGGTGGAGGGCGCGCCCGAAGGCGTGGTCCAGCCCATCGTGATCGAGCTGGTTCTGGTCGCTCTTTCCATCCTCGGCGCGAAAACGCTCGCGCGTAACTGAGGCCCCGCATAGCTTACTGGACGAACCGGGCGGGCGGCAGTCAAGATGATTGCCGCCCGTTTTCATTGGGCCTGTTTCATCTCGGGGAGAGGTCATGGATATCTATCACGGCTGGTTCAGTCTGAAGCCCGGCGTGCGCGACGTGGATTTTGTCGATGCCTTCACGCATTACATGGGCCGCCTTGAAAGCGAGGGCGTGATCGAGGGCTGGCGTCTCATGCGCAAGAAGCTCGGCCTCGCGCCTGCGCATCTCGGCGAATTCCATTTCATGATCGAAGTCACGGATCTCACCCAGCTCGACAGCGCCTTCGATTGGGTGGCGACACGGGCGGAGCCCATCGAGAGCGACCACTATGCGGTGAACTCGCTTGTCGAGAATATCCAGTTCGCGCTCTATCGCGACTTCCCTGACCCTGTTCGTGAACGCGGCGAGGAGCGTTTCTGAGATGCCCGGGGAAAGAGATCAGGCTATCAGGCTTCGCCGCGCGCAGCCGGAGGACCGCCCAGCTCTTGTGGCCCTCATGGGTGCGCTTCACGATTTCGAAGCCGCCATCGAAGAAAACCGCGCGGATGCGTCCGCCGCCGACAGTCATCTGGCCTGGGTGGAGGCGGCGATCGCACGGCTGGGCGGCGTCACGCTTGTGGCGGAGCTCAGCGGCGTTGTCGCCGGGTTCCTCTGCTACACCTTCGAGGAAGATCCAGGAACTTTCGTCCGGCCGGAACGCCGCCGCCATGCCTTGATCTGGGATATTGCGGTTGCCGAGGCCGCGCGAGGGCAGGGCGTGGGGCAGGCCCTTCTCGCCGCGGCGGAAGATGAGGCCAGGGCCGCGGGCATCGCCGAAATCCGTCTTTACGTGCTTGAGGCCAATACCCGCGCGCGCCGCATATATGAAGAGGCCGGATACGGCAATTACGAACGGTTCCTCGCCAAACGCATTTAGCGTTTGAGTCACGACAAAAGTGTCACGCCTTCGATTCAGGCCACACAGAATCTGCTTTGAGAAGCGTGGCTAAATCAATGTGACTTGATTTCGATTTCGACTCGATATCCTAAAGAATCTGGCGTTGACTTCGAGTTGAACCTTAATGGTTCGGGAGATTCCGTCTCCGATCTTTGCTTTGAGCCGTTGAAGTTTTACGGCGTGCTTTCTACTCAAACAGAACCCGAAGCTGGCCACAAACAGAGCCATGATTGCGTGAGTAACGCCGATAGCCGGGTTCATAAATGCGAAAGGAATACTGAGGACGGAAAGGCCCAGACTGATAAAATCAAATATATTTTGTGCTTGGTGGGGATGGTTTTTGAGTGCGGGCAAAAACTTCAGTAGCTGAGCTGCCCACGATTGCAGTTCGAGTACCAGTTTTCGATCAGTCAGTTTACGGAGAGGGTTATCTTCGTTGAACTGAATAACCGCGCTAGTGTCTGTAATCGGGGGCGTTTCTGGATGGATTGTCATTCGTTGTCACGAGGTCTATCGCCCCCCTCTTCGCCAGATGAATCTTCCCCCAGACCTGAATTCAAAGCGAGAAATTCCAACTTCATTTGGAGTGCAATATATTCTTCGCGGACTCTCGCCGATCGTCTGATATTTTGTAGAGATAAGCCGAATGCGCAGGCGGCAAGCAGGATGGTTACAAGCACCGGCACCGTGAACGCATCGAAATTGACGATAGTTAGCTCAGCAATCGAGGTCATTATTTTTATCCCATAATGTCCCTTTTGAGCCTAGCGTATTCACGACCGGGTAATCAATCCGATCCCTACAACGAAAAACGCCCCCGGAAACCGGAGGCGCTTCAAAAGCTTGAAATCTCCTGAAGGAGATTATTTCTTGGTCGTGATGCCGGCTTCGCGCTGGGCGCGCTTGCGGGCCAGCTTGCGGGCGCGGCGGATCGCTTCGGCCTTTTCGCGGGCGCGCTTCTCGGAGGGCTTCTCGTAGAAGTTCCGGAGCTTCATTTCGCGGAAAACGCCTTCACGCTGAAGCTTCTTCTTCAGAGCTTTCATGGCCTGGTCGACGTTGTTATCGCGAACGAGTACCTGCACGGGCTGATCCTGCTTTCGATTCAATAAGTTAGTCGCGGGAACCGGTTTCCCGGACCCGCGAGAGCCGCTTATCTAGCAAAGCCTGCGGTATTTGTCCACCACCGGCACCTGAAAAGCCCGCTTTTTGAGGCGCTGTGGCGCTTCTTCAGCCACCTGCGGCGAGCGGGCCTGTTGCCGCCGCCCGCGCCCGGCCTCATATTCAGCTCATGGCTATACGCAAGATCGCCCGCATGGGCCACCCGGTGCTTCAGGGGGTGGCCAAGCCCGTCCCGGACCCTATGGCGCCCGGCGTGAAGGCGCTTGTCCGCGACATGATCGAGACCATGATCGATGCGAACGGGGCGGGGCTTGCCGCGCCGCAGGTCTACGAGCCCTGGCGAATCGTTGTCTTTCAGGCGCCGCCCGAGCGCGCCCCCGAGGAAATTGACGAGGAGGAGGCCTTCGACCACACGGCTCCCCTCACGGTACTCATCAATCCCGTGATCGAGTTTCTTACCTCCGACATGGAGAAGGGCTGGGAGGGTTGCCTCTCGGTGCCGGGGCTTCGCGGCGCCGTGCCGCGCGTGACGGCGCTGCGCTACCGGGGCCAGACCCTCTCCGGCGAGACCATCGAGCGCGTCGCCCGCGGCTTTCATGCCCGCGTCGTGCAGCATGAATGCGACCATCTCGACGGCATACTCTACCCGCAGCGGATGGACGATCTCACGGAACTCATTTTCGAGACGGAAGCGAAGGCCTGGGCATCCGCACGATGTCCTGAGCCGGCAGAAGAGACAGAAGAGGAGAAGGCGAATGCCTGAAGGAAAACCCTCAAGGAAGCGTCCAGGCACCGGAACTGGCAGGACGAAGCCCGACCGGCTGGAGGCCACGCGCATCCAGATTCTCGAAGCAGCCCTGCCCAATGTCGCCTTTGACGGCTGGACGCCGCGCCTCCTTGCCGATGCGGCGGAAGCAGCAGGCATATCTCATGGTGAAATGCGTCTGGCCTTTCCGGGCGGCGTTCTCGATCTTGCCGATTTCTTTCTTGCCGATGGCGATCGCCGCATGGAAGAGGCTCTCGCGCGCGATGATATTGGCGCCCTGAAGATCCGCGAACGCATCACGCTTGCTGTGCGCACCCGCATCGAGGCCGATCTGCATCAGCGCGAGGCGGTGCGCCGCGCTGTTACGCTTTTCGCGCTGCCGACATCGGGTACGCGCGGTCCCCATGCGCTCTACCGCACAGTCGATGCAATCTGGCGGGCCGTCGGCGACACCTCCGCCGATTTCAATTTCTATACGAAGCGCGCGACGCTCGCGGGCGTTTTTTCCGCCGTCTCGTTCTACTGGTTTTCGGATGACAGCGAGAATTACGCGCGCACCTGGGCGTTTCTCGACCGCCGTATCGAAGATGTCATGCGGTTCGAGCGAGCGAAAGCGGGCGTGAAGAATATCGCCGCGAAGTTGCCGGACCCTGTCGCCCTGCTCGGGCGGCTGCGCTATGGGCGCGGGTGAATCAGCCCGGCACACCGAAGCCGATATCGATCCATATCATACGTTCGAACCCGGCCCCGAAAACCACGCTGTCCGCTTTGTTGCCATAGCTCGTCGGTTCTTCCGACCGGTGCATGCCAAGAATACGCGGGGGCTGGGGATAGGGTGCGCGCAGCGGCAGATAGAGTGTCTGCACATAAGATATCAGGCCGGATGCATAACGCGTGGCGTGACGCGCTTGCCAGCCGCAGGGACGGTAGCCTATCTCGTGCATGTCGCGCGAGCATTGCAGACGGGTCTCCGGCGGTACGAAGTCGAGCAGATTCGCTCCGGTCAGGTTGGCGTCAAGGCGCGACGTGACCTCTGTCCCGACGAGGCGATGGCTGATTTCGTCCGGGTCATTGAGCGACAGGATCGTGAGGTTCGGCAAATGAGGCTTTACCGCGGCGGGACTAAATGCCGACGCATCGGGAATCCCGCTCGGGCGCGGCAGGCTCAGCCAGTACTGAAAAACGGCAGTCTGTGCGGAAGAGTTCAGCAAGGGCGCCTCGGCCCGCTCGCCGGGGCTCGGGTCGCCAGACTCCATCAGATGCCGGACGTTTTCCGGCATCTCGTCGGAGTGTGCGGTGCTGGCCGGAATGCCGGACATGCCAAACCTTTCCCGGTAATGGCCCAATGCCCTGGGTGCCAGGTTGGCGCTTCACCGACCGTTAAGGTGGCGCGGAGTTGTTAACGGTTTCTTACCGGGTGCAGTCCGGCACGCCGAAGCCCAGATCGATCCAGACCATCCGGTCGATACTGCTTGCGAAGTTCGGTTCGGCGCTGCCCCGGGCGTAGCGCTGCGGGTCTTCGGGCGTGTGAACGCTGACGATCCGCGGCGGCTGCCCAGCGGGTCCTTTCAACGGCAGATAGATGCTCTGCACATTCGCGACGCGGCCCGAGGGGTAGTGGGTGAGATAGCGCACTTGCCAGCCGCAGGGGCGCCAGGCGACCTCGTGCATATCGCGTGCGCATTGCTCGCGATAGGAAGGGTCGATGAAATCGAGAAGGTTCTTTCCCGTCGCATCATAGCCGAGGCGGTCGGCGATGCCGGTGCCCACGAGGCGATGGCGGATATCGCCGGGTCCATTGACGCTCATGATGGTCATGTCGGCCAGCCAGCTTCGGATCGCGGCCGGGTCGAAATCCGACGATGAAGGAAGCCCGCCCCCGCGCGGCAGACTCAGCCAGTACTGGAAGAGGTCGGTATGCATCCGTGTGCCGAGTATCGGCGCGGTCGCGTGTTCGCCTGCGCTCGGCGCCATGGCATCCATGAAGCGCTGCGTTTCATCCGCTTTATCCGCCGTATGCGCGGCGTCGGCCCGGTCCTGCAACATTGGACCTCCCCTTCCTCTCCAGCGCGGACGCCTTTTCGGACGCCTCCGTTGGGCCTTGTGGTTCCCTTGTGTCCACAGTGGAAGTGCGAAGTTAAGAAGGGGTAACCGGGGGGCGCTTTCCGAGTGGGTAGAGCCGCGTCGCATGGCCCATCTTGCGGCCGGGCCGGGCTTCCGCCTTGCCGTAGAGGTGGATTGCCGTATCGGGTTCGGCGGCGAGCCGCTTCCAATCGTTCACCTGGTCGCCGATCAGGTTCGTCATCACGGCGTCGGAGTGGCGGCGCGGGTTTCCGAGCGACCAGCCGCAAACGGCGCGCATATGCTGCTCGAACTGGCTCACCGCGCAGGCATCCATCGTCCAGTGACCGGAATTGTGAACGCGCGGCGCGATTTCGTTCACGAGCAGGCGGCGTTCTGCGCCCGCCTCGGGCAGCAGGAACATTTCCACGCCCATCACGCCCACATAGTCGAGCTCGGAAGCGATGCGCGCGGCGATGGCGCGGGCCTCGTCCGCGAGCGCGGGCGTCAGCGCGGCGGGCGCGAGCGTGCGGTCGAGAATATGGTTCTTGTGGATGTTCTCGACGGGGTCATAGGCCGCCGTCTCGCCATTTTCCCCGCGCGCGACGATCACGGAAATCTCGCGTTCGAAGGTGACGAAGCCTTCGAGGATCGCGGGCTGGCGGCCGATCTCCTCATAGGCGGCAGCCGCGTCGCCGGGGGCCATGATCTTTGCCTGGCCCTTGCCGTCATATCCGAAGCGCCGCGTCTTCAACACGCTTGGGGCACCGATGCTTTCGACGGCGGCCCGCAAGCTCGCTTCGTCCGCGATGTCCGCGAAAGGCGCGGTCAGGATACCATGCGCCTGCATGAAGTTCTTTTCGACGATGCGGTCCTGCGCGGTTGCGAGCGCAAGGGGGCCGGGCCGCACGATGCCATGCTCGGAAAGGATGCGCGCCGTTTCGGCGGGCACATTCTCGAATTCATAGGTGACGGCATCGACGCTTCCGGCAAAGCGCGTCAGCGCTGCCTCGTCCTCATATTCCGCGCGCGTATATTGTGCGGCGACTTCCGCCGCCGGGGCGTCTTCGTCCGGGCAATATATATGCGTATGGAGCCCCATTTCCGCGGCGGCGCTCGCCAGCATCCGGCCGAGCTGTCCGCCGCCGAGAATCCCGATCGTGCCGCCGGGTGCTATGGGCTTGCCGCTCAAGGTCTATTTGTCCTGTGGAATGTCGCCGACGGCGTCCGTCTGCTTCGCGCGGTAGGCGTCGAGCCGTCCCGCCAGCGCCTCGTCCGACAGCGCGAGCACGGCGGCGGCCATGAGCCCCGCATTCTTCGCGCCCGCCTCGCCAATGGCGAGCGTACCGACGGGAATGCCGCCCGGCATCTGAACGATGGAGAGAAGGCTGTCCTGGCCCGAGAGTGCCTTTGACTGAACGGGTACGCCGAAGACGGGGAGCGGCGTCAGCGAGGCCGTCATGCCCGGCAGATGCGCCGCGCCGCCCGCACCGGCCACGATGACCTTCAGGCCGCGCGCCTTCGCCGTCTTCGCATAATCGACCATGCGTTCGGGCGTCCGGTGCGCGGAGACGATCCGCGCCTCATAGGGCACGTCCAGTGCTTCCAGAACGTCGGCTGCGTGCTTCATGGTCGGCCAGTCGGACTGGCTTCCCATGATGATGCCGACCAGCGCTTCTCCGCGTGTTTCTGCCATGGCCTTCCGCCGTTATCTCCCGGCCGCGCACGGTCCGGATTTCGGAAAGCGAGGGAGTATAGGCATGGTGGCCGCGTTGGCAAGGAGCGCGGAAAGGCGCGGAAACCCTCCTATTTCCGGTGGAGAGGGCGAATCCGCCCCCTCACGGCTCCACAATATTGAAGTTGGGCTTCGGTGCCTCGATCAGTCCCGTGAGCGCCTCGTAGAGCGCGGTGTCGCCTTCCGCCTTGATGCCGCCATTGGCGAGGAAATCCGCCACGGGGAAGCCCGCGAGCAGCGTCATGACGAGTTCGGCCCTTGTCATTGTCACGGTCGCGCCGGCTGACGCATCCTCCTGCGCCTCCTCATGGATCAGCACGCCATTCTCCACCGTCACGAGATGTTTCTCGTCGCGGTCGGTCAGGCGGATGTTCACCATGAAGTTCTTGCCCTCGGCCTTTGCCGGGTTCACGCGCACGGCGGCGATGTCGAGCAGCATCGGCGTCGTCATCGCGGAGAGCACATCGGCGTTCGGCGCCACGGGCGAGAGGTTGGCGACGCCATCCGTCAATTCCTGTGCGCCGGTGAGATAGATGTTGCGCCACGTGCCCGCTTCCGCCTCGAAGCCGAGCTTCGTATAGATGCCCGCGAGCTGTTCGCGCGCCGCGCGGTCGGACGCATCGTTGAAGACGGCGTGGTTCAGCAGCGTCGCCGCCCAGCGCAGCTCGCCCGCCTTCACGGCGTCGGCGGCGCGCGCCTTCACCGCTTCCTGACCGCCCATCGCTTCGACATAGCGCTTCGCGGCGGGCTCCGGCGGCAAGGGGTTCAGGTTTGCGGGGTTCGCGTCGTACCAGCCGATATAGCGCTGATAGATCGCCTTCGCATTGTGGCTCATCGTGCCGTAATAGCCGCGATTGTACCATTGCTTCGCCAGCACATCCGGCAGCTTCAGCACTTCCGCGATCTCGGTGGCCGTGAGGCCGGTATTGATCAGGCGGATCGTCTGGTCGTGCAGGAACTTGTAGGCGTCGCGGTGGTTCATCAGGAAGCCGATGATCTCTTCCGTGCCGAAGCGGGGAATCCCATGCGCGGCAAACATCACGTCGCTGCGCCCCGCAAAGAGGCGGATCGATTCCGTCAGGTAGTCCGCCCAGGCCTTTGCATCGCGCACCAGCGCGCCGCGCGCGGGCAGCAGGTTGTGCATGCACAGGTTCGCGTTCTCCGCCATGAAGACGGCGCGGTGATCCGGCAGGAAGAAGTTCATCTCGGCGGGCGCTTCCGTGCCCGGCGTGATCTGGAAGACGATCTTCACATTGCCGATGGTGAGCTCCTGTCCCGTATGCGTGATGTCGATGGTCGGCGCGATCAGCGAGGCCGTGCCCATGGAGGGCTTTGGGCCGAGGCCCGATGTCGCCTCGCCGCAGCAGCCATGCTTCAGCGTCAGGCCGAATTGGTAGCGCGCGCGGCGCAGCATCGCGGGGCCCGCGATGATGTTTTCCGACACGGCTTCCTTCAGGAAACCGGCGGGCGCGATCACCGAGACCTTCCCCGCCGCAACATCCGCCGCATTGGTCACACCGCCCACGCCCGCGTAGTGGTCGGCATGGCTGTGCGAATAGATGACGGAGATGACGGGTTTCTCGCCCAGATGCTCGCCCACGAGTTCATAGGCCGCGCGCGCCGCCTCCACGCTTGTCAGCGGGTCGACCACGATCCATCCCTCGCCCGCATCGATGAAGGTCACGGTCGAGACGCAGAAGCCGCGCACCTGATAGATGCCGTCCATCACCTTGAAGAGCCCGTGCATGGTCAGGATCTTCGCCTGCCGCACGAGGCTCGGATTGACGGTTTCGTCCGTGCCTTCGTCCTCCAGGTAATCATAGGCCGAGAGGTCGAGGGCGGGGCCGTCGCCCGTGTCGCGCGGGATCACCGGGTCTTTTCGGGTCGCGATGAAGCCGCGCCGGGCGAATTCGAAATCGCGGCGGTCGTCCGCGGCGACAAGCTGGCGGACCTCTTCAAGAGCTTTGCTGGCAGCGGACATGGTGGCGTTCCCTCGGTCTGTTGGTTGAGTGGAATCTAGCCGCCGTCCGCCGTCTAAATTGTTACGGAGGTTACAATCGAGCGGGCCGGATCTGGTGCGCTATTCCCCTGCTCAGGGTGGTTTTGCCGGGCGGCAGGGGCGTTTCGCGGCTTGTCTGGTGTTGGTTTTCTGGTGTTGATCTTCCGGCGTTGATTTCCGGGCTTTTGCATGCCCGGCATGGCGCTTCCCCGCGAAGAGTGGCATTTTGGGGGGAGACGCGAATCTTGAGCCAGAAAGGCGGCAGGCGCGGATGAAGGTCGGTGACGGTAAGCCGGTAAGCGGCGTTTCCTCGCTCAAGACGCGAGAGCGCACCCGTTCGCGCGATGGCAGCGAGACCGCGCCGCGCACCGTCAGCGACAGCGCCAGTATCATGGGTATCCCTGAAGCCGAGCTGACGCCGCGTGTGCGCGATGCGCTGATGGAGCTGATGGGCGAGGTGGACCGGCTGGGCCGCGAGGTTGCCGCCATGAAGGAGCGCCTGCGCGAGGCGCATGAGCTTGCCGACCGCGATCCCCTGATCCCCGTCCTGAACCGCCGCGCTTTCGTGCGCGAGCTGTCCCGCGCCATTGCCTATGCCCGGCGCTATGGCGATCCGGCGGGCCTCGTCTATTTCGACATCGACAATTTCAAGCAGGTGAACGACGCGCATGGCCACGCGGCGGGCGATGCGGCGCTGCATCATCTTGCAGAACTCGTGCTCGGTCATGTCCGCGAAACGGATATCGTGGGCCGTCTCGGCGGCGACGAACTCGGCCTTATCCTTGTGCGGACGGATGAGGCGGATGCGGCCGCGAAGGCTCGCTCGCTCGCCGATCTTGTGGCGCACCGGCCGCTCCGCTTCGGGGCCCGGGAAATTGCGCTGTCGATTTCGGTGGGAGCCGTCGCCTTTACCGGCGAGGACGGGCCGGACGATGCGCTCGCCCGCGCGGACCGCGCCATGTACGAGGCCAAGCGCAAGGGATAGCAGGTCTCAGGCGGTGATATCGGGGAGCAGGATATCCTCGATTTCCTGAATGCGGTCGCGAAGATGCAGCTTCCTCTTCTTCAGCCGCTTGATCTGCAGGTGATCCGGCATGGGCAGCGCCTCGAGCGCATAGATGGCGTCATCGAGGTCGCGATGCTCTTCCTTGAACTTCGCCAGCTCTGCCCGAAGCTCCTGTTCTTCCTGATCGGTCATCTCTTGTCCGGTTAGGAGGGGAGCCGCAGGCCCCGATGGAATGGTTGTAGCGTGGCGGCGGCGCGACCGACAAGCGCGAAGCGCCTCAGTCCTTCTTCTTTCGGGCAGGGGGCGTGGCCAGGCGCCTCACGGGGCTGCGTCTGCCATCGCTCAGGTCTTCGCCCCAGCGTTTCGTTTCGGGGAGGCCGAGGTCGAAAAGATCCAGGGCCCGCGCCGCCGTCTGGGTCACGAGTTCATCGACCGATTGCGGCCTGGCATAGAGCCCCGGCACGGGCGGCGCGACGATCGCGCCCATTTCGGAGAGCTGCGTCATGGTGCGCAAATGGCCGGTGTGAAGCGGCGTCTCGCGCACCATCAGCACGAGGCGGCGGCGCTCCTTCAGCACGACGTCGGCAGCGCGTGTCAGGAGCGAGGAGGTCACGCCGGTCGCGATTTCAGACATGGTGCGCACCGAGCAGGGCGCCACGATCATGCCGAGCGTGCGGAACGAGCCGCTCGAAATCGCCGCGCCGATATCTTCCACCCGGTAGCGCGTGTGCGCGAGCTTCTCGACGTCCTTCGCCTTCAGCCCGGTCTCGTAGCCAAGCGTCATCTCGGCGGCTTTGGTTATGACGAGATGCGTCTCGACGCCGGCCGTCTTCAGAAGTTCCAGAACACGTACGCCATAGGCGACGCCGGACGCGCCGGAAATGCCGACGACAAGCCGGGGCGTTGTCTGGTTTTGGGAATTCTTTGCTTGTGTTCTGGCCATAACGTCAAAGACTTACACGGAACCGGCATTTTTTGCGAGGGGGCGTTCGACAAGGCCGCGAAAAGGAGTCACAATTTTGTCGTCTCTGGCTTAACGAAAGGACGGAATGAGATGGCTTTGGAGTCTCACATTGCCGAGCTTCGTGATCGACATAAGGCTCTCGAACAGAAGATCGACGACCAGATACATCACCCCAGCAGTAGCGACATGCAGATCGCTGAACTCAAGAAACAAAAACTCAGGCTCAAGGAAGAAATAGAAAAGCTTTCTTCCCGCGCCGCCTGAAGGCGGCGACACAGAAACAGGAGTTTCAGCGCCGGGCTCAAAGCCCGGCGTTTTGTATGCGGGGGAGAGGGGCTCTCGGGCAGCGCCTCGCTAAAACCCTTCCGCCTGCTCCCTCAGCTTGAACTTCTGCACCTTCCCCGTGGAGGTCTTCGGCAGGTCGGTGAAGATCACCGTCTTCGGGCATTTGAAATGCGCGAGGTTTTCGCGGCAATAACCGATGATGTCCTTCTCGCTCAGCGCCACGCCCTTGCGGAGCGTCACGAAGGCGCAAGGGGTCTCGCCCCATTTTTCGTCCGGCCTTGCGACCACCGCCGCCTCGATGATGTCGGGATGCTTGTAGAGAATATCCTCGACTTCCAGCGAGGAGATGTTCTCGCCGCCCGAGATGATGATGTCCTTCGAGCGGTCCTTGAGCTGAATATAATTGTCCTTGTGCCAGACGCCGAGGTCGCCGGAGTGGAACCAGCCGCCGATAAAGGCTTCCGTCGTTGCCGTCTCGTTCTTGAGATATCCCTTCATCACCACATTGCCGCGGAACATGACCTCGCCCATGGTCTCGCCGTCGCGCGGCACCTCTTCCATCGTTTCCGGGTCGCGCACCGAAAGCCCTTCCAGCACGGGATAGTTCACACCCTGCCGCGACTTCACCTGCGCGCGTTCAGCTGCGCCAAGATCGTTCCATTCGTCGTGCCAGGCGTTCACCACGGCGGGCCCGTAGGTTTCGGTCAGGCCATAGACATGGATGACCTCGAAGCCCTGGTCTTCCAGCTTGCGGATGGTCGCGGCGGGCGGCGGGGCGGCGGCGGCGAAGAAGTAGACCTTGTTCGGCAGCGGCTGCTTTTCCTCCTCCGTCGCATTGATGAGGAAGCCCATCACGGTCGGCGCGCCGCCCATATGTGTCACGCGATGTTCCGCGATGGCTGCGAAGATGTTCGCTGCCGTCACGCGGCGCAGGCACACATGCGTCCCCGCGACGACGCTCATCGACCAGGTGAAGCACCAGCCGTTGCAATGAAACATCGGCACGGTCCAGAGATAGGTGGAGGCGCCGGTCATGCCTGCCGTCACGATGTTGCCCATGGCGAGCAGATAGGCGCCGCGATGGTGATAGACGACGCCTTTCGGGTTGCCGGTCGTGCCGGAGGTGTAGTTGAGGGAAATCGCCTGCCACTCGTCGGCAGGCAGTTGCCAGTTGAAATGCGGGTCGCCCTTGGCGATGAAATCTTCATATTCCGCCTCGCCGATGCGTGTCCCGGCACCGTCATATTCCGGGTCGTCCATGTCGATCACGACGGGCTTCACCTTGGCGTGGGCCAGTGCCTCCTTCACGAGGCTGGAGAACTCCCGGTCCACGAAAACCATCTTCGCTTCGCCGTGATCGAGGATGAAGCCGATCCCCGCCGCGTCGAGCCGCGTATTGATCGTGTTGAGGACGGCCCCCGTCATCGGCACGCCATAATGCATTTCGAGCATGGCGGGCGTGTTCGGCGCGATCACGGCCACCGTGTCGCCGAGCCCCAGCCCATGTTCCGAAATCGCCGAGGCGAGCTTCCGGCAGCGCGCATAAAGCTCCGCATAGTTCCGCCTGAGGGGCCCGTGCACCACGGCCAGCTTTTCGGGGTAGACCTCCGCCGCGCGCTTCAGAAAGCTCAGCGGCGAGAGCGCCTGGTGGTTCGCGGCTTGTCTGTCGAGGCCGGTTTCATAGGGGTTCGTCGTCATGGAGAAGCCTCACGGGCGGAAGGGAAGGGCGGTTGACCCCACGTTACTCAGCACGCGGCGGAGCGGCAAGGCGGGGGATGAGGCGCGGTCTCTGCTTCAAACAACAGTGTCACCCCGGCGGAAGCCGGGGCCCATGAGCGGACGAGGCAAAACACGCGAGTCAGATGGATCCCGGCTTCCGCCGGGATGACACCTGTGGGGGAGGGCGTGCCCCGTGCATGAAACTCCCCGCGCCCCGTGTTAGAAAGAGAGAGGGGAAGAAAGGGGAGAGTCGCCAATGAGGTGGGGCGTCAACATAAGTCTGCTCGTGGCGGTATCCATGGCATACTTCGCGCTGCGCGGGATCGTGGAACTCTGCTACTGGCTCGACGACGCCTCCGATCCAGATTTCGATTACTCCGTGCTTTCGCTTGCCGCCTATGGGATTGTCATGAATTCCACGGGTGCCGTTGCTGCTGCCTGCAATGGAGCAGGTTTCTTCCGGCAGCGGCGAGGCGCACCGATGTCATGGATGCTGCATCTCTCGAACGGCCTGTTTGTCGTCGTTTATTTGCCTGTCCCGCTCTATGCCCTCACGCTAATTTATGGAATGCCTTCCGAGGGCTTTTTCCATCTCATCTTCATGGTGACGCTTGTCACCCTCGCCGCCATCACGGGCGTCTATGCGGCGCTGCTGCGTAGACAATCCGCTCCAGAGACATTGAGCAAAGCATGACCCGGCACATCTGTCCTGTCTGCGGATATGACGGGTTGGCCGAGCCCGCCTATGACGCAGGAGGCTGTTCATCCTTCGAGATATGTCCCTGCTGTGGAATCGAGTTCGGTTATCAGGATGCGACGACCAGTCATCGTGTGCTGCGCCATAGGTGGGTCAACCAGGGGATGGCGTGGTCGCATGGTCTGCCACCCGCACAGTGGGATCCGTTGAAGCAGCTCCGGGATGCGGGGCTGGCGGACGATGCTTGAGGTGGCCTGTCATCGGCTGTTCCCCCGACTCCCTGAGCCCCGCTCCCCGTGCTAAAACCTCCCCAACAAGCATAAGCACGGGGAGAGCGGCAGCATGGGACGCTACAAGGACGTTTACGACAGCTGGAAGAAGGACCCGGAAGGATTCTGGGCCGAAGCGGCGAAAGAGATCGACTGGTTCAAGCCCGCAACCAAAACCCTCGAATTCGAGAACGGCCTGTCCCGCTGGTTCGCCGGCGCGGAAACGAACTCCTGCTGGAACGCGCTCGACCGGCATGTGAAGGCGGGGAACGGCGAGCGCATGGCCCTCATCTACGACTCGGCCATGCTCGGCCGCGTCAAGAAATTCACCTATGCGGAACTGCTCGACAAGGTCGCGACCTTCGCTGGCGTGCTGCAATCCCACGGCATAACAAAAGGCGACCGCGTCCTCATCTACATGCCGATGGTGCCGCAGGCTGCCGTCGCCATGCTTGCCTGCGCGCGTCTGGGCGCGATCCATTCCGTCGTCTTCGGCGGCTTCGCCGCGAAGGAGCTCGCAACCCGCATCGACGATGCGAAGCCGAAGCTCATTGTCTCGGCCTCCTGCGGGTTAGAGCCCGGCCGTGTCGTTGCCTACAAGCCGCTGCTCGACAAGGCGATCGAGATGAGCGCTCACAAGGTCAATACGACCATCGTCTTCCAGCGCGAAATGGAAGAGGCCTCGCTCATTGAAGGCCGCGATTTCGACTGGAAAGACGAGATGGACAAGGCCTCCGCCTCCGGCAACAAGCCTGCCTGCGTTTCCGTCGCCGCGACCGATCCGCTTTATGTGCTCTACACGTCGGGCACCACCGGCAAGCCCAAGGGCGTGGTGCGCGACAATGGCGGGCATATGGTCGCGCTCAAATGGTCAATGAAAAACGTCTACGACATCGACCCCGGCGACACCTTCTGGGCGGCCTCCGATGTCGGCTGGGTCGTGGGTCACAGCTACATCGTCTATGCGCCGCTCTTCCACGGCTGCACCACGATCCTCTTCGAGGGCAAGCCCGTCGGCACGCCGGACGCAGGCACCTTCTGGCGCATCATCGCGGAGCATGGCGTGAAGGCGCTCTTCACCGCGCCGACCGCCTTCCGTGCCATCCGCAAGGAAGATCCGAAGGCCGAACTTGTCGGCAATTACGATCTCTCGAAATTCGAGGTGCTCTATCTCGCGGGCGAGCGGGCCGACCCGGACACGATCCAGTGGGCGGAGAAGGCGCTGTCGGGCCGTCCGGTGATCGACCATTGGTGGCAGACCGAAAGCGGCTGGCCGATGGTCGCGAACCCGATGGGGATCGAGCACCTGCCCGTCAAATATGGCTCCCCCTCGGTGCCCATGCCGGGCTATGACATTCATGTCGTGGACGAGGCGGGCAAGCAGGTGGGGCCGAACACGACCGGCGCCATCGTCGTCAAGCTGCCGCTGCCGCCCGGCTGCCTGCCGACGCTCTGGGAGAATGAGGCGGGCTTCCGCGAAAGTTATCTCACCGAGTTCCCCGGCTACTACAAGACGGCGGATGCGGGCTTTCTCGACGAGGACGGCTATCTCTATGTGATGAGCCGCACCGACGACATCATCAATGTCGCGGGTCATCGTCTGTCGACCGGCGGCATGGAGGAAGTCCTCGCCGAACATCCGGACGTCGCCGAATGCGCCGTCATCGGTATCGCGGATGCGATGAAGGGGCAGGTGCCGGTCGGCTTCCTCGTCCTCAATGCGGGCGTGGACCGCGCGTCATCCGAGATCGAGGCCGAGGCCGTCCAGATGATCCGTGAACGGATCGGTCCCGTCGCCGCTTTCAAGAAGGCGATGGTCGTGAAGCGCCTGCCGAAGACCCGCTCGGGCAAGGTGCTGCGCGGCACGATGCGCAAGATCGCGGACGGCGCCGAGTGGGCGACGCCCGCCACCATCGACGATCCCGCGATCCTCGACGAAATCACCGCCGTCCTCGCCGATGCGGGGCTGGTGAAGGGGTGATACTGTTTTTTGTGTGTCCAGACCCCATATATGCCTGTCAACAAGCGGTGCATATGGAAGCAATTGCCGCCCCTCCCTTAGCCGGGCAACAGGTGCTATAACGCCCGCTTCCGGCGACCCCCCTTTTTGGGGCGACAAGGAGTGATCTCATGGCATCCGGTTCCCAGCTCAGCGGCAAGGTCGCGATTGTGACAGGCGCGTCAAACGGCATTGGCCGCGCCATTGCGCATGCTTTCGCGGATGAAGGTGCGAAGGTCGTCCTTGCCGATGTCGCCGAAGATGCGGGCGAGAAGGTCGCCGCCGAAATCACGGATCGCGGCGGTGAGGCCATGTTCCGCTATTGCGATGTGGGGGAGCGCCTCGATGTGCGCAATCTCGTCTGCGCCGCGACGGACGCCTATGATCGCGTGGATATTCTCGTGAACAATGCGGGTGTCGTGTCGAAGGCCGGCGATTTCCTCACGCTGGAGGAAGAAGAGTTCGACCGCATCATTCGCATCAATCTCAAGGGCCACTTCCTTGTCGGTCAGGCCGTCGCGCAGCGCATGGTCGCGCAGGTGGAGGAGGGCGGAGAGCCGGGCACCATCATCAACATGTCGTCGATCAATGCCGTCGTCGCCATTCCGGGCCAGGTCGCCTATGCGGCCTCGAAGGGCGGCATCAAGCAGCTCACCGAGGGCATGTCGCTCGCCCTCGCGCCCTGGGGCATTCGCGTCAATGCCATCGGCCCCGGCACCATCGAGACCGATCAGGCGGCGACGGTAAACAGCAATGCGGAGGCAAGGCGCGTGCTGCTGTCGCGTACGCCGCTCGGCCGCATCGGCAAGCCATCCGAAATCGCTTCCATCGCCGTTTTTCTCGCCTCGGATGGCGCGAGCTACATGACCGGCCAGACCGTCTATGCGGAAGGCGGCCGCCTCTCTCTCAATTACACCGCGCTTCCCCTCGCGAAGAAAAAAGACGGGGACAAGGAAAAAGACGAGTAGCGTCGGCAAAACCCGGGGAAAACTTATTTTCGTCTGTATACGGACGGGGATAAGGTCTCCATTTGTGACGTTATCGTGACGTTTCGATGACGGTCGCGCGGGCCAAACAAAAAAGGCGCGGTTTCCCGCGCCTTTTGATTTGTGACAATCGGTGTCGAAAGAGGGCGATTATTCCTCGCTTTCGTCCTCGATCTTGACGTCCTTGAGGCTCGCGAAAACGCTGTCGGCGTTGTAGCTCTTCTTCTCGCGGTCTTCTTCTTCCTCTTCGGGGGCCGGTTCCGGCTCCGCCGCGGCTTCGGGCGCCGTCGTCTCGCTTGTGGGCAGCAGCGTCTCGCCGGTCCCGGCCACCTTTCCGGCCTTCTTGCGTTCGCGCTCGGCCTTGCGGGCGGCCTTCTGCACGGCGGCGTCGAGTTCGATTTGTGTGCACAATCCGAGGGTTACTGGATCGACCGGCTTGATATTCGTCGAGTTCCAGTGGCTCCGGTCGCGCACGGACTGGATCGTCGGCTTGGTGGTGCCGACGAGCTTCGATATCTGCGCATCCGTCAGTTCCGGGTGGTTGCGGAGCAGCCATGCGATGGCGTCCGGGCGGTCCTGGCGGCGCGACACGGGCGTGTAGCGCGGACCCTTGCGGGGCGCGATAGGCGGCAATTTATATTTGCTTTCAGAGACTTGCAGGCGCGCGTCGGTGTCTTTCTGGCAGCGTTCGATTTCGGCGCGGGAGAGCTGGCCGGAGGCCACGGGGTCCATGCCCTTGATCCCCTGCGCCACGTCGCCATCGGCGATGCCCTTTACTTCGAGCACGTGAAGACCGCAGAAATCCGCCACTTGTTCAAAAGTGAGCGAGGTGTTCTCGACGAGCCAGACGGCCGTCGCCTTGGGCATAAGGGGCTGTGACATATCAATTCCTCTGATCCACCCGGGGCTTCCGGATAAACCGTTTTCATGTCCATTGATGAGGGATATTGGCCCCGTATATAGGGGGAAAAGGCGGCCAATGAAAGCGGAATGTCGGCCAGTCTCTCGTGCGAGAGGAAACAAAAAAAGGCCGGAACCTCAAGGATTCCGGCCTCTTTCCGTCATTTTGGCAGATATTAGCGGTCGATCTCGGAGATCTTCGTGCCCTCGATGCTCACGCCGGCCATCAGGCCTTCCTGGTCGAAGATGAAGGCATAGGCGTCTTCCTTCAGCGTGGAGGTCGAGAGGTTCTTGGCGACACCCTCATCGACGACCACGACCGTCGGACCAACGCCCACTTCCCAGCCGTGGCTTTCCTTGAGGTAGTCGACGGCCTTGTCGTTCATCAGGAACACGGCATAACCGTAGGACTGCGCACCCGCCTGCAGGCCCCAGGAGCCCGTCACGGAATTGTAGTAGTCCTTCGCCGCGCCATCTTCCATCAGCACGCCTTCGCCATAAGCGCCGCCGAAGACGAGACCCGCCTTCACGATGCTCGGAAAGACGAGGACAGCCTCGGCTTTCTCGGAGATTTCCTTCGCGACCGAGTTCGTACGATAGAGCTTGTCGAGTGCGAGCTCGGCTTCCTTGTTGAGGTCTTCCGCCGTCGCGGCCTTTGCGTTTTCGATGGTTCCCATAGAAACCAGAGCCGCAAGAGCGAGCGCGAGGCCCATGAAGCTGCGCCGTGTGGTGGCCATTTTGAGTTTCCCTGTTCAATTCATGCAAGGATCCAGCCAACATCACTCCTTGTACGGAGTATTATCCGCACGCCAGTGAATGCTGTTCCCTGCCCATAACTATGCATGGGCAGGAAAAAGGTTCCGCCGGGGAATAAATTTACAGGGGCGGCAGGCTCAGAGGGTCAGAACGATCTTGCCAATATGGCTGCTCTTTTCCATAAGTGCATGGGCATCCGAGGCTTTTGCCAGTGGAAATACCTTGTCTATCAATGGTTTGACGCGGCCGGCCTCAAGCAGCGGCCATACTTTTTCCTCAAGCGTTTCCGCCAGCGCCGCCTTCTCCTCGATGCTGCGGGGGCGAAGCGTCGATCCGGTCAGCGTCAGGCGTTTCAGCATGACCGGCATGAAGTTCACTTTTGCGGTCGAGCCGTTGAGGAAGGCGATCGAGACGATGCGGCCGTCAGTTGCCGCCGCCTTGATGTTGCGTTCAATATAGTCGCCGCCGACCATGTCGAGGATAACGTCCGCGCCCCGGCCCTCCGTCAGCTTCTTCACTTCTTCCACAAAATCCTGCTCGCGGTAGTTCACGGCATGGGCGCCGAGCTTCTCGATGGCCTGGCATTTTTCGGGCGATCCGGCTGTTGAGACCACCGTTGCCCCGAAGTTTAGGCCGAGCTGGATGGCGGTTGTGCCGATGCCGCTTGTGCCACCGTGAACGAGAAGGGTTTCGCCTGCTTTCAGGGCGCCGCGCTCGAAGACATTGGTCCAGACCGTGAAGAAGGTTTCCGGCAGTGCTGCGGCTTCCGTCATGGAAAGGCCTTTCGGCACAGGCAGCGCGTGGGCCTCATGCGCAAGACAGTATTCGGCGTAGCCGCCGCCACCAACAAGCGCGCAGACCTTGTCGCCTGTCTTCCAGCGCGTCACACCGGACCCTGCCGCGACAACCTCGCCCGCGACCTCGAGGCCCGGCGTCGCCGGCGCCCCGGGCGGCGGCGGATAGAGGCCCATGCGCTGGAATGTGTCCGGCCGGTTGATACCCGCAGCCTCCACCCGGATCAGGATCTCGTCATGGCCGGGCACGGGCGTTTCGATTTCCGCCAGTTCAAGTACCTCCGGCCCTCCAGGCTCGCGGATCGCAATTGCCTTCATCGTTTTTGGCAGGCCGGCCATGTTGTTTCCCCTGACTGGAAGGTATGCGGACGGGTTGCAGGTCTAGCCCGAGGCCAGCAGACTGGCAACCAAGGCGAGGAGGTGCGAGCTATGGATACAGACGATCTGGAGCCCAGACGGCGGCGCGGTGAGGCGCTTCAGGCGCTCGCCCGGGAGGATTTGAGCCTTCTGGGAATCGAGGAGCTCGGGGAGCGAATCGCTGCCCTTGAAACGGAAATCATGCGCATCCGGGATCAGCTCCAGAAGAAGCAGGGTTCTCTCTCAGCGGCTGAGGCATTGTTCAAAAAATAGACACTGTGTGGTTAACACCCTGTTTTGTCTCGTTTTTCTAATTTCCAACCAAGTCTCGTGAGCGCAGGCGACAAGTTCGCCGCCGCGACAAATTGCCACAAGATTAACTTGCTGTTAGGAATGAGGGCGCTAGGGTGACCTTGCGTAATCCAGTCTTCTGGATTTTGAGTGGCTCCTATCCACTCTGTTTGACGCCTCCCTGTTAGAACTGAGCCGCGGGCTTTCCCGCGGCTCTTTTTTGTTTGTCGGGGCCCGTTTTGTCGGGTTCCCGCTCCCGTGCTCTCCTGGCGCGGCCTCCTGTCCCGCGCCGGGCATGGCACGGATATTGATCCCTCAGTCCTTGAGTGTGCCGGTATGGAGCAACCGCCTCCGCCGGATGCGTAACAGGGACTGGGGACTGCGGGATGAGCGTTTACGAAACCAAGAACGACAGCGAGATCGGCTTTGCCGGGGGCGAATGCGTCACCCTTTCGGAATTCATGGCTTCTGGCCTGTTCCAGCGTACCTATGGCGAGGGCATGCGTCTTGTGGAGGAAACCTCCGCCTATCTCGACGGGCCGGGACGTGAGGCCGCCCGCGGGCTTCCTCGCGAGGCATCGCTGGCTTATGCGGGCGAAAGCATGCGCCTGACCACGCGTCTGATGCAGGTCGCCTCATGGCTTCTCGTCCGCAAGGCCGTCCATGAGGGGGAAATGACGGCCGAGGAAGCCAATTCCGAAAAATATGCGCTCGCCACCAAGCAGATCGCCCGTCAGCCGCGTTTCGACGGTGTGGAGGCTCTGCCGGCGCAGCTTCAGGGGCTCATCGAGCGGTCCGAGAGGCTCTATGCGCGCGTCGAGCGTCTCGACAGTCAGCTCCGTTCGGCCGGTGCGCCGGTCGCGAAAAATCAGCCGCTGGCCGAGCAGTTTGCCCGGGTCGAGGATTTCTTCCGCGAGCATCTCTCCATGGAGTTTCCGCGCCGCGAATTCGGCCGCCGGAAAAACCGGCCCGACTAGGTTTTGCCCCGGTTTCGTCGCGCGGCCAAAGAAAAAGCCCCGCAAAAGCGGGGCTTTTTGCCGTCTCGAGGAGCTCGAGGTCAGCCGCTGATAAAGCTGAACTTCTTTTTGAACCGGCTCACGCGACCGCCACGGTCGAGGAGCTGTTGGCCGCCGCCGGTCCAGGCCGGATGGGTCGTCGGATCGATGTCGAGAACCAGCGTGTCGCCTTCCGTGCCATAGGTGGAGCGGGTCTGGAACGTCGAGCCATCGTTCATCTGAACCGTGATGAAGTGGTAGTCCGGGTGGGTATCTTTCTTCATGGCTCTCGGCCTTCCTGAAGCTGGGGCCTCCCTGGGGGGCGCCGGTGTCTCGTGATGGCGCGCAAACGGGTTCCGTCAAGGAAGCTGCGCTGCCGGGATGGGGGCTTATAGCGAAGGCCGGATGCGGTTGCAAGGCCGCTTTTCGTACCCTTTTCCGCGGATTTGCGCGCTCATGCCGCAGCCGCCCCGCGCCGCTGGCGTTGTCCCCCGGTGCGGGGGATTGCTATACCAGCCGCACGCCGAAAATATCCCCGGGGGCCTCGGGTCCGGGGTAGGGTCTTGTCCCTTGCGCGACTGCCGAGCGCGCCAAATTGAGAGCGCTAGCCGAGCATATGAGCGAAACATCAAATCAGGTCGTCGAGGCAATCGAAGAGGAAGCGCAGCGGCGCTCGCCTGCCAAGGGTGTCGGCCCGCTGGTGAGGCTTCTTCCTTTTCTTGGACGCTACAAGGGGATGGTCGCGCTCGCGTTCGTTTCCCTCGTTTTTGCGACGCTTGCCACCCTTGCCATTCCGATGGCGAGCCGCCGTCTCATCGATAACGGCTTCAGCCGCGAGAACGCTGCTTTCATCGATCAATATTTCGTGGCGCTTGTCATCGTGGCGCTGATGCTCGGCGTTTCGAGTGCGGCTCGCTTCTTTTTCGTGAGCTGGCTGGGCGAGCGCGTCGTTGCCGATTTGCGCCGTGCCGTCTACGAACACATCCTCAAGCTTTCGCCCGCTTTTTTCGAACTCACACGAACGGGCGAGGTGCTGTCGCGTCTCACCGCCGACACCACACTGATCAAGACAGTGGTCGGCTCTTCCGCGTCCATCGCACTCCGCAATCTTTTCCTCTTCTTCGGTGCCGCGTCGATGATGGCAGCGACGAGCGCTTACCTGTCGGGTCTCGTGCTTCTCGCCATCCCTGCGATCCTGTTGCCGCTCATCGTGTTCGGACGTTGGGTCCGGCGTCTATCCCGTTCGGCTCAGGACCGTCTCGCGGATACGAGCGCATTCGGTACGGAAAGCCTCAATGCCATCCAGATCGTTCAGGCCTTCACGCATGAGGCGATGGACAATGAGCGTTTTGCCATGCGCGTCGAGCAGGCTTTCGATACATCGCGTTCGCGCATCATGGCGCGCGCGGTTCTGACCGCGCTTGTTTTCTTTTTCGGTCTGTCGAGCGTTGTCGGCGTGCTTTGGGTCGGCGCAAACGCCGTTCTCGCCGACACGATGACGGGCGGGGAGCTCTTTGAATTTATCCTCTATGCCGTCTTCGCGGCTTCGGCGCTCGCGGCGCTTTCGGAGATCTGGGGTGACATGCAGATGGCGGCAGGCGCGACCGAGCGTCTTGTCGAAATTCTCGATGTCGAGCCTCTGATTGCCGCGCCCGAAAATCCGGTGCCCATTCCTCAGGCGCAGGGTGAAATTGTCTTTGGCAATGTCACCTTCTCTTATCCCTCACGGCCCGGCATTTCGGCACTTCACGACTATTCGCTGACTGTTTCGCCTGGCGAGACCGTTGCGCTGGTTGGCCCCTCGGGCGCGGGCAAAAGCACGGTCTTCCAACTATTGCTGCGCTTCTATGACCCGCAGCAGGGCTCGATCCGGCTCGATGGTGTGGATCTGCGTCAGGCGGACCCCAAGGAGCTTCGCCGCCATCTCGCGCTTGTGCCGCAGGAAACAGTCGTTTTCGGGACGACCGTCACCGAGAATATCCGCTATGGCCGACCCGACGCTTCCTTCGAGGAAGTGCGTGCGGCGGCGATGGCGGCGCGGATCGACGATTTCATCATGCGCTTGCCGGATGGCTACGAGACCGAAGTCGGAGAGCGCGGTGTTACGCTTTCGGGCGGACAGCGTCAGCGCATCGCGATCGCGCGCGCGATCCTGCGCGATGCACCGGTTCTGTTGCTCGATGAGGCGACGAGTGCGCTCGACGCGGAAAGCGAGACGCTGGTGCAGCAGGCGCTTGAAGGGTTGATGCAGAACCGTACAACACTCGTCATTGCGCATCGTCTTGCGACCGTCCTCAAGGCGGATCGAATAGTGGTGATGGATGAAGGCCGTGTGGTTGCCTCGGGCACCCATGAGGAACTGGTAAAACAGGGCGGGCTCTATGCGCGCCTTGCGCAGCTGCAATTCGCAGGTGCGCGGGATATGGATCTCGGCGTGGAAGAACGTTCGGCCGCCCAGGGCGGCTGACAGGGAAGAAGAGAAGGGGAGAATATGTCCAGGGGTTGGCGCATTGCGGGCTATGTGGCCCTTGCGGGTATCGTGATTGTCAGTGTTCTCGCCTGGCGTTTTCTTTCGGCTGCCGGTTATTTCACTGGCATCCGGCAGGAGGTCGCAGCCGAGTGCCGCGCGATCCCGGCTGTGCCGGGGCCCGAGGACATCCTCATCGACCATGAGCGCAAGCTTGCCTATGTCTCCGCCTATGATCGCCGTGCGGTCATGTCCGGTGCACCGGGCTCAGACGCCATTCGCGGCGGCATCTACGCGATCGATCTTTCGTTGCCGGAAGCGGATTGGGCTCTCTACCCTGTGACGCCGCCGGCGCCGGAAGATTTCCGTCCTCATGGCATCAGCCTCTATATCGGCCCCGATGGCGAGCGGAGGCTCTTCGCGGTCAGCCATCCGGCAAAGGGCGGCGAGCGCGTCGAGGTTTTCTCCATCGCGGCGGATGGTACGCTCTCCCATGAAGAGAGTATGGAGAGCTCGCTTTTCATTTCGCTGAACGATGTGCTGGCCGTCGGCCCGCGCAGTTTCTACGCAACAAACGATCACACGACGCAGAGTCAGCTCATGCAGACGCTGAGCGACGGGCTGCTGCTTCGCAATTCCAATGTCGTCTATTTCGATGGAAGCGAAGCGAAAGTCGCCGCCGATACGCTGCTTTATCCCAATGGCATCAACATGAGTCCTGACGGGAAACAGGTCTATGTCGCTTCCGCTCTGGGCATGAGCATGTATATCTACAATCGCGATACGGAGACGGGCGTACTGACGGGTTTCGATCATGTCCGCCTCGGAACCGGCGTGGACAATATCGACGTGCAGCCGGATGGAACACTGCTTCTCGGTGCGCATCCGAAAATCCTCGACTTCCTTTCCCATGCTTCGGATGCGGAAGAGCTTTCGCCGAGCCAGGTCGTGCGCATGGAGCCCTCGCAGAAGAAAGCGGGCACGATCTATCTCAATATGGGCGAGGAAATTTCGGGTATCAGCGTCGCCGCCGGATATGGCAGCAAGATGCTGCTCGGTCAGGTCTTCCAGCCGGAAGTGCTTGTCTGCACGCAGTCCGAGGAGCTTCGCTCCTACTGATCAGCGTTCCGTCAGCTTGAACTCGATGCGGCGGTTACGCGTGTTTGCGGTCTCGCTGCGTCCCTGTTCAAGCGGATGGTACTGGCCGAAACCTGCGGCAACGAGACGGTTTGCCGGTACGCCCTGCTCGACAAGGTAATCCACGACGGCGATGGCCCGTGCACTGGACAGATACCAGTTCGAGGGAAATTGCGGGGTCGCGATCGGGTTTGCGTCGGTGTGGCCATCGACGCGCAGGACCCAGGGGATATCGCCGGGAATTTCCGCCGCGATTTCCCTGATTGCCTGGGAAATCTTGTCGAGTTGCTGCTCGCCGGACGGGTTGAGATCGGCCGAGCCCGAGGCGAAGAAAATTTCCGACTGCATTGCGAAGCGATCGCCGACGATTTCAATGTCCTGCCGGTCACCGAGAATGGCGCGCAGACGGCCGAAGAATTCGGAACGGTATTTTGCGAGTTCCTGGACCTTTTGTGCGAGTGCGGCATTGAGACGGCGGCCGAGATTGGCGATCTGTGCCTGTTGCTCGCGGTCCTTCTGCTCGGCAGCATCCAGCGCCGCCTCAAGCGTGGCGAGCTGACGGCGCAAGGCCGCGATCTGCTGGTTCAGGAGTTCAACCTGTGACAGCGCCTCGCTCGATACCTTTTTTTCGTCCGAGAGGGCGCTTTCGAGTTCGGCGACGCGCGATCCCGCGCCAGCACCTTCTTCGGCCATTGCG
The DNA here is from genome assembly GCF_039973015.1 of Parvibaculum sp. Lineage (GTDB taxonomy): Bacteria > Pseudomonadota > Alphaproteobacteria > Parvibaculales > Parvibaculaceae > Parvibaculum. The sequence goes on from NZ_JBDWLT010000002.1 coordinate 286,848, forward strand.
GAAAGACGGTCGCGCTCGGCGGTGGCGGCCGAAAGGGAATCCTGCAGCGAGAGGATTGTCGCCTGGAGGTCGGCCTTTTCCTGCTTTTCCAGCGCCAGCTGGTTCACGAGTTCGGCGATCTGACTTTTGAGGCTTTCGAGTGCGGAGTCCTTGTTGCTTACGAGCTGGCTCAGGAAAAACTGCGTGATCATGAAGATCGTAAGCAGGAAAATCAGAACGAGGAGCAGGCTCGACATCGCGTCGACAAAGCCCGGCCAGTAATCCCCGGTGGGCGCGCGGCCCCTGATGCGTCTGCCGCCGTGTGCCATGCGCGTCAGCCCTGCTGGCCGAGGCGGCGCGACAGCTCTTCGAGCACCGGCTGAAGGTTTTGCTGATTTTCCGCCATCTGCACGAGCAATTGCCGCTCCGCCTGCATCTGTTCGGTGAGTGCCGTGACCTGTCCCGCAAGGGCCTTGAGCGCGCCCTGATCGCTACCGGAGGCGAGCGCCTGTTCGATATTGCGAAGCCGCTTTGCGGTTTCACCGAGCATGCCCGGCGCGGCGGGATCGTAGTCGCCTGAAAGATTGGTCACGGTGGAGAGCCATTCTTCCAGTTCGTTGTAGAAGCGATTTTGCGCCTGCCCGGCCTGCAGATCGAGAAAGCCCAGGACGAGTGAACCGGCAAGACCGAAAAGCGAGGAAGAGAAGGCCGTGCCCATACCTCTGAGAGGGCCTTCGAGACCGCTCTTCAGGTTCGCGAAGACCGCCGCCGGATCGGTTCCTTCCACGCTCAGGCCCTGGATCGTGCCCGCGACGGAGGTCACGGTCGTCAGCAATCCCCAGAAGGTGCCGAGCAGCCCCAGGAAAATCAGGAGGCCGATGATGTAGCGCGAAATTTCGCGCTGTTCATCGAGGCGTGAGCCCAGCGAATCGAGGATTGAGCGCATGGAAAGCGCGTTGAGCTGCATCCGTCCCTTGCGGTCGCCGAGCATGGTGGCCATTGGCGCAAGAAGCTGGGGAGGCGGTGGCATGGCGAGGCCCGGATCGGCGCGGCGGAAGTCGTTGACCCAGCGTATTTCGCCGCGCAGCGACTGGACCTGCCTCAAGGCATAGAGGATGCCAATGAGGAGAACGCCGGCAATAAGCCCGTTAAGCCCCGGATTTGCGAGAAAAGCCGTTTCGATCTGCCGGTAGAGGATTGCGCCTACAAATGCCGTCAGGATGATGAAGAGGATCATCCGCGTCAGGTAAGTCCGCGGTTGGGAAAGCGCGAATCCGTCCCTGGTTTCCCTTGCCATGCGTTCTGCCCCTGTCCTTTTGCCGGGCGGCCGGTCAGCCGCCGAAAAGTCTTACATCCACGCGGTCGGTCGGACCGCTGTCGGATGTGCCCCCGAGCGCGCGCACATGGATGCGCTCCGCTGTTACACCGTTCGAGACGAGAACCCGTCTCACCGAAAGCGCGCGCTTCAAGGCAAGCCGGCGCGCATTAGACGAGGTGTCGTGCGGCGGGCCTGCATAAGCGCGCAATTCAAGCCGCCCGCTGCGGCGCCTGAAGTCTTCTGCGAAGACGGTCAGGTCTTCGCGTGATGTCTGCCCCATCGTCGCGGTTTCCGGCTCGAAGAGAACGCGGACGAGCGCAGGTTTGGGCGGCGACAGCGGCGCTTCGGCCGCGGCGAGCGGAGAAATGCCAAGCGTCAGCCAGATAGCGGCGCCAAGCATCGCGCCGAGCGCGCTCATGAGTCTTCTCTCGATAGGGCGGATCGTTATCCTGCAGAGTAAGGTCATGTGAAGCGAGGTCATCCGGGCGGGCAATCATTCGTGGCGGGCCGGCGGCAATCGTTTGCGCTAGTCTAGGCATGTTCGCGGCAAGGGAACAGACCCCGCCCAAAACAGGGATTTAGGCGGGGAATCCGGCGGAATTGGGGCTCTTTGGAAGAGGGGCTTTCAGTAGCCGTCGAAGCGGATATCGACGCGATCTTCAAGCGCATCGCCCTTGTCGGTGTTGCCCATGGTGCTCGCACGGATGCGGCCTGCTTCGATTCCTTGCGCGAGAAGTGCCTCCTGCACGGCGAGTGCGCGCTGCATGGCGATATCTTTCGCATTGGCATCGTCGCCCCGTGAGCGGTCGGCATAGCCCTTGATGTCCACATTGCCGACGCGCTGCCGGAAGTTCTGAACGAAGCCTGAAATGTGGTTCCTTGCCGAGCCGTCGAGCCGCGTCTCGCCCGGTTTGAAATAGATGCGGGCCAGTGTGCCGCGCGGGAGAACATCGGGGATAGACGACTGATAGACATCGTGAGGCTGGGTGATGTCTTGCTGGTTTTCTTCGCGCGGGGCCTGCTGCCTGGAGGAAGGGGTGGCAGGGCCAGTGCCGGGTGTCACCAATGTGCCCACGGGTTTGATGATTGCGCGCCCAAGGCTGTCGACAGGTGTTTCCTCCGGCTCGGGGCCGGGCAGGCCGATATTTTCCGTGGTTTTTGAGACCGTTTCGCCTGCCGTAGAGAGCGTCTCGTTCACGGTGCGGCCTGCGCCCGACACGGTCCTGCCTGTGGTGTCTGTAACCTTCTTTACGGTGCCGGTTACGGTGGAAAGGGGGTCGGCGTTTGCGGCAGGCGGCGATGCGCACAGCAGAGCGGCTGCCAGTACGAGCCTGTGGCGTTGCCCAAAAAACTTGTTGGAGCCGGTCATGTTTCTGCGCATGTCTTCCCTTGGCTCTCGGGGACGCGCTCAGCGCATCCCGACACAAGGATAGCATGCGTTGCCTTCGCCCTTGGGCGTGGACCTTGCCTTCGTGTGTAACGGCTTGAAGAAAATCGGTGGATCAGGCCTGCTTATGGGCCTTTTTGAGCAGGTCGCCGAGCTTGCGGTAGAGCGCATCGTTTCCCGCAATGATTCCACCGCTTTTGAGCATGGTGTCGCCGCCCTTGAGGTCGGAGACAAAACCGCCGGCTTCGCGGACGAGAACGATGCCTGCCGCCATGTCCCAGGGTGAGAGCGCGGCTTCCCAATAGGCATCGAAGCGGCCCGCCGCGATATAGGCAAGGTCGAGCGCCGCGGAGCCCATGCGGCGGACACCCGCCACTTCGTTCATGACCACGCCGAGTTCCGTATTGAAGCGGGCATGGTCCGGGCGTCCGATATGCGGGATACCGGTCGCGACGACGGATTGTGCGAGTTCGCGGCGTGCGGCAACGCGGATGCGGCGATCGTTCAGGAATGCTCCCTGACCCTTTTCCGCGATGAACATCTCATCGGAAATCGGATTATAGACGAGGCCCGCGACGAGCTGTCCTTCGCGTTCCAGCGCTATCGAAATCGAAAACATCGGAATGCCGTGGAGGAAGTTCGTCGTACCATCGAGTGGATCGATGATCCAGCGATGCGACTTGTCGGCACCTTCGACGACGCCGCCTTCTTCCATCAGGAAGCCATAGCCCGGCCGCCCTTTCGACAGTTCCTCGAAAATGACCTTCTCGGCTTTTTTGTCGGCGGCTGTAACGAAGTTCGCGGGCCCCTTGAGCGAGACCTGCAAGTTTTCGACTTCACCGAAGTCGCGCTGCAGGCCACGCGCTGCCTTGCGGGCAGCCGCGACCATGATGCTCATCGAAGGGGTGTGGCGGGACATCTTTACTTTTTTCCGTTCAGTCGGCGCGACGGAGATAGGTGACTTCGTTCGTGTCGACGACGATCTTTTCCCCGGTAGTGATGAAGGGCGGCACCATGACGCGAACGCCATTTTCGAGAAGTGCAGGCTTGTAGGAGCTTGCCGCCGTCTGGCCCTTTACCGTGGGTTCCGTCTCGGTGATTTCGAGCACAACCTGGTCGGGGAGCGAGATGCCAAGCGCTTTGCCTTCGTGGCTTTCCACCGTCACCTTCATGCCGTCCTGCAGGAAGGCGGCACGGTCGCCGACCCAGTCCTTCGCGAGTTCGATCTGTTCGTAGGTCTCGTTGTCCATGAAGGTCAGCATCCCGTCATTCTCATAGAGATACTGGTAGTCCTTCTGCTCAAGACGAACGCGTTCAACGGTTGCAGCCGAGCGGAAGCGTTCGTTGAGCTTGCGGCCGTCGACGAGGTTTTTCAATTCGACCTGCGCAAAGGCGCCGCCCTTGCCGGGCTTCACGTGCTGGACTTTCACCGCCGCCCAGAGGCCGCCTTCATGCTCGATGACGTTGCCGGGACGGATTTCATTGCCGTTGATCTTCATGGGACGCTCGAATTCTTGAAAAGGGTATGGGGCGGGCTCCGCCGGAGAGTCCGCAACCGGCGCTCTGATAACATCCCGGGCCCTTCATGCACAGTGCTTTTGGCCGGGCTCCCGGCCGGTGCTTTCGGGTAGCAGGGGAGGGGAGGGCGGTGCGCTCAGTTTGGCGAAGCGCTGTCCTTGTCGAGTTTTGCTATTTCCGCTGCGACCTTGGCCCGGATTTCCGGCGTAATCTCCGGCTCCATGGCGCTTCTGAGCGTATCGTCGGTCATGCCGTTCTGTTCTGCCAGGGTCAGCCATAGAAGCGCCGCCTCCACGTCCCGCGTCACACCCTGACCAAGGAAATAGAGGCGGGCAAGGCGGTCCTGGGCGAGCGCGTCGCCCCGCATGGCGGCTTCCACAAACCATTTTGCCGCCAACGTGTCGTTCTTTTCGATGCCCTCTCCGTTCAGATAGGAGAAAGCGAGGGAAGTCTGCGCGCCGGACACGCCCTTTTGAGCGGCCTCCTTGAAGCGGGTTACAGCCTCGGCAAGGCTTTTTTCGGTACCTGCGCCATCCTGCAGCATCAAGCCGAGCTGATAAGCCGCCTGCGGCTGCCCCTGGTCGGCGGCCATGCGGAAATAGCGGGCAGCTTCGCCGAGGTCGCGGGGTTTACCTTTACCTGACGCATAGAGAGTGCCGAGGTAGTACCGGGCGTTGGCATTGCCTTTGGCGGCTGCGCGATCAAACCATTTGGCAGCCTCTGCGAGATCCTGCGGGCCGCCGCGTCCGGTCGTGTACATGAGGCCAAGTTCAGCTTGTGAGGCGACATGGTTCTGTTCAGCGGCGCCTCTGAAATATTTGCGTGCCGCGACAGGATCGGCTCCATCGACGCGGCCATATTCCATGAGCATACCGAGCGCATATTGAGCGCCAGCCTCGCCTTTGGCTGCGGCCTTCGTGAACCATTTGGCCGCTTCTTCCGGATTGGGGGTAACCCCTTCGCCATTGTTGTAGATGGACCCCAGCATGAGCTGCGCCGAGACATTGCCCTTCTCGGCCAGCGGCGTTGCAATCAGCAGCGCCTGTTCATAGCGGCCTGCGCGGTAGGCTTCGAGCGCGGGGGCCATTGCGTCGTTGTCCTCGGTGGAGGAAGAGGCGCCCTGCGCGTGCGAAGGTGAGAGCGGCATCAGTAACATTGTGAGCGCTCCAGCAAGCGCTATCAGAAGATGCCTCATCGGGCCTTGCCTTCCTCCATCATGATCCTGTTCAGCGCACGGATGGCCGCCGCCGGTCCATCTTCATGAGACCATACTCCCGACGAGACGGCCAAGAAATCGGCTCCGGCCCGGACGAGCGGTGCGGCGTTATTCGCGGTTATTCCTCCGATAGCGACGCAGGGCAATTCGAACAGCTCGGACCACCAGGTGAGGATATCGGGCTCGGCCATACTTATAGGGTCTTTTGTGTCGGTTTTATAAAAGGCGCCGAACGCCACATAATCGGCGCCCGCTTCGCCGGCTTCCATGGCGAGATGGCGGGAGTCATGACAGGTGACACCCAGAATCTTGTCCGGCCCCAGCAGTTCTCTCGCCTCAGCATAGGCCAGGTCCGTCTGGCCGATATGTGCGCCGTCCGCGTCGAGTTCTGCGGCAAGGTCCGGGCGGTCGTTGATGAGGAAAGCGACCTCGTAGCTATGCGCCAGAGGCATCAGGATTTCGGTCGCTTTGCGAATGGCGTCGGCATCGGGCGGCGTTTCCTTCTCACCTTTCAGGCGCAGTTGAAGGCTGGCCACATCGCCTGCATCGAGGGCGGCCTTCAGCGTGTCGGCGAAGGCGAGCGGTTCGATGCGGGGAGGGGTGATGAGGTAGAGGCGGCAGGATTGGTCTGACATGGCGGTGTTTTATCCCGGAGGATTGGAAACGCAAAACGCCCCGCTCGCGGTGAACGGGGCGTTTCGAGAGTGAAAACTGCGCTTCAGGCAGATTTTTCGAGAGAGCTCTGCCATTCGCCAAGCGCGGCAAGGCTGTTCATCTTCGCGCGATGAAGGAAGGCCTTCTGGGCGGCGGGTACGTTTTCCGCCTTGCCTGCCCATGCCTTTTGCGGCGCTGCCTGCAGCGCGCGGCCATAGGAGAAAGACATCTTCCAGGGGAAGCCGCCGATCTTGTTCATGGCATCGAGATGGGCTGTCGCATCCTCATCGGACTGGCCGCCCGACAGGAAGACGATGCCCGGAATCGCCGACGGAACCGTGCGTTTGAAACAGGCGATGGTCTTTTCCGCCACTTCCTCGACACCGGCCTGCGTCGGGCACTTCTTGCCCGATACGATCATGTTCGGCTTAAGGATCGCGCCTTCGAGGTTCACATTGTGAAGCGCGAGGCGATTGAAGACGGCGCGGAGTGTCGCTTCCGTCACTTCGAAGCAGCGCTCGGCGGTATGTGCGCCGTCCATCAGGACTTCGGGCTCCACGATCGGAACGATCTTCGCTTCCTGGCAAAGTGCTGCATAGCGGGCAAGGGCCTCGGCGTTCGCTTCGATGCAGGCATTGGTCGGGATGCCGTCGGCAATGTCGATCACCGCGCGCCATTTCGCGAAGCGGGCGCCGAGATCGTAATATTCGGCAAGCCGCTCACGCAGGCCATCGAGGCCTTCCGTTACCGTTTCACCCGGGAAACCGGCCATCGGCTTTGCGCCCGCGTCCACCTTGATGCCCGGAATGGAACCGGCTTTCTTGATGAGGTCGACGAGGGGCGTACCGTCTTTTGCTTTCTGGCGGATCGTTTCGTCGTAAAGGATTACGCCCGAAATATGCTTCTGCATCGCCTCGTCGGTGCGGAACAGCAGTTCGCGATAGTCGCGGCGGTTGTCTTCCGTGGAGGCGACGTTGATCGCGTCGAAGCGCTTCTTGATCGTGCCGGAGCTTTCGTCGGCTGCCAGAATGCCCTTGCCCGGCGCAACCATGGCCTGTGCAATCGATTCAAGCGTCTCAGTCATTGTCTTGTCCTCTGGATACCAAACGGTGTTCGTCTATTTGCGGCTGAGAGCCGCGACGCCCGGCAGTTCAACACCTTCCATCCACTCCAGGAAGGCCCCGCCGGCGGCGGAAACATAGGTGAAATCATCGGCGGCGCCGGCTTCGTTCAAGGCCGCGACGGTATCGCCACCCCCGGCAACGGAAACGAGCTCGCCCTGTTTGCTGCGCATCGCAACAATACGAGCGGCTTCAGTCGTGCCGCGGTCGAAAGGCGGGACTTCGAAAGCGCCGAGCGGGCCGTTCCAGACTACCGTATTGGCCGTCTCGAAGCGTCCGGCAAGATGGGCGAGGGTATCGGGCCCTACGTCCAGGATCATCTCGTCTTCGGGAACCTCGTCAACCGTCGTCACCTTTGTCTTGGCGCCGGCTTTCAATTCCCTGGCTACCACAACGTCTGTCGGCAGCACGATGTCGCATTTTGCGCCGCGGGCATTGGCCAGAATGTGGCGCGCCGTGTCGAAGAGGTCGGGTTCGCAAAGCGATTTGCCGACCTTCTTGCCCTGTGCGGCCAGAAACGTGTTTGCCATGCCGCCGCCAATGACGAGTGCGTCCACCTTCTTGACGAGATTGCCGAGCAGGGAAATCTTCGTCGAAACCTTGGCGCCGCCCACGATAGCCACCACGGGGCGCTTGGGATTTCCGAGTGCGGCGTCGAGAGCGGTAAGTTCGGCTTCCATGGCGCGCCCTGCATAGGAGGGCAGAAAATAGGTGATGCCTTCGGTCGAGGCATGAGCGCGATGGGCGCATGAGAAGGCGTCGTTCACGTAGACATTACCGTTTTCGGCAAGTGCCTTCGCAAAATCCGGATCGTTGTTTTCCTCGCCTTCGTGAAAGCGGGTGTTTTCAAGGACGAGGATAGTGCCCGGCGCCATGCCGTCGCAGGCATTTGCGGCCTTCTCGCCCACGCAATCCTCGGCGAAGCCGACTTTCACGCCGACATAGGCGCCAAGCGCCTCGGCGACAGGTTTCAGCGAATATTTTGCCTCCGGCTTGCCTTTCGGGCGGCCGAAATGGGAAAGCACGATGACCCGGGCGCCCTGGCTTGCGAGTTCTTTCAGGGTGGGAGCAACGCGCTCGATGCGCGTTGCGTCCGACACCTTGCCGTCCTGCATGGGCACGTTGAGATCGGCCCGGACGAGAACCCTGAGGCCTTTCAGGCCAACCGCGGCAGCGAGATCGTCAAGCGTCTTGTGATCGGCCATGAGAGTTCGCTGCTCCGTTCAGAGCAGCTTGCCCATGGCGACAGCCGTGTCGCCCATGCGGTTCGAGAAGCCCCACTCGTTGTCGTACCAGGACAGTACCCGCACAAGCTTGCCGTCGATCACCTGCGTCTGCGTCAGATCGAAGGTGGAAGAGGCGGGGTTGTGATTGAAGTCGATGGAAACATTCGGCTCGTTGGTCGTCGCAAGGACGCCCTTGAGCGGGCCTTTCGCGGCGGCAACGATCGCAGCGTTCACTTCCTCGGCGGTGGTCTTCTTCTTCGACGTGAAGACGAGGTCGATCACCGATACGTTCGGGGTCGGTACGCGGATCGAAGTGCCGTCCAGCTTGCCCTGCAGTTCCGGCAGCACGAGGCCGACGGCCTTGGCGGCACCGGTCGAGGTCGGGATCATGGAGACGCCTGCGGCGCGGGCGCGGCGCGGGTCTTTATGCAGCGTGTCGACCGTGTTCTGGTCGCCGGTATAAGCGTGGATCGTCGTCATGTAGCCCTGTTCGATGCCGCAGGCCTTGTGCAGCACCTGTGCCACCGGTGCGAGGCAGTTGGTCGTGCAGGAGGCATTCGAGACGATCTTGTGGCTCTTTTTCAGGGCGCTGTGGTTCACGCCGTAAACGACGGTGAGGTCCGAATCTTCGCCCGGCGCGGAAATCAGGACTTTTTTCGCTCCCGCAGTCAGATGCGCTGCGGCCTTGTCGCGCGCCGTGAAGAGGCCCGTGCATTCGAGAGCGATGTCGACGCCGAGATCTTCCCAGGGAAGCTTTGAGGGATCGCGTTCGGCGAGCACCTTGATCGGGCCGCGGCCGAGATCCATGGAGGATTTCGTCGTCTTGATCTTGCCGGGGAAGCGGCCGTGTACGCTGTCGTATTTCAGCAGGAGCGCATTGGCATCGACCGAGCCGAGGTCGTTGATGGCTACAACTTCGATATCCTTGCGGCCGGATTCCGCAATGGCGCGGAGCACAAGGCGTCCGATCCGACCAAATCCGTTAATCGCAACGCGCACTGCCATTTCCTTGTTCTCCTGAGCGTAAGTTAGGCTTTTTCTGCGAGACAGGCTTTCGCCGCGGCTACTGCCGCCTCGGGCGTGATGTTGAAGTGCTTATAGAGTTCCGGCGCAGGTGCGGAAGCACCAAAGCCGGTCATGCCGATGAAAGCACCATCGGGGCCTATGTAGCGGTCCCAGCCGAAGCGGACACCGGCCTCGATTGCAATCTTCACCGTGCCCTGACCGAGCATGTCGGCCTGGAAGTCCTTCGACTGTTGATCGAAAATGTCGAGGCAGGGCATGGACACAACGCGCGCGGGGATACCGTCGCGTTCGAGCAGTTTCTGCGCCGCGAGCGCGATTTCGATCTCCGAGCCGGTGGCGAGAAGCGACACTTCGGCCTTGGAGGAGGCGGGCGAGAGCTCATAGGCGCCACGGGCGCAGAGGTTCTTGTCCGAATTCTCGGTGCGAACCGCCGGAAGGTTCTGGCGTGAAAGGGCGAGGATCGACGGTGTTCCCTTCGCCTCCAGCGCGAGCTGCCAGCATTCAAGCGTTTCAACGGCGTCCGCCGGGCGGAAGACATTGAGGTTTGGCATGGCGCGGAGGCTGGCGAGGTGCTCGACCGGCTGATGCGTCGGCCCGTCTTCGCCAAGGCCGATGGAATCATGCGTCATGACATAGATGACGCGCTGCCCCATCAGTGCGGAGAGGCGGATCGCGGGCCGGCAGTAATCGGTGAAGACGAGGAAGGTGCCCGAATAGGGGATCAGACCCTTGTGGAGCGCGATGCCGTTCATCGCAGCCGCCATGCCGTGCTCGCGGATGCCCCAATGGATGAAGGAGCCTGAGAAATCTTCCGCCGAGACGGGTTTTTGTTCCTTCGAGCGCGTGTTGTTCGAGCCCGTCAGGTCCGCGGAACCGCCAATGGTTTCGGGCAACGCTGCGTTGATGACGTTGAGCGCCTCTTCGGAGGATTTACGTGTCGCCCATTTCGGCTGGTCGATGACGAGCTTTTCCTTGAAGGCCTCGACGGCCTTGGCGAGACCCGCGGGAAGGTCACCGGCGATCCTGCGCTCGAACTCAGTACGGGTTTCGGCAGGCAGGGCCGCGAGCTTTTCCTCCCAGGCCTTGCGCTGCTTGGTGTTGCGAAGCCCTGCAATGCGCCAGGCATCCAGTGTCTCGCTCGGCACGGTGAAAGGTTCCGCCTTCCAGTGCAGCGTTTCGCGGGCAAGCACGATTTCGTCGGCGCCGAGCGGCGAACCATGCGCCGAGGATTTGCCCTGCTTGTTGGGCGAGCCATAGCCGATCACGGTACGGCAGGCGATGAGCGTCGGCTTGTCGGACTTCTGTGCTTTTTCGATGGCAGCGGCGATTTCGTCCGGGTTGTGGCCGTCGATACGGCTCGCGTTCCAGCCCGCAGCCTCGAAACGCTGCAGGGCATCACCCGATTCCGAGAGCGAAAGCGCGCCGTCGATGGTGATTTCGTTGTCATCGTAGAGAACGATGAGCTTCGAAAGCTTCAGGTGGCCAGCAATGCTGATCGCCTCGTGGCTGATGCCTTCCATAAGGTCGCCGTCGGAGGCGATAACATATGTATGGTGATCGACGATATCATTGCCGAAGCGGGCTGCCTGCAGGCGTTCGGCGAGCGCCATGCCTACCGCTGTCGAGATTCCCTGACCGAGCGGGCCGGTTGTCGTCTCGATGCCTTCGGCGTGGCCGTATTCGGGATGGCCGGCGGTGATCGAACCAAGCTGGCGGAAATTCCTGATCTGCTCGATCGTCATGTCTTCGTAGCCGAGCAGGTAGTTCACCGCGTAGAGCAGCATCGAGCCATGGCCGGCCGAGAGCACGAAACGGTCGCGGTCCGGCCAGCCGGGCTGGCGCGGGTCGATCTTGAGAAACTTCGTGAAAAGGACGGTGGCGATATCGGCGGTGCCCATCGGCATGCCGGGATGGCCGCAATTTGCCTGCTGGACGGCGTCCATCGCCAGGGCGCGGATCGCGTTCGCCATCGCATCGTGTGAGGCGCCAGAGGATTTCTCGGCTCCGGCTGATGATTTCGCCTTTTCGGCGACGGCTGATTTTTCAGTTGGCGTCATGTGTCACTCTGTTGCCCAGCCGGGCGCTGAGCGGGCAGGAGATTGCGGATGTTCCGCGCCTTGGGAAACCCGCTCATTTGCTCGTATCGGGGGCTTAACTCGGGCCCTGCCGAGAGCGGCGCCACAATGACCACGGACCCCCCCTGAGTCAATGCCGGAATCCCCGTATCGGGCGCGATTCCACGCATATCGGATTGCCAAATCGCGTCGACATGTCACTGGCGGCGTTGACCTCATTTCGAAGCCCTGCCTATCTTGGCAAAAGAATGCTCCGGCTGCTTTGGCCAGAGCGGTCAGCCCGGGAAAGACATGAGCAAACTCGATTCGGCTGTAGAGCGCTTTTCAGGCGCACTGGACAGGCTGGAAGCGACCATAAACCGGCAGGTGCAACGCGCCCAGGCGGCGCGACGGTTGCAGGAAGAGGTGGATACGCTGACCGAAAGCCGTTCGGAGCTTGCCGAGGAGCTTGACCAGATCAAGGCCGAGGCGCGGCGTTTGAACGAACTCAATGAACGCGCCTCCGAAACGCTCGCAGATGCGATAGAAGGCATCAGGGAAGTTCTCGCCGAAGGCTGAGAAGACCCGCCAGAAAGGAAGTTTCATGGGACAGGTCAAAGTCTCGATCAATGATCGCTCCTACACGGTCGCCTGTGGGGACGGGGAGGAGGAGCATGTCCGGGAACTCGCGTCCTATATTAACAAGCATGTAACCGACCTTGCTCAGGAAGTCGGGCAGGTGGGTGATGCGAGGCTTCTGCTCATGGCCGGGCTCCTGATCGCGGACGAGCTTTCCGACGCGTTTCAGAAAAACAAGCTTCTGGAACAGGAAATCGAAAATCTCAGCGGATCGCGGGCTTCCGCGCTCGAACGCTCCCGGGAGGCCGAGGATTCGCTGGCCGATGTGATGGACGATGCGGCCCGCCGGATCGAGGATCTTGCCAAGCGGATCGAGGCAGCGTGACGTTCTGCCTCTGGCTTTTCAGGCTGGCCTGTCAGCTATTTAGCTTGACCGGAGACCGCCGTACCCCAGATAGAATAAAGTCGGGTACTGCCCGGTACGTTAGGAATAATTACTCTCGGGGCCTTACGCTCCTTGAGGGAGCTGTCCCTGGGGGAGACCGTGGTCTCCTTCACACGGCGCCCACCTACGTTAGTAGGTCTCCGAGGAACGACATTCCGACGGCCGTGGCGGTCCCACATCATGTTTCCGGTTTATCATGAGCGCCGAAGCGAAGCGGCGCGCCCGGGAACAGGCGCGGCTCAGACGGGACGCCGCCCATGCGGCGCTGGCGAAAACAGCGCCTGCGCTCATTGCTTCTCATTTTCTCCGGTCGGTTCCGCTCGCAGCAGGGGCCTGCGTGGCGGGCTATGCCCCCATCGGGAGCGAGCCCGATCCGGCGTTTCTTCTCGGTCAGCTTGCCGGGCGCGGTCATCCTTGTGTGTTGCCGCGTGTCGCCACGCGCAACAGGCCGCTCGTCTTCAATCTCTGGCAGCCGGGCGATGAACTGGTGCCCGGCGATCATGGCACACGCGAACCCCGGCCCGGAGCACCGGAGCGCCGGCCGGATGTCGTGCTGGTGCCGCTTCTCGCTTTTGATAGCGACGGGCGCCGCCTCGGATATGGTGGCGGCTATTATGACCGGACGTTCGAGCAGCTAAGACGAGCGGGGGGGCAGGTTCTGGCTGTCGGGGTTGCGTTTTCGGCGCAGGAAGCTCAAGACCTCCCCGAAGAGGAATTCGACGCCCGGCTCGACTGGATCGTGACGGAAAAAGGCGCAAGGGCGTTCGGCCCGCGTGCCGGAGGTTGAGTATGAGACTGCTGTTCATGGGCGATATTGTTGGGCGCAGCGGACGCGACGCGCTTGTCGCGGAGCTGCCAAACCTGCGCCGCGAGCTCGGCCTCGATTTCATTGTTGTGAACGGCGAAAACGCAGCAGGCGGTTTCGGCATCACGGGCGCAATCTGCGACGATATTTTCGATGCGGGCGCCGATGTCATCACGCTCGGCAATCATTCATGGGATCAGCGCGAGGCGCTGGTCCATATCGAGCGCGAGCCGCGTCTCGTAAGGCCCGCGAATTACCCTTCCGGCACGCCGGGGCGGGGCGCGGCACTGGTCGAGGGGACGACGGGTGCCCGGGTTCTCGTCGTCAATGCTCTTGGCCGTGTCTTCATGGAGGCGCTCGATTGTCCCTTCGAGGCAATCGACGAGCAGATTTCGGCTTGCCCGCTCGGCGAGGGAGCGGATGCCATTCTCGTCGACATGCATGCCGAGGCGACCTCGGAAAAGATGGCGATGGGGCATTACTGCGACGGGCGCGTGTCGCTCGTTGTCGGTACGCATAGCCATGTGCCGACCGCGGACGCGCAGATATTGCCGGGCGGGACCGCCTACCAGACCGATGCGGGCATGTGCGGCGACTACAACTCCGTCATCGGCATGGACAAGGACGAGCCATTGAACCGCTTTGTAACGCGCATTCCCAGCGGGCGTTTTCAGCCTGCGCTCGGGCCTGCGACGCTTTGCGGCGTCTTTGTCGAGACGGACAGTTCCGGTCTTGCGCGCCGTGTCGAGCCTGTGCGCATTGGCGGACGCCTTTCCCAGGTTCTGCCGGAGGTTTGAGCGTCATGCGGATCGTGCTTGCCGGGAATTTCAACGAGAAGCGCGCCGGCACGAATTTCTATGCAACGGTTCGCAAGTTTGCGAACGGGTTTGTGCGCAATGGCCATCAGGTGATGGGCTTCAGCGACCGCGATATCGCCCGCGAGGCGGGCAAATGGGGCATTGGCCGTGCGGGCAACCGCCACGCGAACAGGCGGCTCATTGAGCTTTGTTCCAATTTCCGGCCCGAGCTTCTCGTTCTTTTCCATGCCGACAAGATCGAGAACGACACGATACGAACCTTGCGCAGGATGCTGCCTGCGCTGCGTGTTTGCGTCATCAATATCGATGCGCTTTTTCTGGATGAAAATGTTGCGCGCATTCATCGCTTTGCCGAGGTTGCCGATACAACCTTCATCACGACGGCAGGCGAGCGCCTCGACGACTTCGTGACGCCAACCCATTCACTCGCCTTTATTCCCAATCCCGCCGACCCGTCCATCGAGACGCTGGAATGCTTTGCGGAAAGCGATCAGCCCGTCGATTTTCTTTGTGCGGTCGGGTCCGAAACATCGACATCGCCGCGCGGCCGGTTCCTCAAGGACATTGAGAAGCGTGTGCCCGAGGCGCGTTATGCGTTCTACGGTCTGGAGGAGCGTGCTGCCTTGCAGGGCATGGATTATTACGACGCCATTGCCGGTGCCCGGATGGGGCTCAACCTCAACCGGGAGGAGGGGTATCCCCTCTATTCTTCCGATCGTCTCGCGCAATATGCAGGGAACGGGCTCCTCGTCTTCGTGGCGCGCTCGACCGGCTATGACGAGATTTTCTCGGATGAGGAATTCGCCTTCTATCGCGATCTGGACGAACTCGCGGACAAGCTTCGGTATTTTCTGAAGAATGACGGCGAACGTCAGCGCATCGCGCGCAACGGGCATGAGCGGTATCACAGTTTTTTTAGTGAGTGCCTTGTCGCCCGATATGTTGTGGAGACGATGGAGGGCAGGCCTCTTTCAGGGCCCTATGCCTGGCCGACCGATATTCACAAATAGCGCCGTCAGACTTGTCCAGCGAAGAACCGCCCCGTCCGCTTCTGCCGGCCGAGGTGGGTGAGGCGGACAGGGGGACGAGGCGGTGCGCCTTCGCGTGCGTTGCGTTGGCTTAATCCGGCGCGGGCTGGGCGGGGCCACGAGCCGGTCTCTGGTATTGCCGCCAGCCTCTGGAGAAAGTTGGGCAAACCTCCCCTTCCGGCGACAGGAACAGCCTGCCCGGGAAACCTTAAACACACGTTAAGGGAGCATAAAAATATAAATAACACGTTATGCGTGTATACCGTTGTGCCGTCCGAAGTATGGATTTCGGCAGGTGTGACCTCTATAAAGGCGCAAATTTCAGCACTTGCTCGAAAGGTTTTCGGAGGCGGAATGGCCGGCCACTCACAATTCAAGAACATCATGTATCGCAAGGGCGCGCAGGATAAGAAGCGCGCCAAGCTCTTTGCCAAGCTTGCCAAGGAAATCACCGTGGCGGCGAAAATGGGTTTGGCAGATCCTGAATATAATCCACGCCTTCGCGCGGCAATTCAGGCGGCGCGCGCGGAAAACATGCCGAAAGACAATATCGAACGCGCGATCAAGAAGAGTACGGATCAGGGCGGCGAGAATTATGAGGAAGTCCGCTACGAGGGCTTTGGTGTGGGGGGTGTCGGTGTCATCGTTGAAACCCTGACTGACAATCGCAACCGGACGGCGGGCGAAGTACGCGCCATTTTCACCAAAAATGGCGGCAATCTCGGTGAAACGGGCGCCGTGTCTTTTGGTTTCGACCGCCTCGGCCTCGTCGAATATCCCGCGGATGTCGCGACCGCCGATGAAATGCTCGAAGCAGCGATCGAGGCTGGTGCGGACGATTGCCAGTCGGGTGAGGAGCTGCATGAGCTCTACTGCGCGCCGGATGCGTTGCATGAAGTATCCGGTGAGCTTGAGAAGAAATTCGGTGAACCGCGCAGCGGGCGTATCGTCTGGAAGCCGCAGAACACCATTGAGCTGGACGACGAAAAAGCCGAGACGATCCTCAAGATGCTCGAAGCGCTGGACGACAATGACGATGTGCAGCAGGTTTATGCGAACTTCGAGATGTCCGATTCGGTCCTGGAGAAGATGTCCGCCTGACGCCATCGAGCGCGAAGCGGCTTCCCGGCAGCGGGCATGAACCGGACGGTTCCGGCCTCGCCCGAGGCTGGCCCGGACACAAGGACTTTCCGCTCATGCCGGCATCGTTCAGATATCTCGGCATCGATCCCGGCCTCACCGCCACGGGATGGGGCATAATCTCCGTCCAGGGCTCGAAACTCGTCCATATCGCGAATGGCACAATCACCTCGAATGCGCGTCTCGGCATTGCGGAGCGGCTTGTCGAGATCGAGGCGGGGCTCGTTCGTATTGTCGATGAACATGGACCGGATGCCGCCGCCGTCGAGCAGGCCTTCGTCGCGCGTGATGCATCCGCTGCCTTGAAGCTCGGTCAGGCGCGTGCCATCGCGCTTCTGGTCGCCGCGCGGGCCGGGCTCGCGGTTGCCGAATACGCGCCCAATCATGTGAAGAAATCCGTCGTCGGAGCAGGCCATGCTGACAAGGCGCAGATAAGGCTCATGGTCGAGATGCTTTTGCCTGGTTCGAAAGCGGGGAGCGAACATGCCGCCGATGCGCTTGCCATCGCCATAGCGCATGCGCATTCGGGGGCCGCGAATGAAAGGCTCGCCGCTGCCGTTGCGCGGGCCGGGGCGGGCCGATGATCGGCAAGCTCAAAGGTATCGTTGATTCCACGGGCGAGGACTGGGTTGTCGTTGATGTTGGCGGTGTCGGCTATCACGTCACCTGTTCGCGCCGTACGTTGCAGAACCTCGCGGCGCCGGGTGGCGCAGTAACACTCTCCATCGAGACCAAGGTGAGCGACGACGCCATCCGCCTGATCGGATTCGAGACCGATAACGAGCGCGACTGGTTCCGTCTTTTGCTCGGTGTGCAGGGTGTGGGTACGAGGGTTGCGCTTGGTGTGCTGGGGACGCTTGCACCCGACGATCTTGCCCGTGCCATTGCGCTGGACGACAAGAAAGCGATTTCGGCGGCGCCCGGCGTTGGGGCGAAAGTTGCCGCGCGTATCGCAGCCGAGTTGAAAGACAAGGCGCCCGAAGGTGCATCGCTTGCCGCCGTTCTCGACGGGCAGGTCAATGGTGCGGCGGCACCCGTTTCTCCCGCTCCCATGCGCGATGCCGTCTCCGCCCTCGTGAATCTCGGCTATCCGCAAGCGCAAGCCACGGGCGCCGTGTCGGCGGCGGCGAAGACGCTTGAAGGTGCCGCGAGCACGGAGCAGCTCATCAGGCAGGGTCTGAAGGAGCTGGCGCGATGACGGAAAGGCTTGTCGGTGCGGCCAAGCGCGAGGAAGACGAGCTGGAGCGCACGCTTCGGCCGCAGCTTCTTGCCGACTTCACCGGACAGGCGCGCGCGCGTGAAAATCTTGCGGTCTTCATCGAGGCCGCGCGCAAGCGCGGCGAGGCGCTCGATCATGTTCTCTTCGCGGGACCGCCCGGTCTCGGCAAGACGACCCTGGCGCAGATCGTTGCGCGCGAACTGGGCGTCAATTTCCGTTCGACTTCCGGTCCGGTGATTTCCAAGGCAGGCGATCTCGCCGCGCTGCTCACCAATCTCGAACCGCGCGATGTTCTCTTCATCGATGAAATCCATCGCCTGTCGCCTGCGGTCGAGGAAATCCTCTATCCGGCGATGGAGGATTTTCAGCTCGACCTCATCATCGGCGAAGGGCCGGGCGCGCGTTCCGTGCGTATCGAGCTGGCGCCCTTCACGCTGGTCGGCGCGACAACGAGGACGGGCCTTCTGACAACGCCGCTGCGCGACCGCTTCGGCATTCCGGTACGGCTCAATTTCTACGAGATCGGCGAACTGGAAAGTATCGTCCGTCGCGGGGCCAGCGTTCTCGGTATTTCCATGACTGCCGATGGCGCACATGAGATCGCGCGCCGTGCGCGCGGTACGCCTCGTGTCGCCGGAAGGCTGCTTCGCCGTGTGCGGGACTTTGCAGCGGTCGAAGGCGTCACGAGCATCGATGCCAAGGCGGCGGACCGGGCGCTTCAGCGCCTTGAGGTCGATGAACTGGGGCTCGACGCGCTCGATCATCGTTATTTGCGTTGTATCGCAGTCAGTTTTTCTGGCGGGCCTGTCGGGGTCGAAACGATTGCCGCCTCGCTTTCCGAGCCACGCGATGCGATCGAGGAAATCATCGAGCCCTATCTTATCCAGCAGGGGCTGGTGAACCGTACGCCGCGAGGGCGCGTGCTGACGGCGGCGGCTTTCGCTCATATCGGGCTTTCCGTCCCCTCGGTTTCTCCTGCGGGTCAGCCGGGCCTTTTCGGTGCGGAGGGAGAGGGCGAGGCATGAGCGAGTGGCCCGATATTTCCGGCCGGATCGAGGGACAGGTCCACAAGTTGCCCGTCCGCGTCTATTATGAGGACACGGATTTCTCCGGCATCGTCTACCACGCGAATTATCTGCGGTTTGCCGAAAGGGGGCGCTCCGACTTCCTGCGGCTCGCCGGGGTCCACCATACAGACCTCTTCGATACCGAGGATCCCGTCGCCTTCGCCATTCATCGCATGGAAATGGATTTCCGTCAGCCTGCACGCATCGACGACCGGCTGGAGGTTCATACCGTCTATGTGCGGGCGAGCGGCGCGCGGATCAAGGCCGAGCAGTCGATCTGGCGTCTCGGGCCGGATAGTAAGCCGGTGGATGAATTATGGCGGGCGAAGGTCTTTGCAGCGGTTCTCGACAAGGAGGGCAGGCCACGCCGCCTCCCTGCGGCCGTGAAGGAGGCGCTGGCCCCTTATATCGGCCGGGCCTGATGCGGGTCGCCGAGCCTGCGGGCCTTCCTCCACTCTGTGACCGGGCCGCAACATTCGCCTGCTAACCTCTTGAGCAAGCGACTCGAATCCCGCCAGACGCCACGGTAATGACATAATTGAACGACTAACTTCAGCCGCAATTCGGGGGCACACATACGGCAGTAGGGCGCAACGGGCACAGCTCGACTGCGTAAGCTGCGTCTGTCATGTGCCGCTCCCTGCAATGAGCCCGAGAGCACGGAGAGGCACCGAATGGATCCCGTCACCACCACTCAGGTGATTACAGAAACGACAGCCGCTGACGCGGTCCCGCTGGATTTTTCCATCTGGGGCCTGTTCATGCGCGCCGACGTCATCGTCAAACTCGTGATGCTGGGGCTGTTCTTCGCCTCGATCTGGTCATGGGCGATCATTTTCGACAAGTGGTGGCGTTTTGCCCGCGTCGAGCGCCGCGCCGACCAGTTTGAACGCATCTTCTGGTCGGGCCGCTCGCTGGACGACCTCTATCAGGAGATGGGCCACCGCCCGCAGCATCCGCTTTCCGCTCTCTTCATCGCGGCCATGCGTGAATGGCGCCGCTCGCAAGATGTCGTGACGAGTTCCTTCGTCGGTCTGAAAGAGCGTGTCGACAAGGTCATGCAGGTCACGATCAGCCGGGAGATGATGGCGCTTGAAAGCCGCCTTCTCTTTTTGGCGACAGTTGGATCGGTTGCACCCTTCGTCGGTCTGTTCGGCACGGTCTGGGGCATCATGAACTCGTTCCAGTCCATCGCGATCAGCCGCGACACAAATCTTGCGGTCGTGGCACCGGGCATCGCCGAAGCGCTGTTTGCGACGGCGCTCGGCCTTGTCGCCGCCATTCCGGCGGTCATCGCCTATAACCGCTTCTCCAATCAGGTTTCGCGTATCGGCGGACGTATGGAGAGTTTCTCCGACGAGTTCTCCGCGATCCTGTCGCGCCAGCTCGACGAGCGGGGCTGATCAATGGCGATGTCGGTCGGGAACAAGAGCAAGGGCCGCGGACGCTATGCGCGTCAGCCCATGTCCGAAATCAACGTGACACCCGTCGTTGATGTGATGCTGGTGCTGCTCATCGTCTTCATGGTGGCGGCCCCGCTTCTCACCGTCGGTGTGCCGGTCGACCTGCCCAAGACGGAG
Organism: Parvibaculum sp.; assembly: GCF_039973015.1. Lineage (GTDB taxonomy): Bacteria > Pseudomonadota > Alphaproteobacteria > Parvibaculales > Parvibaculaceae > Parvibaculum. The sequence goes on from NZ_JBDWLT010000002.1 coordinate 307,028, forward strand.
GCGGCCCCGCTTTCGGGCGATACCGAGCCCTTGACGATCACGATCAACGGCAAGGGCGAGATCTTTGTGCAGGAAACGCTGACCGAGCCGGATGCTCTCGTGCCCCAGCTCACCGCGATTGCGGAGAACGGTTATGAGCAGCGCATTTTCGTGCGCGCGGACAACTCGATCAACTATGGCTCGGTCATGGATGTGATGGGCCGGTTGAGTGCTGCCGGTTTCTCCAAGGTTGGTCTCGTGACCGAGACCCAAACGTCGCCGGCGAAGAAGCCGGGTGCAAATTAAACGGCGAGAATGCGTAAACCGGTTCTCCTTTCGGCCGCGGCGCATGTGGTGATCGTGTCGCTCGCGCTTGTGGCGTTTCCTTCACCCGAGGAGCTTCCCTCGGTGCAGACGCGCGCGCTGCCGGTCGAACTCGTGACGATCGATCAGGTGACGAACCTGATGAGTACGAAAAAGGTCGAAAATCCGAAGCCGGTCGAGAAGCCGGAACCGCCGAAGCCGGAAGAGCCCGAGAAGCCGACGCCAGAACCGAAACCGGAACCGGAGCCCGCGCCTCCGCCGCCGGAGGAGAAGGCCGAGATTATTCCGGAAAAGAAGGTCGAGAAGAAAGAAGAGAAGCCGAAGCCGGTCGAGAAGAAGGTCGAAAAGAAACCGACGCCGCCAAAGAAGGAACCGGAGAAGAAATCCTTCGACCCGAACCAGATCGCGGCGCTGCTCGACAAGACGCCTGACACGGCGCGGAAGAGCGAGGCGCTGGAATCGACACAAGATTTCGAGTCGCCCGTGACCGACGATCCTTCGGCGGCAATGACGATGAGCGAGATCGATGCGGTGCGGCAGAAGGTTCAGCGTTGCTGGAACATTCGCGACTTCGCGGGCAGTGCGGACGCAGACAAGCTTGCGGCGACGATTAGCTTCTCGCTCAATCAAGACGGATCGCTTGCTGGCTTTCCGTCGATCGCAAAAACAAGTGGCGGATCGTTGTCGCGTCTTTTTGCCGAACGCGCCATTCAGGCCGTTCAGAAATGCGCCCCTTACGATTTTCTGCCGCCCGACAAATTTACAAGCTGGCGGGATATGAGGCTCTCATTCACTCTCTCTGAAATGATGTGAGCGGACGAAGCGAACCCGAAAGGCAGGAGAAGCCGAAATGGTTGAATTCCGAAATGTGATGATCGCTATTCGTGCGCTGATGCCGGCGCGGCCATTGATGGCGCTGGCTGCAATGATTGCGTTTGTTCTTGCTGCGCTGCCCGCAAGGGCCGAACTGCAGATCGATATCGGTCAGGGCAATGTCGAGCCGCTTCCCATCGCGATCACCGATTTTGTCGGTGGAACCGAGCAGGATTCGAAGGTTGGTGCCGACATCTCATCCGTCATCACCAACAATCTCGAACGCTCGGGCCTTTTCCGCCCGCTACCGAAGGCCTCCTTCATCGAGAAGATTTCCGACATCAACGTGCAGCCGCGCTTCGGCGACTGGCGCGTGATCAGTGGGCAGGCGCTGGTGACCGGTCAGACGCGCCTCGAATCCGATGGACGGCTTCGCGTTGAATTCCGTCTCTGGGACGTGCTCGGCGAACAGCAGATGACGGGACTTCAGTTCTTCACGACACCGGATAACTGGCGCCGCGTTGCACATCTCATCTCGGATGCGATCTACAAGCGGCTGACCGGTGAGGAAGGTTATTTCGACACCCGCATCGTCTATGTCTCGGAAACCGGACCGAAGAATGCGCGCGTGAAACGTCTCGCGATCATGGACCAGGACGGGCACAATCCGCGCATGCTGACGAACGGCAACGACCTCGTTCTCACGCCGCGCTTCAGCCCGAACTCGCAGGAGATTACCTATCTCGCCTACCGGAACGCCCGGCCGCGGGTCTATGTCCTCGACATCGAAACCGGCCAGCAGGAAGTGGTGGGCGAGTTCCCGGGCATGACCTTCGCGCCGCGTTTCTCGCCCGACGGGCAGAAGATCATCATGAGCCTTCAGCGCGGCGGCAATTCCGACATCTATACGATGGATCTGCGCAGCCGGCAGGTGACGCGCCTGACCAATACCGCCGCCATCGATACGGCGCCGAGCTATTCGCCCGACGGGCGGCAAGTCACGTTCGAATCGGACCGCGGCGGCTCCCAGCAGGTCTATGTCATGGACGCTAACGGCTCGAACCAGCGCCGCATCAGCTTCGGGCAGGGCAGCTACGCCACCCCGGTCTGGTCGCCGCGTGGCGATCTCATTGCCTTCACCAAGATATCGGGCGGCCGGTTCGTGATCGGTGTGATGCGGCCGGACGGGACGGGTGAGCGCATTCTGACCGAGGGCTATCACAATGAAGGCCCCACATGGGCGCCGAATGGCCGCTTGCTGATGTTCTTCCGCGAGACGCGCGGCGCGCAGGGCGGCCCCGGGCTCTGGTCGGTCGATGTGACCGGTTATAACGAGCGGCCCGTGCCGGCTACGACCATGGCGTCGGACCCGGCCTGGTCACCGCGGATTCAGTAAGGAATACAAGTATTCGGAGTGGACCGGTTGCGTGACTGCTTCATTCATGATGTAAAAATGTCACTTAACCTTGGCTGAAAAGTCGCATGATATTTGTTGCTTCTTGCCTGATACTCCGTTGCTAGCTAGTATCGTGTTGCGGTACAGCAACCCCAGCGTCGGCCAATTGCGGGCGACGTAAATTTCGGTCTGGAACGATGCCGGTCCGAAAAGGTTCTCTAGCATGATGCTGCCTCCGGTAGTCGGGTCTGGGCCCGTTTTACTGCGGGGGCTGCACGTGCAAGAGTGTCTATTCAATGGAGCGCTGAGGCGCCATGGCCGCTGAGATCAAAAGGAGATCACCCGAATGAAGTCCCCGAATGCTGGCCTGCGGTTTGCCGCCGTGGCTGCTGCTTTCCTTATGCTTGCCGCTTGCTCGTCGACCGATGAGAATGCCGGTGCGAACACCTCTCCCTCCTCGTCGTCCAGCACGATCGCGCCGGGCTCGCAGGAAGACCTCGTTGCCAATGTCGGCGACCGCGTTTTCTTCGACACCGACCGCTCTTCGCTCAGCGATGAAGCCCGTGCGACCCTGCAGCGTCAGGCCGCGTGGATGGAGCTTTACCCGAACCTGACCTTCACGCTTGAAGGTCATGCCGACGAACGCGGCACGCGCGAATACAACCTTGCGCTGGGTGGCCGCCGTGCCAACTCCGCGAAGGATTATCTCGTGAGCCTCGGCGTCGATGGCGGCCGTCTCAACACCGTGTCCTACGGTAAAGAGCGTCCGGTCTGCCTCGAATCCAATGAGAATTGCTGGGCCCAGAACCGTCGCGCCGTGACGGTTGTTGCCTCCGGCGCCGCGAGCTAAGCGGCGCTTAGCGAATCCGGGTTCGCAAGAGAATAAGAAGCGCTCTTCCGCCCTGCGCGGAAGGGCGCTTTTTTGTTGCCGTCCCTAATTCCGGCCGATGCGGTTATCTTGGATGCCGCAATTTGGTCGCGTTTGATTTTAAGATAGCGTCTTGATCACAAACCCGAACGGGAGGTTCGATTGCGGCCCGATCGTCGTTCTTTGAAAACCGTCTTTCTCCACGCCGCCGCGGCAGCGCTTGTTGGCATGCCGCTCATAGCAGCTGGAACCGCGCATGCGCAGGATACGGACCCGCGTGCCATGGCAAATCGTATCGACAGGATCGAGCGCGAGATTTCCGATCTTCAGCGCCAGGCGTATAGCGGTGGCGGCTCGTCCGGCTCGCCGGTTGTGATGGAGAGCGGGGCCGGTGCGGCCAATCTTCAGGCCCGCGTCGTCGAGCTTGAGGACCAGGTGCGCGCACTGAATGGCCGTCTGGAAGAGGCGAACCACCGGGCCGAGACGCTTGCGCGCAATCTCGAAGCCTTCAGGCAGGATGTGGATCTTCGTTTCCGCGATCTCGGTGCTGCTTCTGCTCCTGCGGGTGCTTCTGCGGGCGGAGAGGGTGGGGCGCAGTCTTCCGCCGCGCCCGCCCAAGGGACGCTCGGCGCGGCCTCTCCCGCAGGTTCCCCCGGGGCGGCGGCCGGTGGCGGTTCGGCTCCCTCGGTGCTGCCGAACGGTACGCCCGAAACGCAGTATGATTTTGCAATCGATCTCATGAAGCGCGGGCAGTACGACAAGGCGCGTGGTGCCTTCGAGGAATTTCTCCAGCTTCATCCCAAGCATGCGCTTGCGGGCAATGCGCAATACTGGCTTGGCGAAACCTTCTACGCGCAGAACGACTACAAGCGCGCGGGCGATGCTTTCCTCACCGGCTACACGACCTATGCGTCGAGCAGCAAGGCGCCGGACAGCTTGCTCAAGCTCGGTATGAGCCTCGCCGCGCTCGACAACAAGGATGCGGCCTGTACGGTCTGGGGCGAGCTTGGCTCGAAGTTCCCGCAGGCTTCGCCTTCGGTCGTGGCCCGCGCGAAGCTTGAGCGGCAAAAAGCCGGTTGCTGATTATTCATGTCGGAGGGGGAAATGAACGCGGAGGATGAAACCGCGCGCCCTTCTTCCCCTGTTACGGCCTCTCCCGTCACGGCCTCTCCCGTTTCGGCGGCGGAGTTCGCTGCCTGCATGGTCTCCCTTGATCCGGGAAAGGGCGTAGCGGTCGCCCTGTCGGGCGGGCCGGATTCGCTTGCGCTTCTTGTTCTTGCGGCGCGTTGGGCCGCTCGGCGCAAGAGCACGTCGCTTTACGCTTTTACCGTCGATCATGGGCTGCGTCCGGCTTCTGCTCGCGAGGCGAAAATTGCGGCCCGGTTCTCGGCGAAGCTCGGTGTCCCTCATCGTATTTTGAAGTGGAAGGGCGGAAAGCCGGCCAGCGGTATTCAGGCCGCCGCGCGCGATGCGCGTTACCGGCTGCTTCTCGCTGCTTGCCGCGAAGCGGGTGTGGCGGATCTTCTGGTCGCCCACCATCTCGAAGATCAGGCGGAGACCTTTCTTCTCCGGCTTGCGCGGGGGAGCGGCGTGGATGGGCTTTCCGGCATGACGGCATCGCGGCCTCTTTCTGCCGAGAAGCCTGAAGTGCGTCTCCTGCGTCCCCTGCTCGATTTTCCGAAGGTCAGACTGGCGGCAACAGTGGCGAAGGCGGGTTTCACGCCGATCCTGGACCCGAGCAACGAGGATGAACGCTTCGACAGGGTGAAGATGCGCAACGCTCTTTCCGTTCTCGCGCCGCTCGGGCTTGATGCCGGGCAGCTTGCCCGCACGGCCGCCCGGATGGGGCGGGCCCGCGAAGCGCTGGAAAGGCAGACAGGGGCGCTCCTCTCTGCGCATGCCGCGCTCTCACCCTTCGGCTTTGTAGAGATGAGGGTGGAACCTTTTGCCGCCGCACCGCCGGAAATCGGGCTGCGGGCGCTTGCAGCCCTCATGTCTATTGTCGGGGGCGGGCACTATGCGCCGCGTCTGGCCGCGCTTGAAGCCGTCCATGCCGCAATCGGCAAGCGGGAGCTTGGCCGGGGGCGGACGCTTGGCGGCGTCAAGCTGGCGCTGAAGGGAGAGACCCTTGTTGTGACCCGGGAGGTGGCGGCGGCGCTGAAATCACCGTCTCTTTCGCTCAAACAGGGCGGGCAGGGGCTTTGGGACGAAAGGTTCCATGTATCGTTTGTGAAGGCGCCACGCGGCCAGTGCGTCGAGGTGCGCGCGCTGGGTGCGCAGGGTCTTGCCGCTCTTCGCGCAGCGAAAATGGCCCTTCCAGCGGTGCCGAGCGCCGTTCTTCAGGCCCTGCCGGGCTTCTGGCAGCACGATAAATTGCTTGCCGCGCCCCAATTGGGGACGCTGCGCCCCGACGTCGAGGCCCATGTGGCGCTCGGCCGCACACTCCCCCCATAGCTCGGCAAACCGGCGAGAAATGCCCGAATGTGAGGCAAACAAACGGGTGCTGGTACTTGGTAAACCTTTCTATGGTCACTATCTTCTCTTAGATTAGAAACACTCGAGAAGCGGCGGTGCATCTGGCACGCACCCTGCAAAGTAGCGCCTGTCGTCAGGTAAAAAGGTAAAAGCTCTTGTCCAATTTCAAGAATTTCGCTGTCTGGGTTCTTGGCGCGCTGCTTCTGGTGGCGCTGTTCAATCTCTTCCAGAACCCCTCGCCGCAGAATGCCTCCGGCACCGAGATCACTTTCTCGCGCCTGCTGGCGGACGTCGACTCCGGCAGCGTGAGCGAAGTCACCATTCAAGGCGAGAAGATCAGCGGCACCTATTCTGACGGTCGCAAGTTCTCGACTTTCGCGCCGCAGGATCCCTCGCTGGTCGACCGTCTCTACAACAAGGGCGTCACGATCACCGCCAAGCCGACAGATGACAACGTACCCTCGTTGCTCGGTGTTCTTGTTTCCTGGTTCCCGATGCTGCTGCTTATCGCGGTCTGGATTTTCTTCATGCGCCAGATGCAGGGCGGTGGCGGCAAGGCCATGGGCTTCGGCAAGTCCAAGGCGAAGCTGCTGACCGAACGGCATGGCCGCGTGATGTTCGACGACGTTGCGGGCATTGACGAGGCGAAGGACGACCTCACCGAGATCGTCGACTTCCTCCGCGACCCGGCGAAGTTTCAGCGCCTTGGCGGCCGCATTCCGAAGGGCGTGCTGCTCGTCGGTCCTCCCGGCACGGGCAAGACGCTTCTCGCGCGCGCCATCGCAGGCGAGGCCAATGTTCCCTTCTTCACGATTTCCGGTTCGGATTTCGTCGAGATGTTCGTCGGCGTCGGCGCGAGCCGTGTGCGCGACATGTTCGAGCAGGCGAAGAAGAACGCGCCCTGCATCATCTTCATCGACGAAATCGATGCGGTGGGCCGTCATCGCGGCGCCGGTCTGGGCGGCGGGAATGACGAACGCGAGCAGACGCTGAACCAGTTGCTTGTCGAGATGGACGGTTTCGAGCCGAACGAGGGCATCATCCTCATTGCGGCGACCAACCGGCCGGACGTGCTCGACCCCGCGCTGCTGCGCCCGGGCCGCTTCGACCGCCAGGTCGTGGTGCCGAACCCGGATGTCATCGGCCGCGAAAAGATCCTCAAGGTCCACATGAAAAAGGTGCCGCTGGCGCCGGATGTCGAGCCGCGCACGATCGCGCGCGGTACGCCGGGCTTCTCGGGCGCCGATCTGGCCAACCTCGTCAACGAGGCTGCGCTCATGGCGGCTCGCCGCGGCAAGCGCCTCGTCACCATGGCCGAGTTCGAGGATGCGAAAGACAAGGTCATGATGGGCGCGGAACGCCGCTCCATGGTCATGACGGAAGAAGAAAAGAAGCTCACGGCCTATCATGAAGGTGGTCATGCGCTGGTTGCTCTTCACATGCCGGCCTCTGATCCGATCCACAAGGCGACGATCATTCCGCGCGGACGTGCGCTCGGCATGGTGATGCGCCTGCCGGAACGCGACCAGATTTCGGTGACGCGCGGCAAGCTCCAGGCCGACCTTGCGGTTGCGATGGGCGGGCGTATCGCCGAGGAAGTCATCTTCGGGCACGACAAGGTAACGTCGGGCGCGTCATCCGATATCGCGATGGCGACCAAGATGGCGAAGGCGATGGTTACGCGCTGGGGCATGAGCGACAAGCTCGGGCCGCTCGCCTATGGCGAGAACGAGGAAGAAGTCTTTCTCGGCCATTCTGTCGCGCGGACCCAGAACATGTCGGAAGAGACGCAACGCACGATCGACTCGGAAGTGCGGCGCATCGTCGATGAAGGCTACGATACGGCAAAGAAGATTCTCGCCGATCACATCGACGAATTGCACATCATCGCCAAGGGCTTGCTGGAATACGAAACGCTTTCGGGCGACGAGATCCAGAACCTTCTCAAGGGCGAACCGCCGGTCCGCGATCGCGGCGAACCGGAAAAGCCCGCCGAAGGTCCGACCTCCTCGGTCCCGGTTTCGGGAGGGAATGGTCCGGTTGGTGCGCCGCCAGCCCCGCAGGGAACATAAAGCCCCGCAGGGAACGAAAAAACGCCGCGACAGCGGAATGAAAAAGGGAGGCTCCGGCCCCCTTTTTGCTGTTCTTTGCTGTTCGTGACTGTCTCGCGTCAGGCGTGCAGCTTTACCGGCATATAGGCGTAACCGCGCACGAAGTTGGAGCGGACGCGTTCCGGCTCCTTCAGCACTTCGATATGGGAGAAGCGCGCGAGTATTTCCTCCCAGAGAATCCTCAACTGCATTTCAGCCAGCCGGTTGCCGACGCAGCGATGAACGCCGAAGCCGAAGGAGAGATGCTGGCGCGGACGGGCGCGGTCGATGATGAGTTCTTCCGGCCGTTCGATCGCGTCTTCGTCACGATTGCCGGACAGGTACCACATCACCACCTTGTCGCCTTTCTTGATCGTCTTGCCGCCGATCTCGTGGTCTTCCATCGCCGTGCGGCGCATATGGGCGAGCGGCGTCTGCCAGCGGATCACTTCCGGCACCATCGTATCGATGAGTGCGTGATTGGCTTTCAGCTTTTCGAATTCCTTCGGAAAGCGGTTGAGCGCCAGCACACTGCCCGTCATCGAGTTGCGCGTGGTGTCGTTGCCGCCGACAATCAGCAGCAGAATATTCCCGAGGAATTCTTCCGGCGGCATGTTCCGTGTCGCGGGCGAATGGGCGAGCATCGAGATAAGGTCATTGCCCGGTTTCTTCGCGTTCACGCGCTGGTTCCACAAGGTCATGAAGCTCGCAGCGCATTTCTGAAGTTCCTTCGTGCGCTGCTCCCAGCTATCGATGATGCCGCTGCCCGGTTCGGCGGTTGTGACGTCGGACCATCGCGTCAGCTTGCGGCGCTCTTCAAAGGGGAAATCGAACAGCGTCGCGAGCATTTGCGTCGTGAGTTCGATGGACACGTTATCCACCCAGTCGAATTCCTCGCCGACCGGCAGACGGTCGAGAATGTTCTGCATCCGCTCGCGGATCGTCTTTTCCAGCACCATGAGATTGCTCGGCGCGACGATGGGACTGACCGTCTTGCGCTGGGCATCGTGGTCCGGCGGGTCCATGGTGATGAAGCTGCGCAGAGGCAGACCTTCGCTGCGCACGTTATTGTCGTCGATGATGATGCCGCCGACGCCTGCTTCCGACGAAAACACCTGGTGATTGGTGTCGACCGCCATGATGTCGTTGTATTTGGTGATCGACCAATAAGAGCCATAGGCGCTTTCCGCGCAGTAGTGCACGGGGTCTTCCTTGCGCAATCTCGCAAAGTACTCGCCTACCGTGTCGCTTACAAAAAGGTCCGGGTTGCTTACATCAATCTTGTCGAGGGGAACGGACAGGGCGGGGCTGGCATCAAGCGTTGCAGTGCTCATTTCTCTCTCCCACAGATTTTTCAGTCTTGTTCTTGTGTTTATTAGCGCCGCTCCAGGGGGGTGATGTCAATACGGGGTTCGTAGCCGCAATACGCATTTTCGGCGGTTTTCGCCGTAAAACTGCGCAGTGCCGAAATAAAAAGGGAGGTTCTTTCGAACCTCCCTCTTCCCTGTCCGGCGTCTCCCGATGCCGTCAGTGCTGCTTCTCCGGCAGCTTCAGAATCAGCCCGTCGAGGTTGTCGGCGATCACGATCTGGCAGGCGAGGCGGCTTTGCCCGGTCACGTCTTCGGCAAATTCCAGCATGCTCTGCTCCAGTCCTTCTGCCGCCGGTCCTGTCCTGCCGATCCATTCAGGGTCGACATAGACGTGGCAGGTCGCGCATGCGGCGGCACCGCCGCAATCGCCATCAATGCCGGGAACGCCGTTCTTTACTGCGGCTTCCATGGCGGAGATGCCAGGATCGGCTTCCACCGCATATTCGGTTCCGTTTGCGTCGATGTATTTGATCAGGGTCATACCGGTCCTCCGTCTCAGGCGTGTAGCCGCACGGGCATTCGGGCATAGCCGCGCACGAAATTGGAACGAACGCGCGCAGGTTCCGCCATGACCTCGATACGGCTGAAGCGCTTCAGGATTTCCTCCCAGAGAATCTTCAACTGCATCTCCGCCAGCCTGTTGCCGACGCAGCGGTGAACACCAAAGCCAAAGGAGAGGTGCTGGCGCGGACGTTCGCGGTCGATGATGAAATCGTCGGGCCGGGTAATCGCGTCTTCATCGCGATTGCCGGAGACGTACCACATCACCACCTTGTCGCCCTTGCGGATAGTCTTGCCGCCGACAACGGCATCGGTCAGCGCCGTGCGGCGCATATGCGCAAGCGGCGTCTGCCACCGGATGATTTCCGGCACCATGCTGTCGATAAGCCGGGGATTGGCTTTCAGTTTTTCAAACTCCGCAGGGTTTTCGTGCAAGGCAAGGACACCGCCGGTCATTGAATTTCGCGTCGTGTCGTTGCCGCCGACGATCAGCAGAAGCACGTTGCCCAGATAATTCTGGGGAGTCATGTCGTGGGTCGCGGGCGAATGCGCCAGCATGGAAACGAGGTCCATGCCCGGATTTTCGAGACGCTCGTTCCAGAGCCCCTGAAAGCATTCTGCGCATTCCATGATTTCGCTTGTGCGCTGTTCCCAGCTATCGACGATGCCGCTGCCCGGCTCTGCGGTAGCGACATCGGACCAGCGGGTGAGCTTGCGGCGATCCTCGAAGGGGAAGTCGAAGAGCGTTGCGAGCATCTGTGTCGTCAGTTCGATCGATACCGTGTCGACCCAGTCGAACTCTTCGCCAACCGGCAGGCCGTCAAGGACGCGGCCGACTCGTTCGCGGATCGTCCCTTCGAGCTTGGCGAGATTGGAAGGCGCGACGATGGGGCTGACGGCCTTTCGCTGTTCGTCGTGCTTCGGCGGGTCCATGGCAATGAAGTTCGGCAGATCGATCGCGCCTTCGGCGCTGCTTTTCTGGATACCGTCTTCGATGATGATGCCGCCGAGCCCGGCTTCCGAGGAGAATACCTGGTGGTTCGTATCCACCGTCATGATGTCCTTGTATTTCGTGATCGACCAATAGGGGCCATAGGCGCTGTCGGTGCAGTAATGCACCGGGTCTTCGCGGCGCAGGCGGCGGAAATAGTCGCCCTCTACGTTGCGCTCAAAGAGTTCGGGTCTGCTCACGTCGATCTGATCGAGGGGCAAACTTGCGGCTTCGGTCGTATCTTGAATGGCGGATGCGATAGCGGTCATGGCGTTCCCTCCCGGCTGCCTTGGTTCACTATTGAGTAATATATCAATAGCTATTGAGCCCAGAGTCAATATGGATTGAAATAACCTATCGCCTTGGCTGCCGCTCGCTGTCCGCCCGTCTATACTTGCCGCAGAAATCAGCCGATTCCCGAGGGAGAACCTGTCTTGTGACCCGTCCTGCCAGAACCGTCCGCACGAGGCTCACGCCGGAAGCGCGCCGTGCGCAGCTTCTCGAATGTGCCTTGGCGGCCTTCGCGGAGAACGGTCTGGCGCGGGCCACGCATAGCCATGTCGCCGAGCGGGCGGGTGTTTCGGTCCCGGCGGTTCACTCCTATTTCCGGACGCGGGAGGATCTCGTGGCCGCCGTCCTCGGCGAGGTCGAGGCTTATTTGATTGAGGTCGTCTCCACCGCGCTTGGCGGGCGCAAATCCGTTCAACAGGCGCTCCGGTCGCTTGCGGTCAACTTCTCCAATGCGGCCAGGGAGAAGCCCGACATAATCAAGGTCTGGCTCGACTGGAGTACGGGCGTACGGGCGGATGTCTGGCCGCGCTACATGGCGTTGCTGGACCGCTTGCACGGAATTGCGCAGCAGCTTCTCGAGCGGGGCAAGCAGGAGGGTGTCATCCCGCCCGCGCTGAATGCCAGGGCGGCGGCGCGCGCCTATCTTGGCGGCGGTCACACCGTTGCGCTCATGAAATTCTCGGGAGCAACGCCGCGTGAATTCGATGCGGTGATCGAACATCTCGTGCGCAGTGCCATGGGGCTCGGTGCAGGGGAAGACCTGCCCGACTGAGCTTTTTTCGTCGCCTGAGGAAGGCCGTGCTAGAACAAGCCATGCGCCAGCGCCCCCTTATTTTCGGCATCGTCAACATCACGCCGGACAGCTTTTCCGATGGCGGGAAATACCTCGCTGCCGATGCCGCCATCGCTCATGCGCGCAGGCTGGTGAAGGAGGGTGCGGATGTGATCGATCTCGGCCCCGCCTCGTCGAACCCGGATGCGGCGCCTGTGCCGGCCGAAGAAGAGATCCACCGCCTCGCGCCTGTCATCGAGGCGCTGGCGAGCGAAGGCATCCCGCTCTCCATCGACAGCTTTCGTTCCGAGACGCAGGGCTTTGCGCTTGCGTATGGCGCGTCTTTCCTCAACGACATTCGCGGCTTTGCGGATGCGGCTTTCTATCCTTCTCTGGCCGCAAGCCACGCGAAGCTCGTTCTCATGCATTCGATCCAGCGCGAGGGTAATGCCGACCGGCGCGAGGCGCCCGAGGGCGATATCGTGGAGCATGTGAGCGCCTTCTTCGCAGCGCGGCTCGCGGCGCTTGAAGCGGCGGGCATCGCCCGCGACCGGCTCGTCCTCGATCCGGGCATGGGGTTCTTTCTGGGGCCGAAGCCGGAAACTTCCTTCGAGGTTCTCTCGCGCATAGATGAACTCTGCGAGCGTTTCGGGTTGCCGGTCTTCATCTCCGTCTCGCGGAAATCCTTTCTGCGGGCGGTCACAGGCCGTGCGCCGGGGGAGGCGGGGGCGGCAACGCTCGCCGCCGAGCTTCTGGCCGTCCAGCGGGGGGCGGCGATGATTCGAACCCATGAACCGGCACCCCTTGCCGATGCACTGGCCGTCATGGCCCGCTTCGAGACGCCTTTCGGCGGGCTCTGAAAGATTTGGCAAGAATTATTTAACTGCAATCGGCGCATAGATTCCTATATTCGCCACATATTGTTTGCATGACAGTTTCGTAGGCGTACATGCCGGGGCCGTGGGGGCATTTGGCAGGTTGCGGTGAAGCACAGACCTAGACAGGGCGCGAGGACCGTTCAATTCATGGGCCGCAAATATTTTGGCACCGATGGAATCCGGGGCACTGCCAATGCCGGATACATGACCGCGGAAACCGCACTGCGCGTCGGCATGGCCGCTGGCCGCGTTTTCCGTCGTGGCGAGCATCGCCATCGTGTGGTGATCGGCAAGGATACGCGCCTCTCCGGCTATATGCTGGAGCCCGCGCTCACCGCCGGCTTTACGTCCATGGGCATGGATGTCTTTCTGTTCGGCCCGTTGCCGACGCCCGCCGTCGCCATGCTGACGCGCTCGCTGCGGGCCGATCTCGGCGTGATGATTTCCGCCTCGCATAATTCCTTCCAGGACAATGGCATCAAGCTGTTCGGTCCCGATGGTTTCAAGCTGTCGGATGAGGTGGAACTTGCCATCGAGCACCACATGGATAATGGCCTTGCCGATAATCTGGCCGGGCCGCGTGAGCTTGGCCGCGCGAAACGCATCGACGATGCGCAGGCGCGCTACATCGAACATGTGAAGCACACGCTGCCCAAGCAGCAGACGCTCGAAGGTTTGCGGATCGTGATCGACTGCGCGAATGGCGCTGCCTACAAGGTCGCGCCCGCCGTGCTCTGGGAACTCGGCGCCGAAGTGGTGACCGTCGGCGCGAGCCCGGATGGTTTCAATATCAACGACGAATGCGGCTCGACCTCGCCGGAGCGCATGTGCGCCACGGTGCGCGAGCGCCGCGCCGATATCGGTATCGCGCTGGACGGGGATGCCGACCGCGTCATCATCGCGGATGAACGCGGCAAGGTTGTCGATGGCGATCAGATCATGGGTCTCATCGCGCGTCACTGGAAGGATATGGGCACATTGTCGGCGCCGGGTGTCGTTGCGACCGTCATGTCCAATCTCGGTCTCGAGCGTTATCTGAAGTCGCTCGATCTCGACCTCATTCGGACGCAGGTCGGCGACCGCTATGTCGTCGAACATATGCGCCAGCACGGCTTCAATGTCGGCGGCGAGCAATCCGGCCATATCGTGCTCAAGGATTTCTCGACCACGGGCGACGGCCTCATTGCTGCGTTGCAGGTGCTTTCCGTCATGAAGGCGAGCGACAAGCCGGTCAGCGAGCTCACCCATGTCTTCGACCCGCTGCCGCAGCTCCTCAAGAATGTGCGCTTCAGGAAGGGAGAGCCCCTGAAGGACAAGGACGTTCAGGAAGCAATCCGCGAGGGCGAGAACAGGCTCGGCGCGGGCGGCCGTCTCGTCATCCGCAAGTCCGGCACGGAGCCGCTCATTCGCGTCATGGCGGAAGGCGATGACGAGAAGCTCGTTGCTGCCGTCGTCAACGACATCGCCGCCGTAATCGAGCATAATGCCGCCTGATTTACGGCAGCATTTTCGCGGATCAAATCAATGACATCTCTTCCCCAGGGCCGCGTGCTCATCGTGGCGGGCTCGGATTCGGGCGGCGGCGCGGGCATCCAGGCCGACATCAAGGCCGTCACCGCGATGGGCGGTTTTGCCATGACAGCCGTCACCGCGATCACCGTGCAGAATACGCTCGGCGTCACCGGCATTCACGAAGTGCCGCTCGACGTCGTTGTCGGGCAGATGCGTGCGGTGCTTGAGGATATCGGTGCGGACGTCATCAAGACGGGCATGCTTCACAATGCGGACATCGTGGAGGCAGTGGCGGAGGAACTTTCACGCGGCGAGGAAAGTCCGGTTCTCGTTGTCGACCCGGTCATGATTGCGAAGGGCGGCGCGTCATTGCTGGAAGATTCAGCCGTGGCTGCAATCCGCGAGGTGCTGATCCCGCTTGCGACGCTTGTCACGCCCAATGTGCCGGAGGCGGAAGTGCTCACCGGCCGCAAGATCGTGGATGTGGAGGGGCAGAAGGCGGCGGCCGATGCGCTTCTCGGTCTCGGCGCCGAAGCCGTTCTCGTGAAGGGCGGGCATCTCTCCGGCGATCTCATTTTCGACGTGCTGGCGACGCAGGAGACGATCCAGATATTCTCCTCGCCCCGCATCGACACGCGCCATACGCATGGCACGGGTTGCACGCTCGCCTCTGCCATTGCGGGCCTTCTCGCGCAGGGGGTGGAGCTTACTGCCGCCGTTGCCGCGGCCCGCGACTATGTGCATGAGGCGATCCGCACGGCGCCGGGTTTTGGAAAGGGCTACGGCCCGCTCAACTTCCTCGCCGCAGTCAATGACGACGGGAATGACGAGACCGGCGATGAGGACGACGATTGAACCTCAGATCTTGCGCTGCATCAGCGGCAGCTTCCGTCCCGGCACGGAACCGGAAGGCGCTTCCCCGCAGACGCTGAAACCTTCGCGTTCGTAGAAGTCTGTCGCGTTCGGATCTGCTTCCACCGTCACCCGGTGAACGCCGTGGCGGCGTGCATGGTCGAGCATATCGAGCATCAGCCGGTGGCCGATGCCGGTGCCGATGTAACGTGGCGCGACAAAGAATTCCTCCACATCTGCCGCGCCGTCGTGATAGCGCGTTGCGGAAAAGCCTGCGATCTCGCGTCCCGCCTGCGCCACGCGCATGCGAAAGCGCGCGATTTTCTCCGGCGTCACTTTCAATTCGTCGCGGCAAAGATTCATGAAGTCGTCGTCATAGCCCCAATGGGCCTTCGACTCCTGCGCAAGTGCGGAAAGCGTCTCGCATTCGTCGGGCAAAACGGGACGTATGAGCAGCGGCTGGTGTGTCCGTGCGGTCATGGCGGCCTCCTTGCAGCAAGCCTAGCAACGCGATGCGTCGACCGGAAGACAGCGGCCTTCTAAATCTTCAGCAGGCTCACGCAGGTTCCACGATCCCGATATGGGATTCGCTGAGCAGCGACGTCACGACGGCAAGGCCACGCGCAAGTTCGTCGCGCGTTTGTGGCTGGCCGATGGCGAGCCGCACGTGACGCGAGGCGCGATCCGCGCGCCCGACCATGAAATCCTCGCCCGCGGCAATGGCGACGCCGCGTGTTCGTGCGGCTTCCACGAAACCGTGCGCGCGCCATGTGTCGGGCAGTTCCACCCAGGCATAAAGCGCAGCCGGGTGAGCGGTAACGCGTTCGGTGCCGAGCGCCTTTGCCGTCATTTCGTGACGTGCCGCCATCTCGCTGCGAATGCGCTCGCACAATGTGGCGGCATCGCCTGTTTCGATGAGCCGGCTGGCGAGTTCCGCCATGAGCGGCGGCACGGTCTGGCCGAAGCCGTTCTGGATGGCGCGTGCGCGCTCCAGCAAGCGCGATGGCGGAATGAGAAAGCCGATGCGCAGGCCGCATCCGACCGATTTTGCGAGGCTGGTCGCATACCAGGTGTGGTCCGGTGCGAATTGCGCGATGGGAGAAGGGCGATCGGTGGCGAGTACGCCGTAAATATCGTCCTCGATGATCGAAACATCATGCGCAATCGCAAGTTCCGCGATCTTGCGCCGCCGTCCCTCACTCATGATAGCGCCTGTCGGGTTCTGCAATGTCGGCACAATGAAGATGGCCGCTGGCTTCTGCTCGCGAAGCGCACGTTCAAGCGCCTGCGGTATCATGCCTTCTTCGTCGATATCCACGGGGGCGACGCGGCGGCCCATCTGTCCTGCCTGCTGCACCATCGCATGATAGGTGAGCTCCTCGGTGAGGATCAGGTCGCCCGGTTCCGTCGCCGCGAGGATCGATGTGAGGATCGCCTGTTGCGTGCCTGAGCAGATCAGAATGCCGCCGGGCTGCGGTGTGAAATCATCGAAGGAAAGCCAATGTGCCGCGGCGCGCCGATGCTGCTCTTCGCCGCCCGGCACGAGATAGGTGTTGAAGGGGGAGGGGGCGTCCCGGCCGGGCAGTTCCGCAAGCAGCGCCGCCATTGCCGCGCCTGCAATCTCCGTCTGCCCGACCGGCGGGGCGAGGGCTGCCTTCATTGCCGCTTCCGTTGCTTCCGGCATGGTCAGGAAGGCGGCGGAGCCGACACCCGTTCCCGTCTGTGCGGCGGAGCCGAGACCAAGCACATAGGTGCCGCGCCCCACCTCGCCGGAGACCTCTCCCCGGCTTGCCGCCAATGCATAGGCGCGTGACACGGTGCCGACGGTGACGCCAAGCTCATGGGCGAGGTCGCGTAGCGGTGGCAGCCGCGTACCGGGAGCGACGGTTCCTGCGCGGATCGCATCGCGCAACTGGTCGGCGATGGCGCGGTAGCGCGGGCCTGGCCGGGCGGCAACGTTTCGCAGGTCGAAGATTGAAATTGTCATGGTAACAATAAACTCATTGAATCCATTTCTGGAGTCAATCATGTTCCTGTTTCGGTGACAATCAGTGTTTTTAGCTGATTTCAACAGTCATTCACTCAATATTGTATTGATACAATATGGTGATTGAGGAAACGGAGCGGAACGATGAAAGCGGTTCTCTATCAGGTCGACGCCTTCGCGGATCGTGTCTTCGAGGGCAATCCGGCGGCCATCGTGCCGCTCGACGTCTGGCCTTCCGTGGAGGTCATGCAGGCCATCGCCGCAGAGAACAATCTCGCGGAGACGGCCTTCCTGGCGCCCGAAGGAGAGGCGTACCGCCTGCGCTGGTTCACGCCCACGGTCGAGGTCGATCTTTGCGGCCATGCGACGCTCGCCTCGGCTCATGTCCTTTTCGCGCATCTTGGATATTCGGAGCCGGAAATCCGTTTTGAAACGCGCAGCGGAACGCTTGTCGTCAGCCGCGAGGGCGACAAGCTGTCGATGGACTTCCCGGCGGCGAAGCCGAAGCCTTACCCTGCGCCGGAAGCGATTGCCGAAGCGCTCGGCGCGAAGCCGCTCGTCTGGGCGAAGACCTCGAACCTGATGGCGGTTTTCGACAGGGCAGAAGAAGTGGTGGCGCTGAAGCCCGACTTTCCGGCGCTTGGCAAGCTGCTTGAACCGCTCAATGCCGGGCTTGTCGCGACGGCGCCGGGCGAGGATGGCATCGATTTCGTTTCGCGCTTCTTTGCGCCTGCGCACGGGATCGACGAAGACCCGGTAACGGGCTCTGCGCATTGCACCAGCGTTCCCTATTGGGCGAAGAAGCTCGGCAAGAGCGATCTCGTTGCGCGCCAGGTCTCGAAACGTGGCGGCACACTCTGGTGCAGCGATGCAGGCGAGCGCGTGATCCTGCGCGGGCGTTGTGCGGATTTCATGAAGGCCGAAATTTCCTTCTAGTCTTCTTTCATGGCGGTGCAGTCATGTCACTCGAAGCACTCACTCTCGGTGCGTTTTTTATTGCGACCATGAGCTTTACGCCCGGTCCGGCCAATCTCAGTCTTCTGTCCATCGGCGCGTCGGTGGGGTTGTCGCGTGCGCTGCCCTATCTCGTCGGGGTTTGGACGGGCGGGCTTGCCGTTGTCGCGGCGGGCGCGCTGGGACTGGGCGCGCTCTTTGTCGCGCTGCCAACCCTTTTTCTCACGCTGAAATTTGTCGGTTTTGCCTATATCTGCTGGCTTGCATGGAAGCTGGTCCGGGCGGGCTTCGGCGGGTCTGTGCTCGACATCGCGCCCTCCTTCTGGGCAGGCGTGGCGCTTCACCCGGTGAATCCGAAGGCCTATGTCCAGGTTGTCATGGTCTTTTCGGTCTTCGTTGCGCCGGACAGCCCTTATGCGCCACAGGCCATCATTCTCGCTGCGCTCTGCATCGCCACCATGATGATGGCGACGTCTCTCTGGGGGCTTGGCGGCGATGCGATCCGTCTCTTCGTGCGCGATCCGCGTGTCATGCGGTTCGTTGCCGTGGCGGCCTCCCTCTTCATGGTCGCAAGCGTGGGTGCCGCGCTTGTTCTCTGACCTTGCGGTGCCACTCACTCACTGCAATGCCCGCCAGAATGAGTGCAAGCCCCATCAGTACACGGAGCTTCAATTCCTCATCGAAAATGAGGAAGCCCGCCACAGCCGCAAAGACAGGCACCAGATAGTTGGTCAGCGAAACAAAAGTCGCGCCCGCCTTGTCCACCAGCCGGAAGAAGACGAGGGCGGCAAGCCCGGTCGAGAAGATGCCGAGCCCGGCAATGCCGAGCAGCGAGGCGGTGCTCGCCTCTCCGAGAGACAGGGGCGATGTGACCGCGCTGGCAAGGGCCGTGCCTGCGAGGGCACCCGCCAGCATGACGCCGGAGGACTTCACGAGTAGCGGCATCTCCGGCGCGCGCCGCGCCATGACGTTGTTGCAGGCGAAAAAGAAGGCGCCAGCGAGTATGGCGAACTGGCCGAACAGTCTTTCGCCGCCCGCCGTCAGGTCGGTGAGGGCGCGCGGGCCGAGCACGATAACAAGGCCTGTAAAGCCGATGACGAAACCTGCGGCGCGCAGCGGCGTGATGCGCTCGTCCTCGATAAGAAAATGCGCCAGCACGAGCGTTGCAAGCGGCGTAAAGCCGATCAGGATGCCAGCCAGCGCCGAGGGCACATATTGCTGCCCCCAGCTTATCGCGAAGAAGGGGGCGATATTGCCGACAAGCGCGAGCGCCGCGAGCCAGCCCCATTCTCCGCCCGCGCGCGGAAACCTCACGCCCGCCCATAGAGCGAGCGGAAGCAGCAGGAAAGCGCCGGCGGTGAGCCGTCCGGCCATGGTCCATTCCGGCGCCACGGTGGCAACGGCGATCTTCGCGAAGGCGAAGGCCGAGCCCCAGAGGGCAACGAGGATGGCCAGCATGAGCCAGCGTGACATTGAGGGCGGCAAAGGCGATTCCCGGCGGGTTTTTTTGCGGATTACGTCCTACCACACTCAATGCCGCGGAATACTGCGGGTTCCATGCAATGCGCCTTTCAGCCACAGGGCTGTCATTTGACTTGGGTCCGGCACCGGCATATACGCAGCGGCGGGACACCCCTCCCCACCGAGGGGCAGCTATCTGAAAGGATAGGTTGCAAATGACCGCTACCGAGCGTCCGGACGTGCGTCCGGCCAATCCGCACTTCTCTTCCGGCCCCTGCGCCAAGCGCCCCGGCTGGACCATCACAAATCTCGAAAATGCCCTTGTGGGCCGCAGCCATCGCTCCAGGCCGGGCAAGGTGCGCCTCGCCGACGCCATTGAAAAGACCCGCAGCGTACTCGGCGTGCCCGCCGATTACCGCATCGGCATCGTGCCCGCCTCCGACACGGGCGCCGTTGAAATGGCGCTCTGGTCGATGCTCGGCGCGCGCGGCGTCGACATGCTCGCCTGGGAAAGCTTCGGCGAAGGCTGGGTCACGGATGTCGTGAAACAGCTCAAGCTCAAGGATGCCCGCATCCTGAAAGCGCCCTATGGCGAACTTCCCGATCTTGCCGATGTGAATTTCGACAATGACGTCGTCTTTACCTGGAACGGAACGACTTCCGGCGTCCGTGTGCCGAATGGCGAGTGGATCCCGGACGACCGTCAGGGCCTCACGATCTGCGATGCGACCTCGGCTGCTTTCGCGCAGGATCTCGCATGGGCAAAGCTCGATGTCGTGACCTTCTCCTGGCAGAAGGCGCTGGGCGGCGAAGCCGCGCATGGCGTGCTGATCCTTTCTCCGCGCGCCGTCGAACGCCTTGAGAGCTACACGCCCGCATGGCCGCTGCCGAAGATCTTCCGCATGACCAAGGGCGGCAAGCTCATTGAAGGCATCTTCAAGGGAGAGACGATCAACACGCCGTCCATGATCTGCGTCGAGGATTATCTCGATGCCCTCAACTGGGCAGACTCGATCGGTGGTCTCAAGTCGCTGATCGGCCGCGCCGATGCGAACACCGCCGTCATCGCCGAATGGGTCGGACGCACCCCCTGGGCCGATTTCCTCGCGAAGGAAATCGATACCCGGTCCAACACCTCCGTCTGCCTCAAGATCGTCGATGAGCGCGTCACCGCTCTCTCCGATGACGAGCAGGTCGCCTTCGCCAAGAAGATCGCCGATCTTCTCGACAAGGAAGGTGTGGCGAACGACATCGCGGGTTATCGCGACGCTCCAGCCGGCCTTCGCATCTGGGCGGGCGCAACGGTCGAAACGACCGATATGCGTGCGCTGATGCCCTGGCTCGACTGGGCCTTTGCGGAAGCCATCGCCTCGCTCAAGGCAGCGGCGTAAGTCATTTCATTCGTTTTCGGTCCTGATCCGGCGGGCATCGCGCCCCGCCGGGAAAGGCGCCTATCCAACCAGGAGGCATGAATGCCCAAGGTTCTGATTTCCGACAAGCTGTCCCCCGCCGCCGTGCAGATCTTCAAGGATCGCGGTATCGATGTGGACGTGAAGACCGGTCTCGACCGGGACGAACTCATCAAGATCATCGGCGAGTATGACGGTCTTGCCATTCGCTCGGCCACGAAGGTGACGCCGCCCGTTCTCGAAGCGGCGAAAAACCTCAAGGTTGTCGGCCGCGCCGGCATCGGCGTCGATAATGTCGATCTCCCGGCCGCGACCGCAGCCGGCGTCATCGTCATGAATACGCCTTTCGGCAACTCGATCACCACTGCCGAACACGCCATCGCCATGATGCTTTCGCTCGCCCGCGACATCCCGCAGGCGAATGCTTCCACTCATGCAGGCAAGTGGGAGAAGTCGAAGTTCATGGGTGTCGAAGTCACCGGCAAGGTGCTTGGCGTCATTGGCTGCGGCAATATCGGCTCCATCGTCGCCGATCGCGGCATCGGCCTTCGCATGAAGGTCATTGCTTTCGATCCGTTCCTCACGCCCGAGCGCGCGCAGGATATCGGCGTGGAAAAGGTCGAGCTTGACGAGCTTCTCAAGCGCGCCGATTTCATCACGCTGCACACGCCGCTTACCGACAAGACCCGCAACATCCTCAATGCGGAAAACATCGCCAAGTGCAAGAAGGGCGTCCGTATCGTCAATTGCGCGCGTGGCGGTCTGATCGTCGAAGCCGACCTGAAGGCGGCTATCGAGTCCGGGCATGTTGCAGGTGCCGCACTCGACGTGTTCGAGGAAGAGCCCGCGAAGGAAAATGCACTCTTCGGCATGGAGCAGGTCATCTGCACGCCGCATCTCGGCGCGTCGACCTCCGAGGCGCAGGAAAATGTCGCGCTTCAGGTTGCCGAACAGATGGCGGACTATCTTCTGAACGGCGCGATCACGAACTCGATCAACGTGCCTGCCGTTTCGGCGGAAGAAGCGCCGAAGCTCACGCCGTTTCTCACGCTCGCCCAGCAGCTTGGTTCCTTTGCGGGCCAGCTCACCGAGAGCGGCATTTCCGCTGTCACCATCGAATTCGCAGGCGATGTCGCGGAGATGAATACGCGTGTCCTCACCAATGCCGCGCTTACGGGCCTGCTCAAGCCGCAGCTCGAAGACGTGAACATGGTTTCCGCGCCCGTCATCGCCAAGGAACGCAACATCGACGTATCCGAGGTAAAGCGCGAGCAGAAGGGTGCCTACGAAACCTATATCCGCATCACCGTGAAAACGGAAAACCAGGAGCGTTCGGTCGCTGGTACGGTCTTCTCCGGCGGTCTGCCCCGCATCATCCAGATCAAGAGCGTGAACATGGAAGCGGCCATCGGCCCGCACATGCTCTATGTGACGAACCAGGACAAGCCGGGCTTCATCGGTGCGCTCGGCTCCACGCTCGGCAAGGCCGGCATCAACATCGCGAACTTCAACCTCGGCCGCGAGGCGGCCGGTGGCGATGCGATCTGCCTCATCGAGGTCGATGCCGATGTGCCTGCCGGTACGATCGCCGAGATTCAGGCCCTGCCGCATGTCGTGCAGGTGAAGGAGCTCAGCTTCTGATTGCTCCGCATACGGCGCTGTTACACGGCGGGCCTCCGGGCCCGCCGTTTTATTTTGTGTGATCATACTTCGTGCTACAGTTCCGGCGGGTTGATGCCGCGATTTTGCATGTATTTCGCGGAGTTTTGTGTGTGCGTCGGGGGGTGTTGTGGAAGGTATGTTCAGGGATGCGCGTCTGGCGCATCTTTTCGACTATTGGCGCGAGCGGCGGGGCAATCGCCCGGCGCCGGCCCGCCGCAGTATCAGGCCGATGGAGATTCCGTCGATTCTCTCCATCGTCCATCTGATCGATGTCCATGAAGATCCTCTCGCTTTTCGGCACCGCTTGATCGGTTCGGAGATCGTTGAGTCGCTCGGGCGGGACGTCACCGGCAAATGGGTCGATGAGGAAATCTATGGCGAGATGGCCGGGGAGATTTTCGATGGCCTTGCCGCCGTTGCGTGGGAGATGCGCCCTTATCGGCGGCTTTCCCGGCTCGACTGGATCGCGCGTCCCTGGCTTGCGATGGAGTCGCTCGAAATGCCGCTTCTCGACGACGACGGCAGGGTCAACATGATCCTGCGCGGCGCGAGCCATTTCACCGTCGGTGCCGACTGGGGGGTTGCGCGCCGTCTGAGCTGGCCCATGCACGTCTAGGGTTTGCGCGCGGCCTCTTCGAGCTCGGCAATCCTCTTGCGATAGGCGTCTGCATCGCCATAGGCAACGAAGCCGAGATAATGCTCATGCGCACCGGCGGCTTTCTTCGCGTGCTTGATCGGGCACCAATAGGCCTCGGTGCGGCCTGCGACTTCGCGCACATAGGCGATGAGCCCGTTCGCATAAGAGCAATAGGCGCAGTTCAGCTTTTCGAGCGGGTTCAGATAGGCAAGGTGGCCACGGTCGAAGATCATGTAGTCGCGCCGCTTCACCTTCTCTATGCCATAGGCGGGAAAGCAGACCGCTTGATAGATGCTGACGAAGATATCCAGCAACACCAGCGGAAAGATCAGCGAATAGATGACAGGGGCGGTGAGCACCACGAGGGGCCGGGCATTCAGCAGATAGCGCGTCAGCGTCGTCTGCAATTCACGATGCCGCCGCAGGACTTCCTGCTCGAACACGGCGCGTCCATGTTCGAGGCCGTAGCGAAGGGCGGCACCTTGCCGCGCGACCTCCGCCTCCAGTTCGAGCTGCAATGCCTCGATGCGGCGCGTGAGCTCGCTGATCTTCTCGGTCATTGCCGTCGTTTCCCCGATGTTCGATGCAAATGGCCGGGATCGTCAGGTCATTCAAATCTTGTGACGATGGGCGTGCCGCGCTTCAGCGTCTTCGTCACGGGCGTCTTTTCGATGATGTCGCGAATGCGCTCCATCCGCTCTTCGGAAATGTTCTCGCTGAAGGAGATCACGCGTTCGATCTTCTCGTTGCCATCGGCATCGCGCTTGAACTTGAGATCCGCCGTGATCGTTCCGAGCTCAAAGCCCTTGCGGCCGGCATACATGCGCAAGGTGGCCGAGGAGCAGGCGGCAAGCGAGGCGAGAAGCAACTCATAAGGCGCGGGCCCCTTGTCGGTGCCGTGATTGTTTTCGGGCTCGTCCGCCGTCATGCGGTGCTGGCGCGATTCCATTTCCTGGAACATGCCTGTCTTGCTGACGAGATGCAGCTCGGTCGCCATTGGACTCTCCTCGCGTTCGCAAACCCTACCGCTCGGGCAGGGGGATGGATTCCGTTTCGCCGGGCACCGCCTTGAAGCGTTTTTGCACCCAGTCTTCCTTCGCCTGCTCGATGCGGTCGCGGCTGGACGATACGAAGTTCCACCAGATGTGGCGAGGCCCTTCCAGCGCCGCGCCGCCGAGAAGCATCATCCGTGTCTTTGCTGCGGCTTTCACGGTAATCCGGTCGCCGGGGCGGAAGATCAGGAGCTGCGGTCCCTCGAAGGTCTCGCCTGCAATCTCCACCGCGCCGTCGGCGACATAGATTGCGCGCTCCTCGTAATCCGTATCGAGCGGCACACTCTTGCCTGCCTCAAGCGTCACATCGGCATAGAACCAGTCGGAAAGCGTCTTCACTGGCGAGCGTTTGCCGAACATGTCGCCCGCGATCACGCGCGCCGTCATGCCGTCATCCGTCACCACGGGCAGGCTGTCGGCGGGGTAGTGCTGGAAACCTGGATCGGTTTCCTCCAGCGCCTTCGGCAATGCGATCCAGCTCTGCATGCCCGATAGCCGTTGGCCGCTCGCGCGCCGGGCGTCGGGCGTCCGCTCCGAATGGGCGATGCCGTGTCCGGCCGTCATCAGGTTCATCGCGCCGGGCAGGATTTCGAGCGCATTGCCCTCGCTGTCGCGATGCATGATCGCGCCTTCGAAGAGATAGGTGACGGTCGACAGGCCGATATGGGGGTGGGGGCGCACATCCATGCCGATACCGGCGGGCATAGAGGCCGGGCCCATCTGGTCGAGAAAGATGAAGGGGCCGACCATCATCCTCTTCGCCTGCGGCAGCGCGCGCCGCACCTCGAAATTGCCGATGTCGCGTGCCCTCGGCACGATCGCGAATTCCAGTGCATCGCAGGATTTACGGTCGCCGGGTTCCGGTTCCTTGTCGGGCATCCAGCTCATGGTCGAACTCCGAAAGATGGTCTGGCTGGAAGGATAGCCGTTGCTGTCGCCAAAGTCCTTTCCATCGGCCTCCCGATCGGATAGACAATCTCAAAGCCCCCGGCCCAAAAGGCCAAGGGGGCTTTCGGCTTGTCTGGGGGTCCGCGCGGACGCCTCGCGCAGGCAGGCACCCACTTCCTAAGGCATTGAAACAAATGGCAAATGTGGCGGTAGTCGGCTCCCAGTGGGGAGACGAGGGCAAAGGCAAGATCGTTGACTGGCTGTCGGAACGCGCCGATGTCGTGGTGCGTTTCCAGGGCGGTCATAATGCGGGCCATACGCTCGTCATCGATGGTGTCACCTACAAGCTCTCGCTGCTGCCTTCCGGCATCGTGCGCAAGGGCAAGCTCTCGATCCTCGGCAATGGCGTCGTGCTGGACCCCTGGGCCTTTGCCAAGGAAGTGGACGAGATTGCCTCCAAGGGCGTCACGGTCACGCCCGAAAATCTCAAGATCGCGGAAAACGCCGTCCTGATCCTGCCTGTGCACCGTGAACTCGACGAGATGCGCGAAGGCTCGAACTCCGGCGTCAAGATCGGCACCACGAAGCGCGGCATCGGGCCTGCCTATGAAGACAAGGCCGGCCGGCGCGCCATCCGCGTGATCGACCTTGCCGATCCCTCGACGCTGCCCATCAAGGTCGAGGGGCTCCTCGCGCATCACAATGCGCTGCGCCGTGGCAACAATCTCGATGAACTTCAGCCCGGCCCCATCGTCGAGGCGCTGATAGAGATCGCGCCGCGCGTCCTGCCCTTCGTCGCGCCTGTCTGGAACGTGCTCGACGAAGCCAAGCGCAAGGGCCAGCGCATCCTTTTCGAGGGTGCGCAGGGCACCATGCTCGATGTCGATCACGGCACCTATCCCTTCGTCACCTCGTCGAACACGGTGGCCGGGCAGGCGGCGGGCGGCTCCGGTGTCGGTCCCGGCGCCATCGGCTATGTCCTCGGCATCACCAAGGCCTATACGACGCGTGTCGGCGAAGGCCCGTTCCCGAGCGAGCTTACCGACGAGACCGGCCAGCGGCTCGGCGAGCGCGGGCACGAGTTCGGCACCGTCACGGGCCGCAAGCGCCGCTGCGGCTGGTTCGACGCCGTCATGGTCCGACAGGCGATCAAGACCGGCGGCATCACCGGCATAGCGCTGACGAAGCTCGACGTGCTGGACGGTTTCGACGAGCTGAAAGTCTGCGTCGCCTACGAAGTCGACGGCAAGCGCCTCGACCATTTCCCGGCCGGCATGGATGCGCAGAAGAAGGTGACGCCGATCTACGAAACGCTCGAAGGCTGGCAGGACAGCACGCAGGGCGCGCGTTCATGGGCTCAGCTTCCTGCGGCCGCCGTCAAATATGTCCGCTACGTGGAAGAGCTGATCGAGGCGCCCGTCGCGCTTCTCTCCACCTCGCCCGACCGCGACGACACGATCCTGATGACGGATCCCTTCGCGGATTGAAGAAAACGCGAAACACAAAAAAAGGCGCCGGAAACTCCGGCGCCTTTTCTCGTTGAAAGAATGCGGTGGTTACATCGTCGCCTGCAGCAGCGCGATGAAGACCATCGCATAGCCGACCACGCCCGCGAACCAGCAGATGGTGCGGATGCCCGCCGCCGTGAGGCCCGCCACATAGACGATGGCGTAAAGCACACGGGCGATGATGAATATCTGCGCGCCGAGTACGCTCAGCGACGAGCTTGCACCCGCCATCACCAGCGGGATTGCGAAACAGGCATAGATCAGCAGGTTTTCGAGATGGTTCAGATAGGCGCGGCGCGCGCGGGCGCCCCATCCCGTCGTCGTTGCCGCCTGATCGCGGTTGCCGATGCCCCAGCCCATGCCCATCGCGGACACGTTTGCATTGGCCGACATGGTTATGAGAACAAAAAGAAGCAAGCCGCCCCATACGAGCGACCACATTTCCATCGACATGGGTTTCCTCCCCTATTGATTGCCACCGGCGGGAAGCTTAGGCCCGATTCGCGCCGCCTGCCACGTGGAACTTCATCCGTAGGCTGAATCGAATCGAACCCTCACTCACCGATTCGCTCATTCCATCAGCGCTGCGATAAGCGCCCGGTCGAAAAGCGGCACCATGCAAAGCACGATGCCCATTGTCGCGATCAGCCAGATCAGCGTTCTGACCCAGGCAAGCCCGATTGCATAAGCCGGGAGATAGGCGAGGCGGCCCCAGAAATAGACCTGCGCGCCGATCTCGCTCCATCCGTTCGAGCGGTCGGTGGCGTAGACGGCGAGGATCACGGCGGCGAATATGGGGAAGGTTTCGAGATAGTTGCGGAGTGCGCGTTCCGTCCGGCCCGCAAGTCCCGTGGCGGGACGATGTTCGTCCCGCGCGCCGACCGTATAGGCGTTTCCTTCCTGGCGCTTATAGGCCAGCGCCTGCGCGCCCACCTGCACAAGCCCCAGCACGGCGGCCCAGAACAGCATGGCAATTTCGACGGTCATGGGATTTCCTTCGCTGTTTTCGCCAGTCTATCCGATCTTCCCTTTACGCGCGCGAGCGCCCGAGTCACACTCGCGGCAATCCGAGGGGGGCCGGCGCAACCGGCTGAGATGATCCTGCCGCGGGATCACCACCCTTAAAACCTGATCCGGGTCATGCCGGCGAAGGGACGGGCATTGGCCGCGTAATATGGCCGCCACCTCCGCTCAATCCCGGATTTCCACATGCGCCCGTCGCGGGGCCACGCAGAGGAGATCCATGATGAATATCCAGACACCGAAGGCCGAGGCGGAACTCGCCGTCACCACCGGCCCGCTTCCTGCCAGCAGCAAGGTTTTCACGAGCCCGGAGGGCTTTCCCGATCTGAAAGTCCCCTTCCGCGAGATTGCGCTGCACGAGACGGCAATGGAGCCGCCGGTTCGCGTCTACGACACGTCGGGCCCCTATACCGATCCAGCAGCCGCCATCGACGTTGAAAAGGGTTTGCCGCGCCACCGTGAAGCCTGGATCGAGGCGCGCGGGCATACCGAGCTTTACGATGGCCGCGAGGTGAAGCCGGAAGACAATGGCAATGTCGGGAGCAAACATCTCGCGCGCGCCTTCCCGGTCGCGAACCGTCCGCGCCGGGGCCTTCCCGGCCAGCCGGTCACGCAATATGAGTTCGCCAAAGCGGGCATCGTCACCGCCGAGATGGCCTATATCGCGGAGCGCGAAAACATGGGCCGCAAGGCCGCGCTCGAAAACGCGGCCCACAAGCTTGCGGAGGGCGAGAGCTTCGGCGCCAATGTGCCGGAATTCATCACACCTGAATTCGTGCGCGACGAGGTCGCCGCGGGACGCGCCATCATCCCGGCGAACATCAACCACCCGGAGCTTGAGCCGATGATCATCGGCCGCAACTTCCTCGTGAAGATCAACGCCAATATCGGCAATTCCGCCGTCGCCTCATCCGTCGCCGAAGAAGTCGACAAGATGGTCTGGGCGATCCGCTGGGGCGCGGACAATGTCATGGACCTGTCCACGGGCCGCAACATTCACAACACGCGCGAATGGATCGTGCGCAATTCGCCCGTCCCCATCGGCACCGTACCGATCTATCAGGCGCTGGAAAAAGTCGATGGCGTTGCCGAAGACCTCACATGGGAGGTTTACCGCGACACGCTGATCGAGCAGGCGGAGCAGGGCGTCGATTATTTCACCATCCATGCGGGCGTGCGCCTCGCCTATGTCCCGCTCACCGCGAAGCGCGTGACGGGCATCGTGTCGCGCGGCGGCTCCATCATGGCGAAGTGGTGCCTCGCGCATCACAAGGAGAGTTTCCTCTACACCCACTTCGAGGAAATCTGCGACATCATGCGCCAATATGATGTGTCCTTCTCGCTGGGTGACGGGCTTCGCCCCGGCTCTATTGCCGACGCAAACGACGAAGCGCAATTCGCCGAACTGGAAACGCTGGGCGAACTCACGCAGATCGCGTGGAAGAAGGGCTGCCAGGTGATGATCGAAGGGCCGGGTCATGTGCCGATGCACAAGATCAAGGTCAACATGGACAAGCAGCTGAAGCATTGCGGCGGCGCGCCCTTCTACACGCTCGGGCCACTGACGACCGACATTGCGCCGGGTTACGACCACATCACGTCGGGCATCGGCGCCGCCATGATCGGCTGGTTCGGCTGCGCCATGCTCTGCTACGTCACGCCGAAGGAGCATCTGGGCCTGCCGGATCGCGCGGATGTGAAGGAAGGCGTCATCACCTACAAGATCGCAGCCCATGCGGCGGACCTTGCGAAGGGTCATCCCGCCGCGCAGCTTCGCGACGATGCGCTGTCACGCGCGCGTTTCGAGTTCCGCTGGGAAGACCAGTTCAACCTCGCGCTCGATCCCGAACGGGCGAAGGAGTTCCACGACCGCACGCTGCCGAAGGAAGCGCATAAGGTCGCGCATTTCTGCTCCATGTGCGGGCCGAAATTCTGCTCCATGAAGATCACGCAGGAAGTCCGCGACTACGCGGAAAGCGGCATGGCGGAAATGGCCTCCGAATTCCGCAACTCGGGAAGCGAGATTTATCTCGAAGAGGCCGACGCCGCGAACAAGGCGGCCAACAAGTCGCTTTCGGGCAAAGCGGCGGAGTAAAAAACAGGGTGTCATCCCGGGGCTTGTCCCCGGGACCCAATCCACGTTTCAGCGACATGAGACGTCCATGGATCCCCTGAGTTCACAAACGAAGTGCAACACCAGCTTGGGCTTAAGGTGTTGCGATGGGGCACAAATACAAGCAGTTCACTCTGGAAGACCGGTGCGAGATTGCCCGCCTACGTGGCGAAGGGCGCTCGATCCGGCAAATCGCTGCAGCTCTGGATCGCCAGCCGTCGTCGGTCGCCCGTGAGCTGAAGCGCAACGGCGCCGCCAAAGACACCTACAAACCGGTCTTCGCCCAGCAAAAGGCCGGGGCCCGGCGATGGACCGGTAGCAAGCTCGACCGCGACAAGGCCCTGCGCGAGGACGTGCTCCGGCACCTCGCAGGAGGATGGTCGCCCGAGCAAATCGCAGGCCGCACAAGACGCGATCCCGAGCTCCCTGCCATCAGCCACGAGACCATCTACCGCTTCGTCTATGCCCAGATCGATCGCCACAACGACTTCTCCTGGCGCCACTATCTGCCCCGCGCCAAATACAAGCGCGGGCGCAGGCCCGGCAAGGGCGGAAGCCCGGCGATGCATATGGCCCAGCGTATCTCCGTCAGCGAACGCCCCGTACAGGCCAACGACCGATCCCTCCCCGGACACTGGGAAGCCGATCTCATGGCCTTCTCCAGATACGGACAGAACATCCTCATGCTGCATGACCGCCACTCCCGCCTGCTGATCGCAAAGCGCCTCCCCGCCAAGAAGGCCGTCATCGTCGCCCGCGCCATGACCCGCATGCTCGAACCCCTGCCGGGCTCATTGCGCAAGACAGTCACCTTCGACAACGGTACCGAGTTCGCCCGCCACTACGACCTTCATGCCCTCGATCTCGACACCTACTTCTGCGATCCCCATGCCCCGTGGCAGAAGGGCGGCGTCGAAAATGCCATCGGACGCATGCGACGATTCCTGCCCCGAAAGACCGATCTCGCAGCCCTCTCCGATAGCCGCTTCAACCTCCTCCTCGCCCTCTACAACAACACGCCCCGCAAATGCCTTGACTTCCGCACCCCCGCCGAACTCTTCTCGGAGAAACTGTTGCACTTCAAATGTGAATCCACA
>NZ_JBDWLT010000003.1:0-230085 GCF_039973015.1 Parvibaculum sp.
CGGATGCGGCTCATGAGGTGGGAGGAATCGTAACAGTCGGTGCGCGGAGCGTCGGAGGAGGACGCACCCCGCCTATTATATAAACATACTGGCGGCGTCGCCGCCGCTCCGCGCAACCTTCCTCTTTTGAAGGCCGCACATCACGCAAACCTCCGAAGGCTCATGCCTTGCGGAGCCATCGGTGCATCTATTCGCCCAGTGCTTCTTATTCTCCAAGCGCCTCGCGGATCTTCGCCAGCGCCTCTTCCCGCGCGCTTGCTCTCTCGCCCAGAGCATCGATCCGCGCAGGCAGTTCGCGCAGCACCGCGTCCCGCTCGTCATCGTTCAATCCGCCCCAACCGGCAATTTCCTTGAGGCTCCGCCCGCAGCCCCGGCACACATTCGCGCGGCCGTCCACGGCGCAGACGCGAAGGCAGGGGCTTTTGATCGGTTTTGAATAGCTCATGGGTTTCCTGTGGCTCTGCGAGAGAGTATAGAGCGGGGCACTTCAATTCCCACGCCACATCCGAGACGTCAATGACCCGCGCCGCAACCGGCATGCCCTTCGACGATATCCGCAACCTTCTGGGGGGCCTGCCTCCCGTGGACGAGGAAGCGCGCGCCGCTGCCGCCGCGCATACAGCCTCGCTTGCCGTGCCAGAAGGCTCGCTTGGCCGCATGGCCGAAATCGCGGAATGGGTGGCCGGTTGGGCCGGCATGACGCAACCCGCGATCACCCGGCCTCTCATCGCGATTTTTGCGGGCACACACGGCCTTGCCGCCGCCATGCCCGGCGCGGAGCCGAATGCGACCCATCGTCTGGTTGAGCTTTACGCAGCGGGCGGCGGCGCCGTGAACCAGCTCGCACTCGAAGCGCAGGCGGGCCTCAAGGTCTTCGACCTCGCGCTCGACATGCCTGTGCCGGACATCCGTGACAGCGAGGCGCTTTCCGAAGCGGCCTGCGCGGCCACCATGGCCTTCGGCATGGAATCGATTGCGGGCGGCACCGACATTCTCTGCCTCGGTGCGGCGGGCGAGGGCGGCCGTATTTCCGCAGCCGCGCTCATGGCCGCATTGTCCGGCGGCGCGCCGGGCGACTGGGCAGACGGTTCTGCCTTTGCCAACGAAGCCGTCGCCGCAGCACTCGCCACCCATGAGGGTCATTTCGGAGATCCGCTGGAGGCGCTCCGCCGTGTCGGCTCGCGGGAGCTTGCGGCCATTGCGGGTGCAATTCTCGCCGCCCGCTATCAGCGCATCCCCGTTCTGCTCGACGGTTTCGTCTCCTGCGCCGCCGCCGCCGTCCTCCACAAGATGGAGCCCTCGGCGCTCGACCACTGCATGGCCGCGCATGTCTCCGCCGATCCCGCTCACGCTCGTCTTCTTGCCGCCATTGGCAAGCAGCCGCTCATCGAAAGCGGCATTTCCCTTGAGGAAGGGGCGGGCGCCGCTCTCGGCCTCGCCTTGGTGAAATCGGCCCTCGCCATCCATCGCGGTACCGTTCGGAAGGACCAGATCGCCGACTAGTCCCCACCCGGCAACCGGCGCTATAATTTGGCTGCCAACGAAGCAAGGGCCAGACAATGCCGAACACGCTGGGACTATGGGGTGACCTTGACGACCTAGAGCTCCTTCGGGACATAGAAGCGAGCTTCGACGTTTCCTTTTGCGACGATGAGCCGACGAAATGGTTCACCGTCGGAGACGTCTTCGCTGCTCTCGAAAGGGAGTTCTCCGTTCAGGCCTCCGCCGGTGGAAAATGCGCAACGAGCATGGCTTTCTTCCGTTTGCGGCGGGCATTGACGGAACTGGGCGTCGAAGGACGATTGAAGCCTGATTTTTCGTTCTCGGCCGTGAAGCAGCTGTCCCCCAGGCGCTTGATCAAGGAATTGGAAAAACGTTCCGGTCTTCGCCTTCCGTCCCCGACGTTAAGCTATGCGGGGGCGGGTCTTCTTCTGCTTGCCTTCACCGGGCTGGTCGCCTCGTTCTTTATCGGAAATGGGTGGCTGATCCTCTGCCTGCTCGCCGTTCTTGTCCTGGGCTTTCCCGTTATTGGGACGGTGGATCGGGGAATGCTGCCGATGGGGAGCAAAACGCTTGGCGGCCTTGCCCGCGCTGCGGCGACCCGAAATTACGGCCGGTTGGTGGGCGAGGGGGCGGGAATGCGCGAGGGCGATCTCTGGCGGGTTTTCTGCGATCTGCTTGCCGACCACACGGCGCTTCCGAAGGACGAGATCGCGAGAGAGACCCTGCTGATCGGGAAGCGAACAAAGGCGGCCTGAAGATAGGCTCTCCCCGTTCAAATCCGCACAGCGCCCCGTTCGCTGCTTACGAGTCGGCATGCTTGCAACAGGGGACGTTGCGACTATTATCACCGCCAAAATAAGGCTATGGACGCGGGATCGGCGGTTCTTCCGTTCGGGGCGGCACCGGGCCAGTGCAAATGATAACCCGGTATGTCGGCGCTGAGGTGGAAACCCGCCCGCGCGTCTGCCGTTATTGGAGGTTGACCCATGGATATGCGCTTTTCCCCCGAGGAAATGGCTTTCCGCGACGAAGTCCGCGAATTCATCGCGAATAACTATCCTGACGAACTCCGGGGCGCCCGCCGCGGCGAGATGTCGAAGGAAGATATCCTCAAGTGGCACCGCGTCCTCTACAAGAAGGGCTGGGTCGTCCCGCACTGGCCCGTGGAATATGGCGGCACCGGCTGGACGATCACGCAGCGCTACATCTGGAACGAAGAGAATGCGCGCGCGGAAACGACACCGCTGCTTCCCTTCGGCCTCTCCATGGTCGGCCCCGTGATCTATACCTTCGGCAACGAAGAGCAGAAGAAGCGCTTCATCCCCGGCATCCTTTCGGGCGACGACTGGTGGTGTCAGGGTTATTCGGAGCCGGGTTCGGGTTCGGACCTCGCCAGCCTGCGCACCAAGGCCGTGCGTGAGGGCGACCACTATATCGTCAATGGTTCGAAGACCTGGACGACGCTCGCCCAGCATGCCGACTGGATGTTCTGCCTCGTCCGCACGGACCCGAATGTGAAGCAGCAGGAAGGCATCTCCTTCCTCCTCATCGACATGAAGACGCCGGGCATCACCGTCCGTCCGATCATCACGATGGACGGCTCGCACGAGGTCAACGAGGTTTTCCTCGAAGATGTGAAGGTGCCCGCCGAAAACCTCATCGGCGAAGAGAACAAGGGCTGGACCTACGCGAAGTTCCTGCTCGGCAACGAGCGTTCGGGCATCGCGGGCGTCGCGCGCTCCAAGAAGGCGATCGAACGTCTGAAGAAACTCGCGACCGCCGAGCTTCTCGATGGCGAGCCCCTGATGAAGACAGACGAGTTCTCCCGCAAGGTGGCCGAACTCGAAATCGACCTCTCCGCTCTCGAAGTGACCGAGCTGCGTACGCTCGCCGCCGAGAGCAAGGGCCGCGGTCCGGGACCGGAAGCCTCGATCCTCAAGATCAAGGGCACCGAAATCCAGCAGCGCATCACCGAACTCGCCGTCGAGGCGGTCGGCAACTACGCGCTGGTCGAGGCGCCGCGTCTCGAAGTGACCGGCAATGAATTCGTGCCCGGCCCGGAGGGCTCGCAGGGTGTTGCGCAGGATTATTTCAACATGCGCAAGACCTCGATCTATGGCGGATCGAACGAGATCCAGCACAACATCATCGCAAAAATGGTGCTCGGGCTTTAGGAGCGAAACCAGAAAAAGTGGAAGCCGGTTTTTCATCCGGTTTCGCGACGGAATAAAAAGACAGCACCGCAAAAGAACAGCAACGAGGGAAGGTCGGAAGATGGATTTTTCGTTCACCGAAGAGCAGACCCTGCTCCGCAATACCGTGCAGAGCCTGCTTCAGGACAAGTATGACTTCGACACGCGCCGTAAGGTCGCAAAATCGGCCGATGGCTGGCGTCCCGAGATGTGGGCGCAGTTCGCCGAGCTTGGTCTTCTCGCCGCTCCCTTCTCCGAAGAGATGGGCGGCCTCGGTGGCGGCGCCATCGAAACCATGATCGTCATGGAAGAGTTTGGCCGTCACCTCGTGATCGAGCCTTATGTCGAGACGGTCGTGATCGCTGGCGGTTTCCTGCGTGAAGGCGGTTCTGCCGCGCAGCAGGAAGCGCATATTCCCGGCATCGTCGGTGGCGAAACGGTCTGGGCCTTCGCCTATGCCGAGCCGCAGGGCCGCTACAATCTTGCCGACTTGAAGACGACGGCGAAGAAGGACGGCGCAGGCTACACGATCAACGGCTACAAGGCCGTCGTTCTCGGCGCGCCCTGGGCGCAGAAGCTCATCGTGACGGCACGTACCTCCGGTGGCCAGCGCGACCGCGATGGCGTCTCGGTCTTCATCGTCGACAAGTCGGCGGCGGGTGTCTCGACGCGAGACTATCCGACGGTCGATGGCCGCCGTGCTTCGGAAATCACCTTCGAGAATGTGAAGGTCGAGGCCGACGCGCTGATCGGCGAAGAAGGCAAGGGCCTGCCCCTCGTCGAGAAGATCACGGATCAGGCGATTGCCGCTCTCTCGGCCGAAGCCACGGGTTGCATGAAGGAACTGAACACGGCAACCGTCGAATATTGCAAGACGCGCAAGCAGTTCGGCGTACCCATCGGCAAGTTCCAGGTGCTGCAGCACCGCATGGTCGACATGTTCATGGCCTATGAGCAGTCCGTCTCCATGACCTACATGGTCAATCTGAAGCTCGAAGAAGACGATGCAGAGCGCACCAGGGCTGCCGCAGGCGCCAAGGTCCAGATCGGCAAGGCCGGCCGTTTCGTTGGCCAGGAAGCCGTGCAGCTTCATGGCGGCATGGGAATGACCGACGAACTCAATGTCGGCCACTACTTCAAGCGCCTGACGATGATCGACACGCAGTTCGGCAATGTCGACTATCAGCTGAAGCGCTACTCCGAAGCTGCTTGAGCCGCTTCACTTCGCGAATACGAAAGGCCGCTCTCCGGAGCGGCCTTTTTTCTTGGGAGGTGGTCTGTTGTCAGGCGCGCCGCGCCGCAGCAGCTCTTGCGCGCAGCCTCTGCGGCGGCAGCACACATTCAGCCTGCGTACCCTGACCGACCTTGCTCTTCAGTTCGAAGCGCCCGCCATGAACCGCGAGCAGCCCCTTCACGATGGAAAGGCCGAGGCCGGAGCCCTTGCCGGGCTGCGCAAGACCGGAAGCACCCTGCGTGAAGGCGTGGAGGACCTTCTCGATTTCGGTTTCCGCGATGCCGGGTCCGTTGTCGTGAATGCCGAAGCGCAATTCGCCATCGGCTTCCATCCGCGCGAACATGAGCACTTCGCCGCCCGGCGGCGAGAACTTCACGGCATTCGTAAGCAGGTTGATCCAGGTCTGGCGAAGCGCGCGGGCATCGCCATAGATGACGGGCAGGTCTGGTTCGAAATCTGCGACAAGCGCAACGCGTTGCGCCTGCGCCCTGATCTCCACAATGCGACGGCAGTCTTCGGCCAATTGAACGATATCGACGTCTTCCTCGGTGATCTGAAAGCGGCCCGCCTCGATGCGCGAGAGGTCCAGCACATCGTTGATGAGGCCGAGCAGGTGCTGACCGGAACGGTTGATGTCGTTCGCATATTCCTTGTAGGTCGGCACAGTGTGCTTGCCGAAGATTTCGGAGGCCATCACCTCCGAAAAGCCGATGATCGCGTTGAGTGGTGTGCGAAGCTCGTGGCTCATATTGGCGAGGAAGTGCGATTTCGCGCGATTGGCTTCTTCTGCACGTGCCCGCGCCTCGTCTGAATCCCGCTTCGCCTTGAAGAGCTGTTCGACAAGGCCTGACTTGTCCTCGCGCAGCGTGATCGAGTGCAGCATGATCCCGTTGACCCGCGCCATAAGCTGCGCGAGCAGCACGGCGAAAACGGCGAGAACCAATGCGAGCGACACATGCAGCAGGTCACCATAGGACAGAAGCCGCCCCGTCACGGCAGCGGCAAGCGGCAGCGCGGTGGCATAGAAGGCAGGCATGTAGCACGACGTGATGAGCGAAATGGGCGCAATGATCAGCAGCAGTGTCGTCAGCACATAGGATTGCTGGACCTCACTTCCGGGCACCCAGAAGAAGAACACCGTGGATGCGAGACTGAGTGAAAACAGGAAGCCCACTGCGAGGAAGCGGCGTTCCCATGCCGCGACACTCGCCGGTTCGGGCTGAGCGGTGGTGAAGGCGAGAATGTTCTGCCGGTTGAACCAGGCGGAGATGAAAACGAGGATCACGGGAATGGCCAGCCAGTACCAGGCGACAGATCCGGCAAAACAGGCCGCATAGGGGATCATCAGCAGCGGAAAGGCGTAAGGCAACGGAAGCTTCTGGCTTTCCACGAACATGCGAAGCTGCTCGAGTCTGATTTCCGGCGTGAGCGGTTTACCATTGCCGGTATGAGGCAGGAAAGCCGAGAACCACCGCGCCTCACCAGCCTCGTCGGGGGTCTGGAATGCACCGCGGCCACCGGCTGGACCTGTAGCGGTCGGCCGCTGCACGGATTCATTCTGCCGCATTTCGCCGGCTGTCATTGGATGTGCCCTTTTTGGCCGCCCTGGCCTTGCGTCACGCCCGGTAAATACCGCCCGCCGGGTGTGTCTTGACGATCAGGCTGGGCGAAAAGTCTTAATAAGGTTTTCCGAGAAATGGTTAAGGCGGCATAATCGGGCTGAACGCAGCGCTTTATTTGGCGTATGAGACGCCATAACAACAGGCAGCGGAAAAAATGCACAAAGGAGAGGCAGCCCGGCGATGAGCGAACACCTGATTTTTGAGAAAAACGGCCCCGTCGTAACCTTGACCATCAACCGGCCCGAGACTCGTAACCCGCTTGGTGCGCCCGAAGATGCCGGGAATTTTTCGGCCGCGGCCGCGCGTATCAACGATGATCGCGAGGTTCGTTGTGTCATTCTGACCGGTGCCGGCAAGGCCTTCTCCGCGGGTGGCAACGTAAAGGCCATGCGAGAAGGTGGAGACGGCTTCGGCGGCCCCGGTGTTCATATCCGCGAGCTTTATCGCAACGGCATCCACCGCATTGTGAAGTCGGTATGGGGCATCGAGGTGCCGGTCATCGCCGCCGTCAACGGCCCGGCGATCGGGCTTGGCAACGATGTCGCCTGCCTCGCCGATACGCGCATCGCCGCCGACAGTGCAATTTTTGGGGCGACCTTCCTCAAGATCGGCCTCGTCCCCGGCGATGGCGGGGCGTGGCTCTTGCCGCGCATCATCGGCATGGCGCGGGCCTCGGAGCTTCTCTACACGGGTGATACCATTAGCGCAGCCACGGCAAAGGAATGGGGCCTCGTTTCGGAAGTCGTCCCTGCTGACGAACTCATGGACCGCGCCAGGGCCGTTGCCGCGAAGATCTGCAATCAGGCGCCGGATGTACTGCGCATGACGAAGCAGCTTCTCCGCCGGGGCATGCTGAGCGACTTTGACAATATCATGGAGCTGTCGGCATCCATGCAGGCGCTTGCCCATCACACCGAGGACCACAAGGAGGCTCTCGACGCCTTTTTCGAAAAGCGCGCCCCGAACTACAAGGGGGCTTGACGGGCGTTCGAAACTGAACAGCAGGCCGCACCTTCTCGAACAGACTGCGGCGCACCGCGCATTGAAGCGGGGGAACTTTGCCCCTAAAGTCGCCGCCAACAAATGCCGCTAACAAACAATGGGCCGACGGCCCAGTCCAAAACGGGAGCGAAACATGAGTGTCATCGGTATCGTTGCGACCCTTCCGGTCCAGCCGGGCAAGGAAGCCGAATTCGAGAAGGTCTTCTCCGACCTGCGCTCGAAGGTGAAGGCGAACGAGAAGGGCTGCCTCCAGTACGATTTCTTCAAGTCCAAGTCCGAGCCCGCCACCTACATCGTCATGGAACAATACGCCACGCAGGAAGACCTCGATGCCCACGGCAAGTCGGAATATTTCCGTGCTGCCGGCCCGGCGCTCGGTGCGGTTCTCGGCGGTGCGCCGTCGCTGCAGTTCCTCGACAAGGTTGAGTAAGCGGTAAGGCAGAAAACGAGAGAGACGAATATGGATCTCGCATTCAGCAAGGAAGACGAGACCTTCCGCAAGGAAGTCCGTCAATTCATCGACGAGTGCTACACGTCGGAAATGCGCCGCCTTCACGCGCGCTCCAAGCATGGCTACATCACGAAGGAAGCTCACATCCAGTGGCAGAAGTCGCTGGCGAAAAAGGGCTGGCTTGCGCCCAACTGGCCTGAAGAATACGGCGGACCGGGTTTCACCCAGTCGCAGAAATATATCTTCAACGTCGAGATGGGCCGGGCCGGTGTGCCGCACACCATTCCTTTCGGACCGACCATGGTCGCGCCCGTCATCATGAAGTTCGGTTCTCCCGAACAGAAAAAGCGCTTCCTGCCGGATATTCTCGAAACCAATGTTCTCTGGTGTCAGGGATATTCGGAGCCGGGTTCGGGCTCTGACCTTGCCTCGCTGAAGACCAAGGCCGAAGACAAGGGCGACCATTTCCTCGTCAACGGCTCGAAGATCTGGACCTCCGTCGCGCAGTGGGCGGACTGGATTTTCTGTCTCGTTCGCACCTCGAACGAGGGCAAGCCGCAGCAGGGCATCTCCTTCCTTCTCATCGACATGAAGACGCCGGGCATCACGGTCGATCCCATCGTCTGTCTCGACGGTACACCGGCGCCGAACCAGGAAGTGAACCAGGTCTTCTTCGAGGACGTGAAGGTTCCGAAGGAAAACCTGATCGGCGAAGTGAACAAGGGCTGGACCTACGCCAAGTACCTGCTCGAATTCGAACGCGGCAATCCTTATTCGCCGGGTCTCTACAGCGCGCTCGATGAAGTGCGTGAGATGGCGAGGGAAACGACCGTCGACGGCAAGCCGGTAGCGGACACGCCTTCGTTCAAGGCCCGTTACGCCGATATCCGCAGCCAGATCACGGCGATGGAGTTCACCGAGCTTCGTATCTTCTCCTCGCTTTCCATCGGCGGCAATGTCGGCCCGGAAAGCTCGCTCCTGAAGTGCCGGGGCACCGAATTGCAGCAGGAGATTTCGCAGTTCATGGTGGAAGTGCTGGGCGATTATGCGCAGCCGACCATCGAGAACGGCCTTTCGGATACCAATGAACCGGAAGTGGGCCCGGAAGGTGCATTCACCGCCGCGCCTTACTACTTCTCGCTGCGCAAGGCGTCGATCTACGCCGGATCGAACGAGGTCCAGCGCAACATCATGGCAAAGGCCGTGCTCGGCCTTTGAGCGCCAACGCGAAAATCGGTATCGAGAGGGCGGGCGCCGGAGACATTCCGGCGCTCGCTTGCGTTTGGCACGATGCATGGCATGCGGGTTTCGGCTGATCAGCGCGGCGGAAGCCTGTCGCGTGTGCCGCCATAGGCTTGCGTGATCCGGTCGAAGACGATGGCGAGCGCGACGATGGCGACGCCTGCAACGAGCCCGCGCCCGATATCGAGCCGCTGAATGCCGAGCAGCACTTCCTCGCCGAGTCCGCGCGCACCGATCATCGAGGCGATGACGACCATCGAAAGCGCCATCATCGTGGTCTGATTCACGCCCGCCATGATGTTCGGCAGCGCAAGCGGCAGCTTGATATCGAGCAGTTGCCGCTTGGGGTCGGCCCCGAGATCGGCCGCTACTTCAATGAAGGCGCGGTCGACGGTTCTGAGGCCGAGATCGACAAGGCGGATGAGAGGCGGCGTCGCATAGATCACCGTCGCAAAAAGCGCCGGCACCTTGCCGAGACCGAACAGCATCAGCGCCGGAATGAGATAGACAAAACTCGGCAGCGTCTGCATGGCGTCGAGAACGGGCAGCATGATCCGCCGGGCGATGTCGTTCGACGACATCGCAATGCCCGCTGGTAATCCGATCAGCACGGAGAAAAAGACCGACACGATCATCAGCGCCAGCGTCTGCACGGCAAGATTCCAGAGCCCGAGAAGGCCGATCAGGAAGAAAGTTGCCGCCAGCGCCACGGGCAACAAGGGCCGCCGCGAAGCGTGAAACGCAATGCCCGCGACAGTCAGGACAAGAAGCCACCAGGGCATGGCATTGAGCAGGGACTCAAGCCCCACGATCACCCGCAGCAAGCCGTTGCTTGCCGTCTGGAAGGCATCGCCATATTTCGCGACGAAGCTCTTCATCGCGTTGTTCACCCATTGCTCGACGGGGAATTCGAGCGTGACGGGAAAGCTCTCCTCGACTTTTTCCCGCTCGCCGGTGATGCGTGCGGCAACCTCCGCGCTCACCCATCCCCGCCACACATCGCCCCGCGTCTCGATGAAGTTGAGCGCGGCATCCCGCGCCGTCGCGCCTTCGTTCTTTTGCATGAAGGCAAGCGCCTCGCTTACCATCTGTCCCGTCGTCTCGTAGCGGCGCAGGAAGGCCGCAACCTCTGGTGACTTGTCCACGAATGCGGCATTTGCACCTATGATGACCTCGACGGTCGGAAAGGCGACAGGGGGATTGCGTTCGGGGTCCGCGTTGAAGGCGTCCCATGCTTCCGGCGAATAGCCAGGTTCGTCGAGCTTCACGAGGTCGAAGGCGCCAAGCACCCATGTCGGTCCCCAGTAATAGGCGACGACGGGTTCGCCCCGTTGATAGGCCGAGGCGATGGCGGCGGCGAGCGCTGCGCCCGTGCCGGGCCGGAAATTCGTGTAGAAGCGGTCGAGCCCGTAGCCTTTCAGTTTTCGCGTGCTCTGCTCTTCGCAGCTCCAGCCCAGGATGCAGTTGTAGAAGCGTCCTTTCGTCGGCTCCTCCGGGTCGCGAAAGAGCTGCCAGTGCTCCTTGAGATCTGAAACGGTGTGAAGGCCGGGCGCCATTGCTTCGATGCCGCGTTCCGCATCGCCCTCGATCACGTAGCGGGGCACATACCAGCCTTGAATGGCGTCGGGAAAGTTCGTGCCGAGCGAGACAGCCGTTCCGGCTTCCAGCGCCTCGTTCCAGGGCTCGGTGACATTGTCGCGCCAGACTTCCATGATGACGTCGATGTCGCCTTGGCCGAGGCCGGTGATGAGCGGCAATGTCGAGCCCGGCAGCACATCCGTTTCGCAGCCATAGCCGCGCTCGAGGACGATCCGTGCAAGCTCCGTGGCAAAGGCGTTGGAATCCCAGTCGAGCCCGCCAAACATGACCGGCCGTTCGATGGCGCAGACGGGGTCGGCGGCCAGCCCGGCGCGGGGCGCAAGGGCCGAGAAGGAGAGGGCGGCAAGCGCAAAAAGGAGCCGGGTAAACATGACCGCATCATAGGGAGCGCGCACGCCCTTGACCATTCATGCACAAAGACCATTCATGCACAGAGCCCGCTCATACGCAAAAAGACAAAGAAAAAGGGGAGCCGCATGGGGCTCCCCTTCGATCGGCTTGTGCGGGAAAGGCTTACTTGCCGCCCGTCGCGAGCTTGAAGAACTTGCCCGTCTGCTCGCCGCCCATGTGGAAAGGCGTGGCGTTCGAGAAGTCGGAGATCTTGTCCCAGTTTTCGGCGACCTTCTCGGCGGACAGGTCGTCGCGGCCGAGGAAGATGCCTTCGGCTTCTTCCATCCGCGCGGCAGCGAAAACGCCAGCGCCCGCACAGAGGATCATGCCCGTCGGAGCCTGTTCCGACACGAGGTACATGACACCCGGCGTAACGCTTTCCGGCGTCAGCATCTGCTCGGCTTCCGGCGGCATCAGGTCGGAGGTCATGCGCGTATAGGCGACCGGCGCCAGCGCGTTGCAGTGGATGTTGTTCTTCTGGCCTTCGAGCTTCAGCGTATTGATGAAGCCGACGACGGCGAGCTTCGCCGCGCCATAGTTCGTCTGGCCGAAATTGCCGTAGAGACCGGTCGAGGAAGCAGTGACCATGATGCGGCCGTAGTTCTGCTCCTTCATGATTTCCCAGACGGCCTTGGTCGGCTTCACGGTGCCCATGAGATGCACATCGACCACCAGCTGGAAGTCTTCCATCGTCATCTTCGAGAACGACTTGTCGCGAAGAATGCCGGCATTGTTGATGAGGATGTCGATGCGGCCCCACTGGTCCATGGTCTGCTTGATCATGTTGGCGACGCCTTCGTCGTCCGTGACCGACGAGCCGTTGGCGATCGCTTCGCCGCCGAGCGCCTTGATCTCCTCGACGACCTTGTTTGCCGCGTCCGACGAGCCACCGGCGCCCGTGCGGTCGCCGCCGAGATCGTTCACCACCACTTTCGCGCCGCGCCGCGCGAGTTCCAGCGCGTGGGACCGGCCAAGACCGCCACCCGCGCCGGTCACGATGGCGACCTTGCCGTCAAAACGAATGCTCATGGGTATTTCTCCAGTTGGACTACGGGGAGGGCTGGCAGCATGCCTCGTGGAGGGGCTTCGTTGGCCTTGCCCGAAAAAACTTGCGGGACTTTGTGCATGAGAGCCGGGCAGGGGTCAAGGGAGGCTTGGAGAGCCCGCTCGTTGCGTTGTTCCCGCCTCTCCTTATGATGTGCCGGCCCGCTGAAACGCCCCGGAAACCTTCCCGAAACCCGCCCGAAACCCGCCCAAAATCCATTGAAATCAGCCGGAAAGCCTCAGCCCGATGACCCTTTACCCGCTTCAGAGCGCCTTTGGGCTTGCTCTCATCATTGCTCTCGCATGGGCGTTCAGCGAGAACCGGCGGGCCTTTT
This sequence comes from Parvibaculum sp., assembly GCF_039973015.1. GTDB lineage: Bacteria > Pseudomonadota > Alphaproteobacteria > Parvibaculales > Parvibaculaceae > Parvibaculum. Next base: position 12,615 of record NZ_JBDWLT010000003.1, read on the forward strand.
CGCTGCGAGCCGTTGCGGCCGCCCTCGCGGTCCAGATCGCACTTGCCCTGCTGCTGTTGAAGGTTCCGGCTTCCCAAGGTGCGCTCCTCGCGCTCAACGGCGTGGTGGATGCGCTGACGGAGGCCACAAAGGCGGGCACCGGCTTCGTCTTCGGTTATGTCGGCGGCGGCGCTGTACCCTTCGAAACCACGGCCCCTCAGAACAGCTTCATCCTGGCTTTCCAGGCGCTGCCGCTCGTTCTCGTGATGTCCGCGCTCTCCGCGCTCTTCTGGTACTGGCGTATCCTCGGCTGGATCACGCGGGGCTTCGGCTACGTCCTGCAGAAGACGATGGGTATTGGCGGCGCCGTCGGCCTGGCCTCCGCCGCCAACGCCTTTGTTGGCATGGTGGAAGCACCGCTTCTGATCCGCCCTTATCTGGAAAAGCTGACCCGCGCTGAATTTTTCATGACCATGACGGTAGGGCTTGCGACGGTCTCCGGCACGGTCCTCGTTCTCTACGCCAGCATCATCACACCCGTCGTCCCCGGCGCGCTCGGCCAGATTCTCGTCGCCTCGCTGATATCCCTCCCCGCGGGCATTCTTGTCGCGCGGCTCATGGTGCCCGAGGAGCATGGCGCAAGACCCACGGGTATCGGCGATGACGTGCCTCATCTCGAATATCAAAGCAGCATGGATGCGGTGACGCGGGGCACCTTCGAGGGGCTCCAGCTCCTCCTCAATATCATGGCCATGCTCATCGTGATGGTCGCGCTCGTCGCGCTCGTGAACATCGTCCTCGCTCTGTTCCCGGAAGTCTGGGGAGCGCCGCTCACGCTTCAGCGGATGCTGGGCTGGATCTTTTCCCCCCTTGTCTGGGCGATGGGTATACCGGCGGAGGAAATGCATCTCGCGGGGCAGCTCATGGGCACCAAGACGATCCTGAACGAATTCATTGCCTATCTCGATCTCGCCGCCTTGCCGGAGGGGGCGCTTTCGGAGCGCTCGACCCTCATCATGGTTTACGCGCTGTGCGGGTTTGCGAATTTCGGCTCGGTCGGCATCCTGATCGGCGGATTGACCTCGCTCGTGCCCTCCCGGCGTCTTGAGATTGTGAAGCTCGGCACCCGCGCGCTGGTTTCCGGCACGCTTGCGACCTCCATGACGGGGGCAGTGGTTGGTCTCATCATCTGAGCGAAATAACGATCAGGCCAAAAACAAGGAGAGCGGAACGAATGAGTTCTGCATCGCGCCTGGGGGCTGCTGCCTGACATAAGAAAAGGCGGCGTCCGCGGGGTACGGAACGGACGCCGCCAATCTCCACCCGTACTCAACAAATCGGGTGGAATAAGGTCCGATGAACTCTCGACCCATCGGCAAGACGTAGAATGGCTTTTCCAACCTGAACGCAGCCTGAACCGGGCCATTGCGTGTGAGGTTTATACTAGGGTCAAAACCCATTAATTTTGATGCGGCGGCGGGGTGATCCTGATTCCATGCGAATCTGATTTGTATTGGAAGGGGATGGCGATCATGAGCAGGAAACTTTTCTGGCTGAGCGACGAACAATGGGCACGGATCGAACCGCATTTGCCGACGGATGTGCGTGGGGTGGCGCGGGTGGACGACCGCCGCGTCATCAGCGGCATCGTGCATGTTCTCAAGAGCGGCTGCCGCTGGTGCGATTGTCCGGAGGCCTATGGCCCGCATACGACGATCTACAACCGCTTCGTGCGCTGGGCACGGCGCGGCATCTGGGAAAACCTGTTCCGGCAATTGGCGGGGAGAGGGCGCGGCGCAGACACGCAAATGATCGACTCCACTCACGTCAAGGCGCACCGCTCGGCAACGGGCGGAAAAGGGGGGAGCAGAAACAGGCTATCGGCCGCTCACGCGGCGGGCGCAACACGAAGATTCACGCACTTGCAGATGTTAAGGGGCGCTTGATCGCCATCCTGTTGACTGGCGGCGAAGCCCATGACTGCCCGGTTGCCAAGCGCCTCATCCACAGAGTGAAGCCGGCCAAGCGCATGATGGGCGACAAGGCCTATGACAGCGCCGAATTGCGCGAGGAATTGGACAAGCGCGGGACCAAGCCGGTCATTCCCAATCGCAGCAACAGAAAGCAGCCGTTCCGCTTCAACAAGCGCCTCTATAAGCTGCGCTGGCGCGTCGAAAGTGCTTTCAACAGGTTGAAGGACTTCAGACGCATTGCCACCCGTTACGATCGTCTGGCGCGAAACTATCTCGCCTCAGTCTGCCTTGTCGCAGCTCTCGTATGGTGGATTTAATGAGTCTCGACCCTAGTAAACTACATTTACGATTTGGCGCGAAAGCGCGCCACGCTTTGGGAGGAGCGGGGGAATGACGGGCGAGACATCCGGCAAAAGATTGTCGAATTGGCAGCTCATCGCCTATGGCCAGCTCGTCGTGCCGCTCGCCGTCATCGGTCTGCCGGTCGCCGTTTACATTCCACCCTTTTATTCGAGCACTCTCGGCCTCGACCTCGCGGCTGTCGGTTTCATTCTCATGCTGGCGCGGATTTCCGATGTCATAACGGACCCGCTGATTGGCCGGTTGTCGGACCGCACGAGAACGCGCTGGGGCAGGCGCAGACCCTGGGTCGCTGCCGGTGTACCCATCATGGTTGTCTCGTCACTGATGCTTTTCGCGCCGCCGGATGGCGTTTCGAATGCCTATTTGCTCATGTGGATCGCCGCGATTTATTTCGGCTATACGCTGATCACGATTCCCTATGGCGCCTGGGGTGCGGAACTCTCGGGCGACTATCGCGAGCGCAACCGGATCGCAGGCAGCCGAGAGATATTCCTGCTGGTCGGGCTCCTCGTCGCCATCATCGCGCCCATAGTCGGTGCTTACTGGAGCGGCGCTCCTGTGGATGAAGGTGCGGCCAGCCGCTCGGCCGTCGGCGTACTCGGATGGCTCACGGCGGTGATGTTGCCCGTTTGCGCGCTCATCGCCTTTTCCTCGGTGCCGGAGCCGCAAATCGCGGCGGCGAAGACAATTCCCTTCCGGCGCGGCCTGCGTGTCGCCATGAAGAACGGCCCCTTCCGTATCGTATTGCTGAGTTCGATTTTCGGGGCGCTGGCGGGATCGATCAATATTGGTGTGGTCATCTTCTTCTTCGAGCATGTCGCGGGCATAGGCCAGTCCGGCACGGTGCTGATCTTCGTTCTTTTCGTCGCGGGCGTTCTCGGCTCGCCTTTCTGGGTCTGGCTCGGCGGTCGCATGGGCAAGCACAAGGCCATCGCGTTGGCGGGCCTTGTCTCCATGTTCGTTTTCGCCCTGGTCCCTGTCGTGATCTATGTCGTGAAGCCCGCCGCGCCCGAAGCCGTCTTCGCCTGTCTCTTTTTCATCAACGTGGTGCAAGGGCTGGCGCTTGGCGCGGCGCCCATTCTCGGCCCGTCGATCATGGCCGACGTCGTGGACCTCGATACGCTGAAAAGCGGCGAGCCGCGCGCCGCCTTTCTCTTCGCCTTTCTTGGTATGGTGCGGAAGTTTTCCGAGGCCTTCGGCGTCGGCATCGCGCTGCCCATTCTCGCCTGGGCTGGGTTCAACGCGCAGTCGTCCGACAACTCGCCTGAGGCTCTCTTCGCGCTTCTCGTGATGTATTGCCTGGTTCCGCTTGTGCTCTGGCTGATTTCGATTGCTATCATCCTGCGCTATCCGATCACGCAGGAGCGCCAGTTACGGCTCAGGACGGCACTCGAAAAGCGCGACCTTCGCCGCACGGGGATGCATCGTTCACCGGCGGACTAACCCGCTCTGATGCCCATTGCCTCGGCCAGCAGCTCATAAGACCGTACACGGTCTTTCTGATCGTAGGTGATCGTGAGAATCGTGAAGTCGTCGACGCCGTGTGCCTCGCCAAGCGCCAGCAGCTTCCCGCGAACCTGCTCCGGCGTACCGGCAAACCCCCGCTGCTCAATGGCGCGCAGCATCACCCGGTCTTCATCCGTATAAGGGTAGTCGAGCGCCTCCTCAATGGAGGGAAAGGGGCCGCCACGGTTCTGCAGCAAATGCATCACCCAGAGGTTGCGCGATGAAGCGATACGTTTCGCATCTTCTTCCGTATCCGCGACGGTGACGGAGACGGCAATGGCTCCCCTCGGAGCGTTGATCTCGCGGGAAGGACGAAAATTCTTTCGGTAAACATCGAGCGGTTGCGTGCCCGCATCCTGATTGATGAAATGGGCGAAGCAATAGGCCATGCCGTACTGCGCGGCGATGAGCGCGCCATCGCCACCGGAACCCAGCATCCAGAGGTCCGGCATGCCCGGCCCGCGCGGCGTCGCGTGGAGCCCGGTATAGGGATGGTCGGTAGGAAAGCCGCCTTCTTCGCCCTGAAGCCCCGTCGAGTCTTCCAGGAATTGCCGTAGCAGCTCCACCTGCTGTGGAAAAACGCCGACGTCATAGGCTTGGGGCCCCGGTTGCAGCGCGCGCGTTGTTCGCTGGTCACCGCCGGGTGCCCGTCCCAGCCCGAGATCGATGCGGCCGGGATAGAGCGTTTCCAGCACCCGAAAGCACTCCGCGACCTTGAGAGGGCTGTAATGCGGCAGCATCACGCCCCCCGAGCCGACGCGAATGCGCGCCGTGGCGGCGGCGACCGCGGCAATCAGCACTTCGGGCGCGGACCCCGCAAAGGACGACGTGTTGTGATGTTCGGCGAGCCAGTACCGGCTATAGCCGAAGCGCTCTGCTTGTTGTGCGAGGTCTATCGTGTTCGTGATCGCTTCGGCGGCGGTTCCACCCTTGCGGATCGGCGATTGATCGAGAACGCTCAATGTAACCATGAAGAAATCGTCCGTTCTTGCGGCGGCTCATGAGAGGCCGTTGTAACAGTGGATTTGGCGGATTCCAGCCGAAATCGGTAAAGCCGCGATTTCCCGCCGCCGGGGTTTAAAAACTCGTTAATCGTCACATTCGCAATATCCGCTATGCGAGGAAAGTAATCATGCTGCCTACCGATGAACTTGTTGCGGAGGCGAAGGCGACGAAGGCGCAGTTCGTCGATCTGTCGGAGCTCTCCGATCCCGTCACGCAATACATGCTGCAATACTGGATGGACAAGAAGGGCGCCCGGCCGATGCCGTTGCCCATTGAGATGAATTTTGCCGGTTTTGCGCGCCATGCAGCAAAGATCACGCTGATCGGGGTAGAGCACGACCCCTTGCGTTTCCCCGTGCGTCTTGCCGGAGAAGAAGTGATCGCGAATCTCGGCTTCAATCCGAAGGGTAGAGACGTTCTCAGCTTCAACAAGGAACTTCCAGGTCTCGGAACCCTGCTGCAGGGCTTCTACACATGGCTGCTTTCGGAACGCCGCCCCGCCGCAGTCAGGGGAACGCAAGATATGCTCGGCAAGAGCTACAGAAGTTATGAGGCGATATATCTCCCCTTGTCGAGCGATGGAGAAAACATCGATCGTTTCATGGATGTCACCGTCACGTATTTGGAATCAATGAACCTTCGCCGCCAGACGGCGGCCTTGCGCCCGCGCGGTCCGTTTATGGGAGCTTGAGTCCATCAGTCCGAAAGCGGCCTCTTCTTCACGCGTTTCACGATGCCTGAAAAGTTCAGAAGGATGCGCTCCGCAGCGCCGCTCCCTGTGAAGACCTGGCCGCGAAGAAATACCATGCTGCCGGTGTTCTGCACGATCTCGCCCCGCGCCTCGACGAATTCGCCCGCGCCCGCGGCGGCTGTGAATTCCGCTGAAAAAGAAACGGTCACGGCCGGCCCTTCCAGCACGTCTCCGCCAATGGCAAAAAGCGAATAGTCGGCAAATGTCATCAGCATGCCGCCATGCAGAAAGCCGCCGCCATTGCAATGTGTCGGCGTCGCCTCGAACGCACAGGTGACGTGCCCGTCGTCATGCTTTTTGAAAAAGAAGGGCCCCGCATGATCCTCGAAGGGATCGTGCCCTTCCCAGCTTTGGTATCCAGTCAGCCGATCGTTCAAACTCGTATTCATTTCTGCAACGCCCCGATACTGCAATTCACTTGCGGCGCTTTTAGCAGGAAAGCTTCGAGGTTCCCAACCGTGCCGCGGCTTTTCCATATGGGAACTTGGAATTTAAGGTCTTCGTTACGTAAGCTTGTCAGAATGCGGGAATGCAGTCTGAAGGAACTTGATATGGGCGTCGCCCTTCAAAAAAAGACCTCTCTTGAGGACAGCGCACGCATCGTGTCCCTGGAAGATGTTTCCGATCCATTGCTTCGGGATCTGCTCTCCTATTGGGAGCGGACAAGGGCCGGGCGCGACATACCGGTGCGGCGCGAGATCGTGCCGACTGCTTTTCCGCGCCTGATGCCCCGCATGTTCATGGTTCGGGTGCAGGAAGGTCCATCCTTCGTCTACAGCCTTGCCGGCAACGAGACCGTGGAAGCACATGGAGACAACTATACGGGCATGGATGTTCGTGAACTTGATCGCCATGCGCCGGGCTATGGCGCGTCGATGCAGCGCTTCTATACCTCCATCGTGCGGCGCCGCCGTCCTTGCGCCGCCGAGGGCTCGCTGCAGTTCGTGAACAGGGGCTTTTGCCGCTTCAAGGCAATTTATCTCCCCCTCGCCTCTGCGGAGGGTACGGTGAGCCATATCATGGGAGCGGCAGCCTATGAGATGGGCCGCGAATGAGATTTCGGAAAGATGGACGATTGCAATCCTAAACTGAACGAAGCGGCACATCAGGAAGGTGCGAACCTCGTTCGCCTCAAGGATCTGACCGATCCGATCGTTCTTTTCATGTTCGACTACTGGAAGGAAAAGCGCGGAAGCCGCCTTATGCCTTCGCCGAACGATATGAACCCGGTGGATTTCGCGCGCCTCATGCCGCACCTCCAGATGGTCCAGGTCGATTGGGAACCCTTCGATCTCAGCTATCGTCTCCTTGGTGAGGAAATAGCGGGTGTGCATGGCGGCAATTATTCGGGCCGCGCGGTGCTTGAGCTCAATGCGGTGAGCGACGGCTTCGGCACGATGATGTTTGAACTTTTTCGCGCCGTCGCAACGGACAGGCGGCCCTATGCGGCGGGAGGAACGCTCGCGTCGCTCGGGCGCGGCTATACCGGTTTTCAGGGCGTCTATATGCCTCTTTGTGCCGATGGAGAGAAGGTAAACAGGATCATTTGTTGCTCTTCCTATGAGGTGCGAGAGGGGCTCGGTCTTTCCGGTGTTTCCGCGACGACAAACCGAGAATAGTTCAAATTGTCCGGATTGGGTTCATTCGGCATTAGGAGACTTCCGGCACTCTCCCGATTGATGACTCGGGCAGGGAGCCATCTCAATGACAGAGCGTGGGCAATGACGCAGTTGGCGGAAGATTATCGTAGCGAAGACTACGCGGATGTGCTCGCCGAGGCGGATGCTCATGGCATCGCGTTTCGCCGTTTGAAGGAGCTTGAGGAACCGCTCTGCCGCGATATGCTTTCCTACTGGAAAGAACTGCGCGGGGTACGCGCCATGCCTTGCCCCGGCGAAATCGATCCCGTTCGCTTCGCCCGCCACATGCCGAACCTCCTCATGGTGCAAGTGAACTGGCAGCCCTTCGACCTGACCTATCGCTTGCTGGGCGGCGATGTCGTGAATGCACATGGCTCGAACTTCCGCGGGCGGCGCGTACTCGACAGCCCGTCGCACACAGGCCGTTTCAGCGAAGTTCTTTTCAGCTTCTACAAGTTCGTCGCGGAGCAGAAGCGGCCCTATGCGGTTGCCGGCACGATGGAATACACGGCGCGTGGTCCCGTCTCGGTCGAGGCTGTCTACCTGCCATTCTCGCTCGACGGAAACCGCACCGACCGGATTCTCGGCGCCACGGTCTCCATTGAGCTTCCACGCCGCTGAATTCTTGGCTTTTTCGGAGGTTTTGACCCCCGGCGGCCCTTGGCCTAAATTCCCGCAGCCTTTCAAGAAGAACAGCCGGGAAATCTCATGGCACTCGACGCCGAAACACGCGATCAGCTCATTTCCTCCGTCCGCCGCTTTGTCGACGAGCGCCTGCGCCCGATCGAGGACAAGGTCTCCGAAACCGACAAGGTGCCGGACGAAATCGTCGAGGAGATGAAGGAACTTGGCCTTTTTGGTATCTCGGTTCCCGTCGAATATGGCGGCCTCGGCCTCACCATGGAGGAGGAATGTCTCCTCATGTTCGAACTGGGCCGTACGTCGCCTGCCTTTCGCTCCGTGATTGGCACCAATGTCGGCATCGGCAGTCAGGGCATCGTCATGCACGGCCGCCAGGATCAGAAGGAATACTGGCTCCCGAAGATTGCCAGCGGCGAAGCGATTATCTCCTTCGCGCTGACGGAACCTGAAGCGGGCTCGGACGCAGCTTCCCTCAAGACCACGGCCATCAAGGACGGCGATCACTACATCGTCAATGGCACCAAGCGCTACATCACCAATGCCAACAAGGCGCATGCCTTCACACTGATGGCGCGCACCGATCCGAAGACGCCGGGCGCGAAGGGCGTCTCCGCCTTCGTCGTACCGAGCGATATTCCTGGCATCCATATCGGCAAACCAGAAAAGAAGATGGGTCAGCAGGGCGCGCATATCTGCGACGTCGTCTTTGAGGATGCGCGCATCCCCGCGGAATGCCTTCTCGGCGCGGAGGAGGGCAAGGGCTTCGTTACTGCCATGCAGGTTCTGGAGCGTGGCCGCCTGCACATCTCCGCTGTCTGCATCGGCGTGGCAGACCGGCTGGTCGAGGACAGCGTCCTCTATGCCGCCGAGCGCAAGCAATTCGGTGAACCCATCGGCAATCTCCAGCTTGTACAGGCGATGCTCGCGGATTCGAAGATGGAAGCCTATGCCGGCCGCTGCATGGTGATCGACGCCGCGCGCCGCCGCGACGCCGGTGAAAACGTCGCGACCGAAAGCTCCTGTGCCAAGCTCTTCTGCTCGGAAGCCGTGGGTCGCATCGCCGACCGCGCGGTGCAGGTGCATGGCGGCGCGGGTTATGTCGCGGATTATGGCATCGAGCGTTTCTACCGTGATGTGCGCATCTTCCGCATCTACGAAGGTACGAGCCAGGTGCAGCAGGTCATCATTGCCCGCAACCTTCTGAAGGCGGTGAACTGAGACGTGATTTGCTTCTTTCCATCCGCATTGCACAATGCGGGCAATGACGAAGCTCGACCGCCTGACCGACGATATACGCGCCTGCCGCCTCTGCGTTGAAAGCCCGCTGAAGACGCCGCTGCCGCACGAGCCGCGTCCGGTCTTGCGAGTCTCGCGCACGGCACGCATCTGCATCGCAGGGCAGGCGCCCGGTACCCGCGTTCATGCCTCCGGCATGCCCTTTACCGATCCGAGCGGCGATCGTTTGCGTGACTGGATGGGCGTATCGCCCGATGAGTTTTACGACGCTGCGTGTATCGCCATCGTGCCCATGGGGTTCTGCTTTCCCGGGCTAGATGCAAAGGGGGGCGATCTGCCGCCTCGCCGCGAATGCGCGCAAACCTGGCACGAGCCGCTCTTCAAACACCTGCCTCAAATCGAACTGATCCTTCTTGTCGGTCAGTATGCGCAAGCCTGGCATCTCGGCAGGGCGCGTAAGGCCAGCTTGACTGAAACGGTTGCCGCCTGGCGCGAATACCATCCCCGCTTTATCCCGTTGCCGCATCCCTCATGGCGCAACAACGCATGGATAAAGAGGAATCCGTGGTTCGCGGAGGACTTGTTGCCAGTCCTGAAGCACGATGTGCGCCGCCTCATCGGCTAGGGCTGCGTCATTGAGCCACAGCCATCGGCGCATCGGCGTTTTGACAGCTCTACCCCCTCTCCCGATACTGCCGAAAAATGGGGAAGCGGGCCGTTGGGGATTCTGCACGTGACAAGAAGGAATGGCACAATGCCGCGCCGTGGCGCTGGCGGGACGCCGCTCCTCTCCCGGTTGCTTCTGGCGCTTGTCGCTGTCGCGATGCTGTTCCCGGCTCTTGCAGGAACCGTCACCGCTCGCCCGCTGGAGGCTACCGGCGTCTTTTCCGATCGCATCGTCATCTGTACCGGCAGTGGACTTCAGGTCATCTGGCTCGATAGTCAGGGGACGCCTCTTCCCGAACAAGAAGAGCAATACAACATTGCGCCCGGCCTCTGCGCGCCGGTGGCGACAGCTGCGCTGGCGGAATTCCGCGACGGGCTCTTCATCCAGTTGCCCCGGCCGCGCTTGCCGGACCTTCCGCGCCCCGCTGCTGCGCTCCGCCTGCCGCCGCACGGCACAGAGCATCCTCCAGCGCTCACCCGGGGACCGCCTGTCTACGTCTGAAACCGTTCGAAAACTCAGACAAGACAGGAAAGATTCAATGTTGTTTCAGCGCTCTCTTGCGGCGCGGCGCGCCATGTTGCTCGCCGGCACCGCTTCGGCCGTCGCCATGTCGGCCTTGTGGACACTTCCCGCCCATGCGGCGGAAGACGAAGTCTCCCCCATTCTCATCCCCGAACTCGTTGTCGATGCGCCGGAGGAAGACCCGGCCGATTCCCGGACATTCGCGGTGGAGGAAATCGGCGGCCAGCCCGCGCGCGATGCCGGCGAACTCATCTCCCGCATACCGGGCGTGAGCGCGGGCCGTCGCGGCGGACACGGTTCCGACATCAGCATTCGCGGTATGACGCAAGATCGCATCGCCGTCATCAGCGATGGCGCCTATGTCTTTGGCGCTTGCCCGAGCCGCATGGACCCGCCTACCTCTTCCATGATGCCCATGTCCGGCGACAGCATCACCGTTCGCCGGGGCTATCAGACGGTGCTGGACGGACCGCCCGCACCGGCGGGCACGGTCTCCCTGGAACGCGCCGATTCCGCCGATTTCGCTGAGGGGCTCTCCGGCAACCTGGAGGGCGGCTACGAGTCGAACGGTTCCCAGCGCTATGCGAGCATGCAGGCGCGTGCTGTCGAGAACGGCAGCTATATTCGCGGCTTTTTCACGGGCCGCCGCGCGGACAATTATGAAGATGGCGACGGTCGCGAAGTCCGCTCCGCCTTCAAGCAATATGGCGGTGGCGGCGAGGTTGGCCTGCGTTATGGCGCGGATTCGCTTCTCTCCCTCTCCATGGAAGAAAACCATGTCGTCGATGCCTATTTTGCAGGCGCCGGCATGGACGCACCCTGGACCGCAACGGATACCTATCGCCTGGCGGTCGACCACAACTTTGCCGAAGCAGGCGTGTTCAAGGGGTTTGACGCAAGCGTCTACGGTTCCTTCGTCGATCATGTGATGGACAACTATTCGCTGCGTACACCCGGCATGATGACCATGCGCACCGACGCAACGTCCGACACGCGCGGCGCTCGCCTCGCGGGCGATTTCGCGTTTGGAGCGGTGGAAGTTACGCTCGGCGGCGACTACCGGCGTAACGATCGCGACGCGGTGAGCTATTCCTCCATGATGGCTGCCGTCCCGCCGACCACGATCTCCAATTACACCTGGCCGGGCATGGAAATCGAGGATGTGGGTATCTTCGCAGAGGTGAAGGCCCCGCTGGCGGAAAAGACGGACCTCATTACGGGCATTCGTACCGATTTCGTTTCCGTCAGGGCAACAAAGGCCGATGTTCTGCCGGGTGGTATGGGCGCGGTCACGGCCCGCACACTCTATGGCACCTTCTACGGTGTCACGCAGACGGACCAGGACGAAACCAATGTGAGCGGCCTCGTACGCGTCATGCACGATTTCGGCGATTTCTCAGGCTGGGTAGGCGCAAGCCGCGCCGTACGCACGGCGGATGCGACGGAGCGTGGCATCGTCCGCGCTCCCGCAATGGGCGGCGGTGGCTGGGTTGGCAATCCAGGCATCGATCCCGAGAAGCATCATCAGGTCGATATGGGGATGGAGATAACACGCCCCGTCTGGAAGGCGTCCACGAGCATCTGGTACGACAATGTTCAGGATTTCATCTCGCGCGATATTGCGCGGGGCCAGTCCGGCGTCCTCGTCAATGATGGTGTGTCGAGCATCTTCCGCAATGTCGATGCGGAACTGGCAGGCATCGATATTGCCGCTCAGTGGGCTTTCGCACCTTCCTGGCGTATCGGCGCAGACATCGCCTACACCTATGGCGAGAACACCACCGATGACCGGCCGCTCTACCAGATACCGCCACTGAGCGGCAGCCTGGAGCTCACCTATGATGTTACGGAATGGAGCGCGGGGTCGCGCCTGCGTTGGGCCGCCAAACAGTCGCGGAGTGACACGAGCACGGCGACGGGTTCGGGCCTCGATCTGCAGGAAACGTCAGGCTATGCCGTGATCGACCTGTTCGGCACGTGGCGGCTCGCCGATGCGCTGACGCTGCAGGGCGGCATCGCCAACATTCTGGACACGACCTACGCGTCCTACCTCAACGAGGCGAACGGATTCGATCCTGCCGTGGTGCAGGTGAACGAACCCGGCCGCTCTGCTTATCTTCAGGTGAATTTCGAGTTCTAAGCGGGATGGGGAGGGAGCCTGCGCTTCCTCCCCTCTCTTCCTCGCCTGTGCCTGGCCGATGCGATAGCCTCGGTCCATGTCTCGCTTGCTCATTGCCCTTGTTCTTCTCGCCTTTGCTGCGGCCTGCGCGCCGCAGACGATGCGTACAGGCGATCCCGTCTTCGAACCGCATATCGAGCAGGCCTCCGCCGCGCAGGCGGTCATGGCGGATGGTGCGCGCCTTCCCATGCTTGTCTTCGAGGCGGAGGAGCCGCGTGCAGTCATCCTCGCGCTTCACGGGTTCAACGATTACTCGAATGCTTTCGCCGGGCCCGGGCCGGGGCCCTGGTTCGCCGAACAGGGGCTCACGCTCGTCGCAATCGACCAGCGCGGTTTTGGCCGCGCGCCGGGGCGAGGGCTCTGGGCGGGCGATGATCGCATGGCGGAGGACGCGGCAGAGGTTGTTGCATTGTTGCGCGAAAAATATCCGGGCCTCCCGCTCTATCTGATGGGCGAGAGCATGGGCAGCGCCGTTGCCATGCGCACCATGACATTGCCCGCGCCACCCGATGTCGATGGCCTTGTTCTGTCCGCGCCTGCGGTATGGGGCTGGCAGCAACTGAATGAGGTTTATGCCGTCACTCTCTGGAGCGCCGCCCATCTCGTGCCATCGGTGACGCTTACCGGACGCGGTCTTGATATCTGGCCGTCGGACAATATCGAGATGCTGCGCGCGCTGGGCCGAGACCCGCTCGTTATCAAGGAAACTCGCATCGGCACGATTTACGGTCTCGTCGGCCTGATGGATAGTGCCTATGAAGCGGTACCTGAAATCCGCAAGCCCGTGCTGCTGCTCTATGGCGCAAAAGACGAAATTGTGCCGGCGCCCGCTATTGCAGACACTCTCGAGAAATTCGAAAGGGCAAAGGCGAACGTCACGGTCGCCTGCTATCCCGGCGGCTACCACATGCTTCTGCGCGATCTCGCTCGTGAGACCGTCTGGAGGGATATCGCCGCATGGATATCGAAGAGGAGCGGCCCGTTACCTTCGGGGCAAGATGAAAATCTGCAGCCCTGCGGTCCTCTGGCGAAGAAACAAGGCTAGATCGGTTCAGGCGTCCTGCGACATGGCCTTGCCGCCCTCATCCTCCTCGGAGGCGGCCTCCGCGGTCGGCGCACCTTCCTCGCCGAAGCGGATTTTGAGTTCCCGTTCGAGATCGGCGAAGAGCTCGGGAACATGGTCGAGATGCTGCTTTTCCGTTTTGAGGATCGAGCGGAAGAGCCTCGCCTTCAGCTGCACCAGGTCGATCCCCGACTTCTTGATCGCGACGGGGGCGCTGCTCGTCACGATGTCGACCAGCCGTTCTGCCGCGTGCAATCGGCCCCACAAGTAATCGTTCTCCCGCGCGCGGCGGCTGAAGAAAGCCGCAAAATAGCCGAGGTCGCGCCCCATCAGTGTCGCGGGCGCGCCGCCCTCGCGGATCGAGCGTGCATCCTCCGGGCTGATCCGGTCCACCTGCACCGTGTCGACATCGTCGAGATCCTGCCACTTGTTGAGCGGCAGTGTCAGCACGTCGAAAAAGGGAAAGCCGACATAAGCCTGCACGAGTTCGGCGCGAATGTCGAAGGGAAGGGTGCTCGCTGCCATTTCCGCGAAATGTGCGTCGGCATCCCCGTCGAGACCGACAAGGTCGAGCACTGGCGCCACATGAATTGTGAAAGCGTCGATTTCGTGCGGCTCGGCAATACCGTCCTCGTAGATCGACTTGCATATGTGCCGAATTTCATCGGTTCTGAGTCGCGATGCCGTCTCCGACTGCATGCGGTCGAGGATGCGATAAAGGCTGGTCTTGAATTCATCCAGTGCGTCCGAATACAGGCTGCCTTCGTCGCTTGCTTCGATATCCTGGTAGAGTTCGTTGAGCCTGCGGATCACGAAGCGCAAGCGCCGCACCCGGAAGCTCACGTCGAATTCGCGCAGGAAGCGTACCCATGCATCTTCCTTGCTCGGTTCCGCATTGCCGCCAGCGCCCGCCAGCCACTGCACCGGGAAAATGCGCGTGTCCTTGGCCCAGCTTTCCACCGCGCGGGACAGCGCCAGCTTGTCGCTTGGATGGTTCACGGCCTCGCTGAGATCGGCAATGATGTTTGTGATCTGGTCGAGCACCGACGCAACCTTGAGCTGGATATAGGCGTCATATGCATATCCCGCTTCCACGGCCGCCTGTGCGTTAGCATTGTTCCGGAGCTTGGCGAGCTCCTCCGCGCCAGGAAGTGTCTTTCCGTTACCGTTGAAAAGCTCGGTAATGCGTGTGCGCACATGAGGCCGCGTCGCCGCGACGATCTGTCGGTAGCGCCGGACACGTTCCGAAAAATCGTGCAGCGCTTCCAGTTCATCGCGCACCGGCTGGTTGCGAGGAATGTCGGAAAGCGCGCCGCGTATCGCCTGGAAGAAGCCGGGCGCCGCGCCGCCGGCTTCCGCGCGCCCGCCTTTCGGGTCCGGGTCGATATAGATCATGCGGCGGTCGACTTCGCGGTAGGCGGGGCGTCCGCGAATGGCGCTGATCGCTTCGCCGAAAGGCTTGTTGTTGAGCACGCTGCCATCGATGAAGGAAGCCTTCACCGGGTCTGATCCGGCGGCAATGAGCGGCTTGAAATTGCCGCGCAGGAATTCGTCGCGCGTCGGCCAGGGAAGCTTCCGTTCCTTGAGCAGTGCGTCGATCTCGCCGATCCGCGCAGGCGGAAAGGCGCCGGGAAAGCATGAGGTCGCCCGCGCCGCGAAAACGAGCCCGGGTACATGAGCCGTGTCGAAATCGCTCAGCGTTGCCCCGCCCGAATGCTGGAAATAGCTGAACTTCAGCGTATGGCGATGTTCGCGTTCGCGGATTGAAACCGGATCGTGCAGCGGAATGTTCTGACTGTAGCCGTGAAAATCCGTCACCGAGACGATCAGGTCGAGCCGGTGCCCCGTCGGTAGCAGTGAGGCGTTGGCCGGGTTCGGCTCGCCCATCGCAAGGCAGGCATCGAGCAGCATGCCGCTCATGATCTCGCCCGAGAAGGGCGGCTCGAACCAGCGCGAGCGCGTGAAGAGTTGCAGCTTTTGCCGCATCTCCATGTCCGGCGCATATTTCGCGAGCCATTTTTCCGTGATGCCCCAGAAGAGAGGCTTCATGAACAGTTTGTCCCAACGCCCGGCGAGATGATGCTCGTCCATCAGCGCCACGATGTCCGCCTGTTCAAGCCACATCTTGCGAAGCGGGTCCATCGGCAGGTCGTGGGCAAGCGCGCGGGCGAGCAGTACACCGCTGATGCCGCCTGCCGAAGCGCCGGCAATGGTGTCGACAAACACGCGCAGTTCCAGCGTCTCGCCGATCGCCTGTATCAGTTCGAAATAGATTTCCTCGGTATCTGTCTCGCGCCCGTCATGTTCGAGATCACTATAGGTCGCCGAGGCACGATGAGAACGTGCAAGGTCGTGATGATAGACGCGCGAGGCCCGTATCAGCTTGAGGATTTCCTTGGTCACGCCATGCATGTAGACGGCGAGCGAAACACCGCCGTAGCAGACAAGCGCGATCCTGAGTTCCTTTTCCTTCATGCCCCCGGCCTCGGCATTGGCTGGCTTCGGGTGCCCGCACGGGCCCTCCGACTCGGCGGCCAGTCTAGGAGAGGAGCCCCTCATGACCAATTAACGATACTGCGACAGCTTGCGCCATTCTTATTTACGCTGCAAATACGTAAATAAGGGGCCCGGCGAAAGGGCTCTGCCGCTCGCGCCGCGATCAAGGAATAGCTCATGCTGGACCCCGTTCTGACCCACACGCTCCTCGCGCTCGCCTCGGGGGTACTGATCGGCCTCTCGCTCGGGCTCATAGGCGGCGGCGGCTCGATCCTTGCCGTTCCCCTCCTTCTATACGTTGTAGGTGTCGCTTCGCCTCATGTGGCGATCGGCACAGGCGCGCTGGCGGTTGCAGCCAATGCCGCCCTCAGCCTCGCCATGCATGCGCGCGCCCGCACGGTGAAATGGCCCTGCGCCCTCGTTTTCGCGGGCTCGGGCGTTGCCGGGGCGGCGCTCGGCGCGCAGCTCGGCAAGGCCGTCGGCGGAGAGATATTGCTCGCGCTTTTCGGCCTGGTCATGATTCTCGTCGGCGTGGCCATGTTCTTCCGGCGCGGAGCGGGCGGAAACCCGGACGTCCGGCTTGATCGCGCCACGGCGCCTCGTCTTCTGCCGCCGTTGGCAAGCACGGGCTTCATGGTTGGCGGTCTTTCGGGCTTTTTCGGCATAGGCGGCGGCTTCCTCATCGTGCCGGGTCTCGTCACCGCGACGGCGATGCCGCTTTTGAACGCAATTGGTTCCTCGCTCGTCTCTGTCACGGTTTTCGGGCTGACCACCGCCACGAGCTACGCCATCTCGGACCTTGTCGACTGGCCGACGGCCGGCCTCATGGTGCTGGGCGGCCTTGGCGGGTCTTTCGCCGGTCTCCGGCTGGCGCGCCACCTTTCCGGCTCGCGTCAGGCGCTATCGGTGGTTTTTGCGGCTGTCGTCATCACGACCGGGCTCTATATCGTCGGGACGGGCATGGACGCGCTGACCGCCTTCATTTGAAGGGGTTGGCGATTTAATCATGTGGGGAAAGATGGTGGACGGTACTGGACTCGAACCAGTGACCCCTGCGATGTGAACACAGTGCTCTACCAACTGAGCTAACCGTCCTTCGCGACATGGCCGGGGCGCATGGGGCGCCAGCGCGGCAATTATGTCGAGGGAGCCCGTCTATAGGCTTTGCGCCCGCGCCAAGTCAAGCCGTCGAAATGCCTCTGTCATGCGCTATGTTCGTTCATGGCAAAAAGATCCTGAGAATAGAGGGGGAGAGGCGGCCTATGGCGGGAAATCCGGGATTGAGGAACATGATGACCCTGGCGCGGCTGGCGGTCCGGGGCGTGGGCCGCCTTGTCAGCCCGCGTCCGCTCGGGCCGCAGGCCGGCGTTGCCTTCGAGCAGGCATTTTCCCGCCTTCTGGCCGCGTCCCCGGTTGTGCCCCATATCCGCGTTGCGCGGTTTGTCTCGCTCGCGCCGGAGGATGACTGGCAGTCCCTCGATATCGATACCGCGCCGGGCGAAGAGGTGACGGTCTTCGCCGCAGGCGGTTTCTGGGCGTCGAAGCCGCTCGATCTCGGTTTCGGCGCGCGTATCGGCCTCTGGCTGCGGGCGGACGGCAGCTCGATCCTGAAAACCCCCACCAACACCTCCACGGTGGCCGCGCCCGGCGGCGCGCTCGAAATCGTGGCCAAGCCTCCCGGCGAATGGGCGGACGAGCAGGGCGCCTTCGATCCCGAATATCCGCGCGGCGGTCTCGCGGGCGAAATATGCGCCTGCGTCATCGTCTGGAAGGAAGGGGCGGTCGCCGGTCTCGAGGCCATGGCGCGGGCGGGCGACTATGAGGGCCTTGTCGGCCGGGCGCGTGAAGAAGTGCTGAGCCCCGTCTTCGCGCCGCAAGGCTGGCGCTACCTCTGGCGGCTTGGCGACGGCCGCATCTTCCGCGATGCGAACAGCGCCGATGGTCACAGCATCTGCTGCCACACAGCGGGCGATGTCGGTATCCTGCAATATCCGGTCGATGTTCCGCTTACGGAGAACACGCGTCTTCGCTGGCGTTGGAAGGTCGATAAGCTACCCTGCGATCTGCCGGAAGATATCCAGCCCACCCACGATTATCTCTCCATCGCGGTCGAATTCGATAACGGCCAGGACCTCACCTATATGTGGTCGTCATCGCTCCCCGAAGGCACGATCTTTCCCTGTCCGCTTCCCTACTGGGACAAGGTGGAGACGCATTGGGTGCTGCGTTCAGACCGGGCGAATATCGGGAAATGGTTGTCGGAGGAGCAGCCGGTAAGGGCGGATTATGCGAAAGCCGTCGGTGTCCCGCCCGCCCGCATCGTGAAGGTCTGGCTCATTGCCGTCAGCGTTTTCCAGCGCCGCGAGGGCATCTGCGAATATGCCGATATCGAGCTGGTGGATGGCGATCGGATCCTGACGATCGCCTAGGCGAAATATTTCGGCATGAGCTTCGCCAGTGCGGCGGGGAACTCGTCGAAATGATCGATCACCGCTTCGGCGTCGAGTTCCGGCACCGGCACGCGCGTATAGCCGAAGCTCACGCAGATGCAGGGCAGGCCCGCATTCTTCGCGGCATAAACATCCGTCTCGCTGTCGCCAACCATCACGGCGTCTTCCCGCGCGCCGCCGAGTTGACGGATCGCCTCGAAAAGATGTTCCGGGTCGGGTTTCTTAACCGGCAGCGTGTCGCCGCCGATGACCACAGGGAAATAATGGTCGATGCCGAGCATGGCGAGCAGCGTCCGCGACAGGCCTTCCACCTTGTTCGTGCAAACCGCCATCAGCGCGCCGCGTTCCGCGAGCATGTCGAGCTGGTCGCGCATACCGGGCCAGAGCTTCGTATGGTCGGCAATGTGGCGCCCGTAATAGTCGATGAATTCGTCGAAGCTGAGGTCGAGCATCGCGTCGCTTGCCGGCTCCCCCGTCTCCTGGAAGCCGCGTTCGAGCAGCAGCCGTGCCCCGCCGCCGACAAGGTGCCGCACACGGGTCTCGGGTACGCGTTCGCGTCCATGCATTTCGAGAATGACGTTCAGCGTCTCGCAGAGATCCGCCGCCGTGTCGGCGAGCGTTCCATCGAGATCGAAAAGGACAACAGGGCGAGACATGGCATGCATCCGGGGGGAGGGGAAACCGGGGTCTCTCTCGCATGGGTCTCCGGCGCTTGCAAGCCCTGCGCGGCAAACCGGCATTTTCCGCTTCGGTCGGGAGCCGATCTTCGTCATACTTTTGGCATGAAATTGCTTACGCGCTACCAGACACGAATGGCCATGCCCGGCGAGGATGAGGAAACGCTCGCTCGCCTCAAGGTCGTGTGCTGGCGCGAGGCTTATCCCGGCCTTCTCCCGCAGCCGCTTCTCGACAAGCTGGATGCACAGCGCGAGGAGACCGTCTGGAGCGATGCGCTCGGGCGCGGTATCGCCTGGATGGCGGAGCAGGCGGGTGTCCCCGTCGGTTTCGGCCATATGGAAGGCGCGGAAGTCACCACACTCTATATCCGCAAGGAAGATCACGGGCAGGGCGTTGGGGCGGCGCTTCTCACGCATCTTTTCGACGAGATTTCCTGCCTCGGCCGCCGCGAGGCTTTTCTCTGGGTGCTGGAGAAGAATGCGAAGGCGCGCGGCTTTTACGAGCGCATGGGCGGGCGGCTCGTTGCGCGCCGTCCCGTCGGCTTCGCGCGCCACCCCGAGATCATGGAAGTGCGTTACGACTTCATGCTGGACTGAGCTTTCAGTCCGCCGCCTTCAGCCCGTTCTCGCGCGCCCATTCGCCAAGTCCCGCCAGCGTTCGCTCGTAGCAGGAAAGCGCGTTCTCGATGACATTCTCCTGCCAGGAGGCGCGGCGCGGCGCATAGTCCTCGCGAATTTCCTCGAAATAGCCGGGCGCTTCCGGCGCATCGAAGCCGCCGATAAAGCGCAGCCAGCGCTCCAGCATCGGCACGCGCATGGCCTTCGCCGCATTGTTCTTGGCTTGCGCCGAACGGAATTCGATGGCCGCGCCGCCGAATTGCGCATGGGGGGAGAGCATGTCCTCGATCCCCCAGAACATCGTCCCGCGCCGCGTCGGCCGCTTGGAGCCCCACATCGCATCGACCGTCTTCGGGTCGAGCGCGCCCCGGCCCCACCATTGTGCCGCGCGCTCGAAGCTCGGGCTGCCGGGTTTCGAATAGCACAGATAGATGAGTTCGCCATTGCCTGTCGGGCCCGAATGCCAGTCGATGAAACCGACCTTGTGCGCATGGGCGAGGTTGCGCGTCACGATTTCGCGCATGGTCAGGTTCGACCATTCGGGCGCCGTGCCGCCGAAGTGGTAGCCATCGGCATGGGTGTATTGTCCGCGGCTGATCGCGTCTTCGAGCGCCCATTGGCCATGGCGTTCGACGAAGCGCGCGCCCGCTATCAGCATTTTCTGCACCTCGCCTTCCGCGAGAGAACTGGGGCAGAGAATGCCGTGCAGCTCCTCGTACAGCGGATTGTCGGGATGCGGTTTCGTGTGGTCGAGGAAATTGCGGTTGAGGTCGACGTTGTTTTCCGTGCAGCGCAGTCCCCAGGCAAAGCCGAAGGGATTGACCGCGTGAACCATCAGCACGGCCACGCCCGGCGGCAGCGCGGCCGGGCCCCCTTCGCTGATCCATGCGGTCATCGCCGCCGAGCCGCCATAGCCCTCCGCGCCATGTGTGCCGCATGTATTGAGCAGAACCGTCTCGGCATTGGCCGGGCCAAACCAGGCTGTATCGGTGAAAAGCCTTGTCTTTCCCGGTCCCTTCGCATGCGGGTTCTCGTAAGCGGCAAGCCGCGCGCCTGCCGTTTCTGCCGCATCGAGGAAGCGCCGCCGCGCCGCTACATAGCTATCCGAGAAATATTCGCTGGCCTTCATGCGTTCCGTGCCGTTTCGGGCTCTTTCCGTCCCATGCCGGGGGATGCTAACAAGGATATGGTCTCACCCGCCTGAATTCCTATATGACGCTTGCAGGCAAGGATAAGCAATAAACCCGGCCATGTACCGCAGTTTCAGGGGAATTTTATGACACTCTCCACCCGCCTCAAGGACAAGACACTCCTAAAGACGCGCTGTTTTCTGGACGGAAAATGGGTAGGGGCGGACGCCCCCCGGATCGATGTCGTGGACCCGGCGACGGGAGAGACGATTGCGACGGTTCCCTCTCTTGGCGCCGCGGAGACGCGCGAAGCCCTTGAGGCCGCGGAGCGGGCCCAGAAGGAATGGGCCGCTCGTCCGGCGAAGGAGCGTGGTGCCATCTTGCGCCGCTGGTTCGATCTGATGATGGAAAATCAGGATGATCTCGGCGCGATCCTGACGGCAGAGCAGGGCAAGCCGCTGGCGGAAGCCAAGGGCGAAATTGCCTATGCCGCCGCCTTCATCGAGTTTTACGCCGAAGAGGCCAAACGCGTTTACGGCGCCGTGGTGCCCGCGCCCACGAGCGACCGCCGCATCGTCGTGCTGAAGCAGCCCATTGGCGTCTGCGCCGCCATCACGCCGTGGAACTTTCCCGCCGCCATGATCACACGCAAGGCTGCCCCTGCGCTTGCCGCCGGATGCTCGATGGTGGTGAAGCCCGCCACCATGACCCCGCTCTCCGCCTTTGCACTGGCGGAACTGGCAAGCCGCGCCGGTGTACCCGATGGCGTCCTCAGCGTCATCACCGGCAAGGCGGGTGCCATCGGCGGCGAAATGACGTCTAACCCCATCGTCCGCAAGGTCACCTTCACCGGCTCCACGGAAATCGGCAAGCAGCTGATGCAGCAATCGGCCTCCACGGTGAAAAAGGTCGCGCTGGAACTCGGCGGCAATGCGCCTTTCATCGTCTTCGACGATGCGGATATCGACGCTGCGGTCGAAGGCGCCGTCGCTTCGAAATTCCGCAACACCGGCCAGACCTGCATCTGCACCAATCGCTTCCTCGTGCAATCCGCCGTGCATGACGAGTTCGTGGAAAAGCTCGCGAAGAAAGTCGCAGAGCTGAAAGTCGGCGCGGGCTTTGAAGAGGGCGTGGCGCAAGGCCCGCTCATCGAAATGGCGGCGGTCGGAAAGGTCGAGGAGCATGTTGCGGATGCCGTTGCGGGCGGCGCGAAGATTCTCACGGGCGGCAAGCGTCATGCGAAGGGCGGCACCTTCTTCGAGCCGACTGTCCTCACGGGCATGAAGCCGGACATGAAAGCCGCGCGAGAAGAAACCTTTGGTCCGCTCGCGCCCGTCTTCCGCTTCGAAACGGACGAGGAGGGCATCGCAATGGCGAACGATACGCCCTTCGGTCTCGCCTCTTATTTCTACAGCCGCGACATCGGCCGTGTCTGGCGCGCGGCGGAAGCGCTGGAAGCAGGCCTTGTAGGCGTCAATGCCGGTATCATCTCGACCGAGCTTGCGCCCTTCGGTGGCTTCAAGGAATCCGGGCTTGGCCGCGAAGGCGGGCCTTGGGGTATCGAGGAATTTCTCGAAGTGAAATATGTGGCGATGGCGGGGCTTTGACGCATGACGGCTGACGACGAGAAAAAGGCGGCGGCCATTCGTGCGCTCGACTATGTGAAGCCCGGGATGAAGCTCGGCCTCGGCACGGGCTCGACGGCGGAACATTTCGTTCGTGCGCTGGGCGAAAAGGTGGCGCAGGGGCTTGAGGTTGTCGGTGTGCCGACCTCCGAACGCACGGGCAAGCTCGCCGCGAGCCTCGGCATTGCGCTCTCCAATCTCGACGACACGCCGCATCTCGATATCACCGTCGATGGTGCGGATGAACTGGACCGCCAGCTCCGTCTCATCAAGGGTGGTGGCGGCGCGCTGCTTCGCGAGAAGATCGTCGCCACGGCGTCCGATCAAATGATCGTGATTGCCGATGCGTCGAAACTGGTGGAGACGCTCGGCGCCTTTCCGCTTCCCGTCGAGGTCATTCCCTTCGGCGCCACGGTCACGGCGCGCAAGATCGCGGAAGTCGCCAGCGCCTTCGGCTGCACCGGCAAGATGTCTCGCCGTGCCGACGAATATGGCGAACCCTTCTTCACCGACAGCGAGAACTTCATCTACGATTGCACTTTCGGGGAGATCCCGGACCCGGATGGTCTCGCAGCGGCGCTGAACCTCATTCCCGGCGTTGTCGATAACGGATTGTTTATCGGCATTGCCGCTCTCGCCATTGTAGGTACGCCGTCGGGCACCGATATCATCGAAAAGACATAAAGCACGAAAAACCGGGAGCCCGAACGATGGCTGAATATGTTTACGACCTCTTTGTCATCGGCGCGGGTTCCGGTGGTGTGCGTGCAGCCCGCATCGCCGCGAACCACGGCGCGAAGGTCGCCGTTGCCGAGGAATATCGCGTTGGCGGTACCTGCGTCATTCGCGGCTGCGTCCCGAAAAAGCTCTTCGTTTATGCAAGTCACTTCTCGGATGATTTCGAGGATGCGGCGGGCTTCGGCTGGACGGTCGGTGAAACGAAATTCGACTGGAAGACGCTTGTCTCCCACAAGGACAAGGAAATCGACCGCCTGAACGGCATCTATATCCGCAATCTTGAAAAGGCAGGCGTCGAGATTCTGGATGGCCGCGCCACGGTGAAAGATGCGCATACCATCCGGCTCGAAGGGCGGGAGCGCGAGATCACGGCGGAGCGTATTCTGGTCGCGGTTGGCGCAACGCCCTTCCTGCCGGACATTCCCGGCATCGAACATGCGATCACCTCCAACGAGGCTTTCCACCTCGAGGAATTGCCCAGGCGCGTGGTCGTTGTCGGCGGCGGCTACATCGCGGTTGAGTTCGCGGGCATCTTCAATGGTCTCGGCGTCGAGACCATGCAGCTCTATCGCGGCCCCCTCTTCATGCGCGGCTTCGACGACGATCTCCGCGATCTTCTCTCCGAGGAGATGACGAAGAAGGGCATCGACCTGCGCATGAACAGCGACATCGTCGCCATCGAAAAGAAGGACGGCGAGCTGCATCTGAAGCTCAATGATGGCGATACGATCTCCACCGATTGCGTCATGTATGCGACGGGCCGCGCGCCCAATACGAAGGGCCTCGGCCTTGAAGACGCAGGCGTGAAGCTCGGCATGGCGGGCGAGGTCGTGGTCGACGATTATTCGCAGTCTTCCGTGGAGAGCATCTATGCCGTGGGCGATGTCACCGACCGCGCGAACCTGACCCCCGTCGCGATCCGCGAGGGCCATGCCTTCGCCGATACCGTCTTTGGCGGCAAGGATGTGAAGGTCGATCATTCGATCATCCCGACAGCGATCTTCTCCCAGCCGGAAATGGGCACCGTCGGCCTCACCGAGGCGCAGGCGCGCGAACAATATGAGGAGGTCGACATCTACAAGACCGCCTTCCGCGCCCTGAAGAACACACTTTCGGGTTCGCAGGAGCGCACCTTCATGAAGCTTATTGTGGATGCCAAATCCGACAAGGTGCTCGGCGTTCACATCATGGGCTCAGGCGCTGGCGAGGTGATCCAGGCCATCGGCATCGCCGTCACGATGGGCGCCACCAAGGCCCAGTTCGACATGACCATCGCCGTCCATCCGACAGCGGCCGAGGAGCTCGTCACCATGAAAGAGAAGTGGCAGGCCCCGGTCATCAAGGCGGCGGATTAACCGTCCGTCAGCACGATCAAGGGCTTAGACTTCCCTTTAGAGCCCTTGTGGACTATATATCCGCCTTCCATATGAGAAGGGTGCGGCCTTCCGGGTAAAACCCCGGAGACCCGGCCTTTTTTGCGTTTCGGAGAAGACAACATGGCGGAGAACTGGAAACCGGAGAGCTGGCGCGCAAAGCCCGCAAAGCATCTCCCGGCATACCCGGACGAGGCGGCATTGGCCGCCGTAGAAGCGCGCTTGCGCTCCTATCCGCCGCTCGTGTTTGCAGGTGAAGCTCGTAAGCTGAAGGCAGATCTCGCCGAGGTCTGCGAGGGCCGTGCGTTCCTGCTTCAGGGCGGCGATTGCGCCGAGAGCTTCGCCGAATTTTCCGCCGACAATATCCGCGATACCTTTCGCGTGCTGCTGCAGATGGCGGTCGTGCTGACCTTCGCCGCCGCCTCGCCCGTCGTGAAGGTGGGCCGCATCGCCGGTCAGTTCGCGAAGCCGCGTTCCTCGCCCACCGAAACCATTGGCGACGTGACGCTGCCGTCCTATCTCGGCGACAATATCAACGGCATCGATTTCGACGAGAAGTCCCGTGTGCCCGATCCCGAGCGCCTGCTGCGCGCCTATTCGCAGTCGGCCTCCACGCTGAACCTCATCCGCGCCTTCGCGAATGGCGGCTATGCCGATCTCGACTTCGTGCATCGCTGGAATCTCGGCTTTGTCTCCGACAGCCCGGAAGGCGCGCGCTACGAGGAGCTGGCGAACCGCATCACCGAGACGCTCGACTTCATGCGCGCCTGCGGTATCGACGGCGAGACGCAGCCGCAGCTTCACACGACGGATTTCTACACGAGCCACGAAGCTCTGCTGCTCGGCTACGAGCAGGCGATGACGCGCATCGATAGCACCACGGGCGACTGGTACGACACCTCCGCCCACATGCTCTGGATCGGCGACCGTACGCGCCAGCCCGATCATGGCCATGTCGAATATATGCGCGGCATCAAGAACCCGATCGGCATGAAGTGCGGTCCCTCGCTCGACCCGGAAGAGCTTGTCCGCCTCACCGATCTTCTGAACCCGAAGAACGAGCCGGGCCGCCTGACGCTCATCTGCCGCTTCGGCGCAGAGAATGTCGAGAAGCACCTGCCGCAGCTCATCCGCGCTGTCGAGCGCGAGGGCAAGAAGGTCGTCTGGTCCTGCGATCCGATGCACGGCAACACCATCAAGGCGTCGTCGGGCTACAAGACGCGGCCGGTCGACCGCATCCTCGCCGAGGTGCAGGCCTTCATGGCCGTTCATCGCGCCGAGGGTACGCATGCGGGCGGCGTTCATTTCGAAATGACCGGCCAGAACGTCACCGAGTGCATCGGCGGCGCGCAGGCGATCACCGAAACGGAACTGGGCGACCGTTACCACACCCATTGCGACCCGCGCCTCAACGCGAACCAGTCTCTCGAACTCGCCTTCCTCATCGCCGAAGGGCTGAAGAAGGAGAGGGCGGAGGCCCGTCGCGCGGGGCCCGTCGCGGCGCTCGGCGCCTGGTAAGAGCCGCACGCGAACAAAATGAAAAGGCCCGGTGGAAACGCCGGGCCTTTTTTCTAGCTCACCTTGATCAGCCGCCGCCCGAGGTTCTCTCCCTCGAACAAGCCGATGAAGGCCTCCGCCGATCCCTCGATCCCCTCCGACACGTCTTCCGTGTAGACGAGCTTCCCCTCGTGGATCCATCCGGCCATCTCGGCTTGTGCCTCTCGGAAGCGCTTGAAATAGTCGAACACAACGAGCCCTTCCATGCGAAGCCGGTGCGTGATGAAGCGCGTCACATTGCGGATGCCGACGAGTTCGTCGTCCGCGCGGTTATATTCGCTGACCTGCCCCGAAATCACGATCCGCCCATGTTCCTTCATGTTCAGGATCGCCGCGTCGAGCATCTCGCCGCCCACATTGTCGAAATAGATGTCGACCCCGTCCGGGCAGTGATCCTTGATCGCCGCACGCAAATCCGCGCCCCGATAGGAAAAGCAGGCATCGAAGCCTAGCCCCGTCACATAGTCGCACTTCGCCTGCGAGCCCGCGATACCGACCACGCGGCAGCCCTTCATCTTCGCAATCTGCCCGGCCGTCGCGCCCACGGGCCCGGCGGCGGAGGAAATCAGCACCGTGTCGCCTTCCTTCGGTGCCCCGAGTTCCAGCAAGCCGAAATAGGACGTAAGCCCCGGAATGCCGAGCACGCCGATGGCTGCGGTCGGGCGGAGCTTTCCGTGAAACATTTCAGGCGCGAGCTTCTGCACGCCGCGCCCGTTCGACACCGCATGTGTCACCCAGCCGAAGCCGCCCGTTACCCGGTCGCCCGGTTTGAACTTCTCGTTGTTTGATGCTTCGACGACGCCCACCATCGCGCTGTCGATGGTCTCGCCGACAGGCAGCGCCGCCGTATAGCTGTCGCCTGAAAGCCGCCCCCGCATGCCCGGATCGACGGAGTGATATTCCGTGCGGATCAGGATTTCATGCTCGCCGATATCCGGCAGCGTCACATCCTCAAGCCGGAAATTCTCCGCGCGCGGCTTTCCGTCAGGCCGTGACGCCAGCACCCATCGTTTCGCTTTTGTCGGCATGTGATCTCCTCCCTCTTTCAAAGCAGTATGGCCCGGGCTTTGAACCCGGGCCACTATGCCGTCATCGGAAAATGCGAGGTCAGACCGCCTTGTCGGGCCCGATCTTCACCAGCATCTTGCCGAAATTCGCGCCCTTGAAGAGGTTGAGGAAGGCCTTCGGCGCATTCTCGATGCCCTCTTCAACCGTCTCTTCCCATTTCATCTTGCCGCCCTGGATCAGCGGGCCCATCTCCGCGAAGAAATCGCCGAGATGCTGGAAATAGTTGGAAACGATGAAGCCCTGAAGCCGGAGGCTCTTGCCGACGATCTGAATGAGGTTCGTCGGGCCGGGGCGCGGTTCGGTGTCGTTATACTGTTCGATCATGCCGCACAGCGCCGCGCGCCCGTTCACCCGCATGGATTCGATGGCCGCTTCGAGGTGCTTGCCGCCCACATTCTCGAAATAGACGTCGATGCCTTTCGGGAATGCTTCCTTCACGGCCTTGGTGAGGTCGCCGCACGTCTTGTAATTGATCGCCTTGTCGATGCCCGCGACCTCTTCGAGCCACTTGCATTTCTCGTCCGAACCGGCCGAGCCGACCACGTAGCAGCCATGCGCCTTGGCAAGCTGGCAGACCACTGAGCCGACGGCGCCGGAAGCCGCGGAAACGAACACCGTCTCGCCATCCTTCAGTTCCGCCACCTTGAAGAGGCCGGCCCATGCCGTCATGCCCGGCATGCCGAGCACACCGAGAAAGGCTTCGATCGGACCGAGCGAAGGGTCGACCGGTGTGAAGCCCCCCGCGGGGCCGGTCGCGAATTCGCGCCAGCCGAGCATGTGGTTCACGTAAGTCCCGACCTTCAGCTTGTCGCTTTTCGATTCCACCACCTGGCCGATGGCGCCGCCTTCCAGCGGACTGCCGATCTGGAACGGCGGCACATAGCTCTCGCGGTCCATCATGCGCCCGCGCATATAGGGGTCGACCGACATCCAGATGTTCCGCACCAGCACCTCGCCATCGCCGGGCTGGCGCGCTTCCGTCGTCGCGACTTCGAAATCGCTGTCTTTGGGCATGCCCACAGGCCGCGCCTTCAGGCGAATTTCCTTTGAGGTCAGGTTCATCATGGGTCTCCTCCGGGGTTCTTTGGTTTCGTTGGGGAGGAGACTAGCCGCCTTTGCCCGTTGGCGGAAGCAAAGCCCCGCCCAGCGCTGAACAACACGTTGTGAACACTTGAACGGCTATATGGATTTCCACCCGCCGCCGAGCGCGATGAAGAGTTCGACGGCGGTGCTGTAGCGTTCAAGCTGCGCTTGCGCTGCGCTGTCCCGCGCGGAGAGCCAGCTTCTCTGCGCATCGAGCACGGAGAGAAGGTCGCTCGCGCCCGCGCGGTAGCGCGCCTGCGAAAGTTCATAGGCCTTTCCGGCTTCCGCCGCCGCGATGTCGAGCGAGGCTTCGCGCTGTGCCGTCGCTTCCACATTGTTCAGCGAGTTCTCGACCTCCGAGAAGGAGGTGAGCACCGTCTGCTGATAGGCGGCAGCGAGTTCCGCCTGCCGCCCTTTCGCCGATTGCAGGTTCCCTTCCAGCGACCCGCCCGAGAAGATCGGTGCGAGCAGCGAGGCGCCGAGCGAGGAGGCGGTCTCCGCCGCACTTGCCGTGGCGAAGCTCCGCGTCAGCGAGGCCGTCAGGTCGAGACTTGGGAAGAAGGCCGCGCGCGCCGCGCCGATATCGGCATTGGCCCCCTTGAGGCTTGCTTCCGCGCTTTTGATGTCGGGCCGCCGTTCGAGAAGCGCCGAGGGCTGTCCCGCCGCGATGGCGGGCAGCGCCACCTTGTCGAGTGTGTCGCCTTCAACCGTGAAGCGTCCGGGCGTCGTCGCGATCAGGATGGCCATCGCATTCTCGTTGGCCGCAAGGTCCGCGCGCAGCGGGGGCAGGGTCGCCTCGATGGCCGCCACGGTGTTGCGCTGCTGCGCGAGGTCGAGGCCGGAAATGCTTCCCGCCCTGTAGCGCGCTTCCACGATGTCGAGCGTGCCGCGCGCCGCCTTCAGCGAGTCTTCGGCAATCGCGATCCGGTCCTTCAGCGTCAGGATCGTGAAATAGGTCGTCGCGACATTGGATTGCACGATCAGCGCCGCGCTCTCCTTGTCATATTGCGTTGCTTCCAGCGAAAGCGCCGCCGAGCGCGCCTCGTCGCGGTAGCGGCCCCATATGTCGAGCGTATAGCTCGCGGAAAGCCCGATATCCGCGCTCTCCCGTGTGCTCCCGCCGCGCGGGTCGCTGCGGCTTGCATTGGCATTGCCATTCACCTGCGGCAGCAGTGATGCCCCCGCCGCCCGTGCCGCGCCGCGTGCCTGTTCGACGCGCGCCAGCGCCTGCTCGATGTCGAGGTTCTGCGCCAGCGCCGCCTGCATCAGCAGCGTCAGCTCCGGTTCTCCGAAAGCCGTCCACCATTGCGTATCGGCGGCAATCTCCATGCCGCCCGTCTGCTGCGCCGAGGAATAGCCCTGCGGCGTGTCGATGGCGGGGCGTTCATAATCCGGCGCCATCGTGCAGGCGGCGAGCATCAGCGCCAACGCAAGAGGCACTATTCTTCCCACCTTCCCCTGGGGGGAGGGTCGAAAAATTCCTGAATTTTTCGGGGCGGGGGCGCTGAGTTGATGTGTCATGAAGAACCTCACTCCGATGCCAGCGCGACCACGGGGTCGAGCTGCGCCGCTTTCCGCGCGGGCAGGTAGCCGAATACGAGCCCCGTCAGGAACGCGCATATAAACGCCAGGATGGACGGCATCGCATTGATCGCAATGTTCATGCCCGCGCTGCTCAGTACATAGGCGACGGAAATCCCGAGCAAGACGCCGATCATGCCGCCCACGCCGCAAACGACCAGCGCTTCCGTGTTGAACTGTACGAGGATATTGCTCATCCGCGCGCCGGTCGCCATGCGCAGGCCAATTTCCCGCGTTCGCTCCGTCACGCTCACAAGCATGATGTTCATCACGCCGATGCCGCCGACAAGCAGCG
Organism: Parvibaculum sp.; assembly: GCF_039973015.1. Classification (GTDB taxonomy): domain Bacteria; phylum Pseudomonadota; class Alphaproteobacteria; order Parvibaculales; family Parvibaculaceae; genus Parvibaculum. The sequence goes on from NZ_JBDWLT010000003.1 coordinate 42,832, forward strand.
AGATCGCCGCCACCGAGCCGAGCAATATTGTCATGGTGTTCGACATGCTCTCCAGCGTCTCCAGCATCGAGGCTGTATTGCGGATCTGGAAGTCCTCCGTCCGGTGGCGGGCGAGAAGAAGCGTGTGGATCGCGGTTTCCGTGTCGTCCACGAAATCGGAATTCGTCACCTTTGCCGTGATCGAGTTGGCATATTGCTGCCCGAAGAGCCGCATGAAACCGGTCGTGATCGGCACATAGGCAATATCGTCCTGGTCCCGGCCGAACGCGGCGGCGCCTTTCGGTTCCAGTATGCCCACCACCTCGAAGGGAATATTGCCGACAAGCACGTATTTTCCGACCGGGTCGCCGCTATCGGGAAACAGCGCATCGACCACCGTTTGGCCGAGCACGATCACCGGCGCATAGCCGTTGAGATCCGCTTCCGTGAAAAAGCCGCCCTCCGCCATGTTCCAGTCGCGTACCGCAGGCAGCGAGGGCCAGGTGCCCTCCACCTGCGTGCGATAGTCGATATTGCCGTAGCGCAAGGTGGTGGCGCTGCTGCGGGCCGGTGCGATGGCGGCCACGTTCGGCACTTCGAGGCGGATCGCTTCGGCGTCCGCCGTTGTCAGCGTCGCAATCTCGCCACTCGAGCGCACACCCGGCGCACCGGGGCGCACCACAAGCAGGTTCGTGCCCATGCTCTGCATGGAACTTACGATATTCGCCTTGCTGCCGTCGCCGATGGCCAGCATCACGACCACCGCCGCCACGCCGATCACGACGCCAAGCAGCGTCAGGGCCGTGCGGAAAATATTTGCACGCAACGAGCGGAACGCCATTTTCATGGCTTCCGCGACTTCCGTCTGAATGGCGAAGCCTCCTTCTGCGAGGGGCTTGCCGGTTTCGCTTGAGCTTGCGCGTGTTTTCGCTCCGCTGTCGGAGACGATGCGCCCGTCGCTGATCTGGATGGTGCGGTCGGCATGTTTGGCAACCGCCGGGTCATGCGTGATCAGAATGACGGTATGCCCTTGTGCGTTGAGCCTCTTCAGAACCTCCAGCACGTCGGCGCCGCTTTGCGTGTCGAGCGCGCCTGTCGGCTCGTCCGCGAGAATGACGTCGGCCCCGTTCATCAGCGCGCGCGCAATGGAAACGCGCTGCTGCTGTCCGCCCGAAAGCTCGGATGGCCGATGCGCGGCGCGCTCGCCCATGCCGAGTTGCACGAGCAGTTCCTGCGCGCGCCGGCTGCGCTCGCTCTTTGTCGTGCCGGCATAGACGGCGGGCAGCTCGACATTCTCCACTGCCGTCATCGTGGCGAGCAGATTGTAGCGCTGGAACACGAAGCCGAATGTATCGCGCCGGAGTGTTGCCAGCTCATCGGAGGAGAGCAGGGCGACATCCGTCCCGGCCACCGTATACTTCCCGTCCGTCGGTCGGTCGAGGCAGCCCAGAATATTCATCAGCGTCGACTTGCCCGAACCCGACTGGCCCATGATGGCGACGAACTCGCCGCGATCGATGGTCATCGACACGCCGTCGAGCGCGCGCACTTCCGCGCCGCCGGTGCGGTAAACCTTCGTCACGTCGCTGATCTGGATCAGCGGTGTTTTGTTGCGGGAGTTGGGAGCGTGCATCTGTCTTGCCTTACAGGAAGCCCGGAGGGCCACGGCGGCTGCTGCTTTCGCTGCTGCCCGTCTCCGTTCCCGTCACAACAATTTCTCCGGCTTCAAGCCCGCTCCTGATTTCAATGCTGATGCGGTTGGCGATGCCCGTTTCGACGTCGCGCGGGCGCGGCCCGTCTTTCGTCAGCACCGTCACATAGGACTGGCCGTCAGCGCTGCTTTTCACCGCACCCACGGGCACGGTCACCACATCGTCGGCTTCGCCCAGCAGGAAGAAGACCTGCGTCGTCATATCCGTCATCAGCTTGCGGTCGGGGTTGGCAATGTCGATGAGCACGGTATAGAGCACCACGTCATTCTCGATTTCCGGCGTCGGCAATATCTGGCGTATGGTCGAACGCCAGCGCTCGTTGGGTGCGCCCAGCGTGGTGAAATAGACAGGCATGTCCGGCGTGAGCCGGCCCACATCCGCTTCCGCCACTTCCGCTTCCACGGTCATGGTGCTGAGGTCCGAAATGGTCAGGATCGTCGGCGCCGTCTGGTTCGCGTTCAGCGTCTGGCCTTGCAGCGCCGTTTGCGAGGTGACGGTGCCGTTCATCGGGGCATAGATTTTCGTATAGCCGAGATTGATCTCGTCGCCTTCGACGGTCGATTTCTGCTGTTCGATCTGCGCCTGAAGCGAGGCGATGGTCGCCTGCGTCGTCTTCACGGCCGTCTCGCTCGTGTCGAGATCGTCGCGGCTTACCGCATCGATTTTCGCAAGGTCGAGGTTTCGCTTGTATTGCCGTTGTGCCAGGGAGAGTTCCGCTTGAGAGCCGGCCAGTTCGGACTGGAGTTGGACGAGCCGGGCGCGCGCCGCCGCCACTGCCGTTTCATAGGTCTGGGCGTCGATTTCGGCGAGCTGGTCACCTTCCTTCACCTCGTCGCCCACATCCACAAAGACGGTCTTGAGCTGGCCGGAAACCTGCGCACCCACATCCACATAATCCTTGGGTTGCAGGGAGCCGAGCGCCGTCACCGTCTGTTCGATATTGCCGCGCGCCGCGGTCGCGGTGCGATAGGTGGTGCTTTCGCCGTCAAACGCCCACCCATAGAAGAGCCACAGCGCGACAAGCGCGGCAACGCCGATGCCGCCCCAGCGGACAGCGCCGGGCAGGCCGCGCCAATGCGCCTTCAGCCGCGCGGGAAAACGCCGCGCCTCGCCGTTCTGGATTTCGTCTCTCGTATCGCTGTCGTAGCCCATTGGCCCGTCTGCCTCTTCATTGCCGCCGCATCCTTTTATAACGGAGTGGTATGGCGCTTCCGTCGCGGGAAAGCGGCCAAAATCGGCAATGAAGGGCAGTTAACGCGCGGATAGGTGCAATATGCAGCGGGTTCAGGACACCCGGATCATGCGTTTGCCGACATTCTCACCGGCGAGCAGCCCGATCAGCGCCTTCGGCGTGTTTTCGAGCCCTTCCATGATGTCTTCCTTGACCTTGAGCTTGCCGCTCTCGACCCAGCCCTGAAGCTCGGCCAGCGCCTTGTCGTGCTGATCCTGATAATCCGTCACGATGAAGCCCTGCATGGTGAGCCGCTTCACGACGACGAGGCCGGGAATGCCGCGCGGCCCGTGTGCGGGGGCTGCGCCGTCATATTGCGATACCGCCCCGCAACAGGCGATGCGTCCGTGATTGTTCATGCCGAACAGCACGGCTTCGAGAATGTCGCCGCCCACATTGTCGAAATAGACGTCGATGCCCTTCGGCGCCGCCTTGCGGAGCGCCTTGCCCACGGGCTCGGCCTTGTAGTCGATGGCCGCATCGAAGCCGAGTTCGTCGGTGAGGAGCTTGCATTTCGCCGCGCCGCCCGCGATGCCGATCACGGTGCAGCCCTTGATCTTGGCGATCTGCCCGACGATGGAGCCGACGGAGCCCGCCGCGGCGGAGACGACCACCGTCTCGCCGGCCTTCGGCTTGCCGACTTCAAGAAGCCCGAAATAGGCGGTCAGCCCAGCAATGCCATAGACGCTGAGAAGGTGGGAGAGGGGCTCCATCTTCGGCAGCTTCTGCGCCGTTTTCGCGGGCACCGCCGCATAATCCTGCCAGCCCGTATCCGAGAAAACGAGGTCGCCCTTGGCAAAGCCCGGCGCCTTTGCCTCCACCACTTCGGAGATCGAGCCGCCCGCCATCACCGTCCCGGCCTCCACCGCCGAGCGATAGGTCGCGCCCTGCATCCAGGCCCGGTTCGCCGCATCGAGCGAGATCATCTTCGTCTTCAGCAGAAGCTCGCCATCCTTTGCCTCTGGCATCTTGCCGTTCGGCTCGAACTTGAAATGGCTCTCGGCGAGCTTTCCCTGCGGCGTTTCTGTCAGCAGCACCTGGCGGTTGGCGGTCATGGCGGCTTCTCCCTTTGCAATATTTTCTGTTGAGGCGAGCCTAGCGGCAGCGCGCGCCGGGTGCACCCCGGAATGATCCTCGCCGCCGTTCAACCCTGAACTATTGTGAGTGCGCTTCTCAACGGCTAAAACCGCCATCATACATGCGGCTAAGCCCTCGCGATTCCCCCCGCGATTCCCCCCGCGATTCCTTGTGAAAATGCCGAAAGCGACATGACCGACAAGCTCCGCATTGCTCTCGCCCAGTTGAACCCCGTCGTCGGGGACATCGCGGGCAATCTTCAAAAAGCCGTCGAAGCCCGCCGCGAGGCGGAGATCGAGGGCGCGGACCTTATCGTCTTCTCCGAGCTTTTCCTCACCGGCTACCCGCCGGAAGATCTCGTGCTGAAGCGCGCCTTCCAGCAGGCCGCGCGCAATGCTGCAATCGAGCTCGCCCGCCAGACGGTCGATGGCGGCCCCGCCGTGCTCATTGGCTGTCCCTGGCTCGCCGATGACGGCAAGCTCTTCAACGCCGTCCTCCACCTCGATCATGGCGAGGTCCGCGGCTACCGCGCCAAGGCCCACCTGCCGAACTATTCCGTCTTCGACGAGCCGCGTGTTTTCGATGAAGGCCCCATGCCGGGCCCCTTCAACATTCGCGGTGTGCGTATCGGCGCCCCCATCTGCGAGGACATCTGGTTCCCGGATGTGGTGGAGTGCCTTGAAGAGTCCGGCGCCGAAATCCTGCTCGTGCCGAACGGCTCGCCCTACGATTTCAACAAGTTCGATGCCCGTATGCAGCTTGCCGTCTCCCGCATCAAGGAGAGCGGCCTGCCGCTGGCTTATGTGAACCAGCTCGGCGGTCAGGACGAACTCGTCTTCGATGGCGCCTCCTTCGTGCTGAATGCCGATCTCTCGCTCCCCGTCCAGATGCCCGCATGGGAAGAGAAGGTCGCGCTCACCGACTGGACGCGCGGGGACAAGGGCTGGTTTTGCGAGACCGGCGAACGCGCCAGGATCGAGGAGAGCGACGAAGCACTCTATCTCGCCGTCGTGCAGGGCCTGCGCGACTATGTGAAAAAGAACCATTTTCCCGGCGTCGTCCTCGGCCTCTCGGGCGGTATCGACAGCGCGCTCGTCGCCGCCATTGCCGTCGACGCGCTGGGTGCCGACAAGGTTCACTGCGTCATGCTGCCTTACCGCTACACCTCGTCGGAAAGCCTCGGCGATGCGGCGGAATGCGCGAAACTTCTCGGCGTGCGCTATGACACCGTTCCCATCGAAGCGCCGGTCGCGGGCTTCACCTCCGCACTCGAAAAACTCTTCGAGAATACGCAGGCCGATACAACGGAAGAAAACCTCCAGTCACGCTCGCGTGGCGTCATTCTCATGGCGATCTCCAACAAGTTCGGCTCCATGCTGCTCACCACCGGCAACAAGTCGGAAATCTCGGCGGGCTACGCCACCATCTATGGCGACATGAATGGCGGCTTCAATCCGATCAAGGATCTCTACAAGACGCGCGTCTTCCGTATGTCGCGCTGGCGCAACGAGAACATGCCGAAGGGCTGTCTCGGGCCGGAAGGACGCGTGATCCCGGAAAACATCATCACGCGCCCGCCCTCCGCCGAACTCCGTCCCGATCAGAAGGACGAGGATTCGCTGCCGCCCTATGAGGCGCTGGACGATATTCTCCACTGTCTCGTGGAAGAGGAAATGTCGTCGCGCGAGATCGTCGAGCGCGGCCATGACCGCGACCTCGTGAAGCGCGTCGAGCATCTGCTCTACATTTCGGAATACAAGCGCCGCCAGTCCGCCCCCGGCGTCAAGGTCACCGCGCGCAATTTCGGCCGCGACCGCCGCTATCCGATCGTGAACGGCTTCCGGGATCAGGATGTATGAGCGGTAATCCCGATCCCTCGGACATAATCGTCCGCTTCGCCCCGTCGCCCACGGGCCGTCTTCATGTCGGCAATGCCCGCGCTGCGCTCTTCAACTTCCTCTTTGCACGGAAGAATGGCGGCCGCTTCATGCTCCGCATGGATGACACGGATGATGCGCGCTCGACTGCCGAATTCGCCGCCGCGATAGAGGAAGACTTGCGCTGGCTCGGTCTCACCCACGACATCTTCGCCCGCCAGTCCGAACGCCTCGCGGCCTATGAGGCGGCAGCCGAAAAGCTGAAAGCCGATGGCCGCCTTTATCCCGCTTATGAAAGCGCCGCCGAGCTCGACCGCCGCCGCAAGCGCCAGCACGCGCGCGGCCTTCCCCCCGTCTATGACCGCGCCGCGCTCAACCTCACCGATGAAGACCGCGCCGCTCTGGAGGCCGAAGGCCGCAAGCCCCATTGGCGTTTCAAGCTCGATCACGAGCACACGACATTCGAGGACATGATCCAGGGCCATGTCGAGGTCGATGGCGCCTCGCTTTCGGACCCCGTGCTCATCCGCGAGGATGGCCGCTTCCTCTACACGCTGCCGAGCATCGTCGACGACATCGGCTTCCGGGTCACCCATGTCATTCGCGGGTCCGACCACATCACCAACACCGGCGTCCAGATCCAGATCATCCGCGCGCTGGGTGCGGCGCCGCCCGCCTTCGCGCATTACTCGCTCCTGAACGGTCCGGAGGGCAAACCGCTGTCGAAGCGCGACGATGCCGAGCGTTTCTCGCTCCGCGCGCTCCGCGAGGCGGGCTATGAGGCGATGGCGCTCAATGCGCTTCTCGCGCGCCTCGGCACGCCGGAGCCGGTCGAGCCCTGCCTCTCGCTCGCGACGCTGGCCGAAGGTTTCGACATTTCGAGCCTTGGCCGCTCGGACATCCGCTTCGACCCGGCGGACCTCGCCCGCGTCAATGCCGCCTGCCTTCATCTCATGTCCTATGCGCAGGCGCAGCCCCGTCTCGCCGCCCTCGGCGCCGATCTGGGCGAGGCCTTCTGGGAAGCGGTGAAGCCGAACCTCGTCCTCTTTGCCGATGCGGCGGATTGGGCGCGCATCGTCCAGGGGCCGGTCGAGCCCGTCATCGAGGAGCGCGATTTCGCCGCCGCCGCCGCCGCCGCGCTCCCCCCGGAGCCGTGGGACCAGGCCACATGGGGCCTCTGGACCGATGCCGTGAAGCAGGCGACGGGCCGCAAGGGCAAGGCGCTCTTCATGCCGCTTCGCCTCGCGCTGACCGGTTTGACGCATGGACCGGAATTGAAAAACCTGCTACCTCTGATCGGACGGGAGCGGGCAAAGGCCCGGCTCAGCGGACTAACGGCTTGAAACTGTTATAGTTTTTTAACGGCAACAGATCAGGATACCGGCATGAACCCGGCACGCTCGATCATTCAGGGTCTGATTATTAGCGGCTGACATAGCTCCGCCGCCGCCGTACAAGCACGCTTGCAATACATTGTGGATAACGGGTCTGGCCGGTGGCGGAAGTCACCCCTTGGACGATTTTTGACTGGCGTGTCAGCGCCTTTCCACAATGCGGCAAAGAAGCGAACGACACCATGAGCAAGTCCACCAGCAGAACCCGCCTCTACCTTTTCGACACCACGCTGCGCGACGGCGCGCAGACGACCGGCGTCGACTTCAGCGTGGAGGACAAGCGCCTCATTGCGGGCCTGCTCGATGATCTGGGGCTGGACTATATCGAGGGCGGCTATCCCGGCGCCAATCCGACCGACACCGCCTTCTTCGCCGAAAAGCCGAAGCTCGGCCACGCGAAGTTCACCGCCTTCGGCATGACGAAGCGGGCAGGGCGCAGCGCCTCGAACGATCCCGGCCTCGCCGCCATCCTCGATGCCGATACGGATGCCGTCTGCCTCGTCGCCAAAAGCTGGGATTTTCATGTCTCGGTCGCGCTGGGCATCACCAATGACGAAAACCTCGAAAGCATCGCCGGCAGCGTGAAGGCCGTGGCCGCCCGTGGCCGCGAGCCCATGATCGATTGCGAGCACTTCTTCGACGGCTACAAGGCAAACCCCGCCTATGCGCTTTCCTGCGTGAAGACCGCGCTGGAAAACGGCGCGCGCTGGGCCGTCCTCTGCGATACCAATGGCGGCTCCCTGCCGGACGAGGTGGAGCGCATCGTGGGCGAGGTCATCGCCGCTGGCGTACCGGGCGAAAAGCTCGGCATCCACACGCATAACGACACGGAAAATGCCGTGGCGAATTCGCTCGCCGCCGTGCGCGCAGGCGTGCGCCAGGTGCAGGGCACGTTGAACGGGCTCGGCGAGCGTTGCGGCAATGCCAACATGGTTTCCATCATCCCGACGCTTCTCCTGAAGTCCGAATATGCGGACCGCTTCGAGATCGGCGTCACCCATGAGCGCCTGAAAAACCTCACCCATGTTTCGCGCACGCTGGACGAAATCCTGAACCGCGCGCCGGATCGCTACGCGCCCTATGTCGGTGAAAGCGCTTTCGCGTCCAAGGCCGGCATCCATGTCTCGGCGATCCTCAAAGACCCCAAGACCTATGAGCATGTGCCGCCCGAAAGCGTTGGCAACAAGCGCAAGATCGCCGTCTCCGATCAGGCCGGCAAGTCGAACATCCTCGCGCGCCTCGAAGAAGCGGGCATCGCCTTCGATCCGGCAGACCGCCGCATCGGCCGCCTGCTGGACGAGGTGAAGGAGCGCGAATTTCTGGGGTATTCCTATGACGGCGCCGAAGCCTCTTTCGAGCTTCTGGCGCGGCGCATCCTCGGCGAGGTGCCCGCCTTCTTCGATGTGGAATCCTTCCGTGTGCTGGTCGAGCGCCGCTACAACGCGCTCGGCGATCTCGTCACCGTCTCGGAAGCGACGGTGAAGGTCGTGGTCGATGGCGAAAAGCTGATCTCGGTGGGCGAGGGCAACGGCCCCGTCAATGCGCTCGATCAGGCGCTCAGAAAAGACCTCGGCAAATACTCGCCCTATATCGAGGATCTGCGCCTCGCGGACTTCAAGGTGCGTATCCTGACAAGCGGCACGGAAGCCGTCACCCGCGTCATGATCGAAAGCGCGGACGGCAAGGGCAATCGCTGGTTCACGGTCGGCGTCTCGCCCAATATCGTGGATGCGTCCTTCCAGGCGCTCACGGATTCCATCACGCACAAGCTCCTGCGCGATGGCGCCCCGGCCCCCACCACGCATAACCGCAAGGAAAGCGCGGGCGCTTAACTCAGCCTCTCCATCTGGACCACCCTCCCCCTGTGGGAGGGTCCAGAAATCCTTCTGGATTTCTGGGGGAGGGGAAACAGCCTCCGCCACACCCAAAAGTGTCATCCCGGGATTTATTCCCGGGACCCGCTCGCCTCTCGTTTCGCCGCAGCGTGGATTGGGCCCCGGCAACGAGTGCCGGGGGTGGCACTTGTTGTTTGCGAAGCAGATAAACGTGCCTCCGCGTTCTCCGCGCCTCCTGCTTCCCACCCGCCCCTGGGGGCGGGTCGAGAAATTCGAGCTTGCGAAGGATTTCTCGGGGCGGGGGAGGCGGCATGGCAATCCATAAGGCTCTCGACAGGAGGTGACACCGGCCTAACCCGCAAATGTCATCCCGGGATTTATTCCCGGGACCCGCTCGCCTCTCGTTTCGCCGCAGCGTGGATTGGGCCCCGGCAACGAGTGCCGGGGTGACACTTGTTGTTTGCGAAGCAGACAAACGTGCCTCCGCGTTCTCCGCGCCTCCTGCTTCCCACCCGCCCCTGGGGGCGGGTCGAGAAATTCGAGCTTGCGAAGGATTTCTCGGGGCGGGGGAGGCGGTGACACTCACACCATCGCCAGCACATAGAGCACCAGCGACACGGAAGGCGCGACCGTCCGCACCGTGTTCCACATGGTCCACGCCACGAGATAATGCTTCCACATCGCCGCGCCTTCCGCGCTTGCGGGCTCGACCTTCGCAAGCCGGTTGTTCAGCGGCACGTTGAAGACGATGGTCACGAGAATGCAACCCGCGAGGTAGAACACAGCGCCCGCCAGAAGCAGCGCCGCCTCCGCCGTGCCCCAATACATCACCGCATAGCCGCCAAGCACCAGCGACAGCGCCGCCGTCCCGAAAAAGGCGAGAAAGAAAACCGGATTGATGACGGCGATATTGATCGACTGCATCGCCGAGATCCCCTCATGCGGCGGCAGTTTCCCGAGCGCCTTCATGATGAAGCTCGAAAAGCCGTAGAAGATGCCTGCCACGATCCCGCTGCCGAGTGCGGCCGCAAGCGTCACCACGAATATAATGCCGGACATGATCGCCCCCTGATTGTCATCCCGAAATATTCTGAATCCGCGCGTCGCGCATCTCGTTTTGAGCAGCATGGACCGGGCCTCGCGAAGAGGCTGCGGCGTCACGCCTGAATGGTACTTTCAAGCAGCGCGATTTCATCTTCCGTCAGATCGAACAGCTCATAGACGATGCCGTCGATCTCTGCTTCGCAGCGCGCGATCTCGGCGCTCAGCCGCGCAATCTCCGCGCGGTCGCGGTCGATCCATTCTTCCCAGCCGGTGCGTTCGGCCAGCGGAATATCCGCCTTGAAAACCTTCTTCACCTCGGCGCGAAAGGCGGCGAAGTCGGGCAGGGTCCACCATTCCTGAAGCCGCGTCGTCAGCTTGGGCTCGCGGCCCGGCGGGCACAGGTCGGGAATGCGTCGAGTAAGGCCGGTTTGCAGCGCAAGCCGGGCTTTTGCGGCGTCATGTGCCGCTTCAGACAGAGCCGCGAGCTTTGCCTTTGCCTCGCCCGGCCAATCAGGAATTGGCATTTCACCTAGATGGTTTGAAAAGAAACGCACAAACCCGCCCCTGATCTGCGCACTGACGTTGAGATAAGTGAACCAAAGCAGCTTGGAATTTAGGTAAGCGGTCAGGTGGTGCTCGTCGCTGGGAATGAAATACCCGGTGTTCGCCAAGAACGACTCGTCTGCGCTTACATGAAACGGCGCACTGTCGCCAATATCTTTGTACGTGATCTTCGGCGCGGCGAAGTGTGGTGCATAGGCTTCCTGCGCCTGTTGCAGCTCGAACCACTCCTGCTTTGTCGCGCGCTTCTCCAGCCGGTCCTTGAAGGGCAGCAGCCAATCCCGAATGGCCGGATAGTCGTCAATGTCGATCCGGTTTTTCGGGATGTAGATCAGCCAGAGCCCGCGCGGCTCGGCCCGCCAGCGCTTCACGTCCTTGCCTTCGAGGAAGGGTTTCAGGAGTTCGGATGAGCGCGGGTCTTCCGCGCACAGCCGCTCTTTCGTCTCATTGTCGATCACGAAGGCTTCGTTCAGTCCCGTCACGATGCCCCGGCAGGGCGATCCATAGACCTCCTTCAGGGTCTTCTTTCCCTCCTTGATCTTGTCGCGCAGGCGGCGCAGGGCCGGGTTTTCCAGTTCCCACGAGCCGTCCCCCAGCGCTGCTTGCGGATAGGGCCCGCCCGCCGCTGCCCATGTCGCGAGAAAATTGTTCTCCGGCAGCACGTCCACCTTCCAGAAGCGCAGCTCGTGGCCCTTGGGTGCCGCGCCTCGCCTCATGGTCAGGATGGCCGGGTAGGTGGTCACGCCCGCGAAGACCTGAAGGTCGCCGAAGTCCACCACGCTTTCGATGGTTGCCTCGCGCAGCAGATAGTCGCGCAACGGCTTTCCCGACCCGGTCTTGAAGAAAGTATTGGAAGAAATATAGCCAAGCCGCCCGCCCTGCTTCAGAAGGCGCAAGCCCCGTTCGTAAAAATAGCAATAGAGGTCCGCCCGGTCGGAGACGACTTCATAGCGGGCTTCGAGATAGGGCTTTATCGCCTTGAGAAATTCCATGCGCACGTAAGGCGGGTTGCCCAGAACCACGTCGAAGCCGCCTTCGGCGAACACTTTGGGAAAAGCATCGGCCCAGGTGAAGGCATGATCGAGATAGGCGAAATTGCTGTCTTCGATCAGGCTGTCGCCGACGCGCAGATTGGCGTCGAGGCTGTCCAGCACCTTGCCGCGCCTCGCGGTCTTGATCCAGAGAGACAGCTTGGCGATCTCGATGCTTTCCTCGTTCACATCGACGCCGAAGAGATTGTTCGTGAGGATTTCGCTGTCGGGGTCCAGCAAGTCCTGAATGTGCCGGTCCCTGCCTTCCAGCTCGGCGATCTTGTCGTTCACGCGCGACAATTCGGCCTTGAGAAAGTCGAAAGCCATGATGAGGAACACGCCCGATCCGCAGGCAGGATCGACGATGCGCAACGTCTTGACCCGTTCGCGATAGGCTTGCCACGCTTCCCGTTCGGCTGATTTCCTGCGCCACGGAATGTTCTCATAGTCGGAAATATCCGCCCCGGCTTTTGCGTGAGAGCGCAAGACATCGGCGAATATTTCCTTGAGATGCGCCCCCAGAGTTTCGGCGACGATGAAGCGGGCAATATAGTCGGGCGTGTAGACGACGCCATCGCGCTTGCGCCGTCCGGTTGTACCGCTGGTCTTTTCCGGCTCGCTTGCTTCGCCGCGCGCCTGCGCCTGAAGCCGCTCGACGTCGGCAATCGACTGCTCGAAAATATGCCCGAGAACAGTCACGGACACTTCCGATGCGAAGTCGTACTCGCCGAGCGTCTTGAATCCCTCGCATACCTCGTCGGGCAAATCGAGAGTGTCGATGCTTTCATCGGGCTGGAACAGACCGCCATTGTAGCGGGGAATTTTCAGTTCCGCGCTGCCGCGGTCGATGGCGTTGAACAGCCCCTTGAAATTGCTCCAGACAGGGCGGGGGTTGTAGCGGTCGCGCGCGCTGAAGGCGTCGGCGAGCGTGTTGTCGGGCAGCAGCCCTGTGTCTTCTGCAAAGGCAATGAAGAGCACACGGTCGAGAATTTTCTGGGCTGTTGCGATCGCGTCGAGCGGGGCGACGCCGGGGCTCGCCGACTGCACGGCACCGATCAGCTTTACGCGCAGAGCGTTATAATCGTCGTAAAGCTTGTCGGTAATGTCCTTGTCTTCGAGGCGGCTTTCCTTGAGCAATTCGAGCGTGCGGCCCGACAGCAGGCTTTCCGCCGAAAGCAGCAGCATGAACCGCGCGTACTCCTCGGCATCGGCAAGTTTGTCGAGCCGGAAAGTCTCATATGCAGCCGTGCCTTCGCCAAATCCATAGAGCCGCAGCTCGATCATGTTCGAAACGAGAACCCATTTCACGCCCCGCGCATTCATGGCGTATTCCCATGCCTGCTGGACCGGGCTCTTGTTCCGCCCCGGCATGATGGTGTCGAGATCGCGTGTGTCCGCGCCCTTCAGCTCGAAGGGGGCGAGGATTTCGGCCGTCTTGCCGCCAAACCGTCCAAGGGCCAGATCGACGCTGCCGCGCAAGATGGCCTGCTCGGTTGCGACTGTATATTCGGCGCCGCTGGAAGGCCCTTGATAGCCGAGGACGCCTTCAACGATTTTCGATGTGAATTCACCGTGAAGAGCTGTCTCTTTCAGGTCGTAGACACGTTCGGATTCGATGAGCTCCGCCCATGCTTTCAGCGCTGCGGCATGGTCGGCGGGTACGGACCCGGGCTTCAAATGGCGTTTCAGCGTTTTGCGATTGAAAAGGTTCATCCATTTGCCATTGAAAAACCGGGTCGAAAACCGGATTGAAGACCGGGCGGCGTTATTCCGCTGTTCCCTTGCGATTCGGGGGTCGCGCTGTTTGGCGATGATGGCGCGTAAGGTGCCTCTCGCAAAGGGTTGAGTTGTTTGACGCGCCCGGCATCCCGCCTTTCTCTGTGATACAAGATGCGCGCGGATGCGCCCCCGGCATTCCGCAGGAGAAACGAAGTGCAGGAAAAACCCGCCCCCTCAACGCCCTCAAGCGAAGCCGCGCTCGGCGCCGCCTCGGCGGGCCTTGGCTATCTCCTCTGGGGCCTCTCCGTCATCTTCTACAAGCAGCTCATGGATGTGCCGCCCTTCGAGGTGCTGGCCCATCGCTCCGTCTGGAGCGTCGTGCTGACGCTCCTCCTCATCTTCGCGCTCAGCCGCCGCGCCGCCTTGATGGCGGTGCTTCGCGACCGCCGCACCATGCTGACGCTGCTCGGCACCGGCCTCCTGATCGGCTCCAACTGGTTCGTCTTCATCTATTCGATCAACGAGGCGCGCATCGTCGAGACGAGCCTCGGCTATTACATCAATCCCCTGGTCAGCGTGCTGCTCGGCGTCGCCTTTCTCGGCGAGCGTCTGTCGCGCGCGCAAATCTTCGCGGTCGTGCTCGCCGCCATCGGCGTGGCGATCTTCGCCTTCGACCTTGGCCAGCTTCCCTGGATATCGCTCTACCTTGCGGCGAGCTTCGCGGCCTATGGCTATTTGCGCAAGGTGTCGCGCGCCACGCCCCTCGAAGGTCTCTTTGTCGAGGTTCTGGTGCTGCTTCCCCTCGCGCTCGCCTATCTCTGGTGGCTTTCGGGGCATGGCGGTACGAGCTTCGGCGGCGGCAGCTGGTTCACATGGACCTTCCTTGTACTGACGGGTCCGATGACGGCTGTGCCGCTCTTCCTTTTCGCCTTCGGGGCGCAGCGCATCCGCCTCGCCACCCTCGGCCTGATGCAGTATCTCGCCCCGACGACGCAGTTCCTCGTCGCCGTCTTTCTCTATGGAGAGCCGCTCGGTTCCGTCCAGTTGATGACCTTCGGCCTCATCTGGTTCGGACTGGGGATATTTTCCTTCGAGACATGGCGCTCGGAGCGTTCGCTCCGCCGCATGGCCGCTCTCGCAAACCGGGGATAGATTTCGCCGGGAATCTTTTGTGACGTTATCGTGACGTTTCGATGACAGTCGGTCGTGTTTATCCTCAGAGCGAGGCTTCGATCCGGGGGATGATATCCTCGATCTTGTCCACCACCGAGTAGATCCGGCGGATCTCGGAGCGCGCGAATCCGGCCTTGATGATGTGGTCCAGCAGCTCGATCATCGGGTCCCAGAAGCCCTTGAGATTGGCGATGATGATCGGGTTCGAATGCCGCCCGAGCTGCGCCCAGGTCAGCATTTCGATGGTTTCCTCAACCGTTCCAATACCTCCGGGAAGAGCCACAAAGGCTTGAGAACGCTCGAACATTTGCTGTTTGCGGGCATGCATGCTGTCGGTAACGATGAGCTCGCTCACCTCCTTGAACTCGACTTCCACCTCCGTCAGGAATTTGGGGATGATGCCCGTCACCCGGCCGCCCTCGGCGAGCACCGCGCGCGCCACCGCGCCCATCACGCCGATGCCGCCGCCGCCATAGACGAGTTCGACATCGGCCTTCGCCATCCGCCGTCCGAATTCGTCTCCCGCCTCCATGAAAAAAGGATCGCTGCCGGTGCTCGAACCGCAGTAAACACAAAGACTTGAGAGCTGCATGAGAAGGGTGACCTTCAATTTTTATGGTCGCTGTTTCACTCGCGAGGTTTCACATTGGTGCCGTAATTGCAAGCTACGCGGTAGCATAGGCTGATGGTGGTGTTCTGTTCCGTTTCGGCACAGCCGTATCGGGGAAGGAAACAGGGAAAATGAAAATTGGGGCAATAGTTGGCGCCTTTGTTGTGGCGCTGCTTCTTCTCGTGGGCGGCTGGTGGTTTTTTCTGCGTGGCGATACGGAGCCCGCACCGTCCGAAGTCATAGCCGAAGCACCCTCGGAGCCTGCGGAACCGGGCGCCGAAGAGGAAGACCCCGCGATCCCGACTTTCGACATCGTTCGTGTGGAGCGCGACGGCTCGGCGCTTGCCGCTGGCCGCTCCCTTCCGGGGGCCCGTATCCAGCTCAAGGCGAACGGCGAAGTGGTTGCCGAGACAACCTCGGATGACAATGGCGAATGGGTCGCCGTCCTCGAAAAGCCGCTCTCCGCGGGCACTATTGAACTCCGTCTCACGGCGATCAACCCGGACGGCAGCAGCAAGGACAGCAAGCAGGTCGTGACTGTCTCCGTCCCCGAAAGTGAAGACGAGCAGATGCTCGTCGTCCGCAGCGAGCCGGGCAAAGCGAGCAAGGTTCTTCAGGGACCGGGCGTCCCCGCCGATGCGGGCAGCCTCGTTCTCGAAACCGTCGATTATGACGACGAAGGCAATGTCATCATTTCGGGCCGGGCCGATGCGGGCGCCACTGTCCGCATTTATATCGGCGGCGAGCTTGCCGGCGAGACGAAGGCGGATGAAACCGGCCGCTGGGAGCTGAGCCCTGAAACCGATATCGCGCCCGGTCAATACGCGCTCCGCGTCGATCAGGTGGACGAGCAGGGGCAGGTCGTCGGTCGCGTCGAGGTGCCTTTCGAAAGGGGCGAACGCGAAGCCGTTCTTGCCGCTCTCAAGCAGGGCAAGGTCGTGATCCAGCCCGGCAACAATCTCTGGAATATTGCGCGCAACGTCTACGGGTCCGGCTTCAGCTACACAATCATCTACGAAGCCAACAAGGCCCAGATTCGCGACCCGAACCTGATCTATCCGGGCCAGGTCTTTGAAACGCCCGCCAAGGGCCGCTGAAAAGGCAGGAAATCCGGGCGCGCAAACAAAACATTGTCCCCGGATCGATAAACCTTATCTAGTATAAGGAATTACGCCCTGTCCGGGCTCCCGGACGGGGCGTTTGCTTGTTGTGCGCGGAGACCTTGAAAGCCCATGCCACGCCGTTTGAAAACCGCCTTGCGAGGCGGTCCCAACCCTGTCACGGGGGTGAACCCGGAAGGTCGCAATGCGACCCGCACCCTCGTGAACATGCTGCCCCGGCTCTGGCCGAAGGGCAGGGCGGACCTGCGTTTGCGCGTTGTCTTCGCGATGCTCGCGCTCGTCGCGGCAAAGGGCATCACGGTCTACATCCCCTTCCTCTACAAGCGCGCGGTGGATGCTCTCTCGCCGGAAACAGTAGCCGCCGCCGCGGTCATCGTGCCGGTAATGCTGATCGTCGCCTATGGCGTCGGGCGTATTTTGATGATCGCTCTCGCTCAGCTGCGTGACGCGATCTTTGCGAAAGTCGGGCAAAACGCGGTCCGCGAACTTGCCGTCGAAACCTTCCGCCACATGCATGCGCTTTCTCTGCGTTTCCATCTGGAGCGGCGCACGGGCGGCCTTTCACGCGTTATCGAGCGCGGCACCAAGGGCATCGACTTCCTGCTGCGTTTCTCGCTTTTCAACATCGTGCCAACCGTCATCGAGCTTATCCTCGTCTGCGTCATTCTCGCCTATGCTTTCGACGTCTGGTACTCGGTCGTTACCGCCGTGACGGTGATCGTCTATATGGTTTTTACCTTCGTTGTGACCGAGTGGCGCACGCGCTTCCGCCGCGAGATGAACGATCTCGACACCGAGGCAAACACCAAGGCGGTGGACAGTCTTCTGAATTACGAGACGGTCAAATATTTCGGCAATGAAGAGCATGAAACGCGCCGCTTCGATCGCTCGATGACGGGGTACGAGCGCGCCGCTATCAGGACTGCGACATCGCTCTCGCTGCTGAACACCGGTCAGACGCTGATATTTAGTGCCGGCCTCACCGCGCTGATGCTGATGGCGGCAAACGGTATCGCGCAGGGTGTGCTGACAGTCGGTTCCTTCGTCATGATCAATACCTACCTGATCCAGCTCTACCAGCCGCTCAATCTTCTAGGCACGGTTTACCGCGAAATCAGGCAGGCGCTGATCGACATGGAGACCATGTTCGATTTGCTGCAGGTGCCTGCCGAGATCAAGGACAAGCCCGGCGCGCCGGCTCTCGATGTTTCGGGCGGGGAAGTCGTATTCGACGATGTGAGCTTCTACTACGACAGCGACCGCCGCATTCTCGACGGCGTTTCCTTTCGCGTCCCCCCGGGCGATACCCTTGCGATTGTCGGCCCTTCAGGCGCTGGAAAGTCCACCATCGCTCGCATTCTTTTCCGTTTCTACGATATCTCGGAAGGCGCTGTGCGGATCGACGGACAGGACATTCGAGATGTCCAGCAGGATTCCCTGCGTGCCGCCATCGGCATGGTTCCGCAGGACACCGTCCTCTTCAATGACACCATTCGCTACAACATCCGGTATGGCCGCCCGGATGCGACCGATGAAGAAGTGCATGAGGCCGCGGAGCTCGCCCAGATCGGCCGTTTCATCGAAGCCCTCCCGCAAGGCTACGAGACGCGCGTCGGGGAGCGCGGGCTGAAGCTCTCGGGCGGCGAGAAGCAGCGCGTTGCCATCGCGCGGACCATCCTCAAGAACCCGCCAATCCTTCTTCTCGATGAGGCAACATCCGCCCTCGACACGCACACCGAAAAAGAAATTCAGACGGCGCTGAAAGGCATCTCGCGAAACCGCACCACGCTGGTCATCGCGCATCGCCTGTCGACTGTCGTGGACGCCAATGAAATCCTCGTACTCGACAAAGGGAGGGTGGTGGAGCGCGGCCGCCATGAGGAGCTCCTGGCCCGGAACGGCGCCTATGCGGCCATGTGGAACCGGCAGCGCGAGAGCGAAGAGGTCGAACGTGAAGAGGAGCGGCGTCTTGCCGCAAGCGAGGGGCGCGAGTTCGGGGTGGAAACCGAGCTGGCGTCGAATTCAGCGGATAACGGATTTGCTTAACCCGGGCGGAGTGCCGGGTTACACTCGGCTAAACTCGACAGACGAGAACGAGAGGCCAGGAAAGTTCAATGGATAGCATCACGTCGATACTGACACCGATCCACCGCGAGGGGCACCGCTGGGTGGTCATCTTCGCTGCGGTGACGGTCGTTCTCTTTCTGATATGGAATCCGCTCGGGTGGCTCGGTGTCGTTCTCACTCTTTGGTGCCTCTATTTCTTCCGCGATCCCGACCGCGTAACCCCGTCGCGCGAGGGGCTCGTCATCAGCCCGGCAGACGGCGTCGTGAACATGATCACTGAAGCATCCCCGCCCGAGGAACTCGGTCTTGGCGATATGACACGCACCCGCGTGAGCATTTTCATGAATGTCTTCAATTGCCACGTGAACCGGGCACCCATCGCAGGGATCGTGAAGCGTGTTGCCTATCGGCCGGGGCTCTTCCTCAATGCCGATCTCGACAAAGCGAGCGATGCCAACGAGAGAAACTCTCTGGTGATCGAGCGCGCGGACGGGGAGCAGATCGTGGTTGTGCAGATCGCAGGGCTCGTCGCCCGGCGTATCGTGTGCGACGTTGCAGAGGGGCATGATCTTGCTGCGGGGGAACGCTTCGGCATCATCCGTTTCGGCAGCCGTCTCGATGTCTATTTGCCGCAAGGGGCGGTGCCGCTTGTAGCTGTGGGGCAGACGGCGATTGCCGGTGAGACGGTGCTTGCGGATTCGACCGCAGCCCAGCCGCACCACATCTAGAGGGCGCTGGGGCGCACTTTGAAGGACTGAAGCAGATGGCAGGCTCTATACCGCCTTTCGAGCAGCGTCCGGGACCGGGTTTCCGGGCGAGCGAGACCATGCGCCAACGCCGGGCGCGACAGTTTTCGCAACTGCCGGTCCGCACCATCGTGCCGAACTCGCTCACTGTTCTTGCGCTCTGCGCGGGCCTCACTGCAATCCGCTTTGCCATTGAGGGTCGTTTCGAGGCAGCGGTCGCCGCAATCATCATTGCCTCCGTTTTCGATGCCCTCGATGGGCGCATCGCCCGCATGCTGCGCGGGTCCACACGTTTTGGCGCCGAGCTCGACTCGCTCACCGATTTCGTGAACTTTGGTGTGGCGCCAGTTGTTATCCTCTATCTCTGGTCTCTGGGTGAGATTGGCGGTCTGGGCTGGATTGCAGTACTAGGCTTCTCGGTTTGCTGCGCGCTTCGCCTCGCCCGTTTCAACGTGGCGCTCGAAGATCCAGACAAGCCGGTCTGGACCGGGAACTATTTCGTAGGCATGCCTTCACCCGCTGCAGCCGGTCTCGTCATGCTGCCGCTCTATCTCTCCTTCATTGGAGTGGAGTGGATAAAGGAAACACCGCTTCTTATCGCGGCCCATGTTCTCGTCATCGCTTTCCTGATGGTAAGCCAGATTCCGACATTCTCGGGAAAGCGCATGGGGTTGCGCATCCGGCGAGACATGGTGCTGCCCGTGCTCCTGCTTGTGGGCATGAGCGCGGCGGTCATTTTGAATTTTCCGTGGATTGCCTTCACAGGCCTGTGCGCGATTTATCTCGCGTCAATTCCGGTAGCTGTCTTGCGCTACCGCTATCACAAGAAGCGGACTGCTTCCTCTGAACCGCATCCCGACACGGACGATCTCGAAATCGACTGAGGTCTAGTGCTCTTCCCGGTCGTAACCGCCGTTCTCGGCCGGCCCTTCGGCCTCTTGAAAACCGGCCTTTTCGGTCCTCGACATCACATGCCGCTTCAATGTCCCCGATGCGTCGAGGATCGGCTCTACGCGGCGTCTGATCTCCGAATGCGGTTGACTCCGTTGCATCTGTTGCTCCGCTGCCCCGGTATCTTTGCCGGTACGCTGCTTGTGAAACCTACTCATCTATGTCACCTGCGTCTTGCGACGCGGGGTATTCGCCCGCTTCAGCCCCTCCATTCCTTGCCGGCAATCTGATTGCACGAATAAGAACGAGCCGAAGCTGTTTTGTTTCCAGCGCTTGACTGCGAGCGAGCCAGACAGCGCCTTCCTCTATCAAGGTGGGGGCGGTTTCCGGCAGAAGTTTGGCATTTTGCAGGCAATCATGGAGCTGTCGCCAACCGGCTTGAATAAGCGGCAGATATTCTGACGAAATGTCTGCGAAGCTTTCCAATTTGTAATCTTGTGCGGCGATTGCCTGCCGGTATTCCGCTTCGCTCCAGGGAGACGCGATACCGCCTTCCGCGGCCCGCCAGGCAGTAAGCGCAGCGGCCTCGTCCATCTCCGTATCGATACCATCGGCAAGAACAAAATCGGTGAGCACCAGGGAACCGCCATCGCAGAGCCCCCTATGTATTTCTGCGAGCATCTTTTCGCGGTCAGCGACGGCAAACATCGCTTCGCGCATGAAGATCGCCGCATGACCACCCGCCGGATTGAAGTCCGCAGGCTCCAGCCCGTCCGGCCCACAGGCATGGACGGGAGCCGTTTCACTCATACCTTCTTTGGCGGACAATCTCATTGCCTCGGCTGCTATTTCGAGGTCGTGCTCGATGCCGAGGATCGAGACGCCATGCTTTGCAGCCACTGCGCGCATGCCGCCGCCGAGTCCGGGGGTAAGGTCGAGAAAACGGCCCTTGCGCGTGAAGTCGGCCAGAGATGCGACGCGCAACGCGAAGTCTGCGCTGCCCGGGAGGCTGAAGCCGGGCCCCCACAGTTCCTGGATGATCTCAAGACGGCTTAGCGATTTGGGAGGCTCGGCTTTTTCCGGCATCGCTGGGGCGGCCGGCTTTTTGATAGCCGCGGAGGATGGCTTTTGCTTTTGTGCTTTGCGTGTAATTCCTTTTGCGCGCGCGACGTCGTCCGTCTCCATCCCTTCCCACCACGCTATGACGCGCAGCAGAATTTCCATGACAGTCCCGGCCTCCTTGGCCCTTTTCTTTTCGGGCTTCCCGGAGGACTTCGCGTCGGCGCCGTCAGAATCGTCAGCTTCGCCAGGGGGCTTGGGGCGTTTGGCCAGAGTCTTCTCGACGGCGGAGCGCTGCATCGCGTTGAGCTTCCGCATGCGGCGAAACCGAACGATTGCTTCCGCCGACATCTGGTCGAGGGCGGCTGTGAAAACAGACATCGGCATCGTCTGCAGCTCATCGCTACCGACCGTTGCCAGATTGACGAGCGCTGGATTGCTCATCGTCCGTTGATCCCCAAAGTGGCCCCGTGTCCTGCTGGAAACGGCGGCCGTTCTTTCCCCATTCGGTCCGTCCGTCCCGGCTGGAGGATGGACAAACCCGTCATCCTTAATGGCATAAGGCCCGTTAAATCATCGTTTCCTGACAAAGGCTTATGGTTAACACTAGGTAAATCGGCCCTTTTCTTTCGCGGCGGAATCCCGCAATTTACGCGTGCGCCGGGTTGTTTTTGGGGGGAAGGCGGCGCTAGTCCATGCAGAAATTGAGAAATCCAGTTTTGCGTTTTCCGCGCCTGACTATCGCTCTTTGTCTGGCGATATTTGCGGTCTCGGTGGCGGGCGTCTTTCAGTTCTCGCTGTCCTACGACACACGCGTCTTTTTCAACCCGGAAGGGGCCGATCTCGCAAAGCTGCGCGATTTCGAGTCCAAATACGGCCAGAATAACGACGTGCTGATGGTCCTCTGGGCGAACGGCCGCAAAGTAACGGAGCCGGACGTATTGGCAGCGCTCGGCGATCTTGTTTCCGAAGCGTGGCGTTTGCCACACTCGACGCGCGTGGATTCGCTCGCCAATTTTCCCCACGTCACGGCTGGTGCTGACAGCTTTGCCGTTGCCGACCTCGTGCCTGAGCCGGGAAAGGTAACCCCCGATGAAGCGGAGAAGATCGAGCGGATCGCGCTCGCTGACCCTCTGATCCGCGACCGCTTGCTTGCCTCGGATGCAAGCGCTGCCGGCGTTCTCGTGAACTTCAATCTGCCGGAAGAAGCGTCCGTCGAGGTGCAGGAGATTGTCGCGGCTTCCCGCGCACTCGCAGCGTCTTTCGAGGCTGATCACCCCGGCATCGAGGTGAAGCTCACAGGCAACGTGATGCTGATGGCGGCTTTTTCCGAAGCCGCGATGAGTGACGTCAAGGTGCTGATTCCTGTCAGCCTGGCAATCACGGCGATCGTCATGTTTGTTTTCGTGAGAGCCGTCCTGCCAAGCGTCGCGATACTCTCGCTGCTCGGTCTTTCCAGCGCTGCCGCCATGGGCCTCGCCGGCTGGTACGGTTATGAGATCAATACAGGTACGGTCGCCTGTCCCATCATCATCATGACCGTCAACATGGCGGCAGCGGTGCGTATCGTGACGACGGCGCTCGGCGCGCTTGGAAGAGGATTGACGCGCCATGAGGCGATCGCGGAAGCGATCTCAATCAATCTTTGGCCTGTGACCCTCACAAATGCGACGACGATGATTGGGTTTCTGGCGATGAACCTCGCCGATGCGCCGCCGCTTCGCCAGCAGGGCAATGTCGTGGTTGTCGGCATCTGCCTCGCCTACATCTTCACCTTCACCTGGCTTCCGGCACTTCTCTCGCTGATGGAGCTGCGGCCCGCCGTACAGCGTTCGGAGCGGGTCATGGTGCTGCTTGGCCATTTCGTGAACCGCTACTACAGGCAGCTCTTTTTCCTTTGCAGTATTATTGTCGTCTCATGTGCCATATGGCTCGGTAATATTCGCCTCGACGATGATTTTGCACGCTACTTCGATGAGCGTTTTGACTATCGGCAGGATTCGGATTTTGCCGAGAAGCATCTGACAGGACTCAATATTGTTGAGTTCGATGTTGGTTCGGGCAGGGATGGCGGTGTTTTCGAGCCCGGTTATCAGGAAAAGCTGGCAGCCTTCGATGCGTGGCTTCGCGAGCAACCCGGCGTTGTGAGTGTGCTTTCAATTTCCCACATCACGCGACGTGTGCACGACGCAATGAATGCAGGGCGCAATGCGGAGACCGAATTTCCTTCCGACAGGGAGACCATCGCGCAGTACTTTCTCCTTTACGAGCTTTCACTTCCTTACGGCGTCTCTCTGAATGACCAGATAAATGTCAGCCGTTCTTCGAGCCGCGTCACGGCCATCTTGCGGAAAATGTCATCAAGCCAGATCCGTGATCTTGATGAACGGGCGACCTTGTGGCTGGCGGAGAATGTGCCACCGGAAATGCAGGCGAGGGCGACAGGCGTTAACGTCCTCTTCGCTAACCTGTCGGGCATCAATATCCGCTCCATGATGTTTGCAACGCTTGTCTCGGTACTCATCATTGCCGTTGTTGTTGGTCTGGCGCTACGAAGCCCGGTCTATGGCGCGCTCAGCATTTTGCTGAATATGTTGCCTTCGCTGGTTGGTTTCGGTTTGTGGGGCCTTCTCTATCAGGACATAGGTTTGGCGGCGTCCGTCGTTACCGCCATGACCATCGGCCTCGTTGTTGATGACACGATCTACTTCCTTTTGATGTATCAGCAGGCGAGGGCGCGCGGACTGGACCCGGAGGGTGCCATCAACCACGTCTTTGCCACGGTTGGCGTGGCCATGCTTGTAATCACGGTTTCACTGACTATCGGTTTTGGTACGCTCGTTTTTTCTGGCTTCGAGGTGAACCGCTCACTGGGGGCCATGACGGCGCTTGTAATCATGTCCAACCTCTTCATCGACTGGCTCATGCTGCCACCTGTGATGAGAATTATGGAGAACGCACGATCGCGAGCTCTCCGGCGGGCGGGGGCAGGAGGTTGATTGAGGCGGAGGGGAGAAAGGAAAGAACGCCGCCGCGAGGACGCAGTTTGTCCATGCTGGGGTCGGACCGGTCGGAATAGTCGTTCAGTCTTGCCGTTTGCACCGCCGCCTCTTGCGCGGGAGAAGAAATAATACCAATTTACCATCTCACATCCTGGCGGTGAGACTGCGATTTTTGGGGGAGAGCAGTGAATATCGACAGAACCGCTTCAGGCGGAATCTCGAACTATCTGACTCCGCCGGTGATGATTGTTGGTATGCATCGTAGCGGCACCAGCTTTCTCACGGGATCGCTTCAGCTTGCCGGCCTGGAACTGGGCGAGCACAGCGAATGGAACCGGCATAACCAGAAAGGCAATCGCGAAAATCAGGAGATCGTGGCCTTCCACGATATGATTTTGGCGCGCAATGGTTTTGCCTGGGACAATCCGCCTCCGGGGCCTCTGTCGTGGACGGAGGAAGAAGTAGCCAGCGCACATCGTTGGATGGAGCAATATAAAAGCGAAGCGCGTTGGGGCTTCAAGGATCCCAGAAGCTTGTTGCTTGTGGAAGGTTGGCTTGCCCTCTTGCCCAATCTTCAATTCGTGGGCATTTTCCGGCATCCTGAAGCCGTCTCTCGGTCGCTGCGCAAGAGGGGGCGCATAACAGAGGAGCAGGCTCTGGGCTTATGGAGGTCATATAATTCCAGGTTGCTCGATCTTCACAACCAAAGGAAGTTTCCGCTCCTTTGCTTCGACGAAGACGAACAGGTTCTCCACGAAAAGCTGGATGAAGTATGCGCCGAGTTGGGGCTTAAGGCACCGCCGGATGAGCGCTTCTTCAGTGCCGAACTAAAGCATCACAAGGCGAGAAAAAGTTCGATTCCGCAGGAACTTAAAGCCTTGTACCGCGCGTTGCGCGAAGTGGCCCGGTAATCGCCCATGGTCAGCATATTTCGCCGGAAGCCATATCTCTCGATCATCATGATCGTCTACAAGATGCCGGATCAAGCCGACAAGACGCTACTTTCCCTCAGCCCTGCATATCAGCACGAGGTTGAGGAGAAGGACTACGAAGTCATCGTCGTCGAAAACAGATCGGACAAGATTTTTGGTGCGGACCGAGCGAAGAAATATGCCGGAAATGTCCGCTATTTCTTACGCGAGGAAACCGAGCGCACACCTGTGCATGCGGTGAACTTCGGCGTATCCAAAGCACGAGGAACGCATGTTGCGGTCATGATCGATGGGGCGCGGATGGTGTCCCCGGGCGTTGTGGGGCAAACACTTCAGGTGTTTCGCATGTGCCCAGAGGGGATCGTTTCGACACCCGGTTATCATATCGGTAGAAAGCTTCAACAGGTCGCCGTCAACGAAGGTTACGACGAGCGTGAGGAAGCGAAGATGCTCAAAAGCATTCGCTGGCCGGAGAACGGATACCGCCTGTTCGAGATAGCAGTGTTCAGCGGCTCTTGTCAGTCGGGTTTCTTTCGGCCAACTGCCGAGAGCAATTTCATAGCCTTGTCAGTTCGTAAGTGGAATGAGGTGGGGGGCATGGATAGCCGCTACAATGATTTTGGTGGCGGCAATGCAAACCTCGACTTGTACAAGCGTTTGCTCGATCCTCCCGGCGTTCCTTACTATTTGCTGTTCGGAGAAGGGTCGTTTCATCAATTCCATGGTGGCGTGACCACGGGCACGCGAAGCGAGGAGCGCAACAAGGTCTACCGGCAATTGACCGAACAGGACATTGCTATTCGCGGTGAAGACCGCTCCGCACCGAAGGCAAAGCCGATCCTCTTTGGATATGCTCGTCCGCCGGTTTACCGGTTTCTTCGCCAGTCGCTCGACAAGGCGCAGAAAACGCGGAAGGACGATCAGAAATGAAGAAGCCGCTTCTTTCTGTCATCGTGATTGCCTATGACATGCCCCGGCAGGCGTTGAACACGCTGTTGAGCTTTGCTCCCAGCTATCAACAGGGCGTGGATGCGGATGACTACGAGGTCATTGTCGTCGAAAACCGGTCGGCGAGAAACATGAATGCCGCCGAGATTGATCGTCTTCCCGGTAATTTCCACTATTTTCTGCGGGACGAAAAGGGAGTTTCGCCCGCCGCCGCAATTAACTTTGGGGTGGAAAAGGCAAAGGGAAAATTCATCGGTCTGCTGATTGATGGCGCACGCATGGTTACGCCGGGCGTTATTCGTCACGCGCTTATGTCATTTCGGATGACTGACGATGCCCTCGTTCTCGTGCCGGGTTATCACTTGGGGGAGAACGAACAG
Organism: Parvibaculum sp.; assembly: GCF_039973015.1. Taxonomy (GTDB): domain Bacteria; phylum Pseudomonadota; class Alphaproteobacteria; order Parvibaculales; family Parvibaculaceae; genus Parvibaculum. The sequence goes on from NZ_JBDWLT010000003.1 coordinate 69,221, forward strand.
CAATTCAATCTGGAGCATGGATATAACGAGGAGGTCGAAAAGGAGCTTCTCGATGGCGTAGACTGGCGCAATAATGGCTATCGTCTTTTTGACATTTCCTGCAATTGCGGGGCAAACCGGAATGGTTTCTTCCACCCCTTTCTTGAGTGCAACTGCCTGTTTGTCTCGAAGGAAATATTCACTGAGATTGGCGGCGCGGATGAACGATTTGACATGCCGGGCGGCGGCGCACTGAACCTCTACATCTATTACAAGCTGGCAACACATCAGGACACTGAGGTTTTTCTTCTCGCCGGTGAGGGGTCGTTTCATCAGATTCACGGTGGCGTCACGACCTCAAGCAAGGCAGACAGGGAAGACCTGCTGGAGAAAATCAACAACCAGCTGTCCGAATTGCTGGGGCACCCGTTCAGGTCGCCGACAGTGGAGTTCACCCTTCTTGGGAAGTTCCGGGGGCCGGCTCTTCGATATCTCAAGTTTTCCGTTGAGCGGGGGATCCGCAGATTCGGGCGTCTGGATGCCGAGGGGCGGGACCCTTATGACGACGACCGGAAGAAACGAAAGAAAGTTGCGGTTTGAGCTTTTGTGTTTTTGAGATTCGCATTTGCAGGCGCAACTGCGTCGGGAGAAAGAAGTTATGACTACCGTTTATATGCCGCCCTCCATCCGGCACTTTGAACCTCTACATCGGGTTTTCAGCACCTGGATCGATCACCTGCCTTTTGGCTATGATCTTGTGACGGCGTTGCGTCCAAAACTGCTCGTTGAACTGGGTACGCATAAAGGGCTCTCCTACTTCACCTTTTGCCAGGCGATGAAGGAAAATGACGTGGACGGCCTGTGCTATGCGGTCGACACTTTCGAGGGCGATGCGCATACGGATAAATATGACGAGTCGGTGTTCACGATGGTGAATGATCACAACCGGCATAATTATCACGGGTTTTCATACCTCATGCGTATGTTCTTCAACGATGCGCTTCGGCACTTCGGCGATGACAGCGTGGATCTTCTTCACATCGATGGTTTCCACACTTACGAGGCCGTCAGCGAGGATTTCGCAAACTGGTATCCGAAGGTAAAGCCAGGCGGCATCATGTTGTTTCACGATGTGCAGGCGAGGCTGCAGGATTTCGGGGCATGGAAGTTCTGGGAGGAACTAACGGGTAAACACGAAACCTTCACCTTCAATCATGGCTTTGGGCTCGGTGTACTCCGTAAACCCGGCGGTAACCGCGATAATGATCCCGAATTGGTCAACCTGCTCTTTCCTGCACAGCCGGCCCCTGAAGCTTCGGCCTCTCTTCGAGCTTTCTATGTTCATGCCAGCAAGCACATGGAGAACACTCACAAGGTGAAGCGCTTGCGGAAGCTTGAGGAGGAAAAAGCCAGGTTAAAGGAAAAAGAGAAGAAGCCAGCTCAGCCCAAGGTGAAAAAATAGCGCTCCTTCTCAGCAGGGGCATTTCCATTTTTCCGTCGGGTGCCGTCAGTACGGCGTGTCACGCCAATCTGTTGATATGACGGGCGGCGTTTCGTCGCCCGGGCGTCCATTCGTGTAGAAATATAGCGCGATGGACTTTCGGTAGACATCCTCGGGGCAGCTTAGCGGCTTTGGGTGCCCGTGAAACGAGTTGGCCGTTGTCGAAAAGATCACGCAGCGGTTGGCGATCGGGAGGACGCGCTTGGGGGGGCCTTTTATCTCCTTGTCCCACAATTCGAGGTGGCCGCCATATTCCTCCGGCCAGTCCCGGTTGAGGTAGAGCAGCATATTAATCCGGCGGGATAATCCGAAGTCGCGCTGAAGTGTGAAGTCAGCATGAACTTTCAGAAAGCCGCCTCTGCCGATCTGATGGATACCCGCCCCGCGCAGATTGGGGTCCGGCAGCAGATTCTTGATCCCGCTCAGTTTGCTGAGAAACTCCAGAAAGTAGTTGGAATTGAATTCCCAGATGAGCTGCCGATAGCTGGGCGGCATCTGGAGAAGGTCGCGGATGTTGCGTTTGTCTTTCTGAATGAATTCACCGGTTTCCTTGTGCCGATGAGTGGCGTCATTCCAGACCGGAAGGTTCTGGTCATATGGATATTCTTCGAGCAGGTGGTCGAGGGTCTGCCGGGGCAAAAAATCGTCGATCACGATGTGGGGGAAAGGATCATTCGCCCGGTACTGACGGGCCAAACCGTTGGCACTGTCTTGTAGAGCTGCATAATCGATGAGCAGGTCAGAAGCCTTGTCATCGTCTTGCTGCGGCAACTTCACGAATGACGCTTCCGCCATGTCCGCTATCCCCCTCAAAAGTGACATTCTTCCGCTTTTACACGGAATTTTTGTATAGCGTCATTGTGCTACGCGAGTCCTGACCGGGCAATGCCCCAACTCGGGAAGCACGAGCGCTCTGCATGGCGGAAAGCGCCGTTTTCCATCAAAAAAAGGAAGTGTTGGCGTTGTGAGGCTTTCATCGCGAGGTCTGGCATGACAGTTGCCTAAAACGGTCATTGTGGAATAGCCGCAACTCTCGCTTTAAGCTTTTGTTAGCAATTGCAACAGCGAGAAGCCTGTGATTCCTTATTGTTGTCTGCTTTTGAGACAGGTGGGGCCAGTGATACGTACTTATGAACAACTGACGGGGGCCGAAGGCCGCCGGATGTTTTACCGGGCCGAACGATTTCGGCCTGAAGAGCTTTTCCGGGAGGCCGTTCCCGCGGTCCTGATCGAGAACGAGCGTGCACAGCTGAAAAATCTCAGCATGACGGGCATCGCGATTCAGAGTTCGCGATCCGAGGGCTGGGACGATCTCATGGGGTCGGAAATGCCCTTTGAATTCCGGGTGGGCGCTGCCCGGTTGTTTGGAGGCGCGGGGCGTATTCGCCGGGTAGAGCCACAGGGCGTCAGGACAGTGATTGGTCTGGAGTTTACCTCCGGCTATCTCGACATTCCCGGCATTGTCAGCGAGCACGACAACCTTGTGCTTTCGCAAGCCCTTGCCGACCCGCTCTTCGCTACCGCGGAGGGTATCCTGCCGGAATTTCAGCAACTTTGCAGCGAGATCATCAATCTCTTCCGTTCCTATAAAGACGTACTCGAAAGCTATGAGGCGCGGTTGACGGCAAAGGGCGGAGATCGCGACAAACTGCTTATGGAGGCCCTGATCGCTTGTGAAGACCGCATAGTGCCGCAATGGCAGGAGCTTTGGTATCGGGGCAATGATGTGCTTGAGCCCGTCTGGCACGATCCGGCCGTTCTTGCACGGCACAAGCGCTATGCCGAGCGTGTACTGACGCCGGATTTCATGCCGGGCGCCGTAATGAAGCGCTGCTTTGAGAAGCCGTTGGGCTATCCCGGCGACTTCCAGATCATGAACTATGTCTATGAGTGGCAGCGCGTCGGAAATACGCCATACGAAAAGCTTTTGCATCGCATCGGTATCGAAACCGGAGCTTGCGTCGGTACGCGTCTTCGCATGACGCAGAAGATTGTCGCCGATTATGTCGCCGATAAGCCCGGCGATACGCCGCTGAACATCGCCAATCTCGGTTGTGGTTCCGCTTATGAAGTCTACGACTATCTTAAGATTGGTACGCTGCCGCGCCCCGTAAACTTCACCCTGATCGATCAGGATGATCGGGCACTTACCCATGCCTATGAACACGCCTATCCGGAAGTGGTGCGCCATGCCGGAAGAGCGAAGGTCCAGTGCCTGCAGGCCTCGTTTGCGCAGTTGCTCAAGGCGGGGGCACTCTTCCGGGCGCTGCCGCCGCAGGACGCGATCTACAGCCTCGGGCTCTACGATTATCTCTCCGCACGGCGCGCCCGTGCGCTCACCCGGGATCTCTATGAGCAGGTGAAACCGGGCGGCAAGCTTATCCTCGCCAACGTCAGAAAGGGCAGGGAAAGCTGCGAGTGGCCTCTCGAATTCGTTACTGACTGGAGCCTGATCTATCGCACGGAAGAAGACATGCTGGCGCTGATCGAAGGGCTTGATGTCGCCAATGTCACGATCGAGGTGGATTCGACGAAGTGCATCTACCTGATGGTGGTAGACAAGCCCGTCTGACGGTCTGACGTCAGCTTGCCTGCCATTGCAGCTCATCGGCCTGGGGCGCGACGAACCGGCTTTTCGGGAACGTCGCGCTCACGGTCGTGCCTTCGCCGACGATGCTCTTGAGGTCGACGGTGCCGCCGTGCAGGCTCATGATCTTGCGCACCAGCGGCAGGCCGAGACCGGTGCCCTGATGGGTCCGGGACATGGCATCCTCGACCTGAACGAAGGGCTCGAAGATACGCTTGGTGTCGGACGGCTTTATGCCGATACCTGTATCCTTCACGCTAAGCACCATGTCACCCGCCGCATCGAAGCTTAGCTCGACCCACACATTGCCGTTCTCGGGTGTAAATTTGAGTGCGTTCGAGGTGAGGTTGATCGCGACTTGATTGAAGAGTCTCGGGTCCGCAATGAGCCAGGGAATATCGTCGCGGACGCGGAAAGTCAGATCGACGCCGAGTTCCGAGGCACGCTGACGGAACATGCGCATCGTGGAGTTCAATGCCTCCACCGGATCGATCGGTTCTTCTTCGAGCTGCAGTTTTCCGGCTTCTGCCTTCGAGATGTCGAGAATATCGTTGATGATACTCAACAGATGTGCGCCGCTCGCGCGGATATCGGTGGCGTAGTCCACGTATTTAGGCTGGCCGACCGGGCCAAACATCTGGTTCGAGATGATTTCGGAAAAGCCGATAATCGCATTGAGCGGTGTGCGGAGTTCGTGGCTCATGATCGCGAGGAAGTCGTTCTTGGCGCGGTTCGCCGCTTCCGACCGGCTGAGCAACCGTTCGGAACGCCGCTGCTCAGAACGCAGTTTCTCGTTATCCACAAAGCTGTTGCGGAGCTGCATTTCCTGGACGTAGTTCAGGAACATGCTGATACCGACTGTGGAGGCGAGAAATGTCGTATTGCTGATCAGGATATCCTGCGGCACAGGATTGACGAACAGGACGACCCATTCGTAAGCCAGGATTGTGATTGCCGATACGATGGTCGAGTAGATGTAACTCAGCCGCCAGAGGCAGTTGCTGTAGCCGATAACGACCACAAGGCCGCCATAGTAGAGATAAGCGCCCGGTGCGTCCGCGATCGCTGTCATTACCGTGACCGAAAGGCCGGGAATGAGCATCACAAAGGACAGCCATCCCGTGTTCCGGTGTGTGACAAGCGGTGTGTATGAAAGTGCGACGAGCCCGAACAGGGCGGGGCAGACGAGGCCGAAGCGCAACGCCCAGGCCTCAAAGAGCACATCGGGAATAATGTAGGCATCGAGCAGTCCGAACATCGCGAAAACGACAGCACCACCGGCCACGGACAGCCGGGTGATGCCGATCTGCTGGGCGTAGTTCTTTTGTGCAAAGGCATCCTCGACCTTTGGATCGCGGAACCTCAGCGTAAGCCAGTGCCTCGAATAATCCGTTCGATCCACCGCCGGAATTGAACTTTCGTCAGGGGTCAAAGCGTCGGTCCCGGGCCCAGTTACCAAACTTGCCCCTGCCCGCCGCGATTTGTCGCAGCTCTGGCTGAAGGCCAAAAACGCAATCTCACCGCCAGTTTTGGCACAGGTTTCCCTAAGATCGCCTTAAGGGGGCTGGCTGTGTGCTTGCAAGGGAAAACTTGCACTTCACAATTAAGTATCGATTAACCTAGGATCCTTCTCGAATTGGGACAGTTGAGCCCGAATGGCGTGGTAGTCGTATGAGCATGGCGGTAGTACCAAAGTCGGAGAAGCCGCAGGGCGCGAAGCTTGGCCGCCCTTCGGATTGGCTGACAGCCGATGAGCGGGCGGACGTGACGGAAAAGTCGCTCGGTCGCGGGCTCTGGCTGCTTGGTATCCACTACTTCCTTTATTTTGCGACCATGGCTGGCGCCGTGGCGCCGCTGCCGGTCGCTGTCAATATTGCTTTCGGGATCGCCAATGGCGCGCTGATCGGGCTTCTTTTCCTGATCGGCCATGACAGCGGTCACTCTGCCTTCGTGCCGGGCCGGACCATGAATCGCTGGATTACCCGGCTGGTCTTCCTGCCTTGCCTGCATTCGCGCAGCCAGTGGGACGTGGTGCACAACCGCACCCACCATCGTTATACGAACCTCAAAGGCTTCGATTACGTCTGGGCGCCGATGTCGAAAGAGGAATACGACGCGGCCTCCTTGCCACGCCGTTTGCTGGAGCGGGTCTATCGCAGTGCCGCCGGGCCGCTCATCTATTACTGGATCGAATTCTGGATTCCCAAGCTTATCGTCCCCGTGACAAGGCAGATGCGTCCGGAATGGAAGAGGCATCTGCCGGATTCACTCTTCGTCATTCTGGTGGGCGGCGGTCTCGTTGCCTTTATCGGGCTTCTGGGAAGCTCGCTTTCGCCTGATCGTCCTCTCTGGCTCACCATGCTGCTTGGCTGGTTCATCCCATTCGCTGTGTGGAACTACCTCATGGCGGCCTCGATCTACCTGCAGCACAATCATCCAAAGGTGCCCTGGTTCAAGGACCGGGACGAGTGGAGCTTCTATGGCGGTAATATTCGCGGCACCGCGCATGTGGACCTGCCGTTCAGTTTCCTGCCACTCTTCAAATGGGTAATGCTGCACCATGCGCATCACGCGTTGCCCTCGGTGCCGGGCTACAAGCTCACCGAAGCCCAGGCAAAACTGATCGAGGCTTATGGCGACGACGTGGTGCGATACCGGCTCGGCTTTCGCGAATACCGGAACGTCTATAGCAAATGCAAACTCTTCGACTATGAACGTAAGCAGTGGACAGATTTCAACGGAAATCCGACGGCGGAAGCGATAAGCCTCGACACGCATGGCCGCGAAGTGCCTGCTTCGTTCAGGCCTTCCGTGCCCCTGCAGCCATCCACTGGCCCTCGTGCTGCGCCGAGGCGTGTGCCGGGAGCCGTTCGTACGCCTCGTCGCGATGCGGCAAGTGCACGCCGCCGGGCATCTGGCGGCGAACCGCCGGCGGAGTAGGCTGGCGGGGATAAAGAGGCGGCGTCTCAGCCCCAGGTCAGGAAGAATACGAGAAGCAAACAGCCGAATACGATCCGGTACCAGCCGAAGATCGTGTAGCCGTGATTGCTCACGAAGTTGAGCAGCCACTGCACGACGACGAGCGCGGAAAGAAACGCGGCAATGAAGCCGGTGGCGATGAGGTAGGCGTGAGAGGGCTGGATCAGATCCCAGGTCTCTATGAGATTGATGGCGGAAGCCCCGAGCATCACCGGGATGGCGAGGAAGAAGGAAAACTCCGCCGCCGTTTTACGCTCAACCCCGACAAGCAACGCCCCAAGGATCGTGGCGCCCGAACGCGAGACGCCCGGCACAAGCGCCATACACTGAAACAGGCCAATTTTCAGCGCTGTCTTCATCGGCAGCGTCTCGATGGAGGTGATGCGTGCTTCCAGATGCATCCGTTCGATGACAATGATTGCAATCCCGCCAAGGATCAGCGTTGTGCAAACCACATAGGGCGAAAAAAGAACATTGATGATGAAGTCGTGAAAGAGCACCCCCAGGAGTCCGGCAGGGATCATCGCGACGAGAATGGCGCCGATGAAAGTTCGCGCCGCCGGGTCACGGCGTGCATCCAGAACCACATGCAGAAGCCGGCGCCAGTACAGAACGCAGATAGCCAGAATGGCGCCGAGCTGGATCACCACCTCGAAGACCTTGCCCGGCATGCTTGAAAAGCCGATCAGTTGGCCAACCACGATGAGATGACCAGTCGACGAAATCGGCAGAAATTCGGATACGCCCTCGACAATGCCAAGGATGAGGGCCTGCAGAAAACTGTGCTCGATCATGTCAGGCCGAGAATCCTGCGCTGGAGAGGGATGATTCGCTATGAGCCTAGCATGGCGAGCCTTACACGAACCTTATGGCGGCTCCATGTCAGACAGTGAAAAAGCCGTTTCGGACTCTATTTATCAGATACCCGAGGCGTCCAGTGCCTCCTTCACCCGGCGGACAGCGATGTCGAAGGCTGCCGAACGCAGATCAAGCGTAGTTTGCGCTGCGTGGTCGAAGACCTGACGGGCGGCATTGGTCAGAATGCGTTCCAGTTCGCCATCGACCCGCTTGAGCGGCCAGACTTCGCGCTGAAGATTCTGGGCCCATTCGAAATAGCTGACGATAACGCCGCCGGAATTGGCAAGAATATCGGGGATGACTGGAATGTCTCTGTCATGCAGGAGCACGTCCGCTTCGCTGGTCACGGGGCCATTTGCTCCCTCTACGACGACCTTGGCCTTGATCCTCGGCGCATTCTCCTTCGTGATCACGCCGCCAAGTGCCGCGGGGACCAGGTAGTCGCACTCCACTTCGAGTTCCGTCCCGGGATCGAGCGCCTTGTAGCCATCGACATCGGCAAGCAATCCCCGTTCGCTTTTCTGTTTGGCGAGCGCCGCGATATCGACGCCGTCCTCGTGATAGACGGCGCTGCGCGCGTCCGAGACGGCGACAACCTTCATGCCCAGATCGCAAAGAGCCTTTGCCGCGTGAAAGCCGACATTGCCAAAGCCCTGTAACGCAACAGTGGCCCCTTCGAGGGGGGTGCCATAACGCTCGGCATAGGCCTTCACGACGATACCGATGCCATAACCCGTTGCCTTGTCGCGGCCTGCTGAACCTCCCAGTGCCAGCGGTTTGCCCGTGACGGCAGCGGGCGAATGTCCGTAGATCGCGGAATATTCGCTGTGGATCCACCCCATGACTTGCGCATTGGTGCCGACATCCGGCGCCATGATGTCGCTATTCGGCCCGATCTCGCGGTGAATGCGCTTCACGAATTTGCGGGTCAGCACTTCGAGTTCGCGCCTGGAAAGTTCGCGGGGATTGCAGCGAATGCCGCCCTTGCCGCCGCCGAGCGGAATATCCGCCAGCGCGGTTTTCATCGTCATGAGCGAGGCGAGTCCGCGCACTTCGTCGATATCGACTTCCGGATGATACCGCAGACCGCCCTTGCACGGCCCGCGCACATTTTGGTGCTGCACACGATAGCCGCTGAAAACGGCCAGCTCTCCATTGTCGCGAATGATCGGTATTTCGACCTTGATTTCAAGGGCTGCGAGCGAAAGCAGCGACAGGGTGGATTTGCTGTAGCCAAGGCGGTCGCAGGCGGCGTGCAGAAAGGACTCATAGTCTGATTGCATCGAGCTTTTTTCGGTCATTCCGCCTCCAGTGAAAATGCATGGCGTCGAAGCGCCGGATTTGAGGGGAAACCGCGACTGAATTCAACCGGCATACCGCCGCGCCTTGTGCCGCAGATTAACAAGTGGTTCATGCGCCGTTCAGGTCGGGAATGAAAAACTTGTATCGGGTCAGGGGCGGCCAGTCTGCGATATGAGGGAGGCGCCGGAATATCATGCGGCGATACGGACAAATTGCATCTATTTCCGGTGTGCTGATGCTCTGCCTCGGGCTTTTCCCTGCGGCTGGTGTTGCTCAGGGGCGCGATGCGTTTCAGTTTCAGCAACAGAGAGATGCTCGTGGAGCCGATACGCGTCAGCGCCAGCAGCGCCCGGAAAGCAATCGACCGCAGCGCGGTCAGGCGCAAAACGGCCCGTCCCGGCAGATTGAGCGCCGGCCTGGACAGAATGCCCAGCAGGCGCAACAGCGCGCACGGCAAAGCCAGCAGCAGGCTGTGCAGGAAAATCAGCGTCGTCAGCAGCAACAGCGGGCGCAACAGGGACGCCAGCGTCAGCAGCAGGCGGATCAACGCCGCCCGAAACTCGATTTACGTCAGCGCCAGCAGCAAACGGCTGGTCAGCGCGAGAGCCGTCAGCAGGTCTATAACGAGCAGGTCCGTCGTCAGCAGGTGGAGCAGCGCGAGCGGGACAGGCGCCGGGAGGTAACGGAGCGGCAGAGCTGGCAGCAGGCAAATTCAGCTCGCCAGCGCCGCGACGCCGCGGAACGGCGCGAACGGGATATACGCCAGCAATCGCAGCGGCAGGCCCAGCAACAGGCGCTCATCCGCCAGCAGCAACTCGAACGCAATCGTAGCAGGACGCAGTATCGAGATAGTCGTCGTGAGCACCAGTACCGCGCTCCGCCACGGAATTATCGCGACGGAAATTACAAGCGCCCTTATCGCCCGGTCTACAACGACCGCCCCTGGTACGGTTACCATGGCAAAGGCCACTATCCGCATCGCCGCGGCCCCGTTGTGGTCTACCGCAATGTGACGCATATCGTGACGATTCCGCAGCCCGTCTATGTGCAGCCGGCCGCAGGCTACTACTACGACGACTACTACTATTCGGGCCCCTATGCCGGTTACGATTCAGTCTATAGCTATGGCAGCTCCGGCTATGGCTATCGCACATCCGCGTGCAACAGCGACAAGGTAGGGGCGGTGATCGGCGCCGTGTTGGGCGGTGTTATCGGCGTGCATCAGGATCGTGGGGCAGGCCCCGTTGTCGGCGGTGCGTTGGTCGGCGCACTCGTCGGGGGCCTGCTCGGGCAGGCGATTGACGATAGCAATCGCGCCTGCGTAAGCGACATCCTCGAATATGTACCGTCGAACCAGCCTGTCTACTGGGACGATGGCGGCTATGGTTATGAGGTGACGCCGCTGCGTACTTACGAACCCGAACAGGGCCGGTATTGCCGCGAGTACCAAACGGTCGTGACCATCGGCGGTCGTGCTGAACAGGCATATGGCACGGCTTGCCGCCAGCCGGACGGAAGCTGGCAGATCGTCAGCTAGCTTGGCGCCCTGCCGGAGACGGGCGATGCGGTCTTCGCGTCGCCCGCTCTGTCATGTCTGGCCATGAAACCCCTAGGCAGGCCGCCCTTCAAAGGCCATCATCGCCTGAAAGCGGCGCGCAGATGCCGCGGCCACAGGAAAGGCGGGGGAAATGTCTGGTTCGGAAAATATCGGCGAATTCATCAGCATCGAGCGGGAAGGGCGCATCGCGACGCTGCGCTTCGACCGGGGAGACAGGATCAATCCTCTATCCGTCCAGCTCATGCGCGATCTCACGGCGGCCGCCCGCTCGCTTCGCGACGATGTTTCGACCAGTGCGATCGTTCTCACCGGCGGGCAGGCCTTCTCTGGCGGCGCCGACCTTGCCGATCCCGAAATTGCGAAACGCGCGGAGGCTTCGCTTCTCGAAAGACGAGAGATGCTTCGCGTCGGCCCCGAAATGTGCGATGCATGGGAAGCCTTGGACCAGGTGACCGTTGCCGCCATTGAACGCTTCTGCATTGGCGGTGGTGTTGCCCTGGCTGTTGCTTGCGATTTTCGCATAGCGGGCCGCAGCGCCCATTTTCGCCTGCCCGAAATTCCGCTCGGCATGAATATGAGCTGGCATACGCAGCCCCGGCTCGTGAACCTGATAGGGCCGTCTCGCGCCAAGCAGCTCACGATCTTCGGCGAGCGCGTCAGCGCCGGGAAAGCCGAGGCTTGGGGACTTGCCGACGAGATTTGCGAGGATGGCGAGGCGCATGCCGCCGCCAGGCTGTGGGCAGAAAAGGTTGCGGCGCTCCCGCCTGTCGCCGTTCGCATGGCAAAGCGCGGTATCACGCAAGCCGCCACCGCACTCAATTCGGTTTCGACATTCATGGATGCGGATCAGTTCGCTCTCGTTTCCACCAGCGAAGATCAACGCGAAGCCGTGGCAGCTTTTCTCGAAAAACGCACACCGAAATTCACAGGCCGCTGAGGAGTAGGGCGCATGACACACAACACGCCTGAAGATCATGGCACGGGATGCCCCTGCTGCTCACCTTATCTCTGGGGTAACCGGCGTCCTCGCGACCCGGGTTTGAGCCGTCGCGGCTTTTTTGGAGCAGGTGCTGCGCTCACGGCTGCCGCGCTGTCTGTTCTGGGCGGAAAGAAGGGCGATGCTGCCGGGCTCTCGGCTCTCGCATTCACGGCCCCGGTGATTGCGGCAGGCGAAACGCGGCGTGACCGCGCTGCGGCGGCGGGCGTCACGGTCTACCGTGGCGGAACCATCCGCACCATGAACGAAGAGACGCCTCTCGCGGAAGCGGTGGCGGTGCGAGGCGGCCATATTGTCGCTGTCGGAACGGAAGCGGAGGTGGCGGCAAGAGCAGGTGGCGATGCCCGTATCGTCGATCTGGAGGGTCGGACCATGTTGCCCGGCTTTATCGACTGTCACGGTCACATTTCTATCACCGCTCTCCTCATGGGGTTTCGCAATCTGGCGCCCCGGCCGGCCGGCCCCATTGGCTGCATTGCGGACATTCAGCGCGAACTCGTCCTCTATCGCGATGAGACGGGCGGGGGACGAGGCGGGTGGCTTCTCGGCGCCAGCTACGATGACTCGTTGCTTGAGGAAAAACGTGCTCTCACATGCGCTGACCTCGATGAGGTTTCGACGGAGCAGCCAATCCTCGTCTATCATGCCTCGCTGCATGTTGTGGTCGTGAATTCCAATGCACTTTCTCTGCTCGGTATCGGCGCGGACACGCCCGATCCGCAAGGCGGCGTCATTCGCCGGTGGCCGGGCACGAAGGAGCCGAACGGCATTCTGGAAGAAGGCGCGATTTCGCTCGCCCTTCCGCGTCTGCCGCAGCCATCGGCGGATGAGCTCCTCGTTCTGCTCGACAAGGTGCAAGATCAGTATGCCGCATGGGGGATCACGACGGCGCAGGATGGGGCAACACGCCGTCCCGATTATGATTTGCTGACGCTTGCTGCATCTCGCGACCGGCTTCGCCTCGACATTGTCGCCTATCCTTTTTTCACGCATATGGATGATCTCGCGAATGGCGATATTGAAATGCGGCGCGATTATAACGGGCTGAAATTCGGTGGCGTGAAGCTGATGCTCGATGGTTCGCCGCAAGCGAAAACGGCTTGGCTGACGAAGCCTTATGAAGTCGTGCCGCCCGGTTTTGCGCCGGACTACAGTGGCTACCGCATCGTGGATGACGATACGGCGGCAAAACTGGTGGACGACGCCTTCGGAAATGGATGGCAGGTTTATGCCCATTGCAACGGGGATGCTGCCGCAGATCAGTTCATCGGCGCCATCGGCAAGGCGACGGAAAAATATGGGCCTGCCGACCGTCGCTCCACTGTTATTCACGCGCAGACGCTTCGCGAAGATCAGCTGGACCTCATGGCGAAGCTCGGCGTCATGCCGTCCTATTTCGTCAGCCACACTTTCTATTGGGGTGACTGGCACCGCGATTCCGTTCTTGGACCGGAGCGCGGCGCGCGCATCAGTCCCGTGCGCTCGACGATCGATAGAGGCATGCGCTATACGCTACACAACGACTCGCCGGTTGTTCCCTCCGATTGCCGTATGTTGCTCTGGGCGGCGACAAATCGAAAGACACGTAGCGGCAAGGTGCTAGGAGGGGAGCAGCGTATAACTGCGCATGAGGCGTTGCGCGGCATAACAATCGATGCTGCCTACCAGCACTTTGAGGACGATTTGAAGGGATCGATCGAGGAAGGGAAGTTCGCCGACTTCGTGATCCTGAAGGAAGATCCCGAAACCATTGCCACCGATGCGCTGCTCAACCTCACGGTTGTGGAAACGATCAAGCGCGGCGAGACGATTTACCGTGCGTGAGGGGCCAGGGAAATGCGGCTGAGAATAAGGCGAATTCCGCTCGACACGTTGCGGGAAAATGTTGCGGTTCTCGCCTCCAGCTGCGAGGCCCTTCGCCCGGAGGCGTTTCAGGCATTCAAGCGCCTGGAAGTTCAGCATGATGGCCGCTCGATCATCGCCAGTCTGGACATTTGCCATGACCTCTCGATGGTCGGCCCGGAAGAGATCGGCCTTACGGAACCGGCTTTTCGTCGCATGGGGCTTGCGGAAGGGGACACTGTATTCATCTCGCCTGCCCGCAGCCCTCAAAGTCTGGATTACGTACGGACGAAGATCGCTGGTGAGACGTTGAGCAGGCACCAGATCGAGACGATCATCCAGGACATTGCCGGTTATCGCTATTCCGATATGGAAATTGCAGCCTTCCTTGTCGCCTGTGCCGGGTTTCTCTCGACGGACGAGCTTCTTCATCTGACTTTCGCCATGGCCGCCGCCGGGACCTCGCTCAAATGGGATGCCCCGATTGTCGTAGACAAGCATTGCATCGGCGGCATACCCGGCAATCGGACCTCGATGATCGTAGTGCCGATTGTTGCTGCGCATGGCTTCACCATGCCCAAGACTTCTTCTCGCGCGATCACGTCACCCGCCGGAACGGCCGATACGATGGAAGTTCTCGCTCGCGTGGACCTTACAATCGACGAAATGAAAGAAGTCGTCGGTGAGTGCAATGGCTGCCTCATCTGGGGCGGTCATGTGAATCTTTCCCCAGCCGACGACATTCTGATCGGTGTTGAGCGGCCGCTCAATCTGGACACGCGCGAACAGATGGTCGCGTCCATCATGTCGAAGAAAAAATCGGCAGGATCGACACACCTGGTTATTGACCTGCCTCTCGGCCCGACGGCCAAGGTGCGCGACGCGACGGAGGCAATGCGGCTGCGCAAGCTCTTCGAATTCGTGGCGGATCGCATGAACCTCCACGTGGAAATCATGGTCACGGACGGGGTCCAGCCGATCGGACGCGGTATCGGTCCCGTACTCGAGGCGCGCGACGTGATGGCGGTTCTTGCAAACGATGCGCTGGCGCCCGCCGATCTGCGGGAGAAGTCCTTGCAGCTTGCTGCCCGCGTCATTGAGTGTGACCCCCTGGTCAGGGGCGGTACGGGATATGAGCGTGCGCGCCATTTGCTGGAGACTGGCGCCGCCATGACCTGCATGCAGAAGATTATCGATGCACAGGGGAGAGCACCTGAAGCCTCCGCGCCGGGGCCACTCAAGGCCGACATACTCGCCCATGCCGACGGCGTCGTTGCCTCGGTCGATTGTCTGAGAATATCGCAGCTCGCCCGGCTGGCCGGAGCGCCGCTGGATCGAGGCGCAGGGATCGATGTGCTGAAGCGCATAGGAGACACGGTGGAGGCCGGCGAGCCGCTTTACCGGATATATTCCGCGGGCGAGTCCCATTTCAACTTTGCGGTCGAAGAAGCCGAACAATCGAACGGGTTCGCGCTCACCAGCGCCGGTGTGCCTGCCAAGGTTCTCGAATGACGTCTGTGGCCTTGTATACTTTCGCACATGGAGCTGCCGGAGCAGCGGAACTGGGGTCCGCGCTCGGCCTCGATGTCAGGCAGATCGATGTCCATACGTTCCCGGATGGCGAGAGCCTTGTTCGTGTGCCTTCTGTTCCAGACACAGCCATCGTCTACTGTCCACTGGACCGGCCGAACGAAAAGCTCATCGCGCTCATGCTGGCGGCAGACGCCTTTCGTCGGGGCGGTGCCCGCCGTCTCGTACTCGTTGCGCCTTATCTTTGTTACATGCGTCAGGACAAGGCCTTTCACGCCGGTGAAGCTGTTAGCCAGCAGGCGGTTTCCCGGCTTCTGTCCGCTTGCTTCGACCGCGTAGTGACGGTGGACGCCCATCTTCACAGGGTCTCTTCAATAGGCGAGGTCTTTCCGGGAATTGAAGCCGATAATCTGCTTGCAGCCAAAGCCATTGCACATTTCGCAGCAGAAAAGGGACATGGAAAGCAGACGATCGTGCTGGGCCCGGACGAAGAGTCTGTCCAGTGGGTTGCTCAGTTGGCTGACGAACTCGGCGCGAGGCATGCGGTCGGGCGCAAGATCCGGCGAGGGGACCAGGATGTCGAGATCGAATTTCCAGATGATCCTGACGTCGCCGGAAATCCGGTGCTTGTTGTCGACGATATCGTATCCAGCGGCGGGACCATCCTGTCTGCCGTTTCCGCGATGAAGGAGCGTGGCGCAGCGACGATCCATGTTGCGGTCACACATGCTCTCTTCGGCAAGGCGGTAGAAGAGAAAATTCTCTTCGCCGGTGCGAGCGCGATATGGTCGACTACCTCTGTTCCGCATCAGACAAATACTATCTCTCTTGCGGGTATTCTCGCTGAAGTCCTCCGCCGCGAACTGAACGAGTAAATTGAATGTCCATTTCCCTGAGTATCCATGGCGCTGCTCATACGGTGACCGGGTCATGCTATCTGCTTCAGTCGGGGCGGACGCGTTTTCTGATCGACTGCGGCATGTTTCAGGGCTCAAAGACACTCAAGGCCCTGAACTACGGAGACTTCCCCTTCAAGCCGGACGAGATCGATTTCGTTCTCCTCACTCACGCCCATATCGATCACTCGGGGTTGATCCCGAAACTCGTGAAGCACGGTTTCTCCGGCCCCGTCTACGCAACGCATGGCACGATTGACCTGCTGAGCTGCATGCTGCCGGATTCCGGACACATTCAGGAAATGGAGGTTTCCCAGCTCAACAGGCGAAATGTCCGCCGCGGCCGTCCCGAGGTAACGCCGATCTATACCGTGGAGGATGCGGAGACCGCGCTCAGGACTTTCAGTCCGGTGACCTATGACGAATGGATAGAGCCTGCCGAAGGTGTGCGCGCCCGTTTCTGGAATGCGGGACATATTCTCGGTTCTGCTTCCATTGAAATTGAACTGACAACGGGTCTCGAGTCCCCGCGTTTGATGCGGCTGCTCTTTTCGGGTGACATCGGCCCTGAGGTGACGAGCTTCCACCCCGTTCCGGAATCCCCGCAAGGGCTCGATTACTTGATCTGCGAATCCACCTACGGTGCGCGTGAACGTCCGCCGATGACGCTTGCTTCCCGTCGTGACCTTCTGGCAGCGGAAGCCAACGACGCTCTGAAGGGCAATGGTGTTCTGATCATTCCCTCTTTTGCGGTTGAGCGCACGCAGGAGCTTCTTTCCGATCTTCTGGCACTTGTCAGGGAGCGGCGCATTCCTCAAGCACCGATCTTTCTAGACTCGCCGCTTGCGATCCGCGCCACCGAAGTCTTCATGGACCATGCGGACGAACTCGAAGATGGAGAAGCTTTCCGCCATGCCATGCGATCGCCTCTTCTTCGCACAACCGAGTCAGCCCAAGAAAGCCGAATGATCGAACGCATCGATGGCAGCCACATCATTGTCGCCGCCAGCGGTATGTGCGATGCAGGCCGTATCCGGCATCATTTGAAAAATCATCTTTGGCGCGCCAACGCCACCGTCCTTATAGTCGGTTATCAGGCAGAAGGTTCGCTCGGCCGCATCCTGCAGAACGGTGCCCGTGCCGTGCGTATTCAGGGTGATGAGGTCAAGGTGCGAGCGCGGATCCGAACGCTCGACATTTTTTCCGGTCACGCAGACGGTACGGCTCTCGAGCGCTGGGTGGAAGATCGCGGGCCCGTATCGCGAGGCATCATTCTCGTGCATGGTGAGGAAGAAGGCCTCGCAGCTCTGCATGAGCGGCTGGCAAAAAGGGGCCTCGACGGTGACCGAATCTTTGCGCCTGAGCTCGATGCCGTTTTCGATCTGCTCGCCGAATCTCCCTCCGCACGCGAGCGTCCGGCCCCGCGGCGCCTTCAGCCCGAAGTCGTGGGGCATCTGGATTGGCACAATGACCTTTCAAGGCTTTGGCTCGATCTTGAGGAGGAACTTGAGAAGGCGGCTGATGACAAGGCCCGCCGCGTCGTCTTGCGGCGGATCAGGCGCGCGCTGGAGAATGAGCAGTCCTGAATCTCGTTCTAGTGCCGTGAGGATTACCGGGTAGCTTTTGGACCTCTGCTTTGGGATGATGAGCCAACAGGAAATTCTCCCAAGAGACTCGCCTTATGACCGTAGTCCCTTCCGAACCGAAACAGGATGGCCGCCGTCTCCGCAGCGCCGCCAGCCGCCGTCGCATCGTCGAGGCAATGCGAGATCTGATCCGCGAAGGCACTCTTTCGCCGCGTGCGGAAGAAGTTGCCGCACGCGCAAATGTTGGTTTGCGTAGTGTTTTTCGTCACTTTGACGATATGGAGAGCCTCTATCGGGAGATCGGAGACCTTATGGTCGCCGATGTGGCGCCGATGCTGGAGCTGCCGCCGCCGTCCGGTACAGCCGAGGAAATTCTTGCCGAAATGATCGAGCGGCGCACAAAGCTTTTTGAGCGCATCATGCCGTTCCGTATCGCCGCAGACATGCACTCCCACCGTTCGCCATATCTGATGCAAGAACGCCGCATGATGAATGAAGGTCTGCGTGAGATCATGCGCTCGGCCCTGCCCGCCGCAATCCGCAAGGACCGTGTGGCCGTGGATGCGCTCGATGCGGTTCTCAGCTTTGACTTCTGGCGCCGTCTGCGCTCCGATCAGCGCCTCTCCATCGCGCAGGCAAGGCGGGTGATCGAGGCGACGGCCGCGCCCTTGATTGGCGTAAAGCGCTAGCGCGGCCGCGAGGCTCAGTTCTCAAACAGCTTTTCGCAGCCCGTATCCGCGATGATATTGTTCACCGCCTTCCGGTCCGCCTCGCTCAGCGCAGCATGTTTTTCGCGCAGCCACTGGAGACATTTTCCCTGATAGGGGAAGGGCTGCTGCACCCACGGCTTGCCGTCGATCTCCGTCTTGACCTGTTCTGCTCCCTCCATCAGTGCCTTCGCGTTGGCGAGAAGGGCAGGCACATAGACGCGGCCCACTTCCGCAAGCAACGCGCGTATGGCGTCAGGAACGGCGTCTCGCTTCATCCAGTCTGTTTCGGTGGGTGTCAGGCCTGAAAGGTCTTCCATCAGGTCGACCCAGGCAAAGACGCGCGGCGCATGCTTCAGCGTTTCATCCATCGGCGTTGGATCGAAATGCGTAAGCTGCGTCAGCTGGCCATAGGCGCCGAAGTCGCTGCCGCCCGGCCGTTGGCCCATCAGGAAAGGCTGCGTTTCGAGAATCTTCTTCATCGCTTCGAGATAGCGCAGATAGCTGGCTTCGATGACAGGCGCGGTCGTGTCGTTGGAGCCGACCACATAGAGCCGCGAGATCTGCCTGTCCGCGAAGACCTTGCCCATTTTCTGCATGTCGTCTTCGGGTGCCGAAATGCCGCGCCAGCGTGGCAGAATGGCGGCCGCTCGATCGATGTCAGGACGGTAATACCAGCGATAGTGAAACATCGCCTTGGTCAGCCATTCGTCTGCATAATCCTCAAGCAGGTAGTCGAGAAATTCGATCACGGGATCGCTCGGCACCACGGCTCGCCCGGAGAACGCCGCTTCGAAGCGGCGGATCAGCGGTGTCGAGTCGACAGCCGCCTGATACGTGCCGCCCTTCTCCTTCAGATAGAAGGTCGGCAGCAACGCCACTTTCGGCGCCGGCAACTCCTTGGGCACGTGTCCCGACAACAGGAAGCGATAGGGAATGTGCCGGTAGCGCAGCACGGCGAGCATCTTGCGCGTATAGGGCGAGCCGGGTGCGCCGCTGAGCAGCAGGGGTGTTTCGAGCGTCAATTTCTTCTCCCTTTTGTCTTTGTCTTGAAGGCGCCTATTTGAAGCCGAAAAGGTGCCCTTCCGCCGGGTTGATCTTGCCCGCAAGCATGTCGGCATAGACTTTCGAAATCGCGCCTTCGCCCTTGCCATGCTCGATCTTGATCCAGTCCCCGGCCGCGCTGGCATAGGCGTTCCAGCTTTCGGTGAGCTTGCGGTCGAAACCGTCACGGCCCCAATCGTCGCTGCGTTTTTTCATCTGATCCGGCGCAAAGAAGAAGCGCGGCTTTGCGCCAGGCAGGTCGTCGGGTGGGCGCGGCGCGTCCTTGTGTGAGAGGCCGACGGTGGTGCTCTCCACAATGTTGTCGCCGAAATGCCTGTGAACCGAGGCGAGCACGTCGCCATCGCCAGCGAAGTCTGCGACCGCTGTGGGTATGCTGGCATCGAGCGTTGCCACATCGCCATAGGTCGCGGTCTTGTCGTAATAGCCGAGCCCCTCCACGAATGCCTTGTTGCCGGCAGAGGTAAGCCCGACCGCTTCCGGCCCTGCCGGCCGCCGCCGATGCAGGCCATAGGCAAGCGCGAGCCCGGTTTTCGACGAAGCGCTGAGGATCAGCACCTGTTTCGCGCCGAAGAAATCATTGTCGTCGAGCCAGTCATCGATCAGGAACGAAGTCGTATAGAGCGGACGCAGCACGGGTTCGAGGTCGTCATGGGCTCTCGTATTCTCGACCCGCGTGTAGCTGTTATAGACCGGGTGCAACTCGCGGCGTTGCTTGTAGAGGTCGAGGAAGCTCTCGTCCGTCACCTTCTCCGGCTGCATCACGAGATGGGTCGCCATTGGCAGGTAGCCATAGATGCGCTCACCTTCCGTGACATCCTTGCATTTCGATTGTGTGACGCGCGCAAAGCCCCAGACGGGAATTTTCCCCCAACTGTCTTCGGCAGGAAAAAATGACCAGTAATTCAGCATGTCACCGGCGACTGCATAGGTGATGTTGTTGGCCGTGAGGGCGAATTTTTCGACCTCGACGAGTATCTGACCCTCTTCAATCTCGGCAATACGGTCGACCCATTTCGTCTGCCCGTAATCTGGCCGGTTCACGACAAATTCGCGAATGGTGATACTCATATCAGCCTCCCTGGTTGGCCTCTTTCTGACGGTTGACGCTTATTCTGCATCAGCCCGCCGCCTTTTTCGCGAGATTTGTCTTCCCTTGGCCTCGGTGTTTTGCGGGGGCGTCGTCTTGACCGGGCACCGCATATCGTCAATAAAATGGCATTTAAAATGTCATTAAATGAAAGCCCGGTCCAGCTTCAATCGAACGGACCCGGAGGAAAGGCAGACATGAAAGTCGAGAATGCGGTGCGCCCCTCGGACGAACAGCTGAAGTCGTTTTTTGCCGATGCCGGTACGGACCGGGACGGACCTGTCGTCATGGTCAATCTGCTGAAATTCCGTGAGCGGGCTGTCTATCCCGATGGCAGCGATGCGCATCTGTCAGGCTTCGAAGCCTATATCCGCTATGGCAAGGAGGTTTCGAAGATCCTCGCGAAGATTGGCGGACGAATGGTCTACAATGGCCTGGTCGATGGCCTCATGCTCGGGGAATGCGAAGAACTCTGGGACCAGGTTGCTCTGGTTGAATATCCCTCTCGCGCAGTCTTTCTGGAAATGGTTGTATCGCCCGAGTATCGCGCGATCGAAGTTCACCGCGAGGCGGGGCTTGCAGGCCAGTTGAATATAGGAACCCGCTCGCCCGGTTAGCCTTTACCAGCGCTTCATTCGGCCGGGTAGGGCGGAAAGAATTCGTTTGCGCGGCTTTGCGTGTGCTCTGGCGATTTGTTTCTGCCTTCTGCGCTCGGCAATGAGGTTGTTCACAAGCTCGACCGTGTTCGACGTGTCGATGATTGCGCGTTCTTCATTGGCGTTTCCCAGCAAAAGGTCGGGGTCGAACCTGTTTTCCATGCCCAGGAACTCTTCGAAGAAACTCTCGTTGGAAAGGCGAAAGAATTCGAGGATGCGCCGTCTGTCGTCGGTTGCGAGGAAGTTGCCCGGCCTCTGGCCTGATGAAAAATGCTCGATCAGTGCTTTGCTGGCAGGCCCGTATAGGCTGGGGTCTTTAACGAGGCTCTTGTACACGCGAATATGTTCGATAGCCTCGAGCGTGGGACTCTTGTTCGACTTTTCAGGTGCTGTGTCCTGGGCGAGTTGTATAAGTGCCCCGTTTCCGAGCATGGCCATGAAATCCGACCGGATGTCCTCCATGCCGTCAAAGAGCCGGGCGGCAATCCGGTCTTTGCCGAGGTTCTTCGCCCATACACGTCCACGGCGATAAAAGTCGAGCCCCCTGCTCATTCGGTGTGGCTCGTCGAGAAACGAGTGGATCGGTTCCGTGAACTGGCGGCGTGCAACCTTCACCCGTTGGGTGAAGCTGGAAACATAGGCATCGTCCTGCCGCCGCGGATAGAAAACGATCTGGATATCGAAACTGGCAAAGGCGTCCAGAAGCCTGTGAACAGCCTCTGGACGCATGGCGAAGAATTCTTCCGAGGACAGCACGACTGTATGTGCGTCGGTATTTTCAATCTGATGGTGCAGGTCATCCAGCGTGACCTTCAGATCAGGTATATCGCCATTCTTGGGGTCGGCTTTCCGGCGGAGTGCAAATCCCAGCCTGCGCTGAGACTGCCAGTTATGTGCGTCGTCCTCAGGATAGAAAATCCCTTCTTCGAGCAATCGGTCGCGCTGCGCCCGCAGGAACCACTGCAACGACGAAGTGCCGGTCTTCGGCGGCCCTATATGAATAAACAGCTTTCTGCCCAAAACTTGTCCGAGCCCCCCCCCGCAACAAAGCCTCGAAGGGTGTACTCGCGAGGCTGAAATATGAATTGTCCGGTTTTACCCTGCCGTGTCTTCCCGGTGAACCCCGGACTTTTTAGTGCCCCCTTGTGACCTGCGCCGTCGCGGCGCATCATATCCGCTCGCTGCGCCCGGAAAATCGTGCGGGGCAGCCTTCCGGGGAGGGAAGGTCGTGCAGCGAAGACAAATGGAGGAGGGGAAGCATATGGCGCGACGGCAGAAGGACGAATTCGGTCCGGGCATTGGTGAGGAGGCTGCGGAAACGCCAAATGTACTCAGCCCCATCGTCGGCATAAGCCGCGAGGACGTACTATCCGCCATTGGCTCGATTGCCGGCGGTGCCGTTCGTCAGCCGTTCACATTCATGCAGCACATCGGCTCCTTTGGCCGCAATCTGGTGGATATCGTTGGCGGGCAGCAAAAATTCGCGCCGCAACCGAAGGACCGCCGCTTCATTGATCCTGCCTGGCAGAAAAGCCCTGTCTATCGGCGTCTGATGCAAGGGTGGCTCGCCTTCCAGACAGAGATGCATGGTTTCATCAAGTCTCTGGAGCTTGATCCGGTCGAGCACGGTCGCGCCATGCTCGTTGCCGACATCATGATCGACGCGGTTGCCCCGACAAATACCTTTGTCGGCAACCCCTCCGCGGTAAAGCTCGCTCTTGATACGGGGGGCACATCGCTGGTGCAGGGCCTTCGTCACGCCCTTGACGATCTGCGCAACAATCACGGCATGCCCTCGCAGGTCGACAAGACGCCCTTCAAGGTCGGGGAGAACCTCGCCACCACCGAAGGCTCCGTCGTCTATCGCAACGAGATGCTGGAACTTATTCAGTATACGCCGAAGACGGGGAAGGTGCATGCGATGCCGCTCCTCTTCGTGCCGCCTCAGATCAACAAATATTATGTGCTCGACCTCACGCCCGAAAAGAGCATGTCGCGCTATCTCGTCGATCAGGGTTTTCAGGTTTTCGTGGTGAGCTGGCGCAATCCGGGGCCGGAATATCGTGATTGGGGTCTCGCGGATTATGTCTCCGCCCTCGTGGATGTGATCGGTGTCGTCACCGGCATCACAGGGTCGGAGAAGGTGAACATTTCCGGCGGTTGCTCTGGCGGCATCACCACGGCGACGCTGCTGAGCTATCTCGCGGCCAAGGGCGACAAGCGCGTCAACTCTGTCACCTTCTGGGTCTGTGTCCTCGACCCGCGTATGGAAGACAGCGACGTCGGCGTCCTTGTGACGAAACGCGGCATCGAGATGGCGCGCAAAAGGTCGGCAAAAAAGGGTGTGCTTGCGGGTTCCGATTTATCGCGCGTCTTTGCCTGGCTCCGCCCGAACGATCTGGTCTGGAACTATGTGGTGAACAATTATCTGCATGGTCAGAAGCCGCCGGCTTTCGACGTGCTCTACTGGAACAACGACTCGACAAACCTCACCGCCGCGCTTCACTCCGACTATCTCTCGCTCTACGAGACGCAGCCTTTCGCCAATCCGGGTAAGGAGCAAATTCTCGACCAGCCGATCGATCTCGGAAAGGTCGATATCGACGCCTTCATCGTCGGCGGTGTGACGGATCACATCACGCCGTGGAAAGCCTGCTACCGCACCACCCAGATGCTGAGCGGCAAGCGTGAGTTCGTTC
This sequence comes from Parvibaculum sp., assembly GCF_039973015.1. Lineage (GTDB taxonomy): Bacteria > Pseudomonadota > Alphaproteobacteria > Parvibaculales > Parvibaculaceae > Parvibaculum. The sequence continues at coordinate 93,050 of NZ_JBDWLT010000003.1, forward strand.
TGTCGAACAGTGGGCATATCCAGGCGATTCTGAACCCGCCGGGCAATCCGAAGGCAAAATATTTTGTTAACGGCGATCTGCCCGAAACTGCGGATGAATGGGCCGCTGGTGCAAGCGAAGTGCAGGGTTCCTGGTGGGAACGCTGGGGAACATGGCTTGGCGAACGCTCGGGTGAAATGGTCCTTGCACCGAAAAAAACCGGAAACCGGAAGTACAAGCCTTTGGATCCCGCTCCGGGGACCTATGTATTAGGCTAGAACCATCGATATGAGTCGGAACCGCCCCGGAGCCATTGAATGAGTGAAAGAAAACCCCGATACCGCGACATCCGAGTCGGATCGAACGTACTCCGCACCGCGGTTTGGGAAGGCAAGGGACCGGGACGCCCGCTGCTTTTCTTCAACGGTATCGGTGCGAATATCGAGTTGATCGCACCCTTCGCCGAAGCTCTGCATGACCGCGATGTGATCGCCTTCGATGCGCCGGGTGTCGGTGGTTCTCCGTCTGCGTCCTTTCCCTACCGCCCCTGGCAGTTCGCGCGCATGGCCGCCGGTATTCTCGACCGGCTCGGCTATGACGAAGTGGATGTCATGGGCGTCTCCTGGGGCGGCGCGATGGCGCAGCAATTCGCCTTTCAGTTCGGCAAGCGCGTCAACCGGCTGATCCTTGCCGCGACTTCGGCCGGCATGTTCATGGTGCCGGGCAAACCGCGTGCATTGATGAAGCTCGCGCATCCGCGCCGCTACATGGACCCGGCCTACATGCTTCGCCATTTCGAGATGCTCTATGGCGACGAGGGCGACGGTGCGGATGGTCATGCAAAGCGCCTGCGTGCGCCGTCGACCCGTGGCTACTTCTATCAGTTGCTCGCCGGGATGGGCTGGACGAGCCTTCCTTTCCTTCCTTTTATCTCGCAGCCGACGCTGGTGCTCGCGGGCGAGAACGACCAGATCGTTCCTCTCGTGAACGCAAAGCTCCTCGCACAGCTCATTCCCGACGCTCGTCTTGAAACGGTTTCGGGCGGCCATCTCTTTCTCGTATCGCAGATGAACGAGATTTTGCCGTTGATCACCTCTTTCCTCGATGAAGAGCCGCAGCGGCGTCCATTCGCCGCCAGCCCTTTCCGGGGCGAACGCCGGTTCCGGGGCACCGGCCGCCAGGCCCGGCCCGCCGCCTGACGCGCGGAGCCATTTCACGAAACGCGGAATAGGCAAGCGGGTCCTTCGGGGCCCGCTTGCTTATTCTTCGCCCGGCGAGTATTAATGTTATACATTAATACTGGGAGGGAGCTGAGACATGAAAGTCGGAAAACGTGGCGTGGTCATCCTCGCCGCGCTCGTCGTCATTGGCGTTGTCGGTGTCGTGCTGTTTCAGCGCTACTGGTACTTCATCCCCGGCATAGTGCAGGAGCTGCGTGATCCTGTTCAGCCGAACCGCGAGGTGACATGGGAAGAAGGGCCGGCGGAGCCTGCCGTCCCCGCGGACCAGCGTCCGCCGAACATCATCGTGATCCTCGCCGACGATCTGGGCTTCAACGATCTGTCTTTCGGTGGCGGCGGCGTGGCCGGTGGCGCGGTTCCCACACCCAATATCGATTCCATCGCCAATGATGGCGTGGTCTTCGCCAATGGCTATGCCGGCAACGCTACCTGCGCACCGTCCCGCGCCGCCATCATGACGGGCCGCTATGCGACGCGCTTCGGTTTCGAGTTCACGCCCGCGCCGCCCCAGTTCGCGGAGACCATTGCGACCTTTGCGGGCAATGGTGCGGTCTATTTCGCAGACCGCGAAAAGGACGTGCCCCATGTGGACGAGATGAGTGTGCCGGAAAGCGAGATCTATATTCCGAAAATGCTGAAGGGGCAGGGCTACCACACGCTCATGCTCGGCAAATGGCATCTCGGCGGCACGGACACGACGCGCCCTGAAAAGCGCGGCTTCGATGAGGCTCTGGGCTTCATGCCGGGCGCCTCCCTCTTCCTGCCGAAGGACGATCCCAATGTCGTGAACTCGGTGCAGGATTTCGATCCCATCGACAGGTTTCTCTGGGCGAACCTGCCTTTTGCCGTTCAGTTCAATGGTGGCGACCGCTTCGAGCCGTCGGAATACATGACCGACTATTTCAGCAACGAAGCCGTGAAGGCGATCAGGGCAAACCGCAACCGCCCCTTCTTCATGTATCTCTCCTACAATGCGGTGCATACGCCGCTGCAGGCGCTGAAGTCGGACTACGACAAGCTGTCGGAGATCGAGGACCACACACTGCGCACCTACGCGGCGATGATCATGTCGCTGGATCGCGGCGTGGGCCGGGTGCTGGACGAATTGAAGGCGCAAGGTCTCGATGAAAACACCATCGTGATCTTCACAAGCGACAATGGCGGCGCAAACTATGTTGGCCTGCCGGATATCAACGATCCCTATCGCGGCTGGAAGGCGACCTTCTTCGAAGGCGGCATTCACGTTCCCTTCTTCATGAAATGGCCGGGCCGGGTGCCTGCCGGCAAGGTCGTCGACCACCGCGCAGCTCATGTCGATATCTTCGCGACGGCAGCCGCAGCCGTGGGTGCGTCCCTCCCGCAGGATCGCATTTATGATGGCATGGACCTCGTGAAACTTGCGGACTCGACCGGCGGTCTTGGCGAGCGCCCGCTCTTCTTCCGCGATGGTGACTACAAGACGCTCCTCAAGGGCGACTGGAAGCTGCAGGTTTCCGCACGGCCGGAGAAAACCTGGCTCTTCAATCTCGCGGAAGATCCGGCCGAGCAGAAAAACCTCGCGGACGAAAACCCGGCCATGCTCGCCGGGATGATGGCTGCGCTTGAGGAGATAGACGCCACGCAGGCAAAGCCCATCTGGCCCGCACTCGTTGAGGCGCCCATAATGATCGACAGGCCGCTTGGCGGTGCGCCGCGCGGGCCGGAAGATGAATATATCTATTGGGCCAATTAGGCAGCGGATATCGTGAAGGCACACTGGCTTGCGGGTGGTTTTTTGATTGCCGTCGTCGTCCTCGGGACGGCGGCGGCAAACCTGTGGATGCGTGGCGGCAAGGAGGCTGCGCGCCTTGCGGAGATTGAACGCTCAAGCTGTTTGCCCCCGGTAGCAGACACCTCCGCCCCGCATGCGGGAATGGTCTGGGTGCCGGAGGGCACCTTCACCATGGGCGACACTTACTACCCGGAAGAAAAGCCGCTGCGCGAAGTCCGCGTCGAAGGCTTCTGGATGGACCGCACCGAAGTCACCAATGCCGAGTTTGCCGCCTTCGTCGCGGCGACAGGCTATGTCACCGTCGCCGAGCGCGCGGTGGATACTGCCGCCCATCCCGGCCTTCCCGCCTATATGCAAGAGCCCGGTGCCGTTGTTTTCGTCATGCCCAATGACGTCGGTGGCACGGGCGATATTTCGCAATGGTGGCAATACGTGCCCGGCGCAAACTGGCGTCAGCCTGGCGGTCCCGGCACGTCCATCGAAAATCGCCAGCAGTTTCCGGTGACCGCCATCGCCTATGAAGATGCGCAAGCCTATGCGGCCTGGAAGGGCAGGGCGCTTCCCGGCGAGGCGCAATGGGAATGGGCCGCCCGCGCCGCGGACCCGGACGCGCCCGCTACGCGCGATCAGCCGCGAGAGGCAAATACGTGGCAAGGCATCTTCCCGATTATCAATGAAGCGGATGATGGTTTCGTTGGGATTGCTCCGGTCGGCTGCTTCAAGCCCAATGCACTCGGCCTCTACGACATGATCGGCAATCTCTGGGAATGGACGGCCGACAAATATGAAGGTGCGCCGGGCTCGCGCGTCATCAAGGGCGGTTCATGGCTCTGCGCGCCGTCCTATTGCCTGCGCTACAGGCCGGGTGCCCGCCAGCCGCAGGAGGCGGACCTCGCGACCACGCATCTCGGCTTCCGCACCGTTGCCAGCGGCACCGGGCCCTGAGCGTAGAAATTTTGACGGCATTATGAGACTTTCTTTCTCCTGGAGCGTTGTGATGTTCAGGGCTTCCGATGGATTCAGGGTTTCAAATGTCGGTACAGCGCGCTTCCGGTGCGGAAGCGGCAGCAAATATTGAAGACAGGCGCATTTTCAAACCGGCCCGCAATGTCTGGCGCGTCGAGCATGCGCGTCGCGCGCGTATGCTGGTTGATGCCGCCGAATATTTTTCCATTCTCCGGGCAGCCTTGCTTCGCGCCAAGCAATCCGTGCTCATCGTCGGCTGGGATATCGACAGCCGCACCTGCTTTGTCGGGCCGGAGGGAGATGCCGATGATGGCTATCCCGGGCTCTTCGGAGATTTTCTGACAAAACTCGCCAGCGAAAAACCCGGCCTCGAAATCAAGCTCCTGCTCTGGGACTATTCCGTCATCTATGCGAAGGAGCGCGAATTTCTGCCGGCTGTACCCTTGCGCTGGGGCACGCCTCACAACATCGACCTTTGCCTCGACGACCGGGTGCCGCTCGGCGCTTCGCATCACCAGAAGATCGTGGTGATCGATAACAGTCTCGCCTTCAGCGGCGGTCTCGATCTCACGGTGCGACGCTGGGATACGTCCGCGCACGATCCCGCGAACGAACATCGCGTCGATCATAACGGCGACCCCTATCGTCCCTTTCACGATGTTCAGATGATGGTCGACGGAGAGGCGGCGGCGGCGCTGGGCGAGCTTGCGCGCTGGCGCTGGCGCAACGCTGCCTGCGAAGAACTGGAGCCCGCGGCGGGCGAGGCCGATATGTGGGGTGAGGGGATCGAGCCCCATTTCCGCGATGTAAATATTGGTATCGCGCGCACGCTTCCGCCGGGAAACGGTGAAGGCGAAACGCGAGAGATCGAACATCTCTTCGAGGATTCCATCGCCCGCGCCGAGCGCTGGATTTATATCGAGAACCAGTTCCTGACCTGCCTTGGGGTTGCCAATGCGCTTGCCGCCCGCCTGAAAGAAAAGCCGGAACTCGAAGTTCTGCTCGTCGCCCCCAAGACCCACGAGTCCTGGCTTGAGCAGCAGACCATGCTCGCCGGGCGCATCCGCTTCATGAATGCCCTCCGCGATGCGGGCGTCGCCGACCGGGTCCGCCTCCTTTATCCCTCGGTGGGAGAGGGCAAGAACGAGATCGACGTCATGGTCCACTCCAAGGTGATGATCGTGGACGACCGGCTTTTGCGCGTTGGCTCGGCCAATATCTGCAACCGTTCGATGGGAACGGATACAGAGTGCGATCTCGCCATAGAGTCGGAAACGGATGAGGAGCGTGAGGGCGTCGTCCGCGCGCTTTCCCGTCTGCTCGGCGAGCATTGCGGCGGCGAACCTGAAAGCCTGTTTGCCTCGCTTCGCGAAAGCAGGTCGCTTTTTTCCGCTATGGAGCATTGCCGAAAGCAGAAGGGCAGGCGCCTGCGCCAGATCGAGGACGGCACCAAGCCCGCCTCGGAGGGCTTTGGCGCTATCGAGTCGATTGCCGATCCCGGCCGTCCGATCGGTGCGGACGAACATCTGGCGGACATTGTGGACTATCCGGGCGAAACCGGGCACAGCCGTCTCTCGGCCATGGCAAAGGGGATCGCGCTGGTGGCCTTCATCGCGGCACTTGGGCTCCTCTGGCGCTATACGCCGCTATCGGAATATGCCGACCCCGCGACCCTGCGCGAAACTCTCGGCGGCATATCGGACAATCCCTTCGCGGCCCTCATCATCATCGCGGCCTATGTCGTCACCGGCTTCTTCGCCTTTCCGGTCACGGTTCTGATCATCGTCACGGCGGGCACCTTCGGTCTTTGGCCGGGGCTTCTCTATGCGGCGCTCGGTTCCATGTCGAGTGCGCTTGCAACCTATGGAACAGGCCGTGGTCTCGGCGCGCGCTTCCTTCGCAATACTGTGGGCCCGCGCGTCAATCGCATCAGCCGGGGTATCGGCGAGCGCGGCATTCTCGCCATCGCAACTATCCGCCTCGTACCGGTTGCCCCCTTCATGCTAGTGAACCTCGTTGCAGGCGCCTTTCGTATTCCCTTCTGGCAATACACGCTGGGAACATTTCTCGGCCTCGCCCCCGGCATCCTGGTTCTCTCCGTTCTGGGCGATCGCGTCTTTGCCCTGCTCGACAATCCTTCCTTCGCCGACCTCGCCACGGTGCTTGGCGCACTGGCGCTCTGGATCGGCCTTGCCTTCGGCCTCCAGAAGCTCGCCAACCGTTGGAGAAAACGCGGTTGATGCGGCAAGGCCTGCGCGTTCTGAGCTGGAACATTCACGGCGGCGTCGGGCCCGACCGGCGTTACGATCTCGCGCGCATCGTCGATCTTGTTGCCGCTCACGATGCCGATGTGATTGCTCTTCAGGAAATCGATTCACGGGGCCGGAGCGGCAGCGCCGCGCCGCTTCTCATGCTGACAGAGGCGCTGGGTGAACATGCCGCCGAGGCCCGCACGATCTCGGCGCCGGATGGTCACTACGGACATGCGGTCATCAGCCGTTTTCCGCTCCTGTCCCCTTGTGTACACGATCTTTCCTTCCGCTCGCGTGAGCCGCGTTGCGCCATTTCGGCGGAAGTCGACGCGCCCCAGGGCCGCTTTCGCCTTGTCACGACGCATCTCGGCCTCAGCATCTGGGAGCGGCGTGTGCAGTCGGCCCGGCTCGCCGCGCTCGCGCGGGTGGGCGAGAGCCCCTGCATCATGATGGGCGATTTCAATGACTGGTTTTCTTTCGGCTGGGTGCGCCGCCGCTTGAAGCGCGAGCTTCCCGCCCGCACCATGGAACGGACCTTTCCTGCCTTCCGGCCTTTCCTCCGCCTTGACCGCATCTATTGCGGTGCGCCCGCACGCCTGCTGCGCAGCTGGACCGATGCCAAGGCGCGCGAAATCTCCGATCACTTGCCCATCATTGCGGACATCGCTTTCGATTAGCGCCGCTGTGCGCCGTCCAGTGTCATGATGTCGGCATAGAGCTCGGGCCGCCGGTCGCGAAAGACGCCCCATGCAACGCGTTGCCGCCTGTTCTGCTCGATGTCGAATGTCGCCGTGAGCACTTCTTCCTCGTACTCGCTGGCCTCGGCGGTTTTCGCGCCCGTCGCATCGGTGATGAAGGACGAGCCATAGAAGGTGATGTTGCAGCTTTTCCCTTCCTCGCGTCCGATCCGGTTTGACGCCACGACGGGAATAAGGTTCGCCGCCGAGTGTCCCTGCATGGTTCGCTGCCAGTGATCGCGCGAATGGATCGTCTCGTCATGAGGCTCCGAGCCTATGGCGGTGGGGTAGAGAACGACATCCGCGCCTTTGAGCGCAAGAATGCGCGCTGTCTCGGGAAACCACTGATCCCAGCAGATGGCAGCGCCCACGCGACCGCGCCTCGTCTCCCAGACATGAAAGCCCGTGTCGCCCGGACTGAAGTAATATTTCTCCCGATAACCCGGTCCGTCGGGAATATGCGACTTTCGGTAGACACCGATGATCTCGCCGCTGTCGATCATGACGAGAGAATTATACTGGGCGTTGTTCGCCCGCTCGAAGATCGAGATCGGCAGCACAGCTTCGTATTTCGCGGAGAGCGCACGGAAATGCTGCACCGCGGGATTCTCGTTCACCGGAGCGGCCAGGTGCATGAGATCCGGCTCCGTGTCCTTGCAGAAGTAAGGTGTCTCGAAGAGCTCTTGCAGCAGGATCACGCCCGCGCCTTTTTCAGCCGCAGCCTCGACGAGCTTTTCCGCTCGCGCAATGTTTTCGTCGCGGTCCCACCCGCAGGCCATCTGAGTTGCGGCGACGGTCATCTGGGTCATGTCACATACTCTTCATTGATCTGCGAAGGAGAGGCATCCGCAGTGCGCGCTGTAGCGGCATTCATGTCAGTCATACTGTCCCAAAACCCTCCGTCGGTGAAGCTGGACACCATTTCGTCCGTATTGCTTCAATTTGCCGCCGTAATGGGTTCTTGCGTTGAGAGTTTTACAGGAGTTTCATGTTGTTGCTGATGAAAACTGCGTTCAGGTAACGACAGGAGGGCACCTCGTGCTGCGTCATTTCGTTCAAATCCTCGATTTTTCAAGCGATGAACTCCAGAAGATTATGCAGCTGACGGCGCTGCTGAAGCGCGCCGACAAGCAAGGTGCCTGTCCGCGGCTTCTTCAGGGTGCGTCCCTCGGCATGATCTTCGAAGAGCCCTCGACGCGAACGCGTGTTTCGTTCGAGGTCGCCATGACGAAGCTCGGCGGCCATGCTCTCTATCTCCGTCCGGGCGAAATTCACCTCGGCGTCCGCGAGTCGATGAAGGACACTGCCCGTGTCGTATCCCGTATGGTGGATGTTATTGAGGCGCGCACCCTGAAGCATCAGACAGTTCTCGACCTCGCAAAATACTCGACCGTCCCGGTCATCAACGGGCTCACCGACTTCAATCATCCCACGCAGGTTCTCTGCGACGTTTTCACGATGGTTGAGCACTCTCCGGCGGACAAGAAGCTTCAGGACATTCACCTCACTTTCGTGGGCGACGCCACCAATGTCTGTGTGTCGCTCATGTTCATTTGCGCCCGCCTTGGCATTTCTTTCACGCAAGCCGCCCCCAAAAAATACCAGGTCACCGCGGAACACCGCGCGATGGTGGCAGAAGCCTGCGCAGAGTCGGGGGCGAAGCTCACCTTCACCGATGATCCCGCCGCCGCCGTCTCCAACGCCGACTTCATCTATACCGACCTTTGGTGGTGGGTCGGTCAGGAAGACGAAATCCCGGAACGGCGTACCGCCTTCATGCCGAAGTATCAGGTGAACGCGGATCTCCTTTCGAAGGCGCCGTCCACCGCACACTTCATGCATTGCCTGCCGGCCTCGCGCGGCGTTGAGGCGACGGACGAGGTCATGGATGGCCCTCAATCGATCATCTACGACCAGTCCGAGAACAGGCTGCACACTGAAAAAGCTCTGCTTGTATGGTTTGTGTACCCGCGTTTGAAACATCCATCCGACGCGCTCGTGGCGCATCATCGCGGTCTCGTCGAAGCTTTCCTCGGCTAGGCCGCCTGTTCAAAGTATCCAATCCATCTGAACCACCCTCGCAAGGAGGACAAGAAAATGGCTGATACGACCGCCGGCGCGCCCGGACAGCGTGGCTACAAGAAGGTGCTGAAGGGGCTGGATCTCACTCTCTTCACAGTCTGCGCCATCCTCGTTATCGACCAGCTCGCGGCATCGGCGGCCATCGGCCCGCAATCGGTCTTCTGGTGGATTTTCACCATGGTGCTGTTCTTTATCCCCTATGGCCTCATCACGGCCGAACTCGGCAGCGCCTATCCCGATCAGGGCGGCATCTATGCCTGGGTTCGCCGTGCCTTCGGGCCGCGTTGGGGCGGTCGCACCGCCTGGCTCTGGTGGATCAATGTCGCGCTCTGGCAGCCTTCGGTCTTCATTCTTTTCGCCGGCATCTTTGCCGCGTTGTTCATGCCCGATCTCCCTCTGTGGTCGCAGATCGTTATCGCCATCGCGCTCACCTGGCTCACGGTCTGGATCAACATCGTCCAGCTCGATATCGGCAAATGGGTGCCGAACCTCGGCGCGATCTTCAAGGTCGCGATCATGCTCGCCATTGGCATCGGCGGCTTTGTCTATGCCGCCAATCACGGTGTCGCAAACGAGCTGACGATCTCCAGCATGACGCCGAGCTGGGGCGCCTCGCTCGCCTTCCTGCCGGTCATTGTCTACAACTTCATGGGCTTCGAACTCATGTCCGGCGCGAGCGCGGAAATGAAAAACCCCGCCCGCGATGTTCCGCTGACGATTGCCTTGTCGGGCATTCTGATCGCCGCCTTCTATCTCTTCGCCACCATAGGCATCCTGATCGCCCTGCCGCTCGATGAAATCAATCTGGTGAGCGGCATCATCGATACGCTGCGCGTCTTCCTCGGCGAGGGCGGGGCCGGTGGCGCTCTCGTCATCGCGCTGGGCCTGATGGCGCTTTATTCCTTTGTCGCCAACATGGTCACCTGGACGATGGGTGCGAACCGGTCTGCGGCGGAGGCGGCGCTCGATGGCAACCTGCCGCCCATGTTTGCGCGGCTCCATGCCGTCCACAAGACACCCGCCAGCGCCGCCATCGTCACAGGCATCGTCACCACCGTGGTCATCGTGATCTACGGCTTTCTGGCGGCGGATGCGGAAGACCTCTTCTGGACGCTCTTTGCCTTCTCCTCGATCGTCTTCCTGCTTCCCTACCTCGTCATGTTTGCGGCCTTCCTCCGGCTTCGCAGCATCGACCCCGCCACGCCGCGGCCTTATCGCGTACCTGGCGGAAATGGCGGCGCCTGGGTGTTTGCGATCCTCTGCATGCTCTTCATCCTGCAGGCGATTGTCTTCTTCATCTACACGCCGGGTGAATTCGATCTCAACTATGCCGGTTCCGTACTCATCGGTGTTCTTGTGACAATCGTGATCGGCGAAGGGCTTGTTCGTTGGGCCGAGCGAAAATTCGCAGGCTGAATGCGATCGGCAGGGTGGGGGCGGTGCGCTTCGTGCTGCCGCCCCTCTCTGTCTCTCTTTCGGAGTAATGGCGAATGGTACGAAAACTGGAGACGTCGCCCCGTGCGGATGGTTTCCGCATGCCTGGCGAGTTCGAACCGCATACAGGCGCATGGATGCTCTGGCCGGAGCGCCCGGATAACTGGCGTCTCGGTGCAAAGCCTGCGCAACATGCCTTCGCGGCTGTCGCCGCCGCCATCGCGGAGGGCGAGCCGGTAACGGTCGGCGTTTCGCCGCGCCAATTCGCCAATGCCCGCGCGATGCTCGCCCCGCACATTCGTGTCGTTGAAATCTCGAACGACGATTCATGGATGCGCGATTGCGGTCCCACGTTCGTCGTGGACGGCAAGGGCGAGGTCCGCGTGGTGGACTGGATATTCAATGCCTGGGGCGGTCTCGATGGCGGTCTCTATTTTCCCTGGGACCAGGACGACCTCGTAGCGGCCAAGGTCGCCGAGATAGAACGCGTGGACCGCTACCGTGCGCCTATCGTCCTTGAAGGCGGCTCCATCCATGTCGATGGCGAAGGCACGCTGATGGTGACGGAGGAATGCCTCCTCAACAGGAACCGGAACCCGAATCTCACACGCGAGCAGATCGAAGAGGTGCTTGCAAGCTACCTCAATATCGAAAAGGTCATATGGCTTGGCCGAGGCGTCTATGAAGACGAAACCAGCGGCCATGTTGACAATATCTGCTGCTTCATCCGGCCGGGCGTCGTTTCGCTCACATGGACGGACGACAAGACCGACCCTCAGTATGAAATTTCAAAGGACGCTTTCGATCGTCTTTCAGCCGCGACGGATGCGAAGGGCCGCAAGCTCGAAATCCATCGCATTCACCAGCCGGATCCGATCCTGATTACCGTAGAGGAAAGTGGCGGCGTTGATGTCGTGGAGGGAACGCTGCCCCGAGAGGAGGGCATGCGTCTCGCCGCTTCCTATATCAACTTCTATATTGCGAATGGTGTAATCGTGATGCCGGCCTTCAATGACCCGCATGACGAGCCTGCGCAAAAACAGCTCGCTGCCCTGTTTCCTGATCGCAAGGTGATCGCTGTCCCCGCGCGCGAAATCCTGCTTGGCGGCGGTAACATCCATTGCATCACGCAGCAGCAGCCCGCACCGCAAAAGGCTGGCTAGATCATGCGCCTCCTTGTCGCCATTGGCGGAAACGCGCTCCTGAAGCGCGGGGATACGCTGGGTATCGGCGAACAGCGCCGCAACATGGGCGAGGCTGCCTCCGCGATTGCCGGTCTCGCCCGGGAACATGAGCTGGTGCTGGTGCATGGCAACGGCCCGCAGGTCGGCCTTCTCGCGCTCGAAGCCGATGCCTACAAGGGCGCGCCGCCATATCCGCTCGATGTTCTCGGCGCGGAGTCGCAGGGCATGATCGGCTATGTGATCGAGCAGGCCATGCGCAAGGCCTTGCCGGAGCGCGAGGTCGTGACCGTGCTGACGCAGACCCTTGTCGATCCGGATGACCCCGCTTTCGCAAATCCGGTGAAGCCCATCGGCCCCGTCTATGACGAACAGACGGCGAGGGCGCTCGCCGCCGAGCGCGGCTGGTCAGTCGCGCCGGATGGTCCGGGCGGCAAGACCTGGCGCCGTGTCGTCGCCTCGCCGGCGCCGCGCCGTATCGTGGAGCTTGGCGCCATCCGTCATCTCGTCGAAAGCGGTTGCCTCGTCATCTGTGCGGGCGGCGGCGGCATTCCCGTCCTGCCGGGCGAGGGCGGCGCGGTAGAAGGCGTCGAAGCCGTCATCGACAAGGATCTTGCAGCTTGCCTTCTCGCGACGGATCTCGATGCGGACGGCCTGCTGATCCTCACCGATGTGGACGGTGTCTATGAAGGCTGGGATACGCCAGCGCAGACGCGCATTGAGGCGATCTCCGCCCGCTCGCTCGACCCCGCTTCCTTTGCGTCGGGCTCGATGGCGCCCAAGATCGAAGCCGTGCGCCATTTTGCGCTCGCCAGTGGCCGCCCCGCTTTCATCGGCGCATTGGGGCAGGCGGCAGACATCCTTTCGGGCCGTTCCGGCACGCGTATCGACCCTTGAAACTCTGCCGTTCTGCCCCCTGCCGCAATGCCCCACCGCCTGCTAAGCTGCCGCGAAAGAGGAGCCGGTGCGGTCGGGCAGGATAATGAGTACAACGGCTACAAGTGATGCCCCGGCTTCGGATGACGGCCTGCTTCGCAACACGTTTCATGTCGTTCCGCCGCCGCCGCCCCGGAAGAAACCCTGGAGCGAGCTTGCCATCGCCATTGGTCTCGCGCTCCTCATCAATCTCATCGCGGTCCTGTCTCTCATCTTCAAGCCGCCGGTCTCGACGCCGCCGGCCGAACCGCCATCCATCTCCGTGGATCTCGTGCCCGAGCCGGAGCCCCAGCCCCAGCCCGAGCCCGAGCCCCAACCGGAACCGGAACCGGAACCAGAACCAGAGCCGCAGCCTTCCGAAGAAGAATCCTCGGGCTTCTTCACGCGCTCTGGTGTCGGCAATGAAGCGCAAGACGCCGGAAGCGGCGGCGAGAAGAACGAGGATATGAACCTTCGCCCGGACCCCGTCCCCGAGGACAAGACCTCTCGCCAGCGCGAAAACACGACGCCGGACGAAAACCTCCCCGGATGGGCGATGGATGTAGGCGAAGGCTATGGCATTCCCAGAGGCGACCCCAGGGCCTCCGGCCGCGACCGCACGGCAACCTCGGGATCGGGCGGCGATGCCTACATGAATTCGGCGCGCAATTGCATTGCGGATAAATTCATCTTCCCGCGTGAAGCGGCGGGCCAGAGCGGCGTAGCCGTCCTCAGTATCGACGTTCATCGCTCCGGCCGGGTGCTGCGCGTCGGCTTTATCAAGTCGGCGGGTGTTCCCGCGCTGGACCGGGCAGCCGTCGAAGTCATTGCCAGATGCGCGCCTTTTCCGCCGTTTCCCTCTGGCGCTCCCCAGGAGGTCGAACCCTTCGCGCTCACCCTCCCCATGCCAATTCCCTCCCGGTAACGTCCTGAAATATGCCATTCTCACCCACCCACCCTTATGGGTGGGGTGGGGATGGCGTAACCGTTTCAGCATCCGCAGGCTCTGGAAAGCCGGGGAAACGCGATCTGGGAGGAAAGCGTGCTGAAAAGGATAAGTAGCTGGATTCGTGGAGGAATTTCCTCGACGGCAGCCAGCGGGGGAGGACGGATCGTGCCGAAAACGGCCCATCACTGGTATTTCAACAAGCGCCCGAAAGATGTCATCGAGGACGACACACTCGTCCTGCGCGAGGACCCCATCCCCGAATTGAAGGATGGCGAAATCCTCATTCGATCCCTCTATATGTCGCTCGACGCCACCAACCGCGTCTGGCTCAGCGACTGGGACACCTATATGGACCCGCTGCCCATTGGCGCGCGGATGCTCGGTTTCATCCTCGGTGAGGTGGCGGAATCGAAGAACCCGGCTTTCCCGCAAGGCTCTCTCGTCACCGGTCTCGGCACCTGGTCGGACTGGATCGTGACGGACGGCGAGGGCTGGGGTGCCTTCCCTCGCCCGGAAGGCGTTTCCCTTGCGGATGCTTTCGGCATTCTCGCGGTCGCGGGCCCCACGGCCTATGTCGGCCTTCACGAGATTGGCAAACCCAGGCCGGGCGACACGGTCGTCGTGACGGCCGCAGCGGGTGCCGTCGGCGCATTGGCAGGCCAGATCGCGAAGCTGCATGGTTGCCGCGTCGTCGGCGTCGCCGGATCGGATGACAAGTGCAAATGGCTGACGGACGAGCTTGGCTTCGATGCCGCCACCAACTACCGCAAGGAAGACTTGCTCGAAGCCTTGAAGCGCGAAGCCCCGAACGGCATTGACGTGCAGTTCGAGAATGTCGGTGGCGACCAGCTCGATGCGGCCCTCACCTTGATGAACGATGGCGGGCGCGTCGTCATCTGCGGCCTCATCTCCACCTATAATTCGTCGGGCCCGGTGCCGGGGCCCTACATGTTCCGCAATGTCATCATGAAGCGCCTCACCATTCAGGGCTTCGTGATCCTCGATTACGCGGAGCATTACCCGGAATATCACGCGAAACTGATCGAGTGGATGCGTTCGGGCGATCTCAAATATCGCATCCATGTCGAGGAAGGCATCGAGAACGCGGTCGCCGCGCTGCGTCTGCTCTATACGGGCGGCAATAACGGCAAGCTGATGGTTCGCATCGGAGGGGAGAGCCGATAACGGATCGTCGGGCATAACGAGAAAATAAAAGTCCCGTGTGAACGCGGGCCAGCGGTGTGCAGGGGGTGCGCCGCCGTCCCTGGAGGAGGGCGTGCTAATGGGAGCGTTGGAACCGAAAACATCGGAAGCGGGTAAGGGTGGTCATTCGCCACGGCGCTCTTTCATGCGGGCGGACAGCTCGGCGCCCGCGTCGAACAATCTTGTTCTTCGCAAATATCAGCTCGACAGGCTCAAGAACCATACCGGCGTTCGCCTTCTCGTCGTTCAGGCGCCTGCGGGCTTTGGCAAGACGACGCTTCTGCGCCAATATTGCGCATGGCGCGAGGAGCAGGGCACAATCGTCGCCTGGCTTCACCTCGAAGCGCATTATTCCGATCCGTCGCGTTTTCTCCGGCTTCTCTGCGAGGCCGTGGCCGCCGCGTGCCCGGATTGCAATATCTCTCTGCCGGAGAGTTCATCCGCCTCCATTCAGGATTTTTCTCGCTGTGTGCAGGCGGTGGAGGGCGAGCTTGTCATCGTCATCGACAATTTCGAGCAGGCCGCTCATACGGGCATGGAAGCCGTCATTGCGCAACTGGTTCGCATCGTCCCCAAAGGGGCACAGCTCTGCATCGGTACGCGCGTTATCCCGTCGATCAATCTGCCGCGCCTCCAGCTTCGCGAACAGGCAGTGGTGGTGAATGTCGAGGGCTTGCGTTTCCGCGCAAACGAAACGGCGGAATTCTTTCGCGAGTTTCGCGATATCTCGGACGAGGAGGTCGACCGCTATCAGTCGGCGACGGATGGCTGGCCCGCCGCGCTCCAGTGCATCCGCCTCTCCATGCGTGGCCGCACGGGCCGCGCGCGGGCCCTGCCCACATCCGGCGTCACGCCCGACCTGATCGACTTCCTCGCCACAGATGTCTTTGAAAACCTCACCGCCGATTTCCAGCGTGTGCTTCTCGAAGCCTGCATGCCGGAGCGCATCTGCCCGGAGCTTCTCGAACATATTGCCGGGCGGGAGGATGGAGAGGCCTGTCTGAACGAGATCGAGCATCTCGGCCTCTTTTTGACGCCAGTCGATATGGATCGCCGCTGGTTCCGTTTTCACACCGTCTTCCGGCAGGTCTTGCTCACGCGCCTGCGCCGCGAGATGTCGGAGGCGGAAGTCCTTGCCCATCACCACAAGATCGCGGGCTGGTACGAGGCGCATGGCTTCTGCGAGGAAGCAATCGCGCATTATCTGGATGCGGGTCATGAGCAGGAAGCAGCGTCGCTTCTCAACTCCGGGATCGACCGGCTCATCGCCGAGGAACGGCTCGATCTCATCGTGCGGTTTACCGACCGGCTTCAGCCCGAGACGATCCAGAAATACGAGGATATCCTGAACGCCGCGATTATCGCCTATGGCTTCCGCCGCGAATTCGCAAAGGCAAACAGGATCATCGCGCTTCGCCGTGCCGCCCTGGAGCGTGAGAACGCCCCGAAAAAGGCCTGGGGCGTCCACAACTACACCCGTATTTTCACCAACGCCGCGCAGGACCGTGTGCTTGAGATCGGCGCGACCGGCGACAAGGTAATCGAACTGCTCGAAGGCAGCGAGGGTCTGGAATTTGCGGTTGCCCTCAACGCGCGCGCCTATTGGCAATATCTGAACAGCCAGTTCGAGGAAGCGCGCGAGACGATTGCCCGCGCCCGTGCCCTCCATGACGAGGCGCATAATCTTTTCGGTCTGTCCTATTGCGAATGGATCAACGCCAATGTCCTCGCTGCACAGGGGCACAATGAAGATGCCTTTCGGGCGCTGAAGCAGGCCTATGTCCACAATGAGGAATGCGCGACCGCAAGTGTCACCGCTGGCTCCGTCATTGCCGCCTGCCTCGCCGAAACGCTTTATGAGAAGAACTGCATTGCCGAAGCCGAGACGCTGCTGAACGATCACTTCCTGCTTATCGAGCAGCAGGCAATCGTTGAACCGCTTGCACTCGCCTTCCTCACGATGGCCCGTGTCGCCATGTTGCGCGGTGAGGAGCGCGATGCGGAAGAAGTCCTCGACCGGATGATGTATCTCGGTCATCGCTACAATCTTCGCCGTCTCGTGCTCTACGCCAAGGCGGAGCTTGTGCGTCAGGCAACGCTCGCGGGCGATCTCGACAAGGCACGCTCGCGCCTGGCCGGGCTTGGCACCTCGGAGGTCGAAGGCGAGGAAGACCTTGTCTTCCATGCGGGCGAAACCGAAGCGCAGACCGTCACCGAGGCGCGCCTGCTTATCCTTTCCGGGCGTCATGCCGATGCGCGTGCGCTGCTCCAGCCCGCGGCCCGCAAGGCGCGTGCGCAGCGCCGCATACGCCGCTTCGTGAAGCTCAATCTCCTGCTGGCGATTTCGCTCAATGTCGAAGGCCAGGTGAACTCGGCGCGCCGTGCATTGATAGAGGCGCTTCAGGCCGGTGCCCCGGACCAGTTCATCCGTCTTGTTCTCGACGAAGGCCCGCAAGCCGTCCGTCTCCTTCAGGAGGCGCGGCAGGCATTGCCGAAATTCCCGGACCTGCCGCAGAAGGATCGCGTCTCCGCCTATCTCGACCGCCTTCTCTCCGAGGCCGGAGAGTTCGCACCCGTGCTCATGACGCAGGACGAATACGAAGACGATGATCATGACGAGCCGTCCGTTCCCCTGCTTGAGGAACTGACCGAGCGCGAACGCGAAATTCTGCGTCTCGTCTCCAACGGCTTCTCGAACAAGGCGCTTGCCGACCGCCTCTCCCTTTCCACCAATACGGTGAAGTGGCACCTGCGGAACATCTTCGAGAAATTGCAGATCAGCAACCGCATGCAGGCGGTTTCCGTCGCTCGTCATTTCGGTCTGATCGATTAGGGCGTTTTCAGCAAAATTGGCTACCGGTTTTGCGGTTCGAAAACGCGGCCTCACAAAAACTTGCGAGCCGACCGCCGCTTTCCTGAAAGGGTGATCGGCTCCAGCCAAACTCCATCCTTTCGGGTGGGGCGAGGGGGGTGCCGGCCCCTTAATTTCCTCCTCATAAACGGTGAGGGTGCCGCTATACGGCGCCCCTAAAAGACGATCGGGGAGGATCTGGCCGTGGGGCTTCTGGTAAGCATCGACAATGGTGGCACGCTGACGGATGTCTGCGCGACGGATGGTGTGTCGACCATCCACGCGAAAACGCTGACCACGCCGCATGATCTCACCGAGTGCTTTGTGAAGTGTCTGGAGGCGTTGTCGGAAAAGATCGACGGTGAAATCGATCTGCCGAAGCTCGTCAGCACCATCGACTACATTCGCTATTCCACCACCCAGGGCACGAATGCCATCGTGCAGCGCAAGGGGCCGCGCATCGGTCTGCTGACGGATGACGATGCCGTCGCCACGGAAGCGATGAATGCCGCGCCCGCGCTTTTCGAGGCCTTTATCGGCGACCGCGTCCGCGTCCTGTCGAACATGGCGGCAGGTGAGGGGAGCACCGAACTCGTCACCGCCGTCTCCCGGCTCGTCTCGGCCGGCGCAAGCCGCATCGTCATTGCCTTCTCCGGCGCCGATGCCGCTGCCCGCGAAAAGGCCGCCAAGCGCACGCTCTATCGTGCTTTCCCGCGTCATCTTCTGGGTGCCGTTCCGCTTCTCTTCTCCACGGAATTGACGCGCATCGGCACGCTCGACCAGCGAGTCTGGACGAGCATTGTCAACGCCTTCCTCCACCCCGCGATGGAAGCCTTCCTCTACAATGCGGAAAACCGTCTGCGCGAACATCGTGCGCGCAAGCCGCTTCTCATCTTTCGCAATGACGGCAATTCCACCCGCGTCGCAAAAACCGTTGCCATCAAGACCTATTCCTCCGGTCCGCAGGGCGGTGTTGTCGGCGGCGAAGTGCTCCTGAAGCATTACGGCATCCCCGCCGCCGTCTCCATCGACATTGGCGGCACGACGACCGACATCGCCATGTTCGACGATGCGTCGGTTTCCGTCGCCTCTTCCGGTCATATCGAGGGCGCGCCGGTTTCGATCCCGCTTGCCGCCATCGAAAGCATCGGCGCGGGCGGCGGCTCGATCATCCGCGCGGAGGGCGGAAAAATTCTCGTCGGCCCCGAAAGCGTCGGCTCCGCCCCCGGCCCCGCCTGCTTCGCGCGCGGCGGCACGAAGGCGACCATGACGGATGCCTTCCTTGCCCTCGGCATTCTCGATCCCGGCTCCTATTTCGGCGGCCGTATGCCCCTCGACCGTGAGCGCGCCGAACGCGCCATCATGGCCGAAGTCGGCGAACCCCTCGGTCTGGGCCTTGCCGAAGCCGCACAGGCGATGGCGGATGCCTATCACGGCAAGATCGCCGGTGAGCTTGCCGCCTGGAGCAAGAAAAACCCGGACGCGACGCTTCTCGCCTTCGGCGGTGCCGGGCCGATGTCCGCTTGCGGCGTCGCCGAAAAGGCCGGCCTCAATACCGTCCTCATTCCAAAATTCGCCGCCGTCTTCTCGGCCTATGGCATCGCCTTCTCCGATATCGAACACAGCTACATGGCGGAGCTTGTCGCGGGCCGTGACGATGCGCTCGATGCCGCGAAGTCCGGTCTCGTGGAGCAGGCTCGCCGCGGCATGCTCGCCGAGGGCTTCGATCTCGCCGAATGCAATCTCGACTATGCCGTGCTGACGAAGAACGGCGAAGGCTATAGCCGCGCGAAGCTCAATGGCCGGCATGACGGCGCGAACACCGAAAGCTGGCTCGAACTGCGCGTGACGAAACCCATCGAGAAGATCGCGCTCGGCGCGCCGCTCGCGGATGGAAAGCGTGAGGCGAAGCCTGCGGGGCTGCGCAAGGGAACCTCCGATCTGCCGCTCTTCCGTCTGGAGGATCTCCAGCCCGGCGATTTCGGCGCGGGCCCCTGCCTCGTGGAAGAAGCCTTCTTCACCACGCATGTGCGCGAGGGCTGGCGCTTCGCCGTCAGCGGCAATGGCGACCTCTTGCTTAAGAAGTAACCGGGAGCAATCCCAGGCGAAGTGCCCTCTTAAAACAAAGAGACCGGTTCGCCGTCCGGGATTGCGACCCCCCGAAGGGGAGAAACAAAATGAAAGTTTTCATCACGTCGATGCTCACCATCGACCTCGATAACGAACGCTGGGAATGCGGCGCCTGCGGCCACGATATCGGCAATGCGCGCGATAACTACAAGAAGGGCCTGCTCGTCCGCGAGCGCGACCCCTCCGAGGTCCACGCGCCCATCCTCGATGCGGAAAAATACGACATCACCTTCGCGCCCGATGCCGACTGGTGCCGCATCCTCGAATATTGCTGCCCGAACTGCGGCCATCTCGCGGAAGTCGAATACCTGCCGCCGGGCCATCCGCCCGCCCATGACATCGACTTCGATATCGATGCGCTGAAGGCGCAATGGGCCGGACGCGAGCCGCTGGAGAAGGCGGTCCTCGGGCCTGAATTCGTCGCGCCGCCTCACTCGCACTGAACAAAAGCAACAAGGGACGAAACACATGCGCCGCGTATCGGTCGACATCGGCGGAACTTTCACGGATTGCTCGCTCGTCTGGGACGATGCCTATGTCGAGGCGAAGGCGCTCACCACGCATCAGAATCTCGCGCTGGGCTTCAATGCCTCACTCAAGATCGCCTATGAGCAGATCGGCCTCTCGCTCGAAGAGGTCATGCGCGAAGTGGACAGCGTGCGTTACGCGACGACGCTTGGCACGAATGCGCTGATCGAGCGCCGCGGTCCTCGCGTCGGCCTCATCACGACGGCGGGCTTCGAGGCGATGGTGCCGCTGAGCCGTGGCCGCGGCTACGGAGAGGGCCTGCCGGATCGCCTCCGCCGCGACCTGCCTATGGCGCAGCGCCCCACGCCGCTGGTGCCGGTGAAGATGATCGTCGGCATTCGCGAGCGCGTCGCCGAAACGGGCGAGATCGTCATGGCGGTGGACCCGGAGGATGTGCGCGATTGCGTGCGCAAGCTCGTGGATAATGGCGTCCAGGCCTTCGTCGTCTCGCTGGTGAATGCCGTCGTGCAGCCCGAGCATGAACTCCTCGTCGAGGAAATCATCCGCGAGGAATTCCCGGAGCATCTGCTCGGTTCCGCCCCCATCGTCATGTCGCACAAGGTTGGCGGCCGCAAGGGCGAGTATGCACGCACCTCTTCGGCCATCATCGACGCCTTCCTGCACAATGCGATGTATCACGGCCTCTCCTCGCTGGAGCTGAACCTCCGCGACAACGGCTACCAGAAGCCCATGCTCGTCATTCACAATTCGGGCGGCATGGCGCAGTTGAACTCGACGGATGCCCTCCAGACCATCCATTCCGGTCCCGTCGCCGGCATCAACGCCTCGGAGCATCTCGCCACCGAAACCGATCTCGGCAATGTCGTCTGCACGGATATGGGCGGAACCTCCTTCGACATCGGCCTCGTCGTGAAGGGCGGCGTGAAGTTCTACGACTTCAATCCCGTGATCGAGCGCTGGCTCGTCAACATCCCGATGGTTCATCTCGTCACGCTCGGCGCGGGCGGCGGTTCCATCGCGCGTTATGACAGGCTTCGCCGCGCCGTCGCCGTCGGCCCCGAAAGCGCAGGCTCCGATCCCGGCCCCGCCTGCTACAATCGCGGCGGCCGCAACCCGACGGTGACGGATGCCGACCTCGCTCTCGGCTATCTGATTGCGGAGCGTTACGCGGGCGGCTCCATTCCCCTGAACGAGCGCCGCGCCCTTCGCGCGCTTGAAAAGGAAGTCGGTGAGGTCATGGGCGTCGATGCCATCGGCGCGGCCAAGCTCATCCGCGACAAGGTCGATAACGACATGGCGAACGGCATCGCGCAGGAGCTGCGTGTCCGTGGTTATGAGCCCCGCCATTTCACGCTGCTGGCCTATGGCGGCAACGGCCCGCTTCATGCTTGTGGCATCGCCAATATGCTCGGCGTCTCCCGCGTCATGGTTCCGCCCTTCAGCGCCATCTTCTCGGCCATCGGCGCAGGCAACATGGATCAGCTCCATTTCCATGAGCGTTCGCTCTATCTCTCGCTCTACGACTCGAACACGCGCGCGCTTTTCGATGATTTCCCGCGCTTCAATGCGCTGGTCGAAGAGCTGGAAGCGAAGGGCAGGGAAGATCTCATCCGCCAGGGCGTGCCGGAAGACGCGATCCGGCACCGTCTCGAACTCGACATGCGTTATGGCAATCAGCTCGCGCAGACCGCCGTCGTCGTTACCAAAAACAGGTTGAGTTCCGCCGAAGACCTCCTCGAAGTCATGGAGGAATTCTCGAAGGATTATGGCCGCCGCTACGGCGAGGGCAGTCAGGCGCCCGAAGCAGGCATCCGGGTCAACACGATCCGCGTCGCGACCTATTCCAGCATGTCCACCTTGAAGTTCCGCGGCGTCCTGCCCGAGGAGAAGGATCTCGCCAATGCGCCCGCTCCTCGTGAAACGCGCGACTGCCATTTTGTCGGCCATGAAGGCGCGCTGAAAACCGGCTTCTACGAACTTGCCGATCTCGCCTTCGGCGCCGTGGTCGCGGCGCCCGCCGTCGTCATCTCGCCCTCGACGACCTATCTCGTCGAGCCGGGCTGGAATCTCCGCATCGGTCATTATGGCGCAGGCCTCTTTGTGAGGGCGGAGCAATGACGAACGAAAAGACACTTATTCCCGGGAGGAAGAACAATGGGTGACGACATGGATATCGGCGGCGCGCCGTCCTCCGCCGTTCAGGATTTCCTGAAGGAGACGAGCCTCTATCTCGCGCCCGACCCGGAGATCATGGAGAACCACGGGCTTGAGCCCCGCACGGCCTATGAGGACCAGTGCATCGAAAAGGAGAACGATCCCGTCCGCCTCGAAATCGTCCGCGAGCGCATCCTCGCAGGCGTCAACGAGAGCTTCGAGATGCTCGAGAATATGGGCGCGGCGCCCGGCGCGAAGTGGGGCGATTGCGTTTCCGCCGTCTACACGGCCTCGGGAGACCTCTCGCTTGCGAGTTCCGGCGGCGTCGTCATTTTCTGCAACCTCGTTCAATACCCGATCAAGTTCGTCAATAAGTACTGGGCGGGCGATCCCACAGTCGGCATCAGGGAAGGCGATGTCTTCATCGTCAATGATGCCCGTTACGGTCAGGCGCACAACACCGACCAGTCCATGATGATGCCCGTCTTTCATGAAGGACAGATCGTCGCCTGGGCGGGCGCGACCGTGCATGAGGGCGAGAACGGCGCCATCGAGCCGGGGGGCATGCCCTCTCTCGCCGAACAGGTCTGGGACGAAGGGCTCAAGATGTCGCCCTTCAAGGTCGCCGAGAACTACAAGCTTCGCCGCGATCTCGTCACCTTCCTGCAAAATTCCGTGCGGGAGCCGAAGCTGCAATATGCGGACATGAAGGTGAAGATGTATGTCTGCCGCCGCATCGAGGCGCGTATTCACGAAGCGATAGCGGAATATGGCGTGGAGGCCGTCGTCGCCGCGCTGCGCATGAACCTGGAAGATACGGATACGGAGGTTCGCCGCCGTCTTCAGGAATGGCCGGACGGTACGACGCGGCATGCATGGTGGACCGATGGCACGCTTCGCGAGAACGTGCAGATCAAGATCAATCTCGAACTGACGAAAAAGGGTGACGAACTCATCTTCGATTATCGCGGCTCGAGTCCCGAATTCACCAACCGGTCGAACAACAGTCTGGATGTGACGGTGAAGGGTATGCTTGCGCAGCTCTTCCTCACCTTCATCTGGCCGGACATCCCGCGTAATCAGGGCGTGCTCGCGCCGATGAAGTTCCTCTTCGACAATCCATCGGTGCTGAAGCCGGCCTTCGGGACACCGAACGCGCAATCCATGATGACTGTTTTCACAGCCTGGAGCGCCGGTCAGGTTTGCGCGATGAAGTTCCTCTATTCCAACCCGAACAAATATACGCGCGTGCTCGCACCCTGGTTCAACATGATCAACACCTTCCTTTTCGGCGGGCTCACGCAGCACGGCGAAATGGTGGGCAATGTCTGCGCCGATATCAACGGCATGGGCGGTGGCGCACTGGCGGATCGCGACGGTGAACATGGCTGCGCGCCTATCTTCGCCACCATGTCGGACCTCGGCGAACAGGAGTTCATCGAGGAGGAGATGCCCTTCATCCAGATCGTCTCCAAGAAGATGATGAGGGACAATCAGGGCTTCGGCCGCCAGCGCGGCGGCATGGGCTATCAGATGGTGCTGGCCATGCGCGACAGTCCCGCCTTCGGCTTCATGCTGACGGCGATGGGCGCCAGGTTCCCGAACATTCCGGGGCTCTTCGGCGGCTATGGCAGCCCCACCTATCCGCTCTCGCGCGTCTCGGGCATCGATGTCTTCGAAATCCTGAAAAACGATCCCGGCTCCTTCCGCTACTCGATCGAGGAGCTGATGAACGAGCGCCCCTTCAAGGAGGCGAAATACTCGACGCATCCGATGACGCTCGCCTACACGCTGGCGCAGCGCGGCGAGCTCTACATGATCTCGCAAGGAACGGGCGGCGGCTTCGGCGATCCGCTGGACCGTAATCCGGCGGAAGTGATCCGCGATCTCGACGAGGATCTGATCTCCCATGATGTCGCCTGGCGCATCTACCGCGTCGTCTATGACCGCGACACGCTTCATGTGGACGAGCAGGCGACGGAGGAAGCGCGTGAGCTGATGCGCCGCGAGCGCATCGCGAAGAGCAAGCCGTTCGACGCCTTCTGCAAGGACTGGGTGAAGGACAAGCCTTCCGGCAAGGTTCCTTATTATGGCTGCTGGGATGACAAGACGATGGTGCATGCGGGCTCGCCCGATGCGCTCCATCCGGCAGGACAGGTAAATCCGCCTGTCGTCATGGCCAATCCTCTTCAGGTCAAGATCGACAAGCTCGAAGCCGAGCTTGAGGCCGCTCGCGCGAAAGCCTGATGAGATGCCAGATGAGATAAACGTGATACCGCCGCTCTGGATAGACGGTTATGCCTTTGGCAGGGCTATCCTGCGGGGCGGCGAGGAGCCGTGGAAGACGCCGGACGATCTCGGCTTCTTCCTGCGCGATCTCTCGCAGCTTCTCTCGCTGGAGCTTGTGGAGGTACCCGTCCTGCCTGCCATTCTGGCCTGGGCGGAGATGCAGGGCGTGGCGCTTGCCTCGCTCGATCCGCGCGGCATGGAAAACCTGCTGGCGGATCCGGGGTTCAGGGCGGTGCTCGGACGCGGGCTCGACACCGCGTCCGGCGCCCTTGGCGGCCGCCCTCTCGCTCTCTCCTTGCCCGGCCCGGGTGCGCTTGCCGCTCTCTTCATGGACGAGGACGACATAGACGAGGATGTGCTGGACGATCTCTCGCTCTCTCTCGCCGATCTTCTCCGCTTCCTGTATCGCTCGGGCATTTCGGTCTTCCGCTTTGTGGAGAGCGATCCGCGCGCGTTGGCCTTCTTCGATCCACTCACAAATGTCGCCCGCCACTATGAGGCGGCCTCGGTCCTCGTCGTTCAGGGCGCGGCCTCCGCGGAAGAGGCGTCCGGCTTCGATCTGGTCTATGGCGCGGGCGGGGAAGGCAAGGTTCTCGATGCCGTCATTTGGGAGGGGGCGTCCAATCCTCCGCTGACGGATAATAAATCATTCACGGAAGTGCCGGCGGACATGGTTCCCGAAACCGTGCTCGCGAGGCTCAGGCAACTGGGCGGGCAGGCTGCCTGAATACCTCCTCGGGAGAGCATCCCTCCGCTCCCGGTTCCTTGGCTGCCTCGTTTGATTGCGAGGCAGCCTTTTTTTGCAAAGGCGGGTACAAAATAATCACCTCCCCCTCGCGGGGAGGTCGATCCGCGAAGCGGATCGGGTGGGGGGCCTCCCTTCTCCCCGTGTCATTCACGGCCAGAACCGGGTGCAACTGTTCCTGGATGGCCGCGAGATATTCCCGGTTCGCTGCACCGCATCATCCGTCCACGTTCAATTGTGACGTTATGATGACGTTTCGATGACAGTCGGTCTATGCAGCGGCTGTTTTATACTCGGTTTGCATTTTTGCGAAGCGCACGAAATAGTCGATCGCGTCGGGGTTCGCCATCGCGTCGCGGCTCGCCGCTTTCTCCAGTGCCGCACCGAGGAGTATCTTGCGCACCGGCACTTCCATCTTCTTGCCGGTCAGCGTGTAGGGCACGGCATCGATTTCGTAAATGCGATCAGGCACATGGCGCGGGGAATACTTCTCGCGCAGCGCCTTGTTGATTTTCGCCTTCACCTCGTCGGTGAGCGCCTCGCCCTTTTGCATCACCACGAAAAGTGGCATGAAGAAATTCCCGCCCGGCAGGTCAAGATTGACGATGATCGAGTCCTCGATCTCCTCAAGTCCTTCTATCGTCCGGTAAATTTCGGCTGTGCCGATTCTGACGCCAAATCTGTTCAGCGTTGAATCCGAGCGTCCGAGGATGAAGCAGCCGCCGCGTTCATTGACCTTGAAATAGTCGCCATGCCGCCAATGGCCTTCATAGGTATCGAAATAGCTGTCGTGATAGCGGTGCCCGCCTTCATCGTTCCAGAAGTAGAGCGGCATGGAGGGCATCGGTTTGCAGACGACAAGTTCGCCCACTTCTCCGGTTACGGATTTCCCTTCATCGTCAAAGGCTTGGACATCGACACCGAGGCAGCGCGTTTGTATCTCGCCGGCATGAACCGGCAATGTCGGCATGCCGCCGACAAAGGCCGAAGCCACGTCCGTGCCGCCGCTCTGCGATGTGACCCATATGTCGGATTGCAGGTTTTCAAAGCACCATTCCATATGTTCGGGCATAACCGGTGAGCCGCCGAGCAGGATGCTTTTCATTTTCGACATGTCGTAAAGCTTGTTCGGATGAATGCCGGCCTTCATCTGTCCGTTCAGGAAAGTCGGGCTCGCGCCAAAGAGCGTCATGCCGGTTTCGGCGGCAAGCTCCCACAAACGGTCGGCTTTCGGCGCCATCGGATTGCCGTCATAGAGCACAACGGCAGATCCGGCGACGAGACCGGAAAGCAGGATATTCCACATCACCCAGCCCGTCGTGGTGAAGTAGAACATGCAGGACGAAGGCTTCAGATTAAGGTGAAAATGCGTGAATTTCAGCGCTTCCAGCAGCACTCCGCCATGTCCGTGCACGAAAGGTTTGGGCAGGCCGGTCGTACCGGATGAATAGACGATCCAGAGCGGGTGGTCGAATGCCGTGTCCTCGAACTCGAAATCCTTTACGGGCGCGCGGTTCACCAGCGTTTCCCAGGCATGCGCGCCTTCGACGGCCGCTTCGCTGTTGAACGCTGGCGACGACCCCTTCACATGCACCACATGCTTCAGCGAGGGCAGGGCGTCCGCCATGGCGCGTACTTCCGTGCGGCGGTCGAAATCCTTGCCGCCATAGCGATAGCTGTCCGTGACGAACATGAGCTTCGGCGTGATCTGTCCGAAGCGGTCGATCACGCTCGCCGATCCGAAATCGGGTGAGCAGCTCGACCAGACCGCACCGATGCTTGCCGTCGCAAAGAAAGCGACGGCCGCTTCGGGGATATTCGGCATGTAGGAAACCACACGGTCGCCGGGCTTTATCCCCAGCTCTCTCATCGAAGTGGCGAGTTTGAAGACCTGGTCCTGCAACTCGGCCCAGCTGATTTTCCGGGCCGGACCGGCCTCGCCCGCGGCGTGGATGGCAGTCTTTTCACCATCGCCTTTCGAGAGCAGTGCGCGGATGTAGTTCACCCTCGACCCTGGAAACCACTCCGCCCCCGGCATTTCGGAGCCGCGCATCACACAGTCATATGGCGTGGAGGAGGTGACGTCGAAATACTGCCAGATTGCTCCCCAGAACCCCTCGATGTCGTCCGCAGACCAGCGCCGGACGTCTTCATAGCTCTTGAAGTCGTGCCCCCGTTCGTTGAGCCAGGCCGTGAAGGCCGTGATGTTTGCGTCCGACACCATCTCCTTCGACGGTGTCCAGAGCAGATCTCCCATATTCGCCATGGCGGTTCTCCCTCGTGCCTTCGGCTTCTTTATTGGCCTGGATGCTAGGAAGCGTTCGCCCGGCTATCCCCACCCCTTCGGGGGGCACTTAGCCTCTTCGCGTAACGCTTTCATCAAAGGGCGATGACGTGAGGTGAGGAGAAGCCGCATTTCGACTGCACCGCAGCAGAGCTCACCGAAGAGCAAAAAAGGCAATGGTTTCCGCGCATTTTCCGCCCCTCCTCTCGCGCCATCCTTTAGGGCGGGGCGCTTTGAAGGGCCGTCACTCACCATCGTTGCAACGGTCCGGAATCGCCCAGGCGAGCCGACAAGGACCGAACGGGAGGGAAACAGGGGTGAGGATATCCCGACACAAGGTGGAGGCCGGATTGTGCATCGCAATGCGCAGTCCGCTGCTATGTCGCAGATTGCTCTGGGGGAGTGTTTAAGTGGAAAGGTTGAGTGCCCGTATTGCCAGGGTCACGATGGCCCATCGGTGGCTGTCGCTGTTTGTGTTGCTGGCCGTGACGCTCTTTTTTGGCTTTCAGCTGAAGAACGTCGAACTCCGCACGATCTTCAGCGATCTCCTGCCGAGCAATCATCCTTTCGTGCAAACCTACAAGGATCATCCGAACTTCGGAAATCCGCTCACCGTTACCATCATGGTCAAGCGCACCGATGGCGGTGATATCTATAACCCCGAGACGCTGCAGAAGGTCTGGGATCTGACGCGGGATGTGGATCTGGCTCCAGCCGTTGATCACGACCAGATTCTCTCGGTTGCGACTGAAAAAGCCCGGTACTCCGAGGCGACGCCGAACGGAATCGACTCGCGTCCCGTCATGGGCGACCACGCGCCGCGGACGGCGGAAGAGGTCGAGGATTTCCGTGCGCGACTGCTCAAGTCACCGAATGTTCGCAACTTCATGGTGTCGGAAGACGGCACCGCGACGCTCATCACCGCCACGTTTATCGAGCGCCTTCTCGATTATGGCGAGACCTTCGAGTATCTCGACAAGCTGGTTAAGGACGCACGAGACGACAAGCACGATGTCCACATGGCCGGTCAGCCGATTCTTACCGGGTGGGTCTATTATTACGAACTGCAGATGCTCGGCATCTTTGCCGTTACCGGTCTTGCGCTTCTCGTCGCGCTCATCTTCTACATGCGAAATGTGGTGGGTGTTGTTGCGCCACTTGCCACAAGCCTGGTCGCCGCTGTTTGGGGTTTCGGTTTTGTCGGTTGGCTGGGTCAGCCTATCGAGCCGCTTATCATGGTCGTGCCGCTGCTCCTCGTTGCGCGTTCCTTCAGCCATTGTGTGCAGTTTATTGAGCGCTTCTACGAAGTCCTGCACCATGTGAAGGACCGCAGGCGGGCCGCGGAGATCGCGCTGAGCGTCATGATGGTGCCAGGGGTTCTTGGCATCACTACGGATGCGATTGGTCTTTTCCTGATCGGTGTCGCACCGATTCCGGCCATGGAGCGTTTCGCACTCTTCTGTGGCTTCTGGGCGATGATGCTGATCCCCACAAACGTCCTGCTTACACCGCTTCTCATCATGTTGCTTCCCGAGCCCAAGAACGTCTCGCGCCTTGTCGGCGCGAACCAGGGCGAGGCAAAGCATGGATTCGTAAAGTGGTTCTTGCGGATAATCGCGCATCTTTCTTTCGGCCCTCGCGCATGGCTCACCGCCGCATGTCTCGTCGTTTTTACAGTCTTCAGCGTCGGCAAGGTCATGGATATCAAGGTTGGCAATCCCGTTGAGGGGAGCAACCTTCTCTGGGATGACTCGGAGTTCAATGTCGCCGTCTCCCGTATCAATGCAAATTTCCCCGGCCTCAACACGCTTGAAATCGTCTTCGAGTCGAAGTCGCCGGACAGTCTCGACCGTGTTGTGCGCAAGGCCGAAACGGCGCTGACCATGCAACGGCTTCAGCACATGCTGGAAAGCCAGCCAAATCCACCGGAAGCCTCTCTTTCTTTCGCCGACTATCTGCCCGAAGCAAATCGTCTGTTCAGCGGTGGCAATCCCAAATGGGCGCCGCTCGACCACGATGACGCAGCGGTGAGCGCGGCGGCGGGCGCTCTCATGGTGGGCACGGGCCCCAAGGCATTTCTGCATGTCGCCGATTTCGAGCAACGCAACGGAACGGTTTCCCTCTGGTACAAGGACAACAAGCAGCAAACGGTCGATGAAGCATTGCATCAGGCGCGCTCCGCCCTTGCCATCATAGGCACGGAGTTCGACGATTTCCGTATTCGTCTTGGCAGCGGCACGATCGCTCTTCAGCAATCCATCAACGATACGGTCGATCTCTATCAGTGGGTCATTCTCGGGCTGCTGAATGCCGTGATCTTTATCACCTGCAGCATCGCCTATCGTTCCATGGCGGCCGGCATCCTGCTGCTGATCCCGGTCAACCTGTCGAACCTGTTTCTCGGCGCAGTGATGACCGAGATGGGCATCGGCCTCGATGTTAATACGTTGCCTATCGCCGCAATCGGCGTTGGCGTCGGTATCGATTACGGCATCTATCTTTTGAGCCGCATCTACGAGGAATATCAGATCCGCAAGGAGATGGCGGAGGCTATCCTCACCGCGGTGACGACGACCGGCAAGGCGATCTTCTTCACCGCGACCATTGTGCTGATTGGCATCCTGCCCTGGTATTTCCTGTCGGCGCTCAAGTTTCTTGCTGACATGGGTCTGCTGCTCGTGATGGTCATGCTGATCAACATGGTGATCGCGCTCATCGTGGTGCCGTTGCTCGTCTGGCTGATCAGGCCGCGCTTCATCGAATCCAGAGAACTGATGGTGAGCGAGGGCATAGATCTCGCCGCGCTCGCCGAAGAATCCAGCGAAATGCTCCGCAAGAAATCGTCGGAGAAGGTGCAACACCCGAAAACCGAGCTGGCTGAGGTGGCCCCGGTCCGGCCTTAGACGGCTGGAGGGTTCCTGTCCTACTGGGAGGAGGAAGGAAAATGCGAATTCGGAAATACGATAGAGACTTCACAAGGCGCGCTTTTCTGGAAAAGTCGCTTAAGGGGATTGCCACGGCGGGCGTGCTCGCGCCGCTCTGGCCTGAAATTGCCCGCTCCGGGACGATCGACAAGGTCTACCCGGATGAGCTTCTTTCCATTGATCTCTATACCAAGGGCGCCATCAAGCCCGGTGACGTTGTCACGGCCGAGAACGTCGAGGTGGTGAAGGATCTGCTGGACCCCATAGCCTATCGTCAGGTGAAGGAGATGGGGCGGCGCATCAACATCGTCGAAACGACGACCGATGTAACCAAGCTGTTCCCGCACGAGTATCTGGAAGCGACGCTTAGCAACGCCGGCAAGGGGAAGTTCGACGCCAACGGAAATGTGGTCACCACTGAAGGTAAGCCATGGATTGGCGGCAATCCATTTCCCAACGCCGAAACAGGTGAAGAGGCCTTCTCCAACCTCACCATGTCCTGGGGGCGTCACGATGAATCCGTCTATGGCGTTCGCGACTGGGACATCTCGCCGAACGGTGATCTCTCCTATCAATATGACTTCATCTGGGCCGAACAGAACACTGTTGGCCTTGTGAACAAACCTTCGCCTTATCTCGAAGGCCAGGAAGACAAACTGCGCTATCAGGCTGTCTGGTTTACGTCACCGACGGACGCAAAGGGCACAGCCTTCCTCAACACATGGCACTATGACCAGCGTGAGTTCCCGGATCTGCTCGGCTATTTGCCCGCCTTCAAGCGGGTTCGAAATTTCCCGACCAACCAGCGTTTCGAACCACTGGTGCCCGGTATCACGATTTTTCTCTCGGATGCCTGGGCAGCAGGCGACCCGATGCTCACATGGGGCAACTACAAGGTTATCGGTACCAAGCCGCATCTCGGCGCGGTGTCCGGAAACTGGACCGGGAAGAGCAACTCCAATTGGGAACGTGAGGTTCACGGCGGTCCGCAGGGGCAGACCTTCTTCGAGGACTACAAGGAACTCGTTCCCGAAGTTCTCGTCGTGGAAGCAGAACCCATCGGATATCCACGGGCTCCTGTGAGCAAGAAGCGGGTCTATATCGACGTTCGTAACATGATGTTCGTCTCCTATCTTACCTTCGACAGGCGTGGCGAACTCTGGAAATCCTTCGAGCCAGCATTCAGTCAGTACAAGGACGGAGATACGAGCTTTATGGATGGCGGTCATCCGCTCTGGTCATGGACCCATGTGCATAGCCACGACATCCAGACGAACCGCATGAGCCGCTTCGTTCAGGCTAAACAGATCACCGGTGGTTTCGGTCCTGAATACAACATCGGGCCGGAGATTTACGACAAGTATCTGACCGCACAGGCAATCCGGCGTTTCGGAACCTGAGGATATCGGTTGCAGGGTACGGGAAGCATTTCCCGTACCCGCTGGCCGGGAGGATTCCATATTGAAGAAATTTTCGATTCTGGTGCTGGTCTCTCTGTTGCTTCCTGCAATTGCGCAGGCAGCACCGGATGGTTCGTCACTCCGCTATCAGGGCACACCGCACGATGCGCTCTTCGATATTGCCTTCGATGGTTCCCACGGGCTTGCTGTGGGTGGAGGAGGAACTGTCCTCGAAAGTACAGATGGCGGCTTGAGCTGGGCGGCCGGCGCGAGACCCGACACAGAGCTCGCCTTGCTCGGCGTTGCATTCCAGGGGCAGCGGCGTTTTCTCGTCAGTCAGTCGGGCAAGATGTTCCGCTATGAGAGTGGGCGTTGGGTAGAGTTCGATAGTGGAACAGATGCCCGTCTCTTTCAGGTGGCCCTTGGCGAAAATGGTCTTGTCGTTGCAGTGGGGGGCTTTGGGGCCATCCTTGTCTCGCGTGACGACGGGTGGACCTGGTCTTCCCCTGAATTCGACTGGATGGAGATCCTGGACGACTACGTCGAGCCGCATCTCTATGCGGTAGATGTCGCCGGAGACCGGATCACCGTCGCTGGAGAATTTGGCCTCATTCTTCAGTCGCCTGACCGCGGCGCCACATGGAGCGTTGTGCGGAGGGGCGTGGAATCGATCTTCGACTTCACCATCGATACGAAAGGCGAGGGGCTGGCCGTCGGTCAGGACGGGCTCGTACTCGGTACTTCCGATGGCGGTCGCTCATGGACGAAACACGCTGAACCCGGCGAAACCAATCTTCTTGGCATCTGGCGTTCCGGCTCGCGTGCTTTCGCAGCCGGTATCCGCGGAGCTTATGCAAGTCACGATGGTGGAAAGACATGGAAGCCCGTGACGCGCAGCGACATTGAAACCGGCTGGTATCAGGCGGTCGCTTCTTCGGCGGCGCGGGACAAGCCGATGCTTGTCGGTCACCGCGGGAGAATTCTTGAAATGGACGAGTGAACCGCAAGGGCGGTTTGGAACTGGCTTCAACCCGTTACGGGTTATCCAAGGGAGGGGAGATAATGTCTCGTAAATCGATCGAGGCTGCCGGGGGGCTTCTTGTCGGAGCAGTGTTCGCTGTCGCGGCGCTTGCAACCGGCGCTCAGGCTGCCGACTACAATGTTCAGGGCTTTATCCGGCAGGAACCGGCTATCAAGCTCACCGACGAAGAGAATCCCTACAACCAGCAGGGCAACATTTTCAACGGCCGGACGATTACACAGGATTCGTCGCTCCTTGCCCCGGCGCCGGGTGCGGGCGTGACGACAACTACGCGTCCGATTGATAGTGCTGACAATGACTTCAATCTGATGGCGACACGCCTTGAGGTCGACTTCCAGGCGAACTTCAACGCTAATTGGACTGGCTTTGCGAAGCTACGGGGATATTTTCAGCCGGACATTTTTGATGGGCATGGTGATCCCGAGTTCTTCGAGACGGATCTCTGGAGCGGTGGGCGCGGTACTTTCCTCGAAGCAAACGGCCAGAACTATATGGTCGACCTGCCTTCGCTCTATCTGGACTATGCTGATGGTCCGCTCTGGCTGCGTCTCGGCAATCAGCAGATTGCATGGGGCGAGTCGCTTTTCTTCCGCGTACTGGATGTGCCGAACGGCCTCGATCTTCGCCGCCATCTCCTGCTCGACCTCGTGGCTGAAGAGTTTGCCGATGAACGCGTTGCAGCGCCTGGCCTTCGTGGTTCCTACCGGGTGACGAATGACATCGAAATTGAAGGCTTCACGCAGCTCTTCAGCCCCTCGGTGCTCGCGAACCCCGACACGCCGTACAATGTGATCCCTTCGCAGTTCGCCATCCATCAGGATGAGGGGTTTGATGACGCCGAAGGCTCCATGAATTTCGGTGGTCGTATCCAGGCGCAGTTCGGCGATCTCGCCATACAGGCGATTGCCGTCAACCGCCGCAACCCGGACGGTGTCTTCCACTGGACGGATTCTGGTGATCCCATCCTCGGCGGCACACCGTTCTCCATGAGCAGCACGGGCGTCTATTCTGCTGAGGAATGGTTCACCTATGCCGGGATGGCCCGACTCAATGGCTTCGCGGGTTTTAATGCGGCAATCCGGGAATTTCAGCCTGCTACAGGCGGCCTCGGTGCTTTTGAAGCACCTAACCAGACTTTGGCTGCTGCCGAGCTGGACTACTTCTTTCAGGCACTTGGACCGCTTCGCGGACACATCGCGCGGGTCTATCCGCGTGAGAATATTTTTGGCATCGGTGCGAACTACGTCGTGGACGCAGGAGCCGGTTCCTTCTTCGACCAGCTCGTCATCCGCAGCGAGTTCACCTGGACACCGGACAAGGTGTTCACAAGCCCGGACTTGAGCCGCAATCACATCGTCGAAGACGAATATGTCGCCTCGCTTGTGTTTGAAAAGTACCACCGCTTCTCGCAGGAATTTCCGGCGACCTTCATGGTGCTGCAATATCTGTTCAAATCGGAAAGCGACATGTTCGGCCGGCACTTGAGTGGTATGGGGGCAACCGGTGCGCGCACAACCGGACTGCCTCAGGGTGAAGACTCTTTCAATGCCATCGCCTTTGCTTTGCAGCAGCCGTTTCCGAACCTGATCTGGCGGGCAGACTTCTCCGTTCTCTACGACGTGAACGGTGGCGCGCTTATTCAGCCGGGGTTGAAGTGGAAGCCGAATGAGGCGTGGACGGCGGAAGTTTTCGCCAATGTTACGCTTTCCGATGGCGGCAATGACGACATCATCGACACGATTGACTGGGCCGACGAACTGACATTCCGCATTACCTATCAGTTCTGAGTCTCGTCATCGTTAGCTCCGTCCGGAGCGCCGGCGCTAAAACAGGGCCGCTTGCGGCAATGTGTTCCCCTAAGGCGCGCCGGTTCTCCGGACGGATATCGTCAGGCTCTGCCTGACCGCTGACCCGGATGGAGATGAGGGTGCATATCCGGCGTTTCACGCATGACTATTCACGTCGCTTGTTTTTGAGGCGTCTCGCATCCGGTGTTGTGGGCCTTGGCGTCACCGCTCCGCTTTGGCAGACGCTTGCCGCACACGGCGACGCGACGAAAGCCTATCCCGATGAGCTTCTATCGATCGAGGCCTATACGAAGGGCCGCATATCGACAGGTGGTCGTATCGATGCGGGCAATGTCGATCTCGTTAAGGAGCTTCTCGACCCGATCCGTTACCGCCAAATCAAGGATATGGGGCGTGTACTTGAGGTTGTCGCACCGACGGGCGACATCATGTCCCTGAGCCCTTGGGAGTACATCGAAGCAACGCTTCGCAACAAGGGCAAGGCGCGTTTCGACAAGACGGGGAATGTCGTCACACTCGATGGCGATCCGTGGATTGGCGGAAACCCATTTCCCGATCCCAAGACCGCACTTGAGATATTCGCGGCACTCACATTGAGTTGGGGGCGGCATGACGTTTCCGTCTATGCGACAAAGGAATACGACTTGGGCCCCGAGGGCAGGGTCGACTACACCTATGAGTCCGTCTGGGCGGAGCTTGCGCCTGTTGCGCGTATTGTCGTTGAACCAAGGCCCTATTGGCCTGAGTTCAAGGACAAGTTGCGTTTCCAGTCTGTCGCCTTCACCTATCCAAACGAGGAGAAGGGCACCTCCTTCCTCAATATCTGGCCTTATGACCAGAATGAATTTCCTGACCTTTACGGTTACCTGCCTGCCTTCAAACGTATCCGCCGCTTTCCAACCAACCAGCGCTTCGAGCCGCTGATTGCGGGCTCGACTATGTATCTTTCGGATGCTTGGGCGGCGGGCGATCCGCTACTCACCTGGGGCAACTATCGCCTCGTGCATCAGGGACCGGCGCTGGCTGCCTTGTCCGATGGATGGGAGGCCAGCCACCCGAACTGGGAGCACAAAACGCATGGCGGCCCAAACGGGGTGAGCTTCTGGGATACGAAAGTGCAGCTCGTTCCCGAAGCGCTGGTTGTGGAGGCGGAGCCCGTGAAGTTCCCGCGCGCACCCGTCGGCAAGAAGTACGTCTGGTTCGATGCGCGCACCATGCTGCCCTTCGTTATGGTCTCCTTCGACCGAAAGGGACAGGTATTCCGTTCTTTCGATGGAGCCTTCTCGCTCTACAAGAAGGGCGGGGATGCCGTCATGGACGGGGCTCATCCCTATTGGTCATGGACCCACGTCCATGCGCACAATATCCAGACAAACCGCATCACGCGGCTTGAGCAGGTACAACGTGTCACCGGTGGTCATACGATGATGGTGAACGATCAATCGGCATTCGACCGCTATCTGACGACGAATGCCTTGCGTCGCCTTGGAACATGATGCGTTATTCGGCTGGTTCCACGCGGAGGATGGAACCGTCCTCACCATCCGTTACAAGATAGAGGTAGCCGTCCGGCCCCGTCGTAACGTTCCTGATCCGCTTGCCGAGTTCACCGAACAATTCCTCCTGTCCCACGACCTCTCCACCCTCCATATCCACACGCCGCACCAGCTTTGCGGCCAGTGCACCGACGAAGAGGTCGCCGTCCCACTCGGGGAAGGCGCTACCGTGATAGATGGTGAAGCCACAGGGTGCGATGGAAGGCGTCCAGTGGAGCAAAGGCTGTTCCATCCCGTCATACTCCGTGAAGGGTGAAATCCGCGCGCCGGAGTAGTCGATGCCCCATGTAATTACGGGCCAGCCGTAATTCTTGCCGGCTTCGATGATGTTGATTTCGTCGCCGCCCTGCGGCCCGTGTTCGTGTTCATAGACGCGGCCAGACGTTTCATCATAGAGAAGACCCTGCGGATTCCGGTGGCCGTAGCTCCAGATTTCGGGCCGCGCCCCTTCCTTGTCCACGAACGGGTTGTCGGCGGGAATGCTCCCGTCGCGGTTGATACGCACGATCTTGCCGAGACTGTTTTCGAGACGCTGCGCATCTTCGCGATAATCGAATCCGTCGCCCACCGCGATGAGCAGGGTGTCATCGGGCAGAAAGGTCATCACGCCGCCATAATGGACCGGCGTGTCCTTTGTGGGCGTTGCATCGAAGATTACTTCAAGGTCGGAGAGTGTTTTGCCGTCGAAACGGGCGCGGGCGACGCGGGTGCCGTTCGCGTCCGGCGTACCATGCGCATATGAGAGATAGACATAGCCATTGTCCGCGAAAGCGGGGTCCAGCTTGACTTCGAAGAGGCCACCCTGACTTTCGAAATACACTTCGGGTGCACCGGCGACGGGCTCGGACATAGCGCCGTCGTGAAGAACGCGAATTTCACCTGGCAGCAATACGACAAGAATGGATCCGTCCGGCATGAAGGTCAGATTCCATGGGTGGTCGAGTCCCTCCGCTACCGGCGTAATCCGATAGGCTTTATCTGTCGAGGACGTTTCCTGCGCGCCTGCAAATCCTGTGAGTAGAAGCAGCAATGCCGCTCCGGCCAGTACTCTCTTGGCGAATGCCCGCTTCATCATCGGCTGTTTCCCGTCCCAACTGCTGATATTCTGTGCAATCATATAGCGAATTGGCGTTTGAAGAAATGAGGGTGGCGGATGCGTATTGCGAGGATGGGGGCCGGCTTTGTCCTGGCCGTGATCGTGACGACCGTATTGGGCGCGATTGCCCACACGCAATTCGTTCTCGCGGAGCTGACCGGTCTTGGCATCGAAATTCCGGTTTCGGACCGTCTTTCCACCACCGTGCAGGACATTGCGGGCATGGGCCCGATGTTCGGCATGATCATCGCCATAGCCTTCCTGATTGCGATGTCGGCGGCAGCTCTGGTCTACAGGTTGGCAGGTACGCAGCGCTATCTGGTCTATGGCGTGGCGGGCGCCGTTGCACTTGGCGTTGCGCTTGTTGCTATGAGGATCGTGTTGGACATCACGCCGATCGCAGGAGCGCGCACCATGATGGGTTTCATCGTTCAGATGATCGCAGGCGCGGTCGGCGGCCTCACCTTCGCACGAGTGACGCGCTAGCGAATGCCTCCCTCTTTGGCAGGACATGCCTCACCGGGCGCCATTTCGCCTGCGGTATGGTCACTGCGTCCACGAGATCGGGAAAGGTCAGGGGAGAAAGCGTTTTCCTGCACCAGGGCAGTGTCTTCAGTTGCCTTGTCGCGTTAATCCGTGCCAGCCTTGATGATATTGCTGTGTTTCCTGCCCAAAGGCTGGATCCTTCTGGCCTGAAGTCTTGTACGAGTGTCAAAGAGGCAACTTGCCAAGAGCAGCCAGAGCATATGTCCGGTACGTAGAGGCGGTGAACAGAGCCGTCGGCCGGGTCGTCATGTTACTGATCTTTGTGATGATCGGTATCCTGCTCTACGCCTCGATCTCCCGCACCGTCTTCGATGTACCGATTTCCTGGGTCATGGAAATGGGCCAGTTCCTGCTGGCCGCCTACTATCTGCTGGGCGGCGGCTACTCCATGCAGATCAACTCGCATGTGAGAATGGATCTCCTTTACGGCCGCCTGTCGCCGCGAAAGATGGCTTTCACGGATACGATCACATCCTTTTGCCTCATCTTCTATCTGGTCGTGCTGCTCATGGGCGGCGTCTCAAGTACGCGATATGCCATCACTTACAACCAGGTCAATTACACCGCTTGGGCGCCATTGCTCTGGCCCATCAAGACAATCATGACCGTTGGTATCGCGTTGATGCTTCTCCAGGCGGTCGCCTTCTTCTTCAAGGATCTGGCTCGCGCTCGTGGCGAGGAGATCGAATGAGCTACGAACTCATCACACTGCTGATGTTTTCATCGCTCATGGTGGTGCTGCTGACGGGCCAGCGCGTCTTTGGCGCTATCGGCTTTGTCGCGGCCGCGGCCTCGCTTCTTCTGTGGGGTGACGGTGCCTCCGAAATGCCCTTCAACGCCAGCTTTCAGGTGCTGAACTGGTACCCGTTGCTCACGCTGCCGCTCTTCATCTATATGGGCTACATGCTCTCCGAGTCGGGTATCGCGAGCGATCTCTACCGCATGTTCCACGTCTGGATGGGGCCGCTGAGGGGGGGACTTGCCATTGGTACAATCGGGCTCATGGTCGTCATTTCAGCCATGAACGGTCTCAGTGTTGCGGGGATGGCGATCGGCGCGAGCGTTGCCCTGCCGGAGCTTTTGCGGCGCGGCTATGACAAGGTCATGGTCACCGGCGTTATTCAGGCCGGTAGCTCGCTTGGCATCCTGATCCCGCCAAGCGTGGTCCTGGTGCTTTACGCGATGATTGCGCGTCAGCCTGTTCTACAGCTTTGGCTCGCCGGTATTCTCCCCGGCCTTCTCATGGCGTGCCTCTTCGGTCTGTACATCTATATCCGATGCAGGATGCGCCCGGAACTCGGCCCTGCATTGCCGGTGGAAGAGCTGGAGAAAATCACCTGGGGCGAAAAGTTCATCCTGCTGAAAGCAGGCATCGCGCCAATTCTGATCTTCGTGTCCATGATGGGGCTTTTCTTTACCGGCGTTACAAGCCTCGTTGAAAGCTCCGCCGTCGGCGCGACGGCCGCAACGCTGACCGCCTTGTGGAAACGTCGCCTGACATTCCGCGTGATGGACGACACCATGCGTCAGACCCTGAGCATCACCTGCATGTTCATGTGGATCATTCTGGCCGCCCTCTGTTTCGGTGCGGTCTATGATGGGCTGGGCGCGAAGAATGCGATCAAGGTTCTTTTGCTCGACACATGGGAACTCGGGCCATGGGAAATCCTCATCATGATGATGCTGTCCTTCGTGGTCCTCGGCATGTTTCTCGATGACACGGCCATGCTCGTCATCGTGGCGCCGCTCTATATTCCGCTTGTCAGGAGCCTGGGTTTCGACCCGATCTGGTTCGGCGTTCTCTATGTGATCACCTGTCAGGTGGCCTATATCACGCCGCCCTTCGGCTATAATCTGTTCCTTATGCGCGCCATGGCGCCACCGGAGATAACCCTTGTGGATATCTATCGCTCAATCGTACCGTTTGTCATGATTATGCTCGTCACGATCGCAATCGTGATGGCATTTCCGCAGCTCGCCCTTTGGCTGCCCGATATGTATTCCGGGCGATAGGAGGTTTTTCAGAAAAGTTCAGGCGTTCGAGGCAGTAGCGGATTTCTTCGTGTGAGTGGGCCGGGTCTGGCTTCTGGGGCTGGATACGACCCGAAACCATCCAGAGAAGAAGGAGCCTTTTATATGACTGACGATCCCAAGAACATGAACAAGCGCGACTTCCTGAAGAAGGCAGGCGTTGGCGTGGCAGCCGTAGGTGCTTCCACAATCGCCGCGCCCAATATCGTTCGCGCCCAGTCGCCGATCAAATGGCGTCTGCAGACCTATGCAGGTCCGGCGCTCGCTGAACATGTGATCAAGCCCTCCATTGATGCTTTCAACAATGCAGCCAATGGTGAGATGACGATCGAGCTCTATACCTCCGACCAGCTCGTGCCGCAGGGTGAACTTTTCCGCGCTGTACAGAATGGCACCATCGACGCCGCGCAGAGCGACGATGACTCCATGGCGGCACCCGTCGATGTGTCGGTGTTCGGCGCTTATTTCCCCTTCGCATCGCGCTACAGCCTGGATGTGCCGGTATTGTGGGAGTGGTACGGTCTTCGCGAAATCTGGGAAGAAGCTTATGCCGAAGTGCCGGGGGTTACCTGGCTCAGCACCGGTTCCTGGGACCCGTGCAACTTCGTGACGACGAAACCGATCCGCAAGCTCGAAGATTTGAAGGGGCTTCGCGTTTTCACCTTTCCGACAGGCGGCAAATTTCTGGAACGTTTTGGTGTCGTGCCAGTCACGCTTCCCTGGGAAGACATCGAAGTAGCCATCCAGACGAACGAGCTCGACGGCGTTGCGTGGTGCGGCGCGACCGAGACCTATACGGTCGGCTGGGCGGATATCAACAAGTACTATCTCACCAACAACATCTCGGGCGCGTGGGCCGGTTCCTATATCGCCAATACGGAGAAGTGGGAGGCTTTGCCCGAGCATCTCAAGACGCTGTTCAAGCTCTCGATGGACAGCTCACACTACTACCGCCAGCATTGGTATTGGTGGGGTGAAGCTCATTACCGCACAACGGGCGGCAAGCTCGAACTGACCACCATTCCCGAAGCGGAGTGGCAGACGGTAGAAGATGAAGCACTTAAATTCTGGGATGAAGTGGCGCAGAAAAGCGAGCGCAACGCGCGCGTGGTCAAAATCCTCAAAAATTACGCCGATACGATGCGCAAGGCTGGCGCGCCCTATCGCTATGGCTGAGCGTAACTTTTTCTGAGGTGCTTGTCGGGCTCCGCCATATGGCGGGGCCCGGTTCGTTTCAAATGAAAGAGCAGGCGGGAACCGGCGCTGTCTGGGGACGTTCTTCTCTCAAATCACGCAATGCGTGAGGCGAGGATCCGATGAGAAAGGCGGCACGGTTTGGGTCAGTGTTTGCAGGCTTGTTATTGGCCCTCCTGACCGCTTGCGACGATTATCCCAAAGATCCCCACGGAACGCTTGCCCGCGCACAAGGCGGTACCATCGAGGCCGGTATTGTTGAAAATGCGCCTTGGGCTGTACGAGACAATGGTGAAGCGCGAGGTATTGAAGTTCAGCTCGTCGAACAATTCGCCTCATCTCTAGGCGGGAAGGTTGAATGGTCGGAGATGTCCGGGCCTGTCGCTATGCGGGCCTTGAAGACCCGCAAGCTGGACCTCGTGGTGGGCGGATTTCTTCAGACAGACTCATGGCGTTCCGAGGTCGGTTTTACCCGCGCTTATATTCCCGGTACGAAGCATGTCATGGCAGTACCGAAGGGCGAAAACGCTTGGCTCATTGCCCTGGAAACATTTCTGAGGAAACACGAGAGTGAAATTCTCGATCTCACGGCAGAGGCGCGCCAGTGAGAACTCGCGAAGCATATGTTTGGCCGAAAGACAAAGCGAAACTCCGCCGTCGCGCCATACATCTCGAATGGGCGACCCTCGCAGCCATGAGTACCGTCATTGCGGTTCTCTATCTGGTTCTGGGTAACGCTCAGGCGACGCGCACCGCTTGGATCGAGGATGTGTTGGGTCTCCTTCCTGCCATCGCCTATCTCGTCGCCGCATCCATCGAGCGCCGGGGCCCCACGGAGCGTTTCCCTCTTGGCCTTTATCGTGCGGTGTCCATTGCCTATCTCGTCGGCGCGACCGCGACGCTTCTTGTTGGTGTTTATCTGCTGGCCGAGAACGGTATAAAGCTTCTGGAGCGAGAGCATCCGACAATAGGCCTGATGTCGGTGGCAGGACATGATGTTTGGGGCGGCTGGCTGATGATGTCCGCACTTCTTTACAGCATTGTTCCACCCGTCATTCTTGGTCATCTCAAGATGCCGATAGCCCGCGAGATCCATGACAAGCCACTTATGGCGGATGCCGCCATGCAGAAGGCGGACTGGATGACGGGGGTTGGCGCCATTGTCGGGATAGCCGGGGTGGGGCTTGGCTTCTGGTGGGCGGATGCGACTGCTGCGCTTCTCATTTCTCTCGATATTATTCGCGATGGTGTGCGTCACGTCTGGCGCGCCATGGGTGATCTTGCCGATCGTATCCCGCACACCGTCGATCGAGATAAGCTGCATCCCGCAATAGGGGCGGCAACCAAGGCCGCAATGTCGGTTTATGGAGTGAGGTCGGCAGAGGTGAAGCTTCGTGAGGAAGGACACCTTCTCACCGGCTCGGTATATGCGGAACTCGCTGACGAGGAAGAGGTGATCGGTCGTCTCGACAAGGTGCGCGATGCGGTCGAAGCGAGTGACTGGCGACTCTACGATATTGTCGTAACGCCGGTTCACCGCGGAAAGCTTTGAGAGCGTCTCTCCTCCATTGACGCCGGGGCGGCGGGGGGGTGACCCGGTCGCGGCAAGCAGTCTTTGACTGATAGTAAGGCTGCATTATTATCTCTATCAACACGAAATGGGCAAAGCCCGAGCAGCCGCACATCAGAAAGCGGCACGTATTAGGGGGATGAGATGGCTGATAAGGCAGAACTTGGGTTCGATCCGGCTGCACTCAAGGCGAAGTACCGTGCGGAGCGCGACAAGCGTTTGAGGCAGGATGCGAATGAGCAATATGTCGAGATCAAGGGCCAGTTTGCCCACTATCTTGAAGACCCATATGTCGAACCGGGTTTTGCGCGTGAGCCGCTGAGCGACGAAGTGGATGTCGTGGTGGTGGGCGGCGGCTTTGGCGGGTTGCTTGCGGGCGCGCGTTTGCGCGAGGCGGGGGTCGAAAATGTCCGCATGATCGAGAAGGGTGGTGATTTCGGCGGTACTTGGTACTGGAACCGATATCCCGGCGCTGCCTGCGATATCGAATCCTACATCTATCTGCCTCTCCTTGAAGAGATCGGATACATGCCGGTCGAAAAATATTCCAAGGCGGCTGAAATCCTCGCGCACAGTCAGGCGATCGGGCGTCACTTCGATCTTTATCGCGATGCGCTTTTCCAGACCGAGGTCAAGGAGATGCGGTGGGATGATGAAATCGCCCGCTGGGTCGTTCACACGAACCGCGGCGACGCCATTCGCGCACGCTTCGTTGTAACGGCGAGCGGCCCGCTTCATCGTCCGAAGTTGCCTGGCATTCCGGGAGTCGAAGGTTTCAAGCGGCACTCCTTCCATACGAGCCGCTGGGATTACGACTACACAGGCGGTGACTGCAATGGCGGCCTCGAAAAGTTGAAAGACAAGCGCGTCGGGATTATCGGCACAGGCGCGACGGCCGTGCAATGCGTGCCGCAT
This sequence comes from Parvibaculum sp., assembly GCF_039973015.1. GTDB lineage: Bacteria > Pseudomonadota > Alphaproteobacteria > Parvibaculales > Parvibaculaceae > Parvibaculum. The sequence continues at coordinate 136,784 of NZ_JBDWLT010000003.1, forward strand.
CTCGGAGCCCACGCGAAGGAGCTCTATGTTTTCCAGCGCACCCCGTCCTCGATTGACGTCCGCGACAACAGGCCGACCGACCCCGGCTGGGCGCAGAGCCTGACGCCGGGCTGGCAGCAGAACCGGATGGACAATTTCAATACGCTTGTCTCCGGCGGCTTTCAGGAGGAAGACCTCGTCAATGACGGCTGGACCGATATCATCGGTAATCTTCTCGTCATGGCGCGCAAGGGTGCCGCGGGCCGCTCACCCGCCGAGATGGCGGAGGTGGTCCAACTCGCCGACTTCCAGAAAATGGAATCGATCCGCAAAAGGGTCGAGGATGTCGTGAAAGACAGCTCGACGGCGGAAGCGTTGAAGCCCTGGTATAATCAGTTCTGCAAGCGCCCTTGCTTCCACGACGAATATCTCGCCACCTTCAACCGTCCGAATGTCCATCTCGTCGATACACAGGGCAGGGGCGTCGAGCGCATCACCGAAAATGCCGTGGTTGCGAATGGCGAGGCATTCGAAATCGATTGCCTCATCTATGCGACGGGCTTCGAGGTTGGCACCGGCTACACGCGGCGCGCCGGTTTTGAAATCTATGGCCGGGGGGGAGTGACGCTCACCGAAAAATGGAAAGATGGTGTTTCCTCGCTGCACGGCATGCATACGCGCGGGTTTTCAAACTGTTTCATCGTCAGCAATGCACAGGCAGGTTTTACCGCCAACTATCCGCACATGCTGAACGAGCAATCGAAACACTTGTCCTACATCGTGAAGGAATGCATCGACCGTCAGGCCCGTGTGGTCGAAACGACGCCGGAAGCCGAGGCGGAATGGCTCGACACGGTGCTCAAAGCCGCTGTCTTCAACAAGCGCTTCCTTGAGGAATGTACGCCCGGTTACTACAACAATGAGGGTCAGCCATCCGAAGCCGCCATTCGTAATGGTCCCTTTGGCGGCGGCTCTATCGCCTTCATCAAGATACTTGAAGACTGGCGCGGAGAGGGTGGCCTGCCGGGCCTGGAACTGCATTGAGTTCAGAGTGTTGACGAAAGCAAGGGCGGCGACTAGGTTTCGCCCGCGCAACCAAGACGAGCAGCACCTCGAATCGCCCGGAAACGGTCGTAAACCGAGGTTCTGGGCGGCGTTTTGGGGGATCGTCTAACGGTAGGACAGCGGACTCTGACTCCGCCAGTCTAGGTTCGAATCCTAGTCCCCCAGCCACTTTCCTGTATGACAGCAGCGACAAGCCCGTCTTTACCGCGCGGCTCAGGCTGCTACACTCCACACAACTGAAAAATACAGGGAATCCGGTCGATAGCGCGGTCCGCTTGTGGCGGTGTCCTGCGCTTCCCGGGTCTGAACAAAGTGCACCATGAAGGTGACGACGGCATGAACGGTCCTGGCGGGGCCCATGCCGCTATCGAAGGCCTGCCACAGGTCTCCTCCGCCGCGAACCACAGCACTGCTTCCCCAAAGGAAGCGGATGACGAAGGATCACGCGGTTTCCCGGACGGCGGGTCGAGAGACAAAAGCGCAGCCTCGCTCGGGCCCGGAAAGTCGCGCCGCCGCGGTCGGCGGGGAAGAGGCCGCCGCAAGGAAGGCGCGCACAAGGACGCTGCCGCCCCCGATAAATCGGTAGAGCAGCCTCGTCCCAAATCGGCACCCAGAAATTCCCGTCGGCCGGCCAAAGGTCATAGTGCCCAGGATCACCTCTATGCGGCGCTCGATCTTGGCACGAATAACTGCCGCCTTTTGATTGCGCGGCGTTCTCCCGAGGGGTTCAAGGTTGTCGATGCTTATTCCCGTATTGTCCGTTTGGGGGAAGGCTTGGCCCACACAGGCGCTCTGGGCGATGCCGCGATGGACCGCGCAATCGATGCCCTGCGCATCTGCGCTGAGAAGATGGCACGCAGAGGCGTCGCCCGGTCCCGGACGATAGCGACGGCGGCCTGCCGCACGGCGGAAAACGGCTCGGACTTCATCGAACGCGTGAAGCGGGAGACCAGTCTTTCGCTCGAAATCGTCTCGACAGAGGACGAGGCGCGACTCGCCGTTGCCGGGTGTTCGCCTCTTCTCGACAAGAACTGCACCTCGGCGCTCGTTTTCGACATTGGCGGCGGATCGACCGAACTTATCTGGGTCCGTATGGATGGCCGTGCCGGTGGGGGCCCCGCCATAGCGGACTGGATATCGCTGCCCTGCGGTGTCGTCACGCTTGCGGAACGCCACGGTGGCGTAGAGGTGCCGGAAGACGTATATGCCCGCATGGTGGGTGAGGTCAGCAGTCAGCTCGCCCCCTTTCTCGAGCGCATGAAGCCGGATGTGAGCGGCATTGCACCCGCTGATTTTCATCTGCTCGGCACCTCCGGCACAGTGACAACCATTGCAGGTGTTCATCTCGGCCTTGCGCGTTATGACCGCACACGGGTGGACGGCATCTGGATATCGCCGGAGGAGGTGCGAAATGTTACGCAGTCTCTTCTCGAGATGGATTATGAAAGCCGCGCGGCTCATCCCTGCGTCGGACAGGAGCGTGCGGATCTCGTGTTGGCGGGCTGCGCCATTTTCGAGGCGATAGCGCGGGCCTGGCCGGCCGACCGGTTGCGTGTCGCGGATCGGGGGCTTCGCGAGGGTATTCTGCTCTCGCTGATGGAAGCGGATGTCCGCAAGAGAAAGCGACGCCGCAGAAAGCGCCGAAGAAAGCCAGGTCCGGCAGGTGATAATGGAACGGTGTGAAGATGGCCGGTGAGAAGAAGGGCGGCGGGGCCGGAGACGGCGGTGCCCGTGCGTTGAAGGTGCGCGTAAAGACGGCGCGCAGACGCTCGAATTCGTCCACTCGCTGGCTGCAACGCCAGTTGAACGACCCCTATGTTCATGCCGCTAGGCGCGATGGGTATCGCTCCCGCGCGGCCTATAAACTCGCCGAGATCGACGACAAGTATCGCCTGTTGAAACCCGGTGCCCGCGTGGTCGATCTGGGTTGTGCACCCGGCGGCTGGTGTCAGGTTGCGGTCGCACGCGTGAAGGCGCTCGGTCAGGGCGAAAACAAGGGCGAGGGCAGGGTGATCGGTCTCGATTATCTTGAGACCGAGTCGGTGCCCGGCGCCACTATTCTCCAGCTTAACTTTCTGGATGAAGGAGCCGACGACACGGTGAAGGCGCTTCTTGCCGGCGAAGCGGACCTCGTGCTCTCCGATATGGCGGCCCCCACCACAGGCCACAAGCAGACGGACCATCTGCGCATCATGCATCTTTGCGAGGTCGCCGCGCATTTTGCCGTGGAGGTTCTCGCGCCAGGAGGAACCTTTCTTGCCAAGGTGTTACGGGGCGGAACGGAGAGCGAGCTTCTGACGCTCCTCAAGCAGCACTTCAAGACAGTTCGCCATGTGAAACCCAAGGCGAGCCGGGCCGACTCGGCGGAGATGTATGTGTTGGCTCAAGGCTTTAAGGGGCGTTCTGAAAGCAGTGCCGAAGACGCTGTGTGAATATTTCGCAGCTGCGGCATACGGCTCTTTGCATTCCCGCATATAGGTGTTAAAAGCCAGCGCCAACACACGATAAGGTGCCCGGCCAGTAGCGGCCCAGGAGGTTGGCAGTATGATCCGCGAAGCATTGACGTTCGACGACGTTCTCCTGCTGCCTGCAGCATCCACGGTTCTGCCTACTCAAGCCGATACGCGCACACGCCTTACCCGCACGATCGATCTCGGCATTCCCATCATCTCCGCCGCCATGGATACCGTCACCGAGGCGCGTCTTGCCATCGCGATGGCGCAGGCCGGCGGCATCGGCGTTCTCCATCGCAATATGACGCCCGAGCAGCAGGCCGAGCAGGTCCGGCAGGTGAAGAAATTCGAGAGCGGCATGGTGGTGAACCCTGTCACCATCGAGCCGGATGCGACCCTTGCCGATGCCTTCGCCCTTATGGAACGTCATGGCATTACCGGCATTCCTGTCGTCGAGCCTTCCGGCCGCCTTGCTGGCATCCTCACCAATCGCGATGTCCGCTTCGCCAGCAACCCGGCCGAGCCTGTCCGCAACCTGATGACGAAAGAAGGTCTCATCACGGTCGCCGATGGCGTAAGCCAGGAAGAGGCGAAACGCCTCCTTCACAAGAACCGGATCGAAAAACTTCTTGTGGTGGACGAGGCCTATCGCTGCATCGGTCTCATTACGGTGAAGGACATCGAAAAGGCGCAGCTTCACCCGAATGCCGCGAAAGACGAGCAGGGCCGCCTTCGCGTGGCCGCCGCGACCACGGTTGGAGACGAAGGCTATGGGCGTTCCGAGGCGCTGATTGCCGCGGGTGCCGACGTTATTATCGTGGATACGGCGCATGGTCACTCGGCCCGCGTCGCCGAGGCGGTGACGCGCATCAAGAAGCTTTCCAACAAGACACAGGTGATCGCGGGCAACGTCGCGACTGCGAATGGCGCCATGTCGCTCATCGATGCAGGCGCGGACGCGATCAAGGTCGGCATCGGACCGGGCTCCATCTGCACCACGCGCATCGTTGCAGGCGTCGGCGTACCGCAGCTCACAGCCATCATGGATGTCGTCGAGGCGGCCCGGAAGGCCGACACACCGGTCATCGCCGATGGCGGTATCAAGTTTTCAGGCGACCTTGCCAAGGCGATTGCCGCGGGTGCGGACTGCGCAATGCTCGGCTCGCTCTTCGCAGGTACGGAAGAAAGCCCCGGTGAGGTGTTCCTTTTCCAGGGGCGTTCCTACAAGGCCTATCGCGGCATGGGGTCGGTGGGTGCGATGGCCATAGGCTCCGCCGACCGCTACTTCCAGCAGGATGTGAAAGATTCGCTGAAGCTCGTGCCGGAAGGCATCGAAGGTCAGGTGCCATACAAGGGCCCTGTGGGGGCGGTGATCCATCAGCTTGTGGGCGGCCTTCGGGCGGCCATGGGATATACCGGCAATGCGACCGTGAAGGACTTCCAGAAGAATGCCGAGTTCGTGCGCATTTCTTCTGCGAGCCTGCGTGAAAGTCATGTTCACGACGTTACGATCACGCGCGAAGCCCCCAACTACCCCGGCGGTGCGAGCTGACCGCCCGTCCGGTCGCGGGTGACGTGAAATGACACCCGGCGCACGTCTGCAATCTGCCATCGAGATCCTCAACGATATTTTCCAGAGCGGCCGCCCGGCGGATCGCATCGTGGAGAACTGGGGCCGGTCGAACCGCTATGCGGGCTCGAAAGATCGCAAAGCCATTTCAGAGCTTGTCTACACCGTCCTTCGCCGCCGGGCGGAGCTTGCCGCTGCCACGGGACATGAGGATGCCCGGCTTCTGGCTTTTGCCGCACACGCGCTGGTGAACGGCGAGGATATATCCTCGCTCGCCGATGGCGGTCGCCATGCGCCGGAGCCTCTGACCGAAGCGGAGAGGACGGTACTGACCACCGCCTCGCTGCCCGGTCCCGATGCCGCCCCGTGGGTACGCCTCAATTATCCCGAATGGCTCCATACCGAACTTGAGGCCGCCTTCGGCGATGCATTGGAGCGCGAGATGTCGGCGCTTATCGATCGCGCGCCGACAGACCTTCGTATCAACACACTGAAGACGAACAGGGAGAGCGCTCTCAAGTCGCTGGAGGAAGCGGGTCTAACAGCCGAGCTTTGTCCGTGGTCGCCCTGGGGGCTCCGGCTTACATCGCGTGGCAATCTGCCGGCCCTTGCGGTTTATCGCGAAGGTGCCGTCGAAATTCAGGATGAGGGCTCGCAGCTTGCCTGCTTGCTGACGGGCGTCAAGCCCGGCGAACAGGTTGTGGACCTCTGTGCGGGCGGCGGCGGCAAATCGCTCGCGCTCGCCGCCATGATGGGAAATCGCGGACAGATTTATGCCTGCGATACGGATGGCCGCCGCCTCGCGCCGCTTGAGCCGCGCGCTCAGCGTGCAGGCGTCCGCAACCTTCAAACGACCACCCTCGGGCCCTGGCATGCAGGCCAGCCGGACCCGGATCTTGCAGGCCTCGCCGCTCGCGCGGACTGTGTCCTTGTTGATGCGCCTTGCAGCGGTACCGGCGCATGGCGCCGCAGCCCCGATGCGCGCTGGAGTCTGGGCCCCGACATGCTGTCAGGCTATCGGGCAGCACAGGAGGAAGTGCTCTCTCGTGCAGCGGCGCTGGTCAGGCCCGGCGGACGGCTCGTCTATGTCACCTGTTCGCTTCTGCCCTCGGAGAATGAGCACCAGGTGGAGGCATTTCTCGCAGGTCATACCGGTTTCACCCCCTTGTCCTGGGCTGCTTTCTGGCCGGAAGGGGTGGCCCCCCCACCTGCGCCGCCCGGAAATTCGCTTCGCCTGAGCCCGGCCTCCACCGGTACGGATGGCTTTTTTGCTGCCATTCTTCGGAAGGAAGAGAACACATGACGCGGTGCGGCATCGGGCTTGACGGGTCGGGGCAAGGATGGTCTATCGAAGGTCTTTCCTCCCACGGGCCTGGATCGATGGCGGCCGTATTCTTCCAAAAAATCTCGCGTTTTGCGCTGTTGATCTGCTGGCTTCTTTCGGTGACGGCGCTGCTGCCGCTCGGAACGGCTTTGGCCGTCGATGCAAGGTCGCAAAGCGCCTCCCTGAGCCTCACGGAAAAGGGCATAGCGGCCGCACAGGCTGGCGACCTCGCCGCCGCGCGGCGTCTTCTTGAGGAGGCGATTGTCTCCAACCCCGCAAATGCCCGTGCCTATACCGAGCTTGCAGCTGTGCAGAACGCCGCGGGCAATCGCAAACTCGCCCGAAAATATTATGTAATCGCGCTTGCCATCGACCCTGTTTTTCCCGCCGCTCTGGCCGGGCTTGCCCGCCTGAACATCATGGCGGGAGACGAGGACGCCGCGAAGCTCTTGCTCGACAAACTTCGCTTTTCCTGCCCGGCCTGCACCGAAACCCGCGAAATCGAACGCGCGCTCGATGCCGGTTCATCTCCCTCGCCCGAAGTGAAACCAAATCCGTAGACGGAACATGACTGAAGACCGCATTCTCATCATCGATTTCGGCAGCCAGGTAACGCAGCTCATCGCGCGGCGTGTTCGCGAAAGCGGCGTCTATTGCGAGATCGTGCCCTTCAACAAGGTCGAGGAGATGTGGGAAGGGTTTGAGCCGAAAGGCGTCATTCTCTCCGGCAGTCCCGCCAGCGTCAGCCGTGAGAATTCTCCGCGCGCGCCGCAATTCGTCTTCGAGGCGGGGCTTCCCGTTCTCGGTATCTGCTACGGCCAGCAAACCATGACGTTGCAGCTCGGCGGCCAGGTCGAAGGCCATGACGAACGTGAATTCGGGCGCGCCTCCATCGAGGTGACCGAAGATACGCCGCTGCTCGAAGGGATCGCGCAGAAGGGGGAGACGGAACCTGTCTGGATGAGCCACGGGGATCGCGTGGTGTCCATTGCGCCGGGCTTCAAGGTTATGGCGCAGAGCCGGGGCGCGCCTTTCGCAGTCATTGCGGATGAGGAGCGCCGCTTCTATGGCGTACAGTTCCACCCGGAGGTGGTGCACACGCCGCGTGGCCGCGACATGTTGTGGAACTTCACGCATCGCATCTGCGGCTGCAGGGGCGACTGGACCATGGCCGCTTTCCGCGAAACGGAAATCGCCAAGGTCCGCGAGCAGGTGGGGTCTGGCAGGGTGATCTGCGGTCTTTCCGGCGGCGTGGATTCATCCGTTGTTGCCGTGCTGCTGCATGAGGCTATCGGCGACCAGCTTCAATGCGTCTTCGTCGATACGGGCATGATGCGCGCGGGCGAGGCCGAGCAGGTCGTCTCGCTCTTTCGCGATCACTACAATATTCCGCTCGTCTCGGTCGATGCGAGCGACCTTTTTCTCGGCAAGCTCGATGGTGTCACCGACCCCGAGCAGAAGCGCAAGATCATTGGCGCAACCTTCATCGACGTCTTCGAAACGGAGGCAAAAAAAGTCGGCGGTGCGGACTTTCTCGCTCAAGGCACGCTCTATCCAGATGTGATCGAAAGCGTCTCCTTCGCGGGCGGCCCTTCGGTCACAATCAAGAGCCATCACAATGTCGGCGGTTTGCCTGAGCGCATGAACATGAAGCTCGTCGAGCCGCTGCGCGAACTCTTCAAGGATGAAGTGCGCGATCTCGGCCGCGAACTGGGCCTGCCGGAGCAGTTTGTCGGCCGTCACCCGTTCCCCGGACCGGGCCTCGCGATCCGCGTGCCCGGCGAGATCACGCGCGACAGGCTTGAAATCCTTCGCAAGGCCGACACGATCTATCTGGAAGAAATCCGCGCAGCCGGTCTCTACGATCAGATATGGCAGGCTTTTGCCGTTCTGCTTCCCGTGCGTACCGTTGGCGTCATGGGCGATGAACGCACTTATGATTTCGTTTGCGCGCTGCGTGCCGTCACCTCGCTTGATGGCATGACGGCGGATTACTATCCGTTCTCACATGAGTTCCTCGGTCATGTGTCGACCCGCATCATCAACGAGGTGCGCGGCATCAACCGTGTCGTCTATGATGTGACCTCGAAGCCGCCCGGCACGATCGAGTGGGAATGAAGGAAAGCTCCTCCATGACAGCCAGCAAGCGCATCGTCCTTTCCAGCGACCATGCCGCTATCGGACTCCGGCAGGCTATTTCCGCTCATATCGCGGCGCAGGGCTGGGAGGTTGTCGACATCGGCCCGACGACGCCGGAAAGCACTCACTATCCGGAACACGGGGAAGCGGCGGCGCGGCGTGTCGCTTCCGGGGATTGCCGGTTTGGCATCATCCTCTGCGGTACCGGACAGGGCATCATGATGGCGGCGAACAAGGTAAAGGGCATACGTAGCGGCGTCTGCTCCGATACATTCTCGGCCCGTATGATCCGCCAGCACAATGACGCCAACATGCTCTCGCTCGGCGCGCGCGTGGTGGGCGAAGGCCTTGCGCTCGATATTGTCGATGCGTTTCTCTCCGCCAATTTCGAGGGTGGACGGCATTCGACGCGCGTGGAGATGATCGTGGCGCTGGAGGGATAGCTCGTTCGTTGTGGTCAGGCTACGGGGCGTCCGGCCTGGAAGACACGCTCAATGGCGTCTTCATCGCCAAGTGCGGCGATGTTTTCAAGCGGATTGATCCTTGTCAGGATTATGTCCGCTGCCGCGCCGGGGGCGAGCGTACCGATCTTGCCTTCCATGCCGCATAGCTTCGGGTTGACCACATACATGGACCGCAGGATCTCGGCAGGTGTTTCGGCTTCCGAACGGATGGCGAATTCGCGCCTTTGGCGGGCCTGGCTTTCGCCGATGAGGTCCGTACCCCAACCGAGCGTTACTCCCGCATCGCGTGCAATTTCCAGTGAGCGGAGGCCCGCCTCAAGCACTTTGCTGTTCTTGGCGAGGTTGGCTGCAGGAAAGCCCATCTTTCGTCCCAACAGGTCCATTGCTTCATAGGTCGAAAGCGTGGGCACCATGATGGCGCCATGGCGTGCGACGGCATTGGCGGAATCGCTGTCAATCATGTTGCCATGCTCGATCGTGTGGACGCCGTTTTCGACGGCCATCTTGATCGACTCCGCCGAATAGGCATGTGCCGCCACATAAGTCTGCCGGTGACGCGCCTCTTCGCAGGCGGCGGCGATCTCGGCCGGCGTGTACTGGACGGATTCCAGCGGATCGGCGGGTGAGGCTACACCCCCGGAAACATGTATCTTCAGGAAGTCTGATCCGTCGCGAAGATTATGGCGTGCGGCCTTGCGGACGGCGTCGGGACCGTCTGCGACGATGCCGAAAGCCGTGTGCCGCATCTCGCAGGCGCAAGCCGGAACGGGTCGGGGGCCGGATTCTGCATCGCCATGCCCGCCTGTCTGGGTGAGCATCCGTCCGGCGCGAAAGATGCGTGGCCCCTCGGCGATACCCGCCTTGATCGCGCGTATCAAGCCTTCGACATCGCCGCCCAGATCGCGGACCGTGGTGAAGCCCCGCTGAAGCGTTTCTGTTGCGAGCCGGGCCATCACGATGCCGAACTCGACTTCGGACCAGCGCTGAAGTTTTGCGAAATCGAGTGTTGCCAAGCGAAAATGGACATGGGCATCGATGAAGCCGGGAAGCATGAAACCTCCCTTTGCATCTATCTCGACTTCCCCCGTCGCATCTTCGCCGATCGCCACAACCTTGCCGGCCTCCGCGACCAAGGGCCCATCCTCGACGAATGCCATTTTATCGACGTCGAGCCGTCGCGCATTTCGTATGACAAGTCGCATCTTTTCCCCGTGACGTTCGCGTCATGAATGGCGCATCGGCGGCAAGCTGCCGAAACGCTCAGTCTCAGTGCAGACCCGCCGCCTTGTCGATGGCATCCTTGTCGCGCACGGCGCCCTTCGCCGCGCTGGTCGCGAAGGCGGCATAGGTCTTGAGCGCGGTGGAGACGGCACGCTTGCGGGGCTTCTCCGGCCGCCAGCCCTTTTTCTCCTGCTCGGCCCGGCGCTCCGCCAGTTCCTCGTCGCTCACCTTGAGGTGAATGCCGCGTCCCGGCACGTCGATCTCGATCATGTCGTCTTCGCGAACAAGGCCAATGACGCCGCCTTCCGCCGCTTCCGGCGAAGCATGGCCGATGGAAAGACCGGACGTGCCGCCAGAGAAGCGCCCATCGGTGATGAGCGCGCATTTCGCGCCGAGACCCTTCGACTTGAGATAGGAGGTCGGGTAGAGCATTTCCTGCATGCCGGGTCCGCCGCGCGGCCCCTCATAGCGAATGACGACCACATCGCCGGCCTTCACCCGATTGGTCAGGATCGCGCTCACCGCATCGTCCTGGCTCTCGAAAATGCGCGCCGGGCCAGTGAACTTCAGGATGCTGTCGTCGACGCCCGCTGTCTTCACCACGCAGCCATCAAGCGCGAGATTGCCGTAGAGAACGGCCAGCCCGCCATCCTTCGAGAAGGCGTGATCGGCTTCGCGAATGACCCCGCCTTCACGGTCGAGATCGAGGCTCTCCCATTGCCGGTTCTGGCTGAAGGCCGTCTGTGTCGGCACACCGCCGGGCGCGGCGAGGAAGAGAGCTTTCGCCGCATCGCTCGCCGTATTGCGCTTGATGTCCCATTCGTTGAGCGCGTCGCCCAGCGTTGCCGCATGGACCGTCGGCAGTCCCGTATGCAGCAACCCGCCCCGGTCGAGTTCGCCAAGGATCGACATGATGCCGCCCGCGCGATGCACATCTTCCATATGCACGTCCGCCTTGGAGGGGGCGACCTTGCAAAGCACGGGCACACGGCGCGACAGCCGGTCGATATCGGCCATGGTGAAGTCGATTTCGCCTTCATGCGCGGCGGCAAGAATGTGGAGCACCGTATTGGTCGAGCCGCCCATTGCGATGTCGAGCGACATCGCATTTTCGAAGGCTTCCTTCGTGGCGATGGAGCGCGGCAGAACGGACTGATCGTCCTCTTCATAGCACCGCTTCGCAAGACCGACGATCCGGCGGCCTGCTTCGAGGAAAAGCGCCTCGCGCGCGGCATGGGTCGCCAGCGTCGAGCCATTGCCGGGCAGGCTGAGGCCGAGGGCTTCGGTCAGGCAGTTCATCGAGTTCGCGGTGAACATGCCCGAGCATGAGCCGCAGGTCGGGCAGGCCGAGCGCTCGATTGTTTGCACTTCCGCGTCGCTATAGGTCTCGTCTGCCGCTGCCACCATGGCGTCGACAAGATCGAGCGCCTTGGTTTCGTCGCGGAGCACCACCTTGCCCGCTTCCATCGGTCCGCCGGAAACGAATATTGCCGGTATGTTCAGGCGCATCGCCGCATTCAGCATGCCAGGCGTGATCTTGTCGCAATTGGAGATACAGACCATCGCATCCGCGCAATGCGCGTTGACCATGTATTCCACGCTGTCGGCGATGATTTCGCGCGATGGCAGAGAATAGAGCATGCCGTCATGCCCCATTGCGATGCCGTCATCGACGGCGATGGTGTTGAATTCCTTGGCAACGCCGCCTGCCGCTTCGATCTCGCGCGCAACGAGCTGACCGAGATCCTTCAGATGCACATGCCCCGGCACGAACTGGGTGAAGGAATTCACCACAGCGATGATCGGCTTGCCGAAATCGCCGTCTTTCATGCCAGTGGCCCGCCACAGGCCGCGTGCGCCGGCCATATTGCGGCCATGGGTCGTCGTGCGTGAGCGATAGCTGCTCATGATGATCTCGTCCTTTGGTGGTCGTGCTCCGCTGATCGGGAACCGGGAGAATAGTGAGTCGTGCCCCGTGCGTCGAATGCCCGTCCGTTAAATGGGGGGCAGGCAAGCCGGAATGAAGGGATTAGAGATAAAACGCCCGTTCCGTCAATAGCTTGGCGTGGAGCTTGACTGGGCAGGGCTCGCAAATTAATGCCCTCAGCCCTTTGACGGCGCCAAAATATATTGATATCAAAATAAAAATCGAAACGGGTTTTGCAGGGAGGAGTGCGCGATGCCGCAGAACAGGGTTGTTTCCCGCGAGGAGTGGCTGGTGGCGCGCAGGGCGCTTGTGGAGAAGGAGAAGGCGGAGACGCGTTTGCGCGATGAAATTGCTGCTTCCCGCGCCGCGCTTCCGTGGGTGAAGGTCGAAAAGGACTATGTTTTCGAAACGCCGGATGGACCGAAATCGCTCGCCGGTCTGTTTGCCGGTCGCAGTCAGCTTATCGTCTACCACTTCATGCTCGGGCCGGGCTGGGAGGCAGGCTGCCTCGGCTGTTCCTTTATTGCCGACCATCTCGACGGCACGTTGCCTCACCTCAATAATCACGACGTGACGCTGTTCGCTGTTTCGCGCGCGCCGCTCGCCGAAATCGAACGCTACAAAACCCGCATGGGATGGAAGTTTCCCTGGGTGTCGTCCGGCGGCAGCGATTTCAATTTCGACTACCACGTCTCCTTCACGTCGGAAGAACTCGCCGGTGAAGATGTTTTCTACAACTTCGAGAAACTTCCCTCCTCAAAGGCAATGGACGAACTGCCGGGCCTCAGCGCCTTCTATCGCAATGAGAAGGGCGAGGTGTTTCACACCTATTCGACCTATGCCCGGGGACCGGAAACATTGCTCGGTACCTACATGATCCTCGATCTCGCGCCGCTTGGCCGCAACGAGGATGGGCCGATGGGCTGGATGCGCCGTCACGATGAATACGAAGCGAAGCCATCGGCTGGTTGCTGCGGTTCCGTTGCCTGATTTCTGAAATGAACTGGGGAATATTCGTGCTCAAGTTCCTGCTGATCGTCATGGTCGCAATCATCGTCATCGTCGTCGTGCTTCTCGTCTATGCCTCGACACGACCGGACAGGTTCCGCATCGAGCGTTCCGTCCGTAGCGATGCGCCTGCATCGCAGATATATCCGCACCTCATGGATTTTCATGCATGGCGCGCTTGGTCGCCTTATGAAAGGCGCGACCCGCATATGTCGCGCGTCTATGGCGGTGCGGAAAAAGGTGTCGGCGCAACCTACGCCTGGGAAGGCAACAGCAATGTCGGCAGCGGAAGCATGGAAATACTGGAGGCGAATGAACCTTCGCGTCTCGTCATCGACCTCAATTTCACGGCGCCGATGAAGGCGCGCAACATCGCAATCTTCACGTTGGCACCGGAAGAAAATGGTACGCGCGTCACCTGGGCGATGGAAGGCGAGGCAAATCTCGTCGCCAAGACGATGCAGATATTCATGGTCATGGACAAAATGGTCGGTCCCGATTTCGAGACCGGCCTCGCGACATTGAAATCCGAAGTAGAAGAGAGGTAGAGGAAGCGAGATGACAGAGCCAAACAGGTTCCGCTGGTACGAACTCATGACGTCCGACACAGAGGCGGCAGGTGCCTTCTACAGCCATGTCGTTGGCTGGAAGACGGAGCCGGTCGGCACGGATGCCAATCCCTATACCTGCTTCACCGTGAACGATATCGGCATCGGTGGCATGATGGCCATCCCCGAGGAAGAATGCGATCGCGCGAGCCCCGGCTGGATCGGTTACGTCGCCGTTGACGATGTTGATGCCTATGCGGAAAAGGTGAAGCGGGCCGGCGGTATGGTTTTCCGCGAACCGGCGGATATTCCGGGCGTACTCCGCTTTGCCGTCGTCGCGGACACGGCGGGCGCGCCTTTTGTTGTCTTTCGCGGCAAAGGCGACGACATGCCGGAAATCGCACCGGGAACGCAAGGAGCCATCGGCTGGCATGAACTCTATGGTGGTGAGGTCGACACGGCCTTTCCCTTCTATTCGGGCCTTTTCGGCTGGACGAAGGACGAGGCCATGCCGATGGACGACATGGGCGTATACCAGCTCTTCGCGACGGGCGGTGAGCCCGTCGGCGCGATGATGAAGATGCAGGAGGGTGGCCCCGGCCCCCAATGGAACTTCTATTTCTGCGTGGATGATATCGATGCCGCCATGGCGCGCATCGGCGAGAAGGGCGGCTCCGTCACAATGGGGCCGCATCAGGTGCCAGGCGACGCCTGGATCGTACAGGCGCTCGATCCGCAGGGCGCATCCTTCGCGCTTGTTGGCGCTCGCCCCTGAGGCCTACGCCGCGCGGACGAGGATTTCGCCGATCTGCACGGCGTTGAGCGCCGCCCCCTTCAGGAGCTGGTCGCCCGCGACGAACATCGCGATCGACCGGCCCGAAGGGTCCGATATGTCCTGCCGGATACGGCCGACGAGAATATCGTCCTGGCCGGAAGCATCCTTCGGCATCGGGAAATAGTTCTCGGCGAGATCGTCCACGATTTTCACGCCCGGCGCCCCGGAAAGAATTTCGCGCACCTGCGCCGGGGTAATCGGCTTTTCGCATTCGAAGTCGAGCGCCTCGGAATGCGCCCGCAAGACCGGCACCCGCACACAGGTCGCCGTCACGCGAATGTCCGGGTCAGCGAAGATCTTTTTCGTCTCCTTCACCATCTTCAGCTCTTCCTCGTTGTAGCCCGTCTCCGGGTCGATGTTCGAGTTGTGGCTGAACACATTGAAGGGGTAGGGATGCGGAATGATCTTCTGCTCGAAGGGCTCGCCATCGAGGAAGGCGCGCGTCGCCTGTTCCAGTTCTTCCATCGCCGCCGCGCCCGCGCCCGAGGCCGCCTGATAGGTTGCCGCGACAAGCCGCTTCACCGGATTCACTTTGTGGATCGGCCAGAGTGGCGTGATCGCGATGATGGTCGAGCAGTTCGGATTGGCGATGATGCCCTTGTGCTGGAAGGCGGCTTCCGGGTTGATCTCCGGAATGACCAGCGGCACATCCGGGTCCATGCGATAGGCCGACGAATTGTCGATCATCACCGCGCCCGCATCGGTCACCGCCTTGGCAAACTTCTTCGAGATGCTGCCGCCTGCCGAAAAGAACGCGATGTCCACGCCCTTGAAGCTCTCTTCCGTCAGTTCCTCGACGAGAATGTCCTCTCCCCGGAATTTCATCGTCTTGCCGGCCGAGCGCGCGCTGGCGAGCAGCTTCAGTTCCTTTACCGGGAAGTTGCGTTCTTCCAGACAGCGGATCATCTCGACGCCCACGGCGCCGGTCGCGCCCGCTATGGCGATGACGGGATTGGCATTCATGTCGGGTACTCCGGATCGAGCCACAGACAGTTGGACGGCTCGTTTATTGCGCCGTGCCTATAACAGCGCCGCCGGGCTCCGGCAAGAGGCGGTTCATTCCTGCCGGAAGCCTGCCACGATCTCCGAAATGCGCTTGAAGAAATGAAGGCCCTGGGCGATTTCCTCATCGCTCATATGGTCGATGATCCGCTGCACATAGGCCTCGCCGCCCGCCATCATCTTCTTCATATGGGTCTCGCCCTTGGGCGTGAGGCGAACGATCTTTTCGCGCGCCGAGCGCGGGTCTTCCACGAGCTGTACCAGTTCGAGCGGCGGCATCGCCATGCCGCGAAGCGCTTTGGTGATCGCAGCACCCGAGATTTCGAACCAGCTTTCCAGCGAGCGCTCAATGGCCTTGCGGTTCATCTCCCGGCCCTCGCGGCCTTCCGAATGGATGAGCCAGAGCATCGCCACCTGATGACGGTTGAGCATGCCGCCGCGCAGCGCGTCCTCAACTCCGATCCCCGCCTGATAGTGGATTGGATAGTAATATTCGAGAAAAAGCAGCGCCGCATCGGGGATGGCCGATTTCCGCCTGGCCTTTGTCTCACTCATCTTTTTCGTCGTCACACTGCCTCCTCGGCGGGCGCTCACTCCTCTGCGCCCGAATCCTGCGCTCATTCTAGGCCCTGCCGCGCCATCCATCATCGGTTAAACAATTTACAAAAGAAACAATTTCTGAAATAAATAATAAGCGCGTGGAGGCGCGCATCGCACAAAGAGGGAGGATTTCATGCAGAACGTCTGGCTTGCCGGTGAGCAGGAGGCGGAGGCGCTTGTGGCCGCCTTGCCGCGCGGGGATACCATCGCCGCTCCCTATTCGCTCTACGAGCGGCTTCGGCCTTTCGCTCCGGTCTATGGCTATCGCGATTACCCGCCGGGGACGGTGCCGGAGGCTGACGAACCCGTCACCGCCTGGGTACTTCTCGACTACGATCAGGTCTCGGCGGCCGCGCGCGACCACCGGGTTTTTTCCTCGCGCGATCCGCTCCAGGAACAGTCTTCCGCACCGACCCTGATGCTCGTCAATCATGACAATCCCGAGCACGACCGCCTTCGCGGCATCGTCAATCTCGCTTTTTCCCGCCGCCGCATCGAGGAAATGGAGCCCGGTGTCCGTGCTGTCGTGGGCGGCATGGTCGCGGAAATCGGAACGGGCGACGTCGAGGTGATGGAGGCGCTCGCGTCGCGTATTCCCGCGCAGGTCATGGTCGGGCTGCTCGGCCTGCCCGAAGAGATCGTGGACCGCTTTCGCAACTGGGCGACCGCCTTCATGCTCTCGGCTGATCTGCGCCCCGCCGAGCGCGAGGCGAGCAACGCCGAACTCGTCGGCTATTTCATCGAAACCGTCGGCGAGGTCGACCGCCGGATGAAGGCCGGAAAATGTGTACCGGATTCGCTCATCAAGGCACTGCTGAAGGCGGAGGCCGACGGCGAAAAGCTGACGCTCGATGAAGTCATCCGCTTCTGCATCACGCTCGTGGTGGCGGGCGCTGAAACGACGACCTTTCTGCTCGGCAATCTCATGCACAATCTGGCCATCATGCCGGAGCTTCGAGCGCGTCTTGCAGAGAACCGTTCCTTTGTTGGTGCCTTCATCGACGAAAGCCTGCGTCATGGCGGCCCGCCGCAGCGCCTCTTCCGCGTCGCGACACAGGACATCGAGATCGGTGGCAAGCTCATCAGGCAGGGCGAATGGGTCGCGCTCTTCTTCGCTGCCGCCAATCACGATCCGGCCATGTTCCCGGACCCCGAAACCTTCGACATCACCCGGCCGAACCTCAACAAGCAGCTCACCTTCGGCGTCGGCATTCATCATTGTCTCGGTTCGGCTCTCGCGCGCATGGAGGGCAGGGCGCTCATCGAGGCGATCCTCGACCGTATGGGTAATGTTTCGCTCGGTCATGAAGCACCAAGGCCGCAGCGCGCCAGCCTTCTCAATCACGGTCTAGACCGGCTCACGCTTCGCTTCGAGCCGCGCATGAAGGGAGCAGCCGAATGAACATTTCGCAGAAAATCGGGGACACAGAAATCGAACGCAACCTCGCGGCCACGAAGAAACTCTTCGCTGCCTTCGGCGCAAAGGACATTCCGGGCATCGTGAAATTTCTCCACCCGGAAATTATCATCGAGTTCTATGGCCCGCCGGTCATTCCCTATGCGGGTATCTATCGCGGTCCCGAGAAGTGCCGTGGTTTCTTCGAGCGGGTGCTTTCCTCGGTCGAGGTATGCCAGTTCGACGCCGAAGAATTCATCTCCGAGCGGGACAAGGTGGTCGTGACCGGCCACTTGAACCTCACGGCGATTGCGACAGGCCGGACCATCGACTCCGACTTTGTGCATGTCATCACTCTGAAAGACGGCAAATGGCTTCGCTTCCGCGATTTCATGAACACGGCCGTCGCTGTCGCCGCTTTCTCGTAAGGGCGGGAAGGGGTAGTCTCCCGGTCGGAATATTGACCGGGAGACGAGATGCTGAAGAAAACGGGATTTGCCCTTGTTCTCGCTGGCCTGCTGGCAGCGCCGCTGCCGGCGGGTGCGGACGCGATTGGCGACAATAACATCTGCTACGAAAAATTCGCCACGGCCGACTACAAGGGCGCGATCCGCTATTGCACCAGCGCCATCGACTCCGGCGAACTCTCCGACCCGGACCTGATCGCCGCCCTCATCAATCGTGGTGTCGCCTACAAGACGACGGAGCAATATGAGCTCGCGATCGGCGACTATACGCGCGCGCTCCGCATCGCACCGAAGGATCCGCTCCTCTACCAGAACCGTGCAAATGCGCTGCGCGCGATGGGCGACTACGATGCCGCATTGAGTGACATCCAGAAGTCGATTGACCTCGACCCGAAAAGCGCGGGCGCGTGGTATGTGCGCGGCGCTATCGCCGAAGCGCGCGGCAATTCAGGCGATGCCCGCAAATATTACATGACGGCCTTGAGCCTCGAGCCCGAGAACAAGGTCTACCGCGGAAAAATTCTGGGGAACGGTTCGCGATGACAGCGCGTCTCGACGTTGTAAAGACAATTGGCGAAGCCTATCGCGGCGCCTGGGAACATCTCGGCGAGATGGTGCGCCTCATCTGGCTTCCGGGCCTGCTCTATCTCGGACTTTCTATCGCCAGCGTCTTCGTTGATATCGAGGAACAGCGTGTGGCCGCCGTTCTGATCAATCTGGCCTCGCTTTTTCTCTGGCCCGTCATCGCCGTTGCCTGGCATCGCTTCATTCTTCTTGGCGATGCACCGTCCGGCCATTTCCACATCGCCTTTGGCCGCCGCGAGGCGCGCTATCTCGTGGTTTCCGTCTTTCTGACGCTGCTTTTTGTGCCGGGTTTTGTGCTCAGTGTGGCGCCCGCCTTCATGCCGGCCAATATGACCGCCTCGCTCGTGAGCTTCCTCGGCGTCATTCTCATCATGGTGGGCATCTATTTCATGGCCCGGCTGACCCTTCTCCTGCCTGCGGTCTCCGTGGGCGATCCGATAAATCCGCGTCTCGTACTTGAGCGCACGAGAGGAAATTTCTGGCGTCTCGTTCTGGTCTTCGCCGCCGTCGTCCTGCCCATGCTCATAGTTGCCCTGCTTGTCGGCGCGCTGCTCGAAGGCAGCTTCGCCATGCGCCTTGTTGCAGTCGGCATATTGAGCCTCGTGCTCATCTTCTTTGCCCTTGTGAACATCGCCATTCTCTCCATCGCCTATCGCGAGCTGATAGGCCCGGCCGGAACGCAGGCGCCCGACAATGGTGATTACTGACCCCTTTCCGGGTTGCTCCCGCGGCCTCCCCCGCTAAAGTAAAAGCGCCGTTCCGGGGAGGAGCGCTGTCGATTCCTTGGGGGAAGAAAGTCATGAGAAAGCTGCCGGTCTTTCGTTCCGTGAGCGAGGTCTTCTCGGGCGTCACGAGGCACTATTTCGAATTGATCGGCGTCGCCGCCTTGCCGCTCCTTGCCATGCTGACAGTGATGGTAATCGGCGGCGCCTTGCTCTGGCAGTCCGATCTCGCACATTGGTATATGGAGATGCTCAGGCAGCCGGTGGGCAGCACTGCGCAAACGGTTCCGCCGGTAAGTGGCGGTTCCGGCCTTCTGATTGTTATTCTCGTCATCGTGGTGATGCTCCTCTTTGCGGCCTGCGCCGTTCGCTGGCATCGCTTTGTTCTCCTTGGCGAGCGGCCGGGGGCGAGCGGTGCCCCCCTTGCCATCTGGCGCGGTGAGGATGGCCGCTATGTCATCACCATTCTCAAACTCTCATTGGTTATGATCTTCGCCATGATCCCGGTTGTGGCCGGTAGCGCCATTGCGGGTTATCTGGCGAAAGGAGGCGAGGGCTCCGGTCCGGGCGCGTTGGGGGCGGTCCTGTTCCTCGGTGTTTTCTTTCTTCTGATGCTGCTTTTCGTGCGGATTTCAATTGCCCTGCCAGACGCGGCCCTTGGCGGCCGCGGCTCCGTTCGCGCAACCTTTGATCGGACAGAGGGGAACAGTTGGCGGCTGCTGGGCTACAACGTCCTGGTGCAGCTCGCCCTCATGGTCGTGAGCCTGATCTACAGCCTGATCGCGGGGCTTGTTCTTATGAGCGTGTTCGCCGACAGCACGAACGGTGCTGCAATGCTCACTTCAGCCCTGCTCAATATTCCGATCTATCTCTATTCATCGATGATCGGCGTCACCATGCTCTCCGTCGCCTATCGCGAGATTGTCGGTCTGCCGGGCGGGGAGGGCGCGCCAGCCGCTGCGGAGCCCGCCTCCGCGCTCTGATTGCGCTTTGGCCCCGATTTAGGTAGGGTCCGCCCATAAGGATCAGCAAAGGCGCTGGGAGGCGCCTAAAGGGTTGTTATGTAAGCCCTTTTCGCCGCGGCATCCGGCCGCCATCGCAAAGTCCCGCGCGAATGCCCATTTAGATGGGGCAGCTTCGTGCGGCTCCTGACAAGGGATGATCCGAATGTCCGTTCACTCGAAGATCAAGCGCATCACCGTGCCGGAAATCCGTGCGCGCAAGGGCGGCGAGCCCATCGTCTCGCTCACGGCCTATCACGCGCATACGGCCCGCTACGTCGATCCCTACGTCGATTTCCTGCTCGTGGGCGACAGCCTCGGCATGGTCATGTACGGCATGGAGACGACGCTGGGCGTCACCCTCGACATGATGATCGCGCATGGCTCCGCCGTGGTCCGCGGCACCGAGCGCGCCCTCGTCGTGGTCGATATGCCCTTCGGCTCCTATGAAGAAAGCCCCGAGGTCGCCTTCCGCAATGCCGTCCGCGTCATGAAGGAAACGGGCTGCGCTGCCGTGAAAATGGAAGGCGGCGCCCGCCTTGCGCCGACCATCCGCTATCTGGTCGACCGCGGCATTCCCGTCATGGCCCATATCGGCCTCACCCCGCAAAGTGTGCAGGTCATGGGCGGTTTCAAGGCGCAGGGCCGCGAAACCGGCGAATGGGCCTCCATCGAGGCCGATGCGCAGGCGGTTTCGGAAGCCGGTGCCTTCGCCGTCGTCGTGGAGGGTGTGGCCGAGCCTCTCGCGGCCAAAATCACCGCCCAGATCGACATTCCGACCATCGGAATCGGTGCTTCGCCTGAATGCGACGGCCAGATTCTGGTACTTGAGGATATGCTGGGCCTCTCGCCCAAGCCGCCGAAATTCGTCCGCGAGTTCGCCACATTGGGGGCTCAGATCGCCGGCGCGGCGGAAGCCTATGCCCGCGCCGTGCGGGATCGCAGCTTTCCTGCGGCCGAACACACCTACAGCATGAAAAAGCAAAACAGCTCAAACAATTGAGAACTTTGCCGCGGGGCCTTCGGGCCCCGCAACGCTGTTTGCCAATAGGCCCTGACCGGGCTATTTTGCGCCGCCTGCAGGGGGCAGGCGCCGGGCGCCTTGCCTGTGCCCATAGCATTCTCCGCGGAGTATTCTTGTGACCGATCTCTTTCGCGAAGTCGAAGAAGACCTTCGCCGCGAGCAGTTCAGCAAACTTTGGGAAAAATACGGAACCTGGGTCATTGGCCTTGCCGTAGCCATCGTGCTCATAACGGCCGCTTTCGTTGGCTGGCGCGCCTGGGTCCATTCGACCCGGGTTGCGGATTCGGCGGCCTATAATGCCGTTGTGAAGGAAACCGCCGATGCCGCACCCGCCGAGGCTGCCGAAGCCTTTGCCGGGCTCGCCGCTGAAATGGGTGGCGGCTACGAGACGCTGGCCCTCTTGCGCGAGGCCGATATTCGTCTTGCGGTAGGCGAGGCGGATGCCGCCCGCGCGATTTACGAGCAGGTCTCGAACGATGGCGGCGTGCCCTCCATCATCCGTGGCCTTGCCGCGATCAAGGCAGGTCTCCTCGTTGTCGATACTGCAAGCCATGACGACATGAAAGCGCGCATGGCACCCTATACCTCCGGCGATTCGCCTTGGCAGGGTTACGCGCTGGAGCTTGTTGCCCTGTCAGCCCTGAAGGCCGGCGAGTGGCAGACGGCTGACACCAGCGTCAAGCAGATCATCGCCAATCAGGCGACGCCTCCCGGCCTGCGCGACCGCGCGCATGTCATGCAGGCGCTGATTGCGCCCAATCTGCCGCGCATTGTGGAGCCGGCCGCGGCGGAAGAAGCGCCGTCCGAGACCCCCCGGGACACATCCGAAGACGACATTCAAGAGACCACACCGGAAGCCCCGGCAGCCCCGGCAGAGACGGAGTAATGGCGATGACGACGGAATTCATGTCGGTTGCGGCGCGCAAAAGCGGAACCCTCCTGCGCGTGGCGATGGTCGCTCTCGCTTTCGGCTCGCTGGCGGGCTGCGATAGCGTGACGGGTATTTTCACATCCGAAGACAAGACGGTGCTGCCCGGCAAACGTCTCTCGGTCATGGAGCTTGGTTCGACCCTCGAGGTAGACCCCGCCATCGCCGATGAACTCGTCATCCTGCCCAAGCCTTACGCGAACGCGGACTGGCCGCAGCCCGGCGGTGCCACTGACAACGCGAATTACCACCTTGCGGCCCCCGGCCCGCTGGATCGCCTCTGGTCGGTCAATGCCGGCGCAGGCTCCGGCCGCGTCGCTCAGCTCACCGCTTCGCCCGTCATTGCGGATGGCAAGATATTCGTTCTCGATGCCGAGTCGACCGTCCATGCCTTCGACCAGAAGACCGGCAAACGGCTCTGGGAAACAGATCTCGTGCCTGAAGGTGAAGATGCCGATGAAGGCCGGGGCGGCGGTGTCGCCTTCGACAATGGCAAGATTTTCGCTGTGACCGGCTTCGGCACCGGCCACGGGCTCGACGCGGGCAGCGGCGCCGTCGTCTGGACGCAGAGCCTCGGTGAGCCTTTCCGCTCTGCGCCCACCGCCAATGGCGGCCGCGTCTTTGCTGTCACGGCGGACAACCAGACCATCGCCTTCGCGCAGGAAACGGGCGAGGTGCTCTGGCGTCATCGCGGCATCGTGGAAAGCGCGGGCATCCTCGGTTCGCCGAGCCCCGCCGTTGCAGGCTCCGTCGTCATCTCTCCCTATTCCTCGGGTGAACTCGTGGCGCTGCGCGTCGCGAACGGCACGCCGGTATGGTCGGATTCGCTGACGCGCACCGGAACACTGACCTCGCTCAGCGAACTGAACGACATTGCGGGCCGTCCCGTCATCGATCGTGACCGGGTCTTCGCGGTCAGCCATTCGGGCCGCATGGTCTCCATTGACCTGCGCACCGGCGAGCGGGCCTGGACGCGTGATATCGGCGGCGTGCAGACGCCTTGGGTTGCGGGTGACTATCTCTTCCTCATCACCAATTCGCAGGAACTGCTTGCAATCTCGCGCCGCGATGGCCGCATCCGCTGGATCACGCCCATGCCTCGCTGGGAAGACCCGGATGACAGGGAAGACCCGATCGTCTGGTCCGGCCCTGTGCTTGTGAGCGATCGTCTCGTCCTTGTTTCGTCCAATGGCGATGCGACCTCCGTCTCGCCCTATACCGGCGAAATTCTTGGCCGCATCGACCTGCCGGACGATGTGCTGATTGCGCCGGTTGTCGCCGGCGAAACGCTCTATATTCTGACGGACTCAGCCTCGCTCATCGCGTTGAAGTAAGGGGCGGCTTTCGCGGCCCGCGAAGAGCATGAGCCCTCGTAAAACGGCATGAGAAGGGCCGCATAAAGTGTCATTCAAGGTCGCCATTGTTGGACGGCCCAATGTCGGCAAGTCCACCCTGTTCAACAGGCTCGTGGGCCGAAAGCTCGCATTGGTTGACGATACGCCGGGTGTCACGCGCGACCGGCGTGAGGGCGATGCGCAGCTCGGCGATCTCTTTTTCACCGTCATCGACACGGCGGGCCTCGAAGAGGCGAGCGGCGACAGCCTTGAGGCGCGCATGCGCCGCCAGACAGAGCTTGCCGTCGCCGAGGCGGACGTCTGCCTCTTCCTCATCGACGCGCGCGCGGGCGTGACCCCGCTCGACAGCCGCTTTTCCCAGATCCTCCGCAAATCGCCGACGCCGGTCATCCTTGCTGCCAACAAGTGTGAGGGCGGGGCCGGCCAGTCGGGCCGCATGGAGGCCTACGAGCTGGGCCTCGGCGCGCCCCTGCCGCTTTCCGCCGAACATGGCGAAGGCCTCTCTGACCTCTACGATGCGCTGGCCGAGTTCGCGAAGGGGCTGGAGGAGAGCGAGGCCGAACAGGCGCTTGACGATGCGCTGGCCGAGGAAGCCGAAGTCGCCGAAGGCTTCGATCCCGACGCCCCCTACGAGCCGGACCTCGAAGCGCCGCTCCGCATCGCCTTTGTCGGCCGCCCGAATGTCGGCAAGTCGACCCTCGTGAACCAGCTGCTTGGCGAAGACCGGATGTTGACCGGCCCCGAAGCCGGCATCACGCGCGACAGCATCGGCATCGAATGGGAGTGGCGCGGCCGTCGCGTGAAGCTCTGGGACACGGCAGGTATGCGCCGCCGCGCCCGGGTGACCGCGAAGCTCGAAAAGCTTTCCGTCGCCGATACGCTCCGCGCTGTCCGCTTTGCCGAAGTTGCCGTCGTCCTCCTTGATGCGACGCAGGCCTTCGAGCGTCAGGATCTGCACATCGCCGATCTCGTCGAGCAGGAAGGCCGCGGCCTCATCATCGCCGTGAATAAATGGGACCGCGTCGAGGAGCCGCAGGAAGTGCTGCGTATGCTCAAGGAAGAGCTGGAGCGTCTTCTGCCGCAGATCCGCGGTGTGCCCATCGTCACCTTCTCCGCCTTGACGGGCAGGGGCGTGGACAAGCTCATGCCCGCGATCGAGCGTGTCCATACCTTGTGGAATGCACGTGTGCCGACGGCGCGCCTCAACCGCTGGCTGACGGAGGCCGTTTCCCGTCACCAGCCGCCCGCCGCGAAGGGCCGCCCGGTAAACCTCAAATATATGTCGCAGGTGAAGTCTCGTCCGCCGACTTTCGCTGTCTTCTCCAGCCGCGCCGACGACGTGCCGACCTCCTACCGCCGCTATCTCGTGAACGCACTGCGCGAAACCTTCGATCTGCCCGGCGTGCCCATCCGTCTTTTCATGCGCAAGGGCAAGAACCCCTACGCCGGAAAGAAGAAGCGGAACAACTGAAGCTCAGTCTTCGGCGAGAAGCTTCTCGACGGCCGACGTCATCTGCTTGACGTCATAGGGCTTCGGCACGAGCACCGAACGATCGAGTTTTTCCGCGCCCGGAACCATCGAATGCCCGGTCGCGAAGACGATTGGCATATCCGGGTGAAGCGCCCGCGCCTGCTCGGCAAGTTCCACGCCCGTCATGTCGGGAAGGCCTACATCCGCGATCAGCACATCGTGCGGCGCGCTGTTGAGATGCGCCAGAGCTTCCTTGCCGCTCCCCGCTTCGCTCACTTTGTAGCCCGCGTTCTCCAGCATCTCCGTCGTGCTCATGCGGATAAGCATGTCATCCTCGCAAAGGAGAATACTGCGCACCGCCGTTGGGCTGGCCGGCCGCGCCGGTGCTTCTTTGCGCGGGCCCAGAATTTGCCGCAGCTTTCGCGCCAGTGCTTCCTTCGTATAGGGCTTGGATAGAAGGTCCACGCCCGCGTCGAGCCGCCCGCCATGCACGATGGCATTTTCCGTGTACCCCGAAGTGAAGAGCACACCGAGACCGGGCAGGCGATCCTGCGCCTTCTTTGCAAGCTCGATGCTCCTCAGCGGGCCGGGCATCACGACATCGGTAAACAGAAGGTCGATGTGAACGCCGCTCTCGATAACCGTGAGCGCGCTTGCCGCGTCTTTCGCCGTCAGCACCCTGTAGCCAAGGTCTTCCAGCATATCGATCACAATCGAACGCACGGAATCGTCATCTTCCGCGACGAGAACGGTCTCGTCGCCGCCAGAGACCGGCGTGCTGCGGTTCGCAGGCAAAAGGTCTTCCTTCTCCATGCTGCGCGGTAGGTAAAGTTTCACCGTCGTACCCTGGCCGGGCTCGCTATAAACTTTCACATGGCCGCCCGACTGCTTGACGAAGCCATAGACCATCGAGAGCCCGAGGCCGGTGCCCTTTCCCTGCGGCTTGGTGGAGAAGAATGGCTCGAAAACCTGCGGCAGCACATCCGTCTCGATGCCGCAGCCCGTATCCGTCACGGCAAGCACCACATATTGCCCGCGCGAAATTTCCGGGTGATTGACGAGATATTCGTCATCGAGAAAGGCGTTGCCGGTTTCGATGGTGAGCTTGCCGGTCTCGTTCATCGCGTCGCGCGCATTGATGGCGAGGTTCAGCACGGCATTTTCGAGCTGGCCCGGATCGACAAGCGTATTCCACAGCCCGCCCGAAACCATCGTCTCCACTTCGACGCCGTCGCCGATGGTTCGCCTGAGCATGTCGCCCATGCCGGTCACGAGGCGCCCGGCATTCACGACCTTCGGTTCGAGCGCCTGGCGGCGGCCGAAGGCGAGAAGCTGGCTGGCGAGCCGTGCGCCGCGGCTGACAGCCTCCAGCGCATTTCCGACGCGCATTTCCGCGCGCTCATTGCCCGCGACATCGCGCGTCAGCAGTTGCAGATTACCCGATACCACTTGCAGCAGATTGTTGAAGTCGTGGGCGACACCACCGGTGAGCTTGCCGATGGCCTCCATCTTCTGTGCCTGCCGGAGCGCGTCTTCAGCCTTCGAACGCTGGGATATCTCTTCGCTTACGCGCTGTTCGAGTGTGACATTCAGCGCCTGCTGCGCCTCTTCCGCGCGGCGCGCCTCCGTCACGTCGACATTGACGCCGATCATGCCTTCGAATTCGCCATGCCGCCCGAAGCGGGGCTGGGCCGAGGTGTTGATGATGCGATAGGCCCCGTCCGTCCGGCGAAAACGAACTTCGACGGAGAAGGGCTCATTCTTCTTCATCGCCTTTGCGAATGACTGGTTCAGCGTTTCCCTGTCCTCGGGATGTACCGTCTCCATCCAGTCGAAATCCGGCACTTCGTCGGGCGTCACGCCCCAGAACCGGCGAAGCCCCGCGTTAAGATAGACGCATCTTCCTCCCGTATCGCCCATCCACAGTTTCACCGGCGCGCTTTCGGCAAGAAGACGGAAACGCTCCTCGCTTTCGCGCAATGCGTTCTCGCCGAGTTTCTGCTCGGTCACGTCGTGGCCTTGCACGAAAATGCCGCGTGTCTCGCCTTCATCGCCGATCACCGGCTGAAAAAGGAAGTCGAGAAAGCGTTCTTCGGGCGCCGCGCCCGGCTGCCGTTGCAGCGCCACGCGAATGCCGCGCCCGACATAGCGCTCTCCGGTCGTGTAGACCCGGTCGAGCAATTCGATGAAGCCTTGCTCGACGATTTCCGGCAGCACTTCCGCCACTGGCTTGCCGAGCGCATCCCTGTGTCCGATGAGTTGCATATAGGCGGCGTTGACCATGGCGAAGCTGTGCTTCTCGCCGGTCAGGATCGCCATGAAGCCCGGCGCCTGCTCGAACATGCTGCGCAGCGTTTCGAAACCTTTTTCGAGCTGCTTTTCCGCGCGAATGCGGCGCGTCGTCTCCACCACGATGGCGATCACGCCGGCCGGGTTGCCGTCATCGTCAGGAATGGGGGAATAGTCGAGATTGAACCAGGCCTGCTCCGGCGCACCGTGCCGCTTGATCGTCAGTTCCTGGTCGCGATAGGCAAGGTTCCCGCCCGCCAGTCCGGTCTCGATCACATGCCGGTTGAAATCGGCAATCTCCGGCCAGCCGTCCAGTACCTTCGATCCAAGAAGCGTGGGGTGCCGTCCGCCTGCGACTTCGGCATAGCCATCATTATAAAGCATCACGCCGTCCGGCCCCCACAGGATAGCGATCGGTACGGGCGAACGCAGCGCCACGCTTAAAGTGGATTTGAGGCTTTGCGGCCAGCTTTCGATGGGGCCGAGCGATGTCGTGGACCAGTCGAACGCCGCGATCAGGGCACTTGTCGCCCCGCTCTCCGGCAGGAACGAATAGCTGTCCCCGCGCCCCTCTTGTTTCCCCCCAGCCATATCCCTCGGTCTCGCTCTCTTCGCCGCCGCATTGCGGGGGAGCTTACAGTCAGATCGATGCGGGAGTAAGTGCCCCTGAAGGAACGGAAAGACAGGAGGGAAGTTCCCTCTGGAACTAGGCCTTCACCTTGGCATATTCGATGATCTCGCCGTGGCGGGTGCAGGAGGGCAGGGCGAGTTCGATGAACAGCGGAACGAGGTCGGCGGGCTTGGTCAGCGTCGTCGGATCTTCGCCCGGCATGGCCTTCTTGCGCATCGCGGTGCGCGTCGGGCCGGGGCTGATCGAGTTCACGCGGATCGGCGACTTCTCGATTTCCGCCGCCCAGGTCTTCATCATCGCGTCGAGCGCCGCCTTGGTGATCGAATAGCCGCCCCAATAGGGCTTGCATTTATGTGCCGCGCCGGAGGTCACGAAGATCGCGCGCCCCGCATCGGAGCGCTTCAGCAGCGGCTCGAAGGAGCGGATCATCCGCCAGTTCGCGGTCACGTTGACGGCGAGCGTCTTTTCCCAGTCCTTCGGTTCCATGTGGCTGAGCGGCGTCAGCGTGCCGAGCATGCCGGCATTGCCGACGAACACGTCGAGCTTGCCCCAGCGTTCGAAGATCGTCGCGCCGAGCCGGTCGATGGCGGGCAGGTCCGTCAGGTCGAAGGGAACCAGCGTCGCCTTGCCGCCGACCTTGCGGATTTCGTCGTCCACTTCCTCAAGTCCGCCGACGGTGCGCGCAACGAGGATCACATGCGCGCCTTCGGCCGCCATGCCAAGCGCCACCGCGCGCCCGATGCCGCGCGATGCGCCGGTGATGACCGCAATGCGATCCTGCAAACGTCCGCTCATTCAAGGAATCCCGTCAGGCGATTTCGGCGAGAAGCGATAGCTGCCTTGTCCGCTGTTCGCCGTCGCGGTCGACCAGCAGCGTCGGATAGTCGCCGGTGAAACAATGATCCGTGAGCTGCGGGTGCTGATCGTCGCGATGGTTGAATCCCATCGCGCGGTAGAGCCCGTCCACGGAGATGAAGGCAAGGCTGTCGACGCCGATATAGGCGCGCATACCTTCGAGATCGTAGTTGGAGGCGAGAAGCTGTTCGCGCTCCGGCGTGTCGATGCCATAGAAGTCGGGATGCGTGATCGGCGGGCTTGCCACGCGCAGATGCACTTCCTTCGCGCCCGCCTCATACATCATCTTCACGATCTTGATCGAGGTCGTGCCGCGCACCACGCTGTCATCGACGAGGATGATCCGCTTGCCTTCCACGATGGCGCGGTTCGCATTGTGCTTGAGCTTCACGCCGAGCTGACGGATATGCTGTGTCGGCTCGATGAAGGTCCGGCCCACATAATGATTGCGGATAATGCCGAGCTCGAAGGGTACGCCGCTTTCCGCCGCATAGCCGATGGCGGCGGGTACGCCCGAGTCCGGCACCGGGATCACGACATCGGCCTCCACGCCGGATTCCTGCGCGAGTTCCTGGCCGAGCCGCTTGCGTACATTATAGACGCTCTTGCCGCCCACGATGCTGTCCGGCCGCGCGAAATAGATATATTCGAACACGCAAGGCCGCACCGCCTGCTCGGGGAAGGGGCGGATGGACTCGATCTTGATCTCGCCATCCTCGCGTGTGCAGAGAACGATTTCGCCGGGCTCCACTTCGCGCACGAAGTTTGCGCCGATAATGTCGAGCGCCACCGTCTCCGAGGCAAGGATCGGCGCTCCCTGAAGTTCGCCCAGCACCAGCGGACGAATGCCCAGCGGGTCGCGCGCGCCGATCAGTTTCTTGTTGGTCAGCGCCACCAGCGCATAGGCGCCCTGGATTTGGGCAAGCGCGTCCACGAAACGCTCCATCACGCGCGGCTTCCGGCTCCGCGCGACAAGCTGCAGGATCGTTTCCGTGTCGGAGGTCGACTGGAAGATCGCGCCGTCGCGCACGAGGTCGTTGCGCAGCGTGATCGCGTTGGTGAAGTTGCCGTTATGGGCGACCGCGAAGCCGCCGCCCCAGAGGTCGGCGAACAGCGGCTGCACGTTGCGCAGGATCGTTTCACCCGTCGTCGAATAGCGCACATGGCCGATGGCCATTTCGCCCTGCAACCTGTCGATCATCTTGGCGGACGAAAAGTGGTCGCCGACAAGGCCAAGCCGGCGCTCCGAATGGAAGTGCTCACCATCATAGGCGACGATGCCCGCCGCCTCCTGTCCGCGATGCTGGAGCGCATGAAGGCCGAGCGCGGTCAGCGCCGCCGCATCGGGATGCCCGAATATGCCGAAGACGCCGCATTCCTCACGCAGCTTGTCGTCGTGCAATTCATTGTCGCTGAGGGTAAGACGTTCGTCCGCCGGTTTTCGCGCCGTTGAGGGCGCGGAGAGAGCGAGCTGCATCTGGTCGGACATCGCTGGGACTCCAGAAAAAGCGGACATCTACTCCCCGGTCGTGTTCTCGAACAGGCGGTCGAGCCCCCTCCGTTCGGACGGGTTATACCCCGGGGCCCTCTCCGTGTCAGCGCCGGAATCGGGGGCGGTCTGCCGCGGTGCTGCCGGGGCGGGCGCGGCTTCTTGACGCGGCGCCGGGGCGCTCTGCCGGGGAGCCGGGCGGACCGGCTCTTTCGTCTGCTGCTTCGTGGCGCCGTTGCCGGGTTCCGGCGCCAGCGAAAAGAGCAGGGCAGCCGTATTCTCGATGGTGGGCCGGGTCTTTGCGTTGCGTATCCAGTCCGGCTGGTCGTCCGGGTCGGGCACCAGCCAGGCGAAGAAGAGATAGGCGATGGTCACGATCAGCAGGCCGCGCGCCAGTCCGAAAATGAAGCCGAGCGTCCGGTCCAGAAGCTCCGCGCGTTCATGCAGGTCCATCAGCCCGCCGGTCCAGCGCGAGGTCAGGGCCGCGCAGATCGCATAGGCGACGATGAAGATGCCGACGGCGGCAATCACGGCCGCAAGCCAGGGCGGCGATATCACGCCGCGCAATACCGGCGTTAGATAGGGAAAGAGCCACAGCGCTGCAAGGGCGCCAACCACCCATGCGATGATCGAAAGCACTTCGCTGGTAAAACCGCGCAACAGCGCCAGCACGCTGGAAACCAGCAATACGCCAATGACGATGAGGTCGAAAAGCGTCAAAACTCTCTCCCGGAAACTCGGTTCAATTCTATCACATATCCCCGGCGCGGCGTCCCTTCGAGCCCTTTTGCTCTTCCGTCGCCAGACAGGCAATAAGACCCGCAAGATCCGAAATTTCCGTGAATTTCAGGCCGGCTCCGCTGCGGCCTTTGCCCGCGCCTGCGGGCAGGATTGCCCGCGTAAAGCCGAGCTTTTCCGCCTCTTTCAGCCTCGCATCCATCTGGCTCACCGGGCGCACCGCGCCCGACAGGCTGATTTCGCCAAAGATCACACAGTCGCTGGGAAGCGGCGTCCCGGTGATCGAGGAAATGAGCGCCGCCGCAACGGAAAGGTCCGCAGCGGGCTCGTTGATTCGCAGCCCGCCCGCCACATTGAGGTAAACGTCCTGCCCCGCGAGCGACAGGCCGCAGCGTGCTTCGAGCACCGCCAGCACCATGGAGAGCCGCCCGCTGTCCCAGCCGACAACGGCGCGCCGCGGCGTGCCGAGTGTGCTTTGCGCCGTCAGCGCCTGAATTTCGACGAGTACGGGCCGCGTTCCCTCGATCCCGGCGAAAACCGCCGAGCCGCTCGTGCCCCCGTCGCGTTCGCCCAGAAAGAGGGCGGAGGGGTTCGGCACTTCGGCCAGCCCAAGCTCGCCCATCTCGAAGACGCCGATCTCGTTTGCCGGGCCGAAACGGTTTTTCACCGCGCGCAGGATGCGGAACTGGTGTCCGCGCTCGCCCTCGAAATAGATCACAGCATCGACCATGTGCTCGACCACGCGCGGCCCCGCGATCTGGCCTTCCTTGGTCACATGGCCGACAAGAATGACCGCCGTATTGCTCTTCTTGGCAAAGCGCACGAGCTCCTGCGCCGAAGCCCGCACCTGGGACACGGTGCCGGGCGCGCTGTCCAGATTGTCCGCCCACATGGTCTGGATCGAGTCGATGACGACAGCGTCCGGGGCCTTATGGCCTTCGAGCGTCCCGATGATGTCTTTCAGGTTTGTCTCCGCGCCGAGCTGCACCGGCGCTTCCGCGAGGCCGAGCCTGCGTGCCCGCATCCGCACCTGTGCAATGGCTTCTTCGCCCGAAATATAGACGACCGAATGGCCCTTGTTCGCGAGCGCCGCCATCGCCTGCAAGAGCAGCGTCGATTTGCCGATGCCGGGGTCGCCGCCAACGAGCAGGGCGGAACCGGGCACCAGTCCGCCGCCCGTCACCCGGTCGAACTCGCCGACGCCCGTCACATAGCGCGGCGGCTCCGCGCTCTCGCCGCTCATTTCCACGAGTTCGATTTTGCGGCCCTTGCCCTGCAGTGTCTTCGCTGCGGGCCCCGCGCCCACGCCGCCGGCCGCGCCTGCCTCCTCGACGATGGTGTTCCACTCGCCGCAAGCTTCGCAGCGCCCCGCCCAGCGCGGTGTCACCGCGCCGCAGGACTGGCAGACGAAGGTACGGGATTGGCGGGCCATGAGTTTCCTTTGAGGTATCTAACAGAACGGCAGGGGATATTTGAAGCGCTTTACTGCTTGGAAATGTCAGCTTTGCAGAAAGCGCATTTGCGAGCTGGCCAAATGGATTGAAAAAAGAAGCGCCTTTCATACAGAGACTTGCCGCAAACTTGGCATCTGAATTTGCTGACGTTGATCAATTGCCATGCTGCGGCAACAAGGAAGGCCGGCCCAACTACCAGAATTCCCCCTCCCACAAAAAAGCCGACGACGAAAGCACCCACCAAAAAAACGATTAGGAATACGCTTGATGCAAGAGCCTTTCGTCTCATCGTGGCCTCAACTCACATTGCCGGAGGTTAGCCGCAGGACTGACAGACGAATGTGCGGGATTGGCGGGCCATGCAATTATCTCCACCTCCCCCTTGCGGGGAGGTCGAACGGCGAAGCCGTTCGGGTGGGGGTCAGGGCTTCAGCACTTCCATCTGGATCGGTCCGTCCGCGCGCCCGTGGATGAACTGGTCGACATAATCATTGCCGCTATTGTCCACTTCCGCGCGCGAGCCCGACCAGATGATCTTGCCCTTGTAGATCATGGCCACCTTGTCCGCGATCTTGCGCGCGCTCGCCATGTCATGCGTGATCGAAAGCGTCGTCGCGCCGAGATCCTTCACGCTGTCCACGATGAGGTCGTTGATCACGTCCGCCATGATCGGGTCGAGCCCTGTCGTCGGCTCGTCGAAGAAGATGATCTCGGGGTCCGCCGCGATGGCGCGCGCAAGGCCGACGCGCTTCTGCATGCCGCCCGAAAGCTCCGCCGGGTAGAGTTCGCCCACTTCCGGCGCGAGGCCCACCTTGGCGAGCTTCTCCATGGCGATGTCCTTCGCCTGTTTCCGCTTCATCTTGCGGCCCTGGATGAGGCCGAAGGCGACATTCTCCCAGACGGGCAGGCTGTCGAACAGCGCCGCGCCCTGAAACAGCATGCCGAACTTGCGCAGAACCTTTTCGCGCTCGCCCGTATCCATCTTCAGCACGTTCTTGCCGTCGACGAAAATTTCGCCGCTGTCCGGCCGGATGATGCCGAGCACACATTTGATCATCACCGATTTGCCGGTGCCCGAGCCGCCGATCACGACGAGGGACTCGCCCTTCGGTACGGTCAGGTTGATCCCGTCCAGAACGACCTTCTTGCCGAAGCGTTTGTGGACGTTCCTGAGTTCGATTTTTGCTTCGCTCATGGCCCGCCTCAATTCGCAAACAGCAGCGACGTCATGACGTAGTTCGCCGCAAGGATCAGGATGGAGGCCGTCACCACGGCATTTGTCGTCGCGCGGCCCACGCCCTGCGCGCCGCCCTTCGAGTTGAAGCCGTGGAAGCAGCCCATCACCGCAATGATGAAACCGAAAACCGCTGCCTTGATGAGGCCGGAGGTCACATCGTCGAGCTTCAGGAAGTCCGCCGTATTCTTGATGTAGACGCCCGCATTGAAGTCGAGCGATCCGGTCGAGACCACGAAGCCGCCCATGATGCCGATGATGTCGGCGACGAACACGAGCAGCGGCAGCGTGATGACGGCGGCGACCACCCGCGGCACAACGAGATATTTATGCGGGTTGGTCGAAAGCGTCGTCAGCGCATCGATCTGTTCGGTGACGCGCATCGTGCCGAGTTCGGCGGCGATGGCAGCCGAGACGCGGCCTGCCACCATCAGCCCGCCGAGAACGGGCCCGAGTTCGCGTGTGATGCCGAGCGCGACGATGGTCGCGACGATCGATTCCGAATTGAACGAGTTGCCGCCGTAATAGATTTGCAGCGCCAGCGCACCGCCCGTGAAGAAGGCCGTCAGCGCCACCACCGGCAGCGAGAAATAGCCGATCCTCAGCATCTGCTGCGCCACCAGCCGCCAGAAGAAGGGCGGCCGGAAGATATGGCTCACCGAGAGCCAGATGAAGCGCGTCAGCGCGCCGATTTCGGCAAGTGTGCTGAGCACCACCCGCCCGATGATCGCGAAGACGTTCACGCCTGCCCCCTGCCTTCCTTGTCTCTCTTGCCGTTCGGTCCGGGAATGTATCGCCGCATGTAGCGCCTGCCCAGTGCTGTCAGAATTTCATAGCCGAGCGTCCCCGCCCGAAGCCCCACATCGTCCACGGTGACGTGGGGGCCGATCAGTTCTGCCATGTCGCCGCGTTTCACGGCGCCTTCCGGCAGGCTGCTCACATCCACCGCCACCATATCCATAGAGACACGGCCCGCGATGGGGCAGGCCGCACCCCCGATATGTACCACGCCGCCCGATTCGGGCCTCGCCCCGGACGACAGCGCCCTGAAATAGCCGTCGGCATAGCCCGCGCCCAGGATCGCCACGCGCCGGGGCGCCCCGCCCGCGTTCCATGTGGCGCCATAGCCGACGGTCTCGCCGGGCGCGACCTCGCGCAGCGCGATCACCCGCGCCTCCGCGCGAACCGCCGGGCGGAAGGGGTTGGCGCGCCCCGTGAACGGATTGCCGCCATAAAGGCTGACGCCGGGCCGGACCAGCCCGAAATGATAGTCTTGCCCGAGCCATATGCCGCCCGAGTTCGCCAGGCTCGCGACAGCGCCCGGAAAGCGCGGCCCCAGCCGTTCCCATATCTCGCGGAAGCACGAAAGCTGCTTCGCATTCTGCGGATGGGCCGCATCGTCCGCGCAGGCAAGGTGGCTCAACACCAGCGAAATCTCCAGCCCGGCCGTCTGCGTCTCGTCCTGCGCCAGCATCGCCGCATCGGCGGCACTCATGCCGAGCCGGTTCATGCCCGTGTCGAAATGGAGGGCGGCGGGGAGCGTCCCGGTCACTTCGGGCCCGGCGTCCCGCCACTCGGCGAGCTCCGGCAGTGAGGCCAGCACGGGCCGCAGCCGCGCTCTGGCGTAAAGTCCCGCCGTGCCGGGAAAGAGCCCGTTCAGCACATAGATGATCGCGTCAGGGATGGTTTTATCCGCCAGCATCTCTCTGAGCGCCGCGCCTTCATTGGCGTCCGCCACGAAGAAGGTCCGGCACCCCTCGGCGGCCAGCCGTCTGGCCACCGGCCCAAGCCCCAGCCCATAGGCATCCGCCTTCACAACCGCCGAGACCTCGGCCCCTGCCGCCTGCTTCTTCAGCATGGCGTAGTTCGCCGCCACCGCATCGAGATCGACGGTCAGGATCGCGCCTGCTGCGGTCTCCTGCGCTGCTTCACTCATATCGGGTGTCTTCATGGGGTGTGACGTATCGGGCAGGGCGCCTGGCCCTCCGGGCCGCTTGTCGTTCGGTTCCCGCGGATCATAGCGGATCGCGGATGAAGGGG
Source organism: Parvibaculum sp. (assembly GCF_039973015.1). Classification (GTDB taxonomy): domain Bacteria; phylum Pseudomonadota; class Alphaproteobacteria; order Parvibaculales; family Parvibaculaceae; genus Parvibaculum. The sequence goes on from NZ_JBDWLT010000003.1 coordinate 172,598, forward strand.
AAGTTGCTGAAAAACTGGAGGGTTAATGAGGCAAAATTACGTATCGCGCCCGGGGCGCCGCGTGTCGTTCCAGCCCGCACGAAAATGATTTTTTTACTTTGCGTACCAAATGGAGACGCACACGAATACCGTACAGAGCTGGTGTGAAACGGCTGCAACCTAACCCTTGAATCGTGTTTTCTGGGAGAACTTCTTAATGTTATCGGCCGACACTCGGAGTGCCTTTGGAGGGCGCTCTGATGTTTCGGATTTGGGAGGGGTTTTCGCGGCCGATGAAGCTGGCCGCCCTGTTCGTCCTGGGACTGGTGGTCTGCGCCACCGTCGCGGGGCCCGTTGCCGCGCGGGGAAGCCAGGGCATCGAGACCACGGCCACAGAGAGCCTTCCCGAGAAAGGCTCTTTGACCCTCGGCACCGGCTGGCGCGTCTATCGAGGAGAGCTTGTGACGCCGGCGCATTTCGCAGCAGGCTGCGATGCCGGCATTGAGGGGCTGACGCCGGAGAAAGTCTCGCTTCCCGATGTCTGGGGGCCGGCACTTACCACGGATGTCTCAACGGGGTACGGCGTCGCCACTTACTGCCTCGACCTGTTTCTTCCCTACACGTCCCAGTTCCTCGCCCTGTCGATGGGCACCACGCGCTCCGTCTACGCGATCCATGCGGTCTCGAAGGGGCGCTACGGCGAGCTCAAGCTGCAACTTCTCCATCGCAACGGTAATCCCGCCGATGCCGAACATCTCGTCGCCGTCAATCCGACCGCGCCGGTCATCGCGCTGCCCGACGGTCTCCGCGATTTCCGCCTCGTCGTTCAGCTCGCCAATTATGTCCACAAGCAGGGCGGCATCGTCGACGTGCCGTCCGTCGGCTTCCTGCAGAAGATGGATTCCATGCAGCGCCGGGCGAGCGCACTTCCCACGGCGCTTGGCATGGTGCTGCTCATCGCCGCCCTTGTCGCAATCGCCGTCGGCCGCTCCATCGGCAATTCCCGCGGCCATTTCATCTTCGCCGCGCTTTGCGCCGCGTCCGCGCTGCGCGTCTTCCTCGTCAGCAACCTCGTCTGGGATTACCTGCCGGCCTTCCCGGAAGCGCGCAAATACGATCTCGAATATCTCTCCCTCTTCCTGATCGCGCCCGCTTATTACGCCTTCATCTGCTATCTCTTCCGTGAGGGCAGGGTGATCTGGATCGACAAGTTCATCTATGCCATCTCCGCCGCCTTCTGCCTCTTCGCGCTTTTCATCGCCCCCTTCCTGGCGCCGGGTACGATCACGCTGCTGCGCGAGCCCTTCCAGCTTCTCTGGGGCGTCATCGTCGTCGCGGTTGGCGGCATGATCCTGCGCACCCTGCTGACGGAAAAGGAAGCCCGCAAGGACGCGCTCATCGTTCTTCTCGCCGCGATGGTCTACTTCGTCTACGAAATCCTTTCGAGCATGAAGGTCATCGGCTCGTCGATGGAACTCTCGAATTTACTGGTTCTCTTCGTCACGGCGCTTCACGCCCGTGCCTTCGTGCTCAAGTTCCGCCGCGTGGAAAGCGAGCGCGACGTGCTGCATGGAAATCTCGTCGAGGCCAATGCGGTTCTGGAAGCGCGTGCCGCAGATCTCAGCTATGCGTTGATGCAGGCCGAAGAGGCCTCGCGCGCCAAGTCCGAATTTCTCGCCACCATGAGCCATGAATTGCGCACACCGCTCAATGCCATCATCGGCTTCTCCGAAACCATGAAGCTCGAAATGTTCGGTCCGCTTGGCCATGCCAAATACGCAGACTATGCGAGTCACATCAACGGTTCGGGTGCCCATCTTCTCGATCTCGTCAGCGATATCCTCGATATCTCCCGCGTCGAATCCGGCACCGATACGCTGGTGGAAGAGGAGGTCCGGGTCGATGCCCTTGTGCGCGAGGTGTTCGACACGACGAAACAGAAGGCCGACAGCGCGGGCGTTGCCTGCCGTCTCGACGCGCCCTCCGGCCTGCCGCCTGTCTTCGCCGACGAGCGCAAGCTTCGCCAGATCGTCACCAATCTCGTCGGCAATGCGATCAAGTTCAACGTCGAGGGCGGCGCCATTACCGTCAGTCTCGACGCAACGCCCGAGGGCTTCGTCATCGCCGTCGCCGATACCGGCATCGGGATCGCCAGCCGCGACATCCCCAAGGCGCTCGCCCGCTTCGGCCAGGTCGAAGACCAGTTCGCCCGCAAATATGAAGGCCTCGGCCTCGGCCTTTCCATCGTGCAGGCCCTCACCGATCAGCATGGCGGCTTTTTCACCATCGAGAGCGAACCGGGGCGCGGCACCACCGTCACCGTCACACTGCCGCCCGAGCGCTGCCTCTCCGGCCGGCTCACGCAATCCGCCTGATGCCGCCAATCTGACGCCGCCAGCAAGATCCTCTCTGGCTGTTGCCCCGGCGGCGGCGAAGGTCATAATCGGTCTTTGATGCCAATGGCGGACGGGAACCCGATGCAAGGCGGCTGGATGGATATGAACGAGGCCGCACGCGCCGCGGAAACATGGGCGAACACCCATCTCTTCAGCTGGCCCGCGCTGCTTCAGCTCGGTCTTCTCCTCCTTGCGGTTCTTGTTGCACTGGCGGTGCGCCGTCTCGTCGTGCCGGGGCTCGCGCGCTTCACGGCGCATGGCGCGGGCAGGCTCCGCTTTCGCGAGCCGCTGGCCGAGCCCATTGCGCGGCTCCCGGTTCTCATCCCCGCGCTGGCGGCGATGCTCTTCGTCTGGTTCGTCTATGGCCTGCGCGAGCCGTTTGGCATCGAAGGCGAACTGCTGCGTATCGCGGGCAATCTGCTGACGGCCTGGGTGGTGATCCGCTTCGTCACCGGCTTCATCCGCCAGCCCGGCTGGGCTTCCTTCATCGCCACTTTCGTCTGGCTCGTCGCGGCGCTTGCGCTTCTTGGCTGGCTTGTCCCGTTCTACGCGCTGCTCGACGCCGCCGCCTTCACGGCGGGCGATTTCCGCATTTCCATTCTCGGCATCGTCAAAAGCCTGGTGCTGTTCGGTGCCTTCCTTCTCATCGCCGGCTTCCTGCTGAAGCTTGCCGATGCCCGCATGGCCCATCTCGAAGGTGTCACGCCCGCCGCCCGCCTTCTCATCTTCAAGATATTGCGCATCGCCGTCATCGCGGCGGCGGTCGTCGTCGCGCTCACCACGGTTGGCGTCGATCTCACCGCGATTGCCGTCTTCTCCGGCGCGCTCGGCGTCGGCCTCGGCTTCGGCCTGCAAAAGGTCGTGTCGAATCTTCTCAGCGGCATCCTGCTGTTGCTCGACCGTTCGCTGAAGCCCGGCGACGTCATCGAGGTCGGCGATGCCTATGGCTGGATCGAGAAGATGGGCGGGCGCTATGTCACGGTCGCGACGCGCGACGGCAAGGAATATCTGATCCCGAACGAAGACCTCATCACCCAGCAGGTGATCAACTGGTCCTATACGGATCGCGCCATCCGCCTGCGCGTCGGCGTCGGCATTTCCTATCGCTCCAATGTCCGCACCGCGATGGAACTCATGGCAAAGGCCGCCGCCGCGCAGCCGCGTGTGCTGGAAGACGAGCTGCACAAGCCCGTCGTCCGCCTCCTGGGCTTTGGCGATTCATCGGTCGATCTCGAATTGCGCATCTGGGTGACCGACCCTGAAAAGGGCACGGTGAATATCGCCAGCGACATCCGCCTCGCGATCTGGGATGCCTTCCACGAAAACGGCATCGAATTCCCCTTTCCCCAGCGCGACCTCCACATTTCCTCCGCCCACGGACTGGAAAACCTCGCCGACCGCTTTGCCGGCCGGGGGAAAGAGGAAGGGTCCTGACGTTCCATTCAACGTCATTGCGAGCAAACGCACGGCGTGGCTTCCCACCCTCCCCCTGTGGGAGGGTCAAAATTTGCATCGCAAATTTTGGGGAGGGGTAAGCGGCGGCTTATGCGCTTGACGCTCTCCCCCGTCGTCATCGCGAGCCTCGCTCCGCGTGGCGCGGCGATCCATGAAGCTTTACCGTGTTGCCGCCCGCCGCACCCCGGAATAGCCTTGCCGAAAGGACAGATGGGGCAGGGGAGTGAAAGATGAGATTGGCGCGAATGGTTGCGGCGTTTCTTCTTGTCTCGTTTCTCTCGGCGTGTGCGGAACCCGGAACGAAAAGCGTAAGCGCCGAAGTTGCGGAATTCTGCCGCCCGTCCTCCACGGCACTGGCCGAGCCGCTCGACCCGGCGTCGCCCCGCGATGCGGCTGTCGCCACCCGGTTCGGCGAGGTCTGCAATCTGTCCCGGATGAAGGGCCTGCGCTTCGACACCGATGCCGCCGCCTATGAGTGCCGTCTCTCCCTTCTGCGTTTCGATCACGCCTTCTTCGAAGAGCAGGGGGAGGAATATCAGCGGCGCCGGATCGAAGAGGAACAAGGCAGTCCTTATTTCGACGAAGCGGAATTCAGGGCGATGATGAAGAAAGAGCGGACTAAGGCCCGCAATCTCCATGACAAGCTGCGCGACGCCTTCGGTTTCCCCGTCGCATTGAGGAGTTTTCATCCGGCAGCAACGAACGCGGATGATCTGATCGAAGGGCAATATGCCAGAGACAGGGAAAAGCAGGGCTTCGGTCTTCCGCTCGCCATCCTGGCTTTCTATCAGTCGGTAGGTGTTTCGGTCATTCTGCTGACGGACGACGGAGCATCCTTCGACTACGTCCTGTCACGCGAAGATTTCGATGAACGTTTCCGCGAAGTGGAGTCGCTCGCGGGGGCAGCGAACCTGCTCTATCTCAAGAAGGAGCTTGGCTTCGTCATCGACGAAGCGCCGGACAAGCGCGCAGTGTCACTGTGTGAAGCCGGAGATGCGACCGCCGAGGCGGAAGGCTGGACCTTCGAGGGCGTGAATCTTGCGGAGAATTGCGGCCTCGGCGAAATTCGCGATATTCGCGTCACGCGAAGCGGTGAGATCGATGCTGTAACGACCGGCACCACGAATCCGGGTATTTGCTACGATTGAGCAGCAGGTGCGCTGGATGCACCGCACCATCCAACCCCACAACTGTCATCCCGGGATTCATTCCCGGGACCCACTCGCAGCGCCCCTTGCCGCAGCATCGGCGTTCACCCGCCACACTCTCCCCACACCCGTCATCGCGAGCCTCGCTGCGCGAGGCGCGGCGATCCATAGGAAGACCGCTGCAACCCGAGAGGCCCGATGGATTGCTTCGTCGCGCAACTGCGCTCCTCGCAATGACGTTTGTTGTTAGCCGTCACCACACCTACAGATGTCATCCCGGCGCAGGCCGGGACCCATTGGTTCCCTCAGCAAGGGCGATTGTATTCGACGTGAGCGCCACCCGCTTCATCCAAAGCTGTGGCAGGATGCATGACTAGCTTCAATGCTTGCTGATCGCTACGGGGGAGGGAGAAATGTCCGCCAAGGAACCACGGAGACTGAAAACTGTCCTGCGCAGGTTTACAAACCTGGCCTCGCTTATCCACGTTCTTCAGACACAGAAAATCACTTTGCTGAGTCCAGCATCTTGGGACGATAAGAATGACGCGCATTTCATGGCGGAGTATAAGCAAAAGATCGACGCGCAAACTGTCCTGGCGCTTTGTTTCACACAAAGTCAGGAAACATATCATCACTGGCGAGTCTTTTCCGGCGGTCCAGATGGCGTGTGCATCGACTTTCTCCGCAAGCCGCTAATCAAAATGCTGGAGGACACAGAAGGCGTCACGGCGCAGTATATGAACTACAAAATGTTGGGCGATCTTAAGAGCGTTCCCAAACTCAATGCGGCCGAACTTCCTTTCCTGAAGCGTGCGCCATATGTGGATGAAGTGGAGTATCGGGCAGTCTATGTAAATAGGAATGAGCTCCTCGGCTCTCTTGATCTCGAAATCGATCTGAACTGGATCAAGAGCATTACGCTCAGTCCATGGATGCCTATAGTCCAGAAAGCGTCGGTCGTAAGCACTTTGAGATCAATTCACGGATGCGAAAAACTGAAGATCGTCCGCTCGACTCTAATTGAAAATTCGACGTGGCGAGGGATAGCGACCAACGCGAGGAAGGATTAGGAACTAGTGATGTCTAGCGCCCTCTACTCAAAATCCTCCGTATGCACCTGATCCAAATCCGAGAACCTCGTCACATCCGCCTGGAACTGCAGCTTGACCGTCCCCGTGGGCCCGTGGCGCTGCTTGCCGATGATGCATTCGGCGAGCCCGTGCACGCGCTCCATTTCCTCCTGCCACTGAAGATGTTCGGGCGTGCCCTCCGTCGGCTCGCGCCGCGAGACGTAATATTCCTCGCGAAACACGAACATGACCACGTCGGCGTCCTGCTCAATGGAGCCCGATTCTCGCAGGTCCGATAGCTGCGGCCGCTTGTCCTCGCGGTTTTCCACCTGTCGCGAAAGCTGTGACAGCGCCAGAATGGGCACGTTCAGCTCCTTCGCCAGCGCCTTGAGCCCGGTCGTGATCTGCGTCACTTCCTGTACGCGGTTGTCGCCGAACTTGCCGGAGCCCGCCAACAATTGCAGATAGTCGATCACGAGAAGCCCGAGGCCGCGCTGGCGCTTCAGCCGCCTTGCGCGCGCCGCCAGCGTACCGATGGTCAGCCCGCCCGTATCGTCGATATAGAGCGGGATGCTTTGCAGGTCGCGCGCCGCGTCGACCAGATGGTGAAACTCGTCCTCGTGAATATTGCCGCGCCGGATCTTTTCCGACGGTACGCCGGATTGCTCCGCCAGCAGACGGGTGGCGAGCTGTTCGGCCGACATTTCGAGCGAGAAGAAGCCCACAATCGCGCCGTCCTTCGCCGTCACGCTGCCATCCGCGTGGTGCTCTGCCTTGTAGGCTTTCGCCGCCGAGAACGCGATGTTCGTCGCCAGCGCCGTCTTGCCCATGGAGGGGCGTCCCGCAAGGATGACGAGGTCGGAGGGTTGCAGCCCGCCCAGCCGGTGGTCGAGGTCGCGCAGGCCGGACGAAATGCCGGAAAGGCCGCCGTCGCGTTTATAGGCTTCGGCCGCCATGTCGATGGCGACTTTCAGCGACTCATGGAAGCTCTGGAAGCCGCCCTCATATTTGCCCTGTTCGGCAAGCTGGTAGAGCGCCTGTTCCGCGTCGAGGATCTGCGCGCCCGGCGTGTCGTCCACCGGCGCATCGAAGGCGCGGTTGTGAATATCGGTGCCGACCGTGATGAGCTCGCGGCGGATGGCGAGGTCGTAGATCGTCCGCCCGTATTCCTCGGCGTTGATGATGGTCGTTGCCGCGCCCGCGAGCCGCGCCAGATATTGCGGGCCGCCGATCTCGGCCAGCGCCGCGTCGCGCTCGAAGAAATTCTTCAGCGTGACGGGAGAGGCGAGGTGCCCTTGCGTGATGAGCTTCGCCGCCGCTTCGTAAATTCGTCCGTGTACGGCATCGAAGAAATGTGTTGGGTCGAGGAAGCTCGCAACCCGGTCATAGGACTCATTGTTCACGAGCATCGCGCCAAGCAGCGCCTGCTCCGCATCGATGTTATGCGGGGGCACTCTGTATTCGGCGGGGGAGCCCTCGTCATGCGAATGAGCGTCGGGCATCTGGGAATAGGCGGCGGTGGTATTGTCCATGGGCACAAGTTCTAAACGAAGCGGCCGGGCGGTGGCCTTCAAATGCGGGGATATTTCCGCTCGTCCCCAGCTTTCTTCTCCAGACCCTGTGGGTAACTGTGGAGATTTCCGGCAAGCCGTTGAAATCAATAAGCTTTGCCGAAGGAGAAGCTGTGGATGGCTTCGAGTTTACTATGAGTCGGGCACGAAGCGCCTTGCCAGGCATCGGGCTTGTGGCCTTGTCCCGCAAACCGGGGACAAGGGGCAGGCGAGGGCCGGGTGAGCAGGGGCGAATAGGGGGGTGAACGGGGGCCGGGCAGGGGCCGGACAGGCCCGCTCTTATCCCCGGCCCGCTTGCCGTCGCGGCGTCATGTGACGGTTTGATGACGTTTCGATGACAGTCGGCCCGGTTTGTCCCCGGGGCAGGGGACAAGTCAGTCGCCCGCCATCAGGCGTTGCTGCTGCGGTTTGCCGGCGCCGTTCAGCCGGCGCTCTTCGTCATGCATGTAGTCGCGGGTCATTGGCAGGGCATCGATCTGCTTGGCGATCTGCATCTGGAAAACGACCATCCCCTCGTTTCTAAAGGATGTTTCGGAACCGGCGAGGTAGAACTCCCACATCCGGCAGAAGCGTTCGTCATAGATGCGCGCCGCCGTTTCGCGCCTTTCCATGAAGCGCCGCCGCCATTCGCGCAGCGTTTCGGCGTAGTGAAGCCGGAGGATTTCGATGTCCGTCATGAAGAGGCCGGAGCGTTCCACGACGCCGGACATCTCGCTCAGCGCCGGGATATAGCCTCCAGGGAAAATATACTTTGCAATCCATGGGTTAGTGGCACCAGGCGGGTCCAGCCGGCCGATCGTATGGATCAGCGCCACGCCGTCATGCGTGAGTAACTTCATCACCCCGTCGAAATATTCCCGGTAGTGACCGACCCCCACATGCTCGAACATGCCCACCGAAACGATGCGGTCGAAGTTCTCCTTGATGAGGCGGTAGTCCTGCAGGCGGAACTCGACCTGGCCTGAAAGCCCGCGCTCTTCCGCGCGGCGCTGCGCCACTTTCAGCTGTTCGCGGGACAGCGTGACGCCCACGACTTCCGCGCCCGTTTCCTCCGCCAGCGTCAGCGCCATGCCGCCCCAGCCGCAGCCGATATCGAGCACACGCATCCCCGGTTCGATGGCCAGTTTCGCTGCTATATGGCGCTTTTTTGCGGTTTGCGCTTCCTCCAGCGTCATGTCCGGGCGCTGGAAATAAGCACAGGAATACTGCTTGTCGCGGTCGAGGAAGAGGTCGTAGATGCCGCCGTCGAGGTCGTAATGATGGGCGACATTCTTCTCCGCCTTGCCCACGGGATTGTGCTGGTCGATACGCCGTTTCATGCGGCGCAGCGCACCATAGATTTCGAAGGCAGGCCCCGCGAAATCGCGTCCCAGGTTCGACGTCAGCAGGTCGAGCAATTCATAGATCGTCGCCGGCTTGTCGATGGTCAGCCTTCCGTCCATGAAGGCTTCGCCAAGCTTGAGATAGGGGTTGAACGCGATCTCGGTCGAGACCGTTTTGTCATGAAAACGAACCACGACAGGCTCTCCCGAGCCGTCGCCGAACTCTTTTCGTTTGCCGTCGGCTTCGATTGTCGTCAACGAACCTCGTTTGACGATCTTCCTGAGAAGCGCACTGAAAAGCATCGAACCCTCCCGTACCGAGGATTGAATTTCAGATGCCCCATCCGGTCCCGTCGCGCGTTGGGGGGATGCGGCGCGGACAAGTTTTCTGGAATCTATCTAAAGTTAATCCTCAAGCCGTTGCAAGAGGAACGCTATTCATCCGTGCGGGTTCCAAAATAAAAAGGGGCGCCACATGGGCGCCCCTTCAAATTTCCGTTGTGCAGGAAAGGCTTAGGCCTTGTCGGCCTCTTCCTCGCCTTCGCCTTCGGAGGCTTCCGCTTCCCCGTCCTCAGGCACCAGTTCTTCGGACTCGAAGAATTCGGCAGCTTCCTGGGTGTCCTCGTCCTCATCGTCGCGACGCCGCGTCAGGTCTTCACCCTCCGCCTGCCGCTGCGCTTCTTCCTCGGTCCGCGCCACGTTGATCGAAATGGTGGCGGAAACCTCGGGGTGAAGCACGATACGGATATCGTGAAGGCCGATCATCTTGATCGGCTTGTCGAGAACGACCTGATTGCGGGCGGTCGAGAAGCCGCCATTCGTCATGGCGTCCGAGATATCGCGTGTGCTGACCGAACCGTAGAGAATGCCGGTCTCGCCCGCCTGGCGCAGCACGGTGAAAGCCTGACCGTTCACCTTGGCGTGAACCTGTTCGGCTTCCTTCTTGAGTTCCAGGTTGCGGGCTTCGAGCTGTGTGCGCTGGGCTTCGAACTGCTCGATATTCGCCTTTGTGGCGCGAAGCGCCTTCTTGCGAGGCAGCAGGAAGTTGCGCGCGAAGCCGTCTTTCACTTTGACGACATCGCCCATTTGGCCGAGCTTTTCGACCCGTTCCAGAAGTACGACTTGCATCGCTTTTTCTCCTTTCGGGCCCTAGCTGATCACATAGGGAAGAAGCGAGAGGAACCGCGCGCGCTTGATGGCACGGGCGAGCTCACGCTGCTTCTTGGCCGAAACGGCCGTGATGCGCGAAGGAACGATCTTGCCGCGCTCGGAAACATAGCGCTGCAGAAGTTTCACATCCTTGTAGTCGATCTTCGGAGCGTTGGCGCCGGAGAACGGACAGGTTTTGCGACGGCGGAAGAAGGGCCGGCGCGCGGGCTGAGATGTCGTGCTCATTATTCGTTGCCTCCGTCCGAATTTTCTTCACGGTCACGGCGCGGGCCGCGGTCCCGGTCGCCGCCGAAACGGCTGCCGCGATCACCACGATCGCCCCGGTCTCCACGGTCGCCGAAGCGGCTGCCGCGATCGCCGCGATCACCACGGTCGCCACGGCTCTGCATCATGGCCGACGGCTCGCCCTCGTGCTCTTCGACGCGGATCGTGAGAAAGCGGATGACATCGTCGCTGATGCCCATCTGGCGTTCCATCTCCGCGACCGCGGCGTGCGGTGCATCGATATTCATCAGCGTGTAGTGACCCTTGCGGTTCTTCTTCACCTTGAATGCAAGGTTGCGAAGACCCCAATATTCGGTCTTGCTGACGCTGCCGCCCTGTTCTTTGAGGATATTCGAGTACTGCTCGGTGAGCGTCTCGACCTGCTGCTGCGACACGTCTTGCCGCGCAATGAAAACATGCTCGTATAGAGCCATTGAGCCTTCCTTTTTTAACCGGCCCCGGCGCAAAGCCCCCTTTGAGCCCTCAAAAGGCTCGAAAGGACCACCAAAGAAGCGGAGACACCGGAACCCGGACTTTCGTCCCGCTGCACCCTCGCGGACACAGTGTTCCGTTCAGCCTCCAACCAAGGCCTTCAGAAGCGCCGGAATATACGTAAAAGCCGAGGCGAAGCAAGGGGTATCTGGCTTGCCGGGCCGCTTGACTCGAGGTCTGCACAAGGTATCACTTGGCGCCTCCGGGGGGTCGAGTCCCCGAACGGTGAAAAAGCGCGGAAATCTGCCCTTTGAAACGGCGGGCGGGACATAGGGAGCGACAATGACGAGGGCTTTCATCTTTCCCGGCCAGGGATCGCAGTCGGTCGGCATGGGCCGCGAACTCGCCGAGGCCTTCGCTTCTGCCCGGGAAGTCTTCGACGAGGTCGACGATGCTCTCGGCCAGAAGCTGTCGAAGCTCATGTGGGAAGGTCCGCAGGAGGATCTCACTCTTACCGAGAACGCCCAGCCTGCGATCATGGCGGTGAGCCTCGCGGTTATCCGCACCCTGGAAAAGGAAGGTAGCTTCAACCTCGACGGCAAGGCGGCATTCGTCGCAGGTCATTCGCTCGGTGAATATTCTGCGCTTGCTGCGGCAGGCACCTTCAGCATCGCGGACACAGCCCGCCTCCTGAAACGCCGCGGACAGGCGATGCAGCGTGCCGTGCCGGTGGGCGAGGGGGCCATGGCGGCGCTGCTTGGTCTCGAATTCGATCAGGCGGCGGAAGTGGCCAGCGAAGCGGCACAGGGCGATGTCTGCACAGCGGCGAACGACAATGGCGGCGGGCAGGTCGTCGTCTCCGGAACAAGGGCCGCCGTCGAACGTGCGATCGAAATCGCAAAGACCAAGGGGGCGAAGCGCAGCATGCTCCTCCCCGTGAGCGCGCCGTTTCATTGCCCGCTGATGCAGCCCGCTGCCGACGAAATGGCAGAGGCGCTTGGCGTTGTCGACCTGAAGGCGCCCTCGGTTCCGCTGGTTGCCAATGTCACGGCCTCGAAAGTGGCGGACCCTGCGACCATCCGCGATCTCCTCGTCAAGCAGGTGACGGGTATGGTTCGTTGGCGCGAAAGCGTCCTTTATATGGAATCCCAGGGCGTCGGATCCTATGCGGAGATCGGTGCCGGCAAGGCGCTGTCCGGCATGGTGAAGCGCATTGCAACGGAACCCGAAATTCTCGCCGTTGGTACGCCTGCCGACGTCGAGGCGTTTCTCAAGACCATCTGAATGATAGGAGTCGGCATGTTCGATCTCACAGGCAAGGGCGCGCTGGTCACCGGTGCGTCGGGCGGCATCGGGTCCGACATTGCGCGAGCCTTGCACGGGCAGGGCGCGACGGTGGCGCTGTCGGGTACACGCAAGGAAGCGCTCGACGCGCTGGCTTCCGAGCTTGGTGAACACACCCGCGTGCTGCCATGCAATCTTTCGGATTCAGAGGCTGTCGACGCGCTGCCGAAGCAGGCGGAAGAAGCGCTCGGCAGTCTCGATATCCTCGTCAACAACGCGGGTCTCACGCGCGACAACATCTTCATGCGAATGAAGGATGAGGAATGGGAAGAGGTTATTCGGGTGAACCTCACCGCTGCCTTCCGTCTTTCGCGGGGTGTCATGCGCGGCATGATGAAGCGCCGCTGGGGCCGCATCATCGGCATCACCTCTGTCGTCGGCGTGACAGGCAATCCGGGGCAGGCGAACTATGCCGCTTCCAAGGCCGGCATGATCGGCATGACGAAGTCGATCGCCCAGGAAGTTGCGAGCCGCAACATCACCGCGAATTGTATCGCTCCCGGTTTCATCCGCAGCGCGATGACGGACGCGCTGAACGAGGAGCAGCAGTCGCGTATTATGTCGACCATTCCGGCCGGCCGACTCGGCGAGGCAAAGGAAATCGCTGCCGCCGCTGTCTATCTGGCGAGCGATGAGGCGGCCTATGTCACGGGCCAGACCTTGCACGTGAATGGTGGCATGGCGATGATCTGACGATTGTTTTCTTGCAAGATGCTGAAAACAAACGAGAAATCACCTGTGTAGAGAGTTGCGTCGCCCGCGCGCGTTTGCTGGTACAGGGCAAAAAAGTGTGTTACCTAAGCCCTCGATTTGGCTTGCGGTTCTGCCTTGAAATGGGCCAGAAGAGGGGCAACCTTTCCGCCGAATTCGATCACATCCAGTCCTCGATGCCTTACAGCGAGCAGCGGGATGTGCGAGGCCGGTTAAAACCAAAAGATCTGAGGACTTGAAATGAGTGATATCGCTGAACGCTTGAAGAAGATCGTGGTCGAGCACCTGGGCGTCGACGCGGACAAGGTCACCGAGAACGCGAGCTTCATCGACGACCTGGGCGCTGACAGTCTCGATAACGTCGAGCTGGTCATGGCGTTCGAAGAAGAATTCGGTGTGGAAATCCCGGACGATGCCGCCGAGAAGATCCTGACCGTCAAGGACGCTATCGAGTTCGTCAAAGCGAACGCAAAGTCCTGATACCGGTTTGATTGGCAGGGCCGGGAGCGCAAGCTCTCGGCCCTCCGCCCTATTTGCAGTTTGCTTCCGGTGGCTTGACCGGGACGGGAGTTTTCATCGGCATGAGGCGTGTGGTCGTAACAGGTCTGGGCATGGTCTCTCCGCTCGGTTGCGGGGTTGAGACCACCTGGAAGCGCATTCTCAAGGGTGAATCAGGTGCCCGGAAGATCGAGAAATTCGATGTCTCGGATCTTCCCTGCAAGATCGCCATGCCGGTGCCGCGTGAGGGCGAAGGCGCCTTCAACCCCGACGACTGGATGGACCCCAAAGAATCGAAGCGCGTCGACGATTTTATCGTCTATGCGATGTCGGCCGCTACGCAGGCGCTGACCGACGCCGGCTGGAAGCCCACAACCGAAGAAGAGCAGTGCCGCACGGGTACGATGATCGGCTCGGGAATCGGCGGGCTTGAAGGTATTGCCGAAACGGCCCTCACCTTGCAGGAGAAGGGCCCCCGCCGGGTAAGTCCTTTCTTCATCACCGGCCGGCTTATCAATCTCACCTCGGGCTATGTCTCTATCGAACATGGCCTCAAGGGGCCTAACCACTCGGTCGTGACGGCCTGTTCAACGGGCGCCCATGCCATTGGCGATGCCGCGCGGCTGATCGCGCTGGACGACGCTGACGTGATGGTGGCGGGAGGCGCTGAATCCGCCATTTGCCGCATCGGAATTGCGGGCTTCGCTGCCTGCCGCGCCCTCTCCACCGGGTATAACGACACGCCGGAAAAGGCTTCGCGCCCCTATGACAGGGACCGCGACGGCTTTGTGATGGGCGAGGGGGCGGGTGTTGTCGTTCTTGAGGAATATGAACACGCCAAGGCGCGTGGGGCGAAGATTTACGGAGAGATCGTCGGTTACGGCCTTTCGGGCGATGCCTATCACGTGACGGCCCCGCCTGAGGACGGCAATGGCGGCTTCCGTTCCATGCAGGCCGCGTTGAAGCGCGCCGGGATCACGGCTTCGGACCTCGACTATGTGAATGCGCATGGCACGTCCACAATGGCTGATACGATCGAACTTGGCGCCGTCACCCGTCTTCTCGGCAACGCGGTCGAGAAAGTCTCCATGTCGTCGACCAAATCATCAATCGGTCATCTGCTCGGTGCGGCAGGGGCGGTCGAGGCGATCTTCTGCCTTCTGGCTATGCGAGACGGCATTTTGCCGCCCACGATCAATCTCGACAATCCGGCGACCGAAACGCTGATCGATCTGGTCCCGAACGAGGCACGCAAGAAGGAAGTAAACTACGCCCTGAGCAACTCCTTCGGCTTCGGCGGTACGAATGCGTCGCTGGTCATGAAAAAGGTCGATGGTTGACGGACGGTGGCGATACTCCTGCCGCGCCTGAAGAGGGCAAGGCAACTCCAACCGAAAATTTAGCCGGGCCCGCATCGCGAAAGCCTCGTAGCCGCTGGGTGCGCTTCATTCTGATAGCGGCAATTTGTCTGCCCCTGTTGGGGCTCGCTCTGGCAGGCACTGTCTTTCTCTATGGAAAATATCGGTTCGAGGCCGCGGGGCCTCATGCTGAATCCCGTGTGGTCATGCTCGATCCGGGCCTCGGCGTCCGCGCCATCGCAAGCCGCCTCGACAAGGCCGGCGTGATTTCCGATACCGTGATCTTCCTTGCCGGCGTCCGCTTCAATCGCGCTGAGGGTGATCTCAAGGCCGGGGAGTACGAAATCCCCGCCCGGGCCAGCATGGCTTCGATCATGCGCATCCTGCGTGAGGGGCGCTCTATTCTTCACCGGATTACCATTCCCGAAGGGCTCACCAGCGAGCAGATCATGTTGCTGGTGGAGGCCAACCCGGTTCTCGTCGGTGAGACGCCGCCCGCGCCACGGGAAGGCTCGCTTCTGCCGGAAACCTACAGCTTCACTCGTGGCGCAACGCGCAAGGAAATCGTCTCCGATATGAAGGAGGCAGCGCGTACCCTGATGGATGAAATCTGGGAAGACCGCGCGAAAGATCTGCCATTCGATACGCGCGAGGAAGCGGTCATCCTTGCTTCCATCGTTGAGAAGGAGACGGGCGTAGCTTCCGAACGTCCCCGGGTCGCCGCGGTTTTTGTGAATCGCCTCAACGTGCCTATGCGGCTCCAGTCCGACCCCACGATTATCTATGGCCTTGTCGGCGGCAAGGGCGCGCTGGGACGGCCCATCCGCCGCAGTGAGCTCGATCGTCAGACGCCCTACAACACCTATCTCGTGGACGGGTTGCCGCCCACGCCGATTTGCAATCCCGGCAAGGCGTCCCTCGAGGCCGTGCTGAACCCGCCGGAGACAGACGAGTTTTACTTCGTTGCAGACGGGACGGGTGGCCACGCCTTTTCCCGCACACTCCGGGAACACCAGCAACGCGTCCGTGAATGGCGGCAGATCGAGCGCCAGAAGGACAAATAAGCTGGTCAGACGGGTCTCAGATAGGCGAGAGAAAAGCCGGTTTGTGGCTGTTATAGTCCCCACCATATCGAAGTGATTCCGGGAAAACGCGATGCCGCTCAATAGCATGACAGGTTTTGCCCGCGTCGGGGGTGCCCATGGCGCCGTGCGCTGGCATTGGGAGCTGCGAAGCGTCAACGGCAAGGGGCTCGATGCCCGGCTGCGCCTGCCGGCCGGTCTTGACGGCATCGAAACGAAATTGCGTACAGAGCTCGCGCGGCATCTGAAGCGCGGCAATTGTCAGATCAATCTCGTACTCGAGCGTACAGGCGAAGCCGCGCCTCTTCGTGTCAATCGCGCTGCGCTTCAGGTTGTGCTGGAAGCAATTGAAGACCTCCAGAAAAACATCGAGGTCATGCCCCCCCGGCCGGAAGGCATCCTCGCCCTCAAGGGGGTGCTGGAGAATGCCGAAGACGTGGCGGCGGACGAGGAAGCGAAGTCGGCCCTGGAAGCCGCGCTGACGGCTTCATTTGCCGAGGGGGCAAAAGCGCTGGCGGAGGCCCGCGCTCAGGAAGGCGCGAAGCTCGAAGCGGTACTGACCGGCCATGTCGGCGAAATTGAGCGGTTGACGTACGCGGCGGCGGATTGTCCGGCGGCGGCCCCTGCTGCCCTGCAATCGCGGCTCAAGGAGCAATTGCAGGAATTGCTGGGAGATGCGACTGCAATTGCAGAAGATCGCGTTGCGCAGGAAGCGGCGCTGCTTGCAACCCGCGCGGACATTCGCGAGGAAATCGACCGGTTGAAGGCCCATGTCGAGCAAGCTCGCGAATTGCTCGGCAGCAAGGAGGCTGTGGGGCGACGTCTCGACTTTCTCACGCAAGAGTTCAATCGCGAGGCGAACACGCTTTGCTCCAAAGCCGCGGATGTCAGCCTCACACGGATCGGTCTCGATCTGAAGGCGGTAATCGATCAGTTCCGTGAACAGATTCAGAATGTGGAGTAACACCGTCAGATGACCGGGATTGATATTCATCGGCGTGGCCTGATGCTTGTCCTGTCCTCGCCGTCAGGTGCGGGCAAGACGACGCTGTCGCGCCGTCTACTGGAAAGCGATGCCGAGATCGAAATGTCGGTCTCTGCGACAACGCGCAAACCCCGCCCCGGTGAGCAGGAGGGCAGGGATTACTTTTTTCTGAGTACGGAAGATTTTGGGATCATGCGCAATCGTGGCGAGTTCCTCGAACATGCCAAGGTCTTCGGGAATTACTACGGGACACCGAAGGCACCTGTGGAAGATGCGCTTTCCCGCGGACAAGACGTTCTTTTCGACATCGACTGGCAGGGTACGCAGCAACTCGATGAGACGGCGCAGGAAGATATCGTGAAGGTCTTCATCCTGCCGCCATCTGTGCACGATCTTGAAAAACGCCTGAAAGCGCGCGCGCAGGACCCTGCCGAGGTCGTTGCGGAGCGTATGGCCAAAGCTTCCGACGAAATCAGTCACTATCAGGAATATGAGTACATCATCATCAACGAAGATATGGACAAGGCTTTTGCCGAGCTGCAGGCGATCCTGAAGGCTGAGCGTCTTCGCCGCCGCCGGCTCACGGGTCTTTCCAACTTTGTGAAACAATTGCGCGAGGCGCTTTAGGGTGGGGACAAAATGACCAAGGTGGTGATACTGGCCGGGGGGCTCGGTACGCGCATATCCGAGGAAAGCCAGCTTCGGCCAAAGCCGATGATCGAAATCGGCGGGCGTCCGATCCTCTGGCATATCATGAAGATTTATACCCATTTCGGGTTCAACGATTTTGTGATCTGCGTCGGCTATCGCGGATATATGATCAAGGAATACTTCGCCAACTATGTGCTTCATTCGTCGGACGTGACGGTTGATACGGCGAACCACCAGATCACCTATCATCAGAAAGCGAGCGAACCCTGGCGCGTCACAATGGTCGATACCGGCCAGGACACGCTGACTGGCGGCCGCATCAAGAGGGTGCGCGACTACCTTGACCCGGATGAAACATTCTTCATGACCTATGGAGACGGCGTCGCGAATGTGGATATCGCCTCGCTTCTCGCCTTTCATAAATCGCACGGTAAGGAAGCGACCCTCACCAGCGTTATCCCGCCGGGACGTTATGGCGCGCTGGAACTTGAGGGAAATCAGGTTCGGCGGTTTATCGAAAAGCCCCCCGGGGATAACGCCTGGATCAATGGCGGTTTTTTCGCACTCGAACCTTCGGTGCTGGATCGCATCGAAGGTGACAAAACACCTTTTGAAGCCGACCCCCTCATGGGGCTTGCCGCCGATGGCGGGCTCATGAGCTTCAAGCATTCCGGCTTCTGGCAGCCAATGGATACGCTTCGCGAGAAGAATTATCTGGAGGAGCTTTGGTCGGCTGGCAAGGCTCCCTGGAAGGTATGGAGGGACTAGTTGAAGATCGACGGCCTCGACAAAGCGTTCTGGAGCGGCAAGCGCGTCCTGCTGACAGGGCACAGCGGCTTCAAGGGTTCGTGGGCGTCGCTCTGGCTCGCGTCAATGGGTGCCGACGTTACGGGCTTTTCGCTCGCACCTGATACCGATCCGAATCTCTTTGACCTCACGAATATTGCGGGTTCGATCCGCTCTCACTTCGCAGACTTGCGAGGCATTGATGCGGTGCACCGCGTGGTACAGGAAGCGGCGCCGCAGATCGTTCTCCACATGGCGGCCCAGCCGCTTGTCCGCCGCTCTTACGTGGATCCGGTCGGCACCTTCGATGCCAATGTGATGGGAACCGTCCATCTTCTTGAGGCACTGCGCAGTGTGGAAACGCTGGAATCCGTTCTCGTCGTCACCACCGACAAGGTTTACGAAAATGCGGAGCGTGGTGTCTCCTTTCGCGAGGAAGACCCGCTCGGTGGCCATGATCCCTATGCGGCTTCCAAGGCTGCAGCCGAGATTATCACTTCGTCTTATGCCCGGTCCTTCTTTGAAGAGAAGGGTGTGCGCGTGGCGACGGCGCGCGGGGGCAACGTGATCGGCGGCGGGGATTTTTCAGAAGACCGGCTTGTGCCGGACATCTGGCGCGCACTGAAGGCAGGACAACCGTTGGTGCTGCGCAACCCCGCTGCGGCGCGGCCTTGGCAGCACGTGCTCGACTGCCTTTGCGGGTATTTCACCTATGCTCGCGCCCTGACCGAGAGGGCAGAACTTCCGGCAGCTCTCAACTTCGGACCGCCGCACGATGCCGTCCCTCTCACTGTTGCGGAGCTGGCGAATGCCGTTCAGTCAGCGCTTGGCGCGGATTGTATTTGGGAGCCCGCAAACGATACCGGCCCGCGCGAGATGATGACGCTTGAGATCGACAGCCGGAAAGCGCGTTCCGTTCTCGGCTGGAAAGATCAGCTTGCCGGAACGCCTTGCGTCTCCTGGCTCGCGGACTGGTATCGTGCGTTCAATGCAAAAGCCGATATGCGCGCACGCACGCTCGATCAGATTGCCGCGTATGAAAAACTCTATCGTGGTGAAGCTTCATGAGCGCCCGCTTTGACATTGAACGAATGCCGCTTGAGGGTGTCGTCGTGCTGAAACGGAAGCGCATGGGCGATGAGCGTGGCTGGCTGGAACGGCTCTTCTGCGCGGATGAATTACGCGAGGCCGGATGGTTCTGGCCTGTCGTTCAAATGAACCGAACATATACCGCAAAGACCGGAACGGTACGCGGCATGCACTTCCAGAATGCGCCGCATGAAGAGGCGAAGCTCGTCACTTGTCTTGCCGGTGAGGTCTTTGATGTCGCGGTCGACATGCGGCGAGGATCGCCAACTTATCTCCGTTGGCATGGTGAGCGGCTCTCGAATGAGAATGCGACAAGCCTTCTCATTCCACCGGGTTTCGCACATGGCTTCCAGACGCTAACGGACAATGTTGAAATGCTCTATCTCCATTCGGCTTCCTTCGCGCCGGGTGCCGAGGGTGGTGTAAGAGCAGACGATCCGGCACTTGGCATAGAATGGCCGCTCAGGATTGGTGAGCGTTCTGAGCGCGACAGAAATCACCCGCTTCTCGGCGGTGGGAAGGAATGAGGTAGTTTCGTGAAATGCCGGCATTGCGGTACACCGCTTGAACAGACTTTTGTCGATCTCGGCGCCTCGCCGCCTTCCAACGCCTATCTGACGGGGGAAGCACTTGTTGGCCCCGAGGTTTGGTATCCGCTACGCGTACTCGTGTGTACGAATTGCTGGCTTGTCCAGACGGAAGACCATGCGGGCCGTGAGGAGCTTTTCGCGAGCGACTACGCTTATTTCAGCTCGACCTCATCGGGCTGGCTCAAGCATTCGAAGGCCTATGTCGATGAAATGGCAACGCGATTTGGTCTCGATCGTGACAGCATGGTTGTCGAGGTGGCGGCAAATGACGGATATCTTCTTCAATACGTGAAGGAGGAGGCCATTCCCTGCTACGGCATCGAGCCGACAGCGAGCACAGCCGCCGCAGCGCGGGAGAAGGGCATCGACATAATCGAACGGTTTTTCGGTGTCGAGCTTGCCACGGAACTGGCGGAAGCGGGCAGGCAGGCGGACCTCACTGCCGCAAACAATGTTCTTGCCCATGTGCCGGATATCAATGACTTCGTGTCGGGATTCAAGCGTCTTCTGAAACCGGAAGGCGTCTCGACTTTCGAATTCCCGCATCTTCTCAATCTCGTTCGCCAGACCCAGTTCGATACGATCTACCACGAACATTATTCCTATTTGTCGCTCGCCGCCGTCGCACGCATTTTTGCGGCGAACGGCCTTTCTGTTTTCGATGTCGAGGAATTGCCAACCCATGGCGGGAGCCTGCGGGTATTTGCGCAGCGCAGCGATACGGGTAAACGCGAGCGCACGGACCGCCTTGCAAAAATGGAGAGGATCGAGGCGGAAGCGGGGATAGAGAATTCGGCTTTCTACAACGGATTTCAGGCGAAGGCCGAAAAAGTGAAGGACGACTTCGTTGCATTCCTCATTGACGCGAAGCGCAAGGGGCTCAAGGTTGGTGCCTATGGAGCGGCGGCGAAGGGCAACACGCTGATGAACTTTGCCGGCATTCGCCCCGACCTTATCCCCTATGTCGTGGACCGCGCAGCAGCGAAGCAGGGGAAGTATATGCCTGGAAGCCGCATCCCCATCGTAGACGAGATGCATCTCGAAGCGGATCGCCCGGACCTTATCGTTATCCTTCCCTGGAACATCCGCGATGAGGTCATGCGGCAACTCGACCATGCGCGCGGGTGGGGCGCACAGTTTGTGACGGCCGTGCCGGAGCTTGCGGTCGTGTCGGGCTGACGGGAGACACTCATGGCGACGATCACGATAGGCGTTCCTGTCTATAATGGCGCGGCAACACTCGAGAGAAGTCTCGAATGTCTTCGAACGCAGACCTATCGTGATATCGAAGTGATTGTTTCCGATAATGCATCGACGGATCGTAGTGCCGATATTGCGCAGGGGTTCGCGGATCGTGATCCAAGGTTTCGCGTTGTTCGCCGCGAGAGTAATGTCGGTCCCGTTCCCAACTTCTTTTCGCTGCTCGAAATGGCGCGATCCGATCTCTTCATGTGGCGAGCCGATGATGACTGGTCGAATGCCGAATATGTCGAGGAGCTCAAGGGGAAGTTTGATGAGGACGCGCGGATTAGGCTTGCGGGCCCCGAAACCGTTATTGTTCGGCGGGACGGTTCGATTGCTGGCGTCAATAGTTTCATCTTGCCTGGTCAGAAACTTCGTGCACGCCGGGTTGGGCACATGCTCATGCGCCTCAGTGCGAGTAGCATTTACGGGCTCTGGCACAAGCCGACTTTGATGGAAATCCTGTCTCGTACACGCGCCAATTACCCATACATTTGGGCATGGGATCATATGGCGATGGTGCCGGTTATCCTCACCGAAAGCGTCACCGGCAACAACGCGGCGAAGCTCTATGTCGGCCAACCTGAGGCGGCTAGATACTCTGCGCAGGAGCCAGCCCGCATTATGTGGGAGATGCGTGGTGCTTTTCGAAAATCCTGCTTCGCCGAACTTCGGCGGCTTGACTGGCCGCTATGGGAGCGCTTGCTGCTTTCACCATACATTCTGAGATATGCGAATGTTCGGGTGTACCGCTTCTGGAAAACAGTTCGCCGCCAGTTGAGGCAGATCACGGGCAAACGCCACTGAGAGCGAGGGCGCGAATCTATTATTCAATTGGGGCAGCGACGGCAATTCTGTTACAAAATATCAGAAATTGCGGAAGTTGAGGGCGCCGGACGCTGGACATGCGGATATTGTTAACCGGGGCATCCGGCTTTGTTGGACGGCAGGTTCTTGCCGCGCTGCCCTCTTCCGATGTTGAGGTCCACGCTGTTTCCAGCCGTCGCCCAGCGCCGGACGCAAAGGTCACTTGGCACCGGGCGGACCTGCTGACGGACGGCACAGCTGAAGCGCTGGTAAAGACAACCCGCCCGGACTGCATTCTTCATCTCGCCTGGTACGTTGAGCCAGGTCTCTTCTGGACCGATCCCTCGAACCTTGATTGGACAGCCGCAACCATGAGGCTGGCCTCTGCTGCGGCAGAAAGCGGTGTGAGGAGGTTTGTCGGGGTTGGTACGTGCTACGAATATGATTGGCCGGCCGCCAGCCCTTGCGTTGAAGAACATACACCGCTTGCCTCTCATACTCTGTACGACACAAGCAAGGACGCCTGCCGCCGCGTGCTCGCAGCCAGATTCACCGGGGAAGAAACAAGCTTTGCATGGGGAAGGCTCTTTTTTCTTTATGGCCCCCATGAAGCAGCGAACAGACTTGTGTCGTCGGTGGCGCGCAACTTGATAACGGGAAGAGATGCGCCTTGCTCTCGGGGCACGGCCTTCCGCGATTTCATGGATGTACGAGACGCAGGCGCTGCGTTGGCGGCTCTTGCCTTGTCCAAAGTGGAAGGTGCGGTAAACATCGGAACGGGCGAGGGGCACAACATTGCAGACATAGCACGGAGGCTGGGCGAGCTTTCGGGAAGGCCTGAGCTTGTGCGGATAGGCGCCTTACCTGATCGTCAGGGCGAGCCTCCATTCATAGTTGCGGATGCAAATCGGCTCGGCACGGAAGTTGGGTTCAAGAGCAGCCGTTCATTGGACGAGGGGCTGTCCGACGCACTCGGGTTCTGGCGGACTCATGTTGAGAATGGAGCTACCCGATGAGCGCCAACTGCCCTGTATGTGGGGGGACCACTGCATCGCGTCTGGACGAGCCGCTCGCTATGCCGATCCTCATGAACAGAATTTATGCAACACCCGCAGAGGGTAAGGCAGCCGCTCTTGGACCGCTTGAGTTTGTGGCCTGTCCCCGATGTGGCTTCACCTGGAATCTCGCCTTCGATCCCTCGCTTATTGTTTACGACGAGGAGTATGAGAACGATCAAACATACTCGCCATCGTTTCGAAACCATATGCGAGATCGCGCTCGAGACGTAGTTGCCTCAGCGTCTGCCGATACTCCCGTTGTCTATCTGGAGGTTGGCTGCGGTCAGGGGCGGTTCATTGAAGAGGTCATTGCTGCTGCGGGGGAGCGTTTGCAATCGGCCGAAGGGTTCGATCCGGCCTGGCGTGGCTCTGAGGCGACAGGCCCGGCAGGTAGCCGTATTCATCGAGTTTATTTCAACAAGGACACAGCTTCTCGCCTCGAAAACGAGCCGAATGTCGTTGCGACGCGACACACCATCGAACATGTGCCCGATCCTGTGGGCTTTCTCAGTGCGATACGAGATGCGCTGGGGCAAGACTCAACCGCCCGCCTGTGGGTTGAGACGCCTTGCGTCGAATGGATACTTCAAAATCGTGCCATGCAGGATTTCTTCTACGAACATTGCTCGTTGTTTACCGCCAGTTCTCTGGCGTTCGCCCTGGAAAAAGCCGGGTTCGATTCTCCGCGTGTCCGGCATGTATTTGGCGGGCAATATCTTTGGGCGGAAGCTGTGGCTTCAGGAGGTGTTCAACCCGGTGAACCGGTTGCCTCCATTCACGAACCACTGCACAGGGTGAGGGCGGAATTCATCGAGAGATGGAGAACAGAAATTGCTGCTGCCAGTGAAGAGGGTACAGTCGCCCTCTGGGGGGCGGGAGC
Organism: Parvibaculum sp.; assembly: GCF_039973015.1. GTDB lineage: Bacteria > Pseudomonadota > Alphaproteobacteria > Parvibaculales > Parvibaculaceae > Parvibaculum. Next base: position 196,486 of record NZ_JBDWLT010000003.1, read on the forward strand.
AAAAGGTGTCAGCTTTGCAATCCTCGCAGACCCTGAAGGACAGATCATCGATCACGTAATCGACGTCAATCCTGCCAAACAAGGGAAGTATCTACCGCGCTCGGGTCTTCTGGTCGTACCGCCCGCAGAATCGATTTCGAGGAAAACGAAGACCGTGTTCGTCATGAACCCGAATTACTTTGATGAAATTGCTGCAACTGCTCGCGAGGTTGGCCTCAACGCGCGATTGGTGCCAATCGACTGAGGAGAATGGAATGAAGCTAGAGATCGATACGGAGAAGAAGGTCGTGAAGGCCGACGGTAAAACGTTGGACCTCTATAGCGATGATGCGTTTCGGTTGCTGTCCGATCTTTGGGTCAAGGTGGGCTGGAACCAGAAGTATTCCTACAGCTTCTCCTGGCTGGGCGTCCCCATCATTCAGTTGCCGGAGGATATTGTCCGGTATCAGGAAGCCGCGTGGGCATTGCAGCCAGACGTCATCGTGGAGACCGGCGTCGCACACGGCGGTTCGGCGATCTTTTCCGCGAGTCTCTGCCGGCTTATGGGTAAGGGACGTGTCATCGCGGTTGATATAGAAATTCGCCCGCATAACCGGAAGCGGATCGAAGATCATCCTTTCGCGGACTTGATTACTTTGATCGAGGGTTCATCCACGGACGCTTCGATCGTCGAACAGATTCGCAATGGCATCAAACCGGGTGAGAAAGTTCTCGTCGTGCTGGACTCTGACCATTCGTACAAGCATGTCATGGACGAACTGGAAGCCTATGCACCTCTGGTTTCCAAAGGGTCATGGATTGTTGCAACAGATGGTCTTATGCAGGATCTGACGGATGCACCGCGCGGGCGCCCTGATTGGGATAGCGATAATCCTGCAAAAGCTGCACGGGATTTCGTAGCCAAGAATCCGGGATTCAAGCTTGAAGAACCGGCTTGGCCATTTAATGAATCAACCCTGTCGGGCAATATCACGCATTGGCCGGACGCATGGGTGCGCCGTGCCGAATGAAATCTGATTGTTTCGAGAGGAAGCTGTGAGACGCAGTGGCGTCTCACAGCTTTTTTGTCTACGGCTTCAGAACGACACGCCCCATGACAGTGCCGTTGCGCAGATCGTCGAGCGACTTTGAGCCTTCACCGAGCGGACGTTCGCTCACCGGGATCGGGTCGATCTTGCCTGCTTTTACAAGCTCCATCATTTCATGGGTCTCGCCGAGCGAGCCCACATAGGAACCGCCGATCGTGATGGCGCGCATGGGGAAGAGCGGGATCGGCATCGCGAAGCCGCCGCCGAAAAGCCCCACCACGATCACCCGGCCGCCCTTACGGACGACGCTGGTCGCAAATTTAAGGGAGGCCTCCGAGCCGACGAAGTCGACCGCGGCGGGGACGCCGCCATTTGTGTCGGCCAGTACTTTCTTGATCGCTTCGGGGTCCTTCGGGTTGTAGACCTCGTGGGCACCGCTGCCCTTTGCCGACTGAAGCTTGTTCTCGTCCACATCTGCGCCGAGCGGCTCGGCGGGGAAAAGCGCCTTCGCGAACTGCAGGCCCATCATGCCGACGCCGCCGAGACCAACCACCATCACGCGCTCTTCAGGGCTGATGTCGCCAAGTTTCTTCATGGCGCTGTAAGCGGTAAGGCCAGAGCACATATAGGTAGCGGCAAGTCCGTTGGCGACACCCTTGTAGTCCAGCAGGTAGCGGGGGTGGGGCACAATCACATGAGTGGCATATCCGCCCGCCACGTTGATGCCGAGGCTGCGCGGCTTGTTGCAGAGATGTTCGTCACCGCGGTTGCAGGTCGGACACTCGCCGCAGCCAATCCAGGGATAGGCAACCCGATGAACACCGATTTCGACGCCCTCGGCGTCCGGACCGGCGGCTACGACTTCACCCTCGATCTCGTGACCAAGTGTGAAGGGGAGCTTGCGGCCTGCGCGTACATCGAGCTGGTTGCCGCCGCCCATGTCAAAATGACCGTCATGGATATGGACGTCGGAGTGGCAAACACCGCAATGCGTGACCTTGAGCAGGACTTCGGTGCCTTTCGGCTCAGGCGTCTCGCTGTCCACGATCTGCAAGGGCTGGCCGTATTCGACGATGGCTTCGGACTTCATGCGGGATGCCTCCTGACTACGTATCCTGGCCGCCTGGCGGCTTGTTTGGCCGACAATGTGGCATGGGGAGCGCGAGCCTACAACCTTGCTTGGCTGCCTTTAGCGACTTGCTGCGAAGGCGCGGGAGAGCGCGCAGAAAGCTTCGACGCTGAGTTCTTCGGCGCGCCGGGTCGGTTCGATCTCCGCTGCCTCCAGAAGGGGCAGAGGGTCGCCTCCAAGCGACTTGAGACTCGCACGGAGCATCTTGCGGCGCTGCCCGAATGCGGCTGCCACCACGCGTTCAAGAGCGCGTGGGTTCGCCTCGGCAAGGGGCTCCGCTCGCGGCACAAGTTCAACCACGGAAGAGGTGACGGCAGGCGGAGGCGTAAAGGCTCGCCGGTCGACATCAAAGAGAATGCGAGGCCGGGTGCGCCACTGAGCGAGAACGGCAAGCCGGCCATATGCTTTTCCGCCAGGGGTGGCGACAATGCGTTCCGCAACTTCCCGCTGAAACATGAGCGTCAAGCTGTCGAACCATGCTGGCCACGGCTCGGTTTGCAGCCAGCCGACAAGAAGCGGCGTTGCTATATTGTATGGTAGGTTCGCGACAATTCGGGCTGGGCGAGCGACCAGTCTTTCCATGTCGGTTGCCAGCGCATCGCCTTCCACGACATTGAGGCGCCCCGGATATGCATCGGAAATTTCGTTGAGCGCCGCAATACAACGATGGTCTCTTTCAATCGCGACAACCCGTCGGGCGCCGGCATCCAGCAATGCGCGCGTCAGACCGCCCGGCCCCGGGCCGACCTCAACCACGTCATGATCTTCGAGGGAGCCAGCCGAACGGGCGATACGTCCCGTCAGATTGAGATCGAGAAGGAAGTTCTGTCCTAGCGACTTGTGAGGGGCGAGGCCATGGCGGGAAATGACTTCTCGTAAAGGGGGCAGGGCGGCTGGGGTCATGTTGAGGCTCGGTGACGCGCAATGTGATCGGCCGCAAGGATCGCTTCGATGAGGCTGCCTGCATGTGCTTGCCCGCGCCCGGCGATATCGAGAGCAGTCCCGTGATCGGGGGAAGTCCTCACGATAGGCAGGCCAAGCGTCGTATTGACGCCACGGTCGAAATCAATCGTCTTGAGCGGGATCAGCGCCTGGTCATGATACATGCAAAGAACTGCGTCGTAGCCTTCGCGAGCAGTGGCATGGAAAAGGGTGTCGGCTGGCGCAGGTCCACGAATCTCTGCTTTCGGCACCCGTGTGCGGAGTGTCTTGATGGCAGGTGCGATGATCTCGATTTCCTCGCGCCCCAAATGCCCCTCTTCTCCTGCATGTGGATTAAGAGCTGCGACGGCGATACGGGGCCGGTCAATACCGAAATCGGTAATGAGCGATTGCGCAAGGATTTGCCCCTGCTCGATGATTGCTTCTGCGCTAAGCGCGGCTACTGCTGCTCCGAGCGAAAGATGCACGGTGACGGGGACAACTCTCAGCCCGGGGCAGGACAGCATCATTACGGGGGTCGCTCCACCACAGCGTCCGGCAAGATACTCCGTATGGCCCGGCAGGTTGAACCCGGCTTCGTAAAGAGCACGCTTGTGGATTGGGTTGGTAACGATAGCGCTCACCTCTCCACCGAGCGCGAGGTCGCTCGCGAGGTCAATCGAGGAGAGTACGGCAGAGGCATTCGCAGGAGAGAGGCTCCCCGGTACGGACGGATTCTTCAGCGCAATGGGCAAAACGGGAAGGCCGCGGGAGAAGACGTTTTTCGCTTCTCCGGGCACCCGAATTTCTTCGACGGGAACGTTCATGCCCAGAGCCATCGCTACCTGCCGGTAGAGGTCCGCATCTCCAGCAACGAAAAATGTAGGCATGGGAATTTCACCGCGAGCGAGCCATGCCTTGAGTGTGATCTCCGGAGCAATTCCCGAAGGCTCCCCCATCGTCAGCACGATAGGCGGTCGAATATCCTTGTTACTTGTCATGCCCGGCACCCTGAAGGGACCGTGTGAAAATGATGCCGTCAGCGGTAGACGACAACCGCATCGCGCCGCAGATCGCGCAGGTGGCGACGTCCCATCATTGAAAGCTGTTGCTCGTAAAGCGAATTGTCGATCTGGTCCCGTGTCGGCATTTCACCCTGAGCGGCCCGATGTCCGCAGACCACAATCATCTCCACTCCATATTCGGAGCGGAGCGGGGCGGTCGCCTTGCCGACAGGAACACCAGCTATCGCCTGTCGGGTCTGTGCCGGGAGTCGCCCAGCGATGACGTTCTCGGCAGGGCTCGCCTGACCGCTTACATACTTTTTGACGAGCGTCGACGCTTCATCGCAAGAGGAGACCTGTGCCCGGAACTCTTCCGCTTCTCGCGCGCGCCTTGCGACAGCCTGTTGGCCGGCATCCGGCGTGAGAGGCAGAAGGATCTTCATCAACGAATATTGATCCATCATCGGGTCCGCGCCTGTACCGGTTTGCATGGACTTCAGCTGCACAATGTAGAAGCCGGTAAGGGTCCGGATCGGGTCCGACACCATCCCCGGTTGCATCTGGGTCACGATGTCCGCAACTTGATCGGGAAGCTGGCTCTTGTGCACCCAACCTATGTCACCACCATTTGCTGCGGAAGCAGACTGGCTGAACTGACGTGCAACAGCCTCGAAGGGTGCTCCCTGCCGGATCTGGTCCACCAGTCTCTGCGTACCCGCGGCAATCTCGTCCGCATGCGCCGGATTGTCGAAGGTGACGAGAATTTCCGCAACGAGGTAACGCGGTTCCCCGGATTCTTCTTCAAGACGCTGCATCACCTCATCGACTTCTCCCTCGCCAACTGTCACGAGAGGGCCGAACTGCTGCTGAACGACGCGATTCCAGGCAATGTCATTGCGGATCTGCGTTTCAAGCGTTGAGCGTGCCACGCCGCCTTCTTCCAAAGCAGCGCTAATTTGGTCGACGGACATGTTGGAGCGTTGGGCAATACGCTCGAATGCCTTTTCGACTTCTTCCTGAGCAACTTCGACATTGAGTCGCTGGGCTTCTTGTTGTTGCAAATGCTCATCGACCAGCGAGCGCAAAACCTGGCCGCGAATGCGCGCGATGTTTTCTGGTGTATTGGGTATCCCCGAACTCAGGAGCACGAGCTTGATGCGTTGATCAAGGTCATAGGACGAAACCACCTGGTCATTGACGATCGCGGCAATAGCCTGTGAATCGGAACTGCCGATCAAAGCGCTTGAAGAAGACTCCTGGGCGACTGCCGGACGGTCAGGCAAGGTCACAAGAACCAGCAGCAGCGCCGCCGTCAGGCCGGGCAAAATCCGGAGCAGTTTGCGCCCCCCGCGCGGCGAGCCGCTCGCAAATACATCCGCTAATTTCATGGCTTCTTTCTTTTGGACGCGTTCTGCGTCCGGTCTCCACCTGTTCCGGGCCGACAGAATACTTGAATCAAGCCTCCGATCAACCGATCCGAAGGGCAGAAAAACGCCATTTTTCAGGAGCTTGGAACCGATGCGGCTAAAGGTCACTCGAACCCTCGTGCCCCAGCCGGGCTGCCCGTTCCCAGAGTCTTGAAGGTGACCTGAAAGATGACGGAACTGTCAGGCTCGTAGTCTCGGTCGCTATAGAAAGACTGGCTGAACATGAGGGAGGCATCCACGCACTCATCCTCGTAGCCCACGCCGATGCGGTTTGCCACGGTTCGGTCGTCGGCGAGATCGCGTCTGGTCTGGCCGAAAAGACGCCAATACTCGTCGAGTTTCAGGACCGAACCCAGGTAAATTTCCTCGCGCTCCTGAAAAGTAACGGATTGGTCAGCCGCATAGTAACCATAGCCAAGTTCGGCGCTGACAGGCCCATGTCGCCCCAGCAGGTTTACTTCGTTTCGCCGGACCTTGAAACGCTCGTCATCCATGCGGAAGCGGTAGACAACCAGAAAATCATTGGAAGGCGAGACCATTACGCGGCCGACATAGTCCGAGGTCTCGTCTCTCAGTCCAGTTTCCGCCGCGACGCTTGTATTGTCTTCCAACCGGTAGCTTTGGCCGAACAACGCATTCGCCTGTGCTCCGTCGGGTGTGTAGATGGAATAGCGTACGCCAACATTTGCTCGCGCGCCTGTTTCCCATCGATCAAGACCCGAGAACCTGTCTTCGGAGAAGAGGTTGGTGTCGTCGAACTCGAAGCTCAAGGAGTCTTCGTCGGGTATTTCGACCGTGTTCCCCACATTCGGCGAATAGATGAGCTGTACGATGGGCTCGATGACCTGGTGCACGCCACCATCCGAGCGAGCAAGAGGGTAGCTCCATTCTGTTCCTATCGTGGGCAACGCGCGCGCGATCGTCTGCGGTTCGAAATCGTTTCCCGGAACGGCGGTATTTGGAACGTCCTCAACTGAATAAATATCGCCTCTCAGGCTGCCAAACAGACGATAGACGAAACCACTCGTCGAGGTTTCCCGCTTGTCCCAGCGGACAGTACTGGAAACGCGCCGCGACTGAGGGCCATCGTTGCGCCCAAGGATCATGGCATTGGCGGACAGGCCGATATTGCCCCCAAGAATTTGGTCGGGATAAGCATATTCATATTGAAGCACCGGCGCGACCCAAGGGGTTGTGGACTCACTGTCGGTCGTAAGCAGGCCCCGGAAGTAATAGGCGTCTGCCGTAAAGCTGTTGCGGCCGTTTACATAAGTCGCGTTGATATTGTTGATAAGGTCCGTCGCGCTCGATAGATCGTATTTGCGCAGATAAGTATCATCTGTGGCTAGCTCGGTGCGAAAGCTCCATTTCCAGTATTCGTCGATATCGAACTCACCATCACCGAACAAGCTTCCTCGGAAATCTGTGTCCCCCGGCGTCGCTGTCTGACGCGTTCGCGGCCATGTCCCGGTGGCGAAGGCTTCCATCCGGCCACTCTCGAAACGCTGCCTGTATTCGCCTTGATATACGGGGCCTTCCTTTGTCGTGAAGCGAGGGATAAGCGTCATATCCTTATCCGGAGAGATTGCCCAGAAATACGGCACTTCGACTTCCTGACCAAGCTCACTCGAACTCGCAATGGTGGGCGGCAGGAAGCCGGACTGGCGTTTCACGGTCGGGTCAGGATGCGAAAAATAGGGCACATAAAGTACAGGGACACCGAAGAATTCCATGAACGCATCTTCATATATGATGCGTTTTTCCTGCTTGTTGTGGATGACGCGGAAGGCCTTGATTTGCCAGAGTGGTGTCGTCTGACCTTTTTCCTCACATATATCGCACGGGCTGTAGACGCCGCGATGAAGCGTCGTGATGTTGCCGCCACTGCGAACCACGCTATGGCCGGCAAGGCGCGAGTTGTCGCTAAGCAGAACTTTGAGCGTGTCAATCACGCCATCGCGCATCTCATTGCGAAGGACCAGATGATCCGCGAAGGCGACATCCCCCTGCGGGTCGAGTAACGCGACATTCCCGTCTGCCGTCACAACACCGCTGGTTTCGCTGTAGGTGACACGGTCGGCGACCAGAACTCGTTCACCATAGGCCAGTTCCACATTCCCGGAGGCTGTAACGATCCGGGTTTCCTTATCGTAGGAAAGCTCGTCTGCCTGCATCAGGACTTCACCGGACTCCGGAAAGGATAAGTCAGGTGAAGGCTGCTGGTCCGGATCGCGGGACTGCTGGGCGTTCGCAGGCAATGCGACCGGTGGCGCCAGTATCAACACCGTCGCCAGAAAAAGGAGGCTGCGTTTGCTGCCCACACTCATCCGCTGCCCCTCAATCACTTGTATTTAAGTCCCCCGGTCGTCCAGAATCGCCCATCACGAACGACCCTCGATTTCTAACCGTCTTCGAGGTGAAAGAGAACCGCAAGCCCCAAAAGCATGACGACTATCGAAGGTGCCCAGGCGGCCAGGGCCGTCGGGAGAATCCCGGAAAGTCCAAGGGCAAGCGATAGGTTTCCCAGAAAATAGACCACAAATCCCGCCAGAATGCCCCCAAGCACCATTTGGAGAAGGCCACCCATACGGCTCGTCTTCATGGAAAACACCGCTGCGACGAGCACCATGGTGCAGAGCATGGCTGGAGTGGCCAGCAATTGGTGGAAATAGATCTGGTACCTGCGAGCAGAGAAGCCCGAAGCCTCGGCCGTATTTATGAAGTGAGGTAGCTCCCAGAAGGAGATGCTCTCTTCCCGGGCAAAGCTTTCCTCAATCTGGCTTTCTGTGAGGGAGGTTTCCTGCCGGTAGGTCTCGAAATGCCTTGGCTGGTCATCGACCATCAGCACCCACACGTCATCGAGCTGCCAATGCCCCGGCTTCAGCAGGGCGGTCGCCGCATCTATACGTCCGAGAAATATGTCTCCCTGCCCGTAAAGGAAAATCGTGACTTCATCGAGTTTGAGCCCCCTCCCGTCTATGTGCTGCGCATGGACGACAGATTGGCCGTTTGAATCCGCCTGACGAAGCCAGAGCCCATTCGCGGACACGGCAATGAAGCTCGTTCGCTGTTCGAGATATTTGGATTCCAGCTGTCCAAAGCGGGTCGTCAGCGTCGCGGCAACTGGATTGTAGATCGTGATAACGAAGGTACCGATCGCGAATGCTACTGCCAGTGCGGGGGCAATGAATTGCCAGACAGAGACGCCGGCGGCGCGCGCGACAATAAGTTCGTTATTCCGGCTCAGCCGCAGGAAAGCCGCCATTCCGCCGAAGAGGATGGCGAAGGGAAGTGTTCTGCTGCCGAGGCGCGGGACTTCGAGGAGAGCCATGGAGAAAAGAATTCCGAAATTGACTCCCGGCTTGTCTGAGCCCCTGCGCAAAAGCTCTACCAGCTCAATGATGAAGATGAGTGACAAGAAGATCGCGAAGGTGATGAGCACCACGGTTAGAAACTGTTTTCCGAGATAGCGCGACAGGGTCCACGAGAGGTTCATGCGCGCCCCCCGGGCATGGCGGCCCTGAATCGTTGGAACAGGAAATCGAAGCGGACGCCCGCAATAATGGCAATGCAGACACCGCAAACGGCAAGCGGAACCAGATACATGAGCGGGATCAAATAGGTCGAAGTCGAAGCCCCGTTGGCGAGCACGAAACCGAGCAGGCGAATCGCGAGTGCGAGCACGGCCGCAAGAGCCATTCGCGAAGCGTAACCTCGCCGATTGAAAGGGGCGGGCAGTAGCGTGGCCAGCGCGATTAGCGTGAGCATGGTCGGGTAGACACCTTCGACGAGCCGTTCATGGGCATCGGCCAGCAGCTTCTTCCGATGAGTCTGCCCATATGTGTCGTCTCGGGCCGGATCGATCAATTCGCTGAAATAGCGCTCCCGACCCTCGTAGCTAAAGCTTGGTTTGGTATCGATGTATTGCGACAGGTCATAAGTGTATTTGTCGAAATACAGGAGGGTCGCCGCCCCCATCTCCCGGTCGCCCTCTCGGGAAATGCGCTGGATGTTCCCGTTGAACATGACAAGAAGCGGTCCACTGGGGCCTTCAACGAGGCTTCCCGTCTCGGCCATATAGGTGATTGGTTCCTTCGGATTGCGGCTGTCATGCACGAGAATACCGTAGGTGGTGCCATCCGATGTCCGCTCGCGCACATAGACGGTAAGCCCCTGAGCAGGGTTGGCAAAAGTCCCCTCCCGGATCATCGCTGTGGCCACGTCGGAGCGGATCTCATAGAGCTGGCTTTTCAGTTCTCGCAAGCCAGCCGGAGCGACATAGATGCTGAAGAGCAGAATAAGTGCGGAAGTCGCAAGGGCGATCGCGAGGAAAGGCGTCGCGATGACCGATCGGCTGATTCCCGCCGAAAACATCACCACGATTTCGCTGTCGCTGATCAGCTTGTGCAGGGTGTAGAGAATCGCGCAGAAGAGCGAGATTGGCAGTACGATGACGAGTGTGCTGGGCAGTGCCAAAGCCGTCAGCTCAAAAAAGGTCACCAGCGTTTGCCCCTGCGTGATCAGCACGTCGAGCATTCGGAGCGCCTGGGTCAGCCAGATAATGCCGGTGAGAACGATGCTTGCGACGATGAAAGGGCCCAGCGCCTGTAGAAACAGATATTGAGACAGGCTTTTCAGCATTAATCTCCGGCTCCCCACCGGCTCTCCGGATTATGTGTGCCCGCATATGCTTTGGGCAACGCTCCGGACCAATCTGCCGGGATCTCGGCAGCCTGAATGGCGAGGCATGGCTTTTCCTCTGCACCGATTCAGCTAGGATATGCGCCTTGTTGCCGGGCTATCTGAAGCAATGGTTATCCTATTTCAGAGCCCGGTAAAAGATGCGAGACGGACCGCCGTCGCACGGCAGATCACATGAGGCCCTGAATGAACGTCACTTTCGCCGATATTTCGCTCACGAAGCAGGGGGCTCTGGCAGTCCTCGTCACCGAAGGAACCACTCTGCGTGGCCTTGCCGCAGATCTCGATACGAAGCTGGGGGGCGCGCTGAAGAGGGCGATGAAGGCTGCGGGCTTTACGGGCAAGGCGGGGACTGTTCTTGAGCTTGTTGGCCCCCAGGGGGTGAGTGCCGGTCGCGTGTTGCTCGCCGGCCTCGGTAAATCCGGCGATCTTTCCGCCACCAGCCTCGAAAAGGCAGGCGGCGAACTGGCCGGCCGGGTTGCGAAGACGAAAGAGGGCACCCTTTCTATTGTGCTGGATGGCATTTCAGCGCCGAAATTGCCCGCCGCAGACGCTGCCGCCCATGTGGCGTTTGGCGCGAAGCTGCGTTCTTATCGCTTCGACAAGTACAAGACGAAAAAGAAGGAAGACGAGAAGAAAGGCGATCTGAAGTCGGTTGCCATACTCACGCGCGCGCCGGCCACCGCGCGCAAGCAATACGGTCCGCTTTCCAGCGTTGCCGAGGGTATTTTCCTTACCCGCGATCTCGTCAACGAACCTGCCAATATCCTTTTCCCGGGTGAATTCGCGAAACGCGCAAAAGCGCTGTCGAAGCTTGGCATGAAGGTCGAAATTCTCGGTGAAGCTCAAATGAAGAAGCTCGGTATGGGCTCGCTTTTGGGCGTTGGGTACGGCTCCCAGCATGAGAGCAAGCTTGTTGTCATGCGCTGGATGGGGGGGAAGGCCGGAGAGAAACCCGTTGCCTTCGTCGGCAAGGGCGTCTGCTTTGACACGGGCGGCATTTCGCTGAAGCCCCCGGCAGGCATGGAAGACATGAAGGGCGATATGGGTGGTGCGGCTTGCGTCACCGGCCTGATGCACACGCTTGCGTCGCGCAAGGCAAAGGTCAATGCCATCGGTGTTATCGGTCTTGTTGAAAATATGCCGGACGGCAAGGCGCAGCGTCCCGGCGATATCGTTACCTCCATGTCCGGCCAGACGATCGAGGTCATCAATACGGATGCTGAAGGCCGTCTCGTGCTGGCCGACGCTCTCTGGTACACCCAGAACCGCTTCAAGCCGAAATTCATGATTGACCTTGCGACGCTGACAGGGGCGATCATGGTCGCGCTTGGAAAGGAATATGCGGGCCTCTTTTCGAATGATGACAAGCTTTCGAAACAACTCGCAGAGGTGGGCGATGCCGAAGGCGAGAAGGTTTGGCGCATGCCCATGGGCGATGCCTACGACAAGATGATCGAGTCCCGCTTTGCCGATATGAAAAACGTGGGCGGTCGTGATGGCGGCTCAATTACCGCCGCACAATTCCTGCAGCGTTTCGTGAATAAGCTGCCTTGGGCGCATCTGGACATCGCCGGAACGGCAATGGCATCGCCGCAAACGGCGACGAACCAGAGCTGGGGATCGGGCTGGGGTGTGCGCCTCCTCAACCGTCTTGTCACGGATCATTACGAACGCTGAGGGAGAGGCCTGTGACGGAGGTTCTGTTCTATCACTTGCAGAATGCCCCTCTGGAACGGGTGTTGCCGCAATTGCTGGAGCGCTCGCTGGAACGAGGCTGGAAGGTCATCGTGAAAGCGGGTGGTCCGGAGCGGCTGGAGGCTATCAACAGCGCGCTGTGGACCTATAGCGACGACAGTTTCCTGCCACACGGTACACGCAATGATGGTCCTGCGGCGCTCATGCCTGTTTTCCTCACTGTTGAGGACGATAATCCAAACGAAGCGAGCGTCCTTTTTCTCGTGGATGGAGCGGAACCGGCCTCTATCGATGCCTATGAGCGTTGTGTGCTGATGTTTGAGGGAAGGGACGAAACGGCCGTTGCCGCAGCTCGCGAACACTGGAAGACACTGAAGGCTGAAGGTCACGACGCGACCTATTGGCAGCAAAGCGATCAGGGCCGCTGGGAAAAGAAGGCATAGAGTTTCGGCACAGTTTCCAGCTTGGTTCGGGAGGTGCGAAAGTTACGGGTGCATGTCCGCGCTCGCTTGGTCGCCAAACCGAAATCAAAGTCCTTACGTCAAGAGGGGACATGGTCGAAGAAACTTACAACCACCTCGTATCGCTCGAAGGATTCAGAAACCTTTCCCTTCACGATGTTCATGTCGAACCACTGCAGACGCTCGCGCACTCGGAGGTCTACCGTGTTCGATTGGATTCGCTGTCCACGAGTGTGATCCTCAAAAAGTCGGGCGCGGCAGATGTCGCTGGGCTGGCTGAGAGGGAACGACAATTCTACCGTCACATCGCGCCACTCTTGCCAAGCTGGCTCGTTCCTGAGTGCTTGCTGATAGTTGAAGGGGATCAGACCGGCAGGTTATTCATCAAGGACTTGTCCGGGTCACATCGCTCAGCCTGCAGCCCTGCGCCGACCCGCATGGAGTGTCGGTGTTTTGTGGAAGCGCTGGCAACATTGCATGGACTAACAGGGCGTCATTCAAGAATCCAGAGTGAATGGATAAAGGTCGCGGCTGATCTTCCGGCTGGCACGATCCAGCAGAGGCTGAGTTTCTTTCAATTGGTGCTGGGCTCATTCATCGCCATGATTCATGAACGAGTAGATCGTGCGGTTGAGAGCTTTCTGACCGACTTGAGCGACCTCGAACATCAGATACAGCGGATGGGAGCTCAAGCCGATGTGATCGTTCACGGGGACGCGCACTTTGGAAACGCGCTCTTTTCTCCCGAACAGCGCGCGTGTCTCATTGACTGGGGTATGCCGATGATCGGATTTGGAGAGATTGATCTGGCGCACGCACTTGCGTTGAATCTTCCACCAAACCTGCGCAGGGAGTGGGAGCAAGAGATGATAGGCGTCTATCTCAGTCAAATGGCGGCTTGTGGTTCACCTGTAGAGGAGGCTGCTTTCTATGATCGCTACCGGCTGGCGGTCCTGTACAGTTTCATCAGTCCCGTCATCTGGTGGTGTTCCGGGGTGCCAGAGCCACAGTGGTGGTCTGCGCTGACGAATTCTCTGGATGCGGCACGTGACCTTGGTCTGCTGAAATAGGGGCCATCTTGGCCGGTATAGAAGGCCGGTGGGAAAAGAAGGCGTGAGACTGTGCAAAAAAGCATAGTCCGCATACGCAGTTCATGGATTGATCCGCGACAGGGGCCGGATCATGATGGGCCGCACAGGTAGGGGGGAAGTTATGCCGGTCTGGCTCAAGAGAAGTCTCATCGCATTGGGAGTGCTGGTCGCTGTCGGCGGCGCAGCCTATTACTGGTTCGTTGTCGAAAGCAGCATGCCGGAAGATGCCTATTACGAGTTCGATATAGGCAAGGTGCGACGCATGGTCGGGGCCGTCCCCGGTGACAAGCCGGAAAAGATCGAGTTCGAGAATGTCGGATCGTTCAGCTTTCCCGCAACAGCCATTGTGGCGGGGGACGGTTGGCGTTCGCGCGAGATGCCAGTTTTCTCCTACAGGCTTGTCTATCCCGATCTCAGCGTGGTTGTCGATACTGCGCTCGATGAACGGCTGGGGAGCGGCAATCTTGCGTCTTTCGATCCAGAAGCCTTCGCGCGTGTGCAAGAGGCGTTGAGCGAAGCCTCGCTGATTGTCATCACGCATGAGCATATGGATCACATTGGCGGCCTTACCTTGCACCCGGACCTTCCCGCCGTTCTACCGGCGACACGGCTGACGCAGGAGCAGGTCGATCATCCCGAGCGAAGCGTACCCGCGCGCTTCCCTGACGGTGCTCTCGACGACTACGCGCCGCTCGTCTATGAGCATTACGAAGTGCTCGCGCCCGGCTTGGCCGTCATCAAGTCGCCTGGCCATTCGCCCGGCAGTCAGATGGTCTATGTCCAGATGGCGGATGGTTCGGAGGTTCTCTTCATCGGCGATGTCGCATGGAAGTACCGAAACATCCTTGTTCAACGCGAGCGGGCACGTCTTGTCACCCAATTTTTCCTGCAAGAAGACCGCGACGCTGTCTTCGGACAGCTTAAGGCGCTCAAAGAGCTAAACGAGGCAGAGCCGGAAATTATCATCGTCCCGGGGCATGATGGGGAGATCGTCGGTGGTCTCGTCGAAGCAGGCGTTTTGACGGAAGGATTCAATCTAGAAGCGGCCACACGGAGTGATGTCGACTAGCAAAAGGCGGCGGCCTGCCAACCCGTATTTTGGTCAGTCCGCTGCCATGGCTTCTTCGTAAGCGGTGCTCGCCTCAAGCCAGACCTCTTCCGCCTTGGCGACAGCCTTCAGCATGTCGGCGCGTTCTTTCGCTGTTGCTGTCATTGTGTTCGTATCGCCCGCAACTTTGGGATCGGCAAGCTTCGCATCGAGTTCTTCGACAAGTTTCTGCAGGCGGGCGATTTCCTTCTCGGCTGCCTGCGTCTTCTTTTTTAGCGGAGCCATCTGTTCACGCTTCTGCGCCGCGAGACGGCGCGCTTCGCGCTTGTCGATGGAGGGGCGCGGCGGTGGCGCTTCGGCGGCACCGTCCTCTTCTGCATCCGCCGTCAGCGGCTTTACTCGCCGCGCGGGATCGAGAAGCCACTTCCGATAGTCGTTGAGGTCACCCTCGTAAGGCGCGACAGAGCCATCCGCGACGAGCCAGAGCCTGTCGGCACATGTCTCGACCAGGTGTCTGTCATGACTGATCAGAATGATCGCGCCGTCATACTCGTTGATTGCCATAACGAGCGCTTCGCGACTGTCGACATCGAGATGGTTGGTCGGTTCGTCGAGAATAATAATGTGGGGTTTGTGAAAGGTCGCGATGGCAAAAAGCAGCCGTGCTTTCTCGCCACCCGACAGCTTTTCGACTTTCGTGTCCGCCTTGTCCGCACCGAATCCATAGGAACCGGCTATGGCGCGCGCCTGCGCTTGCGTTGCATCGGGCTTCAACTCACGGAAATGTTCATAGGGCGTCTCGCCCATGTTGAGTTCGTCGAGCTGATGCTGCGCGAAATATGCGATGCGCATTTTCTTGGAAGCGAATTTGCTCCCGGACGTTACCTGCAACCGGTCGCAAAGCAGTTTGGCGAAGGTCGACTTGCCGTTGCCGTTTGCCCCCAGAAGGGCGATCCGGTCGTCGTGGTCGATACGGAGGTCGAGGTTTTGCAGAACGGGCTTTCCCGGTTCATAGCCAATACTCGCATGTTCAAGCCGGATGATCGGCGAGGCGAGGGGCTTTTCCGGTGCCGGAAAACGGAACGGTAACACGCGTTCCTGCAGCACATCCGCAATGGGCTCCATCTTCGCGAGCGCCTTCATGCGGCTTTGGGCCTGACGAGCCTTCGATGCTTTCGCCTTGAAACGCTCGACGAAGCTTTCCATGTGGCGGCGCGCCTCGTCCTGCTTCTTTTTCATCGAAAGCTGGAGCATCAGCTTTTCGCGCCTTGTGCGGTCAAAGCGGTTGTAATTGCCGCTGTAGAAACTCAGTTTCTGGTTTTCGAGGTGCAGGATGTTCTGCGCCACATTGTTCAGAAGATCCTTGTCATGACTGACGATGAGAACCGTATAGGGGTAGGAGCGCAGATAATCCTCAAGCCAGATCGTACCTTCGAGGTCGAGATAGTTGGTCGGTTCGTCGAGGAGCAGAAGATCGGGCTCGGAAAAGAGCACCGCCGCAAGCGCAACGCGCATTCGCCAGCCGCCCGAGAAGTCGGAGCAGGGCCGCGCCTGGGCTGCTTCGTCGAAGCCAAGGCCGGAGAGAATGGTGGCCGCCTTGGCCGGGGCCGCATGAGCGCCCATGTCAGCGAGCCGCGTATGGATATCCGCGATCCGGTGCGGATCGGTCGCTGTCTCGGCCTCTGCCAGCAGCGACGACCGTTCGACATCGGCGGCGAGTACCGTGTCGATCAGCGAGGTCGGGCCAGCCAGAACCTCCTGCCGGACCATGCCGATACGCCAGCTTTTCGGGAAGGTAACGCTGCCCGTTTCCGGGCCGTATTCCCCGGTTATGAGCTTCAGGAGCGTGGATTTGCCGGTGCCGTTACGGCCGACAAAGCCCGTCCGCTGGCCCGGCGGAATGGCAGCCGTGACACGGTCGAGGAGGAGGCGTCCCTCCATCCGGAAGGTGAGATCGTTAATGTGCAACATGATGAGCGGGCTTTTAGCACCACAGGTTGCCCGCGTCACCAAGCCCGGCTATAAACCGCGCCAAATCTTCCACCTGCAGAATTGGGAAAGCAGAGCAATGGCCCTCGAACGGACCTTCTCGATCATCAAGCCGGACGCGACCCGGCGTAATCTCACCGGCAAGATCATTGATCGTTTCGAAAGCGCAGGCCTCCGGGTCATCGCCTCGAAGCGTATCCACATGACGAAGGCGCAGGCCGAAGGCTTCTATGCCGTTCACAAGGAACGCCCCTTCTTCAACGATCTTGTCTCTTTCATGATCTCCGGCCCGGTTGTGGTTCAGGTGCTCGAAGGCGAAAACGCCATCGCGAAGAACCGCGAAGTCATGGGCGCGACCAACCCTGAAAACGCAGATGCCGGTACGATCCGCAAGGATTTCGCGGAATCCATTGAGGCGAACTCTGTTCATGGTTCCGACGCGCCCGAAACGGCCGCCGAAGAGATCAAGTATTTCTTCAAGGACGACGAAATCGTCGGCTGATTTCATCTGCCGCTGAAGTGCATAGGGCCCCGCTGGAAACGGCGGGGCTTTTTTATTGAAACCCGGGCATGAACAATGGTGCCGGGATATCCGTGCCATCCGCATCGTTCAGCATCACATGCTCTCCGACGACACGTGCGCGGCCTTCCACGACGAGGCGAAGCGCCAGCGGGTAGAGCTTGTGTTCGGCCTCGAGAATGCGCGCGGCAAGCGTCTCTGCCGTGTCGCCGGGCAGCACGGGCACGGCCGCCTGCGCCACGATTGGCCCTTCATCCATCTCCGGCCGCACAAAATGGACCGTGCAGCCCGTAATCCTCACGCCCGCATCGAGGGCACGCTGATGCACATGCAGTCCCTTGAAGGCCGGCAACAGGGAAGGGTGGATGTTCAATTGTCGGTCACGCCACTTCTCGACGAAGCCGTCTGTCAGGATGCGCATGAAGCCCGCATTGCAGACGAGTTCGACACCGGCCTTGGTCAGGGCGTGGTCGAGTTCCGCATCGAATGTCTCGCGCGTCGTAAATTCCTTGTGGTCGATGACGAGCGTCGGGATGCCAGCCGACTCGGCGATGGCGAGACCGGCTGCTCCCGGTCTGTTGGAAATCACGAGCGCAATATGTCCGCGAAATCCGGGTTCCTCGCAGGCGTCGATCAGGGCCTTGAGGTTCGAGCCGCGACCCGAGATGAGAATGCCGATCTTCACGCCTTGCTGCCCAACGCGCCTTTCACGAGCACGCGGGGCTCGCCCGCTGCGGCTTCCGTGAGGCGCCCGATGTGGTGAACGGTCTCGCCTGCTTCAGTGAGCACGGCGGCAACCTTGTCAGCCTCATCTTCTGCGGTAACGACAACCATGCCGATGCCGCAATTGAAGGTGCGGCCCATCTCGGCATCTTCGAGCCCGCCAAGTTCCATCAGCCAGCGGAAGACGGGGGGCATCGCCCAGGAGCCACCGTCGATCTCGACGGCGACGCCCTCGGGCAGAACACGGGGAATGTTTTCGACGAAACCGCCGCCCGTGATATGCGCCATCGCCTTCACGGCTTCGGTCTCGCGGATTGCCTTCAGCATCGCTTTCACATAGATGCGCGTCGGTGCGAGGAGCACTTCGCCGATGCTCGCACCATCGCCATTGGGGAAGGGCGCGGAATAGGAAATCCGGTTGTCCTCGACAATCCGGCGGACGAGCGAATAGCCGTTTGAATGAAAGCCCGAGGATTCAAGGCCGAGCAGCACGTCGCCGGGCTGAACGTCACCGCGCGGCAATATCTTGTCGCGTTCGACGGCACCGACCGCGAAACCGGCGAGGTCATAATCGCCCTTGGCGTACATGCCGGGCATTTCCGCCGTCTCGCCGCCGATCAGCGCACAGCCCGCCTGGCGGCAGCCCTCGGCGATACCTGCCACGACATCCCGCGCGACGTCGACATGCAGTTTGCCTGTTGCGTAATAGTCGAGAAAGAAGAGGGGCTCGGCGCCCTGTACCACGAGATCGTTCACCGACATGGCGACGAGATCGATACCGACGGTGCTGTGTATGTCGGCCTCGATGGCGACCTTGAGCTTGGTGCCGACGCCATCATTGGCCGCGACGAGAACCGGATCCTTGAAACCGCAGGCGGCAAGGTCAAAGAGCCCGCCAAAGCCGCCAAGCGCCGCATCCGAGCCGGTTCGCTTCGTGGAAGCCGCAAGCGGCCCGATCGCGCGCACAAGCTCGTTACCGGCATCGATGTCGACGCCCGCTCCGGCATAAGTATAGCGGTTCGGACGGTCCTTCGGGGGAGTGGGGGCCATGACGCTCTCTAACGGGACTCGGTTGGGCTGTGGAGCGCACAAATCACCCGAAATCGCCTCTCGGCGCAAGAGAAAGGCGAAAAAGCTTGTGGGGCAGCCTTCGCGCCCGCTTCCCGGTGCTATAGTGTGCGTCACGGCGGCACGTTGAATCGCCGAATATCGAGACGGATCAAGGGTCTATCCATGATTTCTGCCTTCAGGCTTCTGCTGGCGCCGCTTTGCGCCATCGTCTTTGCCGCAGCCATTTCGGGGTCCGCCGCGGCGGCCGATGTCTTCACCGTGCGCGGCGTTCATGTGGACAAGACCGCGGAGAGTGCCACGGCCGCCCGCAGCGCTGCCCAGGCCGAAGGACAGCGCCTTGCCTTGACGTCCATGATGAAGAAGCTGACCTTGCCCGACGACTGGGGTTCCCTCCCGGATGTGGACGACGCGACCGCGCAGAATGCGGTTCGCGGCTTTCAGGTGGCGAGCGAAAAGACGAGCTCCACCCGCTATATCGCCGACATGATTGTGAGCTTCCAGCCGGAAGCTGTGCGCCGCCTCTTGCGCGGCGCGGGCCTTCCCTTTGCGGAGACGCAGGCGCGGCCTGCACTTCTGCTTCCTGTCCTCCGGCGAGGCGGCGAACTGGTGTTGTGGGAAGAAAGCAACCCCTGGCGCGATGCATGGGCATCGCTGCGCCCCGCAGATGAGCTGGCGCCGCTCATGCTGCCCATCGGCGAAATCATGGAAATGAACAGTGTGCCCGCCGAGACGGCTATCTCGAACACCGAGGAAGCGAAGGCAGCTCTTGCTGGTCTCGCCGCCAATTATGGTACGGCGGAAGTCGTCGTGGCCGAGGCGACGTTGAGCGCTGATGGTGGCTCTCTTGAGGTGAAGGTGACCCATCACGGTTCCGTTCCTGCCGACCCGCTCAGCGGCAGCTATCAGGCAGAAGGCCGTGATGCCACCACACTCATGAAGGCTGCGGCGGCCGATATGATGAGTTCCCTTGCCGTGCAGTGGAAACGCCAGATCATCGTGCGCGACGGCACGCTGTCGACGCTCACGGTACAGGCCGATTTCTCCACGCTTTCCGAATGGGAGACGATCCGCAAGGGGCTTACCTCGACGCCGCTCGTACAGAATATGGAAGTCGCCGGCATTGCCGCACATGGTGCGGAGATACGCATCTCGCACAAAGGCAGCACGCAAATGCTGGCTCTGTCGCTGGCCCAACAGAATGTCGAACTGTCCGATGGCACGGCACAGGCCGAAGACGAAGGGCCAGCCTTCCAGGATGACGTGGCGCCAATGAATGCCGAGCCGGGGATCGCGCCGGTGCGTGCGTCGCCGCGCTGGCATCTCAGCGTCCGCCAGTAACCCGAGCCGGGGAGGAGAAGTCACACGCATGAGTATCCAGCGGCAGATCGCCATCTGGGCGGCCGTCATCGCCGTCTTCATCCTCATGCTATGGTTGCTCAAGGGTATTCTGCTGCCCTTCGTTGCCGGCATGGCGATCGCCTATTTTCTCGATCCGCTGGCCGACCGGCTGGAGAAATACGGTCTTTCGCGTGGCGCTGCGACCGGCGTGATCACGATCTCCTTCATCCTCATCGCGATCATATTGATGATTGTGCTGGTTCCGGTCCTGTACAATCAGCTTGTGGCGCTGGTCGAGATTGCACCCGCCGTTTTGCAGCGGGGACAAGAATTCCTGCTGCAGGTTGGCGATGGCCGCCTCGGTCGTCTCCTTGGCGTTCACGGCCCGGATGTGGAGCAGGCGATCTCGAAGAGCCTCGGCGGTTCGCTCGACTGGCTTGTGAACCTCGTGACGTCGCTCGGCTCGCAAGGTCTTCAGCTCGTCGCCCTCATATCGCTCATCGTGGTGACACCTGTCGTCGCTTTTTACATGCTGCTCGACTGGGACCGCATGGTGGAGCGCGTCGATGCGCTGCTCCCGCGCGACCATCAGCCGACGATCCGTCGTCTCGCGCGAGACATCAATGCGGTTCTTGAAGGTTTCGTGCGCGGCCAGGTCATCGTCTGCCTTGTGCTCGGCGTGATCTATGCCGTCGGCCTCACCGTGGTCGGTCTGAGATTTGGCCTCATCGTCGGTATTCTTGCAGGCATCATCAGTTTCATTCCCTATCTCGGAACAATTCTCGGCTTCATCATCGGCGTTGCCCTGGCGCTTTTCCAGTTCTGGCCCGACTACGTGCAGATCGGCATGGTGGTCGGCGTCTTCGCTATCGGCCAGTTCATCGAGGGAAATTTCCTGTCGCCGAAGCTTGTCGGCAATCGCGTCGGGCTTCACCCTGTCTGGGTCATGTTTGCGATCTTCGCCTTCGCGGCGCTATTCGGCTTCGTAGGTGCATTGCTTGCTCTTCCGATTGCCGCCGCGCTGGGTGTATTGGCGCGCTTCGGCATCGGGCAATATCGCAAGAGCAAGCTCTATCTCGGTGACACGCCCGGCGCCGTGATTCCCCCTCGCGATACCGACAGCTAGTCATGATACGGCAGCTCGTTTTCGAACTGGGCCACCGCCCGGCATCCGGCCGGGAGGATTTTCTCGTGGCGCCGCCCAATGAGGCCGCCGTTGCGCTGATCGATTCCTGGCCGGACTGGCCGGACCGCGTCGTTGCGCTTGCAGGCCCGGAGGGCAGCGGCAAGACGCATCTCGCCGAGGTCTGGCGCGCTGCATCGGGTGCCGAAATGATCGTCGCGGAAAAACTTGCCCAAGCCGATATTCCCGCCTCGGTCGCAAAAGGCGCGCTGATCCTTGAAGACCTTGCGGCCCTCGACCCGGCAGGCGAGCGTGTGCTCTTCCATCTGATCAATCTGGTGAGGGCGGAGGGGGCCTCGCTCCTCATTACCGCGCGTGAGCCCGTCGCCCGCTTGCCCCTGAAGCTGCCCGATCTCGTCTCGCGGCTTCGCGCCCTCCCGGTGGCTGAGCTGGGGGCGCCGGATGATGCGTTGCTTTCCGGCATCCTTGTGAAGCTCTTCGACGACCGACAGCTCCGCGTGACGCCGCAGGTCGTCTCCTATGTGGCAAGCCGGATCGAGCGTTCGGTGGCGGCGGCACGAAATATTGTTGAGGAGCTTGATCGCACCTCTCTCTCGGGAAAACGGCCGATTACGGTGCCTCTGGCCGCGGAAATCCTTGGGCGGGACTGATCCGGGGGGCAATCGTAAGCCCGCAGTCATGACTCGGTCATATGTTTGTCATAATATTCAGCCATAGCAGACACTTACTCCCTTTTTTGCAGAAGTGATCTCATGACGACCGCCCAGCAGAGCCCGGCCGCTAAAA
This sequence comes from Parvibaculum sp., assembly GCF_039973015.1. Classification (GTDB taxonomy): domain Bacteria; phylum Pseudomonadota; class Alphaproteobacteria; order Parvibaculales; family Parvibaculaceae; genus Parvibaculum. The sequence continues at coordinate 218,565 of NZ_JBDWLT010000003.1, forward strand.
CCGACGCCAAGGAGACGCTCCCGGCATCCTCCGACGTTCCGGGCGTGGCCGCCGACAGTCCCGACCGTTTCATCAATCGGGAAGCATCCTGGCTTGCCTTCAACATGAGGGTGCTGGAAGAGGCGCAGAACACGAACCACCCGCTGCTTGAGCGGCTGCGCTTCCTGTCGATTTCGGCCTCCAACCTTGATGAGTTTTTCATGGTTCGCGTCGCCGGCCTTCGCGGGCAAGTGAGTGCGGGCGTGACGACGCTGAGCCAGGACGGAAGCACGCCGGCCCAGCAACTGGATCTCGTCAATGCGATGGCGAACCATCTCATGCGCGAGCAGCAGCGCCAGTGGGTGTCGCTCCGCCAGGAGATGCGCAATAACGGCATTGCGGTTCTTGAACCCGAAGAAGTGAACCCGGACGAATTCGCCTGGCTGGAGACGCGTTTCCTCGAACAGGTTTTCCCTGTCCTGACGCCGCTTGCAATCGATCCGGCGCATCCGTTCCCCTTCATTCCGAACCTTGGCTTTGCGCTGGCCCTGCAGCTTCGCCGCATTTCGGACGGCAAGCTCATGGATGCGCTGCTGCCTGTGCCGACGCAGGTGGAACGCTTTATCCGGCTGCCTGCGCGCGAGGGCGAACCAGGCATTCGCTTTGTCAGCCTTGAGAACATGATCGGTCTGTTCCTCGACAGACTTTTCCCTGGCTACAAGGTGATCGGGCAGGGCGCATTCCGGTTGTTGCGCGACAGCGATATCGAAATCGAGGAAGAGGCCGAAGATCTGGTGCGCTATTTCGAGAGCGCCTTGAAACGCCGTCGTCGCGGCAGCGTTATCCGCCTGAAGATCGAGGCACGCACACCGCCGTCGCTCCGCCAGTTCGTTGTGCATGAACTCAGCGTCACCGAGCGCGAACTCGTGTCCGTCGAAGGCCTTCTCGGTCTCGCCCAGACAAGCCAGCTCATCGTGGATGACAGGCCGGATCTGAAATTTCCGCCCTACAATGCGCGCTTCCCGGAGCGTATCCGCGACCATGGCGGGGACTGCTTCGCGGCCATCCGCTCCAAGGACATTGTCGTTCATCATCCCTACGAATCGTTCGACGTTGTCGTGCAGTTTATCCGTCAGGCCGCAGCCGATCCTGATGTCGTCGCGATCAAACAAACGCTCTACCGTACCTCCAAGGACAGCCCGATCGTGGAGGCGCTGATCGAGGCTGCGGAAGCCGGTAAGTCGGTTACGGCGCTGGTCGAGCTCAAGGCACGCTTCGATGAAGCGGCCAATATCGTGTGGGCGCGCAATCTCGAACGCGCCGGCGTACAGGTCGTTTTTGGCTTCATCGAACTGAAGACCCACGCGAAGATATCGCTGGTGGTGCGCCGCGAGGGCGGGCAGCTCCGCTCCTATGTGCATTTTGGAACTGGCAACTACCACGCAGTCACCGCAAAGATTTACACCGACTGCTCGATGTTCACTTGCGATCCGCGTCTTGCACATGATGCGTCGCAGGTCTTCAACTACATCACGGGTTATGCAGAGCCGAAGGATCTCGAACTTCTCGCGATCTCGCCGATCAACATGCGTTCGAGGCTCATTACCGATATTCATGCAGAAATAGGTCACGCCAAGGCAGGACGCCCGGCGGCGATCTGGGCGAAGATGAATTCGCTCGTCGATGCACAAATTATCGACACGCTCTATCAGGCGAGCCAGGCAGGCGTGCAAATCCATCTCATCGTGCGCGGCATCTGCTGTCTGCGCCCCGGTGTGCCGGGCCTTTCCGAGAATATACGAGTGAAAAGCATTATCGGGCGTTTCCTCGAACATTCGCGTATTGTCTGCTTCGGCAACGGTCATGGCTTGCCGAATGACCAGGCGAAGGTTTATATCGGCTCTGCCGACTGGATGCCCCGCAATCTCGACCGCCGGGTGGAGATACTTGTCCCGATCCTGAACCCCACGGTTCACGATCAGGTTCTCGACCAGATCATGGTTGCCAACCTCAAGGACAACCAGCAGAGTTACGAACTGCAACCGGATGGCACGTATACGCGGATCAGGGTGCGGGAGGGTGACGAACCGTTCAACGCCCATACCTATTTCATGAATAACGCGAGCCTTTCCGGGCGTGGCACCTCTCTCAAGAAAAACATCCCCCCGAAGTTCGACATCAAGTCGGCGTAAGTCTGCTTTGCGGCGAACGGCGGAGGTCAGGCTGTGAGTCGCGGAAAAGCCGGAGGCCGGTTCGGCATTGTCGATCTTGGCTCGAATTCGGTGCGCCTCGTCGTTTATGCAAGCGTCGAGCGCAACCCGGTGCTCGTTTTCAACGAAAAAGTCATGGCCGGTCTTGGTCGCTCCCTCGCTTCGACGGGCCGTCTGGACCCAAAGGGGATTGAGCGGGCGCTGGACGCGCTGCGCCGTTTCATAGCCCTGCGCGAGCAGATTGGAATAACGACCCTCGTGGTCGCGGCAACCGCAGCCGTACGCGATGCGGAAGACGGGGCGGATTTCCTCGACCGGGCCGAGAAAATATGCGGCTTCAAGATCATGCTTCTTTCGGGTCTCGATGAAGCCCGAATTTCTGCACAGGGCGTCCTTTCCGGTATTCCAGATGCGGAGGGACTGGTCGGCGACCTCGGTGGCGGCAGTCTCGAAGTCGTACCTGTTTCCGGCGGGAAGCCGGGTGCCGGTGCGACGCTGCCGCTTGGCCCTCTCCGTTTGATGGACCTCTCGCATGGCAGCCTTGCGGAGGCAGAAGCCTTTGTCGAGCGGGCGCTCGGCGAGCAGCCATGGTTGAAGGACTATCAAGGCAAACCGATCTACGCGGTGGGCGGGGTCTGGCGAAATCTGGCGCGCATTCACATGGCGCAGCGCAATTACCCGATCCATGTGCTGCATCAATATGTAATCCCTGCGCGCGATGCCGCGGATATCTCACGGGTGATAGAGAGGCTGGGGCCGAAATCGCTTGCACAGATTCCCGATGTTTCCGAGCGCCGTGTCGAAGCATTGCCTTTCGGTGCGCTGGTGCTCGACAAGCTGATTGCCGCCACACGGGCGAAGGAAATCGTGATTTCTTCTTATGGTCTTCGCGAAGGAATTCTTTTCGAAAGTCTCGACAAAAAGGAACAGCAGAAGGATCCGCTGATCGAAGGTTGCCGCGATCTCGCTGGACGCCTCGCGCGGTTTCCGCAACACGGCAACGAGTTCTTCAAATGGACGGCACCTCTTTTTGCAAACGACGTGCTGGGCGAAATAGAGGAAGAAGCGCGGCTGCGACATGCAGCTTGCATCCTTGCCGATATCGGCTGGTACGTGCATCCAGACTATCGTGCGCATCATGCAATGACGCAGATCCTGCTCGCGCCCTTCTCCGGCATCGACCATCAGGGCAGGCTCTATCTTGCGCGTGTTGGCTATCACCGTCATGAGGGCAGGGGAGAGCCGGAGATGATTGGCAATCTCTCGGCCTATATTCCCGAACGCGACAATGATCGGGCGCTGACCCTTGGCCTCGCGCTCCGTCTCGCTTTCACTCTTTCGGGCGCCACGATGGGTATGTTGCCGAAGACACGTTTCGAAGTTGGCAAGAACATGCTCACCCTGGTCTTGCCGAAGAAATATGAGGCGCTGGCAGGCGAGATCGTGGCCAAACGTCTCGCTGCGCTGGCAAAGGCGATAGGCCGAAAGAGCGATATCAAGATCGGCAAGTAGCGCGCGCTACTTTTTCCCCGTTTCGATCAGCACGATCCGCTTTCCCTTGGCGCCGATGGCGAGTTCGCCGTGCTTGAGGCGCAATGCATCTTCCCCGAAAAGTTCCCGCCGCCAGCCCTTCATCGCGCCGACATCTGCCTCGGCATGGGCGGCGATCAGTTCAAGGTCGCTGACATTGGCCACGAGCTTTTGCGCAACGTCGTGCTCTTCGCATTTCTGTTTGAGAAGCACCTTGAGCAGCTCCACCAGCGGACCTATCCCGGCGGGCAGGGGCTCAGGCCCTTCGACGACGGGAATATCTTCTTCCTTCATGGAGAGCCCCCGTTCGACGGCTTCCATGAGACTTGCCGCGCCCCGGCTGTTCGAGAAGCCCTTCGGCACGGCGCGGAGTGCGTCAAGGTCGTTCACGCTCTTGGGAAGCTGCGTTGCGATCTCATAGAGCGCGTCATCCTTCATGATGCGCGAACGCGGCATGTCGCGTTCCTGCGCCTGACGCTCGCGCCAGGCAGCGACCTCGATGAGGACGGCAAGCCCGCGGCGGCCGCGAAAACGCATCTTCAACCGTTTCCAGGCATTCTCCGGTCGCATCGCATAGGTCTCGGGATCCTGAAGGACGGCCATCTCCTCGCCCACCCAGTGCGAGCGCTTTGTCTGTGTGAGCCGTTTCGCCAGCACTTCGTAGATGGTACGCAGATAGGTCACGTCCGCCATCGCGTACTGGAGCTGCTTCTCGGAGAGCGGACGCCGCGACCAGTCCGTGAAGCGCGAGGATTTGTCGACGCTGCCGCCGGTCAGCTTGCGGACCAGCGTCTCGTAGCCGACGGAGTCGCCAAAGCCGCAAACCATGGCCGCGACCTGCGTGTCGAACAGCGGGTCCGGGATGGCGTCGCCCTCATGATAGAAAATTTCGATGTCCTGCCGCGCCGCGTGAAAAACTTTCACGACCTTCCGGTTCTTCATCAGGGCATAGAAGGGTGCGAGATCGATATCGGGAGCGAGGGGATCGATGATGATCTCGTCGCTGGGTCCGGCGAGCTGGATCAGGCACAGGATGGGCCAGAAGGTCGAATCCCGCATGAATTCGGTATCGACGGTGACAAAGCCGGCAGTTGAAAGCCGGTCACAAGCGGCCCGCAAGGCCTCATTCGTCGTAATGATTTCCATGCGCCGCTCTATAGCCGATCCTGGATATCTTGTCGCGCGCGAGATAAGGGAACACACCAATCCTCCCGCCCTTGACAAGGGCGGCTGATCCGTGCGCTTTTCCCCTTCGCTAGGGTATGTCTTTTGCTATCCTCCGCCGATTCGTTCTGGAATTCCAAGGCCTTAGAATATGAGCAGTTTCCGCAGCCACACCTGTGGCGAGCTTCGCAAGTCGCATGTGGGCGAGACAGTCCGCCTGTCGGGCTGGGTCCACCGCAAGCGAGACCATGGCGGTCTCCTCTTCATTGACCTGCGTGACAATTACGGGCTCACCCAGCTCGTCTTCGACCCGGACCGGGCCGAAGCTTTCGGGCTCGCCGAAAAGGTCCGTTCCGAATTCGTTGTCTCCATCGAGGGCACGGCGGTTGCTCGTTCCGCGGAGACCGTAAATCCGAACCTGCCGACCGGGGATATCGAGATTGCCGTCTCCTCCATGGAGGTGCTCTCCGAGGCGCAGGATCTTCCACTGCCGGTCTTCGGCGAGCCGGACTATCCCGAAGACATCCGTCTGACCTACCGCTTTCTGGATCTCCGTCGCGAGACGCTGCACAAGAACATTCTGCTGCGCTCGAAGATCATTGCGTCGGTGCGCCGCCGTATGACCGATGCGGGCTTCAATGAATTCCAGACGCCGATCCTGACGGCTTCGAGCCCGGAAGGCGCGCGGGACTTTCTTGTTCCCTCGCGAATGCACCCCGGCACGTTTTATGCGCTGCCGCAGGCCCCGCAGCAGTTCAAGCAGATGATCATGGTGGCGGGCTTCGACCGCTACTTCCAGATCGCCCCTTGCTTCCGTGACGAGGACGCCCGTGCCGACCGCTCGCCTGGCGAGTTCTACCAGCTCGATGTCGAGATGAGCTTTGTCACGCAGGACGATGTCTTTGCCGCCATCGAGCCGGTGCTGCATGGCCTCTTCGAGGAATTCGCTGGCGACCGCAAGGTGTCTTCCTATCCCTTCACGCGCATTCCCTATGCCGATGCGATCCGTAAATATGGCTCCGACAAGCCCGACCTGCGTAATCCGATCGAGATGCAGAATGTCACGGATCATTTCCGTGGTTCCGGCTTCAAGGTCTTCGCGGGCATGATCGAGAAGGACTCGAAGGTCGAGGTCTGGGCGATCCCGGCCCCGGGCGGTGGTAACCGTGCCTTCTGCGATCGCATGAATGCCTGGGCGCAGGGCGAAGGCCAGCCGGGCCTCGGCTACATCTTCTTCCGCGAAGAGGGCGGCGCACTGGAAGGCGCGGGCCCGGTCGCGAAGAATATCGGACCGGAGCGTACGGATGCGATCCGCACTCAGCTTGGTCTCGAAGCTGGCGACGCCGTCTTCTTTGTTGCCGGTCAGCCCGCGAAGTTTGCGAGCTTCGCCGGTCAGGCGCGCACTCGTGCCGGCACCGAGCTCGGGCTTGTGGAAGAGGGCGTCTTCAAGTTCTGCTGGATCGTCGATTTCCCGATGTTCGAATGGAATGAGGATGAGAAGAAGATCGACTTCTCGCACAATCCTTTCTCGATGCCGAACTACCCGCTGGACAAGTTCCTCGCACTCGACAAGGACGACGCCGACGAGATCCTCGGCATGACGGCTTTCCAGTACGACATCGTCTGCAACGGTGTTGAGCTTTCCTCGGGTGCTGTGCGCAACCACAAGCCGGATGTCATGTACAAGGCCTTCGAAATTGCAGGCTATGACAAATCCGTCGTCGAGACGAAGTTTGGCGGCATGCTCAACGCTTTCAAATATGGCGCGCCTCCGCATGGCGGTCTCGCTCCCGGCATCGACCGTATGGTGATGCTGCTGGCGGGCGTGGAGAACCTGCGCGAGGTCACCATGTTCCCGATGAACCAGCAGGCGCAGGATTTGCTCATGCAGGCACCCTCGGAAGTAGAGCAGAAGCAGCTCAAGGAATTGCATATTCGGATCGTGCCGCCGCTTGAGAAGAAAAAGGAAGGCTGAGACCTTTCGGCGCATCCTTCCGGTCCGGCTACCTTGCCGCGTCCCATCCTGTCACTATGTGTTGTGAGGGGGATAACAGGATGCGGAGGTTTCGATGCAGCCGAAATGTATCTGGATTGTCGTGACAGATGGCGGCACCTGCCGGTTTCTCGCCAGCGAGAAGCGCAATGCGGACCCCGTGGTCGCCCTGCCGGATATCAATTTACCCAATCCCCCCACGCGTGAGCAGGGAACGGACAAGCCTGGACGTACTTTCGAGAGCGTCGGCACCCGCCGCTCGGCTTATGAACCGCCAGTTGACTGGCACGAGCAGGCGAAACGCGATTTCGCTCGAGACATCGGTGAACTTCTCAAGGAGAAGTCCCGGACCGGCGATTTCGACAATCTGATCCTTGTTGCGCCGCCGGAAATGCTCGGCAATCTGCGGCTGCATCTCTCCGAGGAAACGAAGAAGAAGCTGCTCGGCGAGGTGAACAAGGACTACACCCGGCTCACCCCGCGCGAGATCAAGCAGCAGCTTGAAGAAAGCTACAACGTCTGACGCCGATTATTGCGCGCTGCTTTCGGCCTTCGGAGTCTCATCCTCGAAGACCGGGATCGCCAGCGCGTCCACGGGAATGATGACCCCGTTCGATGCCTCGATGGCCTCGCCCGAGACATTCGAACCGAACTTCTCGCTGCCGTAATGGATGGGTGATTTCGTGCCGTCGATCTTCACCTTGCCGCGCTGGAGCGTCGTCGCCTCCGTCACCTTGCCTTCGAGCCGGGCGGGTACGTGGCGGCCGCTCACGATGCTGTAGAGCAGCAGCGCGCGCGCATTCTCCTTGTTGCTCGGATTATCGCCTGCCAGCAGGTCGTCGATACCACCCGGCTGGTTCGCCAGCGCCTCGTCCGTCGGCGCAAAGACCGTGATGCTGCCCTCTGTGTAGCGGAACTTGAGATCATTCGCCTCGATGATCTTCGTCAGGGTCGAGAATTGCGGATTGCTTTTAAGCGTCTCGTATACGTTCGCAGCGAAAGCGGGCGCGGCGCTGATCGCGCTCATAGCGAGGGCCGCAAGGAAAACTCCGGTTCTTTTCATCGTTATGCCTTTCGAATTGCTGGTCGCCTCAAAACCCCAAGCGCTGAAATCTCTAGGCCCGGATTTTGACCGGATTGCGACATTGCTCAGCCATCCTGCTTGCCGCCCCTGGCCTGGCGCAGATAAAGGGCGGCGAGCGGCGCTGCCGAGATGCCGTGAACAAAAATTGAAATCAGAACCGTCAGCGAAACGACCGAGACGATCCGGTCGGGGGTCTCCCCGCCAAGCGACTGAATGACGATCAGAAGGTAGAGGACGGAGGCGATTCCCCGGGGCCCAAACCAGGCGAGAAGCCCTGTTGTGGCGGTGCTGAGGCCCGCCCCCGCCAGCGAAAGTGCAACCGGCAGCATCCGGATAACCGTCAGACTGAGGATGGCGTAGAGCAGCGCCGCCATGTCCCACAAGGGAGCGCCCAGCGGCAGGATCAAGGCGCCAAACAGGAAGAAAAGAGCGGAAGTCAGAATGCTTGCCTCTGCCTCCGCGAAATCTTCAAGACGCTGCGCCGGGTTGTACCTGTGGAGCGTCAGGGGGAGCATTCCGCCCGCCACGAAGGCCGCAATGAAGCCGTTGCCCGAAATGGCTTCGGCCCCCGCATAGGCGATAATGGCGAGCGCGGGGGCGGACAGCCTCTGGAAGAGCGGTGTCATTTCACGAGCGTGTACCGCGCGGCGGACGAGCCAGCCCCCGCCATAGCCGATGACGATGCCTGCAAGCGGCCCGAGGATGAGATGCGCCGCCACCGTTGCGGCGATGCCGTTCTCATTGCCATGCCCAGCTGCAATGCCGAGCACGATGAGGATCGGCGGCAGCACGAGCCCGTCATTGAGCCCGCTTTCGACATTGAGCGTCTGTGAGATGCGTTCCGGCATTTTCGGGTTGGCGATGGCGCTTTGGGCCAGCGCGGCGTCGGTTGGTGCGAGAATGAGCGCAATGAGTCCAAGGGCCCACCATTGCGCATCGGGAAAGAGCAGGAAGGCGATGGCGAAGCCGAGCAGGGCCGTGCCGGGCAAGCCCGCCAGCAGCATGCGCGTGGGCAGCAGATCGTTTTTCCTGAGATGGGAAGGATTGATCCGTGCCGCATCGGTGAACAGCAAGATGGCGAGGCCGAATTCCGCAAGGAGCCGCATCGCCTCGTTAACGATCTCGTTCTGGGCAACGCCGCCATTGCCGCCAAAACCAAAGGTGGCGAGGCCAGCCCCCGCGACAGTGAAGACCATGGGGGCCGTGATGTACCGGCCCGCGCGGCTGCCGGAGACAAGCCCATAGGCGATGATGAGAGCCGCGACGGCGACAAGAACCTGATAGGCGTCCACGAAAGCCTCCCGCTAATCCCGGCCCGAAACCCGAAGGTTTACCTGTCTCTCGTCAAAGTCCTGGTTTCCTGCAGGCAGTTGAAACACGCAATTTGGTTAATGGAAACCTGTGGTTAAGCCCCGGGCGGTAACAATCCTGAACGAGCCGGTATTCGCTGGGGGTAAAAAGCCCGGTTCATTGGATAGTTCGAATGCAAACTTCGAGACAGAGCAAGCCGCCCGAGGGGCCCGGCACTGCAGATTTTCCGGCGCATCTTTTCGATGCTTTTGCCGAGGCTTTTTCTATTGGCAGTTGGACGTGGGACATAGCGAGTGGCGATCTCGAACTCCATTCCACTGTTCTCGACGCCCGCAATGTACCGCGAACCCTCAAAACCCGAAACGCGGATGCGACCCCGGCCATGAAGCTGCTGCATCGCTGGCTGGACACCTGCACCCCGGGCGCGATGAACACGGCCAGCTTCACACTGCGTACCGATCCGGTTGCGGTCCGCATCCTCTGTGTCGAACGCACCGAAACCACGGCGAGAGGTTTGCTCCAGGACTGCACGACGGAAACGCTGACAAGTGAGAGCGATCTGCGGTTTCGTATGGCCTTCATGGGGGCTGCCCACGGTATTGCACTTGTTGGCCTTGATGGAAGCTGGCTCCAGGTCAATGAGGCGCTGTGCCGGATGCTCGGCTACACCGAGAAGGAACTTCGGGAGCACACGTTCCTGGATATTACGCATTCCGACGATCTCGAGAACGATCTCGATCTTCTTCACGAATGTATCGAGGGTACGCGCAACACCTATCAGATGGAAAAGCGCTACTATCACAAGAATGGCGATATCATCTCCGCGTATCTGGCAGTCGCCATCCTGCGCGCCGAGAATGGCGTACCGCTCTATTTTATTTCACAGATCCAGGACATCTCTGCCCAGAAGCAGGCCGAAAGCGAGCTCGTTGCCGCGCGGGACGAGGCAAAGCGCGCAAGTGCCACCAAGAGCTCGTTCCTCGCCTCGATGAGCCATGAAATCCGCACACCCATGACCGGCGTGATGGGCATGCTCGACATGCTGCAGGACAGCGGCGTGAGCGGCGACCAGCTCGAACTGGTCAAGACGGCGCGCAGTTCCGCAGAGATGCTGCTCTCGATCATCAATGACGTGCTCGACATGGCGAAACTCGAAGCAGGCAAGGTGGAGATCGACAGCCGCGACTTCAATGCCGAAACGCTTTTGCGTACCGTCTGCGACATGATGGCGGCGCGCGCCGAAAGCAAGGGACTGAAATTCAATGCGGTGCTGCCGCTTTCGACGCGCACCTGGCTGAAGGGCGATCCCGACCGTATTTCGCAAATTCTGTTCAACCTTCTCGGCAATGCCGTGAAGTTTACCGAACGAGGCGACGTAACGCTGACGGCGGAGGTACGCCACAGCGGCAACGGGCTTGAACTGGTTGTGCGTGTGGCCGACACGGGGCGCGGCATTCCGGCGGAGAAACTGGACAGCATCTTCCGGGAATTCGAACGGGTGCAGGACGGAGCGTCGAACCAGATCGAGGGCACGGGCCTTGGTCTCGCCATCGTTCAGCGCCTCGTCGACGCCATGAAGGGTTCGGTGCGGGTCGAGAGCATCGAAGGGAAAGGCTCCCTCTTCACGGTCAGCCTTCCGCTGGCGGCCGGCACCGCCTCTGCGGAAGCGCAAGCCCCCGCCGCAGCCATCGAGGAAACGTCCGGCACCGCGCCGCAGCCGAATGCGCCGCTCTCCGTTCTCGTGGTGGAGGACAATGCGGTCAACCGCAAGGTCATCGGCTCGGTTCTCTCGATAGCGAGGATCGAGCCCGTCTATGCCTTCGACGGCGCCCAGGCGCTTGAAGCCGTGAAGGAACAGGATTTCGATATCGTCTTCATGGATGTGATGATGCCCGTGATGGATGGCCTGACGGCGACGAAGAAGCTGCGCGAGGAGGGCTTCGCCATGCCGATCCTCGGCCTCACGGCGAATGCGATGGAACATCATCGCGAGGCCTGTTTCGAGGCAGGTATGGACGACCACATCGCCAAGCCGTTCCGTCCGGCGGATATTCTTGCCGCGTTGGAGACGCATGGCAGCAAGCGCAAACAGGTTTAGCTCCGCAAGGCATGTGCGGCCTTCAAAAGAGGAAGGTTGCGCGGAGCGGCGGCGACGCCGCCAGTATGTTTATATAATAGGCGGGGTGCGTCCTCCTCCGACGCTCCGCGCACCGACTGTTACGATTCCTCCCACCTCATGAGCCGCATCCG
>NZ_JBDWLT010000004.1:0-124082 GCF_039973015.1 Parvibaculum sp.
CGACGTATAGGGTCTGACGCCTGCCCGGTGCCGGAAGGTTAAGAGGAGAGGTGCAAGCTTTGAATCGAAGCCCCGGTAAACGGCGGCCGTAACTATAACGGTCCTAAGGTAGCGAAATTCCTTGTCGGGTAAGTTCCGACCTGCACGAATGGCGTAACGACTTCCCCGCTGTCTCCAGCATCGACTCAGTGAAATTGAATTCCCCGTGAAGATGCGGGGTTCCTGCGGTTAGACGGAAAGACCCCGTGCACCTTTACTATAGCTTTGCAGTGGCATTAGTGACGGCATGTGTAGGATAGGTGGTAGGCTTTGAAGCTCGGGCGCCAGCTCGGGTGGAGCCATCCTTGAAATACCACCCTTACCTTTACTGATGTCTAACCGCGGTCCGTTATCCGGATCCGGGACCCTGCATGGTGGGTAGTTTGACTGGGGCGGTCGCCTCCCAAAGAGTAACGGAGGCGCGCGATGGTAGGCTCAAGCTGGTCGGAAATCAGCTGTTGAGTGCAATGGCATAAGCCTGCCTGACTGCGAGACGTACATGTCGAGCAGAGACGAAAGTCGGTCATAGTGATCCGGTGGTTCCACGTGGAAGGGCCATCGCTCAACGGATAAAAGGTACGCCGGGGATAACAGGCTGATCTCCCCCAAGAGTCCATATCGACGGGGAGGTTTGGCACCTCGATGTCGGCTCATCACATCCTGGGGCTGGAGCAGGTCCCAAGGGTTCGGCTGTTCGCCGATTAAAGTGGTACGTGAGCTGGGTTTAGAACGTCGTGAGACAGTTCGGTCCCTATCTGCCGTGGGTGTAGGAAAATTGAGAGGATCTGTCCCTAGTACGAGAGGACCGGGATGGACATACCTCTGGTGGACCGGTTGTCGCGCCAGCGGCACAGCCGGGTAGCTATGTATGGACGGGATAACCGCTGAAAGCATCTAAGCGGGAAACCCACCTCAAAACCAGTTTTCCCTTGAGAGCCGTGGTAGACGACCACGTTGATAGGCCAGGTGTGGAAGTGCGGCAACGCATGTAGCTTACTGGTACTAATCGCTCGATTGGCTTGATTACTCTCATTTATCTCTGCTCATTCCATGAGCGTGGATGAGAAAACGAACGAAAGACCAAAACGACAATCATTCGAACCCTGACGATATGTTCTTCGCCGGCCTGGTGGTTATAGCGAGGAGCCTACACCCGATCCCATCCCGAACTCGGCCGTTAAATTCCTCTGCGCCAATGGTACTATGTCTTAAGGCATGGAAGAGTAGGTCGCTGCCAGGCCTGCCAAGCACATATCGTCATCCCTTCTTCCGATTGAGCCGTCTCGCGGCCATCCGCACACATCCTGACCTCTTGTCTCGATCGCGTGCGCGGGCGGGCTAGAGGGTTTTGGCATAACGAAATTGACGCGGGGTGGAGCAGCCCGGTAGCTCGTCAGGCTCATAACCTGAAGGTCGCAGGTTCAAATCCTGCCCCCGCAACCAACGATACTTGCGATGCAAGCAGCCCGGTTCCAGAAATGGAGCCGGGTTTTTTGTTGGCTGCAAAGGAAAGCATGGCGGCGAGGTCGCCTCTGAGGATGATCACCAGTTCGCCGTTCTCGGGCACAAGCGTCACCCGGTCGACGAGGGCGCGAATGGTATCACGTGCTTCGCCTTTGGTCGTCTCATCCCGCAAGGCATCGTGAAGCGCGGCTACGCGTTTGCGGTACAGCTGCGCCATGTTGGGGTGAAGGAGAGCGGGAGGCTCCTTGGCCTCGGCGAGGATTGCCGTCAACTCCGCCTTGCGCGTCTCGAGCGCGCCTATCTTGTCCTTGAGCTGTGCACCCGGCACACCGTCGAAGATCGCTTGGATGGCGCGATCGATATCCCGTTCGATGCGCTCGACTTCTTTGCGTTGAGCGACCAGTGTCGTCCGGCGCTCGATGAGCTGCCGATTGACCTCCCGCGTAAACTCCTCGCAGAACGTCTCGAACAGCTTCGGTTCCATCAGGTGCGTGCGCAGGCCACTTAGGACCGATGCCTCCAACGTCTCGACACGAATGTTCAGCCGGTTGTCGCAAGTCCCCTTGGTCCGTGCCGCGGCGCAGCCGAGCAGGTTCTTCGAGATCAGTGAGTAGCCACCGCCGCAGCGGCCACACCTGACAAGCCCGGAGAGAAGATACTTGGGCCGGCGTCGGTCGACGAGCGGGTTGGTGCTCGGCTCTTGTGGCCCGAGCGCCATCATTTTCTGACGCACTTTGGCTTGATCCCAGAGAGCTTGCTCGACGATCCGGAGGTCTGGCACGTCCTGGACAACCCAGTCGGAACCAAGGTTGGCGCGTGAGACGCGTCTGCCGGTGTCCGGGTCCTTGATGTAGCGCTGGCGGTTCCACACCAGCCGGCCGACATAGAGTTCGTTATTGAGAATACCGGTGCCGCGTTTTGGATTGCCGTGGATGGTGCTCGGCCCCCACGCCTTGCCGAAGGGACCGGGCACGCCCTCTCGGTTCAGCACCTGGGCGATCGTTCGTGATGAGCTGCCGGCGACATAGTCGCGGAAGATACGCCGGACGATAGCGGCCTCGGACTCGTTGATTGTTCGGTCGCCGCGGACCGGCTCTCCGCTTTCGGACAAGCGCTGGACGACGTCGTAGCCGTAGCAGAGGCCGCCGCCTGATTTTCCGTTTTCGACGCGACCGCGCAGACCTCGACGTGTTTTGTCGGCAAGGTCCTTGAGATAGAGCGCACCCATCGTTCCCTTGAGTCCAATATGCAACTCGCTGACCTCGCCCTCCGAAAGAGTGACGATCCGCACGTCGGCGAAGCGCATGCGCTTGTAGAGGCCAGCGATATCCTCCTGGTCGCGAGAAAGCCGGTCGAGGGATTCCGTCAGCACGGTATCGAAATGCTGACGTTGCGCGTCGGAGATCAACTCCTGAATTCCCGGACGAAGAAGTGAAGCGCCGGAGATCGCGCGATCGGAGTAGCTATCGACGACCTTCCAGCCTTGGCGCTCGGCATGAAGCCGGCAGAGCCGCAACTGATCTTCAATCGACGCATCGCGCTGATTGTCGCTGCTGTAGCGGGCGTAGAGGGCGACACGGGACATCATGCTCACTCCTGTCCTGATTGCTCCTTCTCTTCCTTGGGCGTAATTCTGCTCGCCGCTGATCGCAACCACTCCCGTGCTGCTTGCCGAGCAAGCAATTTCACCAGAGGGACGAGCGCAAGACGGATTCTCTCAAGATCAGGGTCGACGTCCGAGTTTGCCGCATTGCCGTCGGCGGGCCGACGCCCGTCTCGATTACGCTTTGCCATCTTGCCATCCATCTGACATGGCATCCAGTGTCGGATGCAACCAACAAGATCTGGCGATTGCCAGCAGGGGATCAACAAGAAGCAAAGCCACATCAAAGACTTAGAAGTAGTTGGGCCTGCTTCGTCGTAGTTGTGGCTTTGTCGGCGCGGAAAAAGATGAAATGGGCGTGGAGAAAATTCGATGGGCGATTTCGCATGCCCGGTCCGCGATGGAATGCGATCGCATGTGCATTCCATGTGCACCGATAGAGCGCACTAAAGGATGTTGTGGGCGCAATAGTGCTAACTCCGCAATACGCGTCAACATCGGTGAGCGTCTTGGTGCTTGAGAAAATGCGTCTTGTTCGTCCAGCGATGGATTTGGGAGATTTACCTTCGTCGGCTGTCGTTTAGAGGATTGCGTGTTCTCTGCGTGTGCGGGGAAGCGTCAGCAGAAGTTGCTGGTTTCTTGAGCAGGTCCGAGAGCGCGGAGATAATCAGGAATCCAGTGCCCCGACACGGGTGAATGACGGCAGATATGCCGCACGGGCATCTGCGGGACCATTTCAGTTGGCCAAACCGAATTTGGGGTGGGTTTAGCCTTTGATTGGTGGCATTTCGGGGGGGCAGGCCACTTCTCGACGCGTGCAAGCGTGATGGTCCTGACGCCACCCACGTTTTCAATCCTCACCGTCCCCAATCCGTTCCCCCCTCGCTCGATCTTTTCTTCCGATCGGCCATAACCGGCGCTTCTGCCTTTCGTGGACGGGGTGGACGTATCCCCCTTGAATGCGCTAAGCAATATGAAAATCATGATAAGGGATAGGGATGGGTATCAACGGAAAATCCTACATAGTCGGCATCTACGAGCATCCGTGCCGCGCGGCGCTGGACAAGACGCTGCCGCAACTTCACGCCGAGATCGCGAAGGGCGCGCTGGCGGACGCTGGTCTTTCAAAGGACGATGTTGACGCATATTTCTGCGCCGGCGACGCACCGGGGTTGGGCCCGATCAACATGGTCGAATATATGGGCCTCAACAATGTGCGTCATATGGACAGCACGGAGACCGGCGGGTCTTCCTACATCGTCCATGTCAATCACGCAGCGCAGGCCATCGCTGCGGGGCATTGCAATGTGGCGCTGATCACGCTGGCAGGCAGGCCGGTTGCCGACGCGAAAGAAGGTAAGCCCGTCCGTTACTACAACCAGCAGGCGCCGGACTTTCCGTTCGAAATGCCTTATGGCCCCAACGTCACGAATATGTACGCCATGTGTGCGATGCGGCATATGTATGAATACGGCACCACCAGCGAGCAACTCGCATGGATCAAGGTCGCCGCATCCCATCACGCCCAGCACAATGAACATGCCAGGCTCCGCGATGTTGTGACCGTGGAGGATGTCATCAATTCGCCGATGATTGCCGATCCGTTACACAGGCTTGACTGTTGCGTTATCACCGACGGTGGTGGCGGCATTGTAATGGCGAGCCCGGCAGTGGCGAAGTCGCTGAAGCGTAGCCGCGTCAAGGTTCTCGGCGCCGGTGAGGCGCCCAAGCATCTCGCGGCGGGCCAGGTCGATCTGACCTATTCCGGCGCGCGTTGGAGCGGGCCCAAAGCGTTCGCCGAAGCCGGTGTCACGCCCGCCGACATCAAATACGCCTCCATCTATGATTCCTTCACTATTACAGTGCTGGAAACGCTCGAAGATCTGGGTTTTTGCAAAAAAGGCGACGGCGGAAAGTTTGTTTCGGACGGCAATCTGATTTCCGGCGTCGGCAAACTGCCCTTCAACACGGATGGCGGAGGATTGTGCAACAATCACCCGGGCAATCGCGGCGGCATGACCAAGGTTCTTGAAGCGGTTCGTCAGGTTCGCGGTGAGGCTCACCCAAAGGTTCAGGTTCGCAATTGCGATATTGCGCTGGCGCATGGAACCGGCGGGCTTCTGGGATCGCGGATGGGCAGCGCAACCGTTATTCTGGGAAATGAAGACGCATGAACACCGACCAAAAAAAGATCGATCTTGTGGTCAATTCCGAGAGCAAGCCCTATTGGGAAGGTGCCGCCAAGGGACAACTCCTGATCCGGGTTTGCAACGCCTGCGGCAAGGCGCATTACTATCCGCGGACGATTTGCCCGCATTGCTTCTCGGAGGACACAGCGTTCGTCGAGGCTTCGGGCAATGGCGTTATCTACAGCTATTCGGTCACGCGGCAAGCCAAGCCTCCTTATGTCATTGCCTATGTTGAGCTTGATGAAGGGGTTTCGATGCTCACGAATATCGTCGATTGCGAAATCGACAAGATTCGCATCGGACAGAAAGTCAGGGTCAAATTTACCGAGGCCGGCGAGGGATACGCGCTGCCGGTGTTCACACCCGTATGATGCGGGATTTTCGATGAACGGCATTCCGGCGTGCTTGACGGCTTGCCGGAACGTCCGGCGACGGGTCGGTTGAGGCAACGGACGGTTAAGGACGGAACGGCGTGATCGCAAAAAAAGCCGACCCCCGAAGACCGGATTTTTCAGGGAGGATCATATGGCTTGGAATTTCGGTGACATTCTCGACAGTATCTCGGCGGTTTTACCGCAGGAAGCGCCCGCTCTCATTCATGGCGATCGGGTGATCACATGGGCGGAAACGACACGGAGGTCCAACAATCTCGGGCGGGCGCTGATCGCACGCGGTGCCAGGCCCGGCGACAAGGTCGCGTTCTATATGCGAAACCGGCCCGAATATGTCGAGACCATGGCGGCCTGTTTCAAGAGCCGTCTTGTCCATGTCAACATCAACTACCGCTACAAGGCGGACGAAGTTTTCTACATCTTCAATGACTCCGACGCGCAAACGGTCGTTTACGGTTCCGAGTTCCGGGACATCATCGTCGAACTGAAAGACCGGCTTACAAAAGTCGCCACTTTCATTGAAGTGAACGAAGACGGATCCGCCGCGCCCTTCGCGGAAAATTACGAAAAGATCGTCACTGGCGGAGATGGCGCGCCGCTCGGCATCGAGCGGTCTCCGGACGATTTGCTGTTCATCTATACGGGCGGCACGACGGGCATGCCCAAGGGCGTGATGTGGCGGCACAACGACATGCGCGAAGCTCAGCTGACGACGCTTCGGGCGCTGGGGCCGATCCCCGAGACACTTCCCGAGTTGGTTGAGTTTATCGCGGCTTCCGGTCCAGGGCCCGTATCGATGCCTGCCTGCCCGCTGATGCACGGCACCGGCTTCATTACGGCTATAGGCAATATGATGAGCGGCGGCTGCATCGTCACGCTGGAGAGCCCGACCCTCGACGCGCATGAACTCTGGACGGCGGTTTCGCGCCGTGGTGTCAATTCGCTGGCGATTGTCGGCGACGCTTTCGCCCGGCCGATGCTGGCGGCGCTCGACGAGGCGCCTGGCAAATACAACCTGGCCAGCGTCGTCTCGATCATTTCTTCCGGCGTTATGTGGAGCGCGGAAGTGAAGCGTGGTCTGCTCAGGCATTTGCCGAATGTCATTCTGATGGATTCTTTCGGTGCCTCGGAGGGACTCGGTTTCGGCAGTTCGATCATGACGGGCGCCGGCGAGGTCAAGACCGCCAAGTTCCAGATCGGCGGCCGGTGCCGCGTGTTCGATGAAAACGATCAGCCGGTCGAACCAGGCAGCGGCAAGCCGGGCATCATCGCCCTAGGGGGACCGATTCCCGTTGGCTACTACAAGGATCCGCAAAAGACGGCCAAGACATTCAAGACCATTGGCGGCGAACGCTATTCCATTCCCGGCGATTGGTGCGTTGTGGAAAAGGACGGCAGCCTGACATTGCTGGGACGCGGCAGCGTTTGCATTAACACCGCGGGCGAGAAGGTCTACCCGGAGGAGGTCGAGGAAGTTCTGAAGACTCACCCATCCGTGGAGGACGCACTTGTTGTCGGCGTGCCCGATCAGAAATGGGGTCAGGCGGTCACCGGCATCGTCACGCTGGCGAACGGCGCGAAGTTTGACGAAGAGGATTTGCGCAAGCACGTCCGCTCGCACCTCGCCGGCTACAAAACGCCCAAGCGCATCCTGGTGGGCGCCGTGCCTCTTCGCGCGCCGAACGGCAAGGCCGACTACAAGAGCGTTACCGATTTCGCGAAACGCGAGCTCGGGGTTGCGTAGACGGCGGTTTGAGTGACGGCGCCGGATGCGGCCGCCGCACTCGCAACGGGAGGACTGGATGGGACGGGTAGACGGAAAAATCGCCCTTGTGACGGGCGGCGCCAATGGCATGGGGCGTTCCCACGCCTTGCTGCTTGCGCGCGAAGGCGCAACGCTGATCGTTACCGACATGGACGAGAAGGGCGGCAAAGCCGTGGTCGAGGAGATTAACGATAACGGTGGGCAGGCGCGATTTTTCAGGCACGATGTGTCGAGCGTCCCGGATTGGGAGCGGATTTCACAGCAGGCGAAGTCCACTTTCGGACGCGTCGACATCCTCGTGAACAATGCCGGTATTCTCGTTTTTTCTGCTGTGCAAGACACCTCGAATGAAGACTTCGCACGTGTTTTCGACGTCAATGTAAAAAGCGTATTCTATGGCACGAAATATATATTACCCGCGATGAAGGCGGCTGGCGGCGGTTCGATCGTCAATATTTCCTCGATCTACGGACTGATCGGTGCGCCCGCCACGGCGGCGTATCAGGCATCGAAGGGCGCCGTTCGCTTGCTGACGAAATCGACGGCTGTGGATTATGCGCCTTTCAAGATTCGCGTGAATTCCGTGCACCCCGGAATCATTCGCACGAATATGACAAAGGATCTCCTCGGCGATGCGGATGTCGCCAAACAGGTCCTGAGCGCCACGCTCATCGGCCGGCCGGCCGAACCCGTCGAGGTTTCCTATGCGGTCCTGTTTCTGGCATCCGACGAGTCGTCCTACATGACCGGCTCCGAGGTTGTCGTCGACGGAGGCTACACGACCATGTGACACCTTGCGATGCGATGGACTCCGGATTTGTTGAGGGTCGAAGCCGGTTTGTCGCTGGGCAGGAAAATAATCGTGTGTCAGTCTCGTGGCTGGCCAAACGGCGAGGAAGGAAGCGCAATGCGTGCATCCGGTGTGAGCAACCCACTCGATCGCATTCGCCACAGGCTCGATTCTTGGCTTTTCGAGGACATGTCGACCGGGCGCTTCATGCTCGATCGCGCCATATTCACCGATCCCGAGTTGTTCGATCTCGAGATGAAACACATCTTCGAGCGCAACTGGGTGTTTCTCGCCCGGCGAAAGCTATCTTGTTCTACTGACCGGGCCGCTCCGCGTCGCGCATCTGACCGACCATATTCCGCTCCGGCGCGTTTGCGAAATCATCAGCCCTGATTTCGTGGCGGCCGATACGACATCGTCCTCGCCATGTATCACGATCAGGGACACATCGCGGTCAAGACATGGGGCTTTTCCGGCAATTGCGCCATCATCATCGAGCTGTCCTACCTGCATGTGACGGTCGCGCATGGAACGGCCTATGACATTGCGGGCAAGGGCACCACCGATCCGGCGATGATGCTGAGCGCCATGCGCACGGCGGCCTCTCTTGCCGCGGCCGAGGATTTCCCGAGGAACGCTGACGGCCGTATGCCGTATTTTATGTTCGGGAGGCGTCGAACCGGCCGGCCATCATTCGCAACGGCGTATATTCGATCACCGTTTCGTTCCGTTGGGTCACGATCCGGTTGCGGGTGCGCACCAGACCGCGCCCCCTGGATGTCGGTCGCGCCTGAAGCACTTTGCATTCCACATGAATTGTGTCGCCGACAAAGGTAGGTCCCTTGACGTTGAACTCCATGTGCAGGAAGGCGAGGCCCGTCTCCTGCATCATCGACTGGACGAGCAAACCTTCGGCCATGCAATAGACCAGCGCGCCGGGCACCACACGGCCGTTCATGGGGCCATGGGCCTTGAGATATTCGATATCGGTGAAGAGCACTTCCACCATGCCTGTCGTGTTGATGAAATTGACCAGGTCGGTTTCGGTGATCGTCCGGCCGATGGTGCGGAATTCCTCACCGGCGGTGAGGTCGTTCCAGCACATGCCGAGTCCTATTTTTCGCATGCCCTCTCCTTGCAGGTAGCGGCGGCGACACGGCCCCGCCCGCGACATCCTGTGACTGATGCCCGGAAATGCGTCCCGGTGTTTTGCATCAGCCTGGAATTCTGACCGGCATGCTCGAGTAACCCTTGATCAGATTTGAAAAAACCCGCGTCGGTTCGCCGACCACTTCGATCGGCTTGTCGGGCCAGCGTTTCAGGATTTCTTCCCAGACGACGCGGAGCTGCATTTCCGCCAGCCGGTTGCCGACGCAGCGATGGATACCGAAGCCGAAGGATAGATGCTGTCGTGGATGCTTGCGGTCAATGATGAAGCTGTTGGCGTTTTCGATTGCCTCCTCGTCCCGGTTGCCCGAGACGTACCACATGACGACTTTGTCGCCTTTCTTGATCTGCTTGCCGCCAAGCTCCGTATCCTGAAGCGCGGTGCGGCGCATATGCGACAAGGGTGTCTGCCAACGGATGATTTCGGGGACCATGGATTCGACGAGCGATGGGTTGTCCCGCAGCTTCTTGTATTGAACCGGGTTCTCGTTCAGGGCCAGAAGGCCACCGGTGATCGAGTTGCGGGTCGTGTCGTTGCCGCCGACGATCAGGAGGAGAATATTTCCCAGATACTCCATTGGCCCCATGTTTTTCGTCGCTTCGCCCTGAGCCAGCATGGTGATGAGATCGTTTCCCGGCTCGGTCGCGTTGACACGCTGATTCCACAACTCGGTGAAGTAGGCGGCGCAATCGCGCAATTCATTCCTGCGAGCCTTCTCTGCCTCCTCATCGCCGAAGGCGGTGCCTGCGGTGGCGACATCCGACCAGCGGGTGAGCTTCCGGCGTTCTTCCCAGGGGAAATCGAAAAGAGTGGCGAGCATCTGCGTTGTCAGTTCGATCGACACGCGATCCACCCAGTCAAAGGTTTCATTGATGGGCAGGGAATCGAGAATTTTGCCGGCGCGCTCGCGGATCGTGCTTTCGAGTTTCGCCAGATTGCCGGGTGCGACGATCGGGCTCACAACCTTGCGCTGCGCGTCGTGCTTCGGCGGGTCCATCATGATGAACATGGGCAGGAAGAAACCTTCTTCCTGATTGCGGAGGGCGACGCCGCCCAGGGTCGCTTCAGACGAATAGATGCCGTGGTTGGTGTCGACATGCATGATGTCTTTGTATTTTGTCACCGACCAGAACGAGCCGTATTCGCTTTCCTTGCAGTAATGGACCGGATCTTCGCGGCGCAACCGCTCGAAATACGGCCAGATCGCATTCGCCCTGAAGAGCTCCGGATTGCTGACATCGATCTTCTCAAGCGGGATCGCGTAGGCGTCCGCAATCGGCTTGTCTCGATCGGCACCCAGGGATTCACTCATGACGGCGTCTCCATTGCGTTTCCAGAAGCCTGCGAATGCGTGACATAGGGGGTGCCGGTTAGCCGACTCTCTCCCATTAAATCATTATAAGCATATTCCCGTGGATTGTCAGGTTGCATTCATTGGGCGGCGACGCGGTGTCGCCAACTTTCCGAACAGTCCGTCACACGCCTGTTGCCGGCCTTCCGCCACCGGCTGCCTGCGGAATGTCATGCCGACAGGGCGACGGCGATCTCGCGCAACTTGAACTTCTGCACCTTGCCGCTCGGTGTTCGAGGCAGTTCGCCGACGATTTCCGCCCGTTCCGGCAGGTATTGCCGCGCGACCCTGTGCTCTTCGAGGAAGGCGACCACCTCGCGCAAGCCAACCTCGCGGCCGGGCTTCGGCACGATGAATGCACATGCCCGTTCGCCCAGCCGTTCATCCGGTACGCCGATAATCGCTACATCCTGAATGTCGGGATGACGGAAGAGAAGGCCTTCGATCTCGACCACGGGGATATTCTCGCCGCCGCGGATGATGATGTCCTTGGAGCGTCCGGTCAGCCGGATATAGCCTTGGCCGTCGACCCGCGCGAGGTCGCCTGTATCGAACCAGCCTTCCGCGTCGTGATTGTACCACTCCGGTCTTTTGAGATAGCCAACAAAAGTCGAACAGGCGCGAGCCTTGAGCATGCCCTCCTCGCCGGCGGGCAGGGGGCTGTTCCCGCTGTCGACCACCCGGACTTCCATGCCTGGCAGCGCGCGTCCGTCAGTATTGATCGCCTTGTCCTCCGGATCGTCGAGGCATGTCGTTGTCACCAGGCCGTTCTCGGTCATGCCCCAGGCCGACACGATATTTGTTCCGAGGATTTGCCGCGCCCGCTCGACTAGCGCGCGGGGGATGGGTGCGCCTGCCACCAGGAAGATGCGCAAACGGGATACGTCGCCCCCGTCCGCCGCCACCGTTTCGGTCAGATCGGACAGGAACGGCGTGGACGCCATGGTGAAGGTGATTCCTTCGCGGGAGATCGACGCGGAGGCGCGCTTCGGTTCCCATACATCCTGCAGAATGGCGGTCGCTCCGGCCAGAACGGGCATCAACAGCCCGTACATGAAGCCTGTCTGGTGTGCCATCGGCGACGCCATGAACATCACGTCGTCCGCGCCGAGCCCGAGGCGCTCGGCGCAGATGAGGATATTGGAGAGCAGCGTATTCGACGTATGCATGACGCCTTTCGGTTCGCCGGTCGTGCCGGACGTATACATCAATTGCGTTACGTCGTCGGGATCGGGTCGCCGCGTCGCGAAGAGACGGCCGGCGTCGCGCCGCTGCTCCCACGGCGTATCAAGAAGGACTTTCTCAAAGCTGGTTTCGCCGTCGCCGCCGATGACGAGCACATACTTCAGCTGCGGCAGGTCGGCCCGGATGTTGGCCACCATGGCAGGGTAATCGAAGCTGCGAAAGGCGCGCGGGATGACGAGTACCTTGCTTTCCGCAAGGCCAAGCATGAAGGACAATTCGCGCTCGCGAAAAATCGGCATCAATGGATTGGTCACGGCGCCGATCCGTACGCAAGCCAGATGCAGCGCGGTGAATTGCCACCAGTTCGGCAATTGGCAGGAAACAACATCGCCTTTCTCCACGCCGAGTTCCGCGAGGCCGACCGCGATACGTTCGACAATCTTGCCGAAATCGCGGTAGCTGAGGCGGGTGGCCTCATTCGTCATGGAGTTGAAGTCGACGACGGCCGTCTTGTCCGGCATTTCGGCGATGCAACCGTCGAGGTAGCCGGCGGCCGTCTTGCCGGGCCAGAAGCCGCCGGCGTTCATCGCCTCGACACGCTTCCTGGTCAGAACTGGATCGAACATCGGTAACCCTCCCCTCGCAGGCGGGCTTGAACTTCAGGTGTTCTTTGGCTCGAAATAATCCGGTCGTCCAGGGGGCCACGGGTCACCCCAGAGCTGCTCGCCGCCATCGACCGTCAATACCTCGCCGGTAATGAACTTGGCGCCCGGCGAGGCGAGATAGACGACAGCCTCAGCGATGTCATGGGCATCGCCGACACGCAACATCGGATTTGCGCCAGGATAGGTCTTGAGACCTTCGGGCGGATATTGCACGAAGCCGCTCGTTTCGCAGACGCCCGGTGCGACGCAGTTGACACGGATGCGATGCGGTGCCCATTCGACGGCCACCGATTTTGACAGGTAGGCAACGCCGGCGCGTGCTGCGCATGTGTGCGCGATGCCTGGCATTCCGCGCCATATGTCGGCGATAATGTTCACGATCGAGCCGGGGGTCTTTCTATCGACCCACTGCCGCGCGGCGCTTTGCATCATGTACCAGGTGCCGTTGAGATTGGTGTCGATGACGGCGTTCCATCCCTTGACCTTGAAGTCGAGGGCCATTTGCGGAAACTGGCCGCCGGCATTGTTCACGAGAAGGTCGAGTGCGCCGAATTTATCCCAGACCGCTTCAATAAAACCGTCGACCTGATCCGGATCGCGTATGGTCAGGGGCCGACTGAAGACCTGCGCGCCGATGCTTTCCAGAAGAGGAACCGTCGCGGCAAGTTTTTCTTCGTTGCGCCCGCATATGGCGACGTTCGCGCCCAGTCGCGCCAGAAGACAGGCGATCGCCTTGCCGAAACCGCTTCCGCCGCCGGAAACGACGACCGTTTTCCCCGAAAAAAAGATCGGCGCGATAAACCGTGGGCAGTGCTTTCAGTTCTTCATCGGAAAATCCGAAGTGAGTCTTGTGGACTTCCATGTGCGTCTTCCTCGAATGTTTTCGGTCACGCGACCGTTTGGTTTTCCCCGCTTCGTATGGGTTCTTCGATCCCGATTCCGCTGAACAGCATCAGGCACATATGGTCGGCTATCGTCTGAATGGACGTCCTGCCGGGCTGGTACCATTCGACCGACCAGTTAAGGGCGCCCATCAGCAGCATGCGTACGAGGCCGAGATCGACGTCGCTGCGCAATGCGCCCGATTTCTGCGCCTTGGTGAGAATGCGCCGCCAGAGTTCGGCATAGGCGTCGCGCTGCCTGATGTGATGCTGTTGCACCTCTTCGGGGACCTGTCCGAAAATGCGGATATTGGCGGATGTGTAATCGTCATGCTTCAGAAGTGTGGTGAGATGCGCCTCGACGGCGACGCGAATTCGGTCGCGGTGCGATGAATCCGCAGGCAGACGTTCCTGGCTCTCCTCGACGGCTTCGTGAACCCGCCTCATGCCTATGTCGAGAACTTCCTCGAGGAGTTCGTCCTTCGAACCGAAATGGTAATAGAGGCTGCCCGCCTGCATGCCGGCGGCTCTCGCGATTTCGATCAGGGTCGTCGCCGCGTAGCCTTTTTGCCGAAACATCTTGGCGGCGGCGTCCAGTATTCTCGCGCGGCTGATGTCGGATTTGCTTTGCTCGCTCGTCACAAACGCCCCCTCGCCGCCTGTTTGGCGGTGCCGACCGTAAATCTAATGTACGTTCGAAACATGTTGCACCTCCCTCGAAAATCGAACTAGTATTAGAAAAAGTGTGCCGCCATTGCTATGGCAAAGTTAAAAATGTGTCTGAAGCGGTGCAGCGAGGGAGGCGACTAACATGCGAGGACTCGATCAGAAGCCGGTCATCGTTACCGGCGGCGCAAGCGGTATCGGAAAGGCGATTGGGCTCAGGCTTGGCGAAGAGAGTGCCAGGGTCGCCATTTTCGACATGAACGAGAAGGGTGCCGAGGCCGCCGCCGCCGAAATTCGCCAGAAGGGTGGAGAGGCTTGGGCCTATAAGGTCGACATCACCGACTATGCGGCAGTGGCGCGGGCAGTCGATGCGTTCGAAAAGGCGGCCGGTCAGGTTTATGGACTGGTGAACAATGCCGGTTGGGACGAGGCGAAGCCTTTTATCCAGACAGAGCCTGATTTCTGGAAAAAGGTGATCGACATCAATCTTTACGGGCCGCTCAATCTCACTCATGTCGTTGCGCGTCGGCTTGCCGAGCAGGGTGCCGGTCGGGTCGTCAGCATTTCGTCGGATGCGGGCCGTGTGGGTTCGTCTGGCGAGGCCGTCTATTCCGCGGCCAAGGGCGGCGTCATCGCCTTCATGAAGACGATGGCGCGCGAGTTCGCCCGGAAGGGCGTCACCTTCAATACGATCTGTCCGGGGCCGACGGACACGCCGCTGCTCGCCTCCGTGGATGCGTCGGGCGGCGGACGTCTGACCGAAGCGCTCACCAAGGCGATCCCGATGCGCCGCCTGGCGCAACCGGACGATTATCCGGGCATGGTCGCATTCTTTCTGAGCGACGATGCAAGTTTCATTACCGGCCAGACGATCAGCGTCTCGGGCGGTCTCTCAATGCACGGTTGACGGGGGATTTTCATGGACTACGAAGACATTCTGTATGATGAGAAAAATGGCGTTGCGACCATCACCATCAATCGTCCGAAGGTCTATAACGCGTTCCGCCCCCGCACCTGCGTCGAACTGATCGACGCTTTTCTGAAGGCGGGCTGGAGCGAGGAGATCGGTGCGATCGTGCTGACTGGCGCGGGCAACAAGGCGTTTTGCACCGGCGGCGATCAATCGGATCATGACGGTTCCTATGGCGACGGCGAGACGCGCGGAACCATCGGCATGCCGGTCGAGGAACTGCACACGGTCATTCGCGACGTGCCCAAGCCGGTGATCGCGAAGGTGCGGGGCTACGCCATCGGCGGCGGCAATGTGCTGGCGACGTTGTGCGACATGACGATTGCGGGCGAGAGCGCAATCTTCGGCCAGGTGGGTCCCAAGATGGGCTCCGTCGATCCCGGCTTCGGCACCGCCTATCTCGCCCGCGTGGTCGGGGAGAAGAAGGCGCGCGAAATCTGGTACATGTGCCGGCGTTATCCGGCGCGCGAGGCGCTGGCGATGGGTCTCGCCAATGCGGTCGTTCCCGACGACAAGCTGGATGAGGAAGTGGATGCCTGGTGCGCCGAGCTTGTCGAGCGTAGCCCGACGGCGATTGCGATTGCCAAGAAATCGTTCAACGCCGACAGCGATAATATTCGCGGCATTGGCGGTCTTGGCATGCAGGCGCTCCGCCTCTACTACAACTCGGCGGAGTCGAAAGAGGGCGTCAACGCGCTCAATGAAAAGCGTAAGCCGGAATTCCGCAAGCATATGAAGTAGGTGGTATCTTGGACTTTGCCTTTACGTCCGACCAGGGAGCCATTCGAGATACCGCCGCACGATTTGCGCGCGAGCGGCTCGCGCCCGCCTACAAGGTGCGCGAAGCCGCCGGAGCGATCGATCGACAGCTCGTCCGGGATATGGGTGAGCTTGGCCTCGTCGGCGCCGATTTGCCCGAAAAATTCGGGGCGCCGGGACTCGATAGCGTTACGACCGGCATTATTATCGAGGAAATATCACGCGGCGACATTAGTGTCGGTTATGTCCAGCTCCTGGCTTCGCTGATGGGATCGATCGTCGCCGCGCATGCAAGGCCTGAAGTCGCCGATGAAATCGTTCCGAAGATTTGCTCGGGCGAGGCGATCGTCGCGCTCGGTCTGACGGAGCCGCGAGGCGGCTCCGACGCAGCGCATCTGCAGACGAAAGCGCGCGCCGATGGCGACGGCTACGTCCTGTCGGGCGAGAAAACCTCGATCTCGATGGCCGAGCAGGCTGATTACATTCTTGTGCTCGCGCGCACGGATGAAAGCAATCCGGGCGCTGGCGGTGTGTCGGCTTTTCTGGTGCCGCTCGACGCGCCGGGTATCACCTGTTCGAGCTTCGATGATGTAGGTTCGAAAGCGGTCGGCCGCGGTTCGGTATTCTTCGACAATGTTAAGGTGTCGTCGCGCTACATGGTCGGCCCGGAGGGCGAAGGTTTCCGGAAGGTCATGCAGGGGTTCGATTATTCCCGCGCGCTGATCGGCCTGCAATGTCTGGCTCCGGCCTTCGCATCGCTGGAAGAGACCTGGAAGTATGTGACGGAGCGCGTTGCCTTCGGCAATCCGCTGGCCAAATATCAGGGTGTCACGGAACCGCTGGCCGAAGCCCAGACGCTGCTCGAGGCGGCGCGTCTGCTTTGCTACAAGACGCTTTGGCTCCGCGACAATGATTTGCCGCATACCGCCGAAGCCGCGATGTGCAAATGGTGGGCACCCAAGACGGCTTTCCAGGTCATCCACCGTTGCCTGCTCACGCACGGACATGGCGGTTACAGCACTGATCTGCCTCATCAGCAGAGATTGCGCGACGTGATGGGGCTTCAGATCGGCGACGGCACCGAGCAAATCCAGAAGATGATCATTTCGCGCGAGAAAGTCGGCCGGGTGGCCGTGCCTTATGCGTGAGGGAGGCGATATGACGAGCGCCCCGGAAGCCCCGGTCCAGACCGAGATGCGAGACGGCGTCGGAATCGTGGCGCTCAACAGGCCTGACAAGTTCAATTGCCTCTCGTCGGTTGTCATGGCCGGTCTCGACGAGGCTCTCGCAATGTTCGAGGGAGACAGGAAGGTTCGTGCCGTTCTGTTGCTTGCGCGTGGCAAGCACTTCTGCACCGGTGCCGATCTTGACGAGGTCCTCGACGCTCGCAGGGAGCGGGGTCGGCTGGAAGCGTTTATCACGGGCGGTCATCGCGTCCTGCGCCGTCTTGAGGTCTCGCCTCTGCCGATTGTCGCCGCGGTGAACGGTCTGTGTCTTGCGGGCGGGCTGGAATTGATGATGGCATGTGACGTGGTTTTTGCGGGGCAGTCGGCGCAGATGGGATGCCAGCATGCCCGCTACGGGCTCGTGCCGGGTTGGGGCGGCACGCAGCGTCTCGCGCGCATCGTCGGTTCGCGGCGTGCCCTTGATCTGATGTTCAGCGGCCGCTGGCTCAAGGCAGACGAGGCGCTGGCCTGGGGGCTTGTGAATCATATCGCTGACGACAGCGCGCTTGCCGGCATGGCGGAAGCCTATTGTGCCGACCTCGCCAAAAAGAATCCGGGCGGTCTTGCCGCCATGAAACAGCTTTGCAGAAACGGACTCGACGGATCGCTTCAGGAAGGTCTGGATATGGAACGGAGCGCAGTCGTGGACGCGCTGATGGGCGAAAATGTTTCGGAAGGTCTGGCGGCGTTCCGGGAGCGCCGGGAGCCATTATTCCGCTGACGGATAATCAAGGGACCTGTTCGGGAGAAGTGCGATCATGAAACACGAAGCCCAGGTCGAGCAGTTGCGGAAGATCTTCGGCTATCTCGACGCGGGTGAGACCGCGATGGGCGATGCCGTGTATCGTCATCATGTCAGTGACTACACCAGTCCGGATCAGGCTGGCCGAGAACGGGAGATGCTGTTCCGGCATGAGCCACTCCTGATCGGATTGAGCTGCGAATTGCCCAATCCCGGCGACTATGTAACCGACGATTTTTCGGGCGTTCCGATCCTGGTGGTGCGGAATGAAGCGGGGCAGGTCAATGCCTTCATCAATGTCTGCCGCCACCGTGGCGCGCGCGTTGCGTCGGGCTGCGGCAGCGGCAAGACCGTGTTCAGTTGTCCCTATCACGCATGGACCTACGACCGGAGCGGCAGGCTGAGGTCGATACCGTTCGAGCAGGGCTTCGAGAGCGTCGACAAGACGAGCAACGGCTTGCGGCCTCTGCCGGTGGTGGAGAAATACGGCATGATCTGGGTCATGCCGACGCCCGGCGGGTTGATCGACATCGACGGCCACCTTGCGGGGATGGCGGACGATCTCGTCGCGTTCGGCCTTGCGAGTTACAGCCACTACGAGACACGCGTGCTCCGGGCCCGCCTCAACTGGAAGCTCGTGATCGACACGTTTCTCGAAACCTACCATCTGAGCACACTTCACAAGAATACGATCGCGCCGATCCTGCACTCGAACCTCGGCACGTTCGACGGCATGGCACGAAATCTGCGCATGATTGGCGCCCGCAAGACGATCGACGCGTTGCGCCAGAGGCCGGAAAGCGAGTGGGATCTGGTCCGCCACTCCGCGCTTGTATACGTGCTCTTTCCGAATACGGTCTTCATCATGCAGGGCGATCATCTGGAGACGTGGAGGGTTTATCCGGGCGACAGCGTGGATGAATCAAAAATGCACGTCTCTCTCTATACGCCCGAACCCGCCGTGACCGACAAGGCCAGGAAGTACTGGGCCAAGAACATGGACTTGCTGATGGCGACCGTGCAGCAGGAAGATTTTCCGCTGGCGGAAAATATCCAGCGTGATTTTCACTCGGGTGCACAAGATTTTGTGACTTTCGGCGCCAACGAGCCGGCTCTTGCATACTTCCACCGGTCGATAAAAAAGACGCTGGGGATCGACACCGCGTGAAGCGGAATTGAACAAAAAGGAGATTCCCATGCATGTCGGCATGAGCACGTTCTTTCAGAACCTCGCTGGCGGTTATACCGACCAGGAGGTCTACGCCCATGAAATTGCGATGGCCGGCATGGCCGAGCCGCTTGGCTTCGATTCCATATGGGCGGCCATGTGCCCGAACGTGGCGCAGTTCCTCACCTATATGGCTGGCCGCACCAAGAGGGTCGGGGTTGGCTCAATGGTGGTTGCGCCGGTGAATATTCGTCCACAAACGAGGATAAGATCATGAGCAGCATGAACGTAGCCGAACGCGTCCAGTCCTTGGACGATCCATATGCCATTCCGCTCGACAAACTCAATGTCAGCGATCCGGAGCTCTTCAGGTCCAATCGGATGTGGCCGTATTTCGAAAGGCTGCGTCGCGAGGATCCCGTGCATTATTGTGCGGAAAGCGCTTATGGACCTTTCTGGTCCGTGACAAAATACAAGGACATCATGCATGTCGAGACCAATCATGGCGTCTATTCGTCCGACGTCGAGCAGGGGGGAATTACGATTCGCGACAATAATGCGGGTCTGAAGCTTCCGATGTTCATCGCAATGGACCCTCCGAAGCATGACGCGCAGCGGAAGGTGGTGAGCCCGATCGTCGCTCCGGCCAATTTGGCCAAACTCGAAGGCACGATCCGCGAGCGCGCCGGCAAGATTCTCGATTCGCTTCCGGTGAACGAGACGTTCAACTGGGTCGATCGCGTGTCGATTGAGCTGACGACGCAGATGCTCGCCACCCTGTTCGACTTCCCTTGGGAAGAGCGCCGGAAACTCACCCGCTGGTCCGACGTCGCAACCTCGGAGGAAGCCTTCAAGACACCGGAAGGCGAGGCAGCTCGCGAGGCAGAGCTTCTCGAATGCGCCGCCTATTTTACCGAGTTGTGGAATCAGCGCGTGAACGCAACTGAACCGGGCGGCGATCTCATCACCATGCTGGCCCAGGGTGAGTCCACCAGGAACATGAGTCCGGCGGAGTATTTGGGAAATGTCATTCTGCTGATCGTCGGCGGTAACGACACGACCCGCAATTCGCTCACCGGCGGCTTGCTCGCGCTCCACGAGAACCCGGATCAGTACAGGAAGCTGCGCGAAAATCCGGCGCTCGTTGAAACCATGATACCGGAAATCATCCGCTGGCAGACGCCGCTCACCCACATGCGCCGCACCGCGCTACAGGATACCGAGTTGGCCGGCAAGCGGATCAAGAAGGGTGACAGGGTTGTCATGTGGTACGTCTCGGGCAACCGGGACGAGGAGGCCATCGACGAGCCGAACCGTTTCATCATCGATCGTGCAAGGCCGCGTCAGCATCTCTCCTTCGGCTTCGGCATTCATCGCTGCGTCGGCAACCGCTTGGCGGAAATGCAACTCCGCATTGTCTGGGAAGAAATCCTGAAGCGCTGGCCCGACAAGCCGATCGAAGTGGTCGGCGAACCAAAGCGGGTCTTTTCCAACTTCATCAAGGGCTATGAGGCCTTGCCGGTAAGAATCCCGGGCTGAACCTGGGGGGGCGGGTGGAAAACTTCCACCCGCCACATAAGATCGAAGGAGGTCGAAGGCAGCGCGGCGCGTGGCCCGCCGTCATTTTTTTCCGAATGAGGCGACCCGTTCGCGCGCGTCGTAGCAGGCACCGGGGCTATGCGCGAGTTCGTAGGCCAGCCCCGCCTGGGCGGTCATGCCGTCGGTCGCGCCCAGCAGACTTTTGTTGACCTGATTGCTGTAGGTTGAATTGGCGGCGATACGCTGAGCAAGGTCATTTGTCGCCTGTTCCAGTTCGACATCGTCGACACAAATGTCGACCAGCCCCATACGCTCCGCCGCCTCCGCCGCGAAAATATCGGAGGTAAACATCATCTGCTTGGCCTTCGACAGCCCGACGCGACGCGGCAGTCTTTGCGTCATGCCCCAGAGCGGGCTCAGTCCCCACTTGCTATGCGTGTCGCCGAACCTGGCGGAGCGCGCGGCGATGATGATATCTGCCGCGAGCGCAAGCTCCAGTCCGCCAGTATAGCAATGCCCGCGGATGCAGGCGACGACCGGTTGCGGCAGTTCGGCCAGCGCCTGAATGGTCTTCGCCTGGAAATGCGGCTCCGGCGGGCGTTCGCCCTTCTGGATGTCCTTCAGATCGTGGCCGGCTGAAAAAGCCTTGCCCGCGCCCGTGATGATGACGCATGCCACCTCGTGAACCTGTCCACGAAGCGCATCCACATGCCTGCGCAATTCCTCGAACAGCGGGACATTGAGCGCGTTCAAGGTTTCCGGACGGTTGAGCGTCAGCGTACAAATACGCCCGCTGTCCTTGCGACGAACCAGATTCGACATCGGCTTTCTCCCTTCCTCTTCTCGATCTTAATTTGTCTGGCTTGTCTTCATCTGTCGAAGACGTACAGGCGTGAATGAATACGTCCGGGCTGGGGCTACGATGCGCTCGCGGCAGGTGCCATTCGCGTCAGAAAATCCAGAACGGCGCTTGTAAATATGTCGTTCTTGTCGCCCGCTACCATATGGCCCGCATTTGCGACATCGATAAACTCGGAATGAGGAACGATCTCGGCGAATTGCCGCGCCGCTTCGACCGTCACGAGGTCGCTGTCGCGGCCGCGGACAAGGAGCGTCGGTATTTTCAGGGAACGTGCCGCCATTTGGAGGCGTTCGGGTTCGCGGCTGCCTTGCGGCTTTTGCGTGCCGGTGACGAAACGCGGATCCCAATGCCAGTAGTAGCGGCCGTTTTCCCTGAGGCGAAGGTTCTTCGCCAGTCCGCTCAGATTTTTGGGACGAGTCCGGCCGGGCATGTAGCGCGATATCGTATCGGCTGCTTCCTCAAGCGAGGCGAAGCCCTCTTCCACATTCGACGACATGAATCCGAGGATTTTTTGAACACCCTCCATGTTCATCTGAGGGGTGATGTCGACGAGGACCAGCGCCGCAAATCCGCGCCGTCCGGCCTTTGCGTATTCTCCCTGCGCGATCATGCCCGCGATGCCGCCCAGAGATGCGCCAACCAGGACCGGAGGCACGGAGAAGCCGTCCGCGATGTCGAGGAGATCCTCCGCGAAACGCTCCATTCTGTAGTCTCCGTCCGGAGACCAGTCGCTTTCGCCGTGCCCGCGCAAATCGACGGCGAGGGTGTAGTATCCGTTTTGTCCCAACCTTTTACCGCAGGCTTGCCAAGCATGGCGTGTCTGTCCGCCGCCATGGGCGAGCATGACCGGACGCCCATGGTCGGGGCCGAATGCGTCCGCCGCGATTTTGAGATTTTGGACAAGGGTGAACAAGGTCCGGTTTTCTGACATCAAACGCCTTTTTCCAATGTTCTTCGTATGTGTATTAAGAGCCGGAATCCATTATGATAAATTGATGGGATGTTGCAAACACGGACGATGGTATTGTAGTCGGGTTCGCCCAACCGTTCCCTGATGGGGGGCGATTGGTCTTGAAAACGAAGAATGCAGGTATACGAATGAAAGCGAGCGTGTCCGTTTCGCGAGTTGGCCGATTTCCGAAAGGGTCCGGCAAGCGTGCCCTCACAGTTGCGAGGCAGATTGTCGACGACATTGAGCAGCAAGGTGCCGAGGTCGGAGATCGCTTGCCACCGGAACAGGAGATGCTCTTACGGTATGGCGTGGCCCGCGCGACTTTGCGGGAGGCGCTCAGGTTTCTGGAACTGCAGGGCATCATTTTTCTGCGGCCCGGCCCCGGCGGCGGGCCGGTTGTTCAGGAGCCTCGACCGAAAGATTTTGCCAGTACAATGGCGTTGCTGCTGCAGTTTCTCGGCACCACATTCCGTTCGCTGATTGAAGTGAGGCAAGCGGTCGGCCCGACCATGGCGGCGCTTGCGGCGGAGCGTGCGTCCGATGAGGATATCGACAAGCTGAATACCTCATTGGCCACTTTGAAGACGCTGTCCGTATCTTGCGACTCCTATGCGGAGGAGAACAGGCGTTTCCACGACGTGCTTGCGTGGGCGTCTGGCAATCCCTTGATCGGATTTCTGATCAGTTCGCTTCACAACATTACGAATGCGTCGGAAGTCGGCATAACTTACACCGAAGGTGAGCGTGATTATCAGATCAAGGCGTACGGACGGCTTCTCAAGGCGATTGAAGATCGCAATCCGGACCTCGCCTTCACCGAAATGTCCCGGTTCATAAGCCGATCCGACAAGTATCTGGAATCTCGTCATCCCGACATCATGTCCAAGATCGTGCGTTGGCAGGATGTGGACGACCTGAGCGTGCCGCGGGTTCCCCGACGGAAACGCTAGGCGAGTGCTAGCGATTTCGATGTCGTTTTTTGCGGCACTTGCGCCGGTCCTTGGGCGTCGCTAATTTATGATCATAAATAACGCGGCCGATGAAGTCGCCCATGGGAGGTTAGCTATGACTCTGCATAGCCGAGTATGTGATATTCTGGGAATCAAATACCCGATTTTGCTGGCCGGTATGGGCGGTGCGAGCGTTCCACGGCTTGCGGCGGCGGTATCGAATGCGGGTGGCCTCGGTGTGCTTGGTGCGGCTGCTTGTTCTCCCGATCAGCTGCGCGAATGGATTCGGGAAACGCGATCGTTGACGGACAAACCATTTGGTGTAGACACCCTGCTGCCAGCCTCCGTGCGCAGGGAAGCCTACAAAGGCAAGGCGGGTCCGTCTCCGATGGATCTGCTGCCTGAGTACCAAAAATTCGCGCAAGATTTTCTGAAGAAGGAAAACATACCGCCGCTGAAATCCAGGGCGCGGGAATCCGAGGAAGCTCACCGGTCGTCCAAATCGAGCGCGCCGTTGTTTTCGAAAGAATTCTTCGAAGCGCAAATGGAAGTCGTTGTTGAGGAACGGGTTCCTGTCTATGCGGCGGGTCTCGGCAATCCGGGACCCTGGCTTGATCGGCTCCACGCCAACGGCACCAAGGTGATGGCAGTCGTCGGCGCCGTAAAGCATGCCCTGCAGGTGGTCAATTCCGGCATCGATCTGATCGTTGCGCAAGGTCATGACGGGGGCGGGCATAACTCGCCCATCGGAACGATGGCGCTCATCCCGCAGGTTGTCGATGCGGTTGCGGGTCGCATTCCCGTGCTCGGCGCGGGCGGCATTTCCGACGGGCGCGGGATCGCGGCTGCAATGATGCTCGGCGCCGAAGGTGCCTGGATCGGTACGGCGTTTCTCGCGACCGACGAGGCGGGCATCGAGGACTTCCAGAAGGAAGCGATCGTCGAGTCGGGTGACGGTGACACACTTGTTTCGCGAACGGTCACCGGAAAGCCGGCCCGGATCATTCGCAACAAGTGGTCCGAGGCTTTTGTCGAGGCGGGTCTGGAGCCGTTGCCCATGCCCTTCCAGCCCATGGTTGCGATGCCGGTTCTGGCGGCGGCGGCGGCGGTAAAGCGGAAAGACATCGCTCCCGGTTTCGCAGGGCAGGGCATGGGCCTCATTCACAAGGTAAAGCCGGCTGCGGAAGTCATGGCCGATCTCGTGAAAAGCGCCGAGAGCTCGTTGAGCAGTGCAAACGCCTATCTGTAAGCCTCGGCTGCGCGCCCTGGGGATCATTTATTGAAGGTTCGGAGAAAACGAAATGACAATCGTTGCAAAACTGCCGGAGTTCAACCAGGAGATCGCAGAGGGTTTCATAAACGCCAGCAATTCAATGAAAGGGTTGCCCGAATTTCTGGGGGTCCGCATCACGCATATCGAGCCGGGCAAGCTCACTGCCGAGATGGAAGTTTCCGACCGGCTGTTGACGCCGATCGGAAACATGCATGGTGGGGTGCTGGCTGCGATGTGCGACCATGTTCTCGGCTGCGTTTGCTATCCGCATATGCGGAAAGGACAGTGGGCGGCCACGACGGAATTCAAGCTCAATCTGCTGGCGCCGGTATCGTCGGGCAAGGTTACAGCAGTGGCTGAACTGATTGCGATGACAAAATCGACTGCGGTGGTTCGTATAGATGTGACGAACGAGGGCCGCGCCTGTTGTGCGGCCCAAGGCACCGTTCTCATTCGCGATCCAAAGCCCGCTTAGGCAACGCAGCTCCCCTCCCGGCGCTGCGAGGAAGATTGCTCGGCGACCGAATATGGTTTTGATGAAGTAAATTCCGGAACGATATCCACCGTTTCGTGGCGGGGATAGGAAGGGAAGCTGTTTCCATGAGTTCGCTACAATCCGGCCAGACGCAAAAAAATGACGATGCCGAGGTATTCGATGCCCTCATTGTCGGAGCGGGATTCAATGGCATCTATCAGCTTCACCGCTTGCGGCAAGAAGGTTTCAAAGTGCGCCTGTTTGAGGCCGGTGCCGACATGGGGGGCATCTGGTACTGGAACTGCTATCCTGGCGCGCGGGTCGATTCTCATGTCCCGATTTATGAATTTTCGATCGAGGAATTATGGCGCGACTGGAACTGGACCGAGAGGTTTCCGGCTTGGGACGAGCTGCGCCGCTACTTCCACTACGTCGACAAAAAACTCGATCTCAGCCGTGACATAAGATTTGGCACGCGCGTCAGCGCGGCGGAATTCGACGAAGCGCGCGATCAATGGGTCATCCGCACGACCGATGGCGCCGTCGTGCGCGCCCGGTTCTTTATCCTTTGCACAGGTTTTGCGTCGAAACCCTATATTCCGAACTACAAGGGTCTTGAAAGCTTCGCGGGAGAATCATTTCACACGGGATTGTGGCCCCAGGAAGGCGCCAGTTTCACGGGCAAGCGGGTTGGCGTCGTGGGAACCGGAGCGAGCGGCGTTCAGGTGGTACAGGAAGCCAGCAAGGATGCGGCACATCTGACGGTGTTCCAGCGCACGCCGATCCTCGCTCTGCCGATGCAGCAGCGCAAGCTCGATGTCGAGACGCAGCAGCGGATGAAGGCCGATTATCCGGAGATATTCCGTGTACGGCGGGAGACGTTTGGCGGATTCGACATCCTGAGGGACGAAAGGTCCGCGCTGGAAGTGCCGCCGGAAGAGCGCTGCGCGCTTTATGAAAGGCTTTGGCAGAAAGGCGGCTTCCACTACTGGATTGGTGGATTTTCCGACATCCTGACGAATGAGGAAGCAAATCGTACC
Source organism: Parvibaculum sp. (assembly GCF_039973015.1). GTDB lineage: Bacteria > Pseudomonadota > Alphaproteobacteria > Parvibaculales > Parvibaculaceae > Parvibaculum. The sequence continues at coordinate 26,115 of NZ_JBDWLT010000004.1, forward strand.
ATGTACGATTTCTGGCGCGACAAGACCCGCGCCCGGATCAAGGATCCGGCATTGGCCGACAAACTCGCGCCGATGGAGCCGCCACATCCCTTCGGCGTCAAGCGGCCTTCGCTGGAGCAGTGGTATTACGAAGTGTTCAATCAGGACAACGTCAGCCTGATAGATGTGCGAGAGACGCCCATCGCGGAAATAGTTCCCGAAGGCGTGCGCACGGCGGATGGTCTGGTTGAACTCGATATGCTTGTTCTGGCGACGGGATTCGACGCCGTGACCGGCGGGTTGACACAGATCGATATACGCGGGACGGGCGGTGTGACGCTCAAGGAAAGATGGACCGAAGGCGCGCGTACTTATCTCGGTTTCGCGACGTCGGGATTCCCGAACATGCTTTTTCTTTACGGTCCGCAGAGTCCTTCCGGATTCTGCAACGGCCCGACATGTGCCGAATTGCAGGGTGAGTGGGTCGTCGGTTGCCTCAAACATATGCGCGAGAATAACAAGCGGCGGATCGAGGCGACCGCTCAGGCGGAGGAAGAATGGACGCAGTTCCTGAACGCCATCGCCGACATGACGCTCTTTCCCCGGGCCGATTCCTGGTACATGGGTGCCAACGTTCCCGGGAAACCGCGGCAGCTTCTGAATTTCCCCGGCGTGCCCATGTATATGGACCGGTGCAATACCGCCGCGGCCAAGGATTATGAAGGATTCGTCCTGGATTGATGTATCTGCGGCAGCCTCGCTGCCGGTTTTTGGGGGAGCCTGCGGGACAAAAGCGTTTGACGCTGAATCGTCCATATGATTTATTATAATGAATTACACAAAAGATTGCATGCGCCATGACGGGGGGATGCCGCGTAGCTGTCGATCGGGAGGACGGAGAGATGACGACCGACACATTGACTAGAGATCCGGCTTCGACGGTCCCGCTTTCTCAGATGGATGTCAGCGATCCAAAGCTCTTTCAAAGCGACACGATCGGGAGCTACTTCACACGGCTGCGGCGGGAAGACCCCGTCCATTATTGCCCCGAGAGCGCCTATGGCCCTTACTGGTCGGTAACGAAATTCAACGACATCATGCAGGTCGAAGTGAACCACCAGACGTTCTCCTCGGAGGCTAAACTTGGTGGTATCACCCTGCAGGACATGCAAAGCGGCGAAGCGTCGCTTGAACTTGAGATGTTCATTGCGATGGATCCGCCCAAGCATGACGCTCAGCGCAAGGCAGTCAGTCCGGCTGTCGCCCCGTCCAACCTTGTTCTGCTGGAGCCCATCATCCGCGAGCGCGCGGGGCTTATTCTCGATTCGCTTCCCGTCGGCGAGGAGATCGACTGGGTTGACCGGGTTTCCATCGAGCTTACGACGATGACGCTGGCGACACTGTTCGACTTCCCCTGGGAGGAGCGGCGCAAGCTCACTCGCTGGTCGGATGTTGCGACCGCGACGCCGGAGACGGGCGTGGTTTCTTCGTTTGAGCAGCGCCGCGAGGAGCTCCTCGAATGTGCGCAATACTTCAAGGGCCTTTGGGACAAGCGGGCCAACGAGCCGCCGAAGCCCGATCTGATCTCGATGATGGTGCATTCGCCCGCGACGCGGGACATGCCGTATCTCGAATTTCTGGGCAACCTGATTCTCCTGATCGTCGGCGGTAACGACACCACGCGCAATTCCATCAGCGGCGGGGTGCTCGCCCTTAATCAGAACCCGGCCGAATACCGCAAGCTCATGGCCGATCCAGGCCTCATCCCGAAAATGATCCCCGAGATCATCCGCTGGCAGACGCCGCTGACGCATATGCGTCGGACGGCACTCATGGACGCCGAAATCGGTGGCAAGAAGATCAGAAAGGGCGACAAAGTCGTTATGTGGTACCTCTCGGGAAACCGGGACGACGAGGTAATTGACCGCCCGAACGAGTTCATTATCGACCGCCCGAATTCCCGTCACCATCTTTCCTTCGGTTTCGGCGTCCATCGCTGCATGGGGAACCGCGTGGCGGAGTTGCAGTTGCGCATCATCTGGGAAGAAATCCTGAAGCGTTTCAGCAAGGTGGAGGTCGTCGGCGCGCCCGAGAGAACGCTGTCCAACTTCATCCGCGGGTTCACCCGTCTGCCGGTGAAGCTGCGCGGGCATTAGTTCGCGACGGAGCGGCGCCCCCGATTCATCGCGAAAACGAACGCTCCACTCGCCGTTTCATCCAGCATGATCGAAAAGAGAAAAATATGCCCACAGTCATTTTCATCGAGCCGGACGGCGCTGAATATCCTATCGCGGTCAAGAGTGGCACGACTGCGAGGGACGCCGCGGTCAACAACGGTGTGCCGGGCATCGACGGCGATTGCGGGGGCGAATGCGCCTGCGCGACCTGCCATGTGCATGTCGATGCCGCGTGGATGTCCCGGGCCGGCATGGCCGAGCCGGGCGGCATGGAAGCCAACTTGCTACAATTTGCCGAAGGTTCGACGGAAAACAGCCGCCTTGCTTGCCAGATCACAATGACCGACGATCTCGACGGTCTCATGTTGAGAATACCCGACGGTCAGCACTAGTCGCAGTCGGCGTGCGGATTTCGAGGTTCCTCCCCCGATCCTCCCCTTGAAAGACGGGCGTCGACTGCCCCTTGGGTCGAGATAGATCTCCTCCGACCCAAACCTCGTCTTCGTGCTGATCCCGAAAGTCGGCAGCGTTGGGACGCTGAATCAACCGAAATCATTTGCCTTCGACGGCGCCGCTCTTCCCGGGTGTCAGCATAACAGCGCTGTCGTCATCTTTTCCGGCCTGCGAAGTTCGTTTATTTCGTGAGGGTTCGATCTTGCGGGCCATGCGTTCGATCTTGAGCGAGGAGAGGCGCTCGCCATCGCTGCACTGTCCCGGCAATTTCCAGACCGGCTCATCGAGCATGCATCCCTGTGATCGGAGAGATGCATCGGCGCATCCGGCTTTCCACGCCGCCAGATCGCCGTTACCAAGGCATCGACGACAAGCCGGGTCGTCGCCTGGTTTTCAGATCAGACCGCCACGAGGCTTCCAGAAGCGGACGCGTCAAGCCACCTTGCGTTTGCTGCTCTTTCTCAGGGCCGGTATGACGTGTCTGGCAAACGAACGCATGCTTTCGGCTGCTTCCTCGTAGCTCATGCCACCGAAAAGGAAGCAGGGATTGATGTCGAATTCGCCCAGAAGCGATTTGCGATATTCGAACTTCTCGACGATTTCCTTGGGCGTCCCCCAGGCCGTGACATCGAGGTAGGTCTTGGCCATTCCATCCTTGCCGAGCGCGCGAATGGCGTCGACGGCCTGGGCGTAGGACTCGTAGCCCTTGGCGTTCTTAAAATGCTCGCCGGCCAGTTCATAGTGATCGAGTACCGAAAGCAGATAGTTGGTCACATATTTCTGTCCCAACTCCTTCGCGCGAGCAGGATCGGTGTCGCAATAGGTGAAGTCGCATATCATGATCGGCGGTGCGTCTTCGCCATGCTGCGCCTTGTACGCAGCCTTGTATTCCTTGACGGCCTCGGCCTGAGCTTCCCACGGCTTTTGAGCAAAGATCACCATCCGCGCGCCAGCCTTCGCGCACTGAAGAACGGATTCCGGCGACATGGCGACCTGATAGATGCGCCCCTTGAAGGAGCCGCGCGGATTGGGACGGATTTCTATCCGCTTCTGCGGATAGAAGGGGCCGCTTCCTTCGATGAAGCCGGTCTCGAGAGCGTCTATAATCATCGGGCTTGCTTCATCGAAGCGTTGGCGGGCTTCGTCCATGTTCACGCCCATGCCGTCATATTCCTTGCGCGCCAGACCGCGCCCCATCCCGAAGAGCGTTCGGCCTTGGCAAAGGTGATCCAGCAGGACGACCTTTTCCGCGATCCGAACGGGCACATTCCAGGGAAGGATGACAGCGCCGGTGCCCAACTTGATGCGTTTGGTGCGCGCCGCCATGTAACTCAGGAACTGGGTGTTGTCGGGACAAAACGAATAGTCCTCGAAATGATGCTCGACGGGCCACAATGCGTCAAAGCCGAGTTCTTCCGCCAAAAGCCCGAGACGGATCTCCTCGTCATAGACCTGGCCGTCGGTTACGCCAGAGTTGGCTCTGTCGAAATTCTGAAAAACCATCTGAATGCCGAACTGCATCGGAACGTCTCCCCGTGGTAATGATTTCGGTTTCTTGCTTCAACGGCCCTTATAGTTTGGCTTGCGCTTCTCCATGAATGCCTTGGGCCCCTCGCGGGCATCCTCGGTCTTGAACACGGGGGCTGCGAAGCGCGACTCCATACCCATCGCCTCGCTCTCGGGGCGTCCCAGACATTCGCGGGCGGATTTGCGAATCGCCTGAACGGCGATCGGCCCATTCGCGGCGATCTTCTCCGCGAGTTCGAATGCCGCGTCGAGCACTTGCTTCTGGGGGACGACACGATTCAGGAATCCCAGATCGTAGGCCTCCTGCGCGCTGATCAGGTCGCCGGTGAGCAGCAGTTCCATTGCCCTTGCATAAGGTATCTGGCGCGGAAGGCGCACCGTTGAGCCGCCGCCCGGAAAAATCGCCCATTTGACTTCCTGCACGCCGAGCTTTGCCGTATCCGCGGCGATACGCATGTCGGTTCCTTGCGCCAGCTCCATCCCGCCTGCGACGGCAAAGCCGTTGATCGCGGCGATGACCGGCTTTGTCACATCGAATGTGCGCAACAGGCCTTTGGCCAGGATATTCGGATCGTCCAGAATTTTCTGGTCCCATTCGTTTTGCGGTTTGCGTGCGCCATTTATGAGCGGGATGAGTTGCCCGAGATCCGCGCCCGAACAAAACGCCTTGTCTCCGGCGCCGGTGACGATGGCGACGCGGATATTCGCGTCGTCGCGCACCTCTTCCCAATGACCGGCAAGCCTGACCAACATCTCCGGACTGAACGAGTTGCGCGCTTCCGGGCGGTTGAGCGTGATCAGCGCGATATGGCCCTTTTTTTCGAGCAGGGCCGGTTCCATCGTCATGTTCGCGTCTCCCCTGAATAACAGATATGTGTTTTTGATTGCATGAATATAATTTATCTGGACTCGGGTTGTGCCGCCAGCGAAGATTTATGATCAGGGATTGTCAAATTAAAAGTCGCGCCCTTGAAACCAAATGCGACGCTGGGAGAGAGACAATGATCAAGAAACCCATATCCGCGGATTCGCACATCACCGAACCGCCGCATTGCTATGTTGATTACATTGATCCCAAATTCCGCGATCGCGCGCCGCGCATTCAGCGGATCGACAAGATTGGCGATGCTTTCATCGTCGATGGTATGGGGTCTCCAGTTCCGATGGGGCTGGTGGCCGCCGCCGGCAAGGATTCGGCGGAGATCACGACAGACGGCGTCGCCTTCGAAGACCTGTGGAAGAGCGGCTGGGACGCCAAGTTCCGCGTTGCGGACCAGGAGAAGGACGGCGTTGCGGCCGAATTCATCTATCCGACGGTCGGAATGGTGATCTGCAACCATCCCGACTTCGACTACAAGAAAGCCTGCTTCGAGGCTTATAATCGTTGGTTGCAGGAATACTGCGCCGAGGCACCCGACCGTCTTTACGGTCTTGCGCAGGTTTCCATGCGATCGCCGGAAGATGGCGTTGCGGAAATCAGGCATGCGAAGGAGATGGGCTTCAAGGGTGTGATGATGCCCGGAAACCCCGCCGTCGAGGATTATGATTCAACTGTATACGACAAGGTCTGGGCGACCGCTGTCGAGTGCGACATGCCGCTCTCGTTCCACATCCTGACCGGCAAATCGGACAGTCTTTCGGGGCAGGTCCGGGGTCCGCGTATCAACGGCTTCCTGTCGATTATCCGTGGCTGCCAGGACGTGATGGGCACCTTCATATTCGGCGGTGTCTTCGATCGCTTCCCCGACCTCAAGGTTGTCTGCGTCGAGGCCGATGCGGGCTGGGTTCCGCACTACATGTATCGCATGGACCATGCCTACAAGCGTCATCGCTACTGGATGAAGGCGCCGCCGCTCAAGCGGATGCCGAGCGACTATTTCAACGACAACATCTATGTGACGTTCCAGGACGACTGGGTCGCCTTCAGGATGAAGGATATGTGTAATGTCCGCCGTCTGATGTGGGCGAACGATTTCCCGCATTCGGATTCGACCTGGCCCTGGTCGCAGGCAATGCTTGAAGAGCACACGAAAAATCTGAGCGAGCAGGAACGCAACTGGATATGCCACGACAACGTCGCTGAACTCTACAAGCTCGCCGTTTGACGATCCGTATACTGATGTCAAGGCGCGGGTTTTTTCGATTCACGGGGAGGACGTTTTCATGGACTACGATCTGAAGATCGTGGGTGGATTCATTGTCGACGGCACCGGCTCTCCGGGCTATGCCGGAGACATCGGTATTCGCGATGGCAAAGTTGTGGCGATGGGGCAGGCCCCCGCCGGGGCGAGGACGACTATCGAGGCCCGGGGGCAGGTCGTTGCCCCCGGCGTCGTCGATATACATACGCATTACGATGCCCAGCTTCTGTGGGACAGGAATCTGTCGATCTCGCCGTGGCACGGCGTGACGACGGTCGTGGTGGGCAATTGCGGGTTCGGCATCGCACCGACGCGCAAGGAGCACCGCGGCCTTATTCTGCGGACGCTCGAAAATGTCGAGGGCATGAGCGTCAGGGCGCTGGAGGCCGGTCTCGGCGACGAATGGGGGTTCGAGACGTTTCCCGAATATCTCGACGTCGTGGAAAAGAAGGGTACGTTGATTAACGTAGCCGTTCTTCTGGGGCATACGCCGCTTCGTCTCTATGCCCTCGGGCCTGAATCCACCGAACGGGCGGCGCGGCCGGAGGAGGTCAGGCATATGAAAAGTCTGATGCGCGAGGGCCTCGAAGCGGGCGCGCTCGGTTACGCGACATCGAAATCGCCGACGCATGTGGGCTACGAGGGCAGGCCGGTTCCAAGCCGGCTGGCGGCGTTCAGCGAGATACGGGAGATCGCGTCGGCGCTGGGCGAGGCGGGCGAGGGCGTGATACAGGCGACTGTCGGCAAGGAACTGTCATTTGATGAATTCGCGGAATTGAACCGCGTTTCCGGTCGCCATGTCAGTTGGACGGCGTTGCTGGGCGGTGGCGGGGTGCTGAATGTCGGCTCCGCAGCCGAGCAGTTGGCGCGCTCAAACGAACTTCAGTCGGCTGGTTACGCGGTATTTCCGCAGGTCACCTGCAGGCCACTCAATTTTGAATTTCGATTCGATCAGCCGTTTCTGTTTCAGAGCATGCCGGTCTTCGCGCCGGTGAACAAAGCCGACCGCGCGGAAAAACTGAGGCTTTACGCCGACAACTCTTTCCGGGCGGGATTCCGGGACGCGATGCGTGGTCCGATTCTCAATGCGTGGGACAAGGCGGTCATCGCTTATTGTCCGGATCGGCCGGAGTTCGCGGAACGGCTGGTGCGCGACGTCGCAGCGGAACTCGGATGCAACTCGATCGATCTTGCGTTGGATCTCTCGATTCAAAGCGATCTGCAGACACGGTTCCGCCTGCCTGTCGCAAACGCCGACGAAGACGAGGTGGCAACGTTGCTGCGCGACTCCTGCACGGTGCTTGGCCTCTCGGACGCAGGCGCGCATGCGAGCCAACTCTGCGATGCATGTTTTTCCACGCATCTTCTCGGAAGGTGGGTCCGTGAAAAGCGCGTTTTGACGCTGGAGGAGGCGGTCCGGATGCTGACATCGCGGCCCGCCGAGGTGTTCGGCATCAAGGATCGTGGTCGCCTCGCTGTGGGAATGCCCGCCGATGTCCTGATCTTCGACGCCGAAACGGTTGGCGCAAGTTCCCTTCGCAGGGTCTATGACCTGCCTGCTGGCGAAGACCGGCTGATTTCCGATGCCTCGGGCATTTCAGCCGTCGTCGTCAACGGGACATTGATCCGGCGCAATGGCGTCGATGTGTTGGGCGCCGAAGGTCGTTTGCCGGGCCGTCTATTGCGCCATGGCGCAGCAGCCTGAGGAGGACGTGAAAAATGAGTCTTGAGGAACTTGCTGTCGTTCGTCAGCTGCTTGCTGGCCTTGTGACCGGGGAGGCTCGTTCTCTTGAGGATTTTCGTACCTCGTATGACGAGGCTGGCAAGGCGTTCGGTCTTCCCGAAGGTGTGACGGTCACGCCGGTTTCCGCCGGCAGGGTTCCTGGCGAATGGCTGGCGCCGGCTGCCGGTGCCGGCAAGCGGGTTTTGCTCTATCTGCATGGAGGAGGCTATGCGCTTGGTTCTCTCGACTCGCATCGCCATCTTGCGGCGCGCGCAGCTCTTGCCCTGAAAGGCCGGGTTCTGCTGATCGACTACAGGCGGTCTCCAGAGCATCCATTTCCGGCGGCGGTCGATGATGCGCTTGCTGCTTATCGCTGGTTGACCGAGACGGGCGTCGACCCGGCGAAGCTCGCTGTGGCGGGAGATTCAGCCGGCGGCGGCCTGACGGTTGCCGTGCTTCTGGCGGCGCGCGATGCCGGTCTCAGACTTCCGGCTGCGGCCGTTTGTATTTCGCCGTGGGCCAATCTTGAAAATAAAGGTGCCTCTTATGGCGCGAAAGCGAATGTGGACCCGATGGTGCGCCATGCCGATCTTGAGCTGTGGACGGCGGCCTATCTGGGAACTTCAACCCCGCGCAGGGCGCCTCTGGCATCGCCCGTATACGCCGATCTCAATGGATTGCCGCCATTCCTGATTCAGGTAGGCAGTTCGGAGGTTTTGCTCTCGGATAGCCACTTATTGGCCGATAGATTGAAAGAGGCCGGCGTATCCGTCGATCTCCATGTCTGGCCGGAGATGATTCATGTCTGGCACTGGTTTGCGCCGGTCTTGAGCGAAGGCCGCGCGGCGATCGACGAGATGGCCAGCTTCCTGGATACAAAGCTCGGATGATTATGGCGCTGTATCGTCGTCGATTTCAAGTTGGTCCTCGTCGTCTACAGTCTCCTTAAAGCCTTGCCCGTTTTGTGATATGTGCTCGGCGATAGCGTTTTTCAGTAACGCCGTGAACGGTAGTTTACGATTGCGAAAATACTCGTTGGGAGCGGCTATCCCGATCGCGACCGAGCGTCCGGACGGACCCATCGGAATGGGCATTGCCAGCATGGTCGCTCCCGGCGTCACGAGATCGCTGTAAAGCGCAAGGCCGCGTTTTCTGATTCTTTGCAGTTCGTCTTCGATCTCCTGCATCGATTCCCGCCGCTCTGGCATGGCGGCAAGGGCATCATGAATCAGACGTCTCGCTTCGGGCAACGGAAGTTCGCTCAGCAGAACGCGGCCAATCGTCGAAAAAGCGAGCATTCGCTTGGTGCTTGGCTTGACATGGAAGCGGATGGGCGACGTACCTTGAATCACCTTCACATATTGAGCATAAGCCCCTAGACGCGCAGCGAGGATGATCGTGCATCCCGTATCGGCCGAAAGCCGTCTCATAAGGCGCTGGACATTCCGGATCGGTAACGCCTCGGCTTCCACCCAGTTTCCCAGCAGAGATATCCGGATGCTTGGAAAAAAAGTTTTGCCCCGGTCGTCGTGCTCCAGATAGCCGAGGCTCACGAGGCTTTTCAGAAGGGCGGCGGTGCTGGAATGAGGATAACTCAGCGCCTGCGCTACGTCTTGAATCGTCACCGGGCGTCTTACTTCGTCGAAATACTCGAAAATCTCCAGAACACGGGTCGCGGATTTTACCGTTGCAGCCGAGGGCTGTTCGGATTTGAGGACATTAGCGTTCATGGCGACAACTCTGATTTATATGGTCTCTTCCGCGCCTCGTTTTTCGTTTGCTTCCTCAGAGAGAGAGCGCGAGGCGCATGCCATCTTCGATCGCCCTCACAGCATCGAGTTGTTGAGGCTTGTCGACACCGCCGATTGCGTGAACGGGTTTGCCCAGGGACCGCGCCAATGACAACGCATCGTCCGCCGATTCCTGTCCGGCGCAGACGACAATCGTGTCGACTTTCAACGTCTGCGGCTTGCCGCCTGCCTCGATGTGGAGCCCGGCATCGTCGATCTTCCGATAGGTTACATCGCCGGTCATCGTAACGCCGCGGAACATCACCTCCAGAAAATTCGCCCATCCCCTGGTCTTGCTCAGGCTGGCACCGAAGCTGGCACGCGGCTTGCGCTGGAGAAGATGAATCTTGCGCGATGAAGACCATTGATGATTGGCCGGCAGCAAAGCGCCTGGCTGCGTATAGCTCAAGTCGATTCCCCACTCGGAGGAAAATCCCTCGACATCGGGATGCGACGGATCGTGCGGGCCGTGCGGATGAGACAGGAGCGTCGCCACGTCGAAGCCTATGCCGCCGGCACCGACAATGGCAACCTCGGCACCGACGCGTGCGGTGTCCGTGATTGCCTCTACATAGGTCATAACCGATGGGTGATCCGCACCTGGAACGTCGAGATGGCGCGGGCGAACGCCGGTTGCGACGACGATTTCGTCAAATCCCCCGCTCTCCAGGTCGGCGAGTGAAGCCGGTCGGCCGCAACGGACCTCGACGCCCAGTTCGTCGAGCCGGTTCCTGAAATAGCGGATAGTCTCGGCATAATCCTCCTTGCCGGGAATCCGCCGTGCCAGATTGAATTGACCGCCGATATCGATGTCGGCTTCGAATAGCGCAACCTTGTGGCCACGTTCGGCCGCCGTTACCGCGCAGGCAAGACCCGCCGGGCCGCCGCCAAGGACCGCAATGCATTTTCCTCGGGTCGCTGGTACAATCTTGAATTCGACTTCCCGGCATGCCGCAGGGTTGACCATGCAGGTCGTCAGCCGTCCGGTGAAGGCGTTGTCGAGGCAGGCCTGATTGCAACCGATGCAAGTATTGATTTTCGACGATGCGCCCGATGCCGCTTTCGCAACAAAATCGGGATCGGCCAATAGTGGACGCGCGAGCGAAACCATGTCGGCTTGTCCGTCTGCAATCAGTTGCTCCGCTTGCTCCGGCGTATTGATCCGGTTGGACGCGACCACGGGTATCGCGACTTCCGCCTTGAGCCGCTTGATCGCCCAGGTGAAAGCTCCGCGCGGCACCATATGAGCGATCGTCGGCACACGCGATTCATGCCAGCCTATGCCGGTATTGAGGATGTTTGCTCCGCTTGCCTCGACATCTTTTGCGAGGGCGGCGACGTCCGGCCAGGAATTGCCCCCCTCGACAAGATCGAGAACGGATATCCGGTAAGCGATAATGAAGTCCGGTCCGCAACGCTTGCGGACACGCCCGACGACCTCAACCGGTAAGCGACGCCGGTTCTCCGCCGAACCGCCCCAGCCATCTGTACGCTGATTTGTACGCGCTGCGGTGAACTGATTGAGAAAATAGCCCTCCGAACCCATGACTTCAACGCCGTCATATCCGGCTTCGCGTGCGAGTGCCCCAGCGGTGCCAAAATCCTCGATGGTCTGGAGGATTTCATCTTCGCCCAGGGCGCGGGGCGTAAGCGGATTGATGCGGGACCTGACTGCGGAGGGAGCCACCAGTTCGGCATGCCGACCGTAGCGCCCCGCATGCAGGAGCTGGAGAACGATCTTTCCGCCCTCATCGTGGACAGCGCGTGTGATCACACGATGACTCTCAACGAGGTCCTCGGTCATGACCGACGCGCGCTCTGCAAGCCTTCCCGCCCTGTTCGGCGAGATGCCGCCGGTAACAAGAATTCCGACGCCGCCCTTTGCGCGTCGTGCGAAGAATTTGGCCTGTCGCTCGAAACCGTCCTGCATCTCCTCGAGGCCGGTGTGCATCGATCCCATCAACACGCGGTTTCTGAGCGCAGTAAACCCGAGATCGAGCGGGGCAAGCAGATGAACAAATGTATCTGGCGTTTTTTTCACTTCGACCAATTTCCGTCCGTCAGGGCTTGAATTCTGCTTTGGCCTGAGACAGTACGACATTGCCGTTTTGCGTCTCGGCCTGCACGATCGCGACTCCGTCGCCCGTTTTCCACATCTTCGTTATAATGGTGTCGCCGAAATAGACCTGAGCGGCAAAGCGTCCGCTGAGAGATTTGAAACGGGCGGGATCGTTGCCGCAAAGCTCGCGCAGGACCGCGCGACCGACAAAGCCATATGTGCAAAGCCCGTGAACGAAGGGCTTTTCAAAGCCGCCCAGTTTGGCGAAGTCCGGATCGATGTGGATCGGATTGCGGTCGCCCGAGAGGCGGTAGATTGCCCCTTGCTCGGGACGCGTCATATCCTCGACCACTGCGTCAGGCGTCCGCTCTGGCGGCGTCGAGTCGACGCTCGCAGGGCCGCGCTCTCCGCCGAATCCACCGGCGCCGCGTACAAATAGCGTCGCGTGAGTTTTGAAGAGGGGGCCCTTCTCGTCGGAACCTGTACTCTCAACTCCGATAACGGCCGCCTTGCCTTTGTCCCAAACCTCGGAAACGCGCGCCGTTATCTTGACCTTGGCCGATGAGGGCAGGGGACGCAGCAACTCGACGGATTGCTCGCCATGCAGCAGCATTTCCAACTTCATCTCGACGCCGCTCATCAGCCCTGCGAGCCCTCGCCCGCCGGGGATGACGGCGTAGGTCGGCAGAACTTTCGGTCCTCTGCCTTCATAAATGAAATCAAGCCCATCGGCGGGTCGAGCGCCGACGCCGAGTGCATAGAGCATCGTGTCCTTGTCGGACCATTCCACATCGACGGCCGGAAACGTCATGCCGACCAGATCCTTCGAAATCGCCTTTTTCCCGCTCATTATCGTAATCCTGTTCCGCAATTGTCATTTCTCGTCCGCTCAAGGTTTCTTGCCGTCCGGTGGCCAGGCGACGACGCCATCCTCAAGCGGAATCTTCAGGCTTTTGAGTAGTTGCGAGAAAAGCGTCCAGTTTCCGATGGCAACAACCAGTTCGATCCGTTCTTCTACCGTTTTCAGGTGTGCCGCACAGGCAGTCCAGGTGGCGTCCGAAATCATGCCGCCGTCGAGCGTCTCGTCGGTCGCGGCGAGAATGGCACGGTCGGCGTCGGACAGGCAGGAAGCGTTTTTCCAGTCCCGCGTGGCGACCAGATCCGCCTCCGGAATGTCCAGCATGCGGGCGACCCGCCAATGCTGTGTCCATTCATAGAGCGATTTCGTCTTCCAGCCGATACGCATGATGATGAGTTCGCGCAGTCTTGCATCGAGCTTGTTGCCCTGGAAAAGCAGGGTGTTCAGCGTCGAGGCAAGCTCGCGCGCTACATCGGGATGGCGGAGCAAGACCCTGAATACGCTGAGTGGCGCCATTTGTTCGGATATGCCGGCTTTCGCGGCTGCGGTCGCCGCTTCCGCTATCGACAGCAGGGGAACCCTGGGCGTTTCATCGGTCATTATTATTTTGTCCTCCCCGAAATTTTGCGAAGCGGAAGTTTAGGGCTTCGCATTCTACGTTTGAATCTTTATAACACATACAAGGATAAAAAAATATATATGTGTTATCGACGCGTCGTCGGTGCCGACACCAAGCAGGGAGTTGAAAATGTTGCCGAAAAAATCGATGGCGATGGTGCAGACGGCTCCGCGCAAACTCGAAGCCCGAGATTTGCCGATCCCCCAGATCGCCGACGACAGCGCCATCCTTCGCATCGAAGCCTGCGGCATTTGCGGCAGCGACTACGAACAATACGAAGGGGTCTTGCAGACTCCGATGCCGGTGATTCCGGGCCACGAACCTCTCGGGATTATCGAGGCAATTGGCGACAAGGCCGCCAGGCGCTGGGGCGTCGATGTTGGTGATCGGGTCGCCATCGAGACGATGTTGTCGTGCCATTGCTGCGACACCTGTGTCGGCGGGCATTATCACCTCTGCGACCGCCGCCAGATCTACTCATATATTCCGCTCACGGAGTCACCGGGCCTCTGGGGCGCCTATTCGCAATATATGTACCTCGCGCCCAACACGATCCTTCACAAGATGGACAAGAACCTTCCGGCGGAACTGGCGGTCATGTTCAATCCGCTGGGTGCGGGCTTCCGCTGGGCGGTCGAGATTCCGCAGACGCAGGTTGGCGATACCGTTTTGATTTTTGGACCCGGACAGCGCGGGCTTGCGAGCGTCGTTGCCGCACGTGAAGCCGGCGCGGGAAAGATCATAGTCACGGGGCTTGCGGCCGATTCAAAAAAGCTCCAGATGGCGCTTGCTCTGGGCGCCGATCACATCATCGACGTGCAGAACGAAAATGTTGTCGATCGCGTGCGGGCGTTGACAAACGGAAAGGGCGCGGACGTCATAGTTGAGGTTACGTCCTACGCGACTCAGCCGGTCCGTGAAGCCCTGGATTGTGTCCGTATGGGCGGAACGGTCGTCCTTGCCGGCGTCAAGGGATTCAAGCCTGTCTCCGATTTTGTGTCCGACCTTATCGTCATGAAGGAAATCACCATCAAGGGCGCGATCGGCGTTACGTCGTCGGGATACAAGAAGGCGATCGAGATGATCGAGCGCCGCAAATATCCTCTTGAGCTCATGCACACTCATAATTTCGAGCTTGAGGAAGCTGAACTGGCGATCAAGACGCTGGCGCGCCAGATCGAGGGGCGGGAATCCGTCCATTCCTGTCTCATTCCGGCGACTTGATCTGTCTACAGAATATTTTCTACGGAAGGTGTGCGGCGGATCAACGAAAAGGCTGCGTGCCTGGGCAATGATGATGAGGGCAGTTTCGTGAAGAATTTCAGCGACAAGGCTGCGATCGTCGGGATCGGCGAGACCGGCTATGTAAAAGGGTCGGACCAGACGGCCGTGGCCATGATGCTAGACGCCGCCAGGCGGGCCATCGCGGATGCGGGGCTGAAGCCTGGGGACATCGACGGCATGGTGCCGCCGCCCGTCTATACAACCTCGGAGGAACTGGCCGCCAACCTTGGCGTCGATGTGCTGCGATATGCATCGACGGTCAACATGGGAGGCGCGAGCCCGACTACGGCGTTGCAGAATGCCGCCATGGCCGTGGCCTCCGGTATCTGCGACAACGTGCTGGTCACGCTCGGCTGGAATGGCTACTCGGCGCTGCGTCCAAAAGCGGGGGTGCCGCCAAGCCGGCCAATGAACATGAACACGCTGACCTCGACCATCCGGGGTTACTATCTCCCCTATGGCGTTCTGTTGCCGGTGCAGATGTATGCTTGGCTCGCGACGCGGCACTCGAAACTTTACAATGTTGGCCCCGAGGCGACGGGTTGGATTGCGATGGCGTGCCGCAAGCATGCCCAACTCAACGACCGCGCCCTGACCTGCGGTCAACCGATGACGATGGACGATTACATGCGGTCGCGCATGGTGTCCTCGCCGTTCCGTTTATTCGATTGCTGTCTCGAGACGGATGGGGCCTGCGCCGTCGTGGTGACGAGCGCCGAGCGGGCGAAGGACTTGCCTCACAGGCCGGTCTATATCTCCGGCGCGGCCGAGGGCCATCCTTATCCTGCCGACGATATTCCGTCACGGCCGGATCCTTTCAAGATCGGTTTGAGCTACGCCGCGCCACGCGCTTTCGCCATGGCCGGCGTGACACCGAAGGACATGGACTTTCTGCAGGTCTACGACTGTTTCACCTATGTCGTGCTGCTCCAGCTCGAAGCCCTGGGTTATTTCGAGCCGGGTGGCGCACTCGATTTCGTCAAGGATGGACAGATCGAGCTCGGCGGCAAGTTCCCGCTCAATACGCATGGCGGGCTTTTGAGCGAGGCGCATGTGTGGGGCCTCAATCATGTGCTTGAGGCGACCCGCCAATTGCGCGGCGATGCGGGCAAGCGGCAAATTCCGGATGCCGAAATCGGACTCGTGACCGGATGGGGCGATCTCGGCGATGGCAGCCTCGCGATTTTGAGGAGGTAAAAATGGAAATTGAGCAACCGAAATATCCTCAGCCCGCGACCGTCGATCCGGTCGACGCGGAGTTCTGGAAGCTTTGCCAGGACAGCGTCCTGCGGTTTCAGCAGTGCAGCCATTGTGATACCTGGCGGTTCCTTCCGCGCTACATGTGCGCAAAATGCGGTTCGCCGGATTACGAGTGGATGCCGAGCAGCGGGCGCGGGCGCATTTTTTCCTGGACGGTGACCTACCAGCCCTTTCATCCGGCTTTCGCACGCGACGTGCCCTACATAGCTGCGGTCGCGGAATTGGAAGAAGGCGTCCGCATGGCGACGCGCTTGCTCGACTGCGACCCGGAGGCAGTTGAACTGGACATGCCTGTGGTCCTTGTCTTCAGGGATATCGGCGACGGATTCATGCTTCCGTGTTTCAAACCTGCGCCGAAATAAAAGCAAAGCCAATCGCATCTACGCATCGGAGATCGAAAATGGATCTGGCATATGGCCCCAAATACGAGGCCTTCCGGGAAGAGGTCAGGGCGTTCCTGACGAAATACAAGAGTCAGGCGCCTAAGGGTCTCGGTGCTGCCGGGCGCCCGTCTCCCGAAGCCTGTTCCTGGCAGCAACTGCTGATCCAGCACGGCTATGCCGCGCGGACGATTCCGAAAGACTACGGAGGCTATGGTGCAAAGCCGGATATTCTCGAATCGCGCATCATCGCGGAGGAATTTTCCGCTGCTCGTGTTCCTTCGGCGTTGCAGAACCAGGGTATCTCCATGCTGGTGCCGACGCTTCTCGAGCTTGGCACCGAGGAGCAGAAGAAAAAATGGGTGAAGCCGACGCTTCGCGGCGAGGTGGTCTGGTGCCAGGGATATTCCGAGCCTGGTTCCGGTTCGGACCTCGCCAGCCTTCAGACAAGGGCGACTGTCGATGGCGACGATTTCGTCATCAACGGCCAGAAGATCTGGACCAGCACCGCGCATGAGGCAGACATGATCTTCTGCCTGGTGCGCACCGAGCCCGACAAGCCGAAGCATGAAGGCATTTCCTATCTGATTTTCTCGATGAAGACGCCCGGCATCGAAGTCCGTCCGCTCACCACCATGACGGGCCATGCCGAATTTAACGAAGTCTTCTTCACCGATGTGCGCGTGCCGAAGACGCAGATCGTCGGCCAGCGCGGGCAGGGGTGGTTCGTCGCCAACGCAACGCTGAAACACGAACGCGGAATGCTGGGCGATCCGGCCGCTATGGAAACCAGGTTCCAGGCCCTTGTCGATCTGATGCACGAGGAGACTGTCGACGGGCAGCGGGCCATCGACAATCCAATTTTCCGGGACCGCCTGGTAAGGCTTCAGGCAGAACTTGCTGCCATGAAGTTCAATGGGCTCCGGCTGCTGACCAGCGCCAGCAAGGGTGAGGATCCCGGCTTGGCGCGTCTGATCGTGAAGCTTCAGTCCTGCGAACTTACCCATCAAATATCGGCGCTCGCGATCGACGTCATGGGAGAGCTTGGCGTTCTCTACGACGACAGCCCCTATCTGCGTAGCCACGGCTCGTGGCAGTGGGGATACATGTTTCAGCTTGGGCTCATCATCGGCGGCGGCACGGCGCAGATTCAGAAAAACATTATTTCGGAACGTGGGCTTGGAATGCCGCGCGAACCGAAGCTGGCAAAATAGGAATTTATCCGATGGAATTTGCATTGTCGGAAGAGCAGCGCCTGTTGCAGGACAGCGTCCGCCGTTTTCTTGAACAGAATTCGCCGCTTGACAAGGTGCGCCTTGCCGCCGGGAACACGCATACTGTTCAGCGGTCCCTGTGGGCGGGCGCCAGCGAACTGGGTATCCCTGGAATGCTGATTCCGGAAGATTTTGGCGGCATGGGTCTTGGGTTTCTCGACGCGGCGATCGTTTACGAGATGTTCGGTCGGTATGTGGCGCCGCTGCCTTTCCTTGGGACCGCCGTCATGGCGCCGCTCGCGCTGATGCTTGCAGGCAGCGAGGCCCAGCAGGAAAAGTGGCTGCCGAAGATCGCCGCAGGCGAGATTATCGCAGGCGTGGCCGTCACGGAAAGCATCGGCGTCCGCGAAGATGCCGGCGTGAAAGCCGGGAAGGGAACGCTCACGGGCAAGGCCCTCTTCGTAATCGACTGGGCTGAGGCCGATCTCTACATCGTGGCCGACAGCGACCATGGACTTCATCTCGTTTTGCCCGGCGCGAAGGGTTTGTCGCGGCGGGCGCTCGACACCATCGACAAGACCCGATCGGTTGGCGAACTTGTTTTCGACCAGGTCTCGGCTGAGCCCTTGCCTCGATCCAGCGCCGACGCGGTTGCGCGGGTGATAGATGCAGGTAGGGTCATGCTTGCTTCCGACACCCTCGGCGCGGGTCAGATGATGATCGAGAAAGCAGTTGCTTATGCGGGAGAGCGCAAGCAGTTCGGTCGTGTGATCGGGTCGTTTCAGGCCGTGAAACACCTCTGCGCCGAGATGGCGGCCGCTCTCGAACCATCGCGTTCGCTGGTGTGGTATGCGGCCCATGCGCTGGACGAGGTGCCGGGCGACGCGCGCCTCATGGCATGTCATGCCAAGAGCCATTTGTCGGAAGTGGGCCGCTTCGTCGCGCGCACCGCGACCGAGGTTCATGGCGGCATGGGCTTCACCGATCTGCTTGGCCTGCATTACTGGTTCAAGCGTATTGGTTTCGATCGGCAGCTGTTGGGCGGGCCGGAGCTGGTTCGTCTCGAAGCGGCGCACTTGCAGGGCTGGGCTGCCTAGACCCCGACCCGGGTATCGGGAAGCATGGATACGGTTGTCGATGTGTGTTGCCGCGACTCACGGCGCGGTAATATTCGCATCGGCCCGGCAATGGGGAGAGAGGCGGATTTATCGCGGCCAACCTTTCGACGGAATTTTTTGAAAGAGGCGGACAATTCGGTCTTTTGCCCGCCCGGAGAAATTCATTATAATAAAAATACAATCACCCGGATCGTCGCCGCGAAAGGTCAGCAGATGGATATCGAGCTTACGAAAGAGGACGATGCCTTTCGCGCGGAAGTCCGCCGGTTCATTTCGGAAAAACTCCCCAGGGAGCTCGCGGAGAGAGAGACAGTGGGCGCGTCTGGCGAGCGCGGGGCGCTCAGGCGCTGGCAGAAGGACCTCCACGAGAAAGGCTGGGTAGCGGTCAATTGGCCCAGGCAGTATGGCGGCACTGGATGGACGCCGATGCAGAAGCATATTTTCAACGAGGAGATGGCCGCCGCTAACGCGCCGCGTCTGTCGCCTTTCGGTCTGTCGATGGTCGGGCCGGTGATTTACACTTTCGGCAACGAAGAACAAAAGAAGCAGCATTTGCCGGGTATATTGTCGGGAGATGTTTGGTGGTGCCAAGGCTATTCGGAGCCAGGATCCGGATCGGACCTCGCCTCGCTGAGGACCAGGGCCGTGCGTCAGGGCGACCATTACATCGTCAACGGCCAGAAAATCTGGACGTCGTACGCCCACGAAGCCGATTGGATATTCTGTCTCGTGCGAACGGATGAGACCGCTAAACCGCAGGAAGGTATCTCGTTCCTTCTGATCGACATGAAGACGCCCGGCATCGAGGTGAAGCCCATCATTTCCATCGATGGCCTGCATCACTTGAACGAAGTTTTTTTCACTGACGTCAAGGTGCCGGTGACGAACCGCATCGGCGATGAAAACAAGGGCTGGACCTACGCCAAGTTCCTGCTCGTCAATGAGCGCACCGGCATTGCGGGTGTTCCCGAGTCCAAGCGCAAGATCGCGCACCTCAGAAAAATCGCCAGACAGGAAAGGCTTGGCGATGGCACGGCGCTGGCGGACGATCTGGCATTCATGACGAAGCTCTCCGAAATCGAGGTAAAGCTTACGGGGCTCGAATATACCAATCTGCGGATCGTCGCGGATGAGGTGGCGGGCCGCCCTGCGGGCCCCTCTTCTTCGACCTTGAAGATTGTCGGGACCGAAGTTCAGCAGGCGTTGTCGGAGCTTGCCGTCGAAGCAGCCGCCTTCTACGCCATGCCGTTCCAGAGGGAACATTTGATGGGAATCGCCAATGAAGCGCCCGTCGGGCCCGCCTATGCGGTGAGCGTGACAAGTGCCTATAATTTCGGTCGCGCCGCTTCGATTTATGGCGGCTCGAACGAAATCCAGCGCAATGTCATCGCAAAGGCCGTTCTGGGACTTTGACGGACCATCTAGGATGCGTCCCTTTTTTTATGTCAGTCCACCAACCCTTCAGGCTCAAGCCGCCCGCGAATAGCGCTTGAGCTGTTGATCGATATTGCCGAACTGGGTTTCGATCATGGTGAGGTGCTTGTCGTCCCCCAGGCGTGGCCGGAGAACATCGTGCGGCGGTCGACGGCGAAGGCGCCGTCTTCTGGAACAAAGAGAAGATGGCGGACAATCGCGAACTTTTGGACCGGATCAAGGAAGTGGCGGTGCTGGAGCCGCAACCGGAAGTCCATGTCCGGGGCGACCGGAATACGGGCTTCGAGTTCATCGGCCGGGTGACTGTCACCTGTCAGCGCGACGGCATCCAGAAGGTCGCCTTCATCACCGAGCCCGTCTCCGGCGCGGCGCAGCAGGAGTGAACCCATGGCCATGAATGTCGGCGACGGCAAGGAAGACGACGTGATGATGGAGGTCAACACGACGCCCCTGATCGACGTCATGCTGGTGCTGCTGATCATGCTGATCATCACCATCCCGATCCAGACCCATGCGGTGAAGCTCGACATGCCGCAGAACCTGTCAGCCCCGCCGCCCGAGACGGAGCCGCAGGTCGTCGATCTCGAACTCGACTTCGACGGCACGGTGTTCTGGAACGGTGTCCCCGTCCCGGACCCCGGCGCGCAATGCCTTCGCGACGGTCAAAGACCCGAACCCCATGTCACTCGCGCAGATATGGATCGTCCTCACCAGATGAGCGGTCCATTGACCATATCCGAACCGGAATAGAAGGCTCCGGCGACTTATCTCCTTTTCGAACCGGTCCCATGAAATGGCAAAACACAGAGCAATATGAGTGGCTTCAGGCCTTGTCGGCGCATGGGCTTGCGTGGGAATTTTTGCGCCGCAATCGCGCCTACAGGAGCGCGGCTGCAAATCTTGGCGTGACGTGGCCGCCGGATGGCAGCCCGCCCGATGAGACCTGGTCCGCCGGCGACCAAATGTCCGAGGCACGGGAATGGGGCTTGCTCCTTTTCGAAACGCCCGATCGCGACGCGCGCGAGGCGAATATTTTCTGGATGCCGGAGTTCTGCCCGAGTGTTCTTCCGGTCGTTGCGAGCCAGAATGTCGGTCACGTGTCGGGCCGGTTTCTGAATTTAAGCCGCCTGCGATGCCGCAATGTCCTCATCCCCGGAGAAGACATTCAACATCTTCTGTGCGCCGACCAGGGCCGGTTCCTGCAACTGTCTGTTACTGGCGAATGCCTTACGCGCCCGGTGCAGGTGCTTGCGAACGTCTTGCCCATGACGCCCTATTCGGAGACAAGATGGCGCGGCTTCAGGCGGCTGAACGACCTTGTGTGCACCGAGACGCTACGAACGAAATTTTATCCGCCGGACCTTGGCGCTCGACGCCTCTCCCGAGTTCTGCAGGCGCTGGACGGCTATCTCGCTGGAGCATCCCAGCGCGAGGTCGCGGTTGCGCTGTTCGGTGCGGAGCGTGTCGAGGCTGACTGGCGCGATCCGCGGAACCATCTCTGCGACCAAGTGCGCCGCGCCATTAGACGCGGCCGCGACCTGATGAATGGCGGTTATCTAAAATTGTTGCGATGAGGGAGCTCAGTGCGCCCCGGTAGTGAGAAGATGACGGTAACCATTATCCGACATCCATCTGGCACGGCGCAAGTGGCTCGCCAGGGCGTTGCGGGATCGCTCGGCCTCTCGCGCGGGGTCGATACCCAGAACGATCCTCGACATCGCCTCATCCGACGCGCCGGCTGCGACGGCGTCGAGCAACCGCAGATAAACGATCAGATGACGCTCGTCATAGTCGGTGATTGTCTCCGACCAAGGGACGTCCTCGACGATCTCTGGATTGAGTTCCGGCTTAGGCATGTCCCGCTCCGCTCATGGTTCCGTGCCATCCGAATAACATACTATAGTTGATAAACTTAAAGTATGTAATCCGCTGACCTTGGCGCATGGATATGCGCAAGACGGTCGGCGACAATGTCAGGCGGATCAGGCTCAAAAAGGGTCTGACCCAAGAACAGTTCGCCGAGATTTCCGGTTTCAGCCAGCAATACATCAGCGGGCTCGAACAAGGCCGCCGCAATCCAACCGTCGTGACGCTTTATGAACTCGCGACCGCGTTGGGTGTCAGTCATCTCGATCTCCTGCGTCCGGACAGATCGGGCTGAGACTCGATCACCTTGTTTTTCGGATGTGGCGAAGGGCGATCTCGTCCCATCAGTCAAGTTCGCACCGCATCAAAATATCCTAAAATGGGATAATCCGAAACTGGGATTATTTGGTCGAACCGTTTTGTCTCAAGCCGGTTCGGCCGAATGTCCAAGACCCTTCGCACGCCGCGTCAACGCAAGCTGCTGGCGTTGCTGATCAAGCTTCGCAAGGCGAAGGGCCTGACGCAGGCGGATGTCGCCGCGCGGCTCAAGCGTACCCAATCCTTTGTCGCCAAATATGAAGGCGGCGAACGCCGTCTCGACATCATCGAATTCGTCGACGTCGTGCAGGCGCTTGGCGACGATCCCGGTGACGTTCTCAAGGAACTCTACAAGCCCAAGGGTTAAGGCCGCCGCGCTTTCGCGCGGCGTCTTTGTTTGAAGCGTCTCCCCGTCACGCGGGATGGGCGGCGCTCCCTTCTAGGCCCGCCGCGGCAGGCCGCAACCCTCCGCTTGCGCTCCGGGTCCTCCACTTCGTTCCGGCCTTCGGTGCGTCCCGCCTCTGACGGCGGGCCTTCCGGTCGCTTTTCGCCGCCCATCCCGCTTCCGGGAGAGACGCGGCGGGATTTGACGGGAGCTGGCCGATGCGCGGAGAACATAATCGTCAGACCGGGAAGCAGGCGGGGCCGCAGCTTTATGCCGATGTGACGGCAAAAATCGTCGCGGAACTGGAAGCGGGCCGGGTGCCTTGGGTGCAGCCCTGGGACGAAGCGAAAGCGGGGCTCGGTCTGCCGCGCAATGCGGCGACGGGGAATGCCTATTCGGGGATCAATATTCTGATCCTCTGGAGCGCCGTCATCGAACGGGGTTTCGCCGCCCAGAACTGGCTCACCTTCCGGCAAGCGCTTTCGCTTGGCGGCCATGTCCGCAAGGGCGAGAAGGGCGTGGCCCTCGTTTATGCCGACCGCTTCACGCCCAAGGCGGAACGGGAACGCGCGGCGGCGGAGGGTGAGGAGGCCCGGAGCGTTCCCTTTCTCAAGCGCTTCACCGTTTTCAATGTCGCGCAATGCGATGGCCTGCCGGGCGAGCTGCTTGCACCGCCCGCCATACTGCCGGAATGCGAGACCGTGCCCGCCGCCGAGGCGCTGATCGCCGCGACCGGCGCGGCATTCCATGTGGGCGGCGCGATGGCCCTTTATGTGCCGAGCCTCGACCGCATCGAGGTGCCGCCGCAAACGGCCTTTCACGAGCCGGTCAATTATTACCGCACCTGTTTCCATGAACTCGGCCACTGGGCCGGCCACCCCTCGCGGCTGGCGCGCGATCTTTCCGGGCGTTTTGGCTCGCGCGCCTATGCGGCGGAGGAACTCGTCGCCGAAATGGCGAGCGCCTTTGTCTGCGCCGCGCTCGGCATCGTGCCGACGGTGCGCCATGCGGACTATATCGCCTCATGGCTCGACCTGTTGCGCGACGATGAGCGTGCCATCTTCCGCGCCGCGAGCCTCGCCTCCAAGGCGGCGGATTTCCTGCTGGCCTTCCGCGCGGAGGGCACAGAGACGGGCGCGGGGAGGGCGGCATGAGCGAGCACCCGCCTCTCGACTCCGAAAAGACGCCCGAAGGCGAGCAGTGCCTCATGCCGGGCGTCGCGCCGATCCGCGAGCGCGACCGGCTGGCGGCCTTCATGGCCGCGCCGCTGCGCCCGCGCAAAGCCCAGAAGCCCTTGAACATCGGCCTCTTCGACGAGGACGCCCGCAACCAGCTGAGTCTGTTCTGAAGGAGACACCCATGAAGAAATGGACGGTGCAATGCGGCTTTGCCGCCTATTACGCCAATATCGTGGCGGTCGAGGCCGACACGCTCGCGGAGGCACTGGAGAGGGCCATCGTCACCGCCAATGAGAGCGACGGCTGGAAGCCACTCGACGATTGCGGCCCGACCTTCATCGATGCCGTTGCCGAAGGCGACGATGCCGATCCATGGCGGGAGTTTGCCTCCTCGCTCCCTGTGCCGCCGCGCTTCTCGGAGCGCGGTGAGCCCGTCGCCGTGACCGTCACGGTTTCCGGCGGCGTCGTGCAACAGGTCGAGATCGAGGGCGGACGCGCCCGCGTCCATGTCCATGACCACGACACCGAGGGCGCCGCGCCCGGCACGCCCGGCCTTCATATCGATGCGGCGGGCGGCACTTACGCGCTCGCCGACTGGTCGAATTTCTCTCTGCCGCTTGAAGCGGCGGAGAGCCCGAGCCCCACCCCCGAAAACACGAAAGGAGACACCAATGGAACTGCGTCACATCCCGATCGATGAACTGCGCCCCGCCGCGATCAATATGCGGCATGGCAAGCGCCCGCCCGATATCGACGACATCCTGCCCTCGATCCGGGCGCGCGGCATCCTGCAGCCGCTTCTCGTGCGCCCCGTCGAGGCGGAGCCCAACGCCTATGAAATCGTCGCCGGACGGCGGCGCTATTTCTCGGCCAAGGCGGTGAAGGAAGAGCAGGGCGAAGTCGAGCCCTTGCCCTGCGCCGTAATGGAGTCCGGCGACGATGCCGCCGCGCTCGAAGCCTCGCTGATCGAGAACATCGCCCGTCTCGATCCCGACGAGATGAGCCAGTATGAGTGTTTCGCGCGGCTTACCCGCGAGGGGAAATCCGTCGCCGACATCGCCGCGACTTTCGGTCTTACCGAATTGATGGTGAAGCGCCGCCTCGCGCTCGGCACGCTGATCGCGCCGATCCGCGCGGCCTATCGGGCGGAGAAGATCGACGCCGCATCGATCCGCCATCTGACGCTTGCCTCGCAGGCGAAGCAGAAGGAATGGTGGAAGCTCTGGAAGGCGGACCGGAACGCCTGTCCGACCGGCCACCGGTTGAAGCAATGGCTCTTCGGCGGCCAGTCGATTGCGACCGGCGCGGCGCTCTTCCCGCTCGATACTTACGAGGGCGAAATCGTCACCGATCTTTTCGGCGAGGAAGGGTACTTCGCCGATCCGGACCTCTTCTGGCGCAAGCAGGGCGAGGCCATTGCAGCCAAAGCAGACGCGCTGCGCGAGGCGGGCTGGAGTGAGGTGATCGTTATGGAGCCCGGCGAGCACTTCCCCGCATGGGACTACGAGAAGGTCCCGAAGAAGAAGGGCGGCAAGGTCTATGTCGAGGTCTCAGGCCGCGGCGAGGTCAGTTTCCATGAGGGATATCTCTCCCGCGCGGAGGCGCGCCGCAAGGCAAAACACGAGGGCGCGGGCAATGATGCAGCGGAGCTCCGCGCCGCCCGGCCCGAGGTGACCAAAGCGATGCGCAACTATATCGAACTGCATCGCCATGCCGCCGTGCGCGCCGAATTGCTGGACCATCCCGGCATCGCGCTGCGGCTGATGCTCGCGCATGTCATCGCCGGATCGGCGCTCTGGCAGGTGACGCCGGAGCCGCAGAAAGCGGCGTCCGACGCCATCGCGAAGAGCCTCGCGGCCAATGTCGCCGAACGTGCCTTCCGGGGCTGGCAGGCCAATATCCGGGCCCTGCTCGGTCTTCCGGAAGAGCGCGAAAACCTCACCGCGCCGCACGGCGACGCGGAGGCGACCATCGCCCTCTTCGCCAAGCTGCTGATGCTCAATGACGAGGAGGTCATGAATGTGCTCGCCACTGTGATGGGCGAGACATTGCAGGTCGGGAGCGCGGCGGTCGAGGCGCTGGCGGTGGTGCTGAAGCGCGACATGGGCCCGGTCTGGGAGCCGGACGCGCCCTTCTTCGAACTGCTGCGCGACAGGAGCACGATCAATGCGATGCTGGCCGACATAGCCGGAAAGAGTGTCGCCGACCAGAATGTCGCCGAGAAGGCCTCCGTCCAGAAGCAGATCATCCGCGACTGTCTCGCAGGCACGAATGGCCGGGCGAAGGTCGGCACATGGCTGCCGCGCTGGATGCATGTTCCGGCGCGGGCCTATCGCGAGGATGGCGACTTCGCGCCCGCCGAGGCATGGCATCGCGTCGCGGGATATTTCGGGAAGGCCTAAAACTTTGCGGGCGTCGTCCTTCGCCGCCCGCTCTTTTTCATGAGCGAACAGATCGTTATTCATCGCCTGCCGCGCTCCGGAGTCGCGAGGGCGGCGTGATCGCGGACATGATTTCAGAGGCAGTGAAGCCGTCGTCAAGCAACATGCGGGAACGCGATGTGGGCGCGCTTGGCCGCGTTCCGGTGGTAAGGCAGGGCTCTCATCGCTCGCTCTTCGCCACGCATCTGCCGCATCCTACTCTCCCGCATGAGCGCTTTCCGGTGTTGTCGGCGTGTCGCTTCGGTGTTGAATCGATCTATCGCTCCGGCCTTCATCATCCGGCCCGTCCGCCTCAGGAAGCTTGGCGCGCATGGATTGCAAGGGCTCTCTCCTCCTTCGGCAGGGGCGTCACCGGGGTCATTCCCTCGCTTGAGCGGCGATACCTATGGGCGCTACCGCCCGCCCGAAACCGTCGCGCCGGGCTTTTTTCCCCGCGCGCTGCCGCGCGCTCCTCGCGGGGTCGCTTCGCTTCAAAAAAGCCCGGCGCTCGGGTCCTGCGCTTGCGCTCCGGCCTCCGGTTCGGCGGGCGGCTGCCGCGCCCATCGGGGTTCGCCATCGCGAGGGGAATGGACCCCTCGGCGTTCATCGAAGGAGAAAGACCATGCCTGCAATCGGATATGTCACCAAGCAGTCGAGCGGCGGTTACAAGGGCCAGTTGAAGACACTGACCATCCGCGCCGAGATCGATATCGTGCCCAATGCGGCGAAAAGCGCCGAGGCGCAGCCGGACTTCCGCGTCCTCACGCAGGGCGTCGAGATCGGCGCGGGCTGGACGCGTACCGGCGAAACTTCGGGCCGGGACTATGTGAGCCTCAGCCTCGCCGCCCCGGAATTCGGGCCGCGCCGGCTCTACGCGAATCTCGGCCGCGCCGCCGGTCAGGATGACGACGAGACCTTCGCGCTGATCTGGAATCCCGTCGACTGACGTCACACCATCGCCTCCGCGTCCCTCCGGGCGCGGAGGCTTTTCCCTTCTGCGATCTGTTGCGCTGGCGAAACGACGTGGCCGGATATTCGCCGCTCGGTCACCGGACCTCTTTTTCCGATCCTTGCCGTGGTGGGGCTTCCTTGCGCGATTCGCGCGTGGGTTACATGCGAGGTGCCCCATGGATGACGACGCGACCCGGGCTGCGAATGCCAAGAAGGGCAGTCCCTTTCTCAACACGCCGCAGGCCGCGCACTATGTCGGCCTCTCCGAGCGCACGCTGGAAAAGATGCGCGTCGTCGGCGGTGGCCCCGAATACCGCAAGCATGGCCGTTATGTGCGCTATCACATCGACGATCTCGACGCCTGGTCGCGGGAGCGGGCAAAGCGCTCGACCTCCGATGAGTGAGCGGCTCTCCCTCATCGCCGAGAGCGGCGCGCTGGTGCCCATGCGGTCTCCGCGCGGCCCGAAACACCCGCACCGCCGCAGGCGTCTTCTTCTCTGGACTGTGTTCGGCATCGGCCTGATCGGCGCGACGGCGCTTCTCGACCCACTGCCGCGTCTCGTCTGGAACGCAAGCGCCAGCGCCCCGCGCGGGCTCTATCTGCGTCTCTCGCCGGATTTTGTCCGGGGCGATCTTGTGCTGGCGCGCTTGCCGGAAGAGGCACGACGCATTGCCGACGAACGGCACTATCTCGCGCGCGATGCCCTGCTGATCAAGCGCGTTGCGGCCAGCCGGTTCGATACGGTCTGCATGACCGGCAACGACCTCACGATCAACGGGCGGCACGCGGTGCGGCGGCTGGAGTTGGACGGCGAGGGCCGCCTTATGCCGCGCTGGCGGGGCTGCGAGAGGCTCGGCGGCTATCATGTTTTGCTGCTCGCCGAAGGCGAACCCAGCTCTTTCGATGGGCGGTATTTCGGGCTGGTCGAGCGGGCGCTCGTCATCGGCAGGCTGGTACCGCTATGGATATTCTGACGCTGGTTCTCGCCCATGCGATCCGCAGCGCAGAGCCGGAGCATGGCCTCACACCACTAGCCACCATGAGCATAGTGGTCGATCCGGAAGCAAGGAACATGGCGCGATGGCGGCCCCTCATCGCCGAAGCCGCGCGGCATTTCGGTATTCCGGCGCACTGGATCGAGGCCGTCATCGAGGCGGAAAGCGGTGGCCGGACTCTGCTGAACGACGCGCCGATCACATCGCCTGCGGGCGCAATGGGACTGATGCAGCTGATGCCCGCGACCTATGCCGAACTGCGGGCGCGACATGGGCTCGGCCCCGATCCGCATGATCCGCGCGACAATATTCTGGCGGGCACGGCCTATCTGAGTGAGATGCGCGACCGCTTCGGCTTTCCGGGACTTTTTGCCGCCTATCATGCCGGGCCGACACGCTATCAGGCCTATCTGAAGGGCGAGCGGAGCCTTCCCGAAGAGACCCACGCCTATCTCGCGGTGGTTCTCCCGCGTGTTGAAATCGTCCCCACAGACGACAAAGCAGTCGTCTCATTGGCAACCGCACGCGTGTCTTTCGCCTCCGGAAAATCGCTTTTCTTCCCGCTCGACGGGCATGAAACGCGCCCCGAAGTTGCTTCGACGAACGATACGGTTCAGCGTCGAAAGCGGTATCTCTTTGCCGGTTCTGACGGCAAATCGCGCGGTGACTTCGCTGCCGGTGGTGGCGATCTCTTCGTGCAGCTCTTCAGCATCTCCCGTTAGTCAGTCCCAGGAGAAAGGGCATCGACGCAGGTGAGCGTGGGGTGAACTCGATATCGCGGGAGGGCAAGATAAAAGAACGGCGCCATGAGGGGCTTATGTTCCTGTCTGCACATCTCTTTTGACGGCGCCATGCGCCGAAGGCGTGGCGCCATTGTCGCGCCAAGTCCCTGTGTCTCTTCGATCTTCATGGCGCCGTCTTGTCCGCCAGCAAAAGCCGATCATTTTTTGATGATAGGTGGCGATCGCGGAGAGGAGACGATGCAGGACGACAAATTCGAACCACGTCTCGGCCGGATCGGAGCGCGCGACGGAAAGGCCGAACGCCGCTACCAGCAGCGGGTGCTGAAATCGGCGGCGCTGGCGGGCGGTCGCCGCTTCGGTGGAACGTCGCCGGGGGCGGGGTTCCAGGGCAATCGCATCGGCCGCGGCGCCGGCATCGGTCGTGTCCTCGCATCGCGCGGAACCCATGCTGCCTTTCGCGCGCGGCGCGTGGTCGTCAAATCCCGCATCGTGAAGCTGAAGGGGCAGGGTCAGAAAGCGGCGCGTCTCCATCTCCGCTATATCCAGCGCGACGGCGTGACGCGCGAGGGGCTGCCGGGCGAGCTTTACGACGTCGAGCACGACCGGGCGGACGGCGAGGCGTTTCTGAAACGCTGCGACGGCGACCGGCACCAGTTCCGCTTTATCGTTTCGGTCGAGGACGCAGCGCAATATGAGGAACTGAAGGGTTTCACGCGGCGCTTCATGGCCCGCATGGAGGAGGATTTGGGGACGCATCTCGATTGGGTCGCGGTCGATCACTACAATACCGGCCATCCCCATACCCACATCATGCTCCGCGGCAAGGACGAGCGCGGACAAGACCTCGTCATCGCGCGGGATTATCTGTCGACAGGCATGCGCGAACGCGCCGCCGAAATTGTCACCCTCGATCTCGGCCCCCGCAGCGATCTCGAGATTGAGGCGAACCTCGCGCGGGAAGTCGAACAGGAACGGTTCACCAGTCTCGATCGCGGTTTGTTGAAGGAGACGGATGACGAAGGTCACGTCCGTTCTGATATGACCGCAGGTGATGCGTTCCGGCAAACCTTGCGGGCGGGCCGGCTGCAGAAGCTGAAGCGACTGGGACTGGCGGAGGAGGTCACGCCCGGAACGTGGAAGCTTGCCAAGGGGTTGGAACCGGCGCTTCGCCGCATGGGCGAACGTGGCGACGTCATCAAGACGCTTCACCGCGAAATGACCGAGAAAGGACTCGCCCGCGCGCCGTCGGATTATGCGGTTCACGATCCGGCAGGTGGGCAGGCGCGGCGCATTGTCGGTCGTGTCATTGGCCGGGGACTGTCGGACGAACTCAATGACCGTCACTACCTGATCGTCGACGGGCTCGACGGCCGCGCGCATTACGTGGATATCGGCCGGTCAGAATCTGTGGAAGCTCTGCCGGACGGCGCCATCGTCGCGATCACGCCAAAACCGGTGGAACCAAGAGAGGTCGACCGGACGATCGCGGAGATCGCCGCCGCGAATGGCGGCCGCTACGACATCGACGCGCATCTGTGCCACGATCCGACGACGAGCCGCGACTTCGTCGAAACCCACATCCGGCGGCTGGAAGCGATGCGGCGGCAGGGCGGATTGGTTGAGCGTGAACCTGACGGAAGCTGGGCAATCGCGCCCGATCACCTGGAACGCGCCGCATCCTTCGAGCGCGGTCTGGCAAGATCGAGTCCTGTCCTCGTCGAGACGCTTTCCGCCTGGCCGCTAGAGCGACAGGTGACCGCCAATGGCGCGACCTGGCTTGATCGCGAGCTGGTGGCGGAAAAGCCGGAGCCCTTGCGCGAAGGGGGCTTTGGCGGAGATGTCCGCGGCGCGCTTGCGTTGCGCCGGCAATGGCTGGTCGGGCAGGAACTGGCGCGGGAAGAGCAGGACCGGATCGTCTATCGCGCCAACATGCTCGGCATCCTGCGCCGCCGCGAACTGCTGCGTGTGGCGGGGCAACTCTCGGGCGAACTCGGTCTGCCCTACGTCGAAGCCGAATCCGGGCAAAAGGCGACCGGGACCTATCGCCGGCATGTCGATCTCGGCAGCGGCCGTTTCGCGGTCATCGAGAAATCGCGCGAGTTCACGCTCGTGCCCTGGCGGCCGGTGCTGGAGCGGCATATCGGCAAGCAGGTCTCGGGGATTGTCCGGGAGGGGAGGGTGTCGTGGATGATCGGGAGGCAGAGAGGGTCAGGGGTTTCATAGGTCCGCTTAGCGCCGATATTGTTGATTTAGTCGCTGCGAGATCGACAGTTCGTCCGTGGGACGATGATTTCGGGCCCGTTGCCCGGGGGCCTGATGCCTGATGGCCTTATGACGGCGGGCCGGTTACCCGGCCGGTGTGGCTTCATGCCGCCGCAGGGCCATGGCTCGGCATTGCTCGAAGCTTCGCCAGCTTCCTCAGGTTTTGCGCGGTGGCGGCGAGGAGGAACTCGTCTCTGGCGCCCTTCGGTCCGCGCAGGCGCAGACGGCCGAGTTTGAGGATGCGTTTGAGGTGGGCGAAGAGCATCTCGACCTTCTTGCGCCGATGCCGCGAACGCTCATAGGCCGGCGTGTTCGCCAGAGCCCGGGCCACATCGCGCGCATCCTCGTCGATGTCGCGCGGCACCTTGCGCTGTGGCGTGTTCGGACAGCACTTGATCTTGAGAGCGCAGTTCTGGCAGTCGGACTTGCTCGAACGGTAGAGCCGCGTTCCGTCCTTGGTGATGCCCGAACGCGGCGTCGCATAGGTCCGTCTGAACTGCACCAGCAGCTTGCCGCCCGGGCAGGTGTAGTGGTCCTGCCCGGCATCGAAGACGAAGTCGGAGCGCGAGAAGGTGCCGTCGGTCCGGTTCGATTTGTCGAAGACGGGGATGTGCGGCTCGATCTGCCGCTCCTTGACCAGCCAGGCGAGGTTCGCCGCCGATCCATAGGCGCTGTCGGCCGCCAGATGCCGGGCTTGAGACCGAAGCGCTCATTGGTCCTGTCGATCATCGTTCGCGAGGCGCCCACCTCGGCCTGCCGGATGGCGCGGCTGGCCTCGACGTCGAGGATGACCGCATTCTCCGTGTCGATCAGATAGTTGGTGGCGTAGGCGAAGAAGGCATGCCCCTTGTGAGCACCGGTCCACTGCGCGGCCGGGTCCGATGGCGAGATGAACTTCGGCTTCGCCGCGCTGGCGGCGCCGAAGGCCGCATCGTCCAGTGTCGCCAGATACGCACGGACAGCCTGTCCTGCATCCGGGCCAAGGTCATCGGGGTGCCACTCGTCGCCGGGAACAGAGCGCTGCTTGTTGGCATCCGCCGCGATCAGGCTCGCATCGACGGCAAAGCCTTCGCCACCGACCAGCCCCTCGCGCAGGCAGCGTTCCACCACCGTCTCGAACAGATGCCGCAGGATATCGCTCTGCCGGAAACGGCCGTGCCGGTTGCGCGAGAAGGTCGAATGGTCGGGCACCTTGCCGTCCAGCCCCAGACGGCAAAACCATCTGTAAGCCAGGTTGAGATGGACCTCCTCGCACAGGCGCCGTTCGGACCGGATGCCCAGGCTGTAGCCCACGATCAGCATCCGCATCATCAGTTCCGGATCGATCGAGGGCCGGCCGATCATGCTGTAAAAGGGCTTTAGCTCCGCGCGCACCGCCTCGAGATCCAGGAACCGGTCGATACGTCGCAACAGGTGATCGTCAGGAACATGATCGTCGAGACAGAAGTCATAAAACAGCTGCGCCGGCACCGCCTGTGTTCCCATCATCGCTCTGCCCTCCGATCAGCACAGCACGATGGAATCACGCTCCAGAAGCCGGTTCAACCGCCGACTTAATCAACACAATCGGCGCAAAGCAGTCATTCAGAGCCGGGGTGAGACCGCGCCGTTTTTCTCGCCTGTTGGCAAAGGGTTTTCGTCCAGAAGTCAGGCCGCCGTCGCGATGGCGACTGCAAGGCCTGCGACAACCCCGAACGCGTGCTGCCAAATGCTGGCAGACATGGTGAGTTGCCATATCTCCAGCATCATGCCGTAGCCCACCAGCGCCGCAGGCGTTGCAAATACCCCCACAACCAGGAACCGCAGCAGCGGAGAGCGGCTCGTCGCGAGCGCTGCCTGCCCAAGGCCGAAGACGAGGCCGCCGACGACCAGGCCGACGAGAGCGCCACCCACTATGCCAGCGCCTGATGTGATCGCCCAGTAACCGGTCGAAAGCCCGACCATGACCGGAAGCGCATAGACCGCGCATCTGAACAGCAGCATACAG
Organism: Parvibaculum sp.; assembly: GCF_039973015.1. GTDB lineage: Bacteria > Pseudomonadota > Alphaproteobacteria > Parvibaculales > Parvibaculaceae > Parvibaculum. Next base: position 59,238 of record NZ_JBDWLT010000004.1, read on the forward strand.
AAGGCGCCGAGCCCGAAGACGGTAAGCAGAAGCATGGCGATCATGTCGGATCTCCATCTGTTGCTGTGAGTTCTCGCTTCATCGGAGCGGTGCAAACGATTTCGTGCATCAACGCTCGTTATTGGATTCTACACCTCGTGAATTCGCGTTTCCAGAGTCCTTGCTCTCACGTTCATGCATTCTCACGGGCGCTCTCTTTCTCGTCTGCGTTCATCGTCGCGTGAGGGCGCAGATAAAGGCGATTTTCAGAATCCTCCTTCCGATTGAATCCTGTCTCTCGTTCTCGCGAGCTTTGGCGCGATGGAGAGAGACGGATGACCCCGACAAAACTTCTGATCGGTCAGGCGCTGATCGTCTTCGCGATCGTCATTCTGGGTGTCTGGACCGCGACGCAATGGGCAGCCTTCGCACTCGGCTTCCAGACGCGTCTCGGCGCGCCCTGGTTCGTTCTCCTGTCATGGCCCGTCTATTACCCCTGGCGGCTCTTCGAGTGGTGGTATGCCTATGAGGCCTATGCGCCGGACATCTTCGCGCAAGCGGGTGCGATCGCGGCTTCGAGTGGCGTCGCCGGTTGCGCGGTTGCCATTGTCGGCTCTCTCTGGCGGGCCAGGCAGGGCAAACTCGTCACCACTTATGGTTCGTCGCGCTGGGCGAAGCGCGGCGAGATCGAGCGGGCGGGGCTCTTCCGCGCGGCCGGGGTGTTTCTCGGACGATTGGGCGAGCATTATCTCCGTCACGACGGACCGGAGCATGTCATGGCTTTCGCGCCGACGCGCTCCGGCAAGGGCGTCGGGCTTGTCGTCCCGACGCTGCTCTCCTGGACGGGGTCTGCCGTCATTCACGACATCAAGGGCGAGAACTGGCAGCTGACCGCCGGCTGGCGGAGCCGCTTTTCCCATTGCCTCCTCTTCAACCCGACCGATCCGCGCTCCGCCCGCTACAACCCCCTGCTTGAAGTGCGGAAGGGCCCCGACGAGGTCCGCGATGTTCAGAACATCGCCGATATCCTGGTCGATCCGGAAGGGGCGCTCGAACGGCGCAATCACTGGGAGAAGACGAGCCACGCCCTGCTGGTCGGCGCGATCCTGCATGTCCTTTATGCGGAGGAAGAGAAGACGCTTGCCCGGGTGGCGACGCTGCTGTCGGACCCGCGACGCTCCTTCGAGCACACGCTGCGCGCCATGATGGCGACGAACCATCTGGGCACGCCGGACCGCCCGGAGGTCCATCCCGTTGTGGCGTCGGCTGCCCGGGAGGTCCTCAACAAGTCCGACAATGAACGCTCCGGCGTGCTCTCGACCGCCATGTCGTTTCTGGGGCTTTACCGCGATCCGATCGTCGCGGCGACCATCTCGGCCTGCGACTGGCGGATCGCCGATCTCGTCGATGCGGCACGGCCCGTCTCGCTCTATCTGGTCATTCCGCCGGCCGACATCTCGCGCACGAAGCCGCTGGTGCGTCTCGTGCTCAACCAGATCGGGCGGCGCCTCACCGAGAAGCTCGAAGGCGATCCGGCGAAGCGCCGGCGTCATGGGCTTCTCATGATGCTGGACGAGTTCCCGGCGCTCGGGCGGCTCGATTTCTTCGAGACGGCGCTCGCCTTCATGGCGGGCTACGGGATCAGGGCCTATTTGATCGCGCAGTCCCTGAACCAGATATCCAAGGCCTATGGTGAGAACAATGCGATCCTCGATAACTGCCATGTCCGGATCGCCTTCTCGTCGAATGACGAGCGGACGGCGAAGCGCATTTCGGACGCGCTGGGGACCGCAACGGAACTCCGCGCGCAGCGCAACTATGCCGGTCATCGGCTCGCGCCCTGGCTCTCCCACGTCATGGTCTCGCGGCAGGAGACGGCGCGCCCGCTGCTGACGCCGGGTGAGGTGATGCAATTGCCGCCGGCCGACGAGCTGGTGCTGGTCTCGGGCCTCGCGCCGATCCGGGCGAAGAAGCTTCGCTATTACGAGGACAGGAACTTCACCGAGCGGGTGAAGCCGGCGCCGGTCCTTGCCGAGAATGGTTACCGTGACCGGCCCGCCGCCCGTCCCGACGACTGGAGCGGCCAGGTGCGTGGGCTCGATCATCGGCTCGCCGCCACAAGTGTACCCGATCCCGATGCCGGGCTGGCGGAAGAGGAAGGCGGGCTGCAGCAGCAGCGCCATCCGGGCCTGCAGGCGAAGGAGGTCGCGAAGCCGCGCGAACCTCGCGAGGCGACGCTCGGCCTTTTCGACGATGACGGCGATGCGGGTGCCGATCCCAAGGCAATGGATGGGGGAAAACGCGCCGGACGCAGCGCGATCAAACGCGCCTATGCGGCCAATGCGGGGAGCGACGGCGACCGGCAACGCGCTTCGCAAGAGCTTCTTCCCGGATTTTGAAGGTGCGCACGATGAAGCCCCGCCATCATCTCTATCTCGACGATGCGCTGACCGAGGAGCTCGAGAAGCTCGCCGCGAAGCCCGGCTCGTCCAAATCCGCGATCGTCAGCGACGCGCTGCGCGCCTATCTCGCGCGCCGCGGTGCGAAGGAGCTCGACGATCTCTTCAAGGTGCGGCTCGACCGCATGAGCGGGCAATTGAACCGCATCGAGCGCGATCTCGCGATCGTGATGGAGAGCCTGGGGCTCTTCGTCCGCTATCAGCTGACCGTCACGGCACCGCTGCCCGAGCCCGATCAGACGGCCCGTGCGGTCGGCCGCGACCGTTTCGAGGCCTTTATCGACCGGGTCGGGCGGCAACTCGCGGGCGGCAGGCGGGATCTGAGCCGCGACACGATCCTGCGCAGCGGCGAGACGGAGGAGGCGTCATGAGCGGTCACGCCGAAGCGCAGTCGAGAGAGCGGCGCCGTTCGATGCTCCGGACCGCCATGGGACCGGCGATCGCCGCCGCGCTCACCGATCCCATGGTCGTCGAGGTGATGGTCAATCCCGATGGCAGTCTCCGGCTCGACCGGCTGGGCGAGGGCAGGGTCGATACGGGCGTGGCGTTCGAGCCGGCCGAGGTCGAACGCGTCATCCGGCTTGTGGCCTCGCATGTCCGCACGGAAGTCCATGCCGGCAACCCGGTGGTGAGCGCGGAGTTGCCTGAAAGCGGCGAGCGCTTCGAGGGTCTGCTGCCGCCTGTGGCATCCGCACCCTGTTTCGCGATCCGCAAACCCGCCGCACGGATCCATACGCTGGACGATTATATCGCCGACCGCATCCTCTCGCCGGAGCAGGCAAGCGCCTTGCGCGATGCGGTCGCCGACCGGCGCAATCTCCTGGTCGCCGGCGGCACGAGTTCGGGCAAGACGACGCTGGCGAACGCGCTTCTCGCCGAAATGGCCACCGCCGACGAGCGCATCATCCTGATCGAGGATACGCGCGAGTTGCAATGCGCGGCGCCCGATTGCGTGGAGCTACGCACGAAGCCGGGCGTGGTCTCGCTCGCCGATCTCGTCCGCTCGACGCTCCGCCTCCGGCCCGACCGCATCATTGTCGGCGAGGTCAGGGGCGGCGAGGCGCTCGACATGCTGAAGGCCTGGAACACGGGCCATCCGGGCGGCATCGCGACGCTGCATGCGAACTCGGCCCGGGCCGCCCTCTACAGGCTCGAACAGCTCGTCCAGGAGGCAAGCGCCGTGGTGCCGCGCCGCCTTATCGCCGAGGCAATCGATCTCGTCGTCTTCATCGAGGGAAGAGGGGCCGCGCGCCGCGTCGGCTGCATCACCCAAGTCACCGGCCTCGATGCCAATGGCGACTATCTCGTCACCGATACCACGAGCCCGCATCGTCCCACTGTCTGACCCGAAAGGACTACTTCATGCGCTTGCTCAATCGTCTTGTCCGAACCGGTTCGCTGTCCTTGTTTTTGACCATGGTGTTTATCGGCGCCGCAGAGGCCGCCGGCACCGGCATGCCCTGGGAGCAGCCGCTGCAGCAGATCCTCGATTCCGTGCAAGGGCCGGTCGCGAAGATCGTCGCGGTGATCATCATCATCGTGACGGGACTGACGCTCGCCTTCGGCGATACGGCGGGGGGCTTCCGCCGCCTGATCCAGATCGTCTTCGGTCTGTCGATCGCCTTCGCGGCCTCGAGCTTCTTTCTTTCCTTCTTCGCCTTCGGCGGCGGAGCGCTGATCGCATGAGCGGCCATCTCGAAGGCTTCGAAGTGCCGCTTCACCGCGCCCTTGCCGAGCCGATCCTGCTTGCCGGCGCGCCGCGCAGTGTTGCGATCCTCAATGGGACCGTTGCCGCCGCCCTTGGTTTGGGCCTTCAGCTCTGGATCGCGGGCCTCGTCCTCTGGCTTGCCGGTCACACGCTTTGCGTCTTCGCGGCGAAACGCGATCCGCAATTCGGGCAGGTGCTGGCGCGCCATCTCCGGCAGAAGGGGTATCTCTCATGCTGAACCTCGCCGAGTACCGCCGCAAGCCAGACCGCCTCGCCGATCATCTGCCCTGGGCAGCACTCGTGGCACCGGGCGTCGTCCTCAACAAGGATGGCGGTTTCCAGCGGACGCTGAGGTTCCGCGGCCCCGATCTCGAAAGCGCGACCGAAGCCGAACTGATCGGTGTCGCGGCCCGCTTCAACAATGTCGCGCGCCGTTTCGGTTCCGGCTGGGCCTTGTTCTTCGAGGCGGAGCGCCTCGCGGCGGCGGATTATCCCGACAGCGCCTTTCCCGATGCCGCGTCATGGCTTGTCGATCGCGAGCGCCGCGCGGGCTTCGTGGAGAAGGCGCATTTCGAGAGCGCCTGCCACCTCACACTTTACTATATGCCGCTGGCGGACACGGTCTCGCGGGCCGAGCGGTGGCTCATTGAGAAGGAGAGGGCGGACAGCACGCGCGACTGGCGCGAAGATCTCGACGGCTTCATCGCCGAGACCGACCGGATCGCCGATCTCCTCAAGGGCTTCATGCCGGAGCTCCATCCGCTCGACGATGCGGAGACGCTCACCTATCTCCACCGCGCCGTCTCCTCCAAGCGCCATCGGATCGTGCCGCCCGAAACGCCGGTCTATCTCGATGCGGTACTGGTGGACGAGCCCCTGAGTGGCGGTCTCGAGCCGATGCTGGGCGCGCGGCATCTGCGGACGCTGACGATCCTCGGCTTCCCGAACCTGACCCGGCCGGGATTGCTCGATGCGCTCAATCATCTGGCGCTTCCCTATCGCTGGATGACGCGCTTCATCGCGCTCGACAAGACCCAGGCGACGCGGGAACTGACCAAACTCCGCCGGCAATGGTTCGCGAAGCGCAAATCGGTGACGGCCCTCTTGCGCGAGGTCATGTACAATGAACCGGCACCGCTTCTCGATACGGATGCCGACAACAAGGTGGTGGATGCCGATCTCGCGCTGCAGGCGCTGGGCGGCGATCATGTGAGCTTCGGTTATCTGACGACGACGATCACCGTCGGCGATGAGGATGCCGAAGTCGCGGACGAGTATCGCCGCGCCGTCGAGCGCGCGGTCACCGGCGCCGGCTTCACCGTGATCCGCGAAAGCACCAATGCGGTCGAGGCCTGGCTCGGCAGTCTGCCCGGTCATGTCTATGCCAATGTCCGGCAGCCGATCGTCCATACGCTCAATCTCGCTCATCTGATGCCGCTCTCGTTGGTCTGGGCCGGGCCGGCGCGGAACGAGCATTTGGACGGTCCGGTCCTGCTCCATGCCGAAAGCGAGGGCGCGACGCCTTTCCGTCTTTCGACCCATATCGGCGATGTCGGCCATATGCTGATCGTCGGCCCGACCGGCGCCGGCAAATCGGTGTTGCTGGCGCTGATCGCGATGCAGTTCCGCCGCTACGAGGATGCGCAGATCTATCTCTTCGACAAGGGCTTCTCGGCGCGTGCCGCCATTCTCGCCATGGGCGGCGCCCATCATGCGCTGGGCACCGGTGATGGTGAGGCCGTGCTCGCCTTCCAGCCGCTTGCCCGAATCGACGAAGCGGCGGAATGCGGCTGGGCGGCGGAATGGATCGGATCGCTTCTCACGCATGAGAAACTCGAGGTGACGCCGGAGGTGAAGGATGCCGTCTGGTCGGCATTGAGGAGCCTCGCCTCCGCGCCGTGCGGTGAGCGGACGCTGACCGGCCTCTCCGTCCTGCTGCAATCGAACGCGCTCAAGGCAGCGCTCACGCCTTACACGCTGGAAGGTCCGTTCGGGCATTTGCTCGATGCGGCAGAAGACGGGCTCGCGCTTTCCGGCATCCAGTGTTTCGAGATGGAAGCACTGCTGCACGAGAAGGGCGCGGTGATGCCGGTTCTCACCTATCTCTTCCATCGCCTTGAGGAACGCTTCACCGGCGCGCCGACGCTTCTCATTCTCGATGAGGCCTGGGTCTATCTCGACGACCCGCTTTTCGCCTCCCGCATCCGTGAATGGTTGAAGACGCTTCGCAAGAAGAATGTCGCGGTCATCTTCGCGACGCAGTCGCTTGCCGATATCGCCGAGAGCGCCATCGCGCCCGCTATCATCGAGAGCTGTCCGCAGCGGATATTCCTCCCCAATGACCGCGCAATCGAACCGCAGGCGCGGGCGGCTTACGAGCGCTTCGGTCTCAACACGCGCCAGATCGAGCTGATCGCGGAAGCCATGCCGAAGCGGCACTACTATCTCCAATCCCGCCGCGGCAACCGGCTTTTCGAACTCGGGCTCGGTCCCGTGGCGTTCACCTTTTGCGGCGCGTCTTCTTCCGCCGACCGGAAACTCATCGGTCGTGTGTTGAATGAGACGGGGTCAGCGGGTTTCGCGAAGAGATTTCTCGCCGCGAAGGGCCTCGATTGGGCCGCCGATCTCATCGACATCCATACAGCGAAAATTTCTTCATCGGAGACGTCCTCATGACGCGCAAGACGTTGCGGGCCGTGCTGCTCGCTCTCTGCCTCTCGGCTGGTCTCGCAACGGCATACCTACGTCCGGCAACGGCCATGACCGTCTTCGATCCCACCAACTATGTGCAGAACCTGCTGCAGGCGGTGCGCGCGCTGGAGCAGATCGACAACCAGATCCGCTCGCTCCAGAACGAGGCCGTGATGCTCGACAATATGGCGCGGAACCTGGAGCATCTCGATCTCTCGACGCTGCAGGGCATGGTCTCGGGGCTGACAAGGATCGGTCAGCTGATGGATCAGGCGCGGGGCATCGCCTTCACCATCGAGGCGACGCAAGAGGCACTGGAACAAAGCTATCCCGAGCGCTACGGCGCGGAGGTCACTCACGACGTGCTTCTCGCCGATGCCGAACAGCGCTGGCGCGATGCCATGTCGGCCTACGGCGACACGATGCGCCTGCAGGCGGGCATCGCGCGCAATGTCGAGAGCGACCAGGCGGCGCTCGTCTCGCTGGTCGCCGCCTCGCAAGGCGCGGTCGGTGCGCTTCAGGCGCAGCAGGCGGCAAACCAGTTGCTCGCGCTTTCGACGAAACAACAGCTTCAGATCCAGAGCCTGATGGCGGCCCAATATCGCGCCGAAGCGCTTGATGCGGCACGCAAGGCCCAGGCCGAGGAACAGGCCCGCGCAAGCTTCGACCGCTTCATGGGCGAGGGAAAAGCCTACGGGGCGCGGTGACAATCGAAGAGTGACAAACGAAGAGTAAGAGGCGAGGAGCGAGCGGCATGGACGATCTTGGCGTCATCGACCGGTTCATGGAAGCCTTCACCCAGGCAATCGACAGCGGCTTCGGACTGCTGCAGGGCGATGTCGCCTTCCTGACCGCGATCCTCATCGGCATCGACATCACGCTGGCCGGTCTCTTCTGGGCGATGGAGGAGAGCAATGTGCTGGGCCGTCTCCTGCGGAAGGTCCTTTATGTCGGCGTCTTCGCGCTGATCCTGAATAATTTTGCAGGCCTTGCCGACATCATCTTCCGTTCCTTCGCAGGCCTCGGTCTGCATGCGGCGGAGAACGAGCTCACCGCCGACGACCTGCTCCGGCCGGGCTATCTCGCCGGTATCGGCTTCGAGGCGGCCTGGCCGCTCCTGCAACAGGCGGGCTCCTTGATGGGGTTCACGAGTTTCTTCAACCATGCGGTCACGATCATCGTGCTGGTACTCGCCTGGACGGTCGTCATCGCCGCCTTCTTCATCCTGGCGGTGCAGCTCTTCATCACCATCATCGAGTTCAAGCTGACGACGCTGGCGGGCTTCGTACTGGTGCCCTTCGCGCTCTGGACCAAAACGGCGTTTCTCGCCGAGCGTGTGCTCGGCAATGTCGTCGCCTCGGGCGTCAAGGTGATGCTGCTCGCCGTCATCATCGGCATCGGTTCGGGCTTTTTCACCGATTTCGTGACGGCGCTTCAGGGCCGCGAGCCCAATCTCAACGACGCCATGGCGCTGGTGCTGGCTTCGCTCGCTTTGTTCGGGCTCGGCATTTTCGGGCCCGGCATTGCCGCGGGCCTCGTCTCCGGCGCGCCGCAGCTTGGTGCAGGCGCGGTGGTCGGGGCGACCGGTGGCGTTGCGGCCGGTGCGGCGCTGGCCGGCGGCATGGCGCTCGGGGCGGCCCGGATGGGAAGTGCGGCCGGACTTTCGGCACTTCGGGCCGGCACCGGCATGGGCACCGCGACGGCCGGTGCGGTGGGGATGGGGCCTGTACCGGGCATGGCCGCATCGTCTTCTGCCGGAATGTCTTCAAGCATGGCGGCGGGGACACCCGACTGGGCGCGGCGTCTCCGGGCCGAGCAGCGCCGCCGCACCCATACCCAGACCGCGATGCAGGCGATCCGCGAAGGCGACCGGCCGGGTGCCGGCGCCAATCCTTCCTTCGACGATGGGAGGTCCTGATGCTCTTCAAACGTGCCACGGAGCGATATGGCCGCACCCCCGAACCGGTCACCCCCTATCAGAAGGCGGCACAAGCCTGGGACGAGCGCATCGGCGCGGCGCGCGTTCAGGCGCGAAACTGGCGGCTGATGGCATTTGGATGTCTCGCGCTAAGCGCCGGGCTGTCGGCGGGCCTCTACTGGCAATCGCTGCAGTCTCACGTGACCCCGTACGTGGTCGAGATCGAGCGTTCGGGCGAGGTCCGCGCTGTGCGCCCCGCTATCGAGGCCTATACGCCGGGAGATGCCCAGATCGCCTTTGTGCTGGCGCGCTTCATCTCGAATGTCCGCTCGCTTTCCTCCGACCCTATCGTCTTGCGGAAGAACTGGCTCGAAGCCTACGACCATGCGACCGGCAGGGCGGCGACATTCCTCAACGAATTCGCGCGCGAGAGCGATCCCTTCAAATCGGTCGGCACGCGCAATGTATCCGTCGAGGTGACCAGCGTCGTCCGCGTCTCGGAGCGCTCCTTCCAGGTCAAATGGCGCGAGCGGCTTTACGAGCGCGGCAGCCTCGCCGCGACGACCCACTGGACCGCCATTCTCACCATCGGCATTCGGCCGCCCCGCAATGCCGAGACGCTCCGAAAGAACCCGCTCGGCCTTTATGTCGAGGCGCTCGACTGGTCACGCGAACTCAACGCCGGTGAAGCCCCCTGACCAAGGAGAACCAGATGACCCCGATCCGTTCGTTCTTGATGGTAAGCATCTCGGCGCTTGTGTTGACCGCCTGTGCCGACAAGGTGCCGCCACCCCAGATCCGCTATGACGCGGTCGACCTGCAACCGGCACAGCTCGAACCTCAGCCCCCGAAACCCGTCGAGATCGTCGCCCTGCCGGAGCCTTTGCCGCTGCCGGGTCAGTTGCAGCCTCTCGATACGGCGAAACCGAAGCCCGACAAGCGGGTGCCGACGGAACGGGTCGATGCCGCCAACAAGGAGGCGCTGATCGAACCCATGCGGGATGGCTATATCAATGCGATCCAGGTCTATCCCTTCACTGAAGGCGCGCTCTACCGGCTTTATGCGACGCCGGAGCGCGTCAGCGATATCGCATTGCAGCCGGGCGAGGAACTCATCGCCGTCTCGGCGGGTGACACGGTGCGCTGGGTGATCGGCGATACTGTAAGTGGCTCCGGCACCGGCAAACGTGTCCATGTGCTGGTGAAGCCTTTCGCCGCCGGGCTTGAGACCAATCTCGTCATCACCACCGATCGCCGCGCCTATCGTCTGGCGCTTCAGAGCACCGAGGCGACGGCCATGGCCGCACTCTCCTGGACCTATCCGCGCGACGAGCTGCTCGCCTTGCAGGCGCGGAACGCGAGGGCGCAAGCGGCATCGGCAATCGCAAGCGGTATCGATCTCGCCGCGCTCCGTTTCCGCTACGAGATCACGGGCGATAATCCGCCCTGGCGGCCGCTCCGCGCCTTCGATGACGGTTCGAAAGTCTATATCGAGTTTCCCGCGCGGTTCGATCAGGGCGAGGCACCGCCGCTCTTCGTGGTCGGCCCCTCGGGCGGCAGCGAACTCGTCAATTACCGGCTGCGCGGCCATTACTACATTGTCGATCGCCTCTTCGCGGCGGCGGAATTGCACCTCGGCGAGGCGCCGCAACAGGTGGTGCGCATCAGCCGCACCGACAGGGTAGCGGGCGTCGTCGATGATCGCCCCTCGCGGCTGCGGCCGGGACGATAGGAGAGAGATATGGCCGGTCCCGCCTCGCCTCAGGGTCAGACGCAGTCGTCGGGGAAAGTCGATCCCGAAACGCTGGCGCTGCGCGCCAAGCCGCGCCGTGTGACACGGTTCCGGCGCAGTGTCGTCATCGGCGTCGCGGCGACGGGCTCGGCGACGATTTTCGCGCTCGCCTTTCTGGCGCTGGAAGGCTCAAGCTTTCGTCTCGCGGCGCCGGATGGTGGGGAGCTCTACCACCCGGAGCGTAAGGAGAGGGCGGAGGGGCTGGCGGCGCTGCCCGTGAGCTACGACGAGATCCCGAAGCCGATCCCCGAACTCGGCGCGCCGCTTCCCGGCGAATTTGGCCGCCCGATCCTCAGGCGCGAGGCGGAACTCGGCATCGACAATAGCGCCGGCCTCCGCCCGACCTTCGTGCCGAGCGCCGAGGAGAACGACGCTCGCGCCGAAAGGCTCAGACTAGCGCAACAGGCGCGGCAGGCGGCGGAAGCAGGCGTGTTCTTTCAATTGAAGGGGAGCGGAAGCGGCGAGGGGCGTGCTTCGCAATCGAGAGTGGCTGATGCGAGGGAGAGCACAGGTCTTCAAGCTGTCGCCGCAGTCGACGAGCGTCTCAACCTCGATCCGGAGCGCGACCAGAACCATCAGCAGCGCAAGCTCGATTTTATGAACCGGGGACCGGATCCTGACATCTATAACCGCCACACGCTGCAGGAACCGGTCTCGGCGCATCAGTTGATGGCCGGCAGCGTCATCGCCGCGAGCCTGATCACGGGGCTCAACTCCGATCTGCCGGGCCTTGTGGTTGCCCAGATCACAGAAAATATTTTTGACACGGTGAGCGGAAGGGCTTTGCTGATTCCGCAAGGATCGAGGCTCATCGGCAGTTACGACAGTGTCGTCGCCTTCGGTCAGTCGCGGGCGCTGCTCGTCTGGCATCGCATCGTGATGCCGGATGGTTCCTCGATCGTGATCGACAATCTGCCGGCGACGGATGCCACCGGTTATGCCGGCGTCGCTGACGAGGTCGACTACCACACATGGGCGCTCGTCAAGGGCGTGGCGCTGGCGACGCTTCTGGGCGTTGGCACCGAGCTCGGTTTCGGCAGCGAGGAGAGCGATCTCCTGCGCGCGATCCGCCAGTCGACGCAGCAAAACGTTTCGCAGGCCGGCCAGCGCCTCACCGAAAAGAATCTCAACATCCAGCCGACCATCACGGTGAGGCCCGGCTGGCCGATCCGCGTCATCGTGCAGAAGGACCTGATCCTGCGTCCCTATCGAGGATGAGAACCATGCCCGACCTGAAACTCGGCAAACTCCCCGACCGCACGCCGGTCAAGATCACCTTCATCGCGCCACCCGATCTCAACAAGGCGCTGCAGGCCTATGCCGCGCTTTATCGCGAGACCTATGGCGAGGCTGAATCGGTGCCGGAGCTCATTCCCTACATGCTGCAGAGTTTTCTGGAGGCTGATCGTGGCTTTGCCAAGGCACGGAAGGCGTTGCCGGAAGGAGAGGGCAAAGGCACCGGTATCGCTCAGCCGGGATCGAGAGGACGTGCACCTCGCGCGCCGTTGCCGCCAACCGATAAGGAGGATTGAGATGTCTGTGATCGGGATGTTCACGCCTACGAAGGAGGGTGGCTGGTCCGGCACCATCCGGACCCTCATCATCGATGCAAAGCTGCGCTTTGTGCCGAACGACAATCGCGACAGTGAACGGGCGCCGGCCTTCAAGCTCTATGTCGGCCGCTCCGAGGTCGGCGCCGCCTGGCGGGAGCGGGGCGGTGAGAAAGAGTATCTGAGTGTCCGGCTCGACGATCCGGTACTTGCGGCGCCCGTTCATGCGGCGCTGTTTCCGGCAGAGGATGGTCAGGAGGCTCATCTCGTCTGGAGGCGAGGTTCTAGCTAATTTGTATATTACCATACATTTAATGTAATTATATTTATCTACATAATAATTTGTGTTTAACAAAAAGGTGGTGCGCGGTTTGTCGCCCGTGCGAGCAGGGTACTCGTTCAGTAGGCGCGACCTTGGCCAAGGCTTCTTGTGACCCAAAGCAACATTTCTTGAGCTTTCGCTTCCACCTCAAAATTCGCTGCGCAGTGAATATTGCTATTTTATCGTATATGCACTATAAGTCGGTTATATGCTGTGCAGCGAAAATGGCTCAAATCGTGTTAGAGAATACCCGCAGGAACGAGCAATACGTGCTGGAACATCTCCGGGAAGCATTTGGGGGGCTGCCGCAAGTTGAAGCATCGGAGCCGGTCGTTGAACGCCTCGACTCTGGTAGTCAGTACAGGATTGACGCCGAAATGCGCCTAGATGTTGGTGGGCGCAATATCGTCCTTCTCATCGAGGTCAAAAAATCGGTCTACCCGCGCGACGTGCGACAAATCCTCTGGCAGCTTGACCGCTATGTCCACCGTGAGGGGGTAGAGCACGGCGCTTCCAACATTCCGTTCTTGGCGGCCGAATCGATATCTCAGGGCGCGCGGGAGTTGCTGCGGCACGAGAATGTCGGCTACTACGATACCGGCGGCAGCCTCTACGTACCCGCCCCCGGCGCCTACATCTTCGTGGAAAAGCCGCCGCCGAAAACCCTCGAAAAATCGGTTCGCTCCCTGTTCAAGGGCAAGCGCGCCCAGATAGTCCACACGTTACTCGTCAAGCGCGGTGAATGGTTCGGGGCGACGGCGTTGGCCGAGATCGCTGAGGTTGCACCTTCGACCGCTTCGGAAACCCTGATCTCGCTAGAGCGCTATGACTGGCTCGAATCGCGCGGGCAAGGTCCCGCCAAAGAGCGGCGCCTGATCGCCCCCACGGCCCTCCTGGACGAATGGAGCAAACAGGTGCAGGCGACACGGCTGCGTGGTGAACGCCGTTACTACGTACCGCGTGGTGAACCGGACACAATTATCAGGCGCCTCGCTGCGGCATGCCGGGAGCATGAGGTTTCCTACGTCATCACGCGGGAAGCGGCCGCGCAGCGTTATTCTCCTTTCCTTTCAGCGCTTTCGCAGGTCGCATGCCGTATGAAGCCGGGGTCGGCGGCCGAGGAAGCTCTGGCCGAACTCGGCGCACGCAGCGTCGGCGAAGGCGCAAATCTGAACGTCATAGAGACGCCGACATCGGGCGAGTTTCTGTTCAAAGAACGTGTTGATGATGCTTGGCTTGCGAGCCCGGTGCAGGTCTATCTCGACCTATTGACGGGTGAGGGGCGGTCCCGCGAGATGGCGGCACACCTGCGCCACGAAAGGATCGGTTTCTGATGGCCAAGCCTACAACCCAGGACGGTTACAGTGCTGCCGTTACAGAAAGCTGCGAGCGAGTTCTAGTTACGCTGCTGCACGGCTTGGGACCATGGAAAAGGTCCGTCTATCTCGTCGGTGGGCTCGTTCCCCGCTACCTGATCCCGGACCGCCCGCCCGCCGCGCCCGCGCACGCCGGTACCGGCGATGTCGATATTGTCGTTGCGCTGGAGATGCTAGCCGAGACTGAAGCCTACCATACTGTCGAAGAGAACCTGAAAAAGATGGGGTTCGAGCGCGGTGAGAACGATGCAGGCCAGAAGGTTTCCTGGCGGTGGAAGGCTCGGATTGACGAGGACACAATCGTTATTCTTGAACTTCTGGCGGACAATCCCGAGGTGGCGGGTGGCAGGGTAAAACCACTGCCCACGGAGGGGCGGATATCGGCCCTGAACATCCCGCACGCTTCCATGGTGTTCGACCATCATCTCACTCAAGAGATTACCGCCGCCCTTCTCGGTGATGGTGGCATGGCAATCGAAACCATCCGCTTCGCGGATCTGGTGAGCTTCACGTGCCTGAAGGCGCTGGCGCTGGACGATCGGGGTGAACGCAAGGATGCACACGATCTTGTTTACTGCATCGAGCACTGGCCCGGCGGCCCCGAGGCTGTTGCGGCGCTTTTCCGCGAAGCGCACAAAGGTAAGCATGCCGCCGTCATTGACCGCGCGCTCGGCATCCTACGCACACGCTTCACGGACGACAAAACGACGGAAGGTTATCTCAAGGATGGTCCGGTCGCCGTCGCGCTGTTCGAGCCTGGCGGGTTTTCAGATGCAGACCGTGAGGTACGGCTATTGCGGCAGAGAAACGTCAGTGAACTGGTCACTGAGGTTCTCGCGCATGTCGGGTAGATGAACGATGGTACAGCTAGATAACCATGACAGACGCACGAAATGGCAACTTCAGCAGGCGTCTCTACCGAGACTATGGTGGCGCTGCTCATGAGCTTCGCTTCTTGGAAAAAATGTGATTTCCAGATACATACGCCCCGCGATCCGAACTGGACGGGCGCGAGGCCCGTCGGCCTCGGTGAATCCATTACGACGACAGACGCAAAGGCGACCACGCAGGACGTTGACGTGGCGCGAGCGCAATGGGCGAAGGAGTTCGTGGACCAGTGCGTCGCGAAAGGATTGCAGGCGGTCGCGTTGACGGATCATCACGAGATGATCATGGTCCCTTACGTTCAGAAAGAGATCGAACAGCGCCGCAAAGCCGAGCCGGACTTCGACCTCTGGCTCTTTCCCGGGATGGAGTTGACGGCGAGCGGCGGCAAGCAGTGCCTCATCATCTTCGATGCCGATCTGTCCGAGGACTGGCGCAAGCAGGCGCAAGGGAAGCTCGGGGTCGCGTTTGCGGCTCTTGAGGAGAAGGGTGCCGTGGCCCCCAAGGTGACGCAGCTCGCCTGCGCCTATCCCGAGATCGCTAGGCTGCTCGACGAGGTTGAGCACCTGCGCGGCCGCTACATCGTCCTGCCGAATGTTTCGCAGGGGAACAGTCACACTGTCTTGACAGACGGCAGCCACGGCGATTTTCGCCGAATGCCGTATGTCGGCGGCTATCTTGATCGCGGCCAGACCATCAATACGCTCGGCGCCAAGAACCGCACGCGGCTTTCCGGTTCTGACAAGACGTGGTCAACCAGAGAGATTTACCCTCTCCCGACCTCGGACAGCCGGTCAGCCGACTACGGCGCGCTCGGTACGAATGACACTTGGATCAAGCTGGCCGAGCCAACGGCGGAAGCGATCAGGCAGGCCTTTCTGGGGCATCGGTCCCGCATACGGATTGAGCCGCCCGCGATACCCTCGCTGGTCGCCGCCACCATTGAGGCAGAAGGCTCCACGATCCTGCAACCGACCTCGATCACGCTCAGTCCGGAATTCAACGCCGTCATCGGCGGGCGCGGTAGCGGCAAGAGCTCGTTCCTCGAATACCTCGCGTTTGGTCTGGGCCGAAGCTGCTACGACGCGCCACGCGAGCACTACTCTGGCACGCACCGCATGCACGATCTTATCAACGATACGCTCGTCTCCAAGGGCGGGCAGGTGTCGCTGACCGTGATTCAGGATAATGCGCCTTTCAAGATTGTCCGTGGGCCGGCCACCACCTACCAGCCTCGGATCACCTATCCCAACGGTTCGACCCAGACGATCACGGTCAAGGAGCTGCGCGCGCTGTTTCCCGCCGTCGTGTATAGCCAGGGCGAGCTCGCCGAGATTGGCAAGCAGGCGGGCCAGAAAACCCGACTCTCCGATTTACTCCAGTTCGTCAATCCGGATTTCAAGAAGGAGGATGACCGGCTGGCCGCCGATATCGAAGCCGCAAAGGGAAAGGTCAGGGCGGCGATCCAAGCTGTTGCCAAGCATTGGCTGGAGCAGTCGAAACTCCGCAACCTAACGACGACGAGGGACTCGCTTCGTCAGCGCGTCGAGGCTCTTGAGAAGACGTTGCCGACCCTGTCGCCGGACGACCAGGCCAAGGTGGATCACTTCGACAAGGCGAACGACTTTGAGTCGAAGCGCTTTCAGGCATCAAAGCATGCCGACCAGATTCTGCAGGAGCTGGAGGTGAGCGCCGCCGAACTTGTCAACGAGCGCGATCTTTCAACGGACCTCAAGGGAGAGGTGGAAGCCGTTCAGCAAAGCTATCGCGACCTGTTCAAGACTTTCGGCACCGGCATAAAGCAGCTGCGGGCTGACCTTGCCAAGAGGCGCACCGTCCTGACCGGTGCCGAAACCGCTTGGGCCGCGAAGTTACAGCAGGCGCGGACCGCCCGGGATGCCGTGCTGGAAAAGCTCGGCGCCCACAAGACGGTCACCGCGCAGATCATCAAGCTCCGCGAGGAAATCACCGAGCTCACCAACCAGATCGGCGATCTCGAAGCGAGGCTCAAGGCCGAAGGTGATCCCACTGCCGCCTTGACCAAGGTTCTTGCCGGTCTCAGGACTGTCAACGATCAGCGGGCAGAACGCACCCAGGCTTGGGCGAAAGAGATCGAAAGGCTGTCGAGCGGCAAGATCAAAGCCATCGTTGCCGCCGCCGGCGATACTTCGGAGATCAGAGAGGCGATCGACGCGGTTGCCGCCAAGACGGGGTCTCAGGAGGCGACGCGCATCGACCGGCTTGAAGACGCTCTTGCCAAAGATTCAGCAGCGGATATGGCGGACCGGCTGCGTACAGACTGTCTTTCGCTGCTGTACTGGCGCCAGATGGGAGCGGCTAGCAGCGAGGAGCAGCCGAAGTGCCCCGACCTCATGAAGATACTCGGCGATACCGAGCGTATTCGGTCAGCGCTGACCGAACGCATGGACACGTCGCGAGTTGAAGCCATCGCGACCGCGGTAGCCAAACCTGAAATCACCTTGTCCTATTGCGACGGTGCCCGCGAGATTTCCTTTGAGAAGGCATCCGAGGGCCAGCGCGCCGCCGCACTACTGTTCATGCTGCTGGAACAGCCGGGCGGCCCGCTGATTATCGACCAGCCCGAAGGCGATCTCGATAACAAGATAATCGCCGACCTTACAGACAAGCTTCATACCGCCAAGCAGAACCGCCAGCTCATCTTCGCGAGCCACAACGCGAATATCGTCGTGAACGGCTCTTCCGAACTGGTTGGATATCTCGACGTCAAGGATAGCGGCGAGCGTCAATTCGAGTGCGCCGGCGCGATCGACAAGCCGGAAATCTGCAAGGTGATTACCTCGACGATGGAGGGCGGCGAAAAGGCCTTCAGGGACCGTCAGGACAAGTACGGTTATTAGTCTGCATCCTGTTTGGCGCGCTTAGCCAGGTCTGCGCAGTCCGATCAGAGCGTTGAGTCAAGAAATATGGTCACCGGGCGACTCCCCCAAGCCGCCGGGAGACGTCAGGCCTTTCGCGCTGCGCCGTGCCGGTTGATCGCCAGCTTGCCGCTCTCGGATTGCCTCGGCTGAGTCGGCTTAAACCTGTGGATAGAAAGTGAAACTTCCCATATTCGACTTGACCACAAATGAAGCAGGTGGAACAAATCGTGAAACCATGAAGCGAGGCCGAGTCGATGGCAAATGGAATTCAAGTAACGCAGGCCGCAGAAAGCTACCTGGAAGCGCTGGCCGATGATCTTGGAGTGAGCGAGGCCAGATATCGGGAAGCCAATGACAGCTACAACGCTCTTGGCGAATGGTTTCACCGGGAAAAGTCGACGATCCGGCAATACAAGCCGCAGGTTTATGTGCAGGGTTCTTTCCGGCTCGGAACGGCAATTCGTCCCATCGACGACCGCGAAGATTACGACGTTGACTCGATATGCGAATTTCGTGGGCTGACGACCGCTGATTTGACCCAGAAACAACTGAAGGAGCTGCTTGGCGCTGAAATCCACTCCTATCATCGCGCTCAGTCTATGACAAAGCCGGTGCGTGAGGGCCGCCGCTGTTGGGTGCTAAATTATGCCGACGGCGCTCAATTTCATATGGATATTGTTCCGGCGCTCCCTGATGCCAATCGCCAAAGACTGTTGCTTGAGACGAGTGGGTTTGACGCCCGTTGGACGCAGACGGCCATCGCAATTACGGACAACGAACGCGCTGACTACGCAATGATGACGGCCGAATGGCAGCGTTCGAATCCTAAGGGTTACAGCGGATGGTTCGTTCAGCGCATGGGTGAAATATTTGAAACCCGTCGCCGGGCGCTCGCTGAATCTGTGCGTGCCAGTGTTGAAGACATACCTGTCTATCGGGTTCAGACACCCTTGCAATCGGCCATAATGATTTTGAAGCGCCACCGTGATTGGCGCTTTGCCGGCAATAGCGAAATCAAGCCTATATCAGTGATCATCACCACCTTGGCGGCTCATGCTTATGCAGGTGAGGCGACTATCGGTGAAGCTCTCACTTCCATCCTCACAAAGATGGATAGCTTCATTCAGAAAATCGGTGGGCAATATGTAATTCCCAACCCAACTGACCCACTTGAAAATTTTGCAGACAAGTGGGTGGAACATCCCGAGCGGGCTGAAGCCTTTTTTCAATGGCTTCAGCAAGCACGTTCAGACTTCCTCAATGCCGCCAACCTGACTGAACAGGCAGAAATCGCGAAGAGAGTAGCCCCTGCTATGGGAGATGCTCTGGCTGAACGCGTACGAGAGCGGGCAGCGAAAACGGGCGGAGGATTGCTGCGGAAGTCATCGGTTGCTCCGGTGATCGGAAGTACGGTCTCGTTCCCTGATCAGCCTAGAATGCCAACGACCCCCAAGGGTTTCGCTTGATCTGGTGGGCGGTACAGCCTGGCCGCGCTAGGGAGGAACGATCTCAGATCGCTGACCTCTCTGAACAAGCGCCTTGGTTGCAAAATCTCCATTGGCGACTTGACGGGCTTCGATTGGCCGCAGATTTCGACATCGTGGCCGAGGACGAGTCTTTCCCGCTGTCTATCTATTTTCCGGAGTATTTTCCACAAACGCCGCCAATCGTCCGGCCGCGTGAAAAAATTCGCTTGTCAGAGCACCAGTATGGCTCGGGCGGAGAGCTATGTCTCGAGTGGCGCGCCGACAATTGGCATCAGGACGTTACAGGCGCGATGATGATTGAAAGCGCCTATCGATTGCTCAGTGGGGAAAGAGAAACAGATACCGAGCAAGTCCCGTCTGCGCATCGAGAGACGATGGGCCAAAAGCTTCGATCTTCACACTTGCGCGTGCTTCTCAGCCCGTCCGCTAAAGAAGCTTTTCTTGCCGTTGAAGAAGGTAAGCCTCTCTCGGCCGCGGTTTCTGAACATAATTACGGTTCAGCGTGGATTGTCTATCCAATTCGAATTGGCGTGAAGGACGCGCCCGATTGGGCCGAGCAGCCGTTGCTCACTAAAGGGATGCGGGAACAGGAGGCGCATGTCCTTCGACTGCCTCGGGGCACGACGCTTCCCCGCAAGCTAACCATGGAGAGCATTCTTAGTCTTTGTTCCGAGCTAGGTGTCGAGGAATGGTTCGAAGAAGCCGCAGAAGAATTTTGGCCCTTCGTGTTCTTGATCGACGATTCAGAAATTCTCCTGATCACAATTCTTGGTGACGAACGCAACGTTTACAAATACGCGACTCTGGAAATTTCCGATGAAGGGGGCAGACTTCCTGCAGAGTACGATGCGCTGGCCGACAAGCGAGTGGCTATTGTCGGTTGCGGTTCGGTGGGTTCGAAAGTTGCGGTCTCGCTTGCCAGGTCAGGCGTGCGATCCTTCCTTCTTGTCGATCCGGACGTCGTTCTTCCCGGAAATATGGTGCGCAATGAGCTTGATCTCCGGGCGGTAGGTACACACAAATCAAACGCACTCGAACACAAACTTCTGGAGATCAGCGCCAACTGCGAAGTAATGGTCAAGCCCCTTCTTCTCGGAGGGCAAGAGAGCAGCGGCTACACGACCAGTGTGCTGAACGAAATGTCGGAATGCAGCCTGCTGATCGATGCAACGGCCAATCCTAACGTTTTCAACCTATGCGCAGCAGTGGGCTGCTCCCATAGGACGCCACTGATATGGGGGCTTGTGTATGCCGGAGGGATAGGCGGCGTAGTAGCGCGCGCACGGCCTGACTCTGATCCGCCGCCCCTCATTGCGCGAAACCAAATCGCGTCGTGGTATGCGGCGAGGCAGCAGCCGTGGCCTTACGAGGATTCCGACATCGGGTATGGGGCGGAAGGACCAGAAGCGCCGCCTCTTATCGCTGATGACGCAGACGTAACGATTGTCGCCGCTCATCTCACCCGGTTTGCTCTGGATTCTCTCGTCCGCCCCGACAACTCTATATTTCCTGCTTCTGCCTACGCCTTTGGACTCAGGCAGGGGTGGATATTTCAAGCTCCTTTCGACACATGGCCGATTGAGCTAACCAAGGAAGGCGTTTGGGGGGCTATGGCAGAAGCGAATGCGTCAGAAGAATTGCAAGCACTGCTTGCGGAATTAGCTTCTGAGGCAGAAAGACAAGATGAAGATTGAATTTCCTGCCAGCCTGCGACGCCGAATGCGCCGCCGTTTGTGGTGGGCAGGACGTCGTGAGATAGGCGGAATTCTGATGGCCGAACAGATAGCGCCCGGGCATTTTAGGCTTGCCGATTTCTCAGTCGATGATCAAACAGGAGGGGCGGCGCACTTTGTGCGCAGTACAGAATATCACCAAGCTGCTCTACGCTCATTCTTTGCTCGGACCGGCGACGATTATCGACGCTACAATTATTTGGGAGAATGGCATTCACATCCGAGGTTTCCCGTCATACCCAGCGTTGATGATTGCTGCTCGATGCGAGAGTTGGTCGAGAGTGAACGAAGTATAGATTTTGCTATTTTGCTTATATCAAAGACTAGATTATGGACGCCGTTAGAGTGCTCAGCTTTGTTGTTCCAAAAAGGTGAAGAGGCTTTTAGAGTAGAAGTCAATTATTGTGAATAGAATGGGAACACTAGACTATGTCATAAGGGCGCTGGCGGACTGGACCTTCAGGAAGCGTTCAATTGGTTACTTCCTCGTCAGAGGAGGTGTGGCGCTTCTGGCTCTCTTAATCGCAGGTAACGTATTTAGTGTCAGCATTCCAACCGAATTTGGGCCACTGACATTCAACTACGAAGCCGGTCAAGCTTCGGTCATTCTCACGACCCTTTCGTACATTGCGGCAGCGACTCTCATTGTCGTCGGCCTCATATTGATCTGGCGTGAGCATCAAAGTCTGGGCCGCAAGCGTGTGTTCGTCTTGGAGTTCCGAGGGCTTCGGGACTGGAATGGCTCTCCCTTGGCCGAGGCCATTCCTCATTCCTTGCCCGGAAGAAGAGAGCAAGTGCTGGTAGACCTGCGGCAACGCGTAAACGACGGATTGATCGTTGATCCGCAAGCTGCTGTCGATCGGTTGATGACGTTGCGCCAAGAGCTAGACACGCGGGAAGATGGGGCAGATCGCCGAGATATTTTGTATGTGGCAGGCGGACTTGCACCAGTTCCTCTTTCATTTCTGGCGGGCATCCTGCTCGATGACGAAGCTTCTGTCATGTTTATGGATTGGAATCGGCATGAACGGCGGTGGCAAGAACTTAATTCCGAGGATGATGGCAGGAGATTTGAAGTCTCGGGCATGGGAGACATTCCTGACGGTACGGCCGAGGTTGTTCTCGCCGTCTCGGTCTCTTATCGAGTAGACACACAAGGAGCTCTATTGAAGTGTGGCGCGCTTCCGCTAGTGCATCTGGAGCACGCGGATATTGAGGCTGCGCCTATGGATGCTCATTGGTCAGAACAAAAGCAGTTGGCCTTGGGGCAGCAGTTTCTTGATACAGCTATAGCGCTTGGCAATAGAGGCGTTAGAACCATTCACCTGTTTTTTGCCGGGCCGAATAGCCTTGTTCTGCGTTTCGGAAGTCTCTACGACAAACGAAATTTGCCGTCTCTCATTGTGTACCAGTATGACCAAACGGCGGCACCTCCATTCACATGGTCAATCCAGATGCCAGTAGCTGGTCGTCTGAGACCAAATGTTATCGCTTGACGGGACGTCGTCGAGTTAGTCGCTTGGGACTTTCGCTAACGGTAAACTTACTCAAATCTTGTTCGCATTCTTGGAATCTTCAGTTCCGTCAACCGCAAGTATCGTCGGTTGCGGGCCCCCGCAACCAAATAAATCAAGGGCTTAGCAGAAATGCTAAGCCCTTCTTTTTTGCATTTGGCACAAATTTGGCACAGTAAGTGCTGAAGCCGGTCAACCGCTCACATCATCGACCAACATGAGCACAGGCAGTGGCGTGACTGGGGAGGCTTCGAAATAGAGGGGATGGGGCGCCCTATCGCTGACAGCAGCCCCCAGCGCTATTCACGACCCACAGCATTCATCCGTACACGAACGGCAGAAATCTGCCGCTACTGGGGTGTAAAGTGTTCATCGCAGTCCCCATATTACAACTATGAAGTGTAATAATAGGAGGATGGAACGATTGATGGTTCAGATGTTCTGACAGTCAATCAGCTAGTCGAAGAGTATCCGGCATTCCCCGAGGCCACTGTGCGCTGGTGGATTTTCAATGCGGAGCGCAATGGCTTCCGGGAATGCCTGCTGAGAGTCGGCGGGCGGGTCTATATCGACCGCCAGGCCTTTATCGACTGGCTGAAATCGCATCGGATTTGATGCGTGACGGACACGGCGAGGGGAACTGCGGAAAGCGCGAGCGGACTTCAGTTTTCCTCCCCGCGTTCGCGATCAGAGCGCGCTACGGCTTCCTATGCTTGTGGGTGGCTATGTATTCCTGAAGCTGCTCATCCTCGTAGAAGGCTTCCGGCAGTACGGCCTTCACCGGCTTCTGGCCCGCGAGTCGCAGGACGACCTTGCCGTCAAAGTTCGGGCCCATCAGTTCCTGCGGTGTCGCAAGCTCCCTATCTGACCCCAGAACATCCCGCCTACGGCCAAGAAGACGGCTGAGATACTCAGCCGTGCCGAGATCGCCGGGCTTGAAGAATATCTGCGCCTTGCAGTTCGCGAGAATGCTCTCCCACTTGGGGAAGGTCTCCCGGAGCTGCGCCAAGTCCTGCACAAAGAGCCACAGGCGGATATTGGCGCTGCGGGCAACGGCGACGGCGTTCTCAATCAACTCCATATAGCCGAGCTGCGGCAACTCGTCGAAAATGAAGAGATAGGGCCGCAACGGCTTGGGGTCACGCTCTCCCTGATTGGCTTTGATCGCGCCGTTCAGGTGCATGCCCAGCATCACCCGCAGCACGCTGCGATAGCTGCCAATCTTGTCAGGCGGCACGATGAGATAGATGGACGGCGTCACGCCTTGCACGACGGTGCCTCCCACCATCTTGCCGCCTAGAGGTATCCCGTGGCTCGCCATTTCCTCATTGAAATAGGCGTCTGTCGAGATAGCTTCCGGCGCCCATTCCTCCGTTGTGTCGCTGGTCACGCGCTCGACGGCTTCCGAGCGCCAAACATCCAGTTGCGCGCGCGCCACCTGCTGGATGGAAGCCCGCATCTTCTCGGACATTTTCTCAAGACTGTTGGCCAGCTCCAGAAGGCCTTCGTCATTGGCTGTGCGCATTGCGTCCAGCATGTCCTCAAACTCGTCATCACTGGGGGAGAGGAGGCGGAGTATCTCACGTATGTTTGCCACCCCGCCGGGGCGTACTTTCACCACATACATAATGAGGCCGCGCACCAGGTCGCGGGCGGAGCTATCCCAGAAGGGATCGCCCTTCCCCGACACCGTGATGAGCAGATCGGCAAGCACCCGCGCATCGTCCCAGTCGGTCACAAACTCCAGCGGATTGAAATGATCGCTGTTCTCGTCAAAGGGCGCGAATTTGAACACCGGGCCGTGCCACGAGCGCCGCCATGCGGTTTCTTTGTACACCTCACCCTTTGGATCGAGGATCAGTATCGGCCCGTTGTAGGTCAGAGCCGTAGGCAGGATATAGCGTTGGCTTTTACCTGCACCGGTAGGAGCAACCGTTAGCAGGTGGCCATCACCGCTGAAGAGAATCTCGGGCTTGACCGGCTGATCTTCCCGATCACTCCAATAGCCGAGCTTTACGCGGTCTATGGACTTCTCGCCTTGCTTCTGGAAATAGCCGGACTGTGCGAGGTCATCAAAACCGGCCCAGCAATTGCTGCCACCGGCAGCCAGCAGGCGCTCATAGGTCTCCTTCGACAACTTCGGAACGATGTGTCCGCGTAGGGTGTCATTGGCCTCGTCCATTTTGCCGAAACGGAGTGCCGCCCGGTAGCTGGGCACCCACGGCGGGCCGACTTCTCCCGATGCTTCGAGAATCTCCAGCGCTTCCTTGTGCGCGGGGTCGATCCGATCGCGCCAATGTTCATCGTCGCGCGGCTTTGCTTTCTTCTTACCAAACAGACCAAAGACCATCGCTCCCTCCCGCGCTGCCCTCGATGGCTACTGTGATCTTGAAACCCTAGGCCGAGTCCGCAAGTCATGTCACTCACTTATCCGATGCTCATCAGCCCACGGATAGTGCGCGTGCAGCATTTCTGCGCCTGAAAAAGCGGCGCGATACCCCGCACCGGCTTTGAATTTCCCCCAATCTTCCCGGCTTTGCAGCCAGTCAGCGGTGCAGGCTGTAGCTGCCCATTGGTGCGTGTGTCGTGGCGACCTCCAGCGGTTGGCACGAGAGCCGCGCATTCACGGCCTTATCTGTTCGGACCATCGCATCGGGGCCCGGTTTGGCAACGGCGCGGTGCGTTGCTTTTTCCCCTGGCGCACCGCGTGCGCCATTCCTCGCGCTGCAAAAAGCGCCGTCCTTGCCGTCCTCCACTGTGTTTCGGTTCTGCGGAATGCCGCCTCCGGTCCTCCGCTGCGCTTTGGCCTCACAAGGCCGCGAAGCGCGCGGCTCGCAACCGCAAAAGGAGGATCGACACATGACATACAAGAGCAACCAACGGGCAGATGTTTACAGCCAGGTCACTGACCGCATCGTCGCTGCAATCGAAGCAGGGCAGGGGATATTCCAGATGCCTTGGCATCGCAGCAGCTTCGCGTCCCACCGGCCGCAGAATGTAGCCACCGGCGCGCACTATCGGGGCGTGAACGTGATAAGCCTCTGGGCATCGGCTGAGTTGACGGGTTTCTCATCCGGCCTCTGGGGCACATATCGCCAGTGGCAATCCGTAGGAGCGCAGGTTCGCAAGGGCGAGAAGTCCAGTCTGGTGGTCTTCTATAAAGAGCTGCAAAATGACGACACGCCCGACGCCGAAGATGGCGAGAACGGACGCAAACGCTTTGTCGCCAAGGCGAGCTACGTCTTCAATGCCGATCAGGTCGACGGCTATACGCTGCCGGCAGTACCGGCACCGGCCAATCCCGCTGAAACTATCGCCCATGCCGATGCCTTCATCCGGGCGACCGGCGCTGTCATCAAGCATGGCGGCGAGCGGGCCTATTATGACCGCGTGGCGGACGCCATTCAGGTGCCGGAGCGGGACCGCTTCCTTGGCACTGAGACCAGTTCGCCCACCGAGAGTTACTATTCAACGCTGCTCCACGAGCTGACGCACTGGACGGGTGCTGCCAACCGCTGCGACCGCCAGTTCGGCAAGCGGTTCGGCGACAACGCCTATGCGATGGAAGAGCTTGTGGCCGAGCTGGGCGCAGCGTTCCTGTGCGCCGAGCTTGGCATCTCACTGGAGCCGCGTGCTGACCACGCCGCATACCTGGGCCACTGGCTTGAAGTCATGAAGGCCGACAAGAAGGCCATCTTCACCGCCGCCAGCCAAGCCGCCAAAGCGGCTGACTATCTCGGCAACCTCCAACCCCGCGAGACAGAGGCCGCCGCTTAGGCGGCCTCAACGCTTTTCGGTGACCTCGGCAACTTGAGAATTATTGGGGACATGAAGTTCTGAGAGCCATTCAGTACGCCGTGCCCTGAAGTTGGGAAGGCAGATGCAGTCAAGCGCCTTTGTCGAACCTATGAGCCCGACAACTGCCTCGCATTGGGCTTCGTCTATTCGCATACGACCCTCTCGAAGAGCCAGATAAACAGCCTCAGCCACCCCACTCTTGCCAAGGGCGTTTTGTGCAAGCGGGTGGAGGAACATGTCGAGTGACCAGAGAAGGGGTGTGTTAGGCAATACGCCCTGGGCAACAGTACGCCCCTTCTTGTCGTCTAGCACAGGCGTGGCACCCTGATGATACGCGGCGGCGATGGTTGCGGCTTCTCCGTCTCCCAGTGAAGCAGTTTGGGTAACAAGCTGAGCGAATAGATCGGAGCCTTGATCGTCAAGCGACATCATCTTAACGACAGAGGTGTCCACAAGCTCTTGAATGAACTGGTGATCGCCGTTCTCTCTGCTTGTTTGGTGCTCAAGCTCTCTAACGACAATGTCCGTGACTACGACATCGTTGCTAAGAGCCTTGAGAATTTCGTGGCCGTATGTGCTCGCATGGAGATTGATTATGACGCTAGTGTCCAAAACTAGCGGCACTGTTTCACTAGCCGGGAAGCGTAAGAAGGTCATCCGTCTCGCTTTCCTCTAGCTCAAACTGATCGATCAGGGCTCGGAGTTCTGTACGAGGTACTTTCAAGAGTTCCGCAAGCTGCCCTTCTGACATAAGTTCCCGCTTCCAGGCAGCGTAAGCCATAAGACTCAGTCGGTGGGGCAGGGCTCTACTCGCTTCATCCTTCGCGTGGTCGGGCTTTGCAGCGCTTGCACCTAGTACGGCTTCCACATGTGCCTTTGTGATGCTGCCGTTATTTTCAAACCAAGCCCAGCTTCCCTTCTTCACAAGACCAAGCTCTTCGAGGCGACGCACGCAAGCTTCACGCGAAATGTTATACTGGTGAGCAAGCAAAATAACATGGCGTCTGGTCAGCTGCGGCAAACCTGCCTTCAGTTGTTCGAAGCTCTCCGAGAATCCCTTGCGGGGCGTCACAAATTCTCGACCAAAAGCGTTGGCGTAACGCTCTTCTCTGGACAGGAATTTCTCGTTCTCTTCGAGAACCTCGGGGTTGTGACGCGTACCTATAAAGTGCCCGAGTTCATGGGCCGCAGACTGTACACGACGCTCTAAGGGATGGTTCGCGTTGAGAAGAATGCATGCGCCTATCTCAGGATCATAGGTGAAGAGTCCAGCAACTCTCGATTTGGACGATAGACGGCGTTGGTACAGCCTGATGCCCAAATCAAGATCGATGAGAGTGAAGATATCGCCAATCGGCGCAGAACCAAGGCCAAGCCAATTGCGCAGCTCCTGCGCGTGCTGTTCGGCCAGATCAGCTACATCGCCGGAATTAATACCGCGCTCTGGGGGGTAGCTCTTGCGACGACTAATTCCTAGGACATTCTCCAGCTCCACTTCGGCCTTAACGAGGTCATTAAGCAGCTTTACGGCTTCGGCAGTGTGTTGATCCTCAGTTTCATGAAGTCTGCGAAAGCGTGGAACGAGATCGGTATGAACGGCTTCACGCCGTAGCAATGCGTTGACGGAGACGCCATACCGACTGGCCAAAGTTTGAAGTTCCTGGATTCGAATGCGGCGCGTACCTTTTTCGATAGAAACCAACGTCGGGCGGGACATGCCAATGCATTGTGCCGCTTCTTCTTGAAGGACTTTCGCATTTTCACGAGCTAGCCGGAGACGCCGTCCAATCTCTTGTGCGCTTATTTCATTAAGATCGGTCATAGCGGCCTCCTTTCGTCCATACTCTTAGAAAACTTTCTTGTCCTTGGTCGGTCAGGAAGCGCTGCCATTCCTCTGCGTGACGTGCCAACAGGTTTCTCAGGTTTCTTAGTGTTTCTTCTTCTGTTGCGCCGAGAGACTCGGCAAGTTCGAGTGAATTGTTTCTCAGCTTGTTACTGGGAAGCGCAGCCATATCAGCCAGTTGCTGCATATGCCGAGCTCCCATAATTCCATAGTCGAGCAATGTCTTGGTGGGATTAAAGGTGTTGCCTCGCGGCAGAGCATCGCTGTAGTTCGCGGCCGTCAGATCTGAGATGACGTAGGTCTCTTTCTTCTCACTTACATTAGCTGCGTGGAGACTTGTCCGTCGAAGCATGCAAGCCGCGCACACACCGCATTGGCGGCGGACCCCACCAAGTCGTACGTTGTGTCTTTGCTGCCAGCATGACCGGGTATGAAGGACTTGTTCCATGTCTATGCCAGGTTGCTCTAGGAACTTGGTGATTGTTTGACCTTTGGTGCGCCAAAGGCGTGGCTGGTCAAATGTAATCTCGTGCCCAAGCAGCGCTTTGATAAAGCGTTCCATCCTCCGGAAGAATGTTGGGTGATTTCGATAGTCAGCATAGATATTGTAAAGCGGCACCAAAACAGGGCCGAGCGCACCCTGCCCACTCTCCGGAACGATGATCTTGTTCAGACCTGAAAGGTGAGCAGCGATTGCTGTAATTGCCGCAAATTTGAATCCGCGTGATCGAGCGCTGTCCTCCTGCGACGGGAAAACTCTTACGTCGAATGGAATGCGATCAAAAGGGAGTTCATTCTTTCGGCGCTTTTGATTTCCCTTGGCGACGCGCACACGAACAGCGGCATCATTCTTGTTGAAGATGCCCGATACGCAACGGGAGTCCAGTCCATCGCTATATGCGATGGCAAACTCCTTATGCGCATCAAAGAAAAGGGGGCGTTGGCGGTCGTCTTCACTAACGTCACCTTCCCATTTCACAAAAGAGAAGCGCCATTCGTCCCCGGTCAGATGGCGCAGAGTCGTGCAGAGCTGCCGCCCGATACTCTCATCGCGCCAGACGCCCAATTCTACAACAGGTACGACGACGTGAAATTTCCGCGCCCAATGGGTGTTACCGCGTGCCCATTTGCGATCCGCAAATTCGACGGCAGCGCAAACAACAAGAAGGTCATGATGAACACTCTTCCAGCCATCGTAGTGGTAGGTGTCGAGGATACGCTTGTCGAAAACAATCTCTGAACCTATGCGCGCGATAGCGTCGCTCTTGAGTCGTACGCGTGCCTTATCGCATCCTTTTTCAATCACATTGAGCGTGCGTTCGCTCGGATCAACAACAATCTTCAACTGCTTCACTGTGCGGGCCCTTCATCTAGACCGTCTTTCTTTTTGGTGGCGTTCTTGAATGCATCGCGATCACCTCGCATGAGGGCATCTCGAATTTTAGGAGTATCAAGCTCTCTCAAAGTGGCGTCGGTACCTTCGATGGCACGGTCGAGCTGATCTTTGCGCATCTCCCCATTTTGGTGGCTGTCCAAGCACGCTTCCTGAATGCGCGTCCTGGTTTCGTCAATATGGGTTTGGATGGCCGCGTCAAGACCTTCGAAAATTGCGTTCTCGGGCGATGCCCCGTCATGCAGCCGGAGCTTCACCTCCTTCTGAAAGTTGTCGGTGAACTGTGACTTCGGATGAGCGTCAAAGACGCCTTCGATGGATGATTTGGGGTCGAAGTCCAATTGGCTGCCGTTGAGATAGTCGGCTAGGCCGTTGAAGAGCGAAGGGGTCTCACTCAGCACCCCGTACACGATTGCGTGGTGGCCCAATGCGCACCGTTCGTCGGTTGGAACGGTGTCGTTTTGAACGGCCTCCGCAAACTTCTTCAGCCGATTATCCAGCTTCAGGTTTTTGAACGGTCCATCACTCATGGTCATCCTCCTATGGTTACAATATTTCATAGGAAGCTGACAAAGTCAACTAATAGAAAAAATAAACTGACATAGCACGCTGAAGCGTACATGCTGGGCTTTCCTGCCGCCCAAATCGGCACAAACCAAGAACAAATATGCTAAAGTGTTTTCTATCAACGATGGAGTGGGGCGCGATGGGTAGACCTCTTTTTAGCCAGCGGTATTTCAAAGCTCTCGCTGAGGGCAAATTGACGGTTGAGCTGGATGATCGTGTGCGGGCGAAGCTCTGGAAATGGATGGAGCACTTTAATTGCTCCGTTTACGTACAGCCCGATCCTCACGACAACTGGACGAATTCATCATGGGCACTCGCGGAAGTGGCAGAAGAGTTGGCGCGCGAGCACGGCGAGGAGAATGCAGGTGTGTTTGAAGCGAGGTCACTAGTAAAGGGCGGAAATGCAGCCGTTATTTTTGATGCGATTGAGTTGGAATGGGGTTGGGTTGGGGAAAACCAGCGCAGCGAATTTCGTGACAAGCTGAACCTTGTTTTTGAGTTGCATGAGTGCCCGTGGCGTTTCTCCGAGGGGGAGTTTTTTAAACTAGATGCCGATTTTGTCGGTGCACGCCTGACGACGACCGCTTACCAAGGGCTCGCCAACAATCGGTTTGCCGGTGCGGCCGACGAATACGCCAAAGCAAAACAGGAGCTCGCAACCGGAGATATCAAAGACGCGATCCTCCATGCGGGAAAGAGCTACGAAAGCGTCCTTAAAGTCTTGACTGGCCTCGAACACGTCAACGCAGACAGGCTGGCTAAAGCGTTCCTGGAACAAGGGTATCTGGACGATATTCCTGAATCTGTTCGCAGCGGGTTTGTCGCTCAGGTTCTCGCGACGTTGCCGTTCTTGCGAAACAAACTAGCGGGTCACGGTCAAGGTGCGGAGGTAACGACGGTCGCGCCCGCATATGGCGAACTCGCTATCCAGGTAGCTGCTGCGTTTCACAACTTTCTCATTGCAAAACATTTGGAAAAAATGCCACCGGCGGTCGACGCGGTACTGGAGGTTGTGGATGTTGACGAAGAGCTGCCGTTTTAGTCAGCAGCGGTGCACCGCTTATGAGATTAACTTCCAGCGTTCTCGTCTTATCAAAACTCGTAGAGACTGATAGTGCGCGCCGATAATCGTTCCGTACAAAGAAAAATATTGGTAGGATGGCACAAGGTCATGAGATGGCTGTGAACTAAGGGAGGGCTGGCATGGCCGAAGAAGTGAGGGCGCTCGAATGCGCGGCAACTGAAGGCGAGGATACGCCGCAGGCAGACGCAACAATTTGGGATGAGTTAAATGCGTGGGGCCAGGTACTCCCAGATTGGCAACGTTTCATCGTTTCTCATGCCGTTAGAGATGGGCAGTTAAGCGATGAAAGAGTGGGAGAAGCTTACCGCCTCTTTTTGCGGGAGAAAGAATTAGACAATGGAAACGAAGACCTTCCGGAGATTCCCGCTTCGGTAACAGGGCGTACCTCTGCTGTCGTTGGCCCTCTCATTCTACGAGAAGTGAGATCGCTGAAGAACGTCAATGCTATCCCGCAGTCGGCCTGCATTACCTTTGGCCCAAAGTTGACGGTGATCTACGGGCAAAATGGTGCTGGGAAAAGTGGTTTTTCCAGGGTCCTGTCTTCAGCGTGCTTCAGTCGATCTACCCCCAAAATAATTGCAAACATTTACGATGAGAATGCATCGGACTCACCGGCATCAGCCGAGTTTGTCCTCGAAAAGGACGGGGAGTCCGGTGAAGTGCTATTTGCCGTCGGAGATGAGCACGCGGATTTGCAGAGGATCAGTGTTTTTGACTCTTCGGTAGCACGTATTCACCTTGCGAGAGAGAACGAACTTGGATTCCAGCCTGCTGGCTTTGATGTTTTTGATGAGACTGTCCGTGTCACCGGTTTGATTGCCGCAAAGCTGGAGGCCGACACTGCCGCCAGGACAAGGCCTAACAAGTTCCACCAGCTTTTTGCTGATGAAGGAACGGTGGCCGAGAAAATCGCCGGACTCAATGCAGCTTCCGACCTAGCTGAACTTCGCACGCTTAGTGTTTTTGGCGAACCGGAACAAAATCGACTTGCGGAGGTCGTCCGCCGGGAGAAGGAACTTCTGGAAAAATCCCCAGTGGAAACATTGAAGGCCTTGGCTGCGGCAAAAACCGACATTGAAACTCTACAGAAGAAGGTGGCCGAAATTGGTGCTACGCTCGGAAAAGATGCTCTGGCGGGCGCCCGCAATCTTCTTGATACGCACAAGGCAGCGGTTCTGGAGGCCGTGAAGGCGGGGAGCGCTACGGTCTCCCACCCAAAACTCACACAGACTGGCAGCCACACGTGGGACCCCTTTGTGTTCGCAAGCAGGGCGTTGGGACAACTGGAAAGAGAGACGTACCCAGCCGAAGGAGACCCATGCCTGTTATGTCATCGACCGCTCGATGCGCCGTCGGCCACTTTGATCAGGCGTATGTGGAGCTATTTGGACCATGAAGCACGTGCGGCAGCAGTCGCGGCTGACGAAGCGGTCAATGAGTATATTGAGGGGTTAAGGGAAAAGGATGTGAACCTTTTGCCGACCGATAGCCGGATGCGGGCGGACCTCTCAAAGATGAACCCAGCACTAGTCGCAGCAATTGATAAAGCTTCCGCCGTATTCGCCGCCCGTCGTGATCTGATTGCGAAAGCACTAGATGATGGACAGGCCGACCAGTTGCCCTTCGATGACTTGGAGTTACCGACTGAGGTTCTCATGAATGCGCTGGAGGAAATTACCCTTCAGGACGCCGCGCTCCGGGACGGAGTGTTCGATAAGCTCATTACCCAGTTCAAAGCTGACCACGTCACTCTTCGGCAACGCCAAGTTCTCAGCAAGAACATTGACGACGTAATAATTTTCGTTGAGGACATGAAGTGGGCGGCAAAGGCAAGAGACGCCAAGCCGAGTCCACGTTTCGTAACCGACAAACAACGCGCATTGTTTCAGACGCTCATTGAAGGCGTATACAAAAAGCGTCTGAAAGAAGAGTGTGAAAAACTCGACTGCTCATTTCCTGTCGACTTTAAAGCAAGAGGGGACGCAGGTAAGACGCTCCGGAGGCTTAAGGCAAAGGGCGGTCACAAACCGGACGAGATTTTCAGTGAAGGCGAACAGCGCGCGCTTGCTTTGGCAGACTTTCTTACCGAAGTGAATCTCAATCCTGCTAGTGCGGCTGTCGTGTTCGATGACCCCGTAACCTCTCTTGATTTTGAGAGAAAAAGAGCTATTGCAGCGCGTCTTGTGGAAGAAACGGCTGCGCGGCAGGTAATTGTCTTTACGCACGACCTTGTGTTTCTGACCTTGTTGTCAGAATTTGCAGAAGCGGACGACGTCTCTTTCCTTGGACATTGGGTTGAACGTAAAGACGGCGCACCCGGTTATGTGAGCGTCGACGAAACACCAGCGAACACAAGAATTTATCGAAAGACATCAAAAGCGAATGAGTTTCTCGCCCGCGCACGGAAGGCTAATGGTGGCGAGAGAGTGGACTTGGTGCGCAGTGGCGCTGGGGCACTGCGTCGAACAATTGAAGAGGTGGTTGTTTTTCATCTCTTCAAAGACACTGTTCGTCGCTGGAATGAGCAAATAAGGCTTGGCTGCATTAGAAAAATCAATTGGTCGAATGAACTCGCAGACGAGGTTATTGCATTGCAGGACGACACCTCACGTCTTCTCGAAGGACACTCCAACTCTGATGAATTTGCGGGAGTTATGCCGGACGTAGAAAAACTGGCGGAGCTGATTGTCCGTGTCGATAAGCTCATTGACGCTGCCAAGGTGGTGCGTACCTAGGGGTGTCGATGCTAAACTGCTCCCGAATTGTTGGCCTACGCTTCCTCGGCGTCATCCAGTGAGAGCCCGCGTATGATCTCCCATACGGCCAGGAAATGATCGTGAGCGATATAGCCGTACATCGGCAGATCGTCGGAGAAGTAAATCTCGTCCATGCCCTGTTTGTAGCAGTGAGCCATATACTCCGTGTAGATCGTTCTCAGCAGACCGGTGAGCCGGACTTCCATGTTGTGGCAGGTAACAGCTTCAATCATGCTCGTTTTGAAGCCCCACCAATCTGGCAGGCCAATTTCCGGGCGAACCGCAATGCCGGTGCTGCTGACAAAGAACTCTTTGAACGACTCTTGAACAATACGGATTGCTTGGCCCATGAAGGCAGAGTGAAGGCTTTCAAGCCAAAACTCATTGTCTTCCACTTGATCGACGAGAGCTTGCACAGCCTGCAAACGGCTTTCGTCTGAATCGCCGACAACTTCTCCCTCGTGTAGCCCTGCTCGAAAATGCCCAAACGGATTGAGTAAGCAGAGGACGATTGTGTTTGGTTTTGGGAAAACTGGACATATCTCATTCCAGTATTGCCGGGCAAAGACAAAGCCATGAAGCCCCTGCGCTTCAAGCTTTTGTGCGATGAGGCCCGTCATCGTCTTAAACGCTCTCCGCGTGTAGTCCGGCGGAGACGTGGTTCCGGGCGGACCGGCATCGATCCAGCCATCAATCAATGGAAACGATGCCGTCACCACTGTGATGGAGCGGTCGTCGAGGATGTTGTTTTCGATCCAGCGATAGTAGAGGTCGCTTGGGTAATACGGCTCCAGAGAAACCCCGTCATTCTCGAAGTTCGGTATCAGCGCAGCGACGTTCTTGTCGTTGATAATAAGCTCTTGGGCGAAAGCGTCTCTTACGCCCCGTCCTTCCATTGGCGCTACCAGGATCGATAGCAAGCTTGATTCTGACAATGGTGGGAACAGGGTGCAGAAGTGGTTTGCGTAAGAGAGAAGTTCTGTGAACGCCTGGCGTTCGGTCTGACCGGACTTCTTGAGTTCAATGATCGCGAGATCGCCGGATTCATCGATATGGCCCAGCAGGTCTATGCGCGTTGTAGTGTCAGAGTCGCGAACGAGTTGAACTTCCTTGCCGTCCAAGTGCAGCAGCTCGAATTCTTCAAGAAGGGCATTGAGCTTCGCTTCCGTTCGCCGCTTGAGCAGTTCTGATATGCGCGGGAATGTCTCGTCAGGCAGGCTTGTTGCTGATTTACGCGGGGCGATGAGGGAAGAGATTGTTTCCTTGTAGTTCTCGAATAGATGATCGCGCAGCTGGTTTTCGTTCATAAATTTCACCGGTATCGGCATGGGCTAATTTTTTACCATATCAAAGATGGTGAGATTCGACTTGGGGGAAGCCTTCCCCTGCCTGCAATCGCTTGCAGCGTTTTCCGTCACCCCTTCGAGCGGGGACACCCCGCAACGCCCCGGTGAGAGTCGGTCACGAGTGACCGGCTTTTTGTTTGGTGCGCCTGCTTTGCGGCGCGTTGACCTCCCAGGTTCAGCTTATGCTGGAGGCAGGCATCCGCCCGAAGTTGCCGGGCGGTATGCGTTTGCGCTCCTTAAGAACGGTTGTCGGGCGCCGGATGATTTTTCATGCGATGCTGAGATAAAGACGATATTTCATGAGTTGTGATCTTGACGAAGCTGTTTTCGTCAATCATACTTGTTTTTCATGGTATTTGTATTTTTAGTATCAAAATTCATATGTGAGAACCGTTTTTCATGGGTAATGGGGCAGAATTTCATTTTTCAGGGCCGGTAACTGTTTTTCAGGAGAGGCGTCTTCCGGAACGGGCGACCCCTGCCGGGTACAGTGCATTGATCGAGGCCTGCGGATTGTCCGTGCCTCTGCCGCGAACGCTCTTCGCCATTGGCGAGCGCCATCGTGTGCTGGAAGAAGGCGGCTGGCGTATCCTGACGCCGCGACATGCGCCGCATCCAACTTTGGAGGGCCATCTCACTTTCGCTCTCAAATATGAGGGGCTCGACCTTGCAGTCCTGAAGCGGATTTTCCTGACGGTCGGTGCTGCTCCCATTGAGGCTTTGGTGCGTGATACGCCCACCGGCACATACGCGCGCCGCCTCTGGTTTCTCTATGAATGGTTGACCGGTGAAAGGCTCGACCTGGCCGATGCCCAAGCGGGCCGTTATGCCCCGGTGATCGACTCGGAGCAGCAATGGGCGGTAGCCGGGGAGACCTCGCCCCGGCATCGCGTGAAGAACAATCTCCCCGGCACGCCGGACTTCTGCCCGCTGGTTTTTCGTACAGAAACGCTGGAGCGTTTCGTTGCGTCGAATCTGTCGGCGCGCGCGCAAGAGATTGTCGCGAATGTCTCGCGCGACCTGCTGGCGCGTACCGCCGCCTTTCTCTTGCTCAAAGATTCCAAATCCAGCTACGCGATTGAGGGAGAACGCGCACCGCAGGATCGCATCCAGCGATGGGGGCGCGCTATTGGCGAAGCAGGCCAGCATGAATTGGACTTGGAAGAGCTGCTCCGCTTGCAGCGGATCGTCATTGGCGATGCGCGCTTTATCAAGCTTGGTCTGCGCGACGAGGGGGGATTCATCGGAGAGCATGACCGCGATATGCGCATGCCCTTGCCCGATCATATCAGCGCGAGACCGGAGGACCTGCCAAGTTTGATCGACGGCATGGTCTCTTTCGATAGGGGGCCTGCGCGCGATCTTGATCCCGTGATTGCGGCAACCGTTCTCGCCTTTGGTTTCGTCTATATCCATCCCTTTGTTGACGGCAACGGCCGCATTCATCGCTACCTTATTCATCACGTTCTGGCGCAGCGCGAATTTAATCCGCCCGGCGTCGTGTTCCCGGTTTCCTCGGCCATCCTGGAGCAGATCGACGAGTACCGACGTGTCCTGGAAAGTTATTCTACGCGGCTGTTGCCTTTGATCGATTGGGAGCCAACCGAAGATTTCAATGTGCATGTTTTGAACAATACCTGCGATTTTTACCGGTTCTTCGATGCGACGCCGCACGCTGAATTTCTCTATGCCTGCGTGCGCAAGACCATCGAGGAAGATCTGCCATATGAGACGGACTTTCTGCGCCGCTACGATCAGTTCCGGCAACAGGTGACGGGCTTCATCGACATGCCGGATCGGTTGATCGACCTTCTGTTCCGTTTCTTGCAACAGAATGAAGGGCAGTTGTCGAAACGTGCCCGTGAACGCGAGTTCGAGGCACTCACTGACGAGGAAGTACAGCGCATCGAACGTATCTACGAAGATGCCTTTGACGGTCAGCGTGCATCCGCTCGATGAAGTCGCCGTAGCGTCGGGTTCGAAAGAGTGGCTTCCGGTTTATACGCTGCAGCAGATAAAATGATTTTATGCGCTACAGCGTATTTTGCGAGGATGAGGCGAAGCGTCTATCCGCCACCAAACATCATCGTCGAATGAGCTGTTTGATTCTTTCGAGCAAGCGAGCGATAGGCGTCATCCACGAGAGGTCAGCGCCGAAGGCGCCCGCTAGTTCGCGGAAGATTGAGGCGTGTGCGGTTAAGAAAGTCCACACGAGATCGATAGACGCGGTCCCCGCTGCCGCTAGCGCATCGGCGGGAATGCTGCCCCCTATCGCCTGGCTGGCAATGGTCGCCGCTGTAAATGGAACGGCGTATTTCAAGAGCGTGATCGTCAAACTTCCGAACGTTGTAGCTGCTGCCTGATTAGAACGCTCAGGCTGCGGTCCTCGGGCGACATCGGCTGCTACTTCTGCAACATGCGTCCGAACTTCATGGCCAAACAGATTGGAGGCATCTTCGACGGCGCTTGTCAGCTGCTGTGCTGCCCTTCGCATCGCTTCTGCTTCTGCGGGTGTCCGGCGGTAGGCGTCCGCACCTTCGGCAATGGCGCGCCCCTCCGGTTGCGACATGACATATGCGCGGTTGAGTTCAACCACTGAAGACAAATGCTCCTCAACGCCTGCCGGCAGAGGTGGCTGGTCGTCGTTCGCAATGGCGCTCTCGGCAGCAGTCTTGGCGTTAGTTAGGCGTATCCCGCGTGCATAGACTTGAGAGATTGAAACCGTCTCACCGCTTGTGGCTTCGCTGTACCGCTCGGCCGCACGCAACAGGTCAGGATGGCCATTGGTTCCTGCGAGCGATTGAAGAAGGTCCTCAGTCGCAGCCCGCAGTTCATCAAGGAGTGTATCTTGTGCTGTTGGAACCGCCGCGTCCGGCGGGAGAGCCATATGAATGAGGCCGTCATCACACCGTTCGAACACCGGGTCAGTTGTTGGCATCGGCAGATCAGCAATGAGACCGGCCAGTTCATTCGCCAGTTCGTTGGGATCGCTGTCTTCATGCTCGTCTTCGTCATAGGGGTCGTAGTCTTCGGAAGTTGGTACAGGTGACCATTCGAGTTGTCCCTCAGACTCGATTTCCTCGACGGCGGCTTCAATAATGTCCTCCGGTTCGTCCTGAAAATTGTCACTCAGAGCTTCTTGAGCGTCGTAAGGACCGCCGTAAATCCATTGATACCCGCCTTCGGCGCTTTCATAGGGGAGTCGGTGCGCAGGGTCTTCATAGTGTTCGTGAAACCATTCAACCAAAGCGTCGATCCGCGCCTGGCGATCATCAGCGGCGTCACCTTCGTCGGCCTCGCTTTCGTCAAAAGGCCCCTGTCCGAGTTCAAAATCGACATTCTCAAGAAGCTCGTGCTGGCCGACATCCGTCTCTCGATCATTCTCGGCTCCTTCAGGGTATTCCCAGATCGACCAGACTAGTTGCCCGAGTTGAGGGTGATCGACAACTGCCGAGTACGTGGTCTCCGCTCCCATACTGCGCTCCTCGGACCCGACAGATTGGAAGTCGATCATGTCCGGAGTGATCTCATAGACTTCGCCGGTTTCTGCGTGGCGAATGCGGGCTTTGCCGTGAACGTGGACCATCTACGGGATCACCTGTCCGATGTGCACCTTGGGCGCTTTGTTGATGCTTTCGTCCAGTCTAGCTATCGCGTGAAAGAGACGACACCACGCATTTCATTTGGGTGTGATGTGGGGGAAGTCTCCCCCTCGCTGCAACCCACGTAGAGCGCGGTTTTCCGCTACCCCCTCTGCGGGGGACACCCCGCAACGCCCCGGTGAGTGTCGGTCACGAGTGACCGGCTTTTTTGTTTTGGTGCGCCTGCTTTGCGGCGCGTTGACCTCTTTGGCTGAGCTTATGCCGGAGGCCGACGGCGGCCCAAGGTCGCCGGGCGGCACGGCCCGCTCCGTTCGCTTTGCTCCCGTGTTGTGCCGCCGCGCGTTCGCGCCCCTTGCGGGCGGCTTCC
The DNA here is from genome assembly GCF_039973015.1 of Parvibaculum sp. Lineage (GTDB taxonomy): Bacteria > Pseudomonadota > Alphaproteobacteria > Parvibaculales > Parvibaculaceae > Parvibaculum. Next base: position 98,308 of record NZ_JBDWLT010000004.1, read on the forward strand.
GGTTGCCGTCGGGCTCCGGCGCGAGCGCATATGAGCATTTCAATTACACAAGGTTGATCGCTCGCCGCTGGGCAGGAGGTAACGCGCGGGGGAAGGGCCCCTGCGGGAAATCTCTACAAGGAGCGATTGACCATGAAACTTTTGACAAAGGAGCAAAAAGATAAACTACTCAAGAACGGGGCCGCTAACGCTGCCCGGTTGGCGGAGCCGGATAGTGACGGGGAGACGTATGACTTTCACCCCGTCGTGAAGCTGTTCTGCCCGTGGGGCGGCGGTACCTGGCTGCTGACCGAGCTTGATCCGGAAGAGACGGACATTGCCTTCGGGTTGTGTGACTTAGGCGTGGGGTGCCCGGAGCTGGGTACGGTGCGCTTGTCGGAGTTGGAGGCCATCCGAGGGCCTGCCGGTCTGCGCATTGAGCGTGACCGGTTCTTCAAAGCCACGAAGAGCTTGTCTGCATACGCCAGCGAGGCGTTGCAGCGTGGCTGCATCGTCGCTTGATTGGTGTGCCGGTGAACTGGCCGCCGCGCTTCAGCGCGACGGTCATTCTCGTTTTGGGAGGTGGGCAGAGGAATTTCCGAGGCGATTGCGCCGGTTGGAGCGGCCATATTTGTTGTTCTCAGTGTGCCGCGCGCCCTAAGATATTTTGGGTGCTACGGTCGGGGGAGCGGGATGCGGCATTTTCTTATCATCACATGCCTTGCGGCACTGACGTGCGCGACCGCGCCAGTGCAGGTGGCGCTCGCTCAGGCGGATTCGCCAATTGTCGAATCCGAAGTAGAGCCATCACCTGAACCTAGTGAAGAGACGCCAGGTGAATCTACCCCTTCTGAAGAGGGCGGCCCTAAAGCAGAGCAGAACGATAAAGAGCAGAAAGAAAGCGGTGTGTCGCTGTCGCTCAGCGATCCGCTGACGATAGCGCGGTTTGTCGTCACTCCTATATTGCTCTGGGTTCTGAAGAACCTCGTTTCCTATTCTTTCCGTCGGATGCACATTGCTCGGACAATCTATGTGGATGTGGAATATCAGCTTCTCTTTCTTGATAAAGCTGTTGAAGGGCTAACAAAGTGGCTTAGTGACTTGAGTCAGAAACCTCCTGTCGTGCCGTACCTGCGGCTGAGTCCGGATCGGCATTACGTCTATCCTTCGATACAGGCGGATATTCTGGAATGCATGTGGGGAGAGGAGATTACCGCTGTCCGTTTCTTCTATCGTGATATGGAGCAAGTGGAACGACACGCCGAGAAAATTGCCGCCTCTGCCCATGCAATATATGCGCTTCCTCCTGCAAGTCTTCTTAAAGGGCGAACTGCAAAGATGCGGTATGACGCTGATTTTAGTCGTGAGGTGGAGGCAATCAAAAAACACTTGGAAGCTTTGGACATGATCAAGAAGTTTTGGGTTGATGCCGTAGGGCGCAGCGCGAATCAAAAAGAACCCTCTCGAGGAGCGGCTTCACAACTTTTGTATTCGCCTTGGGTGTGGCACCCGATTTTTACGGTCGTTCCAGCTTTTCTGATTCTTCTGTTTGTTGGCGCTCTCTTTTTTGGCCCTAATCTGTATAGCGTGGGATTGGAGTTTCTTCCTTGGCCTGTTCAACTGGTATTGTTGTGCTTATTGCCTCTTTTTTTGATTTTAGCGGTCGGACTTTCCTGGTTGGGGGCGAAGAGCAAAGCAGATAAGAGAATCTTCGGCGTGGTTACTCAGCGTTACGTCAGCCGTACATCTAGTTGAATTATGAAAGGCCTCACACTTGAAAGTGTGAGGCCTTTATCGCTAATCGGTTTCAGTGGCGATGTGTTCGCCAATGAACACGATAAGAAGAAGAGGGAGCCCGAGAACCAGCATCGCAGCAAGTATCATCGTAACTAGGGGGGTGCCGATAAGTACATGGAGAAGGGATGCTATGTCTGAGGCTTGCGGACTGACGTACCAGCCGCAAAAAAATGCATAAAGCGCTGTTTGCGATAGGCAGATGCGGAGCTGCTTGTAGGAGGCAGACAGATAGTTGCTGCTCAGCGCTGATAGCAACACACCGGGGCCAACTATGAAAAGTGAGTATATGAAGGAGACAAGGATTAGAGCAGTTGCGCTCGGGGGCATCATGATTGCACCGACGCCATAGCCAGCTGGCGACGAAATGGCAACGACTGCAGCTAGTGTCATGAGATTGATTGCGGTGACACGAAGTGCCTTGAGAAATTTGTTCATTTGAACAGAATCCTTTCCCACCTCAGTTGAGGTGTGGGTCAATTCTGAAAAAAGGGAAAAGGTCAAAAGATATAAGTCGTACCGTTTCTTAGAATGGGGATGGACATGAAGCGAATAGGCCAAGAAAGCCTATCGAAATAAGGCAACACGCCATCAGCACACCGCCAAGAAGCGGTGCAATGTTTCGGTTTCCAATGAATATTTTCGTGTCAAAGAAGATGCTGATCGAAATGGGCAAGGCTGTGACAAGTAAAATGGTAAACAGCGGCCACCAATTTATAAATGAGCATGCGAGCATCGGAATGTCGCCGCGAGTTGCGACGTCCTCTGATAAATGAGAATTTTGGAAAAGGTCAAAAGATATAATTCGTGTACGGAATAATATCTCAACCTTATCGTATTGACAAATTTTTCATGTGAAATATGAGCGCGCCTAATCGAGACCCGTCCCTGACCATTGAAGAGGTGAAGACCCGTCACCGGCGGCTGGCGATTTTGCGGACGCTGGCGGGGACGGCGGGCGGGTCAGCTAATCTGTTTGTGTTTCGGAACTGGCTGCCGGAGCTGGGGCTGGCGGTTGCGACTGATGAACTGCGTGCGGACATTCGCATGCTGGCGTCTGCCGGGCTTGTTGTCCTGAAGGATGAGCACGACGCTTGGCCGTTCACGCTCACCCAGCGCGGCGAAGAGGTGGCGCAAGGGCTTGTCACTGTCGATGGTGTTGAGAAGCCCTCTCCTGATTGTCCGTACTAGCGTTTGAGCCGGAGCCGGGTTCCGCCGTCGTCGGATTCATGATCCGAGTGGCCGCACCTGTTTCGTCCTTTGGCTGACAGGCCCGCTCCCAGGCGCCTTTCCTTTTGATGGCATCCCTGCACGCGGCGGCGGTGGAGCCAACCGGCTTCCGCCAGCTTTTTCCCCAGCTTGTCCCGCCTTTGGCGGTGCGGCGCTTTCCTCGCGGTCGCTGCGCTCCAAAAAGCAGGCGGCTGCCGGTCTGCCGCTGCGCTTCGCCCTTCGGGTGTCTCCACCGCCTCATTCCGCGTGCTCTCGGTCGGCCATCGGAAAGGCCGCATGGGGCGGTCCCCGAAACAGACAAAGGAGAATTGAAACATGACTATCATCGGAACATTCACAAAGACTGACAACGGCTACACCGGCGAAATCAAGACGCTGACAATCAAGGCCGAGGTCACACTGGTTCCCATCAACAGCGACAAGGCAGGTGCGCCGGATTTTCGGATCATGGCTGGGGACGCGGAACTGGGCGCGGCGTGGAACCGCACCTCGAAGAAGGACAAGCCCTTCATCAGCCTCAAGCTGGATGACCCGAGCTTCACAGGCCCAATCTACGCCAGCCTCTTCGAAGGCGAAGACGACAAGTTCGTCCTCACCTGGAAACGCTAACCCTCGCGACACGCCGCCCGGTTCACCGCCGGGCGGCGGTTGTCCAAATGTTTATGCAGCTACGGAGAACGATTTTTCAAAAGGCAGGTAGCGCAAAAATTGATAAAATACAGAAAATTTGGAAGGAAATTTAAGATGAGAATTACTTTGCCGCCTGATTTAGAGGCGATGATTCAAGAGAAAATTGAAGCTGGTTTATTCAACAGTGCTGATGAGGTGATTGCAGCAGCTCTGACGTTGATGATGGAACTTGATGATGCTCAACGCGAAAAATTGGCGAGGCTTCGGGCCGCTGTTCAAGTGGGGATTGATCAAGCCGACCGAGGAGATTTTGCGGAAGACTTTTCAATAGAGAAACTTCAATCGGAGATGGATGAAGGCACGCGCTGATGACGGAGAAACTTGTGCGGAAGCTGACTTACACGCGCGAGGCACAAAATGATCTGGAGTCGATTGCAAAATATACCCAGCGCAACTGGGGAACTGACAAGCGCCGAGAGTATCTGCGCCAGCTCAATGAGAAGGCGAAACTAGTAGCAGCAATGCCGCGTGTGGCTGTGTCGCGCGGTGACATAGAGCGTGGATGCAGAACATTTGTGGCGGGACAACACCTTCTTGTCTTCAGGGTTGTTGGGCAGCGACTTGAAGTCTTGCGCGTGCTGCACATGAGCATGGATGTGGAGCGCGAAATCCTCCGCAAAAGGACTGAGCCAGAGCTGGAACGCTAGGGCACATTCAGTCACAAGTTTGACCATCCGGTAGTGCGATCTCCGTAGCCATGCGACCCTCCACGAACCGGCATGCCGCCCGAGCAGACCGAACGCCAATTAGTTTATCGTGTTGCGCTGTTACTAGTTTTTTGTGTCGCGTTTTTCACTACGACACCCCCTGTCAGCCGCGCTGCGCCTGACACCGGGAATCCTTGCTGATGGGCATTGAGAGGTGTTGGCGGTCCCATATGGGTGTTGTTATTGTAGGCTTTTTATTGCTAGTGTTTGAGTGCACTTGTTCCTTGGTTCCCGCGTAACTCCATACAGTGGAAGAAGAAACTTTGTTTCAGTAGGGAGGCAAGATGTATTTTCGCCTACAAAAACTCCTCGCACGGACGGCTGCCGGTGGCAGTGCCGTCAGACGTGCTGTGAGGGGCTTTCAGGCGAAAACTCAGCCACATTCGACCACCTGGCGGGGTCTCAAGGGCTTCGTCTTGCTCGCAAGCGAGGGGCGCATTCTGCGCCTTACAACGGGGCGATACGGCGATGGCACGGCCGCGTAAGAGCCCGGCCGAGCAACGCCGCCACGTTGTAAATATCCGCCTCACGGATGCGGAGCTGGCGCAGCTCAAGACCCATGCTGCCGCCGCTGGGATGCCTTTCGGGCGCTATGCGCGGGAGACGGTTCTGGGCAAACGCCCCCGTGCGCGCCCGGCCCAACTCATCATCTTTCAGAAGATGCTGTATGAGTTGCAGTCGGCAGCGACGAACTTCCAGCAGCTTGCGGACGTAACCGGCGAGGAGGTCTACGCCCGCTGGGCGCGGTACACCGGCGGGCAGTTGGTGGAGCAACTGCTGGGCCGCAACGATCTCGCTGAACTGATCGAGGCCCAGATCGAGCCGCTCAACATGGCCGGGCATACGGTCAACCGGCTGGCGCATATGGCCAACAGCGGCCACGATGTGCCAAGCGAGCTTCGTGACGAGGCGTTCGAGGCCATGCGCGCAGCACTGGAGCCGCTGCATGAAGCCTCAGTGGCGCCAACAGCCGTCAACAAGGACGCAGGAAAGCCGCCGAAAGAGAGGCCGGGCCCGTCTCACGAGCCGCCGTCACGCGGGGGGAGGTGATGGATGCGCTTCAAAATCCCGAAAAAGCAGCCCGCGAACTTCCGCGCATCGGCGCTTTATCTGTCGGGCAACACCGCCAAGCTCAGCCCCGATCGCGTGGAATGGGTTGAGACGCGCAACCTCCAGACTGAAAGCCCCGAAGCTGCCGCCGCCATCATGGCGGCCACCGCCGCCCAGTCCACCCGGTGCCGCAATCCGGCCTACCACTTCGTGCTGGCCTTTGACCCGAAAGACGCCAAGGCCGGAAAGGTTGACCCCGGCATCATGCGCGAGATCGCCATCGACGCCATCGAGCGCCTTGGCCTCAGCGACTACCAAGCCCTCATCTACGCCCATAGGGACACCGAGCATCCCCATATCCACTTCCTGGTGAACCGGATTCATCCGCAGACCGGCAAAGCCTACAGCCGTCACAACGACGGCAAGCGCCTCACCGCGCTGGTGCGCGAGATCGCCCGCGAGCGCGACCTCAACATCGCCAAGGAGCGCGGGCGGGACAAAGCCCGCATCCCCGAGCAAGAGCTACAGGAGGATTTTGGCGATACCCGCGCCGCCGTGACGGACGCCGAGTATTGGCTGGCCCGGCGCAACAACCGCCCGCCCATGCCGGACATAAGCTGGGAAGACGTGAAATCACTGCGGGAGCGCGTGGCCCCGCACTTCTACAACGCCACGTCGTGGGCCGACCTGTCCGCGCGGGTGGGGGCTTACGGCCTCCAGTTGCAGCGCAAGGGCCGGGGCCTCGTGCTGGTGCGCGGGGACGAAGCGGCCAAGCTTTCGCAAATGGGCAAAGGGGTGCGGCTTACGGAGCTGGAGGAACGGTTCGGCGAGACGTTTGACGACTGGGAGTTGACGCGGATTGACGAGCTTGTGGCGGCGGAAAAGCGCAAGCACCCCATCCCCGGCAGCGAGAACATGACGCCTGCCCAACTGCGCCGCGCCGACCGGCTCCGCGCGGCGGAAGAGCGGGTTGCGCGCAAGAAGACCAGAGATGCCATGACCGAACTCGATCACGCGCAAATGGCCGTCCACTACTGGAAGGGCCTGGACGCGCACTACCGGTACGGCGAGAGGCGGCTGTTCCGCGCCGAGCGGGATGCGGCCTATGCCCACAGTCGGCATGACCGCGCGACGAAGTTTGAAACACGCTGGCGGGAGAGCTTCCGGGAGTCGCTTTCGGTCACGTTCAAAGACCCGGCCAAGGCCGAGCGTATCTGGATGAAGATGGAGGCGCAGTTCGGCGTTGAAGAAACCACCCGCATGCTCAAGGAGAAGCCCGGCCTTGCCGGAGGGCTGCGCGGCCTGAATGTCGGCATCGCCAAGGATGAAACGCGCAAGAAGGCGGAAGTGTCTCTGCGTTACCTCAAACACCGGCGCAGCCGCTGGCGCAGGGCGCAGCAGGATGTCAGCCACTGGAACGACAAGATCGAGGACGGGCGCCGGCAGGTGAAGATCGCCAAACGGGACTTTGAGCTGATCCACCAGCGCACCGGCACCGACGCCTACTTGCACAAGATGCTGGGAAGAGCACTTGAGCGCCGCGCCGCAGCCCTGTCACGGGTGACGGAGAAGGCCATTCGCGCCAGCAACTACGCCTATGACTACAAGCGCCAGCTCGTCCGCGCCCTACACGACTACGAGGAACGCAGCCGGAAGAATGAAAAAGTGAAAGAGATGGAGAGGGAGATGCCGGGGCCGCACTGGCGCTAGAAAAATGTTCGTTCGGGGCTTGAAATAAATGATCCGTACACCAATAACAGGGGCGTAAGAGTAATCTTGCATCCCTTTTCTAAAGCGCTTCAATCCACAAGAAGTTGGGCGCTCCAATGAAAAGAGGCGGGCACAAAGCCCGCCCCCTCAAGTCTTATCGGTTGTTCAGGACTGTTTCGAGAATGATGCGGATGATCCGCAGCAACTCTTTCAAGACAGTCCAGAACGGGTGCTTATCATGAGGCGGTAATCTCATGGCTACCCTCCCGTAAAGGGGGTATGCACCTTGAAAAATTCGCTGCTTTCGGAAGGGTACAAGTAACTTCCTAGGCCGCGAGGATGCCACAAGAACGCAGTCGCTCCCCAAATCCGCAGGTAACTGGCATCCTAGCCACCTGCTTGGAGAAACGCTGCGCTTAGCATCCTAGGCCTTTTAGCGACGAATTGAAGCCGCCCCTTTGGGGGCGGCTTCTTTCATTTGCTCGGCAAAGTGCTAGTGTCGCGGTGTGACCGAATCCCCAATTTTGTCACACAAATCAACCCCCTATTTTCCCATTTCCGCCTTCCAAAGTCGGCTGGCTAATTTGCGTTCTTCCGTGCCAATCGCATCGGCGTAAATCGCTGTGGTTGCCATGTCTGCATGGCCTAGCCAGCGCTGAACGAGATTGAGCGGGACGCCAGCTTCCAGCGCGGCAATCGCAAAGCTGTGCCTGAGGCCGCGCGCATTGGCTTGAGGGCCTGACACCTTCGCAAGCTCCATCGTTTCGGTGATGCGGCGGTAGGCCGTCATGCGGCACCAGCTCCAGAGAGGGCTGGCCTTGTCGCCCTGGGCGATGCCGTCAAGCGCGGTGATCAACTCCTTGCGCACCGGCACCGCCCGGTAGATGCCCTTCCGGCGCTTCTTCAAGCTCTCGAAGATCACGACGCCCCGGCTCGGATCGATCCGGCCTGCGGTTAGCTCCAATGCTTCCGTAAGGCGGCAGCCGGTTTCAGCGATGAGCCAGCAGAGTGCGTACACGTCTGCGGGGCGCTCGGCAGCGGCCGCCATGAAGGCGCGGCGTTCCTTGGCTGTCAGATATTTCCGGTGGCCGGATTGGTCGTACAGGCTCCATTGCTTGTGGTGGTCATTGTTGAACTCGGTCTCTCCCTTATGCGGCATTTCATATCTATCCAGCCTAACAGGTTCGCGTGGGTGCAGTGACCGAATTGGGGATTCTGTAACTCCATTCTTCAATGTTCCGTGTTCCACCGAACACACTACCAATAGGTCTACGGATGAAATCTCAATCTATGAACAACAAGCCCATGGGCTTGAAAGTGCTGGCCATGGCGGTTGGTGCGCTCGCACTCGCCGCGTGCGGCGAAGAGCAGGCGACGTACACCGCCGCTGACGAGGCGCGTGCCAAGGAGATCGGCATGGAGAGGTGTCTTTCATCGGGTGCATCGGATGCGCTGTGCGAATGCACCGCTGCGAAGATGAAGTCGATGAGCAAGGAAGACTATTCAACGTGGGTAACGCTCTTGGTAGCGGTTGATGGCGCAACTACCGCGCAGGAAGCCGCTGAGAAAGCCGGTATGACAGAAGCTGAATTGACGAAAGTCAGCAACCATCTGTCGATTGAGGGCGCGCGTGTTGGAATGCAGTGCGAGCAGGAACTCGCCCAGTAAGCACTGACGTTTGTTCACGAGCCCGATGGGGGGAGTCATGAAGAACTTGTGGAGCCGCAGTGCGGCGGCGTTGTCAGTGGCCAGCACCATGGTGCTTGCAGGCTGTTGGGAGTCCCAGACGCCGAATAGTTTTTACGTGGAGTTTGAGAAGGCTGTTGCCTGTAGCTCCATGTCAGAAGAAGAACTCACATCCAAGTACATGGCGCCCGGCTACGGCGTGGCTCGGTATGTAGAGACGCTTGTCCGCATGCGGACGCACCCGTCAAGTGCAGCAAAACTCGCTAGGGATTGCCGCGACTGGGACAACGCGGCAAAGCTGGCCGAGACGAAGGCTGAGGAAGTCGCGCCGGGCAAGTGGATCATCAACGGCGAGACAACCCGGAAGGGCTACTTCAAGCGCATTCCCGGCATCTACGTCGCGAAAATGTCTGACGACAAACTCAAGATTGTCGTGGGCAATCCGTAACTCAACCTTGGTGATGAAACTTCTGCCGCACTGGCGGCAAGCAGGGGGCTGCTATGCTTTTGATCATAATTTTTATTCTGGTGGCTTTGGTGCTATTGGCGATTCTGTCGTCAATGGGGCGGCGTAAGACGGAAGACCGGACGAACAGGGTGGCTGCCGCCAACCATGAGCGTATCAAGCGTGAAGCGCCGAACAGCACTTATGCGAGCATGGGCCCCAACGAATTCTTGGAAGAGTACAACCGGTTTCTGAGGGGGCGTGCCTTCAAAATCATGGGCGTGTACGTCCTTTCCGCCGCCGTGGTGGCGTTGGTTTGGTACCAGCTTTATCCGTCCCAATTCCATTATAGAGGGGGTAGCGTATGGATGATCATCTCGTTTGGTTCGCTCGTTCCGCTCTTTGTATATGCAATCGCCACCGGCGGACGCTATCCAAAGTGGCCGCAGAAATAGAGCAGGGGCGCGCGCTTATTGCGCGCGCTGCCGCAGTTGCCATTCCTGCCAGTCGAAGTAACGCAGCTTCCGCGTCACCATGCCGTGCAAGCCTTCCACGAACAGCAGTTGCTGGTCGCGAGACAGGGTGCTGACTTCGTCCGGTGTCATCAGTGGCCGCGCCGTCTCAAAGAGGCCGCTGTGAAAAGCCACCGGCAGGAGGTTCATCGGCAGCGGTGACGAGCGGCCTTGCGACTTCACCTTGACCGTGGTTACGCCCAGCATGTCGGACAGCAAGCGTGCCGTGCCGGAGTCCTGCACGTTGAATGCTTGCCGCACCGCGCAGTTGGCGATCATCGAGCGGGCCTTCGGATAGACCTTCTCCAACTGATTCAAGTCCTGCACGAAGAGCCACAGCTTCGCGCCATACCCCGCCATGTAGCCGATGCCCTCTTCAATAGGGCGCATGTAGCCAAGGGCGGGTAGCTCATCCAGCAGAAACAGCACTTGATTGGCCTCGCTGGTGCCGCGCCGCGTCATTGCGGCCATGCTCAGGCCCACCATCAGCCGCATGAAGGGCCGGTAGGCTTCCAGATGCTCAGGCGGCACGATGATGTAGAGCGTGCCCGTCTTCTCCTTGAGTTCCTCCAGGTCGAAGTCCGACCACTCGGTCAGCTTTGCCAGTGGCTCACTGTCGAAGACGGCTGTTGCCGCTTGGGCGGTGGAGATAACCGCCGAGCGTTCCTTGGCTTCCTTCTGTGAAAAGCCCCGGGCTATACGGGCAACGGTGTCGATATCGCTGTTGGACATCCTTTGTATGACCAGCTCGAACCCTTCCTGATCTTCCATCAGCAGTTCGCGCAGGTAAGCCGGGTTGCGTTTGCCGACCAGGCATTGCCGCCGGATATAGAGCACGAGGCCGGTTATCAGCGTGCGCGCTTCCCGCTCCCAGTGGTTGGCTTCCGCTTGTTCTGGGGCGACCAGCATTTCCGCGATAAGCCGCGCGTCGTCTAACTCGTAGTGGGTGCAAATGCGGATGAAGTCAAACGGGTTGTAGCGGGCGCTCTCGCCGTCTTCTGCGAATGGGGCCATAGCATAGACCGGGCCCAGTGTTCGCCGGTGGGCATGGGTGATGGCGAAGTTCTCGCCCTTGAGATCGGTCACGATGGCCGACTTCTCCCAGGAGAGCAGGTTCGGAATCACACACCCCACGCCCTTGCCGCTTCGCGTCGGCGCGAAGGTGAGCAGGTGCCCGTGGCCGCTATAGCGCACCATGCGGCCATGGGCGCGGCCGAGCAGCACGCCGCCGGGCTTAAAGAGCCCGGTAGCGGCAAGTTCGTCCATCGTCGCAAAACGCGCCGAGCCGTGGCTGAGTTTGTGCGGAAAGAACCGCAGGCGAATGCCCGTAGCAGCCCGCCGCGTCAGATGCCCTGAGAGGCCAAACAGCGCCCCCATAACAAGGCCATGATGCACCGGCCCAGCAAAAGCCAGATACCCAATCGGCGCGGCGACAAACGGCAAATGCCGCCACACACTTGCGATCAGAAAGATCAGTAGTCGTAAATTCCCCATAGCAAAAACCTCCATAAGTTCCGGGTTGATGCGGGCTTATGGAAGCGGCGTTCAGACCGCAGAGAAATAAGACTGATTCAATGAAAGGGGCTGTGGGACAGAATTTTAATTACCGTGCACTATTGAATGTAAGGCACTCGGTGCGCCCGCTCGTCTGGCGGCTGCGACTTTGAAAATGAACGAATTTGTGCACCTGGAAGAAACAAAACCGGCAATCTTCAAAGTGAGGCGTGCGGGCGGCGCCGTCCACTAGGTGCCTTTGTTGAAACCGAACTTCTCCACCATCTCCGGTGTCTTTGCCCATTCATTTCCGGGTATTCGTTGAACAAGTTCAACGAATACGGCCTCGAAAGCATTTCGGATTGTATCTTCATTTATGTTCTCCGCCTGCTCAGCGGTGACGAGCGGGCGCATATCGGAAAGGAAGTGCGGGTTGGCTAGCTTCGCAAACATGCGCTGCTCAGCTTGGGCGCGTGTAATCTGCATGTCCGATTTTTCTAGGTACCTGCCGAACATTTCAACAGTGCGATTTGTGTCGAGATTCTCAAAGACTGAGAGAGCGTGAGAAATGTCGAAAAGGTCACGCCCCTTGTCACGCTGGAGAAGTGCCCGGAGTTTTGTGGCGAGCATTTCTTCATTGGTGAATGTCGGGACATTCACCGTTCCGGCAAACCAAGGGTTGTCAACCGAATAGGACATTTCATGCAAGGCATCATAGACCTCGCGTTCTCGCGTATTGATTTCAAGCTTTAGTCGGAGCCTGCTGCCGTCTTCCGCTTCGACCGTGAAATTGAACTTCGGAGCAACGGGGCTGTTGTCAAATGCGGGCTTGCCAAGCCACGGCTCTAGAACTTTTCTGATCTCGCTCAAGATCGGCCCTATGGGGCCTTCGGTTGTGCGAACAAGGTCAATATCTTCCGAATACCGCAAGGGCCTCGGAAAATGCAGCTTGTTGAGAGCCGTGCCGCCTCGGAAGCGAAGTTCGCTTGCTAGCATGGGATTTGAGAAAATATCTATGATTGCGCGGCTGATAATGAGGTCTTGCTCTATCTGCCGTTGTTCCCCCCACGGAGCGAATTTGCTCCACGCGGTAATGTGCATAGCTGGGATCATTGGTCGACCTCCAGTTTATTGCGCACGACGATGTGCCATCGCCTGTCCCGCTCTATCGGCGGTGCAATGAGGTCTTGATCTACATTTCGTGGCGGATTTTCGAGTTCAGTCCACACCATCCCTTTGGTGTTGGTGAGTGTCCGCATTAGATGGCGCGCGGCGTCGTCGTGGCCTAGGTAATCAAGGGTATATCCAAGCCGTTGAATGACGGGCCGTTCAAACGCGGTCGCAAGAAAGCTCAACCTGTTCGGGTCGAGGTTTTTCCCGAGGTCAGCTAGTACGGTGGCGATGTGGTTTGCGCCGGAAGCTGCATGCGGATAGCGAAACAGATCAAGAGCCGTCAACTCGGCACAGGCAACGTTCATATAACCGGTTTCGGTTTTATGGCGCTCAATCCCTTCGGATACCGTCTCCATGTTCTTCTTGTAGTAGAAGGCGACGATGGAGCGGCCTGCTTTTATCTTCGGCAGTTGTTTGTCGGTGATGATCTGAAACTCCATCACCGCCTGATGGGATGCGCCATGAATCTCCGCAGCTTTCAGGAGGGCTACGTAATAGGGCCTCTCTTCATGCTTCATCAGCGCGTCAATGTACCAAGCCGGTGGAGGAGCTCCCCAGGTCTTATGCTGTGAGGGGACAATGACGTAGAAGCCGTGGCGCGGCGAAAGAAGCCGCCCTTGTTTTTGCAGCCGTGCGGCGGCCTTGAGGAATACGTCGCGCGTCGTTTGCAGCCGTTCAATTGCCTCATTGCGCGTGAACGTGAGGCGGCCTGAGGCCGAAAGTTCCTCAAGCAACATTGGAAGGCTATGGCTGCGTTCTAAGATCATATTGAATTATGGACGTTATTTGTCCATTTTTCAATATGAAATGTTGGAAATGATACAATCATATTGAAAAAACGACGTTTAGGTTCCATTTTTCAATATGATTTGTGTTGTAAAAAGCCCCGCCGGTTAAGGCGGGGCTGCTTTCTTGGCCAACTCTTTTTTGTACCGCTATGCGGCGGAGGTCTTGGGGGCGAGGCGTTGGGCCTCAAGCCACTTGTTGAACTCGGCCCGGTCTATATAGACGCGCCCACCAATCTTGATCAGGGCGGCCTTCAGGCCGTTTGTGTCTGCGTGGAAAATCCACCAACGCAGCTTAGCTTCCGTGACGAATGGCGCCTCAGCGGCCAGTTGTTTCACCGTCCGCAGTTCTTCGTAGTTGACCATTTTTCATGATCCCTCTTATTCGGAAAAAACGGAGAGAGGGAAAAGGAGGAGATACGTGGTTAGAAAATATGAGGCACGCCGAAAAAATCAATGAACTTTCTTGCGCGCCATTGCAAGTGGTTGGTTGTTTTGGGTTTTTCGCAATGAAAACGTTTGTTTCCCGCGTGAATCAGCCGAGCTGAACGGGTGCCCGCCAATTGTCCTAGAAAATGTTCTTGTTCATTTTCGTCACGATGTCGCGCGTATGGTCTTCGGACAGATGCGAATAGCGCTTCACCATTTGGAGCGTCTTGTGTCCTAGCACTGCCGCAATCTCAAGAAGGGATGCGCCATTCATCGCCAAGTATGAGGCGGCCGAGTGGCGTAGGTCATGGAAGCGAAAGTCTTCGATCTTCGCTTCATCACGCGCATTTACCCACGCCTTGCGAATGTCGATTGCCGCGCGTCCGTCGCGTCGCGGGAAGAGCCACGGCGTTGGTTCTTCCATCTTCTCGCAAAATGTTTCGCGCCACTGGAGGTGGCCCTTCAAGACTTCGGCGAGGTGCTCTACCACGGGGACCACGCGGGTTTCGCCGTTCTTGGTGTCTCGCAGAATGGCGCTGCCGCGCTTGAAGTCGAGGTCTGCCAGTTGCAGCTTGAGGATTTCGCCCAAGCGTGCGCCGGTAGACAGGGCGAACACTACAATAGGATAGAGCTGCTTGTTGTCGCTGGCCTTGCAGGCTTTCAGAAGGGCCTCACGCTCGTCGTCATCGAGGTAGCGCACACGGGAGTTATCAACCTTAGTGACCCGCCCGACGCCTTCCATTGGGTTGGCACCCATCAGGCCCCAACGTCCGGCGTGCTTCAACAGCATTTCCAGTATGTCCCGGTAATGCTTCAGCGTTCTCTTTGAAATCGGCTTGGCCGCTTTCTGGCGGTTCTCTTCCGACATGCGGGCATCGCGCGATTGTGCGAGCGCCTGTAGCTTCTCGTTGATGAGCTTCACATCGATGTAGGAGAGGGCGTAATCGCCCAGTTCCGCTTCCCAATACTTTACGCAGGTGCTTTCGGAGCGCTGGGTAGAAGCGGCCTTGTTCGGCAAAATCTCCCTGCGGTAGCGATCGACCACATCCTTCAGGGTGTGCCGCTTGGCTTCCTGGTGGGAGCTTTTGAACTCACCTCTATGGATTGCGGCCTCGACCTGCTGGGCCCAAGTTTTAGCGTCGCTCAGCCGTCTGAAAGTTTTGTTTTGTGGCGGAAATCCATGGACGCGCACCTGAACACGGTACGTCGGCCCATTCTTGCCTTCCCTCTTTTGAATGTTAGCCAATTTTCATCATCAACTTTCTATATTTTCAAAAAATCCCTTTCAGGGTAATATCTTATGGGGTTTGTCACAAGGAAAATTTGGCACAAATTTGGCACAGTAAGCCCTCAAAAACGCCCGAAAATGCCAACATCCCCCAACTGACAAAAATGGATAACCTATTGTTATTATTGTGATTTATGTTGAGGGTTGTTGAGCAAAATTGCCCTATTTCCGGCTCATAACCTGAAGGTCGCAGGTTCAAATCCTGCCCCCGCAACCAACTGAACGGCAGAAATGTCCGGAAGCTTTGAACTATCAGAGCTTCCGGACATTTTTCGTTTCTGCCCTTTGGGTAGATGACCATGCGCGATGGTCAGGATGCCGGCGAGAGCGCCAATGAGATCGACCTCAAGGCCGTCGCCGGAATTGGACGGACTGAGAATGATCGTGTCGATCAAAGTCCGAAGAATGTCGCTGGCCTCGTGCCGCCGCTCCTCTTCCCCCATCATCTGAACGATATCGGCAATGGCTTCTTTGTAGCGTAGCGCCATGTTGGGGTGCATCAGCACAGGGGCCTCTTTCGTGACCTCCAGCAACCGTCTGACCTCGCGCTCCCGCGCGGCCATAGCATTCATCCGGTCCTTGACGCGCTTGGGATCAATGCCATTGCAGATCGCATCGAGCACCTTTTCCTGATCGCGGTCGAGCTTGGCCAACTCCTGCTTATAGGACTCGACGAGAGCGTTCCGCTCGTGGCGCACCGCGTTTATGTGCTTTGTGTATTCGTCGCAAAACTCCCCGCAGAGGTTCGAGTCCATCAGGTAGTCGTGCATAACGACGAGCACACGTGCTTCCAGTTTGTCCTGGGCGATGGTTTGGCGGTTGTCGCATGTTCCCCGGTTACGCGCTGTCGAGCAGCCATAATGCGTCTGAGAGACCTTAGAAAAGCCGCCGCCGCAGCAACCGCACCGAAGCAGCCCCGAAAGAAGATATTTGGGACGCTTCGACTTGTTGAACTCCGTTTGCTTTTGGGTGTAGCGCGCTTGTCGCGCCTTCACCTCGTCCCACAATTCCTGTGGGACTATCCGAAGCTCAGGCACATCCTCGTAAACCCATTCGTCATTCGGATTGAGGCGGGCAATGCGCCTTCCGGTATCCGGGTCTTTGATGAACCGCTGGCGGTTCCATACGAGCGTGCCAACGTAAAGCTCGTTGTTCAGGATTCCTGTACCGCGCTGGCGGTTGCCATTAATCGTGCTTTGCGTCCAGCCGCGGCCGGTCGGGCCGGGAACGCCTTCGTCGTTAAGCGCGAACGCAATGGCCTTCGGTGACCGTCCGGCTACATAGTCCTTGAAGATTCGTTCAACAACGGATGCCTGCGCCGGATTGATCGCGCGATCTCCGCGCTGAACGTTACCGTTCCCATCAATCTTGTGGGCCACGTCGTAGCCGTAGCAAATTCCCCCACCTGATTTTCCATTCTCAATGCGGCCGCGCAGACCCCTTCTGGTTTTGTCAGCCAAATCTTTGAGAAAGAGCGCCCCCATCGTTCCTTTGAGCCCAACGTGAAGCTCTCCGATCTCTCCATCGGAAAGGGTAACGAGCTTTATGCTGTTAAAGGTCAGGCGCTTATAGATATGGGCGATGTCCTCCTGATCGCGGGAGAGGCGATCAAGCGCCTCCGCGAGGACGACATCGAACCCTTCCTGCATCGCGTCCTGCATCAGCATTTGGATGCCGGGGCGCATGAGGTTGCTTCCTGTCGAAGCGTGATCCGTATACCGATTGACCACTTCCCACCCCTCACGCTCCGCGCGTGCCTCGCAGACGCGAATCTGATCCTCGATTGAGGCGTCGCGCTGGAGCTCCGTGCTGTAGCGGGCGTAGATGGCCACTCTCATTCTTGTTCGCCTTCTTGGTCTTCCTTTGTGTCGTTCAAAGCGCGCAGCAGTTCTTTGTAGTCTTCCTCGGCAGCGCGGCGGGCGATAAACCTCACCAGTGCAACAATCCGCTGGTCATGCGCGCCCCCAGAATCGGGCGCAGCACCTCTCGACGGCTTTTTGCCGTCCTTGTCCAATCTGTTCTTGTGTTCACCTATCAACATACCTCTTTCCGTCTATCTCATAAAGAACAGATCAAGAACATCGTAGCTTTAATCCACAGAAAAGTAAAGGAATATATTCCTATTACTTATAGGCTCGTGTCATCGCTCGTCGTCAAAAGAGATCGATGTAGATTGGCTATGGGCCGCCTCTTGATCGTGCGTGATGCCGTCCACCGCGCGATCGAAAGCCTGGAGGTTCAGGCGGCCATCCCGGTAGAAAAGTTCTTTCCTCTCAGTACGGTTCCAACCGTATTGCTCGAAGAGAGCGTGAACGTCCCGCTCTTCCAGCGCCCGAATTCGCTCCATCGTTTCACGATATGTAAGAGCGACCTCACTTCTTGGGTTGTCGGAGCCGTGACGCACTGCTTCATCGATGAGCGTCTGTCTGTCGTTTGTGAAGAGGCGTTGGAGTTGGTTTTCTGCCTTCTCAGCGTCTTCATGGACCGCGTGGACCGAGGCTTTGAAGCGATCCGGCGTGAACCCATCGGGGCGCTCCACACCTTCCAGTTGAGCGTCGCTCTTTCCCGATACATCGTTCTCGGAGGCCGCAGTTTCGACGGTCTGAGATTTCGCGATTAATTCCTGCACTAGCCGGTTCGTTTCCAGATCGAATGCCGAAAGTTGCTCGGCACTCTCCCGATCCACCCGGCGTGCAGCCTCTTCCCGGTACGAGTTTTGCCGGATGCCCATCGCGTTTCCGAAATGTGCGTCGAGTGTTGGCGGGGTGGCTGCTCCGTGTTCGTCGTAGACCAGAACGACCATATCGGCGATCCGCAGGCTACGAGCGCGGGCGAGGTCAGCTCCGAGGGCTTCGCGCGCTTCTGCGCGCTCCTGGAATAGACGCCCGGCTTGTTGCAGCGCTTCGAGGTTGCCCTGAAGCTTTTCGAGGACGAGGGGATTTGCTCCGCGAAATGCTCTCGCGGCGCGGTCCAGGTTCTCTTCGTGCAGCTCCTCGAACTTCTTTGCCATTAGCTTGATCCGTAGCCTGCTTTGTTTGCAAATAATTCACAAAATTGGTATGTTAAATTATGGAGAAGACTGAGAAACAGCCATCGCGAACGCGTGAAAAGCCGCAGCTCGGCAAAAAGCGCGTTCTGGCCGATCAGGCTGCTGAAGAATTCGTGGAAAGGGGCAGCGCAAGCGGGATACCCCGTGCGGTTCTTGCACATGCGCTTTTCGAGCAGGCGCTCGTTGCTGCGATTCCAGAAGGGCCGGTGACCATCGAAAAGGCCGGTCTGTATTTTGGTCATCTGCTCTATTTCCAGCAGCGTCTCGAAACTGAAATTGCCGAGATGGAAGCGATAGCCGACCCCGTGCGCCACTAGCCACTCGATTCCAAGATTGATCGAGGAACTAAAGAAGCTTCTCGCCTGTCCTGCGCTAGGCATAGACGAACCTCCTGATCAACAAGGCAACATCGATACCATTCAGCCAAAACACGGTATGAATACCGAGCCATGCGTAGATAAAAGCAAAAGCACTAAGGGCCGTCAGCGGTGAGCGCTTTGAACTTTTCTTGGCTTCGTCTTTTCGACGCGGCGGCTTTGGCCAGACCACGCGCACACCTTTACGCGAAATATCAAGCTTGGCTTTTGGGCGCGTGCGTGGTGGCTTGCCTTCCAACGGGTTCTCATCAATGAGTTTTCGAAGGCCAGCCACATCCCAATAAGGAAGTTTCTTTGCTCTGATGGGCTTCATGCCACGCACTCGAACGATTGCTTCGTCCTTTGGCATTGCCAATAGCTGCTGAGGTGACCGCAGCGGGATCGAAGTATCTTTCACTCCGAACCGAACCGTTTCGAAGTCCGGCCCATCGATGTTCGCGTCATACTCCTTCCCGGCTTCTTCCCCCAAAATACGGCTACACTCTTCTGCTTCCCCCAAGGTGTCGAAAGCGTTCCACTGCACGATGTCGCAGTTGTCCAAAATTTGACGTGTTGCAACCTCGCCATAATTCTTTTCGATTCCGGCCTTGCTCTGAACATATATGGCAGCCGAAACATTCAGCCCACGGAGTGTGTTCTGTATTGTGTCGAAGCCGGGAATATTCATCCTGTTGAACTCATCCAACTCACAGTGAATAGGCTGTCCCGTTGGGTAAATCACTGCTGAGGTAAACACCGCACTTGTTGTTAGCGAGACAACAACACCATCGTTATCAAGGCGACGGAGAGGGATCATTAAGAACAGCGCCTGATTGGGAAGCCTTCTAAGATCTGATATCCGTGCGTTTGTGTACTCACCCATGCGCCCGTAAGGGCCTGTATCATCGAAAACTCTGAAGCCTTCCTGCGCTGGGCTGAGGAACTGGCTCCAGTATTCGGGTTTTGCGCTGGCAAGAGATAGAACCGACCCGGCCATGCGCCGCATGTCGGTGATGATCGGATTGCTGTCGTCTCCTAGTCGAAAATCACGCGCGCGCTCCAGCGTCTCATAGGCAAGGTCCGGATCGGCAGCCGTACGGTAGAATCGCCCAAGCGTTGCGCCATCTCGTTCCGTGACTGCGTGGAAGATCATTATCGCGCACGCAGCCGTTTGACTTGTACCTCTGAAGAATCGTTCTGCACCGCCATTTGATTCCGGTAGCGGAATACCGATTTTCGCGATGTTGGAAGCTATGGGGGTGGTGAGCTGACGAATCCGATGATCGTCTGACCAGATGGCTTCGATTAATGGTTCAAGCAAGTTTGCATTCATGTCCGCGCAGCCGCTATGGGCATAAGTGTTGTCCGGACTAATGCACATCACATTGCAACCAACCTCGCGTAGCCCCCGAGCTAACATCTTGGCACTTTCCTCTTTGCAGTCCGTGCTAAAGAGATTGTGTCTCATTTTCTGCGCTCCGTTCCGGGGCGGTGCCACAAGACACTCAGTATGGAGGAAGGAATTGCTCCAGTGCTGGTCTTGCCTGAGCCCTGTCCACCAATAACGAGAGTGAAGTTTGGTCTGAGCCGCCAAGGCAGAAATAAAAGGTAGCCGTGCTCGTCGAGACCGAGCGTGCGCCCACGGCCATCATACATTCCGGCTGCTCGACGCTCGTTGAAGGAAGAAAATCCGCCTTTGGTATTCTTTTCGCTAGTCGGATTTTGTGCGGCTGACCAACTTCCAGTGTTCCGGTAGTAGCGAGAAAGTTCGGCCAGGCCATCGATTATAGGCCGATAGGCAACCAGTGCGATAACGCCCGGGATGACCCAATCCCACCATTCGCTGTATTCGTAAGAAGCAGGCGTCAGGACGTAGGCGAACTGCAAGACGCCGCTTGCGACGAACAGCTTTCCTTGCGCGTTGCGATATGCGCGACGTTTTGAACGAAGAAGTTCTCCGAGCACGGACATCGCTACAGTCCTCCCCCCGAGTTCCAATCCACACCCCGGCGGAGACGCACTATCTCCACGCTTTGCGCTCCGGCCGCTTCGAAGTAGCGAAGCCAAAAATTGCGCAATTCGTCTTCCGTACAGTAGGCGAGTTGACCTGAACCATAGCCATGCTGAATGGCCATGTAGAAGGTGACCTTTACCCCGCTCAAATCATGGGGACGTACTCGCTCAAAGTAAGGGCGCGTCGCGAATGTGTCGAAAGCGGGAAGAGCGCCGCGCACGTGGCAAAACTGCGCTTCTGGCGTGTTCTGGATTCCGTCGGAAATTACAACCAGCCGCCGGTTCCCGCCTCCATCGCCAAAGCCCGGCAGGCGGGAGATACTCTGAATCTGTTCGAGGATGGGGCTTTCTCGTACCTGACGATGTGCCGGGCCGGCATCGGGATTGAGGAACTCATCGAAGAACGGTTCATAGAGGTTCTCGAAGGCATCCTGAGCTTCTTTAGCCAGGTAAGCGGGTGTTGCGCTTGCTGCACCAAGGCGTTCGAGGTCGCGCGGGTCACTCGCCGTACGGCAGAAGTCGACGCGAGGAGTGACGACCGATGCAATCTGTTGCTCCTCAGTGGTAATCAGGCGCAGCCGTTCGTTGCTGTGGAGTGCACGCCAATAGATGTCCTCTGCAATTTTGCGCAGGTCCCTAGTCTGAGACTGATCGTAACCCACCGAGGCATCCAAAAAGACGACGGTTTGGGCCTGACGAGGATCAGGCAAGCAACCAATTGCATTTGGCTGCGCCTTTCCAAGGTTGCTGAGTGCGAGATAACCCGCAGTGCCTGCAATGAGAAAGGCCCCGAACCCGTAGGCCACCGTCTTTATCTGCGATGCCTTATTGCCGCGCCTCTTACGTCTGGCCATTTCTGCATCCTCCGATTTGCGTGACAAAATTTCGGTACGCTTCTTGGATTCGCGCTGTCGCTTTTTCCGCGCCGACATCCAGCGCAGCGTTTGCTGCGTTCAAACGCTCGCTTGCTGAGGTGAAGCTGAGTTCCGCGTCATCCTCGAGGTCGGGTATTTCACTGCTCAGGGCAAGCCGGTCATGCCATTCGATATTCCCGCCCTCAGGCTTGTGACCGGTAACAGCTCGATAGCGTTCGACGAGCCTCGTGCGATACTCCTGAAAGCGCGCAGCCCGGTGCTCGATATCGCTCAGGATCACTTCGCGAACGCGTTTTGCATGGCCTCGGGTTTGGGTTCGCCGGTTGCGGGCTTTTTCCAGCGCACTCCGACCGTTGGCAATTTCTTCACGACCACCCTCAATGCATTCAGCAATCTCTTCGATCGAGATGTCGTAGGATTCTCGTGCATTTTCCGCGACCTGATCGGCGGCCTTCGCCGCGTTCACATAGCCGGGATAAGGGTCCGAAAAAGCGCTTAGCCCTTTCCACCACGCGAAGGCCGACGTGGCACACCCAAAAGCCAACAGAAACAACGCCTGGATGTCCGTCACAGCAGCGTGAAGCTGGCTAGGAGAGAAAGTGATATTCGATAGCTCGCCCGTTCCACGGACGATTGCCATCGCCGTAATCAGCATGCCAAGACCGACAGCAAGAATCGGGGCTGCGATGCGCGCGGACCACCGCTTTACGAGAGTGACGGTATCCGTCAGTCCACCTTCTACGCCGAACCAAATATGTCGTCCGGCGAGGTGACCGCTACCGACTGCGATGAAGATGATCGTGCCGGAGGCGACGAGCGCAACACCGCCAGCCTCCGCAAAGGATCGCATTGCACCACCTGCGGTCAGAAAAAGCCCTGTGCCGCATGCCTCAACGCTCGTGAGCAGTGCGAGTTGGGCAAGATTCTCCCCGATTTTGGGGATATGAACTTTGCGCGTCAGGCCGTGCTGTTGGATGAAGAGCGCGAGATAGCGTCGGGCATCTTTGTATTCGCCAATCGCGTTGGAGAGTTCTGCTGATGCCTCCGATGCCAGGAGTTCAAGCTCCGCTTGCGCCTCGCCGGCCTTTTGGGCGGCTTCGTCGCACTCTGTCGTGTCTTCCTGCTGGATGCTGGCAATCAGATTGCAGAGCGTGCAACGCGTGCTCTCGATGGCTTCCAGGTCTTCGGCTTTCCGTTGTTCGAGAGCTGCGGCAATGCCGCTATCGAGAAGTGCCCCCGATCCGAAATTCGTAGGGATATCGTTCACGATGACGCCTCCTGTCCCGCCGGATCGCCGGCGCGTACTTCAAGTGAGCTGACCGCTTGGCATAGCAGGAACCCCCCGAAGTTGCCGGCGATGGTCGTTTCTTCCTCGTTTTGATGACCGGCTGTTTTTTTACGTTGGTTCAATCGTGTGATGTGCTGACATGTATGTCAATGCATTAGAATTCAAGTAGAGTTATTTTTTGCAAAAAAAGAGTTCCTCAAACGCGTTATACAGGCTCTCGCTGCGACGCATTTCTTTTCGTCCGGTGATAGGAGGCCAGCTTTTGTTCTCTGGTCGCTAGTGCTTGCATCGCCTTGAAGCGCTCGGACTCAGGGGCTGAATGGTCATTGAGAATGTCTTCGGCGCGTTTCGACAGAGGCGGCGGCATATACTTTTTGCGGTCCAGCCCATTCTCCCGAACGTGGTTTTCCAACGCTTGCAAAAGTTTTGGATCAAGCCGCTTCAACTCTGCGCGATAAAGGGTGTGGTTGCCGTCCTTATCGCGCCACCACTTGTCATAGAAATCAGTTGGCCTGCCGTCTTTAGATTTTCTTCCGCGATAGCACTTATAGCCCTTAGGACGCGCGGCTTTTCGCGGTGCTGCTGTTCGGTTGGTGGCGGCGTCTTCCGCGAGGGCATCAAGAATTTCTACGGCGGCGCGAGAAATTTTCTCGCTTCCAATCGACTTTAGCTGCGTAGCTGAAAAGATTTTTCTAAGAACTGTTTCGACTTTTCTTATTTTTTTCTCGTCGGGTCTAATATTGCCTCCATGCACCTCTAATGTGTATTTTACATTATTTGCATGTTGAATGTCCTTTTGGCAACTTGTTCCTGCACTTTCCTTCGATGCAGCGTCGAGCTTGCTTTTGCCTTTGGGCCTGCCAACAAGTGTCACTGAAGGCTTCGAGCGCGCTTTGGAAGGAGGTGCGGGCTCTTGACGACCTTTTGACGATGGACGGGCCATATCGAGTGCTCCGAAAATTGAACCGGGAGCCTAATCTCCTTGCGGAGAAAAATACAACCCTCATCTAGTGCGATTATTTTTGGAAAATTTGTCCTAGTCATTGAATTTCCCAAGAATTAGGCAATTTTAACGTGTTGGCTGATGCTGGCGCTATTATGGGGGATGGTCTGGTGGATTTTTGGAATGACGGACAGGATTGGTACGGTTGCCTAGGCCAATCTTTGGGAATGGATCGCGGCGAACTCTGCGAATCCCTTCTGGATTTCACAAACAGCAGGCGTGCCGCAGCCGCACCAACGCGCGGGCATATCAGTAAAAACTGGCGTGATCGACGGCCAGCCAGCACGCCGAGCACCAGCACAGCTAAATTTCTGCTCACGTACTTAACCGAGAAGCACAAGAAAAAGTTTGTGTCTGACGACGAAGCGTTTGCAGAGATTGAGGCGTACCTCAGCTCTCGCGCCGGCTTGGGTGATAAAGGCAGAGCTTCAGGTTCTTCAGATTTTGAGGCGGCTGCAAAAAGCTTGGACGGATTATACAGGCATTGGCTTGGGGAAGATCCAAGTTCGTCTCGCACGCCTGACGGGCGAGACGGATTCTATGTTGCGCTCCGTCGCAGGTACGGAGGCCAGAGCATCTATCAGGAACTGCTGTATATAGCGCCCGATGCCAAAGAGCCGTCCTACATGTTCAGCAAGTTGGGTAGAGCGCTCGCCGGGCGAGTTGCGTTTGTAGATTCAACTCTTGCCTACGGCTTTTTCGGCGCACCATTCGCTAAGCCCGGAAACTTCAGCCTACGCATGGTGACGATGCAGTTTTACAAGGAGGAATCGCACAAGTTGGCTACTGGCATTATCAGCCGCGTTTGTAATTCAGAAACGAAGCTAATGGCGGCGGCCACGGTGTTATGGCCGTGCGACAACAGCGATCAGCGGCTTGAATGGGCGCTCAACGCTCTACGTCAAGGCGCTAACCTTCACGGCAAAACCTCTCCGGCTGGTCAATACGTGACGGAGTATCTCGCCGACAGCAAAGTACACAAGCGATTGTTCCGTGTCCTGCAAGCGCCGCTAATCGCTGCGGCACCCGGCACTCTTGCCGACAAATGGGGGAGTCCGGGGGATGAAGGCTCGGTCGATACCCTTATAAATGAGCATCTTGGGCTAAAGGGCAAACCGAACAGCTAGTGTTCTGTCCGCCCGTTCTCGTCTGTCTCCGGTTGCTTTGGGGGACTGGCATTCACATCAGCCATATCGCTCGATCATCGCCGCCGCGCGGCACGGTCAACGGCCTGCCCGCTCCAGGTATCCGTGTTGGCCGTTCCGCTGCGCTTGACCGATGCCGCCTTGCGGGCGGCGTGTGTCGCTCCCATCGGCTGGAATGAACCAGACCCGAGCAACTGCAAGGAGACTTCACATGAGCAACGCGAATGAAAACACCGCTACTTCCGCTAATACCGGCCGCCGTCCCGATTGGGTCGTGAAAGCGCCCCGGACACGCGGCAAGAGCCCCGGCCTCATCCGCATCGGCGTGGCCTGGGATCGCGAGGATGGCGGCATTTGCCTCCGCCTCACCGGCAACCAACTCGTCACCGGCGATCTCTACATCTACCCCGCAGCAGAGGGTGGCGCTCAATGAGCGCCACTTTTCTTCTTCCGTGAATTGAACCTGCGTTTATAATTCCGTATACTGATTGTATGTCCGAAGACTTCGATCCGCCGCTAACCTCTCCTGTACCGAAACGCCCGAATGCGAAGCGGGACGGCTATGTCACCATCCGCCCGGAATTGCTGGCGGAGATGGGTGACAGGATGCGGGCGCTCAATCGCGGCTCTCGGAGCTTGCTTCAGGAGCGGGACGACGTGCCGGAAGGGCTCAAGCCCTCGATCATCGAAAACTGGTTCACCCGCGAAAATCCCGGCACCCGCGAAGACCATCTGCGCTATTTCTTGAAGGTCTTGCGCGAAGCCAAACCGCGTCCCCGCCAGCAAACGAACGTCCAGAAACGCAACACGCTGGCCGGGCGGTTACTGCTGGATACAGCGTCAGATTCAGAATAGATACAATTTTAGCCGAATTGTTTACATTATTTACATAATAGTAAATATTTTTAACTATACTTTTCTCTAACTGCTCCAAAAAGAGCGGAAGTAACACAAAGCACGAGCGCCTCGCTGAACAGCGGAAAATTGGGCCTCGAACGTGTACGGGAGAAGAGTAGTGGGGATAACGGCTACATTCAAAAATGCGATGGAGTACGACGGCACATATGCGCCGTC
>NZ_JBDWLT010000005.1:0-154506 GCF_039973015.1 Parvibaculum sp.
ACAGAAGTCATAAAACAGCTGCGCCGGCGCCACCTGTGTTCCCATCATTGCTCTGCCCTCCGATAAGCCAGCACGATGGAATCACGCACCAGAAACCCGTTCAACCGCAGATTAAATCAACACAATCCGCCAGAAGCGGACTCTCCAATCCAACTCGACTCCCGGAGCACTCAGCCCGGTCCCCTTCGCTTCTCCACTTATCCCGTCAGAAAAATGACAAAGGTGAGCAGTGCCAAGAGAACTACTATCCAGCGCGCCGACAAATTCAGCGAAGCTAGCAACTTTGGTAGCTGTGCATCGACATCGACTGGCCTGAGATCGTTGACCTCGGCCTGATCAAGCGATGTCATTTGTTCATCATCTTCAACAGACTTAAGGCTCAATTTCGTCAGCTTCGAAGTCTGCTCTTTCTTCACGTTGATGTAGAGATTTGTTTCGCCAATCGACCCTAGTCGCGGCACATCG
This sequence comes from Parvibaculum sp., assembly GCF_039973015.1. Lineage (GTDB taxonomy): Bacteria > Pseudomonadota > Alphaproteobacteria > Parvibaculales > Parvibaculaceae > Parvibaculum. The sequence continues at coordinate 466 of NZ_JBDWLT010000005.1, forward strand.
AATGCGACCCCCTCCGACAGCTCCACGGTGTGTTCACTGCCGCGCGTCAACACCTTTATCTCGCGAGTGGAAATTGACGGCGACCACTCGGAGTAGAAGCCCGATACTCTGCCGACGCTAAGAATGACTTCGTCTACAGCTCCGGAGGCGATCCTCTGTTCGTAGCGCTCAAATGTGCTTGGCTTCACCCTCAGAAAAAAGGTCACACAATCCTCAATTGTATCATCACGGAAATCGATTTCAGCGGTGTAGCTGACTGAGCCCCAAGCCTGACAGCTCTCGATCTTGTCCTCAGATTCGAGAGGTAAGATATCGAGTTGGAACTCTCCGATAACCCGATCGGTGCCGAACATTCGATAGGTTGTTTGTCGGAACCACATGTCATCGCCGCGAGGGTCGCCTGGGCTGAGCTTTATCGTGATTGTGCGTCGGTTAGACACCTCGGATTTTTGCGACAAGCCACCTTCGGCTTCACCGACCTCTTCCACAGCTATCTGGTCGCTCAGAACAATCTCGGTCCCGGTGAAGTAAAGGGTCCACGCCCATGGTATTTGGTCGTGGCCGATGACCTGACCATGCTCGTCGACCTCAGTGATCGCCCAACTGTAGAGACTTTTACGCTCAGGCTCAGTGAGCAAGCGTAATTGTCGATCCAAATGGAAATCCATGACGCCCCCGACCTTCAAGGTTCAATCGTGCCCGACAAGTGAGTTCCTGACAACTTGTCGAGTGCTGGCGTATGTCCGCTTTGGGTCAGAAGCTGCTCTTAAACGATGTGTCCGGACGATTCGCCAGCTTCGCACCAAAATGGCATCCGGTTGTGCCGAAGAATGTAGAATTAGCCGGCGCTAGACCGTCGTGTAGTATCCAGCCGACCTCTTTCGACGTATCGTCAATCATCGACGCCTGCTTGCCCAGATTTCCGCGGAGAGTGGAGATACCAGCTCGCTGTGAGAAACAACAATAAGTACCAAAGCTTAGGTGGCGAAGCCGATGGTTCTGTGTTTCTCGCCAACGACTGAGCAATAGGATAAGTTTGAGCACAAACTTCGGCTGTTCATGCGTGCCGCTCTACCCGACTTGTAGTGAGAAAGAGGGGTTCGAGGATTTGAGTGTCAGGTTTCTGCATACGGCCGATCTCCAAATTGGAAAGGGCTTCGGCCAGCTTCCTTCCGAGATTTCTGTCGTTCTACGCAACGCACGACTTGAGACACTGAAAAAGATCGCAGTTCTTGCCCGTGAGCGCCGCGTTGACGCGGTCCTCGTGGCCGGGGATTGCTTCGATGATATTGCGGTTGGTGATGAGACTTTGCGTCGCTTCAAAGTAGCTTTGGAGCCATTCGGGGGAACTTGGGTGCTGCTACCGGGCAACCATGACCCTGCCACAGCTGAATCTCCTTGGAGTCGGCTCAAACGGTTGACTCTGCCTGAAAATGTAATTGTCGCCGACGAACCGATTCCAATCGCACTCGGCGACAAAGCCATGATCCTGCCGGCACCACTGAAGCGTCGCCGTGACGCGGCTGACCTCACGGAGTGGTTCGATACGGCAGAGACAGATGATCACCTGATCCGTATCGGGCTTGCTCACGGCTCGGTGCGGGAGTTCCTGCCCGAAGCCAGCGAGGCGGCGAACCCGGTTGCGATGGATCGCGATATACGAGCCCGGCTTGACTACTTGGCTCTCGGCGACTGGCACGGCAAGCTCCAAGTGACAGATCGCACTTGGTATGCGGGTACGCCGGAACCGGATCGGTTCCGGGCCAACGAGCCCGGCTACATTCTCAACGTCGCCATCGACGCTCCGGGAGCCAAGCCGACCATCGAGCCGGTAGCTGTCGCTGAATATCGGTGGATGGAACAGACCAGAGACATTATGCCCGGCGGCACTGACGATGTGTCTCAGGGGTTGGATATCCCAGCAGCTGAGTTGTCGCGCCTTATTGTTCGGCTCGAGTTGCAAGGAACGATCGATCTCAGCACGCGCGCTGCTCTCGACGAAGCCCTCGGAGACCTGAGGGCGCGCGTGCAATATCTTGAAGTCGACGATGCCGGATTGGTGGTCGAACCGACCGAAGATGATCTCGACATGATCGACACCACCGGATTTGTTCGGACCGGGATGGAACGGCTGCGCGAGCAGCTGAACGGACCCGACGCGGAGACGGCGCGCCGCGCGCTTGCGCTGTTGTATGGCCTTCATCACCAGACCGGCGGTTGAATTATGCTCTTTCGCCGCATTGCCATCCGGAATTTTCGCAAACACCTGTCACCGGTGGTGATTGACGAGCTCGGCGAAGGTGTGACGGTGATTGCCGGCGACAATGAAGAAGGCAAGAGCACGTTGCTCGATGCGATCCGTACAGGACTCTTCGAACGTCATAATCTCGGCGGCAAAGCCGCAGACACCATGCAGCCGTTCGGATCAACAGTTCGCCCGGAAGTCCGGATAGATTTCGAGGTCGATGGTTCTCTCTACTCGATCACTAAGGGATTTATCCAAAAGGCATCAGCGCGCCTGACGACGCCAGCCGGTACATTCGAAGGTGCTGCGGCCGAAGAACGGCTCGCCGAACTTCTTACGTTCCGGCTATCGCAGCGCGGGGAATCCAAGCCAGATGATCGGGGCATTCTGGGGCTGTTCTGGCTGGAGCAGGGCCGTGTGCTTGATGGCCTCGGACTTGGCGAGACCGGAAGGTCGACGCTACGTGGTTCGCTGGAAGACGAAGTGGGCAATGTTCTCGGCGGCACCCGCGGCCGCAAACTTCTGGAAGCAGCGAGAGCACAGCGTGACGCCCTTTTGACCTCTACCGGCAGACCGCGTGGTGATCTCTCGGCTGCCAACGACGAAGCCGAGAAGGCGACGGCGCGTGTCTCGGAATTGGAAGCAGAGCGAGCCGAGTATGATCAGGAAATCGATCACCTGACGCAAGTCCGCCGCGACCTTGCACAGATCTCGCATGATCGCGTGCTCGAGAAAGCCGAGGAGGCTCTGAGCAAGGCTGAAAGCGAGGCCAGGTCGATCGCGCTGCTCAACCAGCGACACGAAGCGGCGGAGCAGGCGGTCGCTTTGACTAAGGCCCAGCTGGACAATGCAACGGACCATTCCGATCGTCGGCAGGCGCTGATCCAAGCAGTGGAAGGACGGGAGCGTGACCTGATAGATAAACGGGACGCGCACACGCGATTGAGCGATGAGGCAAGCCCCATTGCGGACCGCCAACAAGCGGCCGAAATCGAGATGATGGCAAAAACTGAAGCCAGGGAGACGGCGGAAACTCGCGTTGTTGTCGCCCAAGGCCGCTCCCGGATCGAGTCTCTGGACAAGCAGATCGCGGAGCTACACCGGAAAATCTCGGAGATCGAGAAGCTGGCTTCACAACGCAAGGCTGACCAAGATCGTATTGCCCAGATCGTGATCGACCAGCGCGGCTACGAGAAACTTCAGACTCTTGAGAGCGATATTCGAGCGGCCAAGGCAGCGCTCGGGGCTGTAGCCACGCGCGTGCGCTTCGCACCGACCGGCGGCCAAAGAGTGAAGAGAAACGGCATGGAACTCACGACTGGCGATACGGTGCAGGTTACCGACAGATCGCATTTTGAGTTGGATGGGTTCGGTGAGATCGACATCGAACCCGGCACGTCGGAGTTGGCCGATCGGCGTGCGCGGCTAAAAAAGGCTGAAGATGCGCTCGACAAGGGACTGACCGGGGTGGGTATGGCAGATATCGCCGCCGCCAAAATCCAACTCGAACAACGCACGTCGCTAGACGCACAAGTCAAGGAAGCCAAACGGTTGATTGATGCCTTGGCGCCGGAGGGCGCTGAGGCACTAGCAACGGTACTTGGAGAACAAAAGGCCGAGCGAAGTCGCCTCAGCGACACAACAAGTGCTCTCATGCTCGCCGATACTGCCGATCCGGAGACGGAAAGCCGCGTGTTGACCGCAGCCAAAGATGCCGAGAAGGAGGCAAGAGCAGCGCTAGATTTAGCTCAGAAGGAACATCAGGAACACGTCATTCAACTAACTGTTGCTGTCACAGCTTTAGAAGCGGCCGCTGAGGCGGTCACGACGGCCAAAGCCGATCTCCAGAAGGCGCGTGACGACGCAAGCGATGCTGAACTTACAACCAAGCTGGAGAGCGCGAAGGACGCGCTGACAAAGGCACAGAATACCCACGCTGAATCTACAAAGCGGCTGAATGCTGCGAATCCCGAAGAGGTAGAGCTGCGGCGAGAGCGGGCTCAATCAACTCTCGCGACCGTTGACGCCGAGCGGCGCCAGTTGCGCGAGGAGCAAATCGGATTGCAAAGTCGTCTGACGGCACTTGGCAAGAACGGGATCAGCGAGCTACTCGAAGAAGCCCGAGGCCGTGAGACACGAACCCTTGCGCGTCGAGATCGCTTGCAGCGGGATGCTGCGGCCTGGAACCGGTTGGTGTCCACCCTCGTTGACGCTGAACGCGATGCGAAAGAGGCCTTCCTGGAGCCGGTTCTGAAGCGGGTCGATCCGTTTCTGCGCCTTCTGTTTCCTGACGCTCGGGTCACACTCAATGAAGAAACATTGGAGATTACGGGTGTTGTTCGTGGGGGCTGCGAGGAACCTTATCCATTGCTGAGCATTGGGACACGGGAGCAGCTTTCGATCCTCGTTCGACTTGCCTTCGCCGTCTATCTGCGAGAGAAAGGATTTCCTGCCGCCGTCATCCTCGACGATGCTCTGGTGTACGCAGACGACGACCGCTTCGAGCGAATGCAACTTGCGTTACGAAAGGCAGCGGAAACCGTGCAGGTCCTGATTCTGACCTGTCGTCCCCGGGATTGGCGCGAGTTTGGAGCTCCGATTCGTCGCTTGGGTGATGGGAAGACGAAGAAATTTGGACCGCTTCAATAGACCGCTTCAATAGAAAGACTACGACTAGCAAATATGTGCCATCGGATCCTTAATCTCTGGCTAACGGTTCATGTCTCCCTGCCGTTGTCTCCCACTTTGAACACCGTGACATCTTCTGCTCCCGCAGGTTCGCGATGATCCGCTCTTCCGTGAATCTCGATCGCTTCATCGTCCGCCCCCTTCGGTTGACGGACTCTACTCAAATCGAAAGGAAGTTCAGGAACTCAGGTCAGTCCTAGCCACGTGGGAGAACGACCGCTCTTGGCGCATTAATCATTTCCGATACTGGAATTGAAAGTTTTTCCGCATCATCCGCCAAGGATATCGGCACAAATCCGAGGAAGAGACTGCTGATCCAGCTTAGACGATACGACGTCCAACCGAAGAAGATCGTCTGTCAAATAAGGATGGAACTTCTCGGATATCAAATTCGGGTCGGATGAGAATAAGTCAATATTTTCTCCTCGCGCGATGGCCTTCAATGTATCGATTGGTGATGACTGGGCCTCGCTGAGTGCCCCCTCGATAAAGCCGTCATGAACATGAACGCGATATCCTTGCGAGCGGAGAGCAAGCGCAAGTGTTTCAGTTTTGATGGTTCCGAGCCGGGTTGCGATGAGGAATTCGCTGTCCGCAGTCTGGACAATGCCGCCGGTATCGAAGCGTATCTGGGCGTAATTTCCACGCGCCTCGTCTAGAAGATCGAGCGCGGTGCGGTCCATGTAAATCGGCCGTTCCCGGGACTCCAGAACCTCGAACATCCGTTCGACGACCCGGTCGTGAATGATGCCGGGATCGCCGCCAAATCTTGGCGGTACGCCTGCCTTCGCGGGCACGACGACGATGACGCGTTCGCGATCGTGGATTTCCTGAACATGCCAGCGTCTGCCGGAGAATATAATCAGCATTCCGGGAGCGAGAAGACTATCGATCGAAATTGTTCCCAGCGCCTTTCCGTTCGCGACAATCCGGTATTCCTCTGGCGTTTTAAAAACGGCAAAGAAGCTGTAATGGTCGGTCAACTTCTCGCCGGCCTCGCCGAGCAGCAGAATACCTTCCTCGCCTTGTTCGATGAGCGCTACATCCGGGCGCCCGATTGCGCGGAGCACGTCGAGAAACATTGCCGACGAGACCGATCGGAAGGGGCCATACTGACAAAGGACCTTGTAGATATCGGGAGCCTTTGCGCCACCCCGCCCGGATATCACCGAAAGAATTTGATGAACCAGGGTGGAAAGATGAAGCGCGCCAGGCCGCGGCGGCTCACACCATCCCTCGAGGAGGAGTTCGATCATCGCAACGGCCCGCACGAGGCCAAGTCGAAGCCTGTCTACGACATTGCTGTCCGCGCGCAGTTCCGATTCGATGGCGTATTGCCGCAGTATGGCGGGACTGCCCTCTCTCCGTCCGGAGCGTCCCAATCGCTGACGAAGAGAGGCGACGCTGAAGGGGGCGCCTATCTGTGCGACACAGGTCACGTCTCCGATGTCGATCCCGAGTTCAAGCGTCGATGTGCAAATGGCGGTGGTCGGCACGGTGCCTTCCTTGAGCCTGCGCTCCACGAACTCGCGATGTTCGCGGGAGAGGTTCGCGTGATGGGGATAGAACTCTTGCGGCAGATGTGCGTCCTCGCACAGCGTTCGAAGCCTGTCCGCGTAAATCTCGACGGACTGGCGCGTGCCGGCGAAAACAAGGTTGTCGCTCCCGCGCAGATGCGTAAAGAGATGGTCGGAGATGGCCCCAACCGGAGTTGGGACTTCGTCGTCCTTGTCGCCGGAAACATAGCCACGAAGTTGAATCCGGAGTTCCGAACTACCTTTGTCCGCCTCAATGACATGAACGTCGTCAGGCGTGTCGGGACGCAGGTACTCCCGGGCAAGCTTCATGTCGCCAAGGGTCGCCGAAAGCCCCACACGGCGGATAGGCCTTCCGGCCGCAAGCTCCAGGCGGGTAATCAGGGAGCGCACCTGGACGCCGCGCTCTGCATCCAGAAGGCTGTGGATCTCATCGATGATGACGGCGCGAGTACTCCTGAAAAGGCGTGGAATCTCGAGGCCACGACGGACGAAGAGTGCTTCCAGCGATTCCGGTGTAATAAGCAGGATGCCGCGCGGATTTTTGACCGCCCGCGATTTCGATGAGGCGGCAATGTCGCCGTGCCAAGGCACGACGGGCAGTTCTGCTTCCTGGCAGATATCCTCGAGTCTTCGCGCCTGGTCGGATATCAACGCCTTGAGAGGGCCGATATAGAGGAGGTCGAAGCCGGCAACTGCCGCGGGGTCATCAAGCACTTGCGAGATGAGCGGCAAAAATGCTGCCTCGGTTTTCCCGCCTGCCGTGGACGCCGCAATGATGAGGTCTCCCTTGTCTTCGGACAAGATATGAATGGCGCGAGTCTGTATGTCGCGTAATTCTCGCCAGCCTTGCGCGCGAATCCATTTCTGAACGGGCCTGGCAAGCTTGTCGAATGCTGGCGTCACAAGCGAAAGCTCGCCATTTCGTCACCTTCCGGCTGCACTCCGCCAACGCTCTCATCGACATCGCTCATGTCTTCGCCGCCATCCGCCCCGACATCGACATCCGACACCAGATCCGTCCATTTGACGTCGGGGTTCTGCTCGAGAACAGCCAAGAGATTGACGAAGGCGGTAATAGTATTTCTTGGTGTCCGGAAATACGCCTCACCAATCCGCTCGGCGCAATGGGACATGAAGGCTTCAAGCGCCTCATCAGGCAGGTCATTGCCGCTACTCTGCATAATCGCTCTTATGTTTGAGAGCAGAATGAACAAGTCTTCCGGCGTGAGGTTCGCGAGGCGAATGACCGGTCCCGACAGATCGACCAGTCCGTCGCGAGCGAAGCTGTTGGCGGCAAGCCGCGTCTGAAGTGCCTCGTAGCTGTAGAGCCCGCGCCTCGTATTCATCAGGAACTCCGGTGTCCCTCCCATGAGAAAACCGAGATGGCCGGCGCTGCCCTGAAGCACGTCGTTCAGAATGCGGAGGATCTGCTCGTAGTTCGCGTTTCGCGCCTGCGCCGAGCTGAGCTTGTAGAGATTGACCATTTCATCCAGGCCAACCAGCAGACCCTTATAGCCTGCGGCTTTGACGAATGACGACATGAGCTTCAGGTGGTCATAGACGGTGGCGTCATCGACAATCGTGCGCACGCCGAGCGCCTTGCGCGCATCCGTGCGGGTCGAAAACTCGCCCCGTAGCCATCGCAGAGCAGAGGTCTGGAGCTCCTCGTCTCCAGCTTCGTGACCTTCCCAGTAGCGCTTGATGACGGTAGCGAAATCAAAGCCACCCGTCAGTTCCTGGATATGGGATAGCCGCTCGTGGATGACTGCTCCGGTCGCGAGGTCCCCTTTTTCAGCGTCATGATGTGCTTGGCTGACGAAGCGTTCGACAACGCTGGAAAGGGCGCCGCCATCCGCCTTTGTTCTCGTTGCCATGTTTCTTGCCATTTCGGCATAGAGACTTCGTGCCTGTCCGCCGGAGGCGTGAATGCGCCGGTCCGGGGCGAGATCGGCGAACATCGCAACGAGCCCCTTTTCCAGAGCGACGAGCCGGATGAGGTTCATGAAGAAGGTTTTGCCGGATCCGTATTCGCCGATAATGAAGCGAATAGTCGCCCCGCCATCCGCGATATGGTCGATATCCTTGACGAGTTGTTCGATCTCCATGGCTCGGCCGACTTGGATGTGCCGCAAGCCCTGTTTCGGAACGACGCCCGCGCGCAGAGCCTGAACAATTGCGTCACGCTCTCGTGGTTTAATGTTGACCATGTTCACGCCTCTATTTCTTTCTTCAGCGCCGCCGATATGTTCGGCGACACGTCATATCCGTCATACTCATCAAGCAGGGCTTCATCGTACCTCTCGAAAGCCCATTCATTGAGTGCTTCCAGGGTGCCGGACGGCATTAGCTCGTGCCTGCCGGAAAGCTCCAGAAATTCCTCTTCAGACCAGTGTTGCCGTTCGATGATCTCGACGACAAGGCCGGCATGTTTCACGCTCAATCCCGCAAGGGCCGATGACAAAGCGGGCGGTTCGTCCCCATTGGTATCATTGGTTTCATCGGTCGAGAAAATATCGCCCAGAACCGAGGAAACGCGCTTTGTATCTGACCTGATGGCGGCAATACGCTCTGGGTCTAGCCTGGATATCACCGAGGAGTGGTCTGGCGGGATGGCTTCTCCGGGAGCGCCCGGTTCGGCACCCCGCATGGCAACAGGTCCATCGAGGACGCGCCCGGCATGCAAGTCGTTATAAGCGGCCTTTGGGTCGATACCCAGGGCCTTGTAGATTTTCTCTATTTCAGCCACTTCTTCGGATTGAACAACGGTATCAGCATGAGCGATGGCAACCACCGCGGCCCGAATTGACGCCTGTTGTTCGAGGCTTGCGCTTTTCAGCTTTTGACGCAGAAGCGACATGTTGGGCGGCACCGCGACGAGCCAATCGAGATTGGCGAATAGCCTTCTCTGCTCCTGCTCGTCCAATCCATTCGTGTTGAGGATGCGGTTGCGCAGGGTAAGACGCTCCGCTTCGGCAAAATGTCCGTCGGCATGGGCAACGAATGTGCCGATGGCAAGCTCGATCAACGCTTCGTGGAACCGGGAAGAAACCTCTTCGAGTTTCTCGACGGATGTCCCGAGATCGAAAATGACGACGGGCTCGTCGGCCTTTGGCGTACGCAATGAGAAACGCGGATCGGGCGCCATCCCAAAGCCGACGCGCGCAAGCGCATCGGCGGCATCCATCAGCTGACGCTTGCCTATCTTGCCGCTCTCTCCACCCTCAAGTCTAGCGATGACGTCCGTCACCGGTGTAAGTCCGCCGGCTTCAGCTCTGGAGCGGGCCCAAGTCTTGAGGTTCTCAAGCTCAGCGGAAGGGAAGAGTTGACGGAGGTCTGCGGGCAGCAACGCCTGCGCTTCGAGACTTCCTCTTCCATCCGGTTTACGCCCGATGAAACGGGAGAACTTGTCCAGTTCGTCGGTCACTTGATCGGCGATCTTCTGGGCGATATTAACAGGCTTTTTCAGATTTGAGATGTCGGGTATCGGCTGACCATCGAGTGCGGGACTAAGGTCAACATGGAACTCGCCAGATGCGGCTCGGTAGCTTTCCTTGAGGATTTTTTTCGGTGTCTGGACCTTTAATCCACCGGGGAATTTCTCGTCGAAACGCAGCTTGAACAGGGCTTTAAACTCTTCGGGGCATCTCGTCGCGGGGGTGCGGAGATTGCGCTCCGGGTGACACATCAGCCAACTGAGGACCCAATCAGATGAAAGCGTTTCGCCCGCCGCGACGCTGGCGCCCAACGTCATCTTAAGCGACAGGGGAATTTCCCACCCCGGATTCTCGAAAATTGGTTCCTGAAGAGATTTGTCATTCAGGTCCAGCTTCGCAATCTCAATGAAGCTTCCGAGATAGCGTCGAGCCGAACCGCTACTCTCATAGAGTTTCTGAAGCCGGAGAACCTCGTCGAGAATTTCTCTCTTTTCATCATCGGACGGACGGTCGACCAGGAATCGCCGCTCGAGACCATAGAAATAAAGGAACATGTATCCAGGATTGTACGAGGCATCCGTGCGCCCTCCCGCCAACCAGTCGAGATAGGTGGCACGGCACTCCGCAGGGATGTCAGAGTATCCCGGCCAGTAGGGCAACGAATTCCCAGCCATGTCTGTTCCTGCCTTGGTCACCGGCAGCGAAGGATCGATATATGCCCGGCACTTGCTGTATCCGCCGGGGCTCAGAAGAGGAGGCGCACCAACATAGATCATGCCGCCAAGGTTGCGGCCGCCGATATCGACGGTCTCGTTTTTTGGTATCCAACCCTTCGAATACTTGGGCTCCATCCAGCTGGCATTCTTTCCAACAGCCCCACGAGTCAGCGGATGTGATCCGCCGACAGGCAACCTTTCCGGCGAGGGCTTCGGTTTATGCGGCTTTGGATTTTTCCTTGCTGATCGCCGACGCTCACCAACCCAAACCAGCAATCCGGGAACAACAAAGGCAAACAGCGCCTGTGTCCCATCGGACCAATCTTGAAGGACTGTCACGACGGCAAACATGCAAGCAATGAAATAGAGGCCGTACAGCGATACAAGGCGTATGAATGTCACGGTGAAATCCGAATAGAGCTGACCAAGAGAAAGCTACTAAGGAACACCCATAAGCTATCCGTACACAAAGCTACATTCTATGCAAAACGTCCTTCTCCTAGTGTGTGACAGGTCGCCCAATCCTTTCAAAACTCCATCTCATCTGTATCGATCAGCTACCGACGCTGGTGCGGCGTCATTTGAGCTGAGTAGGAGAATGAAAGCGCAGACCCAGTGCCGATTCTACGCCGGCGGCGGAGTGAAAGCCCTTTGCTCGTCACTTGGACTATTTCAGTAGAGAACCCCATTCGTATCGGAACCTTTCTTGCCGTTTGTTGATGTTCCTTTTAGCGCGAAGCCGACGAATCGCACGAACTCATCGTTTAAGGACCGCTTCTGACCCGAGACGACTAAAAGTCAACTGGACGCCTTTCCAGCCCCACACTCGTATCATTTGGGTTTGGGCTCGAAGTCTATGGACCGAACCATGCACGGATGCGCGTGCTTATCCATGGCCCAGGCGCTTCATCGATCAACGTCGTGTCTGAAATCGCTGAAGATGCCACTTTACGGCGCGCCACTTCCTTTAGGCGCGCCAGCGACCGCGCTAAGGCTGCTTCCGCTTCGTTGGGCGACATATTCCTACCTCACGTCCAGGATATAGAAATAACCCTCCACCGTCCGGCGCAAGCCCTTGTACCGCTCGCGGCCGCCAGTGTCGAAACCATCATACAAACGCACGTAGAAACGGCATTCGTGTTCGTCGCTCCATTTCAGCAGTGGCTGAGATGCCGAGGCAAAACGCTCATGCTCCATTCCCTCGCCATACACCATTCCCTCAAGCGGCAGAGCCGCCTGATCCTCTTCCCGGCCGGGCACCTTGTTGTCCTTCAGGACAACACCATCATCGGTCAGAACGGCATCGAAAATATACTGGATACGGCCGTTCTCATCCGCCCAGCACGGCGGCAGGCCGAACCCGCCAATTTGTTCGTTCAGACGCCGGTTGAGATAGGCTGTTTGTCCCTGACAACTGGACAGCTCGGTCCTGCACATCGCAGCCGATTCAAGAAGTTTTTCTGCGGAGCCTCCCGACTGCTCGACCGCACGGCCAAGAAGCGCGTCCTTGCGAAAACTCTCGATCACTTCCGATACCGACATTTCCGGACCATGCTGTTCGCGCACCTCTTCGATGAGCGCGAGTGCGGCTTCGGCGTCCTCAAGGCGCTTGTTTGCCGTAGCGAGCTCTTTCTTCGCGCGCACATATTCTTTTGTTATGTCCAGCGCGTCGACGCCCGTACGTTCAATAATCTCGACGACCGGACGAAGCTGTTCGAGTTCTTCCGCGGCATCGGCGGCGCGGTTCTCCGCTTCCTCCCTTGCTTCTCGCTCCTTCGTAATCTGTGAGGCGAGTAAAAGCATAAGAAGAAATGTGAGCAGCAGCAGAATTTCGGCCATGGTCAGGCCGAGGACCACGCCGCGTCGGAAATGACGATCATCCCTGGAAGGCGTAACGCTCATCCGATCCGCTCGACCACGGAGTCCGCGAGCTCGCTCAGCGCCGCTCCCGTTTGAGCGACCATGCGCCGCGAGCGCTCGAGTTCGCTTGCAAATTCCTCGTTATGCGCCTTGAGAGTGCTCGTTACTTCCGAGAGAGACTTGTCGAGCGCTCCCACTAATGCCCTCTGCTCCGCGAGAAGCTCCTCGACAAGATTGCGGATACTCTCTTTCGCTTCCGCGGCCCCACGAAGCTGTCCGTCGATCATGTCACCCGTCTGTTCGAGTGCCTTTGCCGTGTTCTGCGCCGCGCTTTCCGTGGCCTTCGTCGCCCCCTCCATACGTGTGGCGGTGTCGGCCAGCATATTTGTTGCCGCCGCAATCTTCTCTATGACCTGCTCGATTCGCTCGACGGTTGCGAGGCTCTTGTCCGCCGCCTTGGAACGAATTTCCTCTTCGTTGCGCAATAGCCCATCCATCCGTTCGATGGCCTGCGCTGCCTTCTCCATAGCTGGCTCAAAGCGTCGGCTCACGAGGTCGGACGGCGCCTCTATCTTGTCGATCTTCTTCACCAGACTGCCGAGACCCTTCACCGTTTGAGCGGAGGCCTCGTTCAACTGCGCAGAATGATTTGAAAATTGCTCGAAAGCTTCGTCGATGCGTCCCAGTACGCGATTGGCGGAACTGCCGACCTTCTCCACCGCCTCGTCGAGAGCGCTTGCCGCATGATTTGCCGAGGCATTTATCTGCTCTTCAATGGTCTGGCGCGCGATGTGGAAGAACCCATCCAGCGCAAGGACTGTGTCATCGATCTTCGCACGTAGGCGCATGACCGCCTGCGCGAGTTCCATCCGCGCGTCTTCCTCTGTTTCGAGGACGTCCTTTCGCACCTGATTGATTGTAACGCGCAGCAGAACGCCGGCGATGGTCGAACCGAGCGCAAGTCCGAAGTTGGAAATGATAACCGAAACATCCGGTCTTTCGGCAAACTCGTAGAGCGCGAAGGAGAGGCTCGCGAGCGTGAAAAGAAAGCCGAGGTAGTAGCAATTATCCCCCGCAACGTCATCGCGCAGCCGCAATTGCGGGACGGCGGTGACGGCAACCAAGTAGCCACATATGATGGCGACAGCGGCAATGGTTACCCATAGCTGGGGGACTTCATAGGCCTTCATCGCGATTAGGATGCCACCGCCACCCAGGGATGCGAACAGGAACGGTGCGCGCGCGAACCAGACATACTGTGTCGGCGTGAGCCAGCCCCGCAGACGGGAGTCGAAAGAAGCCATGACTTATCCTGGTAATGGTGAATAGCGACCGATGATGGCACCCTGGTCTTCGAGCCATCTCATCCAGAACCCGACGAGATCCTCGGATTGCCTGCTTCGTTCCGATTTCCGGTGAAGAAGGTGAAGTTCAACCTCAACGCCCGAGAGGTCCGCCATGCTGGAGACGCCGTAGGCACTCCGGCGGAATGTCTCGTAGTCGGGTATTCCTCGATAGAGACTGAACTCCGGCACGTATTGGAGAAAATCACTGACGATAATGAGTTTGCGCTCATGCGCGGAGGTATCCGGCCCGAAGTTCGTGACAGCGATTGATTGCACGGCCTCGAAAATAGGCGAGCGGTCGGCCTCCGTGTCGGTGCGCATCGCGGCAAGCATGCCGCGTACCGGCTTTTCGAACGTCTCCTTATAGCGTTTCTTTGCCATTTCCGGATTTGCGGTCAGAACCGACAGGTCCGATCCGTCACCTGGATTGCACAGCGCCACCACCGGCTTCAACAGAATTCCGTCCGCACTCACCTCATAAATCTCGAACAACCCCTGCTTTGGCACCTGTCTGGCCCACATGACGATTCGGCGATGAAGTGCCTCGGCCTGTATCGGCCCGAGGCCGTCCGTCCTGTCGATGAGTACGGCGTGAATAGCGGCCGGCCCATCCTTCGGACAGAAGGTCTCCGAATCGAGCCCCGCCTGTTCGGCCTTTTGTTCGCGCGAGAGCAACAAGATACCGCCCAGCACGAGAAGAACAGCACCGACAACAATTCCTGCGACGAGCTTTGATACGAAACCGCTATCCTCGCCGTCGTACTTCGAACTGCGCGAGCGGGGCCGCCGCCTTTGCGAACGGCTCATTCGGCACTCCCTGCTTCTACCGCACGCTTTTCAATCCAGGTGATGCCCTCGCCGTAGGCATTCTGGAGCTTCTTCGTGGCCTCTCTCAGCGCCTCATCCGCTGCCCTGAAATCTTCGTCGGGGAAATTGTAGGCCGCGTCATCGAGAGCGGGCACTTCGAAACCATCGAGAACCCAGCTCTCCGAGAAATGTGCAGGCGGCGGCGCCTTGCGGGCCTTGCGGTTCGCATCCCGGTAGATGGAAAGAAGCGCACGACCCGTCTCCTGAACATGCGCGCGGAAACTCGCATAGCGCTGTACCAGGCGTTTCCTTCCCTCCAGAATGCGTGGAACCTGCTGCCGGCGGTCACGAAGCGAGGAACGCTCATTGCCCACCTTCTCAATGAACTCTTCCTCCAGATCCTTCAGATCCGCCAGACTGTCACCAATCATGCGATGAAAGTTCCTTGCCGCCCGGCGGCGTGCCTCGGCCGCACCTTCATATCCAGGATAGGGGTCTCTCCACGCACGCCCCTCCAGCAGCGCTCCAAACGCGAAGAGCATGCCGAGACCGGCTATCAGCACCGAATTGATGTCGCCCAGATTGAAGGGGTCGGATATCAGCGAAGGCAATGTCTGCGCGGCGGCCTCGACGGACGTCGCGCCGGCGATGACGGCGGCGCGGAAATGTGCGAGCGAGAGATTTATCGCCAGCACCAGACAAATCAGAACGGCAGTCACCACCCATCCGACAACACGAAGCGCAACTTTCCTGTGACCGGCATATGGCAGGCTGAGTATTCCCGTCAGAAATCCGAGTGTCATGCTGAGGAAAGTGAAGATGACGGCGCTTGCGAAACCGCCGAGAAGGCCGCCTTCGTCGCCTGGCGCTATCATGAAGGCGCTCGGGACTACCTCAACTAGCGCCATAACAGCCAGGCCTGCAAGCAACCAGTGCTTCGGCTTCTTCGGTTGCGGCGGGCGTCTTAGTCCATTGGCTTCCCTGAACTCCATGAGAGCCGCTTCCGCATCCGTGAGGTCACGGCGGGCGTCTGTAAGTCTTCCTTTCCATTCGGCAAGGCGGGCCCTGAAATTGGCCTCCGCCTGGGTGCCGAGAGAATCCATGTTGGCAGCCGCGCCCGAAGGGTCGACCGATGCCAACCGTTCCGCGAAAACCGCGAGTTGGTCTATTGTCCGGCTATGCGCGCGCGGCTTCTTCCCGCATGCGCATGACGACCTCGCCCTCGACAGAGTCGAGAGCGGCATAGTCCTGACCCGGCTGATCAGCCAGCCCGTTGTCGCGGCCGCGCTTTTCAAGCTCCATCTTCTCCGCAATATTGTCGACGCGAAGAGACAGAAACTCGTCCGACGAAGACAGAAAGTCGCTTTTGAACAATTGAGCGACGGTCTTGCTCATCGATTACCCCCCATAAAGTAGAGGGACTTATACCAAAGAACTCACATCGCACTAAGCGGCAAATGGCAAGCTCTTCATTCAATAGATGACGCACCTATGAACCAAACTCAGGTGATTCCCAGCCATAATTTGACTAACATCTACATCTTGTGGCGTTTGAAAGAAAATTATGGCAAGAAGTGCTGGAGTGGCTCGGGTAAATTTTCCGCTTTATGGGAGACGAAATGGCGCTGTCGTTACCACCTGGCCTGAAGCCTGTTGGCGACTTTTCTGTTCAGGTTATCGTTGGTGCGATTTTGTTCGTTTTGATCGCACTGGTCGCGGTCGCGCTGGCTGGTCTCGTTAAATGGATTGAAACCTGGAATGTGGCACCAGAGTGGCTTCTCGGCGGTCTGCATTGGGTCGAGTGGGGTATCTTCTGGGTTGACGTCTTCAGTTTCGGCTTGTTTTTGGTAGCCGAGGTCGCCAAGTTAATTAGAGCACTATGGAACGGATGGAGGTCGCTATGACCAACGGCAGAGAACAGCCCGCCTCGGTGGAACCTAAGAATGGGGCTCGATTTGTGGTAGATGAAACCTATCTTCGGAAGCAGGCTTCCGAAGCCGTTGCGCTGTTCCTTACGCCGCTTTCCGGAGTTTTTGGCGCCTTGTTCGGCAACAAGGCGCGCGATCGGACGCATAACAAGGCTGCGTAATACGACAAGCTGTGATTGATGTGAGGCCGCCAAGCCGTAGGTTTGGCGGCTTTTGTTGTGCCTTCGCGCCTGTGAGTCAAATTCAGTGGCCACGCTCACGGGTTAAGAATCGTCGATGCTTATAGGGCTGGCGTCGGTTTTTTGGGGAGGTTGAGCGGGTACGGCAACGCTGCCAGTTTCGTGCGGCGCAGCTCCCGGCCGTGACTCCGCGAGAACAAAATCCGCATAAGGACGATGGATGGGACGGTGACAAGTTCGCGCCGCTTGCCCCTGCCTTTGGAAATCGGGCGATAGTCCCAGTGGAACTGGAGCTCGGCGAGGTAGCGCCGCCTATGCTCGTCGCTCCAGACATGCCACACGCCCATCTTGGCGCGGCGAAGAAAGAGGTTGAATGCCTCGGCCGTGTTCACATGGACGTCGCCGCGCACCGCCTGGTCCTTGCCGGCGGCAATCTAATGTCCTGTCTCCGTCCGTCATGAGGCGGCCTTCCGGCTCCACGAGCTCGCGCATCAATGGTCCGACTGTCGAGGCGCTGCCATCCGCCATTTCGGCCGTGCGCACGCGCTCGCCACGCTCGACCGCAATCAGAATCTGCTTCTTGCCGCTGCCGCGGCCAGGCGCGTTGTAGATGAATTTCGCGGTTTTCTCGCCGTATTTCGCCCGGTTCTTGCGGGCCGGCTTGCCGCCATCGGCAATATCGTCCGCCTCGACGATCCCGGAAAGTTTCGCTTCGCCGGCGGCCGGGTTCATCAGAAGCCGGATGGCATGCCCGAGCTTCCAGGCGCTGCGCTGCGTGATGCCGAGGTGCCGCTGCAGGTCCGTCAGCGACCTGATGCCTATTGGGTCGAACCGTCCGGTCATGCCCCAAGGCTAACCATGGGGGCCTCTACAAGATATTGATTTGGCGGGAGCTTGTGCGGAGTGAGCCCGACGAAGAACCTAATTCATTGATTGGAAAGAGATTATCGCGATGTCACCTGCGTTTGGTTCATAGGTGCGATAGATGAAACGACGAGCTTCAGCGCGGCGCACGGTGCCAGCCGGCTGCCTTCGCATCGGAAACCGAACAAAACCAGCGCTCGCCCTTGGATGTATCGATGCGGGTCGCCTCATAATACTGGTCGCCGGGAATGTGGTAGGTGAAGTTCCCAGACTTCCCGATATTCCCCTTGATGACGCATTCACCCGGCATGCTCATTTCAGAAGAACTACTGTCGAGGCGTATTCCGCGCCGATAGTCCCAAGGCATCACAAATGCCCCCGACCAGATTCCGAGCTTCTCTCGTTTTGCCTCGTCCTCTGCATGGACGTAATCGGTTGAGTAGCGACGGTAGGCAACCGCATAGCCCTTCGCGACCATCGCCTCATTGACGTTGGCACCGCCAGCGAAGCACACCGCGATGGCCCGACCATACCTGTCCGTCTCGCTACTCTCACACGAGACACTTCGACGTCCGATCATCTCGGCAAGCAGGTTCGCCGCAGTCTGCCCGCAGCGCCACTCGTCACCGTTCTCCCTGCGGCAACGCTGGCTGCTCTCGGGCGCATCGATACCATGAAGGCGAATGCGTGTGCCGTGAACTTCAAGAGTGTCGCCATCGGTGACGCTGGCCACTCCAGCCAGATTTTCCGCCACTGTGATATCAGCCGTAGCCACAATCGGACAAGTGATGCACAGCATTAAGATGTAAAGCTTCATTTTCCCTCTTCTCCCCACGCAAGGCGGCAACTCACCATGAGTTCACCGCCTGCTTCTCAACCGAGGTGCGTCACGGTTCTTGCCAAGCCTTACCCCCTAGGTCGCCGCCGGACGTTTCGGCAGGCATTGTTGCGCCTAATGAGGCGGCAGTCGCTCTTGGCGCAAAGCGGACGTTCTTGCCCCTCCCCCCGCCGACAATCCCAATAACCCAGATTTAGTCGCCGCGAGCCAACGGCAACGGTGTTTGGCCAACACTCCCATAGAGACTGGCCTGACGAATGTTTAGTTCCATCAAGGCTTATCCCGTTGTCCCAGCCAATCAATTGAATTGACCAGCTGATAACGGACAAGTTGAGGCTAACGGCAAGCTTTGGCTCAAATTTTGAGCCATATTCGCCTCAATTAACGGTTTCATGGCCTAGCAGATAGTTTTGAGCCGTATTCGTCTCATTTTCCTTGATTTTCGACCTGCGTCTGTTATATGAGCCGTATTCGTCTCATTTCATGGTAACGGCAATGGCTATTCCAGTTTTTGTGACATCGCCTAAGGAATTCGGCGCCGAGATTCGGCGGCGTCGCAAGGCCGGGAAGCTTACTCAGGCTGAGCTCGCCTCAGCCACCGGCGCATCTCGCCGCTTGATCTCGGCTCTCGAGAACGGTGAGCGCGGGGTCTCGATCGAAATGGCGTTGGCAGCTGCCGTAGAGCTCGGTCTCGATGTACGGCTGGAGCCCAGAACATGACACGAGAGATTGATGTCTTCTTCGAGGGCGAGGATGAGCCGGTCGGACGCCTCTCCGGCGACGAACAAGGCGCGCTCGCATTTCGCTACGGCTCCGGAGCGAAATGCCCGCTCTCGCTCGCCTTACCCCTCGAGCGCGAGATTTTCAGAGATAACGAGGCCCGCGCGTTTTTCGACAACCTGCTTCAAGAGAATTCCTCACTCGAAGCGGTGATGGCCAAGCACGACATCGATCGTTCCGATATCGCCGGACTTCTTTATTATCTCGGACGGGACTGTCCCGGAGCGATCTCATGCGTGCCCGCCGGCGAGGGCCCCGGCAAGAAGCCGGGGAGGCTCGATAGGGACTACGAAATTCTGAACGCAAAGGATCTCGCCGGCATCATGCGCTCGCTGCGCGATGAACGGCGCTTGCCGCCCGATACCAAAGACCCGTCGCCGCTGGCGGGTGTTCAGGGAAAAATTGCGCTTGCCAGGCTCCCCGATGGCAGCTTTGCGCTTCCGTCGCGTGAAAGCGGCGTGCCAACCACGCATATTCTGAAGGTCCCTCGCCGCGGCGAAGAGGTACTCGTCGATTATGAGTATTGGCTGATGTCGCTTGCGGAGAAGATTTATGCGGACCAGGTTGCTCAAGTAGAGCCGCTGGAAATCGACGATGCGCGCGGCCTTCTCATTACACGGTTTGACCGTAACGTGACGAATGGCGTCGTGAGTCGAATTCATCAAGAAGATTTTTGCCAGGCAATGGGTCTGCCGAAGGGCCTGAAATACGAGCGATACGGAAAAGGCGAACGTATTTTCAATGCTGCCGCTGTTGGCAAACTGCTCGGACAAACGCGCCTGCCGGCGAGAGCCCGCCGGCTCTTTCTTCAAATGACGGTTCTGAATCTTGCTGTCGGGAACACCGACAACCATGCCAAGAACCACGCTCTCATTTATCGTGGAAGCACGCCCGAGCTCGCGCCGCTTTATGACGTCGTGCCCGTGCTTCTGGATCGAAGCGCCAATCACGACTTCTCCCTGCATGTCGGCGCCGCCGGCCAGATGGAGGCACTTACGCGAGACGCATTCTTCGAGTTTGTGCGGGCGGTAGGCATAAGATCCCGCGGCAAATCCGCCGAAGAAGAAGTCCTGAACAGCGTTCGGGATACCCTGACCGCCATTGCCGGCAATGTCGATACGTTCCAGGGCGGTCAGATGAAGATCCTCGGCGACATGATCGCCCATCAGATCGCGCTCGTTGCCGACGCGCTCGCCATATCCGTAGAAATACCCGAGCGCGACGCGTTTCTCAGGCGAGGCGGTGCATTTCGTTTGCAGAGCTAAGCGAACCAGACTTTGGAACTGCAAGCTTGGCCCGGAAAATCTGATCAAGTCCCACTACCTGCAATAGAGAGATGGGACAACGGGATAAACCTCGTTCCATCCATCGCCTCCGATACCTCTAAGCCTGCTATCCCGCTCATATATCGAACTACGGGTCCGTTGCCGAAAGGTTGGTGGCGGTCCAGCAACTTGGAAGAGGGTCTCGAGGTACAGGTATCTGTCGGTAGGCCCCTCCCTCCCCTCAGTTAACAACCGGCGCTCGCTCACGACCTGAGGCTACGCCCAGTCCGCCCTGCAGCGCTGGCGCATGCCCCACATCTTTCGAAATCGTTTCGGCAGATTTCGAAAACGCGCCCTGCCCTTTTTTTCTTCTGTAGTCGGCTCATATCACCGCGACAGCCAACTCGCTTGGCTTCGCTGGTCGTCACACCATAAAGAATTAGGGCCGGATATACCGTGTTTTTCCGTTTTCTATTTTTCCGTTTTTCTATTTTTCGTTTTTTTACTTACCATCTTGGAATTTTGACTCAACATCGACTCATGTGGTTGAATTTCTGCTTGATTTTTACTTACACCGGATACCGCGGAGAACCCTATGTTTGACGTCCATGAAACACGATATGCAGCACGCATCGATGAGTTTGGCCCCGGTGGCGCTCGGCCGGTCGTCACGGGGCGCCGGGATATCCCAACCTCAAAGGTGCTAACGCGGTCTGGTGAATACGTCGATTGTGAGCACAATGTAGAGCGCGATTTTGTAACGATCGTCGACCTCGACCCACGTGTCACCCGCATCCGCCATCAACCACATCGATTGTCATATCTGTGGTCGGGCCAACGCGTGTCATACGTACCCGACTTCGAACTGGAGACGGTGAGCGGTAACTACATCGTCGAGGTAAAGACCAGACGTGAATACGAGCGTAAGGAAGCCCTAAGAGAACGTCTCTCTCAGATTCGACAGGTCTATGAGAGCATCGGACTATCCTTCTTCATTTCGTTCGATGATGTCATTCGAATCGAGCCTCGCTTTTCAAACCTATGCGAGATGAGGCGGTACCGCTCCACGGCAGTGTCATCGCGTGATCGAGCTGCCATTCGCGATCATTTGGCACGTTGCAGTTCCGACACTCTTTCTAACTGCGCCGCTCTTGTGACCGATTCACACGGGAACTCCGCAGTCCTTTCACTTGCTGCAAACCAACTCATTGACCTGGATATGTCGGAGCGGATCTCGGGGAACACTCTCTGCCGCCTGCCCCATCCTATCGTTTGATTTTCCAGATGAACAAGAATCTGCACCCTTCACATCGTCCATCGGATGTGGCGTTTCATATTCCCCAAGGCGAAATCGTTATGCTCGAAGGCACTCGCCTTCAGTTCAAGAAACGATACCCTTCCGGCAACTATGAGTTTGTGAATCCGGAAGATGGTGAACCCTTTATCATCGAGGTCGCAGCCCTTCTTAAAAAGTGGCTCGAAAACAAGCTTGTCTTGCAAGGCAACGGCGATCTACATCCGCTCGAACAGAAGCGGCTCGAAATTCCTCTGGATCAGTTGACGAAAAAAGAGTCAGCCGAAATAGAGTTTTGGCTTGCCTGTGTGAAAGCTTTCTACGCGGTGCATCCACGCCCCAAGAAAACCAAAAAGGGTCTCACCCCAATCCTCGAACGCATCAGAAGGGAAACCGGCGACAAGAGGCCGCGATCATGGCAGGTCTTCCAGAGCAAGATCCGCAAATTCGAAATGGGAGGACGAGATCCGCGCGCCCTGATCAGTCTCAATCGATACAAGGGAAACCCACATCAGTCTCGGCTTCTACCTATCGTAGATCAAATTATCGATAACGCGATTTCAGAAGTTTATCTGACTCCTGATAACTACAATCGCAAGGTGTTCTGCGGGAGGGTTTTAGCCGACATCTACAAGTACAATCGAAACGTCGGTTTGAGTGGACCGCATATTCCTGTTCCCGACCGCTCCACCCTCTATCGACGTCTCCACTGGATAGACGGCTATCTAGAATTATACACGAGGGAAGGAAAAGAGGCTGCCGATCAGAAGTATCGGCCTGCCTATGCTGGGAAGCCAGCTACACGCATCGGCGAGGTCTATGAGATAGACCACCACAAATGCGATACTCATCTTTGCGACGCTAAAACCGGATTGATGCTCGGCCGGCCGTGGTTGACATTGGTTGTCGACAGATTCAGTCGTGCGATTGTCGGCTTCTACCTCTCATTCGCCACGCCATCCTGGCATTCAACCGCACAAGCTCTTCGCATGGCGATCATGCCGAAAGAACCGTTCCTCGCGTCGGATGGCCAAACGAGGCTTGTATGGTTCGCACATGGTGTATGCGAATGGATCGTTACCGACAATGCGCCCGAATTAAAGTCTCCAGATCTCGTACGTGCTGCCGAAGCGGTTCAAATCGGCGGGATAACCTGGGCACCACGGTATAAGCCAAATTACAAGGGCATCGTTGAACGCTTCTTTGGTTCAATGGAAGAAGACTTCGGCCAAAGCTTGCCCAATGCAGCAAAGCAACCAAACAGAAAAGCTTCTCCCCGGAAAAAGACGGACCCCAAACACGCCATCACGCTGGACGAATATCGCGCAAGATTCATTGAGTGGGTGCTGCAGGTCTACAACCGCAGCCTACACACAAAACTGCATTGTTCCCCGGAAATGATGTGGCGGGAGGGTGCTAAACTTCATCCGCCGAGATTGCCCAGATCTGCCCGGGATCTGAATGTGCTAATGATGTATGTGAAAGAGCGGACGCTGCATCAATACGGAATTGAGCTGAATAATCTGAGATACAACAGCTCCGACGTTGCGAGACTGCGTTCAGATTTCGGAGGCTCAGTGAAACTCCCGGTGCGTTTCGATCGATCGGAACTGGGATATATCTACATCCAACATCCGACATCAGGCGAACTCTACAAGATACCCTGCACAACTCCGATGTATGCTGATGGCTTGTCTCTTGATGTACACCTAGCGGTTTGGGAGACGATGCGTGAGAAAGGCATTTCTTCTACGAAAGATGCGGATCTCGTAATTTATCGCGATAACATCATTCGGGAGGCGCAGAAGGCACGCGGCCACAAGAAGCTTACAATACGAAAGCAGAGCGAAATTCTTCTGTCTGGCTTCGACGACTTTACGCCAGGAAAGGTGATTGTTAATCGAGCCGAAAGTCAGTTGAATGCTTTCGACCAGATGATGGGTGACAGGGATAACGCAGCACCTTCTCCATCTCATACTGTCGAATTTCCATCATCTCTTGAACCGGATGCCTTGCCCCGGACAGTGGGGAAACTGAACGTCGTTCGCGTACAGAAACCAAAACCCAAGGATCGCTCCGAGATTCCACACCCCAAGAAGATCTCGATCGTCGAGGATGAATTTGATGAAAATTCTTTTCACTCCCCAAAGATCGAACCCATATCTCCGCTCAAGCAGAGCTATTCGCCGCGTGTAACGACTGGACTCTCCGGTATCCCGATGACGCGGCTTGATGCTCATCCTCGTAACGCATCATCCGACACGGACAGCGAAGATGACACCAATTGAGCACGCAGAATCCATTGAGCACAAATCCCGTGAACGCGCGGCCGCCCTGAAGAACGCATTCCTCATGTTTCCCCGGGTAGAGCACGCATACACTGAAATCCGCAATCTCCATCGCATGGGGGTTCCGGGCCCGAGAGCCGAATGCATCGTCCTATATGGCCAATCTGGTGCGGGGAAATCTCACATCCTGAAATTCTATCTTGGAGAACATCCCACCCGGAGGGTCCCAATAACCGATGGCAGGGATCCCACAAAGAGTGGCACGCGTCTTCAGGATGAAGTCGTGATGGTCGAGGCGCCTTCGCCCGCTTCGCGGAGGGCTTTGATCGATCGGATTCAACGCGCTATGCAGCCGGAACCACTGCCCATTCGTCTCACGCTTGGTGAGCGCCGCGAGCGTTTGGTCGAGATGCTTCAAAAGGCGGGTACACGGTTGCTCATCATAGATGAGTTTCAACATCTAATCGACCATCGAAGCAAACGGGTGATCCTGGAGGCGAGCGATCTTGTGAAGTCTCTTCTGAACGCCGCAGTTTGCCCGATCGTGCTCTCCGGCACACCGGAAATACTGAAGATCCTCGAAGCGGACAGCCAGCTCAGAAGCCGCGTTTACTCCATTCCTTCAATCACTCCCTTCGATTGGGATGACCCGTCTGATCAGGAGCAGTTTCTTGGCTATCTTGTTGAGGCAGAAGCTTGCCTGAAATTTGAGAAGACTTCGAGCCTCTCAGAGCCCGACTGCGCGAGGCGCATTCACATGGTCTCCGGTGGTCTCATCGGAGAAACGCAGCGTCTCGTTTCCGCTGCTGCGGAAATTGCCACACGGGCGGATCTTCCATGTATTTCCAACGAATGTCTGGCTTTGGCCGTCGACAGAGCCTGGCTGCAGCACAAAGGAAAGCAGGGTAACCCATTCCGGCAGGTTACCGTCCCCGCGCGCCAGGTCGAGTACAGGTGACATCATGTACAAGCTGCGATCGCTACTGGACCCCATCGCGGATGAGAGCCTGCTCAGCCATATCGTCCGTACCGCGGAGGAGAACTGCCTGAAGCCGGACAATATGGCCGAGCTTGTCGGAACGAAAACCGGAGGCATCGTTCCGCTACTCTTTGACCGAAGCTTGGCTGAAAAGCTCGCGCCCCTGCTGGGCTTAACTCTCGACGAAATCCAGCTAAAGATGTACCTGCCGCTCTCAGGCGAAGCACCACAGCAGGCACCAAGGACCTCACGCATTGGCGCACGTTTCACAAATACGGGCGTCCTGAACCTACCTAGACAATCCACCATGCATTCGTTCTTCGGGACGCCGGTAAACCGTGAGGATTTCTATTTCTCCAGCCGCCGTTTTGCACCCGGCGCCTTAGCTGAAGGCGGCTATCACCGGGCGTCGTGGGACATCGACTTCATCTTCTCCAACCGGGAAACCGGCGAGATGCTTCAAACTACGTGCGGCTATTGCAAGAAGAAACCCAACTGGCGTACGAAAGGCGTGACGAGCTGCACATGCAAGGAAGATCTTCGACATGAGAAAGCAATTCCGATTCCGGAGGAGCTTCGGGATTTATCTTCCTTTCTCCACGGTCTGATCGATCCGTGCTCCGAGGTGCGGGCACGATGCCGTTCAAATCTTCCCCGCCCCCTCCGGGATCTCAGTGTATCCACTTTGGTCGACCTGATGGCCACGGTCGGTCATTTAGCCAGCCGATGTTCTGCCGAAGCGAAAGCGGTTCTGAAAGATCTGACGGCGGATCGCAGGATCGGACTGATGCTTTTGGGATATCAGCACTTGGCTGAATGGCCTGGCCAGATTCTTCCGCTAATCGAGCAAGCCCTAAACGAAGGAGTTTCAGGCTCCTTCCGGCAGCACCTTGCGCTTGGCCGCATCTTTCCCATTGCGGAGCGTGCGGAATATCCAGAGACCAAATCCATCCTGCTTTCCATAGCAATGGAAGTCTGGGCAGGCTCGCTCGAACCTTCAGCTATGGCGAGTTAGGAGGGCCGCGGCACTTTCCTCTTTGTCTCCAGAATGCCGCGAAAAATGGGTTCCCTTACGCAACTACAAAGCTCCTTGTCTGCCCGACCCCGCGACTACAACTGATTATTATGATAGGCGCCGCTTCGACTGCAAGTCCCGGCAACAAGCATCCTAGACGATGAGGTCTGAGTCGTAAGTTGATCTGACCCACGTCGGCAAGCGTGGCAAGGCGAACACCAACCGTCCGTTCGCAAATGTCAGGCAGTGGCGCGGCGGCAGGTTGAGGCGCGAATTGTCAAATACCATCCCGCGGTCGGCCTGGAGAACAGCTTCACGGATGAGGGGCGCGCTGCGGTTATAACGCGCATGGATCTTGTCCACCGGCACGATATGCCCGCCTTCTTCGACTCTCGCTTCGACACGGGCCACGGAGAGTTCGGGCGTCTCGACCCCAACATGCATCACGATGACGGTAAACCCGTTGGCGCGGGCCTCGCCGATCAGTTCAAGCTTGGAGGGGTGCGAGAAGACGGTTTCGGTGACGAAATCCCGCCGCTGGATGACAAACGCCGCACGACGCGAGGAGGCGATGCGCGCCGCTTCATAGGACGCATCTGGCGAAGGATCGCGCAGTTCGTTGCGCTGGATGATGTCGGCGTTGATGAACGGACCCGCGAAGCCGGGAGCGACGCGTGTGGCATAGAGCGTAGACTTGCCGGCACCGTTCGGCCCGGCAAGGACAATCATTGTCGGTTTCAAGTCTCGCCTGCGGTCTTCTCTCGTACGAAGTTGCCATCGGTATCCAGACCGACACCGAGGCCAAGCTGCCGTCGCCGGGCAAACCAGGCTTCTTCATCGGATCCGGGCTGTCCCATTTTCTCGACGAAGCTGTCGAGCCAGACGTCCTTTTCCTCGCCGGTGAGCTCCACAGTCCCGATTTCCCCCGAAAGGGCCGCCGTTATCCGGGCGTAATCGAAATTACCCGACTTCTCGATCGCGCGACCGATACGCACCCAATGTGCAACCTGTCCCGAGACCGATCGGCTCTGCATCTCGGATTCGTGCCGCACGATCTTCATGATGTCATCGGCAAGCTTGATGGATTGGGCCATGTGGAACCTCCGCACCAAAGGTAGCATTTTGCCACCTCATTTTCAAGTCTGCGGACACAGGCTCGAAACGGAGGCGGGCGCAAACCCGAACCCGATGTGCCGTTCAGCATTGTTGTAGTTTGTCCATATATGGATTATATCTATATTTGGATTGGAGGCGAAGATGGCTGGTCAGAAGAAGCGGCCCGTTAGTGAAGCAGATGGCCTTCGGCGGCTCGACGCGTCCCGGTTCGCACCGGCCAACCGCCGCCGCCTCAGCGCGCCTGCCTTGCGGACCTTTGTCACGATCGCGGACCTCTGGGGTCTGACCGAAGAACAGCGCCTCCTGGTCCTGGGCTTTCCGGCCCGGTCCACCTATCACAACTGGTGCAAACGGGTGCGCGAGCATGAGGACATCACGCTCGATGTGGACGTGCTTTTGCGGATTTCCGCGGTTCTGGGCATCCACCAGGCGCTCGGCATTCTTTTTCCCGATGAGCGCTCCGGCGTCGAGTGGCTGACGACACCGCACGGCGCCCTTCCGTTCGGCGGCAGACCGCCGCTCGATCTCCTCACAAGCGGCTCCCAGGACGGATTGCTGAGCGTGCGCCGTTTTCTCGACGGCGCCCGCGGCGGACTCTATATGCCGCCGGGCAGCATCGACGAAGCGTACGCGCCCTATACCGACGACGAGCTCGTTTTCCAGTGAAGGATGCCTATGCTGCCGCGCCGCAGCCCTCGCATCGGCTGATCCCTTCGAGATTTCCGCCCGTCGGACTGTTCGACACGGTTGCCACCGCGGCCGACCTCGAAGCCGTGATGGAACTTGCCGGCTGGACCAATGATCGGCTTGTCGCCGAACGCATCGATCGCTTGCCCAGGGACGAATGGGTATATGGCCTGCCGAATGCGAGTGTGGTCATGGCCGCCTTTCTTCATGCCGCACCCCTCGGAATGCGCTTCAACGGCCCGGATCTCGGCGCATGGTATGCCGCCGGCGATATCCGCACCGCGGCTGCGGAAGTCGGGCATCATTTGCGCCGTGAAGCGGTGGCCCGCGGCGTACCGGGAATGTCCCGCGTTTACCGCGCCTACACGGCGACGCTTCAAGGCGAGTATCTCGACATCAGGGGACAACAGTCAGTCCGCCCTGATCTCTATGCGAGCGATAGCTACGCCGAAGCGCAAAAATTTGGCGAGGCGGTTCGCGCGTCGGGCGGCGCAGGCATTCTCTACGACAGCCTGCGGCGGCGCACAGGCGTCAATGTGGTCACGCATCGGCCGCGCAACATTGCCGGTATTGCGCAGACGGATCATTTTGAAATCACCGTGTCCTCGACTGGACGAGATATCAAAATCCGCAAATTGAAGGCCTGACCTGCATAAAGCCCGAAGCATTCGGTTGCCTTGGGCACGAAGGCTGCCCCAAGCAAAGACCCAATGGTGCGCCGAGGACATCAAATCGGGATAATAGACCCCGCAGGGACCAGTTAGTGATCACACGGCTACTACGCTCTGAAACAAGCCAATAGATCGCGTCTTTATCCAGCCCTACAACCTTCAGCAGCGCTGCGACAGTTCTTGCCACACAAGAATATTTTTGTGTGGCAAGGGCTCCCATGTCAGGAGAACCTCCGGGCGATCGCATCGCAGGGTGAACCGAGCCTGTAGAAGCGGGAGGTTGTACGGGCCCAGCCGAGGCCGGGAGCCATCACAAACACCTCCGATGTGAGCGCGGTCGTTGTGCCGATAATCGGATGCGCTACGACCCTTCCCTTCAGAGCGGGTACGCCCCGCATGGCGAGTTCATAGTTGTCGAGAAAAGGTGCATCCTCAAGGCTCTCGACAGACGGCAGCACGCCGGCCCGTAGCCTCTCGAGGTCAAGGCAGAGCGCCGTCAGCCGCTCGATCTCTTCGTTCAGATAGCGAGTTTGCAGAACGCCTTCACGCGCAACCACGATAAGCATGCCAGTCCTCCTGTGCGGTGAAGAGGAGGCTATGGCGACGACGAGAACATAACAAGAACGAAGGTGCGGGCGATATCCCGAGTCGAAATCCTTCAGCTTCACAAAGCCAGCGTTTCCGCGGCTTCAGCGAAGCGCAGATTGCTGCTTTCTTGCGGAAGTGTCAGCCGGCCGCAACAACGACATCTCGACGTCGGCGCTGCTATTTGCTGGCGTGACGTAGACGGATCGGCGTGACGCAGACGGATCATTGTGGAACTTTCAGCCCGCGCTCCCGCTCGTTTTGGCTAACCTGTTGAAAATAAAGGATTTGCCCAAAAATGCCGGTTTTCCGGTGATTTTGGGGCAAACGCTGCAATATCAATGAGTTAGAGGTTCTGGCGGGCCGAAAAGGTCACTGTTGTCCCGCATCTCTACGAAGCCTCCCATACCTTGTTGAGGACCTGCGCCGCCAGCGCCGCCTTGTCCTGCGGCAGGAACCGGCCGTAGTGCTTCGCCACCATGTCGGGTGTGTCCTGGATGGCGTAGCTCGCCTGTTCGTAGGAGCCGGTCTTCTTCAGGATATGAGTTGCGAGCACGTCCCGGACGTTGTGCGGACCATGCGGCAGCAGGCCTTCAATGGCACCTCGTCCGGTGTAGGGGTTGTAGATGCCATATCGCTGGATCGTGAGCCGCCAGGCTTCGTAGAAGGTTGTCTGATTGTAGGCCGCATTGGCCGACGTAATCTTGACGGTCTTCACGAAGAAGGTTGCCGGATCGGATGCCTGGCGGAGAAGCCGCGGCCGGTGTCGGCGGACATAGGCATCTATCGCCTCATAAAGGCCGCCGAGGTCCGGAAGCACGAGCTGGAACGGTTTGCTCCCGAAGTAGGAGGAGTTCGCGTTCTTGAAGGCGGCGGACGGAATGAAGAGCTCCCAGACCGAAGAGCGGTTGTTCCAACGGAGCTGACCCCGCTTTAGTTCTGTCAGGCGCCGTTCCGACAAGGGCACCTCATCGCGGCCGCAGATGAGAAGCTGGCGCAGGTTCTTCTGACGGAGACCGGAGTGCAGCCCGATCCGCAACATCAGGAACGAACGCACGGCCTCGGATGCCGCAACGGGATACCGCCGCTCGTCAGGCATGTTGCGGAGAATCTCTTCGGTGATCTTCCGGTACTCGGCGAGGGGGCTGTCCGCCTCCAGGATCGGAAGGATAGGCTCGAACGGATCGCGGTGGACGCGTGACACACGCTCGATCTCCTTCGCGCGTGCCGTGGCAAAGCTGTGCAGCCTGTCGCAGGCTGCGTTCCAGTCCGCCCGTGCCTCGGCAATATCCTCTGCCGACACGAGCCCCTCGACGGGCTCCAACATCTCTGCGAGACGCGGTGTCTGCCGGACCCAGCCTGTATCCTTCCGGGTGAGCGCCAGGGCCGTCCGCAGCATGTCGACCTCCCAGTTGGTGAAGAAGCCGCGGCGGCGTTCTCTCCATCGGAGGTACCAGTCCCATACCGCCGGAAAGACCAGAAGGCCCAGCGTCAGGCTCTCGAGCGGAATGCCGTATCCTCTGACTTCGCTGTCGGGCGGGGCCGTGAGCGCACCGAGCATCAGACCAAGGTGCTCCAGTTTCTGAGACGCGGTCTCCTCGCCCCATTGTCCCTGTCTCTGGAAGCCGATCGCCGTCAGGGTGGCCGTCTTGAAGCCCATGAGGTCGGTCATTTCTTGCCTGAGTTGAGCGGGGGCTTCGACTGGCGTTACAAACCCGGTGGTGCTTTCGCTTGCAGGACGGCGACGGCGGACCTTCGTATTATCGAGCCCGGTGAACTGGACGGAGAAGCGCTGCTTGCACATCGCCGCCTGGTAGCGGCGATAGTCCGTCGTCCCCGTGATGATCACCCGCCTTACCCAATCGACGATCTCGTTGCGCTCCTCCTCGGAGCGGCGGTCGAAGTCGTCAGGCAGATGCCAAGCCATGCGCCGGCGTTCCGACGCCGAGATATCCGGCAGGTGCCGGTGTCCGGAGACGGAGCGTTTCCGGCCCAGCAGCTTTGCCTGAAAATAGCCGGCGGGCAGACGGTACCGGTGCTCGATCCGCCGCAGCATTTCGAGGCTGTCGACATTTGCGGGAAGGTTTTCTCCTCGCGCCCAGGCCAGGATGGTCCTTCTGTCGAAAGCATCCTTGGGCTTCGCGATCGCCTTGTGCAGGTGCCAGGCGCTGTCGCCGTGCCTTCGCATGTGAAGCTGCAGCGAGGCGTGGAATTCCACCGGATCTTCCCAGTCGCCCGGTTGAGCTTCGGGAAACTCCACGACAGGTCTTGGAGTTGGCCCGGGCTTTCTCCGTCCATCCTTCCTTTGCCTTGTTCTGACTTGCCGGCGCGGCGCTCGTTTCCTCGGACCTGCCTCAGACGCCTTCTCAACCCGTTTGGATGTTCGCTTTGCGACTGTAGCGGTGGAATGCGCTTCGGGTATTTGCGGAGGCAGGAATTCCCTCTCCGGCAGCCTCGGGATTTCGCGCGCGAGAGCGTCGAAGCCGTACGCAAGGCTTTTAGCCACTGCCCTGAACCTTTCGGGATCAACCCCGGCAGCAAACGCTATCGACCGCCAATCGAACTTCGTTCCCGTTCTTGGTGGAAGCTGACGCTCTTCAATAAGCCATTGGCAGTACCTGCAGAGGTCCTCGACCTCATCTTCTGAAAGTTCAGCTGCCGCACGCTGACGGCAGAAAGTTTCGATCATCCGGACAAGCAATTGATCTGGCCCCATCGCAAGCACTCCAGGTTGTGAGTCGATCTTGCGATGATGTCATGCACCACGGCATGCCAGATGGGCGCCGCGATGCTTGATGATGGGTGAAGACGAGCGAAGGGACCGCTTTCCGTCCAAAGCGACGCCTGCGCAACTTCCCGTTGACTTGTACCCCCGGTGGGCATACGGAGTTGCCCATGAAAACGGAAACGAACATCGCCAATTTCTGGTGGCTGGCCTGCTGACAACGCGGCCGGACGTTTCTTTGCATCTTCAGGGCCGCCGTATTGGGCGGCCTTTTTTGATGATCCCTCCATGCGGCGTCTCCCTCATCTCGAGAGGACGACTTCCCATGACCAGACCCGTAATCCTCACCGGCGACCGCACAACCGGTCCTTTGCACATCGGCCACTTCGCGGGATCGCTGCGCAATCGGCTGCGGTTTCAGGACAGCCATGAACAGTTTCTGCTCCTCGCCGACACGCAGGCCCTCACCGACAATGCCCATGATCCAGGCAAGGTGCGTCGCAACGTAATCGAAGTCGCTCTGGACTACCTTGCAACAGGGATCGATCCGGAAAGGACGACGATCTGTCTGCAATCGGGTCTTCCTGCCCTGGCCGAGCTCTCGATGCTCTATCTGAACTTCGTGACTGTCTCCCGGCTGGAGCGCAATCCGACGATCAAGGACGAGATCAGGGCACGTGGCTTTGGGCGCGACATCCCGGCAGGTTTCCTTTGTTATCCAGCGGCGCAAGCAGCGGATATCACGGCCTTCAAAGCAACGGTGGTGCCGGTGGGCGAGGACCAGGCTCCGTTGATCGAACAGACCAACGAAATCGTGCGCCGCATCAATGCGACGGCGGGCAAGACGATCCTGCTGGAAGCACAGGCAATCATTCCGAAAGCCGGTCGTCTGCCGGGGATCGACGGCAAAGCCAAAATGTCCAAATCGGCGGGCAACGCCATCGCATTGTCGGCTCCGCCCGAGGTCATCTCGGCAGCGGTAAAGGCGATGTTCACCGACCCCAATCATCTGAGGATCGAAGATCCGGGACAGGTGGAGGGTAACGTCGTCTTTGCCTTCCTCGACGCCTTCGACGAGGACCTCGCCACTCTCGAGGAGCTGAAGGCTCAGTATCGGCGCGGTGGATTGGGAGACGGCAAGATCAAACGGCGTCTTGACGAAATTCTGCAGGCGCTCATCGGACCGATCAGAACGCGGCGCACCGAACTCGCCAAAGACCTGCCGTACGTGCTCGACGTGATACGCAGCGGGACCGAAAGGGCGCGGAGCCATACCGAGACCACCAAGCACGAAGTGGTCGAGGGCCTCGGTCTGTTTGTGCTGTAGTACACCCCAGCACTACTGATCCCGCACTGGCAGGGAGCGCGATTTTTTGCTATACTTTTATAGGTATTAGTTCCTGGCACTAGTGGGAGACTCGGTTTCTACGCAGCCGAGCGTTGGGTGATTCATTTTCCCTGCGAATTGATTCTTTTCCTACGCGCCTCGCCCTTCAATAAAATCAATCTGTTAGCCGCTCGCCGGATTCGTTTCCTGTGCGATCCTACACCACCCAACTCGCGGACAGCGCCTCGGCCTGACGCAGGACGGCCTGCACGGCAGCATCCTGCATGTCCGGCGGATAGCCGTGCTGCGAAGTATGCGCTTCACCAGAACCCGCATGCGGGCCCGTGCGCTTTCACGGCGGGACCAGTCGACAGTCACATTGCCCTGCAGGCTCTCCAGCAGCTCGTGAGCAATCAGCTTGAGAACTTCATTTCCATAGCTTCGACAGCGCTTTCGTTCTCTGCAAGAGCGTCATAGAACGCAATCTCGTCCTAGGTGAGCCCCTCCTCCGCGCCGCGCGCTGTCCGGCGGCGTTCATCTAGCAAAGCCGCCGGGTGGCGTAGTTCGACTCCTGCCCATAGACAGCGATGTCCCCTATCCTGCCTTCATGCTCCGCGGCGAATTTCTCAGACTGGACGAACATTCCGCCCGAGCCCGCAGCAGGGATCGTAGACGCGGCCCTTTTGGGGCTAATGGAATGAACTCAAGTCACCGACGAACCGCATGGTCCGCCTCGAAGTCTCACGGCATGGTGCTCATCACAGCGGCATCGGTCAGGCGACCGAGATGCTAGTTCACGATGTCGTTGGTGTAGGTATTGACCGTCGTCTTCGTTGCGCCATCCGGCATGGAGATCACGATCTCGGTCGGATTGCCGAAGCCGTCATACTGATAGGTGGTGGTCACCGGCGGGATCGCCAAGCCGTCAAGGTCGAAGCTTGCCTCCACACTCTGCGGCATGATCACCACCTGCCGCCCAATGTTCAGGACCATAAATCTTCAGGAAGGCGTCGAGCGTGTAGTCGAGATATCGATCCACTTCTTTCGGCGTGAGTTTCACGTCTTCGCCGCAAAGTACTTTCATCTGGTACTCTCCGAGCACGAGAGCAATGAAGACGTCGGCCGCGCGATCGGGATCGTCGACCGCAAGCAAGCCGCGACGCGATTGCTTCTCAAGATAGGTCGAGACCATTTCGCGGCCCCGTGCGGGACCAACGCTGTAGAAGGTGGCGCCGACTTCGGGAAAATGCGGCGCCTCGGCGACGACGACGCGGAGCAGTGACATTTTCGGCTGCTGGATCACGCCGTCGAAGAACTGTCTAGCGACGATGTGCAGCGCTTCACGGAGCGGCTGTTCGTCTATATCTCTGGAGTCGAGCACGCCGAAAAAATTCTGGCACTCCTGCTCGATCATCGCCTGAAAAAGGCCGGCCTTGCCGCCGAAAAGATCATAGAGAGTGGCGAGCGAACCGCCCGAGACACTGACGATGTCGTTGAGGCTGGTCGCGCCATACCCCTGTTCCAGAAAAATCTCGCGCGCCGCATCGAGAATGGCCTGACGCCGTTTCTCCCGCCGGTTCGGCGCGCCGCTGCGGGCTACCTTGGTCATGATATGTCCTCCCCCGTCATAGCGGCGCGGCTCCCCACCCGCGGCTATTCCCCATCGCCCGTCTCCGCGAATCCGCCCCCGCCGAGAACCTTGTACAGATTGACGGTATTGCTGACGCGCGCAAGCTGCGTGCGAATAAGTTCCTGTTCCGCTGCGTAAAGGGATCTCTGGGCGTCGAGCAATGTGAGAAAGCTATCAATCCCGCTGCGGTAGCGGCGTTCGGCGAGCGCATAGCTTTCATCCGTCGCATCGACCAGCGCCTGCTGTGCCGCGACCTGGGCATCATAGGTGCCCCGTCCCGCCAAGGCGTCGGCCACCTCGCGAAAGGCGGTCTGGATCGTCCCTTCGTAGCGCGCGATGTTGATGTCCTTCTGGATTTCGGCCACTTCCAGATTGGCGATATTCCGGCCGCCTTCGAAGATCGGCAGGCTGACCTGCGGCACGAAGCTCCAGGCGCCGGAACCCGGCTCGAAGAGGCCGGACAAGGAACCGCTCGCCGTTCCACCCGACGCCGTGAGCGTGATGCGTGGGAAAAAGGCCGCCCTTGCCGCGCCGATATTGGCATTGGCGCCCTGAAGAACATGCTCCGCCTGCTGTATGTCGGGGCGATTGCGCAGGAGATCGGAGGGAAGTCCTGCCGGCAGATCGGCGACGAACCTGTCAATGTCATCCGCCTTGTCGAGCGCGGCCTCATCAATCGGCGCACCGACAAGCAGCGTCAGAGCATTGCGGTCTTGAGCCACCTGCCGGATGAAGGCATAGCGGTTGACCCGCGCGGTCTCAACGGCTGTCTGCGACTGCGCGAGATCGAGCTTCGAGGAGATGCCCCGGTCGAAGGTCATCTGAACCAGCTCGAGTGACTTCTCCTGCGTCTGCATCGTCTCCTCGGTGAGTGCGAGAAGCCGCTGGTCGGCCTTCAGCGTCAGATAGGCGTTCGCGACCTCGGCGATCAGCGCAATCTGTGCAGCCTGCCGGGCTTCTTCCGTCGCGAAATATTCCTGCAGCGCCTGTTCATTGAGGCTGCGGACGCGGCCGAAGAGGTCAAGCTCATAGGCGGCGACATTCGCCTGCACATCGAAGCGGGTGCCGGTGGACGCTTGCCCCGTCGCGGAGAGATCGCCCGGGATACGCTCGCGCGCCATCGAACCCTCTGCCCGAATGCCCGGCAACAGATCGGCGCGCTGGACGCGATAGAGCGCACGCGCCTGCTCGACATTCAGCATCGCCTCGCGAAGGTCGCGATTATTGGCGAGCGATTGTTCGATCAGCGAGCGCATCGCCTCAGAGAGGAAAAAATCCCGCCAGCCGAGATCGGCGAGCACGGGCTCGCCTGGCTTTCCGGCGGTCCCGTCCGCATCATACGCCTGCCCTTCCGGCCATGTGGAGGAGACCGGCGCGGATGGACGTTCGTAATCCGGCGCGAGGGTACAGGCACCGAGCAACAGCGCCGAAACAGCCGATATCAGGAGAGACTTGTTCATCGTTCAATTTCCGGTGCGGGCGCCGCCGGTTCGCGCTTTGGGAAAAAGCGCTGCACGACGACGAAGAAGAGCGGCACGAAGAAGATGGCCAGAACTGTTGCGGAGATCATGCCGCCCATGACGCCGATACCGATGGCGTTCTGGCTGCCCGACCCCGGACCGGACGCAATGGCGAGGGGCAGAACACCCAGCGTGAAGGCGAGTGACGTCATGATGATCGGCCGCAGGCGTAGTCGGGCCGCATGCATCGTCGCTTCGATCAGGCTCTCGCCGCTCTGGTAAAGATCCTTTGCGAACTCGACGATGAGAATGGCGTTCTTGGCCGCCAATCCGATCGTGACGAGCAATCCCACCTGGAAATAAACGTCGTTGGACAGCCCGGTCATTGTCGCAGCAAGGACGGCGCCGAGAACGCCAAGCGGCACCACCAGCATGACCGAGATCGGGATCGACCAACTCTCGTACAAGGCCGCAAGGCAGAGGAAGACAAAGAGAATGGAAAGCGCGTAGAGCGCCGGAGCCTGCGCGCCCGCCTGACGCTCCTCGTAGGACAAACCTGTCCATTCATAGCCGACGCCCGCCGGCAATTGCGTCATCAGTTCTTCCATCGCGGCCATGGCGTCGCCCGAACTCACGCCCGGCGCGGCCGACCCTTGAATCTGCCGCGACGACACGCCGTTGAAGCGTTCGAGACGGGGCGAACCATAGGTCCAGTGCGTGGTGGAAAAGGCTGAGAACGGCACCATCTCGCCATTCGCGTTCCGGACATAAAGCTTGAAGACGTCGCCCGGCAGCATGCGGAACGGTGCATCGGCCTGAATATAGACGCGCTTCACGCGCCCCTCGTCGATGAAGTCGTTCACATAGCTCGACCCCCAGGCCGCCGACAGCGTGCTGTTGATCTCTTCCAGCGACAGGCCGAGAGCGGCCGCCTTTTCCTGGTCGACATCGACACGAAATTCCGGCGTGTCGTCCAGACCGTTCGGCCGCACGCCGACAAGGCTCGGGTTCTGAGCGGCGAGACCCAGCAACTGGTCGCGCGCCTGCATGAGCTTGTCGTGACCGATACCGGCGCGGTCGACCAGCTGCATGTCGAAACCGGACGCAACGCCCAATTCCGAGATTGCCGGTGGGATAACCGCAAAGGCCATGGCGTCCTTCATGCCGGCGAAGAACCGCATGGAACGCTCCGCCACGGCGAACGCACTTGTTTCAGCTGTGCCGCGATCCTCGAAGGGCCGCAGGTTGATGAAGGCCAGAGCCGAGTTCTGACCGGCGCCGGCAAAGTTGAATCCGACAACCGAGAACATGCCCTGAATCGAATCCTTTTCCTCTTCGAGGAAATAATTCTCGACGAGCTTCATCGACTCCCTTGTCCGCTCCGCGGTCGCCCCTGCGGGCGTCGTGACCAAAGCCAGCATGAAGCCCTGGTCTTCGTCGGGCAGGAAGGATGACGGCAGGCGCAGGAAGAGGAAGCCGAGGACGAGGAGGATGACGCCATAGATCACCAGATAGCGCATCGGCCCGACGAGAAAGCGGTGGACGCCGTTTTCATAGGACTTCGTGCTCCGGTCGAACATCCGGTTGAACCAGCCGAAGAAACCGCGCCGGGGTTCACCATGATTTTTCGTCGGCTTGAGAATGGTGGCGCAAAGCGCAGGCGTCAGAACCAGAGCGACGATAACCGAGAGAACCATCGCGGAGACGATCGTGAGAGAGAATTGCCGATAGATTGCGCCGGTAGAGCCGGAGAAGAAGGCCATGGGGATAAGAACCGCACTCAGCACCAGGCCGATGCCGACCAGCGCACCGGTGATCTGCTTCATGGATTTTCGCGTCGCCTCGCGGGGCGGAAGCCCCTCCTCGTTCATCACGCGCTCGACATTTTCAACGACGACAATTGCATCGTCCACTAGCAGGCCGATGGCAAGCACCAGGCCGAACATGGTCAGCGTGTTGATGGTGAAGCCGAACGCCGCCATCACGCCGAAGGTGCCGAGCAGCACGACCGGCACGGCGACAGCCGGAATGAACGTCGCCCGGAGGTTCTGCAGAAAGAGAAACATCACAAGAATGACGAGTATGACCGCTTCCACGAGCGTCTTGATCACCTCGTTGATCGAGAGACGGACGAAGGGCGTTGTGTCATAGGGGACGACCGCTTTCAGGCCCTGCGGAAAGAATGGCTCAAGCTCGGCGAGGCGCGCCCGCACGGCGTCGGCTGTATCAAGCGCATTGGCACCGGCCGCCAGCCGGATCGCGATGCCTGATGAAGGGGAGCCATTGTAGCGGCCGATCGTCTGATAGTTTTCAGCGCCCAGTTCGACGCGCGCAACATCCTTGAGGCGAACTTGCGAACCGTCTTCGCTTACCCTGATCAGGATATTCTCGAACTGCTCCGGCGTTTCAAGGCGCGTCTGTGCAATGATGGTCGCATTGAGCTGCTGGCCCGGCAGCGCCGGGCGCGCGCCGAGCTGGCCGGCCGATATTTCCGCATTCTGCGCCCGGATCGCCGTGGTGATGTCGGCGATCGACAACCGGAAGCTCTGCAGCTTCTGCGGATCGATCCAGATGCGCATGGCATGCTGGGGACCGAAGAGCTGCACTTCGCCCACGCCGTTCACGCGGCTGAGCGGATCCTGCACATGTGAAGCCACATAGTCGGCAATTTTGGTTTCATTCATCTGACCGTCGGTCGAAATGAATGCGACAACCATGAGGAAGTTTCTCGCGGATTTCGCGACCGTCACACCCTGCTGCTGCACTTCCTGCGGCAGGAGAGGCAGAGCCGATTGCAGCTTGTTCTGCACCTGCACCTGGGCGATGTCTGGATCAGCTTCCGGCTCGAATGTCAGCGTGACGGTACCTGTTCCCGATGAATCGCTGGTGGACGCCATGTAGCGCAGGTGATCGAGACCGCTCATCCGCTGTTCGATCACCTGGGTAACGGTATTTTCAACCGTTCTCGCCGAAGCGCCGGGGTAAATCCCCGTCACGGTCACGGAAGGCGGCGCAATCGGCGGGTATTGTTCGACCGGCAACTGAAGGATCGAGAGCACGCCGGCAAGCATGATGACAATGGCAATGACCCAGGCGAAAACGGGACGGTCGATAAAATAACTCGCCATGATGAACTTGTGCCTCGTTGAACCTGGAATCGCATTTGCCGTCTGGTGACGCCGTCAGGACTAGTCGCGCTGCGGCGAGGAAGCCGGTTGCTGCTCCGGCTGCTCACCTGCCTCGACCGCCGTCACCTGTCCGCCGGGCCGCAACTTCTGCAGCCCCTGCACCACGACACGGTCTCCGGCCTTGAGGCCATCGGTTACCAGCCATTTGTCGCCAATTGCGTAGGGCGCGGACACTGGTCTCTGCTCGACCTTGCCTTCTTCGCCGACAAGCCATACCTGGGCGCTTCCATCCGCCGTGCGGACCACCCCCTGCTGGGGAACAAGGATGGCATCATCCAACTCGCCCTGCTGCACCACCGCCCGGACAAAGAGTCCCGGCAGAAGCTCGGCATTGGGATTGGGGAAAATCGCGCGAAGCTGGACCATGCCGGTATCGGGCGCGACGGTCACGCCGGAAAACTGCAGTTCGCCTGTGCCGCCATACTGCTCGTCGCTACCGTCGAGCTTCAGCGTCACCGGCGCTTTGCCGTCCTTGATGCCCTGAACGCGGCCGTCTTCCATTGCGCGCTTCATTCGCAGCATGTCCGCCGCCGTTTGCGTCAGATCGACGTAAATCGGATCGAGCTGCGTCACCGTCGCAAGTTCAGTCGCCTGATTGGCGGTTACAAGCGCGCCCTCTGTAACGGACGAACGGCTGATGATGCCGGAGATGGGGGAGAAGACTTTCGTATAGGCGAGATTCGTGGCCGCCGTGTCGAGATTGGCCTTAGCCGAGGCCACATCCGCGGTGCTTTGGGCGAGCGTTGCGACGACATCGTCATAGTCCTGCTTGCTCACCGCATTCACGGCGACAAGTTCCTTGTAGCGAGCCGCGCGCGCCCGGGCCGTCTTTTCATTGGCTTGCGCCTTGGCGAGCGCTGCCTTGGCGGAATCGAATGTCGCCTGATAGAGCGCCGGGTCGATCTGGTAAAGCTGCTGCCCTTCCTCGACCTTGCTGCCCTCTTCGAAGAGGCGCTTCAGCACGATCCCGTTCACCTGCGGCCGGATTTCGGAGGCGCGGAACGCTGATGTCCGGCCTGAAAGCTCCGTCGTCAGTTCGAGCCGTTCCGGCTTGATGGTCACGACGCTGACTTCCGGCGCCGGTGGACCCGCCTCTTCCTCGCTGCTGTCGCAACCCGCCAGTATTGCCGCCGCCACAAGGTAAGCCGCGAACTTCACAACCACTCCGCTACGCATCTTGGCTCCTGTCGGTACATCACGAGATGTAACCGTCCCGGTTGCGCAGAGGAGGAAGGGGGTGCGCGCACATAGCGGGGAGCTATGCCCGGGACGGAATTTATGTAATGTATATTACACTACATTATAGTCAACTGCCTTTCCGCGATACGG
Source organism: Parvibaculum sp. (assembly GCF_039973015.1). Lineage (GTDB taxonomy): Bacteria > Pseudomonadota > Alphaproteobacteria > Parvibaculales > Parvibaculaceae > Parvibaculum. The sequence continues at coordinate 41,248 of NZ_JBDWLT010000005.1, forward strand.
GAAGCCCCCGTCATCCAGATCGCGCCCTTCCGCAGGTAACGTCCAGAACCAACAGCACCGTGGATAACCTCGTGAGACTCGGGATATCGCCCGCATCTTTGTTCTTTTTATGTTCTTTTCTGGCTAATAGCCTGCTTCCGACAATGGGAAGGAGGACCGAACATGGTTATCTATGTTGGAAGAGAAGGCATTCATCGGCCTGAATACCTGCATGAAGAGCTGACTCGGTTAAAGGCGCTCTGTATCGATCTCGAGTGGCTGAAAGTCGGCGCTCTGCCATCATTCGATGAACTCGAAAACGCTCCCTTTATCGACAACTACATTTTCGTTCAGCGCGGCGTGACCTCTCTTGCCGGAGAGATATCGGGTCATCCTCTTCTCGGAAAAACAAACGCCGTGACGTCGGATCTCTGTGTATTCGCACCCGATCTCGGCTGGGCGCGAACACTCTCTCGCTTCTACCGTCTCGGCTCACCGTCCCACCAAATCGCCCGATGGTTCACATGATTACGGAGTCTACCAGTCATTCCCTAAGAACATCGGGCAGCTCCGGTTCTGCTCACCACCAGATCGATACGGATGCGGGCCTGCTTCAACACAAGCTGTATCCCGAATGTTTCCAACATCCTGGCACGAGGCTAACCCGTCAAGTCGCAGGCGATATCTCGTTGAGCGGTCTGGCGCCTTGGTGTGCCGCCCTCGATTGCAGCGACAAACTAAGCGAGCCCTAACTACAAGCAGGCATCTTTCCATCCAGGCAGTCTATTTGGGTCGTCGCCCGCCACTGCGCTTGCCTCGGCGGCTTTCCAGTTGTGACATCGTCCCGCCGATTGACAGCAATATCGCACCAGCCGATGGGGAATCCACACTCAAGAAGTCGACGAGGCGCGCCGACTAAATTCGTACCATGATTTCGAAAAGTGGGCCACCCATTGAATTCATAGTGTCAGGGCTCACATCCGCCTCGTACGCAACAACTCGGTGTTTTTGTTTCTCGCGTCTTCGGGCCAATTTCGCGATCAAAGCAAACTTGTCAGTCCAGCCCTTTTGCACGGAAAGTCGCTATGCACAATGCACTCAATATCGAGACTGTCTTTCAGTCTCCGCTCCTGAAAATCTCCGCTCATCACGGGCACGTTTTTCTGCAAGCGGTAAACAGCTTCAATAGCTCGCGGCTCATTATCGTTCTACTCCACCGTGCGAAGAAGATGTTCTTACAGCCTTGGCTATTCGGGGTACTGAATTTCTGCCAAGGAATACGGCTCCCGGCCCTCGCTAATCAAACGCAATCGTCACGAACGAGCGCGAGCTTTCGATTTGTTGAATCTCCGAATATTCGGGCTACACCTCGGCAAGGTTCCCGTTTGCGGCATCAATATGAGGCACCTGTTCTCTTGCAGAACTCGTTGACTCAATTGCGGTCGAGGTTCAACCGTATATATCACAATGGCTTTTGGAGGAGGTTTTCGCCGTCTATCTACATCACGCTTTGCTGCTCCCGCCGAGCACCTTTCTGATGCGCAAAAACTACTGACGCCTACCGCAAAACGGGAGCGCACAGAATCAAGAGACGGTAAGGACTGCGCCAAACAGGGAGAGCGGCGCACTCGTGGAAACCGCTCTTGCTTAACAGTCTCTACAAGATCAATTTTTAATGTTCGGAACCTTACAACTAAGCACTTCATCGACTTCAAGGTCGATCTGCTTTTTTGGATGACCTCCAACTAGTGCTGCTTTCAATCATCAATATGACCGTTTCGTTCCACATGTAGAGTGGAAGAACCAGGGCCCTTGTCGCGACCTGCCGCATATGGTCCTTGACGAACAGACCGAACGCTGCAAATCGGCAGCGATAGTCCATCAGCAATTTTCCAAATATCTGTCAACGTTGAGCACCTGGGATTAACCCGGCTGGCCAACCGTCGGCTTTTTGCTGTAATTTTAAAAAGGTATCAGTTCCTAGAACTACTAGGAGCAGGTGGAAGATTCGGTTTCTGCGCAGCCGAGAGTCGGGTGATTCATTTCCCCCGCGAATTGATTCTTTTTCTGTGCGCGTCGCCCTTCAATAAAATCAGTCTGTTAGCCGCTCACCGGATTCGCTTCCTGTGCGATCCTACAAGAGCTTAGAAACTACTTGCCGGTTACTTGGGCTCCCTCACCCCGGTTACAGCCTGTAAAATACAAAAAAATCAAAGTCGAGATGCCTCCGCGCACCCATTCTGCGTTTGCGGACTCGCTGGATGCCGCCGCCGACGCCCTTGAACGCGAGGCGCGACGGCTCAGGCGAAGCGCCGACGAAGCCCGAACCCGAGATAAAAACGAGCGTGAGTTGCGCCAGCGCCTCGATAGCGCGCGCGATATCGCCCGCGCGGAGGGTTTAGGAGCGAGGCTGATTGGCCTTGGCGAGAACACCGGATAGCCAAGAATCGCGTCGAAAACACCTTGGCTCCATGGCGGAAAATTCAATCAGCCGACACGGATATCCCAGAGCGTTTTCGTTGTTTAGGTCGAGAACAAAACCTCTCGACTGCATGCAAATCCGCAAAGCCCGGTCGTAACTCGACAAGCCCTGCGTACCGCGCTCTTCGATTTGGCATTGGGCAAAGTTCCGACGAATTTCGGGGCCATCGTCACACCCCGCAAGCGTCCCCGCCACTATCGCCAACGCTACAAATCTCAATATGCCCATCCCCTCCGCTCCCCTTTATTGCGCTCTAGGACAGTTCATCGACCGGAAATGGCTCCCAATCTTTCATGACAATGCTGGGGCGATGAATTCTCGCCCCTTTTGTCCCGCATTTCGTGCATTTAAGCGAGCGCCGCAGCACATCGCTTGGCGTCTCCGGTCGGCCCACCGGGTCTTGAGGGACGCAATCGGCAATGCCGAGTTGTGACTGTGACTGTAGCCGATTTTCTCGCAGCAGGCGCGGGGCCAGCCGCGGGAGGCTCGCTGATTTTCTCGCGCCGGGCTGACGGCAGATGGATTCCGCCGGCCCATTGCTTTTGAGGCAACGCACAGAGCGCTTCTTTATTTTATCAGCCGTCGATGAGCAGTCTGTGCTCCGACAGCCTTGCGAGAACCGTCTGGTTGATCCTCTCGCAGCGTTGTCCGAGGAAAGGAAATGCGTCCTGGATGGAGGAACTGAAAACTTCGCTTAGCTGGATACGCAACTGGCGACGAGCCCGGTACAGGCGGGTTTTGACCGTCTCGGCCTTGATCCCCAATGACGCTGCCGTCTCGTCAACGGAATAGCCCTGAATTTCCCGGAGGACAAAAACGAGGCGAAACGGCTCGGGCAACTCGTCCACCGCATTTTCCATGAGGCCGCGTATCTGCGTACGGGCGACCTCGGCTTCGGGATTTTCCATCACATGCGCTCCCCGAAACGGAATGACCAGCGAACCATCCTTCTGTGCAGTTTCAACTTCGGCGAGATCCACCGTCTTCCTCCGGCTTCTCAAACGCCCCCGTGATTCATTGATTGTAATTCGCGTGAGCCAGGTCAGGAGAGTCGAGTCGCCGCGAAAAGTCGCGAGGGCCTTGAACGCCTTGAAATAGCTTTCCTGCACGACATCTTCGGCTTCTGAATCGTCCGACATTATTGCGCGCGCGACCCGGAACAAGGATTGATTGTAGCGCTGCATGATCGCGCCAAAAGCGCCGCTCTCGCCCCGGCGCGCATGGATGACAAGCTGAGCTTCTTCCATGTCGCTATAAGCAGGTACAGCTTTCGTTCGGGCAACCGGCATGGCGTGATCCTCCCAAATAAAGATTAGATGAAAAAAGACCGCACAGGTTCCCGGAAAACATCTCTTTTATGCGCTCATTAGTGCATTCCGGCCCGAAAGGGACTTCGGGAACCTTGCCGGCTCTTCTTCGTCAAATGGGCATTCCCATTCTCTATAGTGAGAAAAGACATGCCCTTGCGCCCTCTTCCGTCAACGGACGACACCCCTGCCCTCGAATCCGCCGGCCGCAAATGCAACAGCTCAACGCGGCTTGGCCGCGCCAGCCGTGAAGAAGCCGAAGCCGCCGTGCGCACGCTGATCGACTGGGCCGGAGACGATCCGTCCCGCGAAGGCCTTGCCGACACGCCTGCACGTGTCGTGCGCGCCTATGAGGAATGGTTTTCCGGCTATGCACAGATGCCGGACGCCATTCTCCAGCGTACGTTTGGCGAGGTCGCCGACTACGACGAAATGATCGTGTTGCGCGACATTCCTTTTGAATCCACGTGCGAACATCACATGGCACCCATTCGCGGCGTTGCGCATGTCGCCTACCTGCCCAGGGAGCGTGTTGTCGGCATCTCGAAACTCGCCCGTCTGGTCGATGCCTATGCGCGGCGCCTCCAGATCCAGGAACGTCTGACCGCGGAAATTGCGGGCACGATAGACAAGGTGCTCAAGCCTCGCGGCGTAGCGGTAGTCATCGAAGCCGATCATGCATGCATGACCTCTCGCGGGGTACGAAAGCATGATGGATCGCTTGTCACCCGATCGTTCAGGGGGGCCTATAAAAATGAAATCGCCCGCCGCGAGGTATTGAAAGCCCTTGGTGTCTGACGAAACCCGGCAGGGAACCTTTTCCGCCATACCCCATCAAATGAATATGCCCGCAACCGGGCAATATTCATCGGGAGACGAACCATGCTTAAACACACGGCAATTGCCTTCATCTTTTCACTTGTGAGCACAATTTCGCTGGCGCAGGAAGCGCCGCAGCTTAATGACGCCCAGATTGCTCATATCGCCTATACCGCCGGACAAATCGATGTGACCGCCGCGAAACTTGCGCTGGAGAAAACCGAAGACCCGAAAGTGCGCTCTTTCGCCGAACTGATGGAAAGCGATCACAGCGCCGTCAACGAGGAGGCGCTCGCGCTCGTCACCCGTCTGAACGTCACGCCGGAGGAGAATGCGGTCAGCTCTTCGCTCGCCGGTCAGGCCGTTGAAGCCGAAAACCGTCTGCGTTCGCTCTCGGGCGATGAGTTTGACCGGGCCTATGTCGAGAACGAAGTCGCCTATCATCAGGCCGTGAACGAGGCGCTCAAGAGCGTGCTCATTCCCAATGCGCAGAACAGCGAGCTGAAATCGCTGCTTGAGACGGGACTTGCTCTGTTTCAGGAGCACCAGACCCATGCCGAGCATCTTCTTCACGAGATGAAATGACCATGTCTCTCATATCTCGTCGCACGATTCTGGCGCTATTGGCGGGAATGTCTTTCACTCCCGTCTTCACCGTGCGCGCCGAAGCGCAGCTTCACGTGATCGAAATCGACAAGATGAAGTTCGGTGCCGCGCCAGCCGGGATTCATGCCGGAGACACGATCATCTGGAAGAATGCCGATCTCGTGAAGCATAGCGCGACCGCGCGCGACGGATCGTTCGACATCGACCTTCCGCGCAAATCGCAGGACAGCATGATCGTCAAAAATACAGGTACGGTGGACGTCTATTGCCGCTACCACCCCGGCATGATCATGACCCTTGTGATTACACCGTAAAAAGCACCTTTCGCCCGGAGGAAAACCCTCCGGGCGGATATTTCCGGCGATCAGCGCCCCTGCCGTCTTCCATTCCATTGCCCCGGAATGGGCGAAATCCCACGACCGGCTTTGCCAAATTTTCGGTATTGTTTTCAAAGGTTTCGATATTGTCGCGGCCAGCCTATAATGGGTGCGCGTAACAAGGGATGTCAGCGTGTGCGGATGAGCCAGTTATACAAGCGACTCATACGCTTTTGGCCCAGAAAATCCGAAAAGCAGCGCCCCTCCGCATCAGCCTCTCCCTTCGAATCGCGAGATGCCATTACGCGACTTCTCTTCATCGAGGACGCACCGGAGCGTGTCGATCTCTGCTTCGTGCTCGGATGCCCGACGCCGACAAACATGGATCCGGCGATTGCGCTTCATGAACGCGGCCTCGCGCCCCTGATCATGGTGGCGGGCCATGGCCCTGCCCCGCAAAAGGTACCGGAAGCGATCCTCTTTCGCGATTATGCGGTGAAGCGCGGCGTGCCCGAGGCCGCGATCATGCTGGAGACCAAGTCCACCAATACGCGCGAGAACTTCGCTTTTTCTGCACCCATCATAGAGAAGCAGATCGGTTGGGACCGCATCCGCAGCGTTGCGCTGGTCACCAAACCCTTCCATGCGCGCCGGGCGCTCATGACGGCGCGGCATCACTGGCCCGCGCATCTGCGCTTCGTCATGCAGCCGACGCAGGAAGCCGATGACTTTCCCGCCGAGACCTGGTGGCGGAGCGATGTGGGCCGCGCTTTTGTCATGCGCGAACTGATCGCTATCGGCACCTATGCCCAGCAGGGCGATATCGGAGATTTCTGATGCTACCGGCAAAGATTCATCTGGTGGGCATTGGCGGCTCGGGTATGGCGAGCATCGCGCAGTATCTGCTGGCCTCCGGTCGCACGGTGAGCGGCAGCGACCGCGCGCGCACGGCGATCACTGACGAGCTTGCGCGAGATGGCGCGCGGATCGCGCAGGGCCACGACGAGGCCTTGCTCGACGGCGCGGAGCTGGTGGTGGTGAGCGATGCCATTCCCCCCGGCAATGTCGAACTCGAAGGCGCACACAGCCGGGGTATCCCCGTCATGCGCCGCGCAGAATGCCTCAATCTCCTGCGGGAAGACCGTCGCGCCATCATGGTCGCGGGCTCGCACGGCAAGAGTACGACGAGCGCGATGATTGCGTGCATTCTGGACGAGGCGGGCCTTGATCCCGGCTTTGCGCTTGGCGCCGATGTGCCATGTCTCGATGGCAAGCGGGCCCGCACCGGCGACGGCGGCCTCTTTGTCGCCGAGGCCTGCGAGGCCTTCCGCAATCTCGACGCCCTCACCGCCCACATCGCCATCATCACCAATGTGGATGACGAGCATGTCAATCACTACGCCTCGCAAACGGCGCTGGAAGAGGCTTTCACCAGCTTTGCCCGACGTGCGCGCTCCGTCATTGCATCCGGCGAAGACGCCGGCGTAGCACGCCTCGGGCTGCAGGAAAGCAAGGTCACCTGGTTTGGCCTCGATTCCGGCTGTGCCGTTTCAGCGGTCCCCTGGCCCGCCCCTTTCGCGCCGCTCGTTAACGGGGTTCAGTTCCCCCCTATCGCACTGCGTCAGCCCGGCGACCATATGCGCCGCAATGCGCTGGCCGCTATTGCGGCTTGCGACCTGCTGGGCGTCGCGCCTGAAGCCATCGCGCGTGGCCTTGCGCGCTTCACGGGTGCTGCCCGCCGGTGGCAGGAGCTTGGTGAAGTGCCGGGCATTCGCATCGTGGATGACTATGCGCATCACCCGGCGGAGATCAGCGCGACATTGCGTGCCGCCCGGGCCGACGCGCCGGAACGCCGTCTCGTGGCGGCCTTCCAGCCATTGCTGCATTCCCGTGTGCAGCGGCTGGAAAATGAATTTGCGGAGAGCCTCGCCCTCGCCGATCGGGTGTTGCTTCTCGATGTGGACGGTGATGGCGAGAGCGCGCGCTCGGCCGGCAGCGCGGCGATTGCTTCGGGACTGCGAGAGCGCGGTATTGCCGTCATTCAGCGCGAGGATGCCGAGAGCCTCGTTGCTCATATTCGCGGCGATCTCCGCGACGGCGACTTTCTTGTGGTCATGGGCGGCCCCGGCATGTCGGGGACAGCGGAACGGCTGCATCAACGGTTGGCCGCATCGCCTCCATGCCCGGTAGAGGCTCTGGAAGAAGCACCCTCGCCCGCCATTTCACACGCCCCGCAGCATTGGGGGCAACGCATCGCACAATCGTGGCGTCCGCAGAGCTTCGCCGCGCTGTTTCGCGCTCGCGTCCGCGCTCAACCCGATGCGCCTGCGCTGCTCGGGCGCGACGGAACATTGTCCTACGCGGAACTCGATCAAAAAAGCGATGAACTTGCCGCCGGTCTGGCGGCCAAAGGCATGACCGGTACTGTCATTGGCGTTGCTTTGCCGCTTGGGGCGGAACTTGTCATTACGTTGCTTGGCGTAATGAAAGCTCAGTGTACGTATCTTCCGCTCGACCTGACACTGCCGGAGGCGCGACGCACCTATATGCTCAAGCAGGCGGGGGCTGCGGCCATGATTGCCGATGAGGGAGCAACAGCCGGCATACCCGTTTTCTCTATTGCGGCATTACGCGCGATCGGAGGCGTTGTTCCGCCGGCGCCGCGTGGCGATCAAGGCGCCTATATATGCTTCACCTCCGGGTCGACGGGGTATCCGAAGGGAATCCAGACCTCGCATATGGCGCTGGCGGCGCTGCTGCGCGACACGGTGAAGCGTTTCGAAATCCGCCCCGGGGACCGGATGCTCCTCAACACGTCGATCGGTTTCGACGTGTCGCTGGCCGAGATATGCAGCACACTTTCGGGCGGTGGCGCGCTGGCCGCCGCCGGGGCAAGGCCGCTGGCCGGTGAGCCACTTGCGGACACCCTGGAGCAGCTTGGCACGACCCATCTCTCGATCACGCCGAGCCTGCTCGCGAGTGCGCGTCCGCGCGCGCTCCCGCAACTGCGCTGCATTATCGCCGCCGGCGAGCCTTGCCCGCCGAAACTCGTGGCGGACTGGGGACAGGGGCGACGCTTCTTCAACGCTTATGGTCCGACAGAAGCGACCATCTATGCCACCGCAGCCCTGTGCGAACCGGGCGGCGAAATTACCATCGGTACCAACCTTCATCACGTCGAGGCGCATGTGCTGGACGAGGCGATGCAGCCTGTCGCCACGGGCGAGCTGGGCGAGCTGTGCCTTTCGGGGCCGGGAGTATCGGCAGGATATATCGGCATGCCCGATGAAACAGCCCGGCGCTTCGTGCAGACGACCATCGGACGCAGCCGCGTACGCCTCTACCGCACGGGCGACATGGTGCGGCGCGGGAGCGACGGCATCTTGCGTTTTATCGGGCGCGCCGACACACAGGTAAAGATAAACGGGGTCCGCATCGAGTTGAACGAGATCGAGCGGGTCGTGCTTCGCGAGGAAGGTATTGCCGATGCCGCGGTCTGCCTGACCAAAGCACCTCGTCCTGCGCTCGTTTGCTTTGTGCAGGCCGCTTCCGACAGCACACCGGACCTCACCGCCCTTTCAAAGCGGCTTTCCGAATGGCTGCCGGAAAGCGCCTTGCCGTCCCGCATCCAGCTCGTGCCCGACATTCCGCTCACGCCAAGCGGAAAGAAAGACCGTCAAAAGCTCATCGCCAAACATGGCAGCCGCACGATTACGCGCGCGCCGGAATACTGGCCTCCGTTGAACAAGACCGAGAAGCGCCTTGCGCGTTTGTGGAAGGAAGCTCTCGGCCTCACGAAGCCGGTGGGGCGGCTTGACCGCTTCTCTGCACTCGGAGGAGACTCGCTTGCTTCGCTGATGCTTATTCTGCTTGTTGAGGAACGTTTCGGCGTCAACGTGCCGCCGGGCTATTTTGGCCGGATCGGCGCGTTGCCGCAGATGGCCACTCAGCTCGACGAACTATTATGGCATCACGACGGCGCCGCCGATGGCGGAAAAGGTTTCACCGCGAGCCGGATTTACCGGCGCATGCGCGATCTTTGCGGACACTGGCCAGGTACCCGTCTCTCGCCTGAACATCTGATCTCCAGCCTCGGTTCGCCCGGCGCCCCGCTCGATCTTTTTCTGTGCTGTCAGATGGAACAGGAGTTCAAGGCGCTGGCGGCGCGTCTCTCGCCTGCCTTCCGAGTGCATGGAATGCGCTCGGGCCACCTCGTCATCGATAACGGGCCGGGCGATATCCGCCAATTGGCCAGCCGCTACGCGGAAGAGATTGCCGCTCTCTCGCCGCGCGGGCCCGTTATTCTGGCCGGGGTCTGCCAGGGAGGCGCCATCGCCAGAAGCATCGCGGAACTGCTCGTAGCGGAAGGCCGCCCTGTGCCGCTGCTCGTGCTGATCGAGGCTGGCCGTCCGCAGCCCTATGAAGGGCGCGTCGCGCTGATCTGTGCCGAGGACAGCTTCATCAACCCGCTTCGGCCTGGCGGGCAAGGCCTTGCGCCCTACGAGGCGGCCATGCCCGGCGGCGTCAGCATCGACCTCATCCCCGGCATTCACGGCGCTGCCTGTGTCGAACCGGCGGTGCAGTTCCTCGCCCATCATCTGACGCGCCGAGTGGAGGCGGTGCTTGGCCGCTCCGTCGTCGAAGCGTGAGAGCCTTCAGCAGATTCCTGCAACGGCTCAGACGGTTGAGACGGTATGCGCGCGCCGGGCTCGGCATAGCCGCCGGCATGATCGCCTATCCGGGCGCCTGGCTCGGCTGGTTTCGGCCGCGGGACGAACTGGCCGCAGCAGTGGGAGATCTGCTGCTTGTCGGCTTCCACGGTTCGACTTCCGCATCGCCTTCAGCCCGCCTTCTGGCCCGGCAGGTGCGCCGGGGACAAGTGGGCGCGGTCTTCTTCGTCAGTGAAAATATCGGCACAACCGAAGATGTGGTTGGTTTGCTTCGCCTGTTTCGCGCCGGAACGGCGAGGCCGCTGCTGGCGATTGACCATGAAGGCGGGGTCGTGCAGCGGCTGACGAAGGCGCATGGCTTCACGCGCGTACCTGCGGCCCGCAAGGTTGCCGCCAAGATGTCGCCGTCCGGGGCGTGTTCCCTTTACGCACAGGCCGGGCGCGATCTCGCCACATTCGGATTCAATGTCAATCTCGGGCCTGTGCTGGATGTCGATGATCCCACCAACCCGGCAATCGGTTTCCACGGACGCGCCTACGGCAAGGATCCCCGCCTCATCGCTTCCTATGCGCAAGCATTTGTGGAGGGCTTCGGCAGCGCAGGCGTCATGTGCGCGGCCAAACATTTTCCCGGTCATGGCCGCGCAGTGAATGACAGCCATGACGAAGCAGCCGACATCTCCGCCACCTGGACGGAAGCCGAACTGGAGCCTTTTACTCAGCTACTTTCCTCTTGCCATGCTCCAGCCATGGTGATGACAGGGCATCTCCGGCTCAGCCAGTTATCTCCAGATGGCAGGCCTGCAACCATCTCCGCGCCTATCGTGACCGGCTTGTTGCGGGGGCGCCTCGGCTATCAAGGTGTGGTCGTGACGGACGATCTCGACATGGGCGCGCTAAGCCGCAGCATGGGACGGCGGGAGGCTTTCGTGCAGGCAATCGCTGCAGGCAGCGACCTTCTGATGATCAAAAACCTCTTCGGTTATGACCCGTTGCTGCCGCAACGCGCCGTGGGATGGGTCCGATCGGCCATCGCCCGAGGCGAGTTGAAAGAAGAACGGGTCATGGAAGCGGCGGAAAGGGTGCGGGCCCTGCGCGAGAAAATGTTCTAGGTTCAATTCATCGACATTCATAAAGGCGAGGCTTTTCGACGATGGGACTGAAGGCAGCTATTCTTCCCGTAACGCCGTTTCAACAGAACTGCACATTGCTCTGGAACGACGAGACCATGCGCGGCGCGGTGAGCGACCCCGGCGGAGATCTCGACCGGATCAAGGCGGCGGCGGCCGAAGTGGGCGTCACCATCGAAAAGGTGCTGCTGACGCATGGCCATCTCGATCACGCATCGGCGGCGGGCGACCTCGCGAAGGAACTGGGTGTGCCTGTGGAGGGACCGCATGAAGACGATCTCTTCCTGATCGAGACCCTGCCCGACCAGGCCGCCAAATACGGGTTCCCGCCCGTCGGTGCATTCCGCCCGGACCGCTGGCTGAAGGATGGCGACACTGTGGAATTTGGCGGGCTGACGCTCGATGTGCGGCATTGTCCGGGGCATACGCCGGGACATGTCGTCTTTTTCCACGAGGCCTCGCGGCTCGCCATTGTCGGCGATGTGCTGTTTCAGGGCTCGGTGGGGCGAACGGATTTCCCGCGCGGCGACCATAATGCACTCGTGACCTCGATCCGGGAACGGCTATGGCCGCTTGGCGACGATGTGACCTTCGTTCCGGGACACGGACCGCTCTCGACGTTCGGCGTCGAGCGGCGAACCAACCCATTCGTGGCGGACGAGAACTTCGCCTGACAGTCCAACCTGGCTGGCCACCCTGACTGGCCCCCTCTGACAGGCCGATATTGCATTTCGCATGACGAAGAACACCGCCTGACGCTGCGAAATTCATGGACAATCGCGCCGCAATCGGTTTCCTTAGCGCACTGACAAATAATCAATAAAGGTGCCGCGGACGTGGCTTAAAGCCCGCCGAAAGAGCGCCATTGACCAAGTCTCTGGTTTGGGGGAAACGAGTGAATCAACGTCGCGTAACACGTCTGCAAATCGGCGCCTTCGGGCTTCCCTCCATTCCGATCTCGGCGCTGGGCCTGCCGATCGTGGTCTACCTGCCGCCCTTCTACGGACACGACATGGGGCTGAGCCTCTCGGTCGTCGGCACGGTGTTCATGCTGGCGCGGTTCTGGGATGTGTTTACAGACCCGGTTCTCGGCATGGTATCGGACCGTTTTCCGAGCCGCTGGGGACGGCGACGCCACTGGATCGTGCTCTCGGCACCCATCCTGATCGGCGCTGCCTATATGCTGTTCATGCCGTCGCCGCCCGTGACGTGGATGTATCTCGCGGGGTGGATGTTCATTCTCTATATCGGCTGGACGCTCATCACGATCTCGCACATGTCGTGGGGGGCGGAACTTTCGGAAGATTATGACGAACGCTCGACCATTCAGGGCGTGCGCGAGTTCCTGCTGATTTTCGGTATGTTCACGGTGCTGGCGCTACCGGCGATCATCGAACAGGTGTCGGACGCCGCAGCGGCGGGACCAGCGAAGATCGCCGCGATGGGCTGGTTCATCATCATCCTGCTGCCGATCACCATCGGACTTGCTGTGTGGCTGACGCCCGAATTTCCGAGCAAGGCGCATCAGCAGATTCCCTGGAAGCGCGCCTGGGCGATCATTGCCAAGAACCGGCTCCTGCAACGCGTATTGGTGGCGGACCTTCTGGTCAACATTGCGCCCGCCATTACTGGTTCGCTCTACATCTTCTTTGCGTCCTATGTGATGGAGTTGCCGAAATCGGCGAGCCTTCTTCTCCTTGTTTATTTCATCGCCGGGTTCGTCGGCATTCCGGCGTGGATCCGCATGAGCCACTGGGCGGGCAAACACAAGACGCTCGCCATCGCCATGGTCTATGGCGCGGTGACGCTGCCACTGGTGGTGTTCTTTCCGCGCGGTGAATTCTGGTGGCTCTTCGTCGGCAACTCGCTCTATGGCGTCGCATACGGCGCAGGCTCCTTCCTGCTGCGTTCGATCATGGCCGACGTCATCGACATAGATTACCTCGAAACCGGGCAACGGCGGACGGGCCTCTATTACTCGCTGCTCAGCATGACAGCGAAGGTGGGCGCAGCACTCGCCGTCGGTATTACCTATCCGCTGCTTGACCTGATCGAATTCACGCCTGCGGGAACGAACACGCCCGAGACACTCGATCTCTTCATGGCGATGTATGTCACCCTGCCCGCCATTGTCATGCTCGCTTCGGCGGCCGTGATGTGGACCTTTCCGCTGGACCGCGAAGCGCAGCTGGACCTGCGAAAGAAAATCCAGGAGCGCGACGGCGTTCACACATCGCATGATGCGAGCGATGCGGCGGCTGCCGTCACGCAGGTTGGCACATCGAGCGGCATCGCCGACCGGCCCGCCGAGTGAGGGTGCTTGCATGACCCAGGACACCGGACGGATCGAAAGGCTGCTCGCCATCATGGCGAAACTGCGCGATCCGGACGGCGGCTGTCCGTGGGATCTTGAACAGACCTATGCGAGCATTGCGCCCTACACCATCGAGGAAGCCTATGAAGTCGCCGACGCCATCGAGCGCGGTGACATGGACGACCTGAAGGACGAGCTTGGCGACCTCCTGCTGCAAGTCGTGTTTCATGCGCAGATGGCAGAGGAAGAAGGAAACTTCGGCTTTCGCGATGTCGTCGATGCGATTTGCGAGAAGATGATCCGCCGTCATCCGCATGTCTTCGGCGATGAAGGCGAGCGAAGCGCGGGCGAAGTCGAGGGACGCTGGGAAGAGATCAAGGCTCTGGAAAAAGCCGCGAAAGGCAAAAGGGCGGAGAGTATTCTCGACGATGTGCCGCGCGCGCTGCCCGCCCTTGTTCGCGCGATCAAATTACAAAACCGTGCCGCGCGCGTCGGCTTCGACTGGCCAGACACGACACAGGTGATCGAAAAACTGAACGAGGAGATGCTTGAGGTCTCCGAGGAACTTGCCAAGGGTGGCGATCACGACCGGCTGGAAGACGAAATGGGCGACCTGCTTTTCGTCTATGCCAATCTTGCGCGACACCTGAAGGTCGATCCTGAAACAGCGCTGCGGCGGGCGAACGCAAAGTTCCGCCGGCGCTTCGGACGTATAGAGCAGAAGCTCGCGGCGGCAGGAAAGCGCCCCGAAGAGTCGACGCTCGAAGAAATGGATGCCCTCTGGGACGAGGCAAAGGAAGAGGAACGGCAAATCTAGCCGCGCCTGTTTCTCCTGATTTCTTCCGCCACTCTCTGCCAGCTCTCTTCATCGCGCGCAACGAGATGGGGCCCTTTCAGGGTTCGCGGCGCGTAGTCTTCGCCCGTCTGGATGTTCCGCACGACACCGCCTGCTTCACGCAGGATCAGCGTTCCCGGCGCATGGTCCCAGGGAAGCATGCGATGATAGGTGACGAAGTCGTGAAGCCCGCGCGCGACATTTGTATAGTCCACGGCGGAGCAGAGAAACGATGTCGCGGAGCCGACACCCGTCGCATAGGCGCCGATGCCCGCTTTCCAGTCATCAGGCATGAAGCGAACATAGAAACTCGCGCGCTGCTCCCCAGGGGTGACGGGCGCCCTGCCCGCATCGAGACGCCGCACACCCGATGCGTCGCGCCAGAATGCGCCCGCACCGCGCTCCGCAACGGCGAATGCGTCAATCACCGGCAGGTATATCCAGGCATGGGTGGTTTCTCCGCGCACGACAAGCGAGACCATAAGACCGAAAGTTTCCCGGCCGGCGGCAAAGTTTCCCGTCCCGTCCACGGGATCGACGGTCCAGAGCGGCAGGTCATCTTCGAGATGCTCAAGCAAGGCGGGATCGGCGGCTGCCGCCTCCTCGCCCAATACGCGCGAGCCGGCGACGAGCTTTTCGAGACGGGGCGAAAGCCAGAGCTCCGCCTCGCGATCCGCGATGGTCACGAGGTCGCCCTTGGATTTTTCCTCGATCTCATGCGCGGCAAGTGCACGAAAGCGCGGCATGACGATCTCCGCCGCTGCCTGTTTCAACAGCGTTGAAACATCATCCGTCAGCTTGTCCATGTTCATTCGACCGCGAGGGCAGATGCTTCTCCCAGCCGCCGCGAGAGATCGGGAAAACGCTTTTCAAAGCGGCCAGCAACAATAGGCGTCAGGCCGAGATCCAGATGGACGACGCCATCTTCGTCATCCTCGCGGCTTCGGATATGGGCGTTTGCATGAAGCCAGGCAATGGCCTCGCCTTCGCCGGATGGCAAGTCGAAATGAACAACATGTTCCTCATCGACGATGAGACTGTCGATGAGGGAGAGAAGCTCCTCAGCGCCCTCCCCGGTCAAGGCCGACACGGCAGCGGTGAGCGGCTCACGCTCGGCCAGATTGACCGCGGCGTCATGAACCTCACCTTGCAGCAGGTCGATCTTGTTGAGGACATCGACAACATGCTGATTGTTTTCAGCCGTGGATTCCTTCGTTACGCCCAGCGAAGCAAGCACGTCCTCGACATCGCGCTTCTGGATATCCGTTTCCTCATGCGCGGCATCGCGCACATGGAGAATGACCTCAGCTTCCAGCACTTCTTCCAGCGTTGCGCGGAAGGCGGCGACGAGATGCGTCGGCAGATCCGAAATGAAGCCCACCGTGTCGGACAGAATGATCTTGCGGCCGCTTGGAAGAAGAAGCCCGCGCATCGTCGGATCGAGCGTGGCGAAGAGAAGGTTCTCGGCAAAGACCCCCGCCTCGGTCAGCCGGTTGAAGAGCGTGGATTTTCCCGCATTGGTGTAGCCGACGAGGGCAACCACCGGGTAAGGCGCCTCCCGGCGCGTCTTCCGGTGAAGCTGGCGGGTACGCTTCACCGTTTCGAGCTGGCGCTCGATCTTGGTGATGCGTTCCTGGATCATGCGGCGGTCGGCCTCGATCTGGGTTTCGCCCGGTCCGCCAAGGAAGCCGAAGCCGCCGCGCTGCCGCTCAAGATGGGTCCAGCTGCGCACGAGCCTGCTCTTCTGGTAGTTCAGATGGGCAAGTTCGACTTGCAGGGTGCCTTCGCGCGTTCGCGCACGCTCACCGAAAATTTCGAGAATGAGGCCCGTACGGTCGACGACCTTGACCTTCCAGGCGCGCTCCAGATTGCGCTGCTGACCGGGCCCGAGAGAGCCGTCGACCACCACGAGTTCGATCCGGAGTTCGGCGAGCTGGCCTTTAAGCTCTTCGACCTTGCCTTCGCCAAAGAGCGTCGCCGGGCGAGGCTTCGTCAGCGGCACAATGGCGGAGCCGACGACATCGAGCGAGATGGCAGCGGCGAGGCCTACTGCCTCATCCAGCCGCGACTCAGGAGAGCGCGTCGCCTCACCCGCGCGCTTCGCCTGATGTTCGGCAGACTTGAGCAAGGGAACGAGCACAAAGGCTCTCGTCGGTTCTTTCGGGTTTACCTGAAAGCCCTTGTCCCCGCGCTGGCGGGTCTCATTCGTATCCTCGGTCTCGTCGCTCAATAAGATCTCTTCTGGCGGAGGACTTTCAGGCCTCTTCCCCGTTCGTTTCGGGTTCGAAAAGCTGAACGGGCTGGGCCGGCATTATCGTCGATATCGCATGCTTATACACGAGCTGCGAATGTCCGTCCCGGCGCAACAACACACAAAAATTATCAAACCAGGTGACGACACCCTGAAGCTTGACGCCGTTCACCAGGAAGATGGTGAGGTTCGTCTTGTTCTTGCGAACATGATTCAGGAAGGTGTCCTGGAGATTATGGGTCTTTTCATTCATGGGTAGGCCCCATTTATCGAGTTGGGTGGGGCCGGACACATGCCGCGAGGGGTCCGGCGTTTTTGTTCGCACTGCCCTTCCTGAATGGCGGGGCAGGCTGCGGCTCTCATTTGATACAGTCCGGTTTTTCCCCTGATGCTGCAAGTGCGAAATTGAATTCGCAGCTGCAAATCGGCAAGGTTTTCGCTACATCCGGCGTTTTCCTGTCAAGAAAGCTCGCCAAACCGGCCATAAGCCTCACGCAACCGCAGTGTCACCGATCCGGGCGATGCATTTCCTACGGCTTGCCCGTCGATACGGATCACGGGAATGATGATGGCCGAAGATGCGCTTATGAAAGCCTCGCGAGCCGATTTCGCCTCTTGCGGCGTGAACGGCCGCTCCACGACCTCTATGCCCTCGCTTCGCGCCGCCTGCAGAAGTACGCGGCGGGTGATGCCGCTCAGGATGCCGGGGCCTTCGGGCCGGGTAACGAGCCGCCCTTCCCCATCCACAATCCAGGCATTTGTCGAGGAGCCCTCGGTGACGAAACCTTCCTCATCGACGAGCCAGGCCTCATAGGCGCCCGCCTCGCGCGCGGATTGCTTTGCGAGAATGTTGGGCAGGAGAGCGATCGACTTGATATCGCGCCGGGCCCAGCGCTGATCCGGCATGGTGACGACTTCCACTCCATGCGTGACGGCCACGGCAATACGCGTTTCGTTCAACCGCTTCGCGGTGACGACGAGCGAGGGGCGAGCGTTTTCCGGGAAAGGATGATCGCGCGGGGCGACACCACGCGTCACCTGGCAATAGACCATGCCGTTCAGCACATGGTTACGGCGAAGCGTTTCGCGAAGGATGTGTTTCAGCGCCGGAAGAGGCATCGGCATTTCCATGCGCAGCTCATGCAGCGATCGCTGGAGCCTTTCGAGATGCAGCGTCTCATCCATCAGCTTACCGCCGCGAACACCGCAAACCTCATAGACGCCGTCTGCAAACTGGTAGCCACGATCCTCAATATGAACGCCCGCTTCGGCGTGGCGGACATAGTGACCGTTTACATAGGCGATGCGCGACAAGGGAAATTCCTCCTCCGGTCCGGGCGGCTCAGAAGAATTCAAGGCTGACGCGGAACATCTGCTCCACTTTTCGCACCTGATCGGAACGGGCAAAGAGCACCACACGGTCGCCCGCCTCGACTTCCGTGCCGCCATTCGGAATAATGACCTCCTCGTTGCGGATTACTGCGCCGACAAGAATGCCGTCCGGCAGATTCACTTCACGGAGCGGCTTTCCGACAAGGGGCGAGGTTTCGAGTGCTTCAGCCTCGATCACCTCGGCGGCGCCGTCATGGACCGATTGCAGGCCACGGATACGGCCACGTCGGACATGCTGCAGAACGGTGGAGACAGTTGCGCCGCGCGGATTGATGAAGGCATCGATGCCGAGGGGGCGCATCAGCGGTGCATAGGTATTGTTGTTGATCAGCGCCATGGTGCGCTGACAACCCTCGCGCTTGGCGACGACGCAGGAGAGAATATTCGCCTGATCGTTGTTCGTGAGCGTGACGAGCGTTTCCGTTTCGGAGATGCCCGCCTCCTGCAACAGCTCGGGATCGAGACCGCTGCCATGGAGAACAATGGACCGCTTGAGCTTGTCGGCGGCCTGCACGGCCTTGTCCCTGTCGTTCTCGATGAGCTTCACGCGCGTGCCCGCATGGTTCGCTTCCAGTTCGCGCGCGACATGGAGGCCGATATTACCTGCACCGACAATAATGATGCGGCGTGCCGCCGTTTCCTCATGGCCGAAGATGCCGAGTGTACGGCGAACATCGCGGACGTCCGCCGCGAAATAGGCTTCGTCGCCGACGAGCATTGGGTCGTCGCTCTGGGGTACGAAGAGTTCGCCATTGCGAACGATGCCGACGACGCGGGACTTGAGATCGGGAAACAAATCCGTCAACTGACGAAGCGGCGTGTTCACGATGGGGCAGTCTTCTTCCAGCGTGACGCCAACGACGCTGACCTTGCCATCCGCGAAGTTCAGGATGTCGAAGGCGCCCGGAACGGCGAGACGGCGGAGCACTGCCTTGCCGACTTCAAGCTCCGGCGAAATAATCACATCAATGGGCAGGTGATCCTGCGAAAAGAGATCCTGGAAGCCAGGCTGCAAATAACTCTGCGAGCGGATACGCGCGATCTTGGTGGGCACCTGAAAAACGGAATGCGCGACCTGACATGCGATCATGTTCACTTCGTCGTGGAAGGTGACGGCGATCAGCATATCGGCGGAAGAAGCACCTGCACGCTCCAGAACATCCGGATGTGCGCCGTGACCGACGATGGCGCGGACGTCGAGCGTGTCCGATATCTGGTGAACGAGCTGGGGCGACTGGTCGATCACCGTCACGTCGTTCTGTTCGGAAGCGAGCTGACGCGCAATACCGAATCCGACCTGGCCGGCACCGCAGACTATTACCTTCATGATCGGGCTTTCCCGTTTCGACGCATTCTGATGGAAATCAAGCCGGAACGTCCGGGCGGTTGGCAGCCGCAACACCAAGCGACTTCAGCTTGCGGTGAAGCGCGGAACGCTCCATGCCGATAAAGGCCGCAGTGCGCGAGATATTACCGCCGAAGCGGCTGATCTGCGCCATGAGATATTCCCGCTCGAAGGTTTCGCGAGCCTCACGGAGAGGGAGCGCCATGATGTGCTCGCCACCGGCACCGTTCACCGTCATCTGGGCGGAGGCGCCGACCTCGGCCGGCAGCATATCGGCCGTGACCATCGCGCTCGGATCGCCCGTGGTCAGGATGAGCAGCCGCTCGATGTTATTGCGCAACTGACGGACATTGCCCGGCCAGTCATGCGCCTGCAACGCAGCCATTGCGTCGTCCGAGACGCGGCGGACCGGCAACCCCGTCGCGTTGGAGATCTGGGCCATGAAATGTTCCACGAGCAGCGGAATATCCTCGCGCCGGGATGCCAGCGGCGGAACGACGATCGGCACCACGTTCAAGCGGTGGTAGAGATCCTCGCGGAAGCGGCCTTTGCCGATTTCCTCCAGAAGATCACGGCTCGACGAAGAGACGACACGCACATCGACCTTCACGCGCGAGCCGCCTCCGACACGTTCGAAGGTCTGATCGACCAAGACACGGAGAATCTTGCTCTGCGTTTCGAGCGGCATTTCCGACACTTCATCGAGGAAAAGCGTACCGCCATGTGCCTGTTCGAAGACGCCAACCTTGCGCGGACCGGTAGCGCTTTCCTCGGTGCCGAAAAGTTCCGCCTCCATGCGTTCGGGCGCCATGTTCGCCGCATTGAGCGCGACGAAAGCATGGTTTGAGCGGCGGGAGCGCGAGTGAAGAAGACGCGCGACAACTTCCTTGCCCGCCCCGGCGGGACCGCTTATCAGAATGCGGCTGTTCGTCGGCGCCACCTTGTCGACGGTCTGGCGAACCTGCGCAAGTGCAGGCGAAACACCGACCAGTGTCGTATCGTCGCCGACACGCACACGCAGTTCGTTGTTTTCGCGGCGCAGCTTGAACGCCTCGATGGCGCGCTGGATAACGAGGATCAGTCTGTCAGCCTTGAACGGTTTTTCGATGAAATCATAAGCACCTTGCTTGATCGCGGATACCGCGGTCTCGATGTTGCCGTGGCCGCTTATGATGACCACCGGCAGGTCCGGGTGGCGTTCGCGAATGACATCCAGAAGCTCCAATCCGTCGAGCCTGCTACCCTGGAGCCAGATATCGAGAATGACGAGACCGGGACGCCTCGCCTCAATGGCGGCGAGCGCCTTGTCGCTGTCACCCGCGCTGCGCGTGTCATAGCCTTCATCGTTCAGGATGCCCGATATCAAATCGCGAATATCGGTTTCATCATCGACTATCAGAATATCAGACGCCATCAACCGCCTCTTCGGTTACATCCCCGGCAACGCTTTCCGCATTGCGCACAGCTTTTTGTTTTTCCTTGCCGTCCACGAGACGCCGGCGCGGGAAAACGAGGCGAACACGTGCGCCGCTCTCCCAGCCCTCCGCCGCCGGTGCATCTTCAAGGACCAGCGCACCGCCGTGGTCTTCCATCACCTTGTTGACGATTGCGAGGCCGAGCCCGGTGCCTTTTGCATGGGTCGTAATGTAAGGCTCGGTCAGCCGCGACCGGTTGCTATCCGGCAACCCGCATCCTGAATCCGTCGCAACGACGGTGACGTTCTGCTCATCCTGCACAATGGTGGCGTGGATGCGACCAATCTTGCCTTGATCGCGCTTTTCGCCTTCACCCTCATCTTCCTCATTGTCATGCCCGCGGATCGCTTCCGCCGCATTCTTGAGAATATTGGTCAGTGCCTGGCTCACCAGCCGCCCGTCGCATTCTATGACAGTCTGTTCCGGGGGCAGCACGAGTTCATAGTCGATTTCCGGGTGGCCGATCCGCTGCAGGAAAACGGCCTGACGCAATATCTCGTTCAGGTCGAGGGATTTCATCGAAGCAGAGGGCATGCGCGCGAAGGAGGAGAACTCGTCCACCATGCGACCGATATCATTCACTTGACGGATGATCGTCTGTGTACATTGCTCAAAAATTTCGGGATCGGAGGCAATTTCCTTGCCGTATTTCCGGCGCAGACGTTCCGCTGAAAGCTGGATTGGCGTCAACGGGTTCTTGATCTCATGCGCGATGCGGCGCGCGACGTCGGCCCAGGCGGAGGTGCGCTGCGCGCGCACAAGTTCTGTGATGTCGTCGAAGGTGAGCACGAAACCGCCCTGCCCCGAATCCGTCATTTCGCGCGTTACACGCACGTTGAGAGTACGATCCTGGCCGCCTTCGGGAATGATGAGCTGCGCCTGCGCCGTGCGCTCGGGATGCGCACGCGCATCTGCCACGGGGGCAGCCATTTCGGGGATCGCAGCCGCCACGGCACGGCCGAGAAGCTTTGCCTCCGTCAGCCGGAAGAAGCGAAGTGCCGCACGGTTCGCATGCGTCACCCGGCCTTCATTGTCGAGGCCGAGCACACCAGCACTTACGCCAGAGAGAACGGCTTCAGTGAACTGACGGCGCTCGTCAAGCTGATGGTTTGCCTCGATCAGGTCGTTGCGCTGACTTTCGAGCTGGCTCGTCATCCTGTTGAAAGCGCCTGTGAGCATATCGAGTTCATCGCCCGTGCCACTGACGGGCACACGGGCACGAAGGTCGCCTACGCTGACGCGTTCGGCGGCGCGCACGAGACGCGAGATCGGGTCCACGATCCGGTTCGCCGCCCAGAGGCCGAGCCAGATCGCCGCCAGAAGCGTGATGAGGGCGACCGTTACATAAATAAGGGCGAAGGTGATCTGGAACTGGCTGCGCCGCGTTTCCAGACTCTCATATTCGCTGACGGCAGCGCGCGTCTCCGCCAGATGTTCAAGCACCTGCGCGTCTACGAAGCGGGCAACATAGAGATAAGTATCGTCCAGCGAAGGCAGGGCCACGAGCGCACGGATCTGGTTGTGGTCCTCGACGATGAAAAGCGCGACATCATCCGCTTTCGCGGTTTCGAAATAGCCCGCTGCCGGCATGCCCACATCGACGCTGCCCCCCGCCTTCGCGAGAATGCGCCCGTCGGACTTGATGACATAAGCGCCATGAAGAGAACGAAGCCGCATCTGGCCGGTGAGCAAGCGGTGAAAATAGGGCGGTTCGGTCGCGAGAAGCGCGACCTCACGGTCAAGGTCGGTCGCCATGGCCAGCGTGTCGCCGCGCAGTACCTGCCTGTGCTCGTTCAGATAGGCTTCGGCCACTGTCTCCGCATTGGAGATGATGAGCTGCGCGCGCTCCCCGAACCAGGTGTCGAGGCCCCTGTTGAGGGTCACGGCGGCGAAGACGGCGACGATGATCGCCGGCATGACCGCCACCACGGCAAACATGGTGACGAGGCGCGCATGGAGCTTGGCGCCCGCCGTGCCGCTGACGCGGGCCAGAATCACCCGGATCAGGCGCCAGAGAATGAGCGCGAAAAGGATCAGAACGAGAGCGAGGTTCGCGACCAGAAGCGAGATCAGGACTGGCCGCGTGGGCGTGAAGGGCGTCAGCCCTGTCAGCAGCATATAGGTGAATGATCCAAGGCAGAGCGCCACGACGACCAGACCGATAGAAAAGGTCGTGGAAAAGCGGCGGCGGTTCACAAACTGCCACAGCCTTCCTTCCCAGCTTCCGGCCCGGTCCGCCCCGGGTTCATGCGCCTGATCTGTCGGTACCATGCCTGTTCCTGCGTGGCGGCCCAGGCGGTGCGGGGGACTTCATGTCCCCGATGCATCTGTCCTGTGCCCGATTCGCCACGCTCCCTCTGCGGCAGGGGGGCATTCTGTATCGGCGGACGATACCATTCAACCACAATGTTGCTTGTTTACATCAGTGTCACACAAGGCTCGTGAAGAAGGCAAAAGCAGCCCCTCCTCATTTGAGCCCGCGGATCACCTGGATGTCGAGTTCGCGGATCTTCTTTCGCAACGTATTGCGGTTGATGCCGAGGAGGTGCGCCGCCTTGATCTGGTTTCCGCGCGTGGCGGCCAGACTCATGCTGAAAAGCGGCCTCTCGACCTCTTTCAGCAGGCGTTCGTACAGCCCCGGCGGCGGCAGGTCGTCGCCATGAGACGAAAAGATGCGGTTGAGCGTCCGCTCGACCGAGGAGGCGAGCGGCTCGTCGACAGCGGCCTGCGTGGCGGGCTTGCCGAAATCGGGCTCGGCGAGTTCCGTTTCGAGGATGTGGGAGCCGATAGTCTCCTCCGTGTAGAGGGCGGCCAGCCGGCGCACGAGGTTTTCGAGTTCGCGGACATTGCCCGGCCAGCGATAGCGCTTCAGCAGTTCCATACCCTCGGAGTCGATGGTCTTTGGGGGCAGGCCCTCGTCTTCCGCCTGGCCGAGGAAGTGGCGGATGAGATCAGGAATATCCTCTGTGCGTTCGCGAAGCGGCGGCAGGCGGATCGGCACCACGTTCAGGCGGAAGAACAGATCTTCGCGGAAGAGGCCCTGATTGATGAGCTGACGTAGATCGCGGTTCGTGGCCGCGACGATGCGCACATCCGTCTTGATCGGGGTGCGCCCGCCAACGGTGGTGTATTCGCCCTGCTGCAAGACACGCAGAAGACGCGTCTGGGCTTCCATCGGCATATCGCCGATTTCGTCGAGGAAAAGCGTACCGCCTTCCGCCTGTTCGAAGCGGCCCGTGGCTCGCTGGCTTGCGCCGGTGAAGGCGCCCTTCTCATGACCGAAAAGTTCGCTCTCGATAAGTTCACGCGGGATGGCGGCCATGTTGACGGCGACGAAGGGACCGTTGCGCCGGCGGCCGTAATCGTGAAGCGCGCGGGCGACGAGTTCCTTGCCCGTGCCGGACTCGCCCGAGATCATCACTGTCAGGTCCGTCTGCATGAGGCGGGCAAGAACGCGGTAGATGTCCTGCATGGCGGGAGAGCGGCCGATCAGCGGAATCTTTTCGCCTTCTTCGGGCTGCTGCCGCGCAATGCCGGGTTCTCGCGGGGCCGCCATGGCGCGGTCAACGACGCGGATCAGTTCGTTGAGGTCGAAGGGCTTGGGCAGATATTCATAAGCGCCGCGCTCCGCTGCCGTGATCGCTGTCTTCAACGTGTTCTGCGCGCTCATGACCACGATGGGCAGCTCGGGCCGCGCGCGCTTGATGCGCGGAATGAGGTCGAAGGCATTTTCATCCGGCATCACCACGTCCGTGATGATGAGATCTCCCTCGCCCTGGCTCACCCAGCGCCAGAGTGTCGCCGCGTTACCGGTCGAGCGAACTTCATAGCCAACCCGTCCAAGTGCCTGATTAAGCACGGTCCGGATCGCCGCATCGTCATCCGCGAGAAGAATTGTGCCGCTTGGCATGGGGGCCACTCCTGTCAGTGCTCAGTTTCATCATGAGTCACGGTCGCGCCCGTATGCATGGGCAGCAACACGCGGAATATTGTTTTTCTCGGCAGGCTTTCGCATTCGATGATGCCGCCGTGATCGCCGATGATCTTCGCGACGAGCGCAAGGCCGAGGCCGGTGCCGGAGGATTTCGTCGTCACGAACGGGTCGAAGAGATGTTCCATCAGATCGTCGGGTACGCCGGCACCGTCATCGATCACGCAGATTTCGAGCGGCAGGCTGACGCGATCACGGCTGCCGGGCATGGCAAGACGAACGCCAGGCCGGTAGGCCGTGGTCAAGACGATTTCGCCATCAGGACCGCCGATCGCTTCGGCGGCGTTCTTCACGAGATTGAGGAAGACCTGGATGAGCTGATCCTTGTCGCCAAGCACCGGCGGCAGCGAGGGGTCGTATTCCTCGTGGATGCGGATGTTCTTTGCAAAGCCCGTTGCGGCGAGCTGTTTCACGTGGCCGAGTACAAGATGAATATTCACCGGCTCACGCGGGACGGGGCGCTCGTCGGAGAAGACTTCCATACGGTCGACGAGTTTGCAGATACGGTCCGTCTCCTCGCAGATGAGGCGCGTCAGCGTCTTGTCTTCGGGAGTGCCCGAAATTTCGAGGAGCTGGGCCGCACCGCGAATGCCGGAGAGCGGGTTCTTGATCTCATGCGCGAGGATTGCCGCCATGCCGGTGACCGAGCGCGCGGCGCCACGATGGGTCAACTGACGGTCCATCTTCTGCGCCATGGTGCGGACCTGCAGAAGCAGCAGCACATGGCCGGGATATTCGGTGAGCGGTGTCACCTGGATATCGACCTGGCGGTCGCCGATGCGCGGCGTACCGATCTCGACGCCGTATTCATTCACCGACACGCCACGCTCGAAGACCTGATCGATCAGCGCAAGAACCGGGCTGCCGAAGGCCACTATTTCGCTCAACGGATGACCCAGCAACATGGCGGAACTGGCGGCGAAGAATTCCTCGGCGCTATCGTTCACATATTCGATGCGCATTTCACGGTCCACGAGGATGACCGGATGCGGCATCGATTTCAGGATCACATTCGCTTCCGGCGGGCCGCCGGGGCCAAAGGCGCGAACCACTTGCGACATCAAGCCGCCTCCCTGTTCGTTGATGGGGTTGCGGGGGCGGCCTCCCCTGCCTGCTCGTAAAACGAGGCGATGGCCGCGAGCACATCCCGCGGGTCATTCATGCGCACAACCGCGCGCTTCGTTGCCATTGCTTCTTCCGGGAAGCGCCGCGAGGCTTCCTCGAGGTACCAGACGAGGTGTTTGCGGGCGACGCGCACACCGAGGGGCGCGCCGTAATGTTCGATCATGTCGCGATAGTGAGCAGCAGTGATCTCGCCCTGCGCCTTCCATGAGGGAGCAGCAAGCTTCTCGCCCGTTGCGAGGAAATGCGCGACCTGAGCAAGGAACCAGGGGCGCCCCTGCGCGCCCCGGCCGATCATCACGCCGTCCGCGCCGGAGGCTTCGAGGATCGATTTTGCGTCTTCCTCGCTCATCACGTCGCCATTCGCGATGACGGGAATGGACACCGCCTTTTTTACTTCAGCAATGAAGTCCCAGTCCGCCCTGCCCTTGTAGAACTGGCAGCGGGTGCGTCCATGCACCGTGACCATCTTTACACCCGCGGCTTCCGCCCGCAGGGCAAGCTCCGGCGCATTGCGCTTGGTCTCGTCCCAGCCCGTGCGCATTTTCAGCGTCACCGGCACAGCGGTCGCGCCGACGGTTGCGTGGATCAGGCTTTCGGCATGATCGAGGTCGCGCATGAGGGCCGAACCGGAGAGGCCGGACGTTACCTGCTTTGCCGGGCAACCCATGTTGATATCGATGATATTCGCGCCCGCAGCTTCGGCTACCCGCGCCCCTTCCGCCATCCAGTGAGCCTCACGGCCAGCCAGCTGGATCGAGAGCGGCTCGAATTCACCCGCCCCCGCCGCCCGGCGGACGACATCCGGCCGGGCACGGACAAGCTCGTCGCTCGCCACCATTTCCGATACAACAAGACCGGCGCCAAGGCTGTGGGCAACCCGGCGGAACGGCAGGTCCGTTATCCCGGCCATAGGCGCCAGAAGAACAGAATTTTGAAGCGTGTGTGGGCCGATAGAGATGGTCAAACTTTGGGCACTCGATAAAATTGCACAAATTTTGTCCAATTTAGCGGTTGCCTAAAGTTTCGGCAAGGCAAATTGCTTGCCTGGGGCCACACAGGGTGCGAAATGAGCAAATATGCTAGCAAATCCAAAAGTTGCCGCGCTGATTGTGGCTGCCGGCCGTGGCAGTCGCGCAGGCCCGGGCGCGCCGAAACAGTATCGTCAGCTTGCCGGTGAGCCTGTGCTGCGCCGGACGCTCGCCGCCTTTGCCTCTCACCCCGGTATTTCGAGCGTTCTGGCCGTCATCCACGAGGACGACCGTGACGCCTATGAGGATGCCGCTGCGGGCCTTCCAAAGCTCATGACGCCCTGCCCCGGCGGGGCTACGCGGCAGGCATCCGTGAAGGCGGGGCTGGAAGCATTGGCGGGCACGGCTCCCGACCATGTCCTCATCCATGACGGTGCGAGGCCGCTGGTCCCGGCCAGTCTGATCACCGACTGTATCGCAACGCTTGCAGACCATGCTGGCGCGCTCGCGGCCATTGCGCTGACCGACACGATCCGCCGGGCGACTGGAAAAGGGCGCGCGGGCGAAACGGTGGACCGGAGCGGGCTCTGGCGCGCGCAGACGCCGCAGGCTTTCCATTTCAGCGCGATCCTCGAAGCGCATCGCCATGCATCCGGC
This sequence comes from Parvibaculum sp., assembly GCF_039973015.1. Classification (GTDB taxonomy): domain Bacteria; phylum Pseudomonadota; class Alphaproteobacteria; order Parvibaculales; family Parvibaculaceae; genus Parvibaculum. The sequence goes on from NZ_JBDWLT010000005.1 coordinate 68,911, forward strand.
AAGGATTATACGGACGATGTAGCGGTGGCTTGCGCTGCAGGCATCGAAGTGGCGATGGTCAAGGGCGACGAAGACAACATCAAGATCACGAGCGCGGAGGACTTGAAGCGTGCGGAGCGGATACTGATGCGAGGGGGTGATACGAGAACGGGCACAGGTTTCGATGTCCATCGCTTCGGACCGGGGGATCATGTCTGGCTTTGCGGCGTTAAAGTCCCACATGAGTTTGGTCTCGTCGGTCATTCGGACGCCGATGCGGGCCTTCACGCGGTTACGGATGCTATCCTCGGCGCAATCGGCGCGGGCGACATAGGCCAGCATTTCCCGCCGAGCGATCCAAAATGGAAAGGTGCGTCATCCGATATTTTCCTGGCTCACGCCGCCGAACTTGCAAGAAAGCAAGGCGCCGCAATATCCAATGTCGATCTCACGCTCATTTGCGAACGTCCGAAAATCGGCCCGCATGTTTCCTCGATGCGACAGCGCATTGCCGGCATTCTAGCGCTCGACATGGCGCGCGTGAGCGTCAAGGCGACGACGACCGAAGGTCTAGGCTTCACGGGACGTGGCGAAGGCATCGCCGCGCAGGCCCTTGCGACACTCGTCTTCCGGTGACCGCATGAGCCGTTTGACCGCACTCCCCCCTTCGCTTCCGTTCCGCCACCCGGCGGCACTTGTCGCGACCTGGTTCGGCAGCGGCCTCATCCGGCCGGCGCCCGGCACCTGGGGCACGCTCTTCACGTTTCCTTTCGCGCTTGCAATCGGCTGGACGGGCGGCGCTTGGGCGCTGCTTGCCTGCTCGCTCCTCGCCTTCGCAGGCGGCATCTGGGCGGCTGGATATTTCTGCCGGGCGGCAGAGAAAGACGATGCACCGGAAGTCGTAATCGATGAAGTCTCGGCGGTGCTGCTCGTTCTTGCCGCGTTGCCTATGACGCCTGTCGGCTGGGTTTCGGCATTCTTTCTCTTCCGCTTTTTCGACATTCTCAAACCCTGGCCGATCAGCGCCATCGAACGGCGTTTCAAGGGTGGTTTCGGTGTGATGATCGACGACATGATCGCGGCACTTTTTACGATCTTCTCCTTCCTTCTGCTCGACCTTATCTGGATGGTTCTGACATGAGCATCTTTTCCCGCCGCCTCATCCATCTTGCCGAACTCACGCTTGCTGACGCTCGCGAAGCGAACCTCAAGATCGTGACGGCGGAGAGCTGCACGGGCGGGCTTGTTGCAGGGTTGCTTACGGAGATTGCAGGATCATCGGATATCGTGGAGCGCGGCTTCGTCGTTTATTCGAATGAAGCGAAGCGCGACATGCTCGACGTGCCGGGCGATCTCATTGCCGATTTTGGCGCGGTGTCGGAGCCCGTTGCGCGCGCGATGGCAGAGGGGGCATTGAAGCATTCACGCGGGCACATCTCCGTTTCCGTGACGGGTATTGCAGGGCCCGGCGGCGGCACACCGATGAAGCCGGTCGGCCTCGTTCACTTTGGCGCGGCGCGGCAAGGACGCAGCATCATCCACGAGATGCAGCTTTTCGGCGATATCGGGCGCGAGGAAGTCCGTATGAAGGCAATCGAGACGGCGCTCAATCTCGTACGGCGGATGATCTAGGCTATTTGGAAGAAGGGACAGGGCTGCCCGTTTCAAAGGACGGCCCGGCCCGCTTGCCACCATAAAGCTCGTCCGCGCGGTCGATGAAAGCCTGCATCATTTTCGCGAACGCCTTGGAGAACACCGCGCCGATCATCTTTTGCAGCGTGGCGCTCCTGAACTCGAAATCGATGAAGAAATGGATGCGGCAGCCGCCATCCGGCAGCGGTTCGAATTGCCATTTATTGTGCAAATAGCTGAACGGACCCTGCACATAGCCGACATCGATGAGGCGAGTTTCCTTGTCGAGTTTCACGCGGCTGGTGAACTGCTCACGGAAAACCTTGTAAGACACAATAAGGTCTGCCAGCAGAACTTCCTTGCCGTTCTCTATTTCGCGGCGGCGGATGCGCGCGCCGGTGCACCAGGGCAGGAATTCGGGATAGCGGTCGATAGCGGCCACAAGTGCGAACATGTCGTCCGCCGAATAAGGGACGTCGCGGGTTTTCTCATGCGCCGGCATGGCGATTTCAGCCCCTTGCGACAGCCGCGTTGCGCGCATCGCGGAGGCGCGCGAAGTCCTCATCCGCGTGATAGGAGGAGCGCGTCAGCGGGCTCGACGAGACGAGGAGAAAGGCCTTGGTGCGTGCGATGCGCTCATAGGACTTGAACTCTTCCGGCGTCACGAAGCGGTCGATAGCAGCATGCTTGCGCGTCGGCTGCAGATACTGGCCGATAGTCAGGAAGTCGATGGAGGCCGAGCGCATGTCATCCATGACCTGAAGGACTTCCTCGCGCGCCTCGCCGAGACCGACCATGATACCGGACTTGGTGAAGATCGTCGGATCGAGCTCCTTCACGCGCTGGAGAAGGCGCAGCGAATGGAAATAGCGCGCACCGGGACGAATGTTCAGATAGAGCCGGGGCACGGTTTCGAGATTGTGATTGAAGACATCCGGCCGGGCGGCCACGACCTTTTCCAGCGCGCCTTCCTTGCGCAGGAAGTCCGGTGTCAGGATTTCGATGGTCGTGCCGGGCGAGCGGCGTCGGATAGCCTCGATCACCTCGACGAAATGCTGTGCACCGCCATCGGCGAGATCATCGCGGTCGACAGAGGTAATCACGACATGGCGGAGGCCAAGCTTGGCAACGGCATTCGCCACATTCTCAGGTTCGTCCGCATCCAGCGGTGCGGGAAGACCCGTCTTCACGTTGCAGAACGAACAGGCGCGCGTACAGGTATCGCCCATGATCATCATGGTCGCGTGCTTCTTCGTCCAGCACTCGCCGATATTCGGACAGCCCGCTTCCTCGCAGACGGTCACGAGATTGTTCTCGCGAACGATCTGCTTCGTCTCTGCATAAACCGCGGAGCCCGGCGCCTTGACGCGGATCCATTCGGGTTTGCGCAGAACGGGCGTATCCGGGCGCTTTGCCTTTTCGGGGTGCCGGGGCTTAACCGCGCCCGGCTGCAGCGTATCTACGATCGTGACCATGGAACTCGGTACCGTTTGCCGACAGGACATGGATAGCCGCTCGGCACGATTCAAGCAAATCCAGCTTGTTCTTGCGGCTTCAACGGCAGTTTACGGCTCATTCCTCAAGTATCAGTTGAGACCGAGCCGCACAAACTGGCTTTCCGGGACTTCAAGTTCCATCAGAGCAGCACGCAGCCGCTCCGCAAGATCCTTTTCGATGGCCTCACCGGCCAGATTGCGGTTTTCAGCCGGATCTTCTTCCAGATCGTACAGGTGATGGCCGGTGAACTTCGTCAGCGCCCAATAAGGCACCATGTCGCCCTTCTGCCATTGCTGGTGGATCACGGGAACGCTGCTGCCCGGCATCCGGTCCAGGAAAGCTCGCTCGTCCGGCAGGGGCAGCTCCTGCTCACGCGAGAGGAAATGCGTTGGCATTGTCGACCAGCGATTGGACATCATACTGAGCGGCGCGTTGTCGCCCGCCGGGCCGCGCGCATATTTGTAGCGTCCGTCGATATAGTGAACCTCGCGCCCCCAAACGCCAGTCAGCAGCCAGTCGCGGACGGACGATTTCGTGCCATGCATCAAAGGCAGCAGTGAGCGGCCATGGGTTCGCTGGCGCACCTCGACACCGAACATATCCGCCAGGGTCGCGAAGAGATCGACGCTGGTCGTCAGTGCATCGCAGCTGCCAGGCGCGACATCTGGGTGGGCAATCATCAAGGGAATATGACCGAGCGGTTCGTAGACCGGGACACCGGGCTTTCCCCAGATGTCCTTCTCGCCAAGATAGTGGCCGTGATCCGTGCAGAAGATGACGAGCGTATCCTTCCAGAGATCGTGACGGTCGAGTTCGTCCAGAATCTTGCCGAACCACTTGTCGATCATTGTGAGCTTGCCGCCATAGCTCGCTCTGATCTGGCGAGCCTGACGTTCATCAATTACGCCCTTCGCAATTGCGCCCTGCATATAGGGCGGCCAGATGAGATGCGCGCCTTCCCATTCCGGGTCGTACATGGAGGCATAAGGCTCCGGCGTGTCGAAGGGCTCATGCGGATCGAACTCATCGACAAAGAGCATGAAACGCTCATGATGGCCTGCGTTGTCCGCGAGCCAGCGCGCGGCGCCTCCCATTGTACGGGGCCCCGGGAAATCTTCTTCGCCACGAAAATAGCCGCGCGAGTCGTCGTAAGGCATGTGCTTGCGCATGAAATTCGGGGCGCCGGCCCAGCTTGGATCGGGGCGCGTCTTCCAGGGGTCGCCTTCATGTCCGCGCTGATAGTCCCAGGCGGTAAAATCCACGTGGTAATTCTCGCCGCCCGTCTCGAAGAGATGCGGATGGTCCGAAAAGAGCTGTGTCACCACACCCTTCTTGCGGAGTTCATAGGTTATCGCGTCTTCCCACAGCTCGACGGAGCCCCATGGCCGCCAGAGAAAGTCGAGCGAACCGCAAAGAATGTCGTGCCGCGCGGGCATGCAGGGAAGCGAACCCGTGAAATGCCGCGTGAAACGGGTTGCACGAGCCGCGAAGCGATCGAGATTGGGCGTCGCGAATTCACTGCCACCATAGGCACCAAGCATATGGCGATTGAGGCTATCGAGAAGAACCACCACTGCATTCTTCGGCGTCGACACTGAACTGTCTTGCAAGGCTCCCCCCTCCCCGTTTGGACGTCAGGCGCCGTTTGCCTGCGCCGTGCGTCTTTTCTTCGCCCAGAGATTCAGCATCTCCACACCCATTGAGAAGGCAACAGCAAAGTAGAGATAGGCCTTGGGGATGTGGAAGTGCAATCCATCCGCGACAAGCGCAATGCCAATCAGGATCAGGAAGCTGAGGGCAAGCATCTTCACCGTAGGATGCTGTTCCACAAAGCCGCTTACCGGCTCGGCAGCAAAAATCATGACGATGACGGCAACGATGACGGCGGTGGCCATGATCGGAAAATGATCGGACATGCCGACAGCGGTCATCACCGTATCGAAAGAGAAAACAATATCGATGATGGCGATTTGCAATACGACGCTCATAAGGCCGGCTGCGACGGCTTCCTTGCCGTTTTTGTCGTTCTCCTCGCCTTCAACGGCGTGGTGGATTTCGACCGTCGCCTTCGCCATGAGGAAAAGACCACCGGCCAGCAGCAAGAGGTCGCGCCAGGAAAGTTCATAGTCGCCAAAGTCCAGGACCGGACTTGTCAGCGTGACGATCCATGCGGCGGATGCAAGAAGGGCAAGCCGAGTGACAACCGCGGCTGCGAGCCCGAGGCGGCGGCCGAGCTTCTGCTGATGCGGCGGCAAACGGGAAGCAAGGATCGAAAGGAAGATGAGATTGTCAACACCGAGAACGATCTCGAGGATCGTCAGCGTTGCGAGACTCGCCCAGTTCTCAGGCTGCAGAAAAATTTCGAACATGATGGCCGGGAAGTTGCGACGCCGGGATAGCTTAATCGGTGCCTGTGACTAAAACACTTTCATGTCATACATATCAGCCAAAACCTTCAAGTCGCCATTTTCGTTCCGCACGGGCGAAAACTAAAGTCCTGAAAGGGCTGATTCGAGCCCGTATTCAGGCTCGGCGGGAAAAAGCGCCCGGCAACCCTTAATGACGCGGGGCATCAGGTATGGAGAACCCGCCCATATGCGTCGAGTACCGCCTCCCCCATCATCTCGGAGAGAGTGGGATGCGGGAACACGGCCTGCATCAGTTCGGCTTCCGTAGTCTCCAGCGTCATGGCGACGCCATAGCCCTGAATGAGTTCTGTAACCTCGGCACCGATCATATGCGCTCCGAGAAGTTCTCCGGTCTTTCCGTCAAAAACGGTCTTCACGAAACCTTCCGTCTCACCCAGTGCGATGGCCTTGCCGTTCGCCCGAAACGGGAAACGGCCGACCTTGACCTCGTAGCCCGCCTCTTTCGCCTTTGCCTCGGTGAGTCCGACGCTTGCGATCTGAGGCGTCGAGTAGGTGCAACCCGGTATGAGACGCGTGTTGATCGGATGAACATTCTTCACGCCCGCGATACGCTCGGCAGCGAGAATGCCTTCGTGACTGGCCTTGTGCGCAAGCCAGGGCGGGCCGGCGAGGTCGCCGATGGCATAAATGCCCTTTACGCCAGTCTCCAGCCATTCGTTGACAACCACATGGGTCTTCTCGATCTTCACGCCCGCCTTCTCAAGCCCGATATTCTCTACATTGCCCACAATGCCGACGGCGGAAATGATCTTCTCAGCGTCGAGGGTTTCGTCTTTGCCGTTCACGGTTACGCGCATTTTCGCACCGCTCGCGGTGACTTCCGTCTTGCCGATCTTCGCACCGGTGAGCAAGCGGATGCCGCGCTTCTTGAACGCCTTTGCCGCTTCCTTCGAAATCTCTTCGTCCTCAACGGGCAGGATGCGATTCAGTACCTCGACCACCGTCACTTCGGCGCCGAAGGCGCGATAGAAGCTTGCGAATTCAATGCCGATGGCGCCGGAACCAACCACGATAAGCGATTTCGGAATCGCCTGTGGCACCATCGCCTCACGATAGGTCCAGATCGCCTTGCCATCCGGTTCCAGGCCTTCGATGGTTCGCGCGCGGGCACCTGTCGCGAGAATGATGTTCTTCGTGGTGATTTCGCTCGTCTTCCCGTCTTTTGCCTCCACCGCAACCTTGCCGTCGCCGGCCAGCTTGCCGCTGCCTTCGATGACATCGATCTTGTTCTTCTTCATGAGGAACGTAACGCCATTCGAGAGCTGTCCGGCGACATTGCGGCTGCGCTTCACGACCGCCTCGGCGTCGTACCCGATGTTATCGGCTTTCAAGCCAAACTCATCGAGCTTGTGCAGCGTCTCGTAAACTTCCGCCGAGCGGAGCAGCGCCTTGGTCGGAATGCATCCCCAGTTGAGGCAGATGCCGCCCAGCGCATCTCGCTCCACGATAGCAGTCTTGAGGCCGAGCTGCGATGCACGGATCGCGGCAACATAACCGCCGGGACCGGACCCGATTACAACGAGATCGTATTGCTCGGCCATCAGAGAAGCATCCTTGCGGGATATTCCACGTAAGACTTGAAAGCCTCGAGAAAACGCGCGCCAAGCGCGCCGTCGATGGCGCGGTGGTCGCAGGACATGGTGACTGTCATGACATTGGCGATTTCAAGTTTGCCGCTCTTCACGACCGGCCGTTCCTCGCCCTTGCCGACGGCGAGAATCGCTGCCTGGGGCGGATTGATGACGCCAGTGAAATGCTTGATGCCGAACATGCCCAGATTGGAAATCGAAAAGCTGCCGCCTTCATACTCGGCAGGCTTGAGTTTCTTGTCGCGGGCGCGGGCAGCGAGCGATTTCGCCTCTTCCGAAATTTCGGCGAGGCCTTTCTTTTCCGCGCCGCGAATGATCGGTGTTATGAGGCCGCCGTCGAGCGCGACCGCAATGCCGATATCGGCCGATTTGTGCTTCAGGAGCGCATTGCCTGCGAAGCTTACATTCGCATCCGGCACCTTTATCAGTGCAAGAGCGGCGGCACGAATAAGGAAATCGTTGACCGAAAGCTTGATGCCCTCGCCCGCCTCCTCGTTCAGCTTTTTCCGCGCGGCGAGCAATTCATCAAGCTCGCAATCTATCGTCAGATAAAAATGCGGAATTTCCTGCATCGACTGCGTGAGGCGACGCGCAATGGTCTTGCGCATGCCGTCGAGCGGCACTTCCTCATATGTGCCTTTCTCGTAGAAGGCGCGCGGGTCGATGGATGGCATCGGACCTTGCGTCGAACCGGACGCACCTGCCGCTTTCTTCGGTGCAGATTTTGCCGCACCTTCCAGATCGGCTTTGACGATGCGGCCATGCGGACCGGAACCTGAAACCGCCGTCAGGTCGATACCCTGCTGGTCCGCGATCCGGCGCGCGAGCGGCGAGGCAAACACGCGTTCGCCTTTCGCAGTCTCCGGTGCAGGGGGCGCCTTGCCTCCTGTGTCCGCCGCAGGTTTCTTCGTCTCGGACTTTACAGGCGTCGGTTCGGACTTTTCCCCGGCCGGTTTTTCAGCCTCCGCTTCCGTGTCTTTCGGCGGCGCCACAGGCGTATCCTTCAAGGCATCGTAGCCTTCGAGCGCGTCCTCGCCCTCGCCTTCTTCGAGCAGCACGGCGATAGGTTTGTTGACGGCCACGCCTTCCGTACCTTCATCGACAAGAATCTTGCCAATGGTCCCCTCGTCCACGGCTTCCACTTCCATGGTCGCCTTGTCCGTTTCAATCTCGGCGATGACATCGCCGGCGCTTACGCTGTCGCCTTTCTTCACGTGCCATTTGGCAAGCGTGCCTTCCTCCATGGTCGGCGAAAGGGCGGGCATCAGGATGGGTGTGGGCATGACCGCGCTCCTCAGCGATAGCAGACGGTTTTCACCGCCTCTATCACTTCTTCGGCGCTAGGCAGCGCGAGCTTTTCGAGATTGGCCGCGTAAGGCATCGGCACGTTCTTCTGCGCAACGCGCAGGATCGGCGCATCGAGATAGTCGAAGGCCCTTGCCTGAACCTCGGCGGCAATTTCCGCGCCGATGCCGCAGACAGGCCAGGTCTCCTCGACGGTGACGAGACGGTTCGTCTTTTTCACCGATGCGATCACCGTGTCCATATCGAGCGGGCGAATGGTACGCAGGTCGATCAGTTCGACATCGAGCCCTTCTTCTTCGAGCTTCGCCATCGCTTCAAGACAGTAGGTGATGCCGTGGCTGTGCGAGACGAGGGTCACGTCCGCCCCCTCTTTCATCACCCGCGCCTTGCCGATGGGAAGCACATGATCGTCGAGCTTCGGCACATCGAAGCTCTTGCCGTAGAGCACTTCATTCTCAAGAAAGACAACGGGGTTCGGGTCGCGGATCGCAGCCTTCAAAAGCCCCTTGGCATCAGATGCCGAATAAGGTGCGATCACGACCAAGCCCGGAATATGCGCATACCACGACGCATAGTCCTGGCTGTGCTGCGCACCGACGCGTGCCGCAGGGCCGTTAGGACCTCTGAAGACGATGGGACAAGACATCTGCCCACCCGACATGTAGCGCGTCTTCGCGGCCGAGTTGATGATCTGGTCCATCGCCTGCATGGCGAAATTGAAGGTCATGAACTCGACGATGGGACGGAGCCCAGCCATTGCAGCGCCGACGCCGAGACCGGCAAAACCATGTTCCGTGATCGGCGTATCGACCACGCGCTTGTCGCCGAACTCGGCGAGCAGACCCTGGGTCACCTTGTAGGCGCCCTCGTATTGCGCAACTTCCTCGCCCATCACGAAGACGCGGTCGTCGCGTCGCATCTCTTCGGCCATCGCATCCCGCAAAGCCTCGCGCACCGTCTGCGAGGCATATTCAGTGCCTTCGGGAATGTCCGGATCGCTCTTCACCTCGACTTTGGGTGCTGCGGTTTCCTTTTTCGCCTTTTCACCGCTTTCACGGCTTGTTTTTTCACCCTGACCTGGATCCGTCTTCGGCGTTTCTTTCTTCGGCTCCGTCTTTTTGGGTTCTTCCGATTTCACGTCGGCGACATCCTCATCGTCGCCCGCAAGCAGCGCGATGACATCATTCACCTTTACATTCTCTGTGCCTTCATCGACAAGGAGTTTGGCGACGGTGCCTTCGTCCGCTGCCTCGACCTCCATCGTGGCCTTGTCCGTTTCAATCTCGGCGATCACGTCGCCGGCGCTGACCGTGTCGCCAACCTTCACGTGCCATTTGGCGAGCGTGCCCTCTTCCATGGTCGGTGAGAGAGCAGGCATGAGCACTTCAATCGACATAAGCGTCACGCCTCCACGTCTGCAAGAACATCGGTCCAGAGTTCAGAGGCATCCGGTTCCTCGCTCGCCTGCGCGAACTCAGCGGCCTCATTGACGATCGCCTTGATCTCCTTGTCGATTTTCTTCAGGTCGTCTTCCGACAGGGCTTTCGCTTCGATGAGCCGCAGCCTTACCTGCTCGATAGGGTCGTGCTCGGCGCGCATCTTGTTCACTTCTTCCTTGGCGCGGTATTTCGCCGGATCGGACATCGAGTGCCCGCGATAGCGATAGGTCATCATTTCAAGGATGTAAGGGCCTTTGCCCGCACGGCACCATTCGGCGGCGCGCTTGCCGGCTTCGCGCACGGCGCGCACATCCATGCCGTCCACCTGTTCACCTGGAATATTGAAGCTCACGCCGCGCTTGGCGAGGTTCGTCTGCGCACTTGCGCGCGCAACGCTCGTACCCATGGCGTACTGGTTGTTTTCGATCACGTAGATGACTGGCAACTGCCAGAGTTCGGCCATGTTGAAGCTCTCGTAGACCTGGCCCTGGTTCGCGGCGCCGTCACCGAAATAGGTGAGGCAGACATGATCGTTCTCGCGGTACTTGTTCGCGAAGGCGAGGCCTGTGCCGAGCGGCACCTGCGCACCGACAATGCCGTGTCCGCCGTAGAAGGCTTTGTCGACGCTGAACATATGCATCGAGCCGCCCTTGCCTTTCGAGTAGCCGTCTTCACGGCCGGTCAATTCCGCCATGACGCCTTTCGGGTCCATGCCGGTCGCGAGCATATGACCATGGTCGCGATAACCAGTGATGACCTGATCGCCTTCCTTTATCGCGCCCTGCATGCCGACGACGACGGCTTCCTGTCCGATATAGAGGTGACAAAAGCCGCCGATGAGACCCATGCCATACATCTGCCCAGCCTTCTCCTCGAAGCGGCGGATCAGCAGCATGTCGCGATAGGCCTGCAGCTCTTCATCCTTCGAAAGCGACGCCGGGCCGCTATCGGATTTTCTCGGGGGTTTCTTCTGAGCCTGCTTGGGAGCGGATTTTGCCGCTTTGCCGGACGATGATTTGGACGTCATTCAGGGGGCCTCGACGCCGGAAATTGAAGACAAGCACGACAATAGTGGCACAAATGGCCACCCGCGCCACACTTTAGAAGTGGCTCATAAATATTTGGTTTCAATGACAAAAACAGAAATTAACTTGATTTCAGTTAAGTGCCGCCGGGGAATAGCCGCCCGCTAGCGCGGGGATTGCATCCTGCCGGGCTGCGGCTCCAGGAAAATCACGACCTCGTTTGGCCCGCCATACCCCAGAGCCGCGCGCGCACGCTCATCGAGAAGGTCGGGATCGAGACTTTCCGGGCGCAACAGCGCGACCTGGCGATCGAGCTGTTCGCGCTTGGTCTGCACCTCGTCAAGCTGGTGCTGAAGCGTGTCGGTGCGATTCTGGATATCGAGCCAGGAAATAAAGCCGTGGCGCCCATAGACAGCGTGATAGGCGAAATAGCCAAGAACGATGATGCAGACGAACGGGATCAACGCCTGCCGCAGGCGAAGAGGTTCGGAAGTGCGAATCACCGTGTAACTGTCCATGAACAAGAGGGAATCACATAGTGATTCCAACGGTCAAGCAGGATTCATGTAAATCGGAGTCTGGTGTGACTCAGACCTTCAGAATGCCCCTGCCGGCATATTCGGCCGTCGCCCCGAGGGCCTCCTCGATACGGATGAGCTGGTTGTATTTTGCGAGCCGGTCGGAGCGCGCAAGCGAGCCGGTCTTGATCTGACCGCAATTGGTCGCGACCGCGAGATCGGCAATCGTCGCATCTTCCGTTTCGCCGGAACGATGCGACATGACGGCCGTGTAGCTCGCCTTGTGCGCCATCTCGACGGATTCGAGGGTCTCCGTGAGCGAGCCAATCTGGTTCACCTTCACGAGGATGGAATTTGCGACGCCCTTTGCGATACCGTCTGCGAGGCGACGCTTGTTCGTGACGAAGAGATCGTCGCCAACGAGCTGAACTTTGCCGCCGATGCGGTCTGTCAGCGCCTTCCAGCCCTCCCAGTCGTCCTCGGCCATCCCGTCTTCGATGGAGATGATCGGGTACTTGCCGGCAAGGTCCGCCCAATAATCGACCATGCCGCCGGCATCGAGCTTCTTGCCCTCACCCTTGAGGTCGTAAACGCCGTCCTTGAAGAACTCTGTCGAAGCGGCGTCGAGCGCAAGATACATGTCGTCGCCCGGCTTGTAGCCCGCTTTCTCTATCGCCTTCATGATGAAGCCGAGCGCTTCTTCCGTCGAAGCGAGGTTTGGCGCGAAGCCGCCTTCATCGCCCACATTTGTATTATGGCCTGCGGCCTTCAACTCGCCCTTGAGCGTGTGAAAGACTTCCGACCCCATGCGCACTGCATCCGCGATGGAGCTTGCCGCCACGGGCATGATCATGAATTCCTGGATGTCGATCGGATTGTCGGCATGTTCGCCGCCATTCACGATGTTCATCATCGGCACGGGCAGCACACGCGCGGCAGGGCCACCCACATAGCGGAAGAGCGGCAGGCCAAGCGAGGCAGCCTGTGCCTTCGCCACGGCGAGGGACACGCCAAGGATCGCGTTCGCGCCAAGACGGGCCTTGTTGTCCGTTCCGTCAAGTTCAATCAGAGCACGGTCGATCTGTATCTGCTCGGATGCGTCCATGCCGCCGATGGCATCGAATATCTCGCCATTGACCGCGCTCACCGCGTTCAGCACGCCCTTGCCCATGTAGCGCGGGCCGCCGTCGCGAAGCTCCACGGCTTCGTGCGCGCCGGTCGAGGCACCTGACGGCACACCCGCGCGGCCGAGCGCCCCATCCTCCAGCAGCACATCCACCTCGACTGTCGGATTCCCCCGGCTATCCAGAATTTCGCGCCCGATGATGTCGATGATGGCGGCCATGTCGTTCCGTCTCTTGTTACGATTGTTTCGGCAGGTCAGGCCCGTCCGGCCCGGTCGCGGTTTTCATAGCGGAGTGAAGTCCGGGGCGAAAGGGGCTAATCGCTCATTTTCCCATCAGGGCCGGCCATTTTCGGTGTTCTTCGCCGCCTCATCCTGCTCTGCCGCCTTGCACCACCAGCTCTGGTCGCCAATGCCGCTTTTTGGGCGACTGTCCGGCATGGCGAAGCGGTCCCAATAAGCGATCCGGCCCATCGCATAGGGGTCGTGGAAGGAGGGAATCGCGTAATTTCCCCATTGCAGCGCCCGGTCGAGCACCTTCGCGTAAAGCCGTTTGTCCTCCAGGGTGCGCGCCTCCGCGAGCTTGCGGGCGAAGCTGTCGATCATCGGATTTTCAAGACCGATCAGATTGTCCTTCTCCGCACCGCCCCCGGCTGCTCCCCACATGCGAAGCTGTTCTTCACCGGGAATGACCGGCGGAATGTAGAAGCGATAGGCAATATCGAAACGGCGCGCCTTCAGCCGCGCCTCATAGGCGGCGTTATCGATTACTTCCAGCCCTGCGTCTATGCCGGCGCGGTTCGCATTGTTGAAGAAGGGTGTCAGCACCGCCTCCTGCGACTGGCTGTTGGTGAGGATACGAAAGCGAAACACATCGCCGGCATCGTTTCTCAATTTGCCATCCCGATAGCGCCAACCCGCCTCGGCAAAGAGATCAAGCGCCTTGCGGAAATTATCGCGGTCGCGGCCACTGCCATCCGTCACCGGCGGTGACCACGTTTGCCGGAAAGCCTCATCGGGAAGCCGCTGGCGCCACGGCTCCATCAGCGCCTTTTCTTCCGCCGTCGGCGGCTCGTCCGCCGCGAACTCCGAATTCTGGAAATAGCTGCGCGTGCGGCGATAGGCACCGTGAAACACATTCTCGTTCGGCCATTCGAAATCGAAAAGCAGCGAAAGCGCCTTGCGAACGCGAATATCGGCGAAGCGCTCCTCGCGCAGGTTGAAGAAGAAACCGTTCATGCCGAGCGGCCACCACGCTTCGACGGTGAAGCGCTTTATGCGGCCGTCGCGCACCGCAGGCGTGTCGTACATGGTTTCCCAGCGCTGGGCGCTCATATCCACGAACTTGTCGATGTCACCTGCGAGAAAGGCCTGAAACGATCCTGTTTCATCGAAGAAATATTCAAAGGCGAGTTCGTCGAAATTGAACAATCCCTTGTTTACCGGCAGATCCTTCGCCCAATAATCCTTCACCCGTTCGAGGATGAGCCGCCGCCCCGCGTCTATGCTGCCAAAACGGTAAGGTCCATTGCCGAGGAAGGGATCGAGCGTCGTCGCGCCGAAATCACGGTCGCGCCAATAATGCTCCGGTATGACAGGCATCTCGCCGAATTCGAGAATTGCCGTCGGTTCCATCCCTTGGGGAAGCCGGATCTCGACGGTGCGCTCGTCGAGTGCCTTCACTTCGATCTGCTTGAGCATCAACTGATAAAAGGGCCGCGCGTCCTTCTGGAAGGTCTTTGCGGTAAAGACCACATCGGACGCCTTCACGGGCACGCCATCGTGAAAGACAGCACGCGGATCAATATAAAAGCGCACTCGGCGGCCATCGTCGAAGACCTCGACACGGTTCGCGATCAAACCATAGGAAACCATATCCTCGTCGGGTGATGCGACCAGCAGCCCGTCATAGAGGGCACCGTGAATCGGGGTCGGCGAACGTCCCTTCACGATCCAGGTATTGAGACTGTCGAAGGAGCCGCGCGCCGACTCCGTCATGCGGCAGCCTTTCGGCGCCGCCGGATTGACCCAGGGAAAATGTTGAAAGTTTTCTCCGTAAAGCGGTTTGCGTCCGATCGAGACAGAGGGATAGGCCGGCTCCTTCGAGGCTTCGACGTGGTAGAGCCCTTCCGCTGCCTCGGCACCACCGCTTGCCCCCAAGGCGCAGAACGCGAGGCAGAGAAATGCCATGAACCGCTTCGTCGAATTCATCCAAGCGTGGTTCTCAAGCCGCATCATTCCTGCTCGCTCCTTTTCTCGTTTGCCCTGTCCGCCGGTGCGCGGCGCAACATGCCATGAATTTGTTGCGATTGGTTCTCATTTTGATATTGCGAATGACTCTTATTTGCAATATGAGTCGCCCCGCGTTTCGAATGGCACGCCGAACCGCATCCCGGCCGCTTGAACTTCAGTTTGAGCGGCGTCCAGTCACGACCGAACCCGGGGGGCGTTCCATGTCATCCAGCACAAGCACACGACGAGTCACGTCCGGCCTTCTTGCCGGCACAGCCATCGCACTCACTCTCACCTTCGCCGCTCTCTGCAGCGCAGCCATGGCGCAAGAGTTAGCCACCGGGGACGATACCGCCCTGGAGAAAAACGAAACGGAAAACGACGAAAAGGATGCCGATGTCAGCGCCTACGTCTTTTCTCCGATCACCGTCACCGCTGCGCGAGGCGAGCGTTCGCTTTTCGACACACCGGCCAACGTATCGCGTATCACGTCCCGGCAGCTGGACCAGCGCATGGACAATACGGTGAAAGAGCTCTTCCGTTACGAGCCCGGTATCGCCGTTTCCCGACAGGTCAGCGCGGCCGATCCCTTCGATAGCGCAGGCGGAATCCAGATCCGCGGCGTCGGCGGCAATCGCACCCAGATCATCGTCGATGGATCCCGCACTATTGAGGGCATCACCGACAACACCCGCGACATCGTCGACACGAGCAACATGAAAGCCGTCGAAGTCGTGCGCGGCCCCTCCTCCGTTCTGTGGGGTTCGGATGGTATTGGCGGCGTCGTCAATTTTGTCACCAAGGATCCCTCCGACTACTTCAAAAACGCTGACGATATGGTCGCTGGCTCTGCAATGGCTTCCTACAGCTCCCTCGACAATTCCTATGTCGAATCCGTGACCGGCGCGTTCCGCCTTAGCGACGCCCCGAATGCCGTGGAAGCGCTTCTCACAGTGACGCGACGCGACGCAAACGAGCCGGAGCTCACGACCGCGCGCAATGAAGCGACGCCGGGTGGAACCTGTCCACGCGATCCGCTCGCCACGCCCTGCAATGAACTCGATGAACAGGACATCGCGTCGAACAACATACTGACCAAATTCGTATGGTCGCCTTCGGCGGGGAACCAGTTCCGACTGACCGGCGAGTACTACACACGCGAAACGGATGTAGACCAGAACGCTGCCAACGAAACGGCGGCAACCTATGTACAAACCGGCTATCGCCGCACACAGGACGTGGAGCGCTGGCGCGTCTCTCTGGACCAGCAATGGGATGTCGGCGCCGCATGGCTCGACACGCTCGATTGGCAGATCACCTACTCGCCGCAGAGCATCGACCGCAAGGGCGACCGCCGCCGCACACTTCTGCCCTCCGGCGATTTCGAGCAACGGATCGACAGCCTGAAATATTCCGAAGATTTTTATGAAGCTGATATCCAGTTCGGATCGAGCTTCGCTATCGGCGGGGTCAACAACCGGCTCACCTATGGTTTCGACGGCGATTATGTCGAAACGGAATATGAGCGCGTCGATATCACCAACAATCTCACGGCCAATACGTCGACCGTTGCGGTTGCTGGCGGTTTCAACTTCGCGAATGCCGACACGACACGCGCAGACGTCTACCTCCAGGACGAAATCGGATTCTTCGGAGACCGGCTGACGCTCATTCCGGGTGTACGCAACTCCTACTACAAGATCACGCCGCATCCAGACGCGAACTACCAGATCGTTCCCGGCGCTGAGCCGCGGCAGATGGAGGAATCCGATCTGCAACTGAAATTCGGCAGCGTCCTGGATGTCTGGGGGCCCTACTCCATCTATGCCGGTTATTCCGAAGGCTTCAAAATGCCGACGGCCCAGCAGCTTTATCAGTCGCTGAACAGTCTTCCGTTCTTCGCGCTGGTTCCCAATCCGAACCTCAGGCCAGAGTCGGTCAAAAGCTATGAAGTGGGTCTGCGCGGCGAGTTCTCTCGCGGCTTCTTCTCGGTTAATTACTTTCAGGCTGACTACAAGGACTTCATCCAGAATTTCGTTTCCGTTCCTGGCTCGGCAACGGACCTCACCTACGACAATCTGGCGAGCGTGAATGTCCAGGGCGTGGAAGCTTCGGGTGCGTGGCAGCTTGCCCCCCACTGGCGCACAAATTTTGCCGCTTCACATATGCGGGGCACACAACAGGCGACGGCTGGCGCCGCGGAAACCAACTTCAACGGAGCCTTGCCGCTCAATGTCGTGCTTGGCCTCAACTACGTCGAACCGGAGCACGGTCTCGACATCGAACTCGTGACAACACTCCAGAAGGCAACAACGCGCGTCGCAGACCCGGCAACCGACTTCGCGCCGTCCGGATACGTCACCTTCGACTTGCTTGCCTCATGGGAGTTCATGCCCGGCGTCAAGCTCAAGGCCGCTGGTTACAACCTCCTCGACCAGCGCTACTTCCCGGCGGAGACGTCCGGCTTCCCGATCGGCACGGACGCGACCCTCGCCGTCCAGGTTCTCAATCCAATCGAGCAGCAGGTCGGCTTCGGCCGGTTCGTAAAGGTCGGTCTCGAACTGACCTTCTGACGCGGTCCGCAGTACCGCGTCGACTTGAGCGCCCGGGCCGTGCCAGCCCGGGCGTTCTTTTTTGCCGGCCGCCTCTGGCCGCGGTCTGTCAGCCGTGCGACGCCATCGCCATCGGCACATCCTCGGGACAACTGCTGAGCAGCTCCGCCCCGTGTTTGAGGATGTAATCGCGCTGGGCTTCCATCATGGCCCGGCCGAAACCGATACAGAATTTCTGGCCTTTCTGGAGGGTTTCCTCTGCCTCTCGCCGGTCGAGATCCCGCAAGGTTTCGTTGGTATCCGCGAGCCGATGGTCGAGCAACTCCTTCACCCGCCAGCGCGGCAGGAAAGGAGCAAAACTCAAAATGAAGATGAATTCGGAGCGCAGCCTGTGGCGTGCATCTCCGGACATGAGCCCATTGAGGCAGGTATTTCGGCCAGCCTCAGTCAATTCGTAGACTTTTTTGTTTGGCCGGCTGTCCTGCTCCACCTTGCGGTAGGTCACCAGCCCCTCCGCGGCCAATTCATTCAAAGCCGGATAGAGATTCGAAAGGCTGACGTCGAGTAGCGTCGAGACCTCGTTCTCCATCGTCTTCTTGATGTCATAGCCCGTCGCAGGCCCCCCCATGAGGACACTGAGCAACAGTTCCTTCGTATTCAATCCGCTTCCTCCCCCGTCAGCAGATCAGGCATTTGATACCTGTGCCGTTTCAAGATAAGTCAACCGTTATTAGGTGTTTCTCACCTATAAATCTTTGTAACAATAATGATTGACCTAAAGCGAAATCCCTCCTCGATCCCTCGCAAAAGGCCAGCATCCCTCACCACCTTGTGGCCGGTTCCGGCGGAGCCGGCCGCTACTTCTCAATCCGCCATCAGTCTCAGGGGCAGACCAAGAATCCAACCAGCGGGAGGAAACTGCAAAATGATAGTATCGGCAGGACGTTCGCCTGTCACGAATGAACCGGCGCGTGAGTTTTTTCGCCGGTCAGGGGCGCAATTTTCCGTAGCGGCAGCCTTTGCTTCCGCTCTTCTTTTTTCCGGGGCAGCACACGCCGAATCCTACCGGTTCGGCGAGATGAACCTCAGCATCGACACCACAATCTCGGCGGGCGTCACGCTTCGCGCGAGCGACCGGGATTGCACGAAGTACAATCCGGTCAATGGCGGCTGCGCGACCAGCGACGGCCGGACGACGGGCCTCAACTCGGATAACGGCAACCTGAACTACGACCAGTGGGACTTCGTCAACAAGACGGTGAAGGCCACCATGGACGTTCAGGGCACGTGGGAGAATTATGGCTTCTTCCTTCGTCCGACGGCCTTCTACGATTTCGTCTACGACGACAACGATCTCGATTTCCGCAATCTCGAACCCGATGCGAGAGACCAGCTTGCCTATGACGTCGATATCCTCGACGCCTTTGTCTACGGCAACTGGGACATCGATGGTCACTACACGACCGTCCGCTTCGGCAATCAGGTCCTGAACTGGGGCGAAAGCCTTTTCATTCAGGGCGGCGTCAATGCCTTCCAGGCGCTCGACGTTACCCGTATCCGTACTCCCGGCGCGGAACTCAAGGACGCGCTGACCCCGATGCCGATGATCTTCGCCTCGACGACGATCACGCCGAACTTCTCGGTCGAAGCCTTCTGGCAGTTCGCCTATGAACAGACGGAGCTCGATCCGGCGGGTTCGTTCTTCTCGACGGACGACATCACCGGCCGCGGTTCGCTGCCGGCGTTGCTTAATGCGCTCGTCGACAATCCCGATCTCGCTTTCCCGCCCGGAACCTTTCCGCCCAACCCGATCGTTCCCATCGCGGTTCAGCGGACGGGGGACCGTATCGAGAGCGAAACCAATCAATTCGGCGTTGCGCTTCGCTATTACGCGGAAGACCTTGGCCAAGGTGTCGATTTCGGCTTCTACGGCATTCGTTACACAAGCCGCCTTCCCTATCTCGGCTTCACGACGGGACCGGACGATCTCACCAGTGCGTGCGCCGTTGTGCAGGCAGCCATTCCCGGGCCCGCTTGCGGTACTCCCGGCGATCCTCTCAACAATGCGGCGTTCGCCTATGCAGCGGGTCAGTTGAAGTATTTCTACAGCTTTCCCACCATCGAAACGCTTGGCGCGAGCTTCGCAACCACGGTCAGCGGCACTGCCGTCTCCGGCGAACTCACCTTCTCGCCCGACATGCCCTTCGGCGTGTCGGATCTCGAGCAGAACGCCTCGCAGCTCGACGGTACTGGCGCATCGGGCGGCCTTCTCGGCTCACCCGGCAATGTCAGCGCGCTGCCCGCCGCCGGTCCGAACGAGGACACGGTTCACATGATCGAACTCGATGCCGTTCAGGGTCAGATCGGTACTGTGAAGCTCTGGGGTACGAGCGATCCGATCCCGGCCTTCCTGCGCGCCGATACGGCCGCTCTCGTCTTCAACGCCGGCTTCGTCTATGTGCCGGAGGCGAGCAACTATCCGCTCAACCGTTCGGGCCCCGAGGCCGCGATCCGCAACCCGTTCGCCGCCGGTCTCCTGACCAATGGCGTTACGAATGCGGAATATGCCGACGACGTGTCCTATGGCTACCGGATCGTCTTCGCGCCGACCTACAACAACGCATTCGGTACACCGTTCACGCTGACGCCCAGCATCTCCTGGCGGCATGACGTGCAGGGCAACTCGCCCGGACCGAACACGGCGAACTATCTCGAAGGCATGAAGCAGGTCTCCATCGGCATCGCTGCCGACTATCAGAGCACCTGGCGGGGCAGCCTGAGCTACACCAACATCTTCGGTGCCGGCTTCGACAATCCCACTCATGACCGTGACTTCGTCATGGCGAGCGTTTCCTACTCGTTCTGATACAGTCTCGGCACACGACAACAAGGCCCCGGAAAGTCAGCACTTTCCGGGGCTTTTCCTTGCCTGCTTGACGGCGCGCGGCCGCTCCTGTTCAACACCCCCGACGGAGCATCCAGACGATGACAAAAACGGCCAGAACCAGGGCGCTTGTGCTTTTCTCCGGCGGGCAGGATTCGACGGTCTGCCTCGCCTGGGCGCTTGCGCGCTATGACGAAGTCGAGACTGTCGGCTTCGACTACGGGCAGGCCCATGCCGTGGAGCTCGATTGCCGTCAAACGCTGCTCAGCCGCCTTTCGACGGTTTTCCCGGAATGGGAGGCAAAGCTCGGGCCCGATCACATGCTATCGCTCGCGGAGCTTGGCCGGATCAGCGACACTGCGCTCACCCGCGACGTCGAGATCGAGATGGGCGAAAACGGCTTGCCGACGACTTTTGTGCCGGGACGCAACCTCCTCTTCTTTACCTATGCCGCGGCCCTCGGCTATCGGCGGGGAGCTGCCGCCCTCATCGGCGGCATGTGCGAAACGGATTATTCCGGTTATCCGGACTGCCGTTCCGACACCATCAGGGCACTGGAACAGGCCATCACGCTCGGCATGGACAAGCCTTTCAGGCTCGAAACACCGCTCATGCGGATCGACAAGGCAGCCACATGGAAGCTGGCGGAAGAGCTCGGCGGCAAGGCGCTGGTCGACCTCATTATCGAGGACAGCCATAGCTGCTATCGCGGCGACCGTTCAAAGCGCCATGACTGGGGCTATGGATGTGGCGCCTGCCCTGCTTGCGAATTGCGCGCAAAGGGTTATGCCGCCTATGTCTCGGGCGAGGCGTAAGCCCATGTATTCGGTGAAGGAACTTTTCTACACACTGCAGGGAGAAGGCGCGAATGCCGGGCGCCCCGCGGTCTTCTGCCGCTTTGCAGGCTGCAATCTCTGGACCGGCCGGGAGCAGGATCGCGCGAACGCGGTCTGCACCTTTTGCGATACGGATTTCGTTGGAACGGACGGCGAAGGCGGTGGAAAGTTCGCCAATGCGGATGCTCTTGCGGGCGCTATCGAAGCCGTATGGGCAAGCGGCGTGGCGCATGACCGTTTCGTCGTTTGCACCGGCGGCGAGCCCCTGCTGCAACTGGACGCGGCGCTTATCGCCGCTCTTCATGATAAGGGCTTCGAGATTGCGGTCGAGACCAACGGTACGCTCGCGGCGCCGGACGGCATTGACTGGATCTGCGTCAGCCCCAAGGCCGACGCGGAACTGAAGCAGCTTCGCGGCGACGAGTTGAAGCTCGTCTATCCGCAAGCGAAAGCACAGCCGGAGCGGTTCGAAGGACTCGACTTCCGGTATTTCTTTCTGCAGCCGATGGATGGCGCAGAAGCGGAGGAGAACACACGCGCGGCGACGGCTTATTGTCTCGCCCATCCGAAATGGCGGCTCAGCCTCCAGACGCACAAGTTGATCGGTATTCCCTGATGCGAATCTACAAAGAGTTCTTTTTCGATGCGGCCCACTTCCTTCCCTATGCGGAGGAAGGTCACCCCAACCGGCGGATGCATGGACATTCATTCCGCGTCGTCGTCTGGCTGTCAGGCAAACCCGACATCTCGACGGGCCTCGTGCGTCATTTCGAGGATCTCGAACGCGAAGTCATGGCTGTGCGCGAAAAACTCGACCATCATCTTCTCAACGAAATCGAAGGTCTGGATCTGCCAACGCTGGAACATATCGCAGCCTGGATATGGCGTGAACTTGCGGCCCCTCTGCCCGAAATCGCACGGGTCGAGATCCATCGGGCGTCTTGCCGGGAAGGCTGCGTCTATGACGGCCCGGAAGCTGAGTAGGAAACACGAGATGGCGAAGGCACCGAAAAAAACTGCGGCGAAAGGCGTCACCCTGCTCGGAACAGCAACGCCTGTTCCCTCCTCTCCCGAGGATGCGATTCTGGAACGCGTACCCAATCCCCATGCAGACTCGAATTACGTCGCGCGCTTCACCGTTCCCGAATTCACTTCCATCTGTCCGGTAACCGGGCAGCCTGACTTCGCGCATCTCGTCATCGACTATGTGCCGGGCAAATGGCTGGTCGAATCCAAATCGCTGAAACTCTACATGCAGTCCTTCCGCAATCACGGCGCCTTCCACGAGGACTGCACCGTGGCCATCGGCAAGCGTCTCGCCACGCTTCTCGTCCCGAAATGGATCAGAATAGGCGGATACTGGTATCCGCGCGGCGGCATCCCTATCGACGTCTTCTGGCAGAAGGGAAAGCTGCCGGCAGGCGTATGGATCCCGGATCAAGGCGTAGCGCCCTATCGCGGCCGCGGCTGACCGGCCGATTTCCCGCTTTTCAATTAAGTTTTAATTTACGCCCGGATTCTAGTCTGTCAGCCGGGGGAACAGAACGCGGATAGCATGAGCCGTCCGCGCGCATGGAGTGTTCCGACGTGCCGCAGAAAAAACGGATGACGGAAAATCCGGAAGCGGATCACGTCAGACGCGAACTGAATGCGGCGTTCCACGAGTCGCTTTTCCCTATCTCCATATCTGTCGCGGTCCTGTTCGTGATTTTCGCCGTTGCGCACGCACTCGTACTGCCCGCCGATCTACGCCGAGAAATGATCGCCATTGCGCTCGGTAGTGCTGCAATATCTGCGGCGATAGGTTTTGGCGTCAAATCGGGACCTCTGGATATACGTTTTTCTCTCGCCGCCGGATTTACGCTCGTCGGGTTATGCGTGTTGAACTCGGCCATCCAGATGTATCTGACGGACGATGTGCATCAATCGACCAATTTCGGCCTCCTGCTCGTCGCCATGGGGCTCTTCTTCCTTTCCCGCTTTCACCTTCTCCTTTCTTTCCTTCTCATCCTGTCTATCTGGCTCGCCTCGGCGTATCTAACCACCGGGTTCGAGCGTGAAGCCCTCCATTTCAGTTTCATGATGTTCATGGCGATGGCCATGGCCACGCTTGCGCAGGATATCCGTCTCCGCAGCAATCGACGCCTGATTGCAATGCGTGCCGATGCCGCCGTGCGCGAGGAAAAGCTGGCGAATGCACTCGCCAAGGCACAGCTTTTTGCCTCCGTTGAACGTGAGAACAAGGCGAAGACGGAGTTCCTTGCCAATATGAGTCATGAACTGCGTACGCCGCTCAACGCAATCCTCGGTTTTTCCGAGACCATGCAAAAGGAAATCTTCGGCCCGCTCGGCAGTCCCCGCTATCTGGGTTACAGCCACGACATCCACAATGCCGGCTCACACCTGCTTTCACTCGTGAATGACATCCTTGATCTTTCGCGCATTGAACTCGACGGCCTCGCCATCACACCGCACAAGATCGACTTCGCGCGCGTCTGCAACAACTGTCTCGCCATCGTTCGCGGGCGTGCGGAACGAGGAAATGTGAAACTCATCTTCGATTCCGTGCCACCCTTCCCGATCATTGAGACCGACGAGCGCCGTCTGAAACAGGTTCTGATCAATCTGCTCAACAATGCGGTGAAGTTCACGCCCGCAGGCGGATCGGTCACAATGGAACTGTCGGCAACACCGGATGGTGGCGCGGTTATCCGTATTCGCGATACCGGTATCGGAATGTCGAAAGAAGAGGTCGAACAGGCACTCACGCCCTTCTGGCAGGCCGATGCCGGGCTCGACCGTGCCTTCGAAGGCGCAGGCCTCGGGCTTGCCCTTGTTACAGAGCTGCTTCGCATGATGAAAGGCCGCTTCACGCTCGAAAGCGAGCCGGGCGCCGGTACGATAGCGACCGTCACGTTGCCGCGCTCGGTCATCACCCTGCCTGCAAGCGAAAGCGCGGTGGCCTGAGCCGTCTTTGTCTAAGCTGCCTTGGCCTGTGCGTTGCGAATCGTCTCGTCCTTGTATTTCGACGCATCGGTCGTGTATTCCGCGTGACCATACTCGACCAGCAGACGATCTATTTTCCTGATCAGGCGGCGGTCCGTCGCCTGGCGGAGCGCGGGAATACGCAACGCAAGCCCATAGAGCTTTTCCCGTCCGAAAACGAAAATTCCGAGCGCAATGAAGACCGGAAAATCATAGGGCCGCAACTGAACGCCCATGAGCCTGGCCTTGCCCGTCTTGTCGCCGCGCAGGAAGGCGCGATTGAAATAGACGCGCGCGAATACGCGCTCCAGAGCGTTGAAGATACGGCTCTTGAGCGAGCGATCCGAGGGGAAATAGGCCGCCATCGTGGCCCGCACCAGAGCACCGCAGGTTTCGTCGTCATAACCGTCGCGCAACGTCCCCGAATAGACCGCCATCGCCTCGTAAATGCCTTGCGGCGTCGTGGGCAACAGGTCTTCGGGCAGACCAAGCAACCAGCAGCGATAACGGTTGAATTCCACGAAGGCGCGCTCTGCAGGCGTGAATTCCATGCGTCCTTCGCGGATCATCTGGAAGGCAAGCAGGAAGACGGCAATGGTGCCCGCCGGCATCTGGTCCACCTGCGGTACCGGAATGCCATAAGTCGCCACATCCCACGAGCGTCCGCTCCTGAGAATGTTGTAGCGCACCATGGAATGCATAAGCCGCACCATGGCAGCCGCCTTGAAGCCGGTTCCGAAGCGCTCCAGCGCGCCGGGCAGCGATGTAGTTGTAAAGAAGCTCGCCGTCTCCTTGATCCGGCGCACCGCTGTCTCGTGCGACAGCGTGCCGGTCATCGCCATGGGGAGCGCGGAATATTTGTTGAGGAAGGTCGCCACAAAAGCGCCCCGCACAACGAAGGGCGCGAGATTGGCCGTCGGGTTGCGGCTTACCCGCGCGCCCTCCTCGATCATGCTCATGTCGATCCAGTCCGGCGTCGCTTCCATTTCGCGGATGAAGGCGACAAGCTCG
Organism: Parvibaculum sp.; assembly: GCF_039973015.1. Lineage (GTDB taxonomy): Bacteria > Pseudomonadota > Alphaproteobacteria > Parvibaculales > Parvibaculaceae > Parvibaculum. The sequence continues at coordinate 93,947 of NZ_JBDWLT010000005.1, forward strand.
CGCGGTGCGTCGGCTACGTTTTCCACGCCCTTGTCGCAAGCCTCGGTCAGCATGGCAATTAGCCCGCGAAAGCCGTATTCCGGCATCAGCGCCGCATAGGCGTCGGATGTGGCGTCGCCCAGCATCGTATAGGCACGGGCGCGCGCAACGGTTTCGGGGTTCGAGAGAAGCCGCGTGCGTTCCTTGCGGTCGTTCTCGTTCAGCTGCATGCATGGATCGTCCAGACCCCCCGCAAAGCGCTCCGGCGTGATTGTGAAATCCACCTTGCCGTACATCTCGGGCAGGTCTTCGCGCTGGGCCGCGACCCGTGCTTCGAGCGCTGTGAGGCTTTCCATCCGTCCCTCCAAAACTTACGATTCATAAGTTATATTTTGTAAGTTATACTCGGGGCGTAATTGGAGCAAGCATGAATCGATCCGCAAAGACCTCTCCAAAGATCACCGGGCCCGTTTCCCGCCGCCGGATGAGCGTCGAGAAGCGGCGTGAGCAGATCATGGATGCTGTCCGTGACCTCGCGGATGCCGAGGGTTTTCACGCTGTCACGCTCGACCGGGTGGCCGAAGCCTGCGGGATCACGCGCACCCTCATCTACCAGCAATTCGGCAATCTTTCGGGCCTGCTGCTCGCGATGGTGGACCGGGAGTATGCGCGTGCCGCCGAAGACTTCGCCAAGGCCGCTTCCCGCACGCCGGTCAAAGGCCAGTCTCGCTATGCGGCGGGCGTGGCGGGCGTCATTGAAGCCGTGGACGCTTCGCCTGCCACCTGGCGGATGCTGCTCATGCCGAGCCAGGGCGGCCCGCCCGAGCTTTATGAGAGGCTGGAGCAAGCCCGCGACCTGACACAGGAGCATCTGGCTTCAGCTCTCGCCGCGGGCGGCGTTGACGCGGCAAACACCGCCAATCCCGACCCGGAACTTGCCGTGCGAATGCTTCTTGCCGTGTCGCAGGAGCTTGTCCACCTCCGGCTCACCCGGCCAAAGACCCACACGCCTGAAAGGCTTGTCGCTCAGGCCGAGTGGCTGATCAAGGTCATGTTCCCGCACTGATCCGGCAGAAGGCCACTACTAGTGCGACGACTTGGCTGTCCAGTCGCGCTTGATCTTCTTTGCGAGCGACCATTTGTGAACTTCGGTCGGACCGTCATAGATGCGGAAGGCGCGAATCTCGCGGAACATCTTTTCCACGATCGTATCGCCCGATACGCCCATTCCGCCCATGACCTGCACGCAGCGGTCCGCGATCCGCATCAGCGCTTCGGAAACGGCGACCTTCGCCATCGAACTTTCCGCCGTGCCGAGCGAGCCCGTATCGAGCACGCTCGCACACCAGTCGATCATCAGTTCGGCCTGTTTCAAGTCGATCAGGTTTTCCGCCAGCATGAAGCCGACGCCCTCATGGTCGATCAGCGGCTTGCCGAAAGCGTGACGGCGATTGGCGTAGTTCGTTGCGATTTCGTTTGCCCGGATGCAGCCGCCAAGCCAGCGCATGCAATGCGAAAGGCGCGCGGGGCTCAGTCTGATCTGTGCGTATTTGAAGCCCTCGCCGCTGTCGCCGAGCATCTGGTCGGCAGGGACGCGCAATTCGTCGATGACAACGGTCGCATGGCCACCCGGCATCGAATTGTCGATTGTATCGAGTACGCGCTCGATACGGATCGAGGGGTGCGGCAGGTCGACCAGAAACATGCAGGCGCCATCGTCGCCCTTGGCCATGACGATGCCGACCTTCGCGCCTTCCGCGCCGGTGATGAATGTCTTGCGCCCATTGATGACCCAGTGATTGCCGTCCTGACGGCAGGTCGTTTTCATCATCGAGGGGTCGGAGCCCGCCCCGCCCTCGTCTGCCGGCTCCGTCATGAAGAAAGCGGAACGCGCATCGCCGGAGACAAGCTGCTTGAGAAACCGGCTCTTGATATCGGGGCTGCCGATCTTCCCGAGAAGATACATGTTGCCCTCATCCGGCGCGCCCGTGTTGCAGGCAACGGGGCCGAGCGGTGAAAGGCCGGTCATACGCAGAACGAGCGCCGTTTCGAGCTGCGTCAGATGGCTGCCGTCTTCGAGGATGTGCGGCGTCATGACGCCTGCGGCTCTCGCCTTGTCGCGCAGTTCGGCGACCAGCTCTTCCGTCGGGCCGTGGGCCGTGCAGCGGGGATCTCGCTCGAAAGGAGCGACCACGTTGCGCACGAATGCCTCGACCTTCGCGGCTATCGCCTCCGCCCTGCCTTCCACTGCCATCGCATTTCCCATTCTCTTCCGGCTTGCGCCTCTCCCTGCTGAAATCCCCATATCGCGCGCGCCGCGCCACTTCGATATGATCTCAGGCCTATAGCACAGCTGCGCCCCGACGACGCCACCTGACCGCCGTACTTTTCGCGCGCCCTTTTGTTACGCAACGTAAAGCAGCACATCTCGCGGCGGTCTTGTTTTCATTCGCAGGCCCGCTAAGACTTGTGCCAACGAAACATCAAAAAGCCGGGAGAGAGATACATGGAAGAGCGTATCAAGACCACCATCACCGATGGCGTGGCCGATGTCCGGCTCGTGCGTGCCGACAAGATGAATGCGCTCGACGATGCGATGTTCATGGCGCTGCTGGAAACCGGCGAGAAGCTGAAATCCGACAAGTCCGTGCGCGCCGTCGTCATCTCCGGTGAGGGCCGTGCTTTCTGCGCCGGTCTCGACATGGGCAATTTCGGCCGCATGGCGAGTGGCGAACGAGAGGCGAACAAGTCGGAAGTCACTGGCCGCCTCGAAGAGCGCACACATGGCATCGCAAACCGCGCACAATATGCGGCGCTGGTCTGGCGCGATGTGCCCGTGCCCGTGATCGCCGCCGTGCATGGCGTTGCCTTTGGCGGCGGGTTCCAGGTAGCGCTCGGTGCCGACATGCGCTTCGTCGCGCCCGGTACGCGCTTCTCGGTCATGGAAATCAAATGGGGCCTTGTGCCCGACATGGCAGGCATGAGCCTGATGCGCAGCCTCGCCCGCGAAGACGTTATCCGCGATCTCACCTATACCGGCCGCATCTTCGAGGCCGACGACGCTCTCGCCTACGGCTTTGCGACCCGGCTTTGCGACGACCCCTATGCCGATGCACTCGCCACGGCGCGCGAGATTGCCGACAAGAGCCCGTCTGCCATCCGCGCCGCGAAGCGCATCCTGAACGCAGTGCCGGACAGCGACGCCGCTTCGATCCTCATGGCGGAGTCGGTTGAGCAGGACAAGCTTATCGGTGGCACCCACCAGAAAGAAGCCATCATGGCCAATCTGGAAAAGCGCCGTCCGAAATTCGCGGATTGAGGCCTTTGCCCAGGGTAGCGCGCTGACCCTGCGGATGAATTGTCTTCGTCCGCAGGGGGCTTCACGGCTGCGACAAACAAGCTCATTGGCTCCTTGCCCAATAAGATGCATTAGATATATATCTTATTGAGACGCATTCAGACGCCACGTCCGCAATGCGTTTCCGGCCGCTCCTGAAACAAGCACAAGAACTCGATGTCCCATGGTTTCAACACTGACACGTAGTGAGCGGCAGGCAGCAATCGCCATCTCCGTTCTTGTCGCCATGTGCGGTCTCGCATTTGCAGCCCTCGGCCGGCACGATGTGCTGGAAATTCATGGCTTCCTGATTCTGGCCTTCGGACTTCTGTGTGCATTTACTGTCATTCATGGCTATTACGAACCCGAGCCAGCGCCGGAAAGACTGTCGAGCTACTATGACGCACCGATCAAGGCGGGGATCGCCCTGTCAATGGCGTGGGCGGTGTTCGCCATGTTCATCGGCGTGTGGGTAGCCTCGCTACTTGCCTGGCCCGAGCTTACATTCGATGAGGCATGGGCAAGTTTCGGGCGGCTTCGCCCGGTTCACACCACAGGCATTATCTTCGGGTTCGGTGGCAACGCTCTCATCTCAACCTCTTTCCATGTGATGCAACGTACATCGCGAGCGCGCATGCCAGACCAGTTCTCGGCCTGGTTCGTTCTTATCGGCTTCAACCTCTTCTGCCTGCTCTCCGTGACCGGATATCTGATGGGCGTCACACAGTCGAAGGAATATGCCGAGGCGGAATGGTACGCCGATATATGGCTCGTCATCGTCTGGGTGGTTTATTTCGTTCTCTACATCAGGACCATCGCCCGGCGAAAAGAGCCGCATATCTATGTCGCCAACTGGTATTTCCTGGCGTTCATTCTCGTCGTGGCCATTCTGCATATCGTCAACAACATTGCCGTTCCGGTCTCTCTCGGCCACGCCAAGAGCTACACCGTCTGGGCCGGCGTGCAGGATGCAATGGTGCAGTGGTGGTATGGGCACAATGCCGTCGCTTTCTTCCTGACGGCAGGATTTCTCGGCATGCTCTATTATTACCTCCCCGTCAGGGCGCAACGGCCGATCTTTTCCTACAGGCTTTCGATCCTCAGCTTCTGGGGCATCACGTTCTTCTACATGTGGGCCGGCTCACATCACCTCCACTACACGGCTCTGCCACATTGGGTGCAGACGCTGGGAATGACGTTTTCGGTGATGCTTCTGGTTCCCTCGTGGGCATCGGCCGGCAACGCATTGCTGACCCTCAACGGAGCCTGGCATCGGGTACGCGATGACGCGACACTTCGCTTCATGATGGTAGCGGCCGTGTTCTACGGCTTGTCCACTTTCGAGGGGTCGTTCATGGCGATCCGGCCGGTCAACTCGCTGTCGCATTATACGGACTGGACTGTCGGTCACGTTCACGCAGGTGCGCTCGGGTGGGTTGCCCTGATCACATTCGGTTCTTTTTATACGCTGGTGCCCGGGCTGTGGAAGCGCGAGCGCATGTATTCTCCGGCGCTTGTTGAAGTCCACTTCTGGCTCGCGCTGGCGGGAACCCTCGTCTACATCTTCGCTATGTGGAACTCCGGCATCATTCAGGGTCTGATGTGGCGGACGTACACGGAAGAAGGCACCCTCGCCTATTCCTTCGTCGACTCTCTTGTCGCGATGTATCCCTACTACATTGCCCGGGCTTTTGGAGGACTTCTCTTCCTTATCGGCGCCGTCCTCGGTTCCTACAATATCTGGATGACGGTGCGGGTTGCGCCCTTGGCCGCAGATCGCGGGTCGGACATTCCCGATTCCAGTGCCATTGCCGTTGCGGGGGAATGAAGCAATGCCCGAACTCTTTCACCGCAAACTCGAACGCTCCACCATCGGATTCGTTCTCGCCATCATCGTCGTCGCCAGTATAGGCGGCATCGTCGAGATCGCACCGCTTTTCACCATCGACGAGACTGTCGAGGAAGCGCCCGGCATGCGGCTCTATACGCCGCTGGAGCTCGCTGGCCGCAATATCTATATCCGCGAAGGCTGTTACGCCTGCCACAGCCAGATGATCCGTACACTGCGCGACGAGGTCGAGCGGTATGGCCCCTATTCGCTCGCCGTGGAGTCGCGTTATGATCATCCGATGCTCTGGGGGTCCAAAAGAACAGGCCCGGACCTTGCCCGGATCGGGGACAAGTATTCCGATCTCTGGCATGTCGCCCATCTGACCAACCCTCGCGATGTCGTCCCGGAATCGAATATGCCGGCCTATCGCTGGCTGGCGCGGAACGAACTGGAAATCGAAGACCTTCCCCTGCACCTTGCGGCCCAGAGCGCGGTTGGCGTTCCCTATACCGAAGACATGATCGAAAACGCCGCAGAAGATGCATACGGCCAGGCGACGCCCGATAGCGACGCCGCATCTGGTGTCGCTGAGCGTTACGGTGAGGAAACCCAGGTTCGCACCTTCGATGGCGTCGCCACGCGCCTGACCGAGATGGACGCTCTGGTTGCCTATCTTCAAGTGCTCGGCCGTCTGACGGACGCCGCGTATGAAAATACGGCCGCTCCCCAGAAACCGCCCGAGCCAGTCGAATGAAGGAGCGCGCGTGATGGGTCTCGACCACGACACTCTGGTCTTCTTTTCCAAGAGCTGGGGACTGTTTTACCTGCTGGCTTTCGCAATCGGCGTCCTCGCCTACACTTTCTGGCCTTCCAACAAGAAGCGTTTCAACGAGGCCAAGAAAAGCATTCTCGACCCGGAAGACAAGCCATGGAAGTAGAAGAGCGCGATCCGGTCAGCGGCCGCAAGACGACCGGGCACGAGTGGAACGGCATCAAGGAACTGGACACGCCAGTGCCCAAGGGCGTGTTGATCTTTCTGATCGTTACGCATGTTTTTGCCGTGCTCTGGTGGTTCCTGATGCCGAGCTGGCCGCTTGGAACCACCTACACAAAGGGGCTTCTCGACGTCGATCAGCACAAGACGGTAGAAGAACAGCTTGTCGGTTCGGCTGCGCGGCGATCCTCCTGGATGGGCCCGATCGAGCGTTTGAGTTTCGAGCAGATTCAAGCTGACCCTGAACTCATGTCGATTGTGAAAAGCAGCGGTCATCAGCTGTTCGGAGACAATTGCGCCGCCTGCCACGGCATCGATGGAAAAGGCCGCGCCAATTACCCCGATCTGACGGATAACGACTGGCTCTGGGGCGGAGAGGTCGAAACAATCGCCGAGACGATGCGTGTCGGAATCAACTCCGCGCATCCCGAGAGCCGGTTTGCGCAAATGCCCTCGTTCGGCGCCGATGGAATGCTCGACCGCGAAGAAGTGAGAAGCGCTTCCGCCTACGTCTACTCGCTCAGCCATGAGGATTATTCAACCCCGGAGAATGTCGGCCGGATCGAAGCCGGGAGGGAGGTCTTCAAAGCAAACTGCGCGGTCTGCCACGGTGAGAATGCGCGAGGAAACCGGGATCTTGGCGCGCCCAATCTGACGGACCCGTACTGGGTCTATGGTGGCGACTTGCAGACGATCGTGGACTCCGTTCATGGCGGCAGGCAGGGGCACATGCCGACATGGGACGAACGGCTAACCGAGGGCAATATCAAGATCCTTGCCCTCTACGTCCACTCTCTGGGAGCGGACGAGAAATGACGAGGCGCCGCGAAAAGACCCGTCGCAGTACAGTGCTGTTTGTCTGGGTTCTCGTTCCGGCGGCGCTGCTTCTGTTCGTCGCCGCCAACGCCCACCTCGTTTACGTCGCCTATGAGTCCCGGCCCGACTGTGTTCCGCATCTGAAGGAAGCGGGCAACGAGGGAAAGTTCAGAGCTGCGAAGTCCGCTTGCTGAGGAGATTCGACCGATGAACGAAGCCGACGGTTCCTATGGGCTGCTGAGCCAGACCTCCACCATCGCCGAAACGAGAAACGAGCGGTTGCAGAGGCACCTGCCCGTCTTTGCAAGCCTGCAATGGCTGCGCGCAGGCTGGCGCGACCTTGCCAACCGGCCGGCGCAGAGTCTTGCTTACGGTCTGGGGGTTTTTCTCGTCTCCGTGAGCCTTGTCTGGCTGCTCGCCTATTTCGGTCTGGATTACATTCTCTTTCCCGCACTGGCAGGATTCATGATCGTGGCTCCCGTTCTCGCCATTGGCCTTTATGAAAAAAGCCGTGCGCTCGAAGAAGGCAAAAGCATAACGCTGGGCCGCATGGTCCGGTCAAAGCCGCGTGCCGGTGCGCAGGTCTATTTTGCCGGTGTGATGCTCTGCCTGCTCATGCTTTTGTGGATGCGCGCCGCCGTTCTCATCTATGCCCTTTTCTTCGGCGTGAAGCCTTTTCCGGGTTTGGATCACATAATCGAACTGCTCCTTACGCAGCCAATCGGATGGGCGATGCTTTTCGTCGGCACGCTCGTCGGCAGTCTCTTCGCTTCATTCGCCTTCGCAATCAGCGTCTTTTCGATTCCCATGCTGCTCGACCGTTCGACGGACGCGATGACGGCCATGGGAACGAGCATGGCGCTCGTCTGGAACAATTTCATTCCAATGGTGGTTTGGGGGCTGATCTTGGTTGCCCTCTTCGGGGTGAGTGTCGCGACCGGACTCCTTGGCCTGATCGTCATCTTTCCGTTGCTGGGACATGCCACATGGCACTCTTATCGGGTGGTTTCCCGGCCGGAGGAATGAGGGGCCTTGGCCATGAACATATTGATGTGGCTCGTGCCGATAGCGCTCGCAATGGGGTTCGGGGGGCTTTGCGCCTTTTTGTGGTCGATCGGAAACGATCAATATGATGATCTGGAGGGGGCAGCGGAACGCATCCTTCTCCATCAGCAGGAGGATTATCCGCTCCTGGACAGGAGCAATCACATGTCCACGGAGGGAGATCGCGAAGATCGGTAGTGTGCGGGAAAAGTTCCGCATCTTGACGCAGGCAATACCGAAATTGCCATCAGATTGGGAATGCTTCCATGCCAGAGATCACGAAACTTAAAATCGACCCGGTTGCAGCGGTGGCGTTTTTATTCGGAGCGGCCGTTATCCTTCCCAGTCTGATCTCACTCACGCTTACCCTTTTCGCTGTCGCTCGCGCGCTTTTGGGCTGACCCGGAACGGGCACACTCGCGAAAGCCCGTCCGCTCAGTCTCCTTCACCGGCGTTCGGGCTGAAATCAGCGAGCTTTCCTGGAACACCGTTCAACGCATCTGCCTCGGGCATAGGCGGCTTCTTCCGGGTGATATTGGGCCACTTGTTTGCATATTCCGCATTGAGCTCCAGCCATTGCGGTGTAGCCGCTGCATCCGTATCCGGGAATATCGCCTCTGCAGGACATTCAGGAACGCAAACCCCGCAGTCGATGCACTCATCGGGATGAATGACGAGCATGTTTTCGCCTTCATAGAAGCAGTCGACGGGACAGACCTCTACACAATCGGTGAACTTGCACTTGATGCAGTTATCCGTGACCACATACGTCATCGTCGATGCCTTCGCCATTAAAGATATACTTTACATATATCTTTTTGGGCAAGAAAATCCAGCGGTTTCCATTCCCTCAATCCGCCTCGCGAACACGCTCCCGATTCATGCCGCTCTTCGTTCCCGTCTTTCTAAAATCGGGACCGCGGGTCTCGTCATCGACGGGTGGCAGGCGGCGAAAGTCCCTCTTGCGAAGAGCAATGTCAGCCAGCGTGTATCGGTCCAACGTATGGACAAACGAATTCAGCGCTTCATTGAGAACGCTCGCCAGCTCACACTTCCGGGTAAGGACGCATTGATTGCCAGTCGCGAAGCATTCGACCAATGCAAAATCCGGTTCCGTTGCGCGAACCACCGCACCGAGACTGATTTTCTCGGGAGGCAGCGCAAGCATGAACCCGCCCGATCGGCCTCTTACACTTTTCAGATAGCCGGCTCTGGTCAGGATATTGACCACCTTCATCAAATGCGCTCTGGAAATGTCATACACTTTCGCCGTCTCATCGATCGTAACAAGCCGCTCATTCTCGGCGGCCGCATACATGAGAACGCGCAAGGCATAGTCGGAAAGTGTCGTCAAACGCATAAGTCACCCATTTCATAGACCTCCAGCCCGGTCCGGCCCGGCCCGGCCCGGCATTGTCTTGTTGTAGCGGAACGCCCTGGGCCAGCCCCTGCGACAAACGGCATCATAGCGTTCCGACGCAGAATCTTATGATATATTTTATATATATCTAATAGCCGCGGGCAGAATATTGCAGCTTTCAATCAGACCGGAGCGGGAAGGTTCAGATGAGGATAGACGCAGCACGAACAGAAGCATGGCCGCTCCTCAGCTACGGCTTCCGCCCGTTCTTCTTCGGCGGCGCCATATGGGCGGTCGCGGCGATGGTGCTCTGGATCGGCATGATAACGGGCAATCTCGATCTCGCTCCAGGGCTGCCTCTGGTGTCCTGGCATGTTCATGAGTTCCTGTTTGGGTATGTCGGCGCGATCGTAGCGGGCTTTCTGCTCACTGCCGTTCCCAACTGGACCGGGCGCCCTCCCTTGCGGGGCGTTCCACTCCTCGCCCTTCTGGCTCTGTGGATCGCGGGAAGATGCGCCTTCTTGTTGTCGGGATGGACTGGCTATGCAGCAGCGGCGTTTATCGACGCTCTCTTCCTTCCGGCCCTTGCCCTGCTGATCTTGCGCGAGGTTCGGGCCGCCGAAAACAAAGGCAATGTGCGGATAGGCATTCTTGTTTTCGTATTGGCTCTCGCCAATATCCTTTTCCACACTGAAATGATTGTCTACGGGCAAGCCGCGTTTGCAACGCGCGGTTCCATTTCTCTCATCATTCTCCTGATCATGCTGATCGGCGGACGTATCGTTCCAAACTTCACCAGAAACTGGCTTGCGGGAAAGGGAAGCCACCGCCTGCCTGCGCAAATGGACCGGTTTGACTATGCGGCGCTTGCGACCGGTGCCGTTGCGCTCGCATTGTGGACTTTCCTTCCGGCGGCCCCCCTCACCTGTCTTTTTCTGCTCGCCGCCGGCGCTCTTCATACGGTGCGTCTCGGACGCTGGTCGGGCTGGCTGACGATGCGGGAGCCTCTCGTCTTCATCCTTCATGCCGGATACGCATTCATACCCCTGGGCTTCGCACTGGTCGGGCTCTCCCTGATCTGGCCGGATGTTCTCTCCCCCTCCGTTGCCCTTCATGCATGGACGACCGGGGCAATGGGCGTGATGACGCTGGCCATCATGACGCGTGCAACCAGAGGGCACTCGGGCCGCCCCTTGACCGCTCCTCCGTCAACTCAGCTCATATATCTGTGTGTTGTTGCGGCGGTTACCTTCCGGCTGACGGAGCTTGTCTTCCCCGATGCGGCACTCACGCTTTATGCGCTTTCCGCCATCGCATGGATCGCCGCCTTCGCCGGGTTCCTGATCATCTACAGCCCGATGCTTCTCTTTTCCCGAAGCTGACGTCCGGTCTCGCCTTAAAGCGAGACCGGACATATTCGCTCAGATGACGCCCAGTGCCTCCATTGCCTCGGCAACGCGCACAAAACCGGCAATATTCGCCCCGAGGACATAATCTCCCGGCGAGCCGTACTCGTCCGCTGTCTCCGCGCAGAGATCGTGAATGCCAATCATGATTTCCGTCAGACGCTTCTCGGTCCGTTCAAACGTCCAGCTATCCCGGGACGCGTTTTGCTGCATTTCGAGCGCAGAGGTCGCAACCCCTCCCGCATTTGCGGCCTTTGCCGGACCGAACAGAACGCCAGCCTCCCTGAACGCCGCAATGGCGTCAGGCGTGCACGGCATATTCGCGCCCTCGCCGACGGCCACAACACCATTACGGATCAAGGTTCTCGCATCTTTTCCGGTCAGTTCGTTCTGCGTGGCTGACGGCATTGCGACATCGCAGGGAACGTCCCAGACAGTTCCGCCGCCGATATAGCGAGACGCTCCCTTTCTGGTTTTGGCGTATTCGGAAACGCGCTCGCGCCTGATTTCCTTTATTTCCTTGAGCAGATCAAGATCGACACCGTCTTCGTCGATGATGAATCCGTTGGAATCGGAACAGGCCACAACCTTTCCGCCGAGGCTGATAATCTTTTCCATTGTGTAGATCGCAACATTTCCCGACCCGGAAACGACAACCTTCTTACCCTCGAAGTCTGTGTTCCTTGTACGGAGCATGCACTGGACGAAGACCGCCGCTCCATAGCCGGTGGCTTCCTTGCGTGCCCGGGATCCGCCGTAGATCAGCCCCTTGCCTGTCAGAACGCCCGCTTCGTAGCGGTTGGTAATGCGCTTGTACTGCCCGAACATATAGCCAACCTCGCGGGCGCCCACGCCAATATCGCCCGCTGGCACGTCGGTATATTCACCCACATGTCTCTGAAGCTCCGTCATGAAAGACTGGCAGAAGCGCATGATCTCGCCGTCGGAGCGATCGCGGGGATTGAAGTCCGAACCGCCCTTCCCGCCGCCAATCGGCAGCCCCGTGAGTGCATTCTTGAAGGTCTGCTCGAAGCCGAGAAACTTGATGATGCCCAGATTGACCGACGGGTGAAAACGAATACCCCCCTTGTGCGGTCCCAGTGCGGAATTGAACTGAACCCGGAACCCGCGCGCGATGTGATGACGCCCCTTGTCGTCCATCCAGGGCACGCGAAATATAATCTGCCGCTCAGGTTCGCAAATCCGTTCGATCAGCGCGCTGTTCGCATAGTGGGAGTGTTTCGCCACAACGCGGCCAATGCTGCCGAGAACTTCCAGCACTGCCTGATGGAATTCCACTTCACCGGCATTTCGGCGCAATACCTCTGCAAATATCGGTTCGATCTTTTCGTCGATTGCGGTCATTTTCTTCTCGTTGTTAACGCTATTACGACTGCGGGGTAACCCGTGCTGGCATGCCCCCCGCCAGAATCAGGGCGAGGCGAGAGGCCACCCTCCTGGCGGAGCGTCTAGGCGATGCGGGTATGAAGGTCCACGCTTCTTCTTGTCGCATCCGCGCGGGTCCGCCCCCCTCCGGGGACGTGCCGGAAGGCCAGTTCTTTTGCCCCTAGTCTTTCTTGCCTCTCAGGTAATCCGCGAGAACGAACGCATGATTGTGGGCCTCGTCGCGTGCGCCATAGAGAAGCGTTGCGCGCCTGTCCCCTAGCTCTTTCTTCAAGGAGGCTACCTTTTCTTCATTCTCGTCGAGCTCGCGGCGATATCTCTTCTTGAACTCTTCCCACCGTGCGGGATCGTGACCGAACCACTTGCGCAGTTCCGCACTGGGCGCAACGTCCTTGTGCCACGCTGAAAGAGCGGCCGCCTCCTTCGTCATTCCGCGTGGCCAGACCCGATCGACCAGGATTCGCATGCCATCACCGCGTTCTTTCTCTTCGTATATCCTCTTCACCTGAAGTTTCATCGCTCACCACTCCCGGCCGGATTTCCAGAAAAGATGCTTCAGCCGAAGAATAACATGTATATAATATATTTCTTTAAGGCGTCCTGTCGATATCCCCACGGGCCATAAATGGCAGGCACCAGAACGGCAGAAGAACCCTCCAGCGAAATATTCGTTGCCATGATTTGAAGGAACAGCAGTCCGGGCTTCGCGAACGCTCCCGCGAAAGCCGGTTTCTCCAATGGATAAAATCCCTATACAGATGAATATCGAACGGATCATGCTTCGACTGATCTTCATACATCCCGATGGAACCGAGACGCAGCTGAGCGTCCCCCCGGGCACGAACATCATGGATGTAGCGGTCAAGAACGACATCGACGGCATTTCCGCAAATTGCCGGGGCAATTGCGCCTGCTCCACATGCCACGTCTATGTTGAGCCGGAATGGCTGGAACGCGTCGGCGCGGCAGCCGGCATGGAAGAAGACATTCTCGACTTCGCGCCCGATGCGAGACCCGGAAGCAGACTGTGCTGCCAGCTTGTCATGTCGAAGCCTCTCGACGGCCTCAGGTTGCGCATTCCCGATTGGCAGCGCTGGAACTGACCGCCCGAAGCCGTTCAGCCCCGCTCGGCCGACGCAATCTCCCTGTTCCTTTCTTCGCCGCTTGCGCTTTGCGGCTATTTTTATATAATCACGATTATGCCAAAAAAGATCGACCATGATGAACGCCGTCGAGACATTGCCAGAGCGGCCATTGCCGTGATCGGCGAGCAAGGCATCGACAATACGAGGCTCATCGATGTCGCCCGCGCGGCGGGTGCGACGACCGGCAGCATCACCCATTATTTCGAGGACAAGGACGCGGTGCTGCTCGCAGCGCTCGACCATGTCGCCCAGAATATCCTGTTCATGCTGCGTCACCCGGAGAAGCCGGAAGACCTCGTCGAGCTGGCAGCGCTTATCCTGCCTGTGGATGAGGAAAACCGTCGTGACTGGCGCGTCTGGATGAGTTTCTTCAGCCGCGCGATAGGCGATCCCGTCCTCGCCCGCATCAACAAGGCTTATTACGACGAGTTCCGCGACGGGCTCGCTGCCATCATCCGCCGCCAGCAGGATGATGGCACCCTCTCGGCACATATCGATCCTGCCGTTACGGGCGATGCGATCATCTCCATCATCGACGGCTTCTGCATTCGCGCCACGCTCGAACCAGAAGAGTGGCCGGTCAAGCGTCAGAAAACTCAGCTCGAAGCCATGCTGCGCCCGCTCCTGCCAAGACCGGAGAAGCGGCGCAAGCAAAAGGGAGGATAGAAATGCCGAAGCTCGAAACCTTGCCTGCCACGGCAAGCACGGACGAAATTCTCACCGTCTTGAAGCGCGACGGCGCGCTCATCCTGACCAACGTCCTGACACCGGAAGATCTCGCCCAGGTTCGCGCCGAGACCATGCCCTATATCGACGCGACGCCGAACGGCGCGGACGATTTCGTCGGCCACAACACCACCCGCACCGGCGCGCTCGTCGCCCGCTCCGCCAAATGCCGCGAACTCGTTTCGCATCCGAAGATCGTGAGCGCAGCCGAAACCTTTCTCAAGCCCTTCTGCGAGCGCATCCAGCTTCATTTGACGCAAGTCATCCGCATTCGCCCCGGCCAGACGAAGCAGCAATTGCATCGCGACCGCTGGGCATGGGGCACCCACCTGAAAGACATTGAACCGCAGTTCAACACGATCTGGGCGATCAGCGACTTCACGAAAGAAAACGGTGCTACACAGGTCTGCCCCGGCAGCCTTGACTGGCCTGACGATTATCAGGCCAAGGACGAAGAGATCGGTTATGCCGAGATGCCCGCCGGCTCCGTACTGGTCTATTCAGGCGGCGTCTTTCATGGCGGCGGCGCGAATGTGTCGAATGGCGACCGCGTCGGCATCAACATCACCTATACGCTCGGCTGGCTTCGTCAGGAGGAAAATCAGTACCTCTCCTGCCCGCCCGAAATCGCGAAGACGCTCTCGCCGGATTTGCAGGCGCTGATCGGCTACTCGATGGGCGGCTATGCGCTCGGCTATTACACGCCTCCCCTCGCCCCTGGCGAAGGCCCGGAAAGCGTGCCGCCCGAATATGCGTTGGGTCACACGGAAACGGCCATCTCAACGCTCGGCAGCGCCGATCTGCTCGAAAGCATCAGAGACGAAATAAAGGGCGAGAAGCAGACGGCGTAAGCCGTCTGCCCTGTCCCGTCAGACGAGCCGGCTTTGCTCCACCGCCGCTTCCACGAAGGAGCGGAACAGGGGGTGCGGCTCGAACGGCTTCGACTTCAGTTCGGGGTGATACTGAACGCCGATGAACCAGGGATGCGTCGGGATTTCGACGATCTCAGGCAGCAATCCATCGGGGGACACGCCTGACATGACGAGCCCCGCGGCCTCGATCTGGTCGCGGTAGGTCATGTTGACTTCGTAGCGATGGCGATGGCGCTCGGAGATGGTCGTCGAGCCGTAGATCTCCGCGACCCGGCTTCCTTCCTTCAGCACCGCATCATATGCGCCAAGGCGCATCGTGCCGCCGAGATCGCCATTGGCTGCGCGCTTCACGAGTTCGTTTTCGCGCATCCATTCCGTCATCAGGCCGACGACAGGCTCGTTTGTCGGCCCGAACTCGGTCGAGCTCGCGCCTGTGAGGCCGCCTATGTTCCGCAGCGCCTCGATTACCGCCATCTGCATGCCGAAGCAGATGCCGAAGTAAGGCACGTTGCGCGTGCGTGCGAATTCGGCCGCGCGGATCTTGCCCTGGCTGCCGCGTTCGCCGAAGCCGCCCGGCACCAGAATGCCGTTCACGTCTTCGAGGTAGTAAGCCGTTTCTTCCGTATCGAAGATTTCGGATTCGACCCATTTCAGGTTCACGCGAACCTTGTTCGCAATGCCACCGTGAACCAGCGCCTCCATCAGCGATTTGTAGGCGTCCTTGAGGCCGGTGTACTTGCCGACGATGGCGATGGTCACATCGCCTTCCGGTTCGCGGATATTATGCGTGATGCTCTGCCAGCTCGCGAGGTTTGGTATCTCCGCATCCTTGATGCCGAAGACGGAGAGCACTTCGTCGTCCAGCCCTTCAAGGTGATAGGCGTTCGGCACGTCGTAGATCGTGTCGACATCCATCGCCTGGATCACGGCGCTTTCACGCACGTTGCAGAAGAGCGCGATCTTGCGCCGCTCATCCTTCGGGATCGGCCGGTCGCAACGGCACATCAGCACGTCGGGCTGAATGCCGATGGAGCGCAGTTCCTTCACGGAGTGCTGCGTCGGCTTCGTCTTCATCTCGCCCGCCGAGGGGATGAAGGGCATCAGCGTCAGATGGATGTAGCAGGTCTGACCCCGCTCAAGCTCGTTGCCGAGCTGGCGGATGGCCTCGAAGAACGGCAGGCCCTCGATGTCGCCCACCGTGCCGCCGATTTCGCAAAGTACGAAGTCGACACCCTGATTGCCCGAAAGCACGAATTCCTTGATGGCGTCCGTCACATGCGGAATCACCTGCACCGTGCCGCCCAGATAATCGCCGCGGCGTTCCCGCGTGATGATCTCCTGGTAGATGCGTCCGGTGGTGATGTTGTCGGCGCGGCTCGCGGGCACGCCCGTGAAGCGCTCATAGTGACCGAGATCGAGGTCGGTCTCGGCCCCGTCATCCGTCACATAGACTTCGCCATGCTGGATCGGGGACATGGTCCCCGGGTCCACATTGAGATACGGGTCGAGCTTCCGAAGCCGCACGGAATAGCCCCGCGCCTGCAGGAGTGCGCCAAGCGCCGCCGAGGCCAGACCTTTACCGAGGGAGGAAACCACGCCGCCGGTGATGAAAATGTACCGCGTCATGGGCCCCTAGATTACACCAAGCAGAATGATTCGAAGCGGCAATTGCAGCTCCGGGCAAAAATAGTCGAACCGGCGGAAAACGGCCCAAAAGGCCGGTTCCACCGGAAAATCTCGTTATTGAGCGCGCGGGACGCTGGGTTCGGCAGGCTCGGGAGCGGTCGCGGGGCTCTCGTCGGCATTGCTGCCGGCGGGGGCTTCGGCCGGCGGTACGTCCGGTGTCGAGAAGTCGGAGCCGATCGGGGCGGGAACCGCGACGTCGCCTGCGTCTTCTGTCTGGGACGGGGGCACAACCCGGTCGAGCACGCTGTCGACCGAACCGCCGCGCGCAGCGATGATGCCGAGCACAAGGCTGGTGGTCATGAAAAGCGCGGCAAGGATCGCCGTTGCACGTGTCAGCGCATTGCCTGCGCCGCGGCCGCTCATGAAGCCGTCGCCGCCGCCGCCAATGCCAAGCGCGCCGCCCTCGGAACGCTGGAGCAGGACGGTCGCGACAAGCGCCACCGCGAGCATCAGGTGAATGATCAGAATGATGGTCGCCATGAGACCTCGGGCCGCCCGAATCCGGAATTTGAACGAAAATTAAGCCTCGGCTGCCTCAAAAGGCGACCGGGCCAGTCGCGGCGCGTTGTAGCGCATGAAGGCGCAGGTTTCCAGTCCCTTGGCGCTTTCCCCGGCTCTCCGGCCGCAACTTGTCTGGCGTGTTAGCTGGCTTGGGCTGCCGACTGCTGTTCCTCGGGGGAAAGCTGACCTTCCCGCACCATACGCTCATGGCCGTCGGCAAGGTTCTTGACCCGATACTGATAGCCCTGCCCTTCGGAGGGAAGCTGCTTCAGCACGGTGTAGCGGCCGCGGGCCGCCGGCGGATAGGAACCGCCTGCCGTGAATTCAACGGTCTCGCCGATTTCGTATCTGTGTTTTTCCATGGCTCAGTCCTCTGGGGTCTCGTCCGCCCCGGCGCCCTCTTCGGTCTGGGCTTCTTTTCGGATCGCGGCTTTGTCTTCGCGTTCCTTCAGCTTCTGCTGCGCTTTGGCAGCCTTCGCGCGATCACGTTCGGCGCGTTCGTGCCGGTAGTTCGGTTTGAAGGCCATGTCTCACTTTCGTTTGACGCGTTCGAGGGTTTTCACGCGCCCGCGCGGACGGCCGGACTTCTCTGCGATGTCCCGGTCCTGTGCCTCGATCACGGCCTTTGCGCTCGATGTGTCGGCAAGGCCATCAAGTGCCGATGTCGGCACCTTCCGGTTGGAACTCAGCGAACCATCCTCATAGACGACATTGAATGCGATGAACTCGCCGTCCATGGGCTTCTTGCGCGCCATATTCTTCCCCGAGAATAGAAAAGGGGCGCCGAAGCGCCCCTTAAGCAGTTGGTTCAGGCCGAGCGAAGATTCGCGGCCGAAACCTTGCCGCTGCGCTGATCGGTCTCGAGGTCGTAGGCAATCGCCTGACCTTCGTCGAGACCGCGCATGCCGGCGCGTTCAACTGCGGAGATGTGGACGAAAACGTCCTTGCCGCCGCTTTCCGGCTGAATGAAGCCGAAGCCCTTCTGGGAGTTGAACCACTTAACTGTTCCGTTCGCCATGTATGGCATTCCTTATAACGTTGGTATTACCGCCGGTGCTTAATGCAAACCGAAGGATCAAAATTTTAGGGATCGGGAGAGACAGGTCCGGCGCTCGATCGCGAGCGTGGAGAGCAGCCGAACCGGTAAAATTCGATGGTGCTCATATAGACGGTAAACTGTCATTTTACAAGGATTAAGCGCATGCCCATGTTTAATTCCCTGCTTATGATCCGCGTTTGTCGCCCGCGGGCGATATGGGAGCCGTCCCGGAAGGCATGACAGGCCCGCTCGGCGCGGCCATATCCGCGGCTGGAAGCGGCTCCGCAATCGGTGCCACTTCGCGCATTTCCGGCGCAAGAACAGGCTTTCCTGCCGTCAGCGCCCAGTTCCCGCCCGAGGAGGCCAGCCGGGCAAGCGCGCCAAGGTCCGGCCTGCCCTTTTGCGCCTTGAGCCCATAGGCCAGGTGTCCGTCAGACCAGAATATCCGGCTTTCATCACCCGCTCCTCCGGTCTCCGGCGGAATGGAATTTTGGGGCATAGGCATCACCGCCAATTCGACGGTCTCGCCCGATGCCGGGTTTTCGTAACGTGCCCTCACCATCGTCTTTCCTTCCGCTGCCGTGCGGCTGACCCGGGAGAGAGCAAAGCCCGCGCCGGAAAAGTCCGGCAGGTTGCGGGCCACGGCCAGCCGGTCGGGTTCCGTTCGTGCCCGTACCGCCTCGACACCCGCCATTGCCGCGTCGGCGGCCATCCGCCCGGGATCGGGGTGGTCCTTCATCAGAGCCGCAACGGTTTCCTCGGGCATCTTCCCGCCCGGAACACCGCCGGATAGTTGCCCCGCAAAAAATCCGATCGCCAGCGCGGCTGCAACGGCCGCCGCCGTGTGGCCCACGCGCGGGAGCGACGGCCAGGCTCGCGGGCCGAAGGCGCTTGCGAACCTGGCGGAATTGCTTTCCTCGACCGCAAAGGCTGCCTTCAACGCCTCGTTGATCGTTTTTATGTCCTCGACCTTGCGGCGGGCGGGCGGATCGCGTTCGAGCCGCTGTTCCACAGCGAGCTTGCGCTCGGGGTCACGCTCCAGCAGCCCGTCCGCGTAGGCATGCAGGATTTCCTCGAACCCGTCGGGAGCATGTTCGTTCTCGTCCCGGCCTGTCATTTCACTCTCCTCAAGCGAGTGGTTGTGCGG
This sequence comes from Parvibaculum sp., assembly GCF_039973015.1. Classification (GTDB taxonomy): domain Bacteria; phylum Pseudomonadota; class Alphaproteobacteria; order Parvibaculales; family Parvibaculaceae; genus Parvibaculum. The sequence continues at coordinate 113,234 of NZ_JBDWLT010000005.1, forward strand.
CGATCGGCGGTCTCGCGTGCCGGCATGCGTTCCGCATCGCTCACCATCTGGCGCAGAGCTTCGCGCCCCCGGAACAGCCGCGAGCGAAGCGTTCCTATCGGCACGTCGAGCACGACAGCCGCTTCATCGTAACTCACGCCCTCCAGTGCCACGAGCAGCACCGCCGCGCGCTGGTCGTCTGGAAGAGACGCGAGGCCGCGCAACACATCGTCCGCCGCCAGCCGCGCTTCCTGCGGCGGCAATCGTTCGTGAACCGGATCGGCCATTATTTCCGGATCGGTATCCGCAAGCACTGGCTTCGCCTTGCGGCGCGAGTTCAGGAAGACCCGGTAGAGGATCCTGAAAAGCCAGCCGCGCACAGACCCTTCGCGCCGCCACGAGTCGCGTTTGCGCCATGCGCGCTCAAGCGCATCCTGCACAAGGTCGTCGCCTTCGTCGGCCGATCCGCACAGCGAGCGCGCAAATCGCCGCATATGCGGAATTTCTCTCGCTACGTAGCTTTCAAGTTCGTCCATGCACCGGCGTCTCTTCGGGTGTGCTTCACCCTTCGAACGCAACAGACACCTGTGACGAAAAGAAGTTCCCTGAAAGAAAACCTTATTCCGATGAAACTTTTACGCGCGCCGCCCTGTCTCTTTCCCGGTGCCGTCATCATGCGTGCAGCGCATTTCGGCAACAGGAAATCAATCAAGGAGCAGTTATGCGCAAGAAAGAAAGCAACGCCCATTCCACGATTCTGGGTGCCGTCATGCTGGGGTTCTCGTTCGTCGCGGTGGCAGCGCCCGCCATGGCGGGCGATCGGGTCGCGCAGGCAGGGCAACCCGCAGGCAGCTTTTCCGATGAGCAGTTGCAGGCTTATGCGAACGCGGCCATCCAGGTGCAGCAGATCAACAGGGCCATGGAACAGGCATCGCAGAACAAGTCGGACCCGGACGAGATGCAGCGCATGCAGCAGCAGGCCTATGCTGACCTCGAGCGCGTGATCAAAAGCAATGGTCTGACCATCGAGGAATACAACGCCATCGGTCAGGCCGCGCGGACCGATGAGGAAGTGCGCAACAAGGTCACCGCCTACTTCGAGCAGATGCAGCAGCCTGCCCGGTAGGCCGTCATCGCGCTGACCATCAGTCACGAGAGGCGCCGTGTCTCCGTCCGGCGCTTGCGGCTCCCGGCATTCCCTCCGCCGGGGGCCGCATCACCATCAAGACGCCGGCAGACCCGCGCCGATATCGATCCAGCTGCCCTCGCCAATCTCGAGAATCTTGAATTCCTTTTCGCGGTGCATTCCGGCAGTGCGGTCCACGCTGATAAGCGCAAGCACGATCCATGTGCCCGCCTTTTCGTTCACCAGCGGCAGATCGAGCGCTTCGCATTTGAGCGTGTAGCCGGTCGCGGCTTGCACGGTGACCGGGAAAACCCCGCCACAGGGCACGGAGATCAGCGGTTCGCTTGCCGCGAGGAAGCCCGCCATCGCTCCCTTTTCCAGAAGGTCAAGGTATTCCTTCTTCGTGGGATCGAAACCGAGAATTTCGACAAGTTTGGAACCGGCATAGCGGAACGTCGCCGCTTCAAGGCTCTTATACTCGACCATCACCGTCATTGGCATGAGCTGCCGGATTGCAAGCGGATCAAAGTGCTTGCGATCCGGCACAAGTCCCTTTTCCCTCGGAAGGCTCTGCCAGTAATCGAAAAATTTGCGGCTGTCGTCGGTACGAAAAGCTGTGGCGGTGTTCATTATTGCCTGTTGCTTTCTGCCCCCCGGCCCGTCTGTTACGCGTAGGCGGAGATGATACCCCAGAAGTCGTCCGCCTTCAGGCTCGCGCCGCCGACCAGCGCGCCGTTCACATTCGGCACCGCCATCAGCTCGCTGGCGTTGGAGGGCTTCACCGAGCCGCCATAAAGAATACGCATCTTCGCGCCTTCCGCGCCGAAGCGGCTTTCCAGCGCCTTGCGGATCGCGGCATGGACCTTCGCTACATCGTCCGGCGTCGGGGTGCGGCCGGTGCCGATTGCCCAGACGGGCTCATAGGCGACCACTGTCGTCTTTGCAGTCGCGCCATCGGGCAGCGAGCCCTTGAGCTGTGTGCGAATGATCTTGAGCGTCTGGCCCGCATCGCGCTCGGCTTCCGTCTCGCCGACACAGACAATCGCTACGAGCCCGGCGCGGTGCGCGGCTTCCGCCTTGGCGCGCACGATCTTGTCCGTCTCGCCGTGATCGGCGCGGCGTTCGGAGTGACCCACAATCACATAGGCCGCACCCGCATCCTTCAGCATCTCCGCCGAGATGTCGCCCGTATGTGCGCCGCTCTCCTTCGCGTGGCAGTCCTGGCCGCCAATGGCAATCTTCTTGCCCTTGGCGGCTTCCTTCAGCGTCGTGACAAGCGTTGCGGGCGGGCAGATCAGCACGTCGCAGGCAGGCTTCGTCTTTCCGGCCAGTTTCCGCGCCAGCGCGGTCACTTCCTTCTTCGAGGCCCTCACCCCGTTCATCTTCCAGTTGCCTGCTACCAGCGCCTTTACGCGTGCCGCCATCTTCTTCTCGCTCCGCTCATGATCTGCTCCAACTGCGTCCGTTTAGCAGAACCCCCCGCCCCCGCCAACAAGGGCAGGACAATGGGTCAATTACACCTGAGTGAAATAGAACACAGTCAGTTCAAACTTTTTCATTTCAATGACTATTCCATTGGCAAGTATACGGTCCGGGTGTAGCTTGCGCGCCATGGCAAACCTTCGTCAGCAAACGGTCGAAAAGACCTTCGGTTGGAACTACTCGCCTTCGGGGCCGGGTCGCTTGCGCGCGTGCTGAATTAAGCCTGCCATCGACACTTGAGAGCCCCATCCACCAGATCGGGGCTCTTGTGTTTTAGGAACTCCGGTCACTGAGCCACCCTCGTGTTCCGGGAGTCCATCATGTTCATCGAATACTTTGCATTGCCGCCCGGCAGCGGCAATGGGCATTCTGCCCTTATCGCCGTCCCCGCATGGGAAATCCGCGGCCCGCCTGATTTCATGCCGCCGATCGCCTGACCGTCACCGACGCCCGCCTTCCGGCATGGCGCTCTTTCGCGAAATGTGAACGAGCGAACGGGAAAGTCATACCGCTCGCCGGTGATGTAAATACTCAATGAATACTTTGCCTTTCTCCGCCGCGCGGAGAGAGAAGGAGACCGCTCATGCTTGCCGCCGCCGCGTCCTGGACCGCCCGCAACGCCCGCTCCTCGGGTGTCGCCGCCGCTCTGGCCGTCTTCACCGTCACCGCGCTCCAGACCCAGGCGCCCGCTGACTTTCTCGATGTGCTGGCAATATTGCTGCCCGCACTTCAGGCCGCCCTGCCCGCCGCTCTCTTTGCCATTGTCCATGACGAAGAGCCGCACATGCTCGGCCCGGTCTTCGCCCTGCTCCTCTGGGGCGTCACGGCCTTTGCCGCCATGTGGTTCCTCGTCGCGATCACGCGTGCCGGGATCGACGCCTATGTCCGGTTTGGCGTTCCGCCCGTCTTTCAGGTCATGCCCTGAGGGCGGGCGGCCCGGCTCCGGGCCCTTGGACTGGCTTTTTCCAAGGGAAATCAAGCCGAAAGCCGCTCCGATCCGCTTGCGGGGGCAAGGGCGCGCACCTATCATGCCGCCCTCTCGCGGGAGGGGGTGAGCGGCATGCCGGACGCCCGACAACGCAATCCATGAAGAAAGACGCCCTATGCTCGATTCAATGCGCAGCGCCGCCTCTGGTATTCTCGGGAAGGTCATCATCGGCGTGCTGGTGATCGCCTTCGCGGTCTGGGGAATCGCCGACATTTTCACGGGCTTTGCGGGCGACACCGTCGCAACGGTCGGGGATGAGGAAATCGATTCGGCCACCTATGACCGTGAATTCCGCATCGAGATGGATCGCGTCACCCAGCGCCTCGGTACGCAGCTCACGCCGGAACAGGCTCGCGCCTTCGGCCTCGACCGTTCGGCGCTGTCCCGCCTTATCAGCATCGCCGCGCTTGATGGCGCCGCAAAAGATATGGGGCTCGCCGTCGGCGATGACGCGGTCGGGCTCGATATCATGACCGACCAGAACCTTCAGGGCGCCTTCGGCCGTTTCGACCGCGAGCTTTTCCGCCAGACGCTTCGCGCCAACGGCATCAGCGAGGAGCGTTTCGTCGAGCAACGCCGCAAGGGCATGGTGCGTGAGCAGCTTGTCGATGCCATTTCCGCTGGCGTCGCCGCGCCGGAGTCGATTGTCGGCGTCGTCGCGCGCTATCAGGAAGAGACGCGCACCGCCGGTTACATCATCCTGCCGCCCTCGCTTGCCGGCGAGATCGATGACCCGGATGAAGAGACGCTTCAGGCCTTCCATGAAGCAGGCGCCTCCGCCTTTACCCTGCCGGAGACCCGCGACATCAGCTTCATGGTGCTGGAGCCCGAAGACATCACGCAGACCATGACCATTTCCGACGAAGACCTGCGCGCGGCCTATGAACAGCGGCGCGGCGACTACGATGTGCCCGAGCGGCGCGACATCCAGCAGGTCACATTCGCTTCCGAGGAAGCCGCAAACGACGCGCTCGAAAAGCTGCGCGGCGGCACTGCCACGGAAGAGATCGTCGCCGAACTCGGCCTCACCATGAAAGACGTGGAACTCGGCATGATTTCCCGCGCGGAGCTTCTGTCGCCCGCCCTCGCCGATGCCGCCTTCTCCGCCGAAAGCGGCGCGTGGAGCGAGCCTGTCAGCGGCCCGCTCGGCTGGTCCATTTTTCATGTCGGCGAAATCTCGCCCGCCAAACCCAGCACCTATGAAAGTGTGAGGGCAGATCTGCGCCGCACGATGGAACTCGAACTGGCGCAGGAACAAATCTACGACATCCAGAACAATATCGAGGATGCCCGCGCGGGCGGCGAGTCGCTGGCCGATATCGCGGCCCGCTACAGCCTGACCCTGCGCGAGATCGATGGCGTCACCGATGACGGCAAGACGCGCAAGGGCGATCCGGTCGAATTGCCGGAAGAGCTGCCGGACCTGCTCGAAACCGCCTATGCCAGCGGCATCGGCGAACAGATCCCGCCGCTTGCGACCGCGGGCCAGGGTTATTACTGGGTCCAGGTCGATGCGATCACGCCCGCCGAGGTCCAGCCGCTCGAAGAGGTGCGCGAGCGCGTCCTCTCGATCTGGAAGGAGAGAAAGCGCACCGCCGAGCTTCAGGCGCTGGCAGACAAGCTGGTGGAGCGCGGCAATGCCGGCGAAAGCTTCGAGAAGATCGCAGGCGAATATGACCGCAGCGTTCTCACCATGCCGGGCATAGGCCGCAACGCACAAAACGACACCTTCTCGCGCACCGCCGTCGCCAGCCTCTTCGCGACGCCGGAAGGCGGCTTCACCTCCGGTCCGGTCGGGGTTGGCGACAGCCTGCTTCTGATGCAGGTAAAGGAAATTCGTGAGCCCGATCTCAAGCAAGGTTCGGAGAAATATGCAGAGATCGAAAAGAACGTCCGCGATTCGATCGAGGCCGACATGCTTCAGATTATCGTGACGGGCTATCAAAAGGAGCTGGGCGTCGAAGTGAATGCGGGCCTCCTGGCCCAGATCACCGGAGCGAGCACCACGCAATGATCCTGCCGGAGTTCGATTCCTTCGAGGCCGCCTACAACGCCGGCACGGCGCAGGTCGTCTATACGCGCCTCGTTGCCGACCTCGACACGCCTGTCTCCGCCATGCTCAAGATCGCGGAAGACAAGCCGAACAGCTTCCTTCTCGAATCCGTCGAGGGCGGCGACAGCCGCAATCGCTATTCGATCATTGGTCTCAAGCCGGACGCCATCTGGCGCACGACGGGCGATGCGGCGGAGATCAATCGCAAGGCGCGTTTCGACGATGGCGCTTTCGAGCCCTGTGCCGGTGGTGCGCTGAAAAGTCTGCGCGCCTTCATCGAGGAAAGCCGGATCGAGCTGCCGGAAGAACTGCCGCCGATGGCAGCCGGTGTCTTCGGCTATATGAGCTATGACATGGTGCGCCTCATGGAGCACCTCCCGGACCAGAACCCGGATGCACTCGGCCTGCCCGACGGCATCTTTCTCCGTCCCACCATCATCGCCGTCTTCGATTCCGTGAAGGACGAGGTAACGCTCGTCACGCCCGTGCGTCCCGAGCCCGGCGTCAGTGCCCGCGCGGCCTATGCGCGCGCCAGCGAGCGCCTGTCTGATGTGATTGCGGATTTCGACCGTGCCCTGCCGCATGGGCACCGTGAAGCAGACATCGCCGCGCTTGAAGAGCCGCGCTCCAATACGCCGCGCGACACCTATTACGGCATGGTCGAACGCGCGAAGGAATATATCGCAGCGGGCGATATATTTCAGGTCGTGCTCTCGCAGCGTTTCGAGACGCCATTCGAGTTGCCGCCCTTCTCGCTCTACCGCGCGCTCCGGCGGATCAACCCCTCGCCTTTCCTCTATTTCCTGAACTTCGACAATTTCTCCATTGTCGGATCGAGTCCTGAAATTCTCGTTCGTGTGCGGAACAATCGCGTCACGATCCGCCCCGTCGCCGGAACACGCCATCGCGGAAAAAACAAGGCCGAGGACGAGGCGATCTCCGAGGAGCTTCTCGCCGATCCGAAGGAACGCGCGGAGCATCTGATGTTGCTCGACCTCGGGCGCAACGATGTCGGCCGCGTCTCGAAGATCGGATCGGTCGAGGCAACGGAGCGTTTCGCGCTCCAGTTCACCTCGCATCTCATTCACATCGTATCGAATGTCGAGGGCGACCTCGATCCATCCTATGACGCCATATCCGCCCTTGTCGCAGGCTTCCCCGCGGGCACCGTTTCAGGCGCGCCCAAGGTCCGGGCGATGGAGATCATCGACGAGCTCGAACTTGAAAAGCGCGGCCCCTATGCCGGTTGCGTCGGTTATTTCTCCGCGGCTGGCGAGATGGACACCTGCATCGTGCTGCGCACGGCCATCGTGAAGGACGGCAAGATGTATGTGCAGGCCGGTGGCGGCGTCGTGGCGGATTCGAGCCCCCAGGGCGAGCATCAGGAAAGCATCAACAAGGCGAAAGCGCTTTTCCGCGCCGCCGAGGAAGCCGTCCGCTACGCCTCGCAGGCAGGCAAGCGGCAATAGGCTCCCCTAGAAAGCGAACGAGAAGCCCGCGCCGATGGACGCTCCCGTCTCGCCCGCGCCGTTCACATTCGTGTCGACGAGATCGAGCGTGATGCCGAACGTGCCGTAGCCGGTCTCCGCAAGATAGGTCACGCCTGCTTCGAGGGGCATTGCACTGCCATCGAAACTTGCACTCCGTTTCTCATAGTTCACGCTGCCGTCGAATTCGCGACCGACCGGCACACGCAGCGACATGGTGCCACTGGTGATCTGGAGCGGCTTCACCAGCGAAAAACGTAGCAGGCTGCTCTCGTGAAAGAGGTTCTCTGCATCGAGCATCAGCCCGTAATGGTCGCCGCCCCAATTATCCGCGGGCTCGAATAGAGAGCTTTCCGTGCCTGCGCTGTCGATTGTCGCTCGCGTATAAAAGGCGGCAAGCGACCAGGTGCCACCGAGCGCGCCTGTGAGGTTCACGCCCTGGAATTGCGTCAGCGCTTCCTCGCCGAGAGACAGCGCCCCGTCCGACACCATGCCCGCCACCGAGCCGCGCTCGCGCAGCACCGCATAGGAGCCCCCTGCCGTCCAGTTTTCGTTCAGGCGATAGGAAAGACCGACTGCGGCAAACGTCGCATCGCCCCGGCTTTCGGCGAGGGGATCGGTAATCGCAAGGCCGGAAAGGCCGGTATCGAATTCCTCTTGCGTCATCGCGAAGGCGTGACCGCTCAGGCGGTCGGTGAGTTTCGTGCCTGCGCCTATCGAAACGGCCTCACCGAAGAGGCCGCTCGCTTCGCCAAGCGAGGAGAACATGATTTGCGAAAAACGCTGCGGGGCCGCTGCCCTGTTCGCGGAAGGCACGTCCGACAAAAAGAGCGCCGGGGCGCCGATGCCGATGCTGATTTCGGTGCCGCCCGTCACCATGCGAAGCGCAGACGAGGTTTCGCCGTCGAGCCCGGTCGCGTTCCAGGCCAGCATCGCCGTGTCGCCATTGTCGAGATCGACTGTCTTTCGCTGGGAGACGAGCCCGAGAATATCGAGCCCGCGTTGGGAGAGAGCAGGCTCGTGCTCGGCCACAAAAGCAGCCGTATTCGCCTCGAAGGGCCTTCCATAAGCATCGAAGACAACAAGGCCGGAAAGGAGCGAGCGGCTGGAAACGCTCATGCTCGAATAGCCCCAGTCCCTGAAGACTGTCTCGCGCGTCGTTGTCTGGCCGGTCTTCGCCGTGACCGTATCCGACGTCAGGATAACCGTTCCGCCGACGGGACCAAGCGCCGCCGGCACATTCAGAAGTCCCCAGCCATAAACCGTATCGGCACCGGGCTTGCCGAGATCGATGGCGGATTCCTTGATGATCGAAGCCAGTTGCGTCGGGGTCAGCGGCGTATTCTTGTCCGCCGCGTTCTGGGCGACAAGCGCAACCGCGCCCGTAACATGCGGCGCGGCCATCGACGTACCGGAACCGTGGGCGAGACTCTGGCCAGGATAATCGGAAAGAATGCCGGCCCCCGGCGCGACGATGAAATAATTTCGGAGCTTGCTGTCGAACTCGCAATCATTCGACTTGCCGAAACAGGCATTGCCCGCCTGGTTCGAAAAACTGGAAATCTGGTTGTTCTCATCCACACTTCCGACGATCAGGATATGCCCGAGATTTTCGGGCGCCGCGTGGCGATAGCTCTCTCGCTTCAGGCGGACGCCGTCATTGCCTGCGGCGCGCACAATCACCGCCTCATCCGTATAATTGTCGAGAAAATAAACCTCCTTCGGCATGAAGACGTCGCCGGCGCGCTGCGGGCCATAGCTCATGTTGATGGCCACGATATTCGCGCCAAGCGCGTTCATCAGCCGCACATGTCCGAGCGCCTTGCGGCCGCCATCATCGGCAACCCAGTCGTCACCATCGAAAAAGGAGTAGCCATAGACACGGACACCCGGCGCGACACCCGCAATGCCCACACCATTGGCCGACGCACCTGCGATCCCCGCTACATGCGTACCGTGGGGATCGGGCTCCCAGTAGGCCCCCGGATAAGGATAGAAGGCCTTCGTCTTGGCGCTCAGGTCCACATGCTCGATATCGATTTCACCATCGAAAACCGCAATCGCGAAACCGCTGCCATCCAGCGTCTCATGCAGCGTTTCGGTGACACCGATCCGTTCGAGGTTGAACTGGTCATCGGACGAATATTCATATCCGGCGGCATGGCCCGGGGCAGCCGCAATGAGAGCAACCGTCACAGCCAGCGCAAACAATGGAGTATGCGTGTTCATCCAGGGCCCCTCCGCTCCTTCCCTGCCGGAATCGCCTTTGCGAGACAGTTGCCGTCTCCAACCGGGGTACTACCTGCATGGTTCTGGAAAGGTTAATGAACGCAGGTTTCAGCCAACCCCGATCACACACATTAACATTCCAGGAAGCAACCCCAATCATTATTCATAACGCTTTGATCTTGAAGGGTTTCCTTCCCCCGCCGTCTGTGCGCCGCGTCGCCCCGCGATCCCCTTGAAACCGCCGGGAAAGACCGTTCCGCCGAGCCTTGCCCCGGCATGGGCTGCGCGCCTATATAGAAGCCACACGGCAGCTTCACCGGCTGGCGTTCTTCAGGGTTCCGGTCATGCTGCTGCTCATCGATAACTACGACAGCTTCACCTACAATCTCGTCCATTTTCTGGGCGAGCTGGGGGCGGAGGCGCGCGTCCACCGGAACGACAAGATCACGGTCAACGAGGCACTCTCGACACGGCCTCGGGCAATCGTCCTTTCGCCGGGCCCCTGCGACCCGGACAAGGCCGGTATCTGCCTCGATCTCATAAAGGCCGCTGCCGCGCATCGCATTCCCCTTCTCGGCGTCTGCCTCGGCCATCAGGCCATCGGTCAGTCTTTCGGCGGCAAGGTGGTGCGGGCGCCCTCGCTGATGCACGGCAAGATGAGCGCCATCCATCATGGCGGCAAAGGCCTCTTCCAGTATCTGCCGAGCCCGATCGAGGCGACGCGCTACCACTCGCTCATCGTCGAGCGAGAAAGTCTGCCGGACTGCCTTGAAATCACAGCCTGGACCAATGACGGCATCATCATGGGCGCGCAGCACAAGGAGCTGCCGATCCACGGCGTTCAGTTTCATCCAGAAAGCATCGCCTCCGAGCACGGGCATGACATCTTGCGCAATTTCCTGCAGCTTGCGGGCATGAACACGCGCGAACTGGCTTGAGGGGACGAACGGGGGCAATGACTGACTTCAAGACCATCATCGCGCGGCTCGCCGAGGGCCAGCCGCTCGACGTAGCCACTGCGCGCGACGCCTTCGAGACGGTCATGTCCGGCGAGGCGACGCCTGCGCAGATTGCAGCCTTCCTGATGGGGCTTCGTGTGCGCGGTGAGACCGTTGAGGAAATCACCGCTGGCGCCACCGTCATGCGCGAGCGCGCGCTCCGTGTCACCGCACCTGCGGATGCCATCGACATTGTCGGCACAGGCGGCGACGGCATTGGCACCTGGAATATCTCGACCGCGACCGCCATCGTCGTCGCGGCGGCGGGTGTTCCGGTCGCAAAACACGGTAATCGCAAGGCCTCCTCTCTTTCGGGCACTGCAGATGCCTTGCAGGAACTCGGCGTCAATCTCGACATCGATCCAGCCACCATCGCAAAGTGCATCGAGAAGGCCGGCATCGGTTTCATGTTCGCGCAGGCGCATCACGCTGCCATGAAGCATGTCGCGCCGGTGCGCGGCGATCTCGGCATCAAGACCGTCTTCAACATGCTCGGACCGCTTTCCAACCCCGCTCTCGTGAAGCGGCAATTGCTCGGCGTCTTCGCCGCTTCCTGGGTCGAGCCCTTCGCCGAGGTGCTCCGCAATCTGGGCTCGACAAGTGCATGGGTCGTTCACGGCTCGGATGGCATGGACGAAATCACGACGACGGGTCCGACCGCCGTCGCCGAATTGAAGGATGGCAAGATCCGCATCTTCGAGGTAACGCCGGAAGAAGCAGGTCTCCGCCGTGTCTCCATCGATGAATTGAAAGGTGGCGACCCGGCCGAGAACGCAGCGGCCATCCGTCGCCTCTTCGATGGCGAACCGGGCGCATACCGCGATATCGTGCTGCTCAACACCGCCGCCGCTCTGATCGTCTCCGGCAAGGCGGCGAGCCTGAAGGAAGGCGTCGGAGCCGCGGCCAGGATCGTCGATAGCGGGGCCGCAAGGGAAACGCTTGCGAAACTCGTTGCCGCCTCGAACGGAAAGTCCGATGGCTGACATTCTCGAAAAGATTGGCGCCTACAAGCTCGACGAGATCGCCGAGGCAAAGCGTGCGCATCCGCTTTCTTCCGTGGAAGATGCAGCGCATTCCGCATCGCCCGTTCGCGGTTTTGCCTCTGCGCTCCGCGCTCGCACCGATGCGGGGGCTTACGCCCTCATTGCCGAGATCAAGAAGGCAAGCCCCTCAAAGGGCCTCATCCGGGCTGATTTCGATCCGCCTGCCCTCGCCCGCGCCTATGAAGCAGGTGGCGCCGCGTGTCTTTCCGTTTTGACGGACGGCCCTTCATTCCAGGGCGCGCCGGATTATCTTGCAACCGCTCGCGCCGCAACCGCGCTTCCCGTCATCCGCAAGGACTTCATGTACGATACCTATCAGGTGGCGGAAGCGCGCGCGATGGGAGCGGATGCCATTCTCATCATCATGGCGGCCGTTTCGGACGCGCAGGCGAAGGAACTCGAAGAAGCGGCGTTCGGCTGGAAGATGGATGTGCTGGTCGAAGTTCACAACGAGGAAGAGCTGACCCGTGCCCTCGCCCTCAAAAGCCCGCTCCTCGGCATCAACAACCGCAACCTCAAGACCTTCGAGACGACGCTCGCCACAACGGAGCGGCTTGCTCCTCTTGTTCCCGGCGACCGTCTCATCGTGGGTGAGAGCGGAATCTTCACGCATGACGATCTTGTTCGCCTTTCCAAAGTTGGTGTGCGGACATTCCTGGTGGGTGAGAGCTTGATGAGGAAGGAAAATGTGGAGGCAGCAACACGCATGTTGCTGGCGGGTTCCGCCTGAACGCAGGTGCATAACCGGCTGGCACCGGAAACCGGGGGTTAAATTCTCACGGAAGACGCTGCCCGCTCCACCCTTGTCCCCGCCTATGGGGACAAAGCCCCGGAATGTTACGTTTTGATGACGTTTCGATGACAGTCGGCCGTCAGGAAGCCCGAAATGACCTATGATATCCGCACCTCAAGGCCACAGGATTTTGCTCTTTTCGGCGAAATCGAGAATGCCGCCGGTGCCCTTTTTGCCGATGCCGGGATGCCTGAAATCGCCGCACACGAGCCCACCGACCTTGAATTCATAGAAGCCGCCGCACGCACCGGTGCCGTCCTTGTCGCGACCGCAGACGACACCCCTACCGGCTTCATTCTTTCGGCCCCGCTCGATCGGGCGATGCACATTTTTGAATTATCCGTACACCCCCTACATGGACGAAACGGTCTCGGCCGCAGGCTTGTCGAGGCTGTCTGCGCGCATGCCGCGAATGATGGCTTTCCTGCCGTTACACTTTCGACCTTTCGCGACCTCCCATGGAACGGACCATTCTACCGTTCCTGCGGATTCCGCGAGCTCGAACGCCATGAGTGGACGCCCGCCCTTCTTCTCGCCCATTATCGCGAGGAAGATCTTGGCTTGCCGCTCAACCGCCGATGCTTCATGCGCAAAGACCTGTAAGATACAGACCGCCAACAAGGAAAGTGACGTTAGATCATGACCGTTCTCAAGCTTCCCAAATGGAACATGGCAATCGGCGATGGCGAGCCGCTTCTCTGCATCGCTGGCCTCAATGTTCTTGAGGATCTCGATCTCACGGTCGCAACGGCGGAGCACCTGAAGGCGGTGCTCGACGAGTTGAAACTTCCGTTCATCTTCAAGGCAAGCTTCGACAAGGCAAACCGCTCCTCGATCAAAAGCTATCGCGGGCCGGGTCTGAAAGATGGCCTTGCGATGCTGGCTGAAGTGAAGCAGCGCTTCAACGTCCCGATTTGCACAGACATCCATGAAGTTGATCAGGCTGAGGCAATCGCCGAAGTTGCCGATCTCGTACAAATACCGGCTTTCCTTTGCCGCCAGACGGATCTGGTCGTGGCCGCAGCGCGTGCCACACACAAGGCGAGAGGCCTTCTTCATGTGAAGAAAGGCCAGTTCCTCGCACCCTGGGATTGCCGCAACATCGTCTCGAAAATCAAGGAAGCCTGCGGCGAAGACATCACGATCCTCTGCGAGCGCGGCAACTCCTTTGGCTATAATAACCTTGTTGTCGACATGCTGGCCTTCGATGAAATGAAGAAGCTTGGCGCGCCCGTGACTATCGATGCGACCCACGCCGTGCAACTTCCGGGCGCCGACCCGCGTACGCAAGGCGCTTCCACCGGCGGCCGCCGCGAAGGCGTTCCCGTCATCGCAAAAGCTGCTGTGGCGTCCGGTGCAAACGGGGTCTTCCTGGAGTTTCATCCGGACCCGGACAAGGCGCTTTGCGACGGCCCGAGCTGCCTCCCGCTCGACGGCGCGTCAAAACTCTTCGCGAGCCTCAAGGCCATTCACTCGGCAGCAAACTGACGGACGAAACGGCAGCCCACGAAAGGCTTTTCAATTGGCCGGAAAGAAACTGACGCATCTCGACGACAAGGGCGCGGCCCGCATGGTGGACGTGGCAGAGAAGCCCGTCACCTCGCGCAGTGCGACCGCGAAGGGCCGCATCACGATGAAGGCCGCAACGCTGAACCTCATTCTCGGCGACGGCCTGAAGAAAGGGAATGCCCTTGAGGTTGCAAGGCTCGCGGGCATCATGGCGGCAAAGAAAACATCCGATCTCATTCCGCTTTGCCACCCTCTCGCCATATCCAGGGTCGAGGTTGAACTTCGCCCTGACAAGAAGAGCAATTCCGTTGAAGTCGAGGCCACGGTGAAAGTTTCCGGGCAGACCGGTGTCGAAATGGAAGCGCTCACGGCCGTCAGCGTCACCTGTCTCACACTCTACGACATGGCAAAGGCAGTCGACCGCGGGATGAAAATCGGCGACATCAGGCTGACCCGGAAATCGGGAGGCAAGTCAGGCGACTACGAGGCGAGATAAAGATGGCAAAGCAGCCTCTCCTTCCCGTCGAGGATGCGCGGACGCGGATTCTGGCGGCACTGCATACAACACCTGTTGAGTCTGTTTCACTCGCAGAAGCCCTTGGGCGTGTGCTTGCTGAAGAAGCCATTGCACGGCGCACTCAGCCGCCCGCCGATCTTTCGGCAATGGACGGCTATGCCGTGCGCGTTGAAGATGTTGCTTCCGTTCCCGTCCAGCTCAAGGTCGTCGGCGAAGCGCCCGCAGGCAGCTCTTATCCCAAACATCTCGCCAAGGGTGAGGCCGTTCGTATCTTCACCGGTGCTGCATTGCCGCGCGGTGCCGACGCGATCGTCATTCAGGAAGATACAGAGCGTGACGGCAATACCGTCACCATCAGGGAGGCCGTGAAAGCCGGGCGGCATGTTCGGCCATGCGGTCTCGATTTTCGTACCGGCGATGCAGGCATGCCCGCAGGCCGCAGACTTTCACCTGCCGATATCGCATTCGCTGCCGCAATGAACCTCGCAACGCTGAATGTTCACAAGCGCCCCGTCATTGCTTTCTTTTCGACCGGTGACGAACTCGTGCCTCCGGGAACGGAGCCGGGAGCGAACCAGATTATTTCCGCAAATAATGACGGGCTGGCCGCTCTCATCATCGAAGCAGGCGGCATTCCGCTCGACCTCGGCATTGCACCCGATCGCGTCGGCGCCATTCGGGAAGCTGCAGAGCGCGCAGGCGCGGCCGACATGCTCGTCACTCTTGGTGGCGCCTCCGTCGGCGATCACGATCTCGTGCAGGAAGCGTTGAGCCCGCTCGGTCTCGATATCGACTTCTGGAAGATCGCAATGCGTCCTGGCAAGCCGCTCATGTATGGCTCGCTCGACGGCAAACCGATGCTCGGCCTGCCGGGCAATCCGGTTTCCGCTCTCGTCTGCGCGACACTTTTCCTGAAGCCTGCCATTCAGCGCATGCAAGGTGGCGACAGCGCCCTTCACACTGGCATCGCGCGGCTGGGGCGGGACATGCCCGCCAACGACGCTCGCGAGAATTATGTTCGCGCCGGGCTCGACCATGTTCATGACGAACTGCCCGTTGCCACACCATTCGAAGTGCAGGACAGCTCCATGCTTTCCATCCTGGCCGATGCGGGTTGCCTGATCGTTCGCGCACCTGGCGCAGAGGCAGCCAGGGCCGGCACCATCGTTTCGGTTTTGCCCCTCAGGATGTGACTTATCCACAAATGCGCTTGACACATACAGGAGAACTAAACTAGAACGGCTGCGAACGTTTTTGTTTTGTTCCGAGGGCCGACGGTCCCGAAACGAACGGAGGGGCAAGGACCAATGCTGACGCGCAAGCAACACGAACTGCTGATGTTTATCCATGAGCGGATCAAGGAAGGCGGCGTTTCCCCCAGCTTTGACGAGATGAAGGAGGCTTTGGACCTCCGCTCGAAATCCGGCATACACCGTCTCATTACAGCGCTTGAAGAGCGCGGATTCATCCGCCGCCTGCCGCACCGGGCCCGCGCCCTCGAAATTCTCAAGCTTCCCGAATCGGCCTCGCCAAGCCTCGCCATAGCACGCGGCGGAAAAGGCTTCTCACCGAGCGTTATCGAAGGCGGGGCACAGATGAAGCCCGCGAGCCGCGATCTCGCGCCTGCGCGCGAACCCAGCGACAGTATGACGCTCTCCGTCATGGGCCGCATCGCAGCAGGCACCCCCATTGAGGCGCTGCAGGAAGAAAGTCACCAGGTCAGTGTTCCGCTCAGCCTGCTCGGCTCGGGCGAACACTATGCGCTTGAGGTGAAGGGCGACTCGATGATCGAAGCCGGTATCCTCGATGGTGACACAGTGCTCATACAGCGTTGCGACACCGCGACCAGTGGTGAGATCGTTGTTGCGCTCGTCGATGGATATGAGGCGACACTGAAGCGGCTTCGCAAGAAGGGCGACTCGATTGCGCTCGAAGCCGCGAACCCCGCCTATGAGACTCGCATTTTCGGCCCGGATCGCGTCAGGGTACAGGGAAAGCTTGTCGGGCTTCTTCGGCGTTACTGATTCTTCAAGCTCCTCTGGACCCACGGCCGCACGCCGCGCACCTGTTTCGCAGTGACTGTCTGCAGCTGGCCTCCCTCGCCCAGAGTGATCGCAGTTGCGCCATTGCGCCAGAAAAAGAAATAATCAAGCAACAGCCGTGCGGCGCATTCCTTTCTTATTTGGCGAGGAACGGAAACCGCCGCGATAACAATCTCACTTCGCTCGCAATCTTCGACAACGGCTCCCAAAGTTTCTGGAAAGGCAACAGATGGGCGCTCCCGCTCGCTATAGGCGCATCCCCGCCCGTCGCATTTCATGAAGTCGGATCGCGCAGCTTCCCGCGCCGTTCTTGCGTCCCCCTCGTAACGCAACCATTGTCCTGCCGTGTAGGATGGACGGGATGCCGTAAACACGAGGTGTCCGTCAGCGCCACGAACCGCGAAGAGCGCCGCATCGCGGTCCACCAGAATATCCGGCTTCGGTCCGCTCCCCCAAAGCCCCAGTCCAACAACAATCGGCAAGATTCCCGCATAGCGCCAGCTTGCGCGCCAAAGCGTGAGCCACAATGCACCCAGCACCGTGATCACCAGCGCCGAGAGCGGTGCCGCGGGGACCATACGATCCGCGCCATTCCAGGCTGCAACTTCATGGGCGATCGCGAGCATACCATCGACGCCCTTTCCCATCGCCCATAGCGCAGGGCCATCCAACCCCAGCGGCATAAGTAAAAGCGAGACGAGTGCCATTGGCATAACCACAATGCCGACGAGCGGCATAGCGGCCATATTGCCGGCGAGGCCGTAAATCGCGATCCGGTTGAAATGAAAGGCGGCAATAACGCCGGTTGCAGTGCCTGCAACGATGCTCGTCAATGCAATGCCGAGTATGTAGGCAAAGGCCCGCGATATGAGCGCCTCGACACCTGCTGCGCGCGGCCTCGATGTCCATCGGCGTACCGGCTCACTTTCGTAAAAGGCAATCAGCGCGATCACCGCCGAGAAGGACATCTGGAAGCTTGCGCCGATAAGACTTTCCGGACGCCACAGCAGGATGACGGTAGCCGCAAGCATTACATTCCGCATACTGAGTGCAGGCCTGTCCAGCAGCACAGCGAGAAACATGAGACAGATCATGATCCAGGCGCGCTGCGTTGCCACCGCTGCTCCCGATATCACCAAGTAAAAGGTCGCCCCGAGAATGGCGACGGCCGCGGCCCATTTCTTGATCGGGTAGCGGAGTGCGAGCCCCGGAACAAGGACCAGGCACATCCGGACCGCCCAAAAGAGCGACCCTGCAAAGAGCACCATATGGAGCCCGGAAATCGAGAGCACATGGTAGATGCCTGCGGCCCGCAAATCGACCGAAACAGGATCAGGGATACTTGCTCGTTCTCCTGTAATGAGGGCGGCAGCAACCGCACCGCCGGTGCCACCGATTTTGGAACGGATACGGTCGCCGATACTCATGCGGAGAATGGTCAGGGACTCCCCCATGCCAGTGGGAGGCACCGTCTCCTCTGGTGCTGTGTAGGCAAACCCAACGGCGCCGAGTGAAGAGAACCAGGATTGCCTTGCGAAATCAAAACCATAGGGCAACACAGGCTCAGGCGGGGGCATGAGCCGGGCGCGCAGGTTCACTTCCGCGCCGGGCCTCAGAGTTGCATCGCGCAGCCTGATATTCACTTTCACCCGGGCCGGCAAATCCGCCGGCGACAGACGCCCGAACGCGGAAGGCGCAAGGATGGCCGACAAGGCGCCTGTTTCAGTTGTCTCGACGGACAAGACCTTCGCTGAGAGATTGCCTGCCATCGGTCGCTCGAGAACGGGGGCCGCAACGACATGACTTCGATAAGTCGTTGCCGCGAAGCCAATGACTACGCAAAGAACAGCCGCAGAGAAGGGAGCAAATATTGAGCTGTGCCGGGTCCGCCAAAGGGCCCAGGCCGCCGGCATCACAGGCATTAGCGCCAGCCAGAGAGGCGGCTCGGCAGGCAGGCCGAAATAGAGCGCCACCCCGATGCCAAGGAAGACCGGTATCCATAAAAAAAGACGGTCACTATCAGCAACATAAGCGTCGCTGAGCCAGACACCGCAGGCAGCCCCAGTTTCGCGTATGCGTTCCGTGAGCTTCCCTAGCGCTGGTCGCCGCCGTCCATCTGTCGCAATCGCCACAAAGGCCCCCCAAGCCAGATTTCCGAAGCTCCTCCATATCGTGAGGACTTCGCCTAACCCCATCACATCAAACGGCTTTTCGAGCGCTCGGCCCTTTGCATTTCGGGCTTACGCTGCGTTGCCGCAATGTGCTAGAAATCCCTGCCCCGCAGCTGACCCATAAAGCATCATTGCCATAATCCGGGTCAAAGCTTGCCAACATTTATTCGAGTTGCCTACCCGCGCGGCTGCGGCGCCGGATCGCAGGAGATCATGACGGAACACACGACAGTCATCACCCGTTTCGCGCCGTCACCGACGGGCTATCTCCATATCGGAGGAGCCCGGACGGCGCTGTTCAGCTGGCTGTTTGCCCGGCATCACGGCGGCCGCTTCTTGCTGCGTATCGAAGATACCGATCGCGAACGCTCAACCGAGAGCGCCATTGCGGCTATTTTCGAAGGGCTCAAATGGCTAGGCCTCGAATGGGACGAGGAGCCGGTCTATCAGGCTTCCAGGATGGCGCGTCATGTAGAGGTCGTTGAGCAGCTGCTTCGCGACGGTCATGCCTATCATTGTTACGCCAGCCAAGCCGAGCTTGAGGAGATGCGGGAGAAAGCGCGCGCCGAAGGCCGCCCGGTCCGCTACGATGGCCGGTGGCGCGACCGCGATCCCGCCGAAGCGCCTGCCGATGTGAAGCCGGTCGTGCGCTTCCGGTCCCCGAATGAAGGGGAAACGGTCGTCCGCGATCATGTCATGGGCGAGGTTCGTTTTCCAAACGAGCAGCTCGATGACCTGATCATCCTGCGCAGCGATGGTACACCGACTTATAATCTTTCAGTTGTCGTAGACGACCACGATATGGGCATCACCCATATCGTGCGGGGAGACGACCATTTGACCAATGCAGGGCGCCAGAGCCAGATCTACGCTGTGCTCGGCTGGGACATTCCGGAATTCGCCCACGTGCCTCTGATCCATGGACCTGACGGTGCCAAGCTCTCCAAGCGTCATGGCGCACTCGGGGCCGAGGTTTATCGCGACATGGGGTATCTGCCGGAAGCGATGCGCAACTATCTGGTGCGCCTCGGCTGGAGCCATGGCGACGATGAGATATTCTCTACCGCGCAGGCCATCGAATGGTTCAACCTCGATAGTATCGGGCGTTCTCCCGCTCGTTTCGATTTTTCGAAACTCGAAAGCCTGAACGGACACTACATCCGTGAAGCCGATGACGAACGGCTCGTCGACGACACGATTTCCCTGATGACACGACTTGAAGGCTGGGAGGCGGACGAGATTTTCCGCTCAAAACTGCTCGCGTTGATGCCGGCCCTGAAGGAACGTGCGAAGACCCTCGTCGAACTTGGTCGAGGCGCCGCTTTCCTCCTCGCCCGCCGGCCTCTCGTTTGCGACGACAAAGCCACCCAGCTCCTGACCGATGAGTCCCGCGCCCTCCTCTCACGGCTGGCTCTTCGCCTTGAAGCTCAAAACGACTGGACCCTGGAAGAGGTTGAAGCAGCTGTTCGTGCATTCGCGGAGGAAGAAAACCTGAAGCTCGGCAAGGTGGCCCAGCCGCTCCGCGCCGCAGTCACGGGAAGCACCGTTTCACCGCCCATTTTCGATGTGCTGGCTACTCTCGGCCGCGAAGAGTCTCTTGGCAGAATCAAGGATCAGGCTGCATGACAGGCCGTGTGCCCGTGCTGCTGCGAAACAGAATGATGTTTAACGAACTGCCCGGCTTTGTTGCTTTCGAGCGGCTGACCGGCCAAACAGGACAGGTAGGCAGGCATGACTAAATATGGAACCAAAGCCGGCGCGAAGTCGAACGCGACCCTCTCGGTGGACGGCAACAGCTACGAATTGCCAGTCTATAGCGGCTCTCTCGGCCCTAGTGTGGTCGACATCTCCGCGCTCTATGGCAAGAGCGGCGTGTTTACCTACGATCCAGGCTTCACCTCGACAGCCAGCTGTGAATCCGACATCACCTATATTGACGGTGAAGAAGGAACACTTCTCTATCGTGGCTATCCGATCGACCAACTCGCCGAGAACGGCAACTTCATCGAGAGCTGCTATCTTCTGCTGAATGGCGAATTGCCGACTTCCGAACAGTATCGCGAGTTCGAACGCGCTATCACCATGCACACGATGGTGCATGAACAGATGCAATTCTTCCTGCGTGGCTTCCGCCGCGATGCTCATCCCATGGCCATCATGTGCGGCATGGTCGGAGCGCTGTCAGCCTTCTATCATGACTCCACGGACATCAACGATCCGCTTCAGCGCATGATCGCAAGCCGTCGCCTGATTGCAAAAATTCCGACGATTGCGGCAATGGCCTACAAATACTCAGTCGGGCAGCCCGTCGTCTATCCGAAGAACAGCCTCGATTATGCCGAGAACTTCCTGCATATGTGCTTCTCGGTTCCAGCCGAAGAATACAAGGTCGATCCGATCCTTGCCCGCGCGATGGACCGGATTTTCATCCTTCACGCCGACCACGAGCAAAACGCTTCGACCTCCACAGTCCGCCTCGCCGGTTCATCTGGTGCAAATCCGTTCGCCTGTATCGCGGCCGGTATCGCCTGTCTCTGGGGTCCGGCGCATGGCGGTGCGAACGAAGCGGCTCTCAACATGCTGCAGGAAATAGGTACGGTCGACCGTATCCCGGAATTCATCAAGCGCGCCAAGGACAAGAACGATCCTTTCCGCCTGATGGGCTTTGGTCACCGCGTCTACAAGAACTACGATCCGCGTGCACGCGTGATGCAGCAGACCTGTCACGAGGTACTGAAAGTCCTGGGTATCAAGGACGATCCGCTGCTCGACGTAGCGCTTGAGCTTGAGAAAATTGCGCTCAACGATGAGTATTTTGTCGAGAAGAAGCTCTATCCGAATATCGACTTCTATTCGGGCATCACGCTAAAGGCGATGGGCTTCCCCACGACCATGTTCACGGTTCTCTTTGCTCTTGCCCGCACCGTTGGCTGGGTCGCCCAGTGGAACGAAATGATCGAAGATCCGGGTCAGCGTATCGGCCGACCGCGCCAGCTCTATACAGGCGCCGCGCGACGGGACTATGTCGATATCGGCAAGCGCAAATAATTTCACGCTATCCAATGTCAAGGGCGTCCCAATCGGGCGCCCTTTTCATTTCCATTCAAAGAAGTTCGAGTACCGCTTTCGCTGCTCTTCGGCTCGGCGGCTCACCTCCGATGCCCATGCGGACACGCATTTCGTCGAAATCCGCCAACGCACGGGTGCGCTCCGGCGTATCCGTCATGAGCGGCCTCAGCCCCTCAAGTAATTCTTTCGGGGTACACCGATTATGCAAATACTCTCGCACCGACGGGCGGTCCAGAATGAGGTTTACAAGAACCACCGAAGGAATCTTCAGCACGTTGAGGGCGAACCAACCGACCAGCGCCTCTGCGCGATAAGCAACCACCATTGGCACCCGTGCAAGACCAAGTTCCAGGGCGACAGTGCCAGACGCGGCAAGTGCCGCTGTTGCGGCATCGAAGGCAGCCCGTTTTTGTTGTTCGTCGCTCACGAGCAACACATCAGTGGGCCATGAATGAACGGCCTTTTCGACAACCTCGCGCAAGTGAGGAACGGTTGGCAGGACAATGCGCAGGTCGGGCATCTCCTTAGCCAACGTCTTCACCACGTCTCCGAAAATCTGAAGAAGATGCTTCACCTCGTTTACGCGGCTACCCGGAAGAACAAGCAGAAGAGGCTGATCAGCCCCAATTCCATGTTCCTCCCGAAACTGTTTTCCAGATCCAGATTCGGGAACGCGGTGTATTGCGGGATGTCCAACGTAGACGCAGTCCACACCAACCGAACGCAAGAACGCCGGTTCAAATGGCAACAAGGCCAGTACGCGGCGAATATATTTCTTCATCGCTCTGGCACGCCCCTGCCGCCAGGCCCAGACACTCGGCAACACATAGTCCACGATCGGAATATTGGGCGCGCGCCGCGCAATCCGCTTCGCAACCATGTGAGTGAATTCCGGGCTGTCGATGACGACTACTATATCCGGCTCGGCAGCGACCGCATGGTGAACAGTCTCCCTGATTCGGCGAAAAATGAGCGGCAGGCGCGGAATAATTTCGCGTGGCCCCATCACGGCGATGTCCGTCATGGGGAATATCGAGGTCAGTCCTTGCCTTTCCATTGCCTCACCGCCCACACCTGAAAACACCAGGGGCCAGGTGGAAATTTCCTTCATCGCCGCCATCAGTTCGCCGCCAAGCGTATCGCCCGATGTCTCGCCGGCGACGAGCATGACATGACGGCTTTGTTGTGCTGCGTCGTTCAAGTGTTTGTCTGCTCAAAGCGTTTGCGCGAAAGGCCTGTCACGAAAAGCCCCTTCGCATTAGCGGCGCGCGCCACCGATTCGATATCGGCAATCAAGGTGCCACCCGCCTCCACGGCAATACCGGCAAGCCCGGCGACAGCCGCTCGCTCCACGGTTTCAACACCTATGGTAGGCATATCTACGCGGCGCTCCTGTCCCGGCTTTGACAGCTTGACCAAAACACCCTGGCGCTTTGTTTCGCTGCCGCGAATGTTGTTCGGCAGACCGGCAACACGCGCCAGCATGGCATCCGTGCCCTCGACGGCTTCGAGCGCCAGCACAATCCCCCGACAGGCGATCGCTCCTTGTCCTATATCGAGAGCGCCGATTGCCAGTGCAGCGCGTGCAGCGATATCAATATCATTTTCATCCTGCGGTGAAGGTGAAACCGATGTGAGTATACCTTCGGGGGCGAGTAAGCTTGCCGCAATCTCATGTGCACCGACGAGTCTGAAGCCATGGTCCTTTTCAAGGAACTGCGAGAGTCCGCGCAGGAGCCCATCATCGCCTTCCTTCATCCAGCCCGCCAGTCTTGGCAGGATCTTCATGGCCGTCATATCAAGTCCGAGCTTGCTCAGGTCCGGGCGTTTGATGCCACCTATCAGAACAATGTCTTCGCAACCCTCACGTTTTAGCAGACGAAGAAACTCGCCTAACGCACCTATGCGTACCCAAGCATGAGGGAAGGCTTCGATATCCGCGCTGGCCGCGCCTTCAATTCCCACGATAAAGACTTCGCGGCCTTCATCTGTTGCCGCCTTCGCAATCGCGACGGGCAACGGGCCGCTGCCTGCGGCTATGCCAAGTTTACGGAAATTTGCGGCTTTGCCCATCAACCTGAGGTCAAGCCGCACGATCGGGCCGCGGCATGCAGATCGCCCGGTCTGCTTCTGCACGAATGAAGTCGACGATTTCCATGACTTCCGACTTGTCAGCGAATTTTTCTGCGGCCAATGCAACACGTTCGCGCAACGTACCTTCACTCGAGAACATAAGGTTGTAAGCCTCACGCATAGACAGCATCTGTTCGCGCGAAAAGCCCCGGCGCTTCAATCCCACCAGATTCAGCCCCATAAGATACGCACGGTTGCCGACAACCAATCCATAAGGGATGACATCATTCTCAACGGCGCTCATGCCGCCGACGAATGCGTGTTTGCCAACACGGCCAAACTGATGCAATGCAGCGCCCCCGCCAAAGATCACATAATCATCGATCTTGCAGTGTCCCGCCAACATGACATTGTTGGAAAATACGACATGGTCGCCAATGATCGAGTCATGACCGACATGTGACGCCGCAAGGAACGCGCAATGATTGCCCACACGCGTCACCATACCGCCACCTTCGGTGCCGGGATTCATTGTCACGTGCTCGCGGACGAGATTATCCGTGCCAATCTCCAGCGTGCTCGGCTCACCCTTGTACTTCAGGTCTTGAGGCTGATGCCCAATTGAAGCGAACGGGTAAATTTGTGTTCGCGCACCAATGCTGGTCCGCCCCTCCACAACGACATGTGAATGCAGAACCACATCTTCATGAATGACGACATGGGGTCCCACGACGCAAAAGGGACCGACTTTTACGCCGGGAGCCAATTGCGCCTTTGGATCGACAATCGCTGTCGGATGAACCCCTGTCATTTTTCGGAAGCGCCTGCGATCATTGCGCCGAGATCGCATTCCGCGACAACCTTTCCATCGACCCGCCCCTCGCCGTGATATTTCCAGACAGTGCCCCTGCTCTGAAGCTTGGTGACGTGCACATGAAGCACATCGCCCGGAACTACCGGCTTACGGAATCGCGCGCGGTCTACCGTCATGAAGTAGACGAGCTGATTGCTTCCCGACGTACCCAGATGATTGATAACAAGCGCTCCGGCTGTCTGCGCCATTGCCTCTACAATGAGGACGCCAGGCATGACCGGATGGCCCGGAAAATGGCCTTGGAAAAAAGGTTCGTTGTTGGTCACATTCTTGATGCCGGTTGCGGACTCATCGCCCTTCATGTCGATGATCCGATCTATCATCAGCATGGGATAACGATGGGGAAGGAGCTCCAGAACCCTGCCAATATCGGCCGTGCCGAGTGCTTCCGATACCTCAGCCTCGCTCATTCCATCTTCCTTCCAAGACTGCTTGACCCACCATTCATTCGTCAGGGCTCCCCGTCTGCTTTTTTCGGCGCCCCAGTTTGCGCACTTCAACCACCTCGCGACGCCATTCCGCGACGGGCCTGGCCGGAACACCACCATACTGCTGTCCAGCAGGAACATCATGCAGCACCGCGCCTCTTGCGGCGATCTGTGCACCGGAATTAATCGTCAGGTGACCAGCCACCCCTACCTGAGCCGCCAACACGACGAAATCACCAAGTTTAGCGCTCCCCGAAATGCCGGTCAGAGAAACCACAATGCACCCCCGGCCAATCTCGACGTTGTGGCCGATCTGAACCAGATTATCAATCTTGGTGCCCTCCCCGATCACCGTATCGGGCCCCGCCCCGCGATCAATGGTTGAGTTTGCGCCAATCTCGACATCGTCCTGGATGATGACACGCCCGAGTTGCGGCACCTTTTCATGTCGCGGCAAGCCCATCGCAAAACCGAACCCATCCTGTCCGACCCGAACACCGGGATGGAGTATTACACGGTCACCGACATGCGCATGGCTTATCGTCGTGTTGGGGCCGATAAAGCAGTTCTTGCCAATCGTGCACCCTTTCGAGACGGAGGCATTCGCACCAATAACCGTCGCTTGGCCGACCTCAACCCCCGCACCAATCACCGCGCCTGGCTCGACCGTAACTCCGTCCCCGAGCCTGGCTGTCGGATGCACCGTGGCGCCGGGATGTACACTCCCTTTTTCGCCGTAAGTATCGCTGCCGGTCGCTTCTTCTGGATAGAAAAGCTGCGCGGCAACCGCATAGGCGCGGTAGGGCTGCTCAGATAGCAAAAGAGCCACCCCCGGAGGCGCCCTCTCGGCAAACCGCGGGTGGACAATACACGCGCCCGCCTGCGTTGTTTCAAAGGCGTTCGCATATTTCGGATTATCCAGAAAGCTGAGATCGCGAGGTCCGGCTGCGTCGAGCGGAGCGACCCCGTCGAGGGTACGTTCTCCGTCCACGCCCTCGGCAAGGATAGCTCCTATACGCCGAGCAATCTCACCGAGCGACATGGCTTCTCTTGCCACAAAAAAGCGTTCGTCCGTCATGACCGTTGTATCTCGGTGGCGGTATGCACACTCGCCTTCCGGGGCGATTACTGGGCGGCCTTCTGCTCCGCTTGCAATTCAGCAGGTGTCACCGGCTTGACCTCAATAGTGGTCATTCGCTCATTCAACCGCTTAAGAACTTCCGCCGAGATATCGAGATCCGCACCGCCCGCAAGCACTACAGACTGGTCGAAAAGGATGGTGCCACCCTTTTCCTTGAGCACTTCGGCAAAAATCGGCCGCAGAGCGGCTTCTACTTTCGCATTCGCCCGCTGCAGGCCAAACTGAAGCGCTTGGCTCTTCTGCTGCATCGACTGCTGGAATTCAGCCTCACGCTTCTGCAGATCCTGCACCTTTCTCTTCAGGTCGTCTTGAGAAAGCAAGGCGCGCTCTTCGGTGAGTTTCTTCGCATCGGCCTGAAGGGCATCATCCGTCTTCTTGCCTTCGGCACGAAGCTTCTTGGCCTGTTCCTCAAACTGAACACGAATGTTCTGTCCAACTTTCGACTGAGCAAAGACAGCTTCCGTGTCGACTATGAGCACAACCGCAGGACCAACGGCCATGGCGGGCGCTGCCATCAGCGGCAGATAAGCACCTAACGTAAGCCCCAACACTACGGCAACGTGCCTGACAATCAACATAAACTTCATTTCCGAACGTCCCTCTGATCTTTTGTTTGAACCGCCATCCCCCGAACGGCGACTAGAACGATGTACCCGCGCTAAACCGGAAAGCCTCTTGTTCGTCATAAGGCTCATCCAGCAGAACCTGGGCAAAGTCGAGCCGGATCGGCCCGAAAGGCGATTGCCAGTAGAGGCTCAACCCAACGGATGCTCGCGGTGCAAAGCCGTCGACGACACCTGTGTATATGGTGTCGTCGTAGTCCGACAAACCGATATAGCCACCGTCGGCAAAGACCGAAGTCTTGATGCCGAGAGCTTCCGGCAATCCATTCGGGAATGAAAGTTCGGCCGTACCAAAGACATAGGCCAAAGCACCAACGGCATCCTCGTTGACGGATGAAAGGTCGCGTGGGCCGACGCCACCTCTCGCGAAACCACGGATTGTGTTGCCGCCCTTGAAAAAGTGGTCGTTCAGCGGGACGTCATCTCCAATTCCATGAACATACCCACCATCGAAACGCCAACTGGTCAGAAAATCATCTGACAGAGGATAGTAGTAGTGAGCAAGCAACTCGTTCGAGATGTAGCTTACCGTGCCACCCAAACCAGCAAAATTCTGCGTGACCAGTACGTCCCAGCCGCCCGTCGGATCGACTGGATCATTCCGATTGTCATAGTAATAATCGTAACCAATGATTGAACGATATTCTTGGCCTTCGGCGGCTTTGACCACGTTTGAGGCGAACGGGTGGACGTCAAAAATCTCATCAAACCTGAACTGATAACGAGTCAGCAGCCGACTTTTCTCGGAGAGCGGGAAGCCAAAACGCAAACCGAAACCCTGCGACCGGGAGTTGAAAGAAGACTCGTCCTGATAATCCGTTTCACTGCCAAAGAGATCGATACCGCCCACAAGATCACGATCCAGGAAGTATGGATCGGTATAGTGAAATTCGATCAACTGCCGCCGCTTCGAAATCGAAAGTGCGGTACTGAGCTGCAAGCCGCGTCCGAGGAAATTGCGTTCAGACAGCTGAATACCGGCCACGGCATTGTCGAGCGTCGAGAAGCCGGCGCTGAGCGAGAGAGAGCCGGTTGACTGCTCCTGAACATCGACCCCAATGACTGTCTTGTCGGGTGCCGAGCCGGGGCTCTGCGTGACGTCAACCTTGGTGAAATACTGGAGCGCGCGAATGTTCTTCTCGGATTTGTCGAGCAACACCTTGTTGAATGCGTCGCCTTCTGACATCCGCATCTGCCGGCGAATAACCTTATCCAGCGTCCGCGAATTGCCGGTAATGTTGATCCGCTCGACATATACCCGCGGCCCTTCCGTAATCTGGAAGGTGAGATCGATCACGCGCTCATCCTTGCGGCGCTTGATACGCGGACGCACTTCAGCAAACGCGTAGCCTTGCGTGCCTGCAGCGTAGGTCAGTTCATCGATCGTCTCGTCGATCAACCCCGCATTGTAAGTGTCGCCTTTTTCGGGCAACAGCAACGCTTCAAGTTCTTCCTGATTGAGCTTGTCGAGCTCGGTGACAACCCTGATATCTCCGAACTGGTAGATATCCCCTTCATCAACCGTAAAGGTGATGTGAAACGCTGAGTCATCGCGACTGAGATCGGCAACAGCAGATACAACGCGGAAGTCCGCGTAACCCCGCTGCAGATAATAGCGGCGCAGAAGTTCACGGTCATAAGTCAGCCGATCGGGATCGTAACTGTCGGAAGAGGAAAGGAATTTCCACCACGCGGACTCTCCCGTGGAAATGACCTCGCGCAGTGCGCTGTCGCTGAATTCCTTATTCCCGATAAAATTGATCGACGCGATCTTCGTCTTTGGTCCTTCGCTAATCTCGTAAACAAGATCCACGCGATTCTGCGGCAGCTGAATCACTTTCGGTTCGATCGTCGCGGAAAAGCGGCCACCCCGGCGATAAAGCTCGACCATTCTGCTGACGTCGGACTGAACCTTCGCACGCGTATAGATTACCCGAGGCTGCAGTTGCACCTCGTTCTGCAAATCCTCCTCCTTGATCGCGCTGTTTCCTTCGAAAGCCACACGATTAATGATCGGATTTTCAACCACCGAAACGACAAGCTTCGTCCCTTCGAGGCGCATAGTTATGTCGGCAAAAAGACCTGTGCCGAAAAGCTGTTTCAGCGACTGGTCGGCGAGTTCGGGGCTATAGAAACTCCCTGGCTTGATCAGCGTATAAGAGCGGACCGTTCCGGCTTCGATGCGCTGATTGCCCTTCACGGCAACTTCCGTCACGACAAGCTGATCCTGTGCCACAGCTTGCGATGCATAACCAGCCCCCGCGAAGGATGCCACGACAAGAGCCCAAGCGAGAGTGAGCGCCCGTGAGAAATCACAGACACGCGCCACAACGGTCATCCAAGCGGCTTGCTGCCCCATTCCGTCCCCTAATCTCTCACGTCGCGCGACGCCATTATTCAAACGCGCGAACTATTCCATGCCGATGCGAAACTCTCCGCAGCCGACGATTAACTGAACAAACCACTCAGGAACGAAAAGACCTGAAGGTGAACCAAGTCGTTCCAGGTGGCGAAAACCATCAACATCATGACCAGCGCCAGACCAATTCTGAAACCGTACTCCTGCGCCTGCTCGCCCATGGGCTTTCCGCGGACGGCCTCCACCGCATAATACAGCAAATGGCCTCCATCAAGCATCGGCACAGGGAAGAGGTTCAAAAGGCCGATACTGACTGAAAGCATCGCGACCATACCGACAAGGGCAGTGAAACCGATGGTCGCCACCTGACCGGAGACCTGCGCAATACGGAGCGGGCCGCCAAGCTGGTCGGCGTCTTCAGTGCCAGTGAAAATGCCGCCGATGTAACTCAGGGTGCGTTCGGTGACAAACCAGGTTTCCTTGGTTCCCAGCCACACCGCAGCTACCGGATTGCTGCGCACGATTTCGACATTCTCGCTGTCGATCTTCCGTACAATGCCGAGCATCGGGATGCGGTGAACATTGCCAAAGCGGTCGGTTATCTCTTGCACCTGAGGTGTCGCACGAAGCGTAACACGCTGGTCACCGCGCACCACTTCAAAGGCAAGCTCTTCTCCGCCGCTCGTAGAAACGACGCGCTGCATTTCTTCGAAGCTCGATATCGGGGACCCGTCAATTGCGGCAATACGGTCGCCCGATACGAAACCCGCTTCGGCCGCTGCGCTTCCCGGATTGACCTCATCGGCCACGGGAGTCGCGATGGTCCGGCCAACGAAAGTGAAAATTCCAGCAAAGATGACGATTGCAAGGATGAAGTTCGCCACCGGCCCTGCCGCCACAACGGCAGCCCGCTGCGGCAGTGGTTTAAAGTGAAAAAGACCGGTCCGCTCATCTTGGGGGATGTCAGCGAGGCGCTGCCTGTCCGGGACGCTGGCTGCGTTCTCGTCGCCCGCGAATTTCACGTACCCGCCAAGAGGTATCCAACTCAGTTTCCAGCGCGTGCCGTGCTTGTCGTTCCAGCCGAAAATTTCCCGTCCGAAGCCGATCGAGAAGACATCGACCTTCACACCGCACCATCGCGCCACCGTGAAGTGACCGAGCTCGTGAAAGAAGACCACGACCGTCAACACAAACAGAAAGGGAATGAGGTAACCCCAGAGCGATTCTCCGAAGCCACCGATACCCGTAAGCAAATCCATCGCGTTCAAGCTGTTATCCCACACATAAAGAGGCATCGCCGCTGCCTAGGCTTCGATACCCTTCCCCCATTGCCAAAGCGCTCCGGCGGGACCCCGGCTGCCCGAGCGCAGACGGGCCACAGCCTACGTCACCGAGAGCGATTTTGCACCCATTCCTCTGCGCGAATCCGCGCAATTCGGTCGATTTCATAGACCTCCTCGAGGTCTGCCGGGAGGTGGTTAGCCCCTTCCGCGTTTTCCAGCACCGCTTGCGAAGCCGCCGCGACGTCCAGAAAACCTATCTTTCCGGCAAGAAAGGCGGCAACAGCCACTTCGTTGGCAGCATTCAGCACCGTCGGTGCGGCGGCTCCCGCACAAAGAGCTTCACGAGCGAGGCCGAGAGCCGGAAATCTTTCTATATCAGGACTTTGGAAGGTTAACTGCGCAATTTGCGCGAGGTCCAGGCGTTCGGCTGGCGTCTTCATTCTTTCCGGCCATGCCAACGCATAAGAAATCGGGGTACGCATGTCGGGAGAGCCAAGCTGAGCGAGAACCGAGCCGTCTACATAGGCGACCATGCTGTGGATGATCGATTCCGGATGAATAATGACGTCTAGCCGCGGTTCGCCAACAGGAAACAGATAATGAGCCTCTATGAGTTCGAGACCCTTGTTCATCAATGTAGCGGAATCGACGGATATTTTTGCTCCCATCTCCCAACGGGGATGAGCCACCGCCTGTGCTGGTGTCGCGCTCGCCATTTCCTCCAGGGTCCATGTGCGGAACGGCCCACCGGAAGCGGTCAGAATGATCTTGTCGACGGCGCCCAGACGGTTCTGTTCCAGAACCTGAAAAATGGCATTGTGCTCGGAGTCTACTGGAAGCAGTGTCGCCCCGGCCTTTTCGACCTCAGCAAGAAATAGCGGACCGGCAGAGACGAGACACTCCTTGTTGGCAAGCGCCACGCATGCGCCGCGTCGCACCGCGGCCAAGGTTGGCGCCAAGCCGGCGGCGCCAACGATACCGGCCATTACCCAGTCCGCCGGACGCCGGGCTGCATCGATCACGGCCTCCGCGCCTGCTGCCACTTCTATACCACTGCCCGCCAGCCCAGCCTTCAAAGCCGCATAGTGGTTCTCGTCGGCGATAACGGCTACACGGGGCCTGAGCCGCATTGCCTGTTCGATCAGGCTCTGGACATTACGATGGGCGGTCAGGGCAACAAGATCGAAGCGATGACGGTCGCGCGCAATGAGGTCTAGCGTCGAACAGCCAATCGACCCGGTGGAGCCGAGTACCGTCACCGTTCTCACGCCATCCGAAGGAACGGCAATGCCGGTCTCGTCTTTCCGCACTTCCAGGGTCAGGGCCAAATCAGCACTCCAGCCGCTGGATGAGCAGCGTTGTGGACCAGGCTGAGCAGCGCAGCCCCAAGCACCACCGCGATTAACCCGTCGACGCGATCCAATATACCGCCATGCCCCGGGATCAGCGCCCCGGAATCCTTCACACCAGCCCTCCGCTTCATGGCCGATTCAGCGAAATCCCCCGCCTGTTCGATGATTGTCAGCCCCAAAGCCACAATTGCGAGAAGTATAGGCGTCCCTGTACCCAGCCAGAGTGAAAACCCCACAGACACAATGACTGCGCCGACCATACCGCCGATGAGCCCCGCCCATGTCTTTTTCGGCGATATACGAGGCGCCAGCTTTGGTCCTCCGATGAAACGGCCAGCGAAATAGGCAAAGATGTCCACGGCCCAAACCATAGTCAGCAGCCATAAAATGGCAGCGAGGCCATAAGCCTCATCACCGCGTAGCCAGATCAATGCAACGAGGGGTAAAATCACGTAAGGATAGGCAATGAACGCGGGCCACAAAGGCTCCGCCTTCCAGCTTCGGGCTGCCAGCGAAAAAGCCATGCCTGCCGCGGCCAATGCGACTGCAGCGGCAGGTAACCCCATGGTAGCAAGAACGATGGCGAGAAGAGCCATTGCCGCGAGCGGGGCAGCGGCAAGGGGACTGTCCGTGCCGAATAGCAGTCGCGCCGATTCCACTGACATCAGGACCGCTGCGATAGCCAGCAACAGCGCAAAAACCCAGCCACCAAACCAAACGGCGGCAAGGGCTACCGGCGCGAGCACAAGCGCGGAGACAACACGTGCACCAAGATCCCCCGCCCTCGGCCCAGAGCTTGCACTCGTATCGGCATCTCGCAACTCCGCCATATCTCCTCACTCTCCGGCTTCGGATCGGCCGCCGAAGCGGCGTTCGCGCCGATCATATTCGGCGACCGCTTCGCGCAGGCGCTCCGGCGTGAAATCGGGCCAGAGCGCTTCGGAAAAGACCAGTTCGGAATAGGCGCTTTGCCAGATCAGGAAATTGGACAATCGCTTTTCACCGCTCGTCCTGATGATGAGATCCGGGTCGGGTACACCGGCAGTGTCCAAAAAGCGGGCTATGGTCTGGGGGCTGATTTCGTCGGGATCTATCCGCCCCTCCTTCACCTCATTTGCGATCTTTCGAACGGCCGAGGTGATCTCATTATGCCCGCCATAGTTGAATGCGATGACAAGCTGAAGTTTCGTGTTGTTCCGGGTGAGCGTTTCAGCTTCTTCGATGAGCGCTATGATATCGGCCTCAAGATGCGCCCGATCCCCGATAATGCGAATACGCACCCCGTTTTGATGGAGCTCCGCCAGATCTCGCCGGATATAGAGGCGGAGCAACCCCATGAGGTCGTTGACCTCTTCGGCAGGCCGCTTCCAGTTTTCCGAACTGAAGCCATAGAGCGTCAAATACTCGATACCGAGCTCGCCCGCCGCCCGAACGATGACCCGCACCGCTTCGACGCCCTGACGATGGCCTGCTGCTCGCGGCAGATGCCGCCTTGCCGCCCAGCGTCCGTTGCCGTCCATGATAATGGCGACATGCCGTGGGGGGTGTCCCGGCACAGCATCGCTCATTGTCTGGCCGGAAGAGAGGGTCATCGTCTTTCGTAACTTTCCTGAAATGCAGTGAGCCGGAGTAGCGATCCGCCAGCTTACACCTGCATGATTTCCGCTTCCTTATGGGCTAGCGCTGCATCGATCTCACCGATGACCTTGTCAGTCAACTTTTGCACCTTCTCGGCCCATGCCTTGTGATCGTCTTGACTCATGTGTGAGTCTTTTTCGAGGCGCTTCAGTTCATCCATGGCGTCGCGGCGAACGTTGCGCACAGCGATCCTGGCCTGTTCAGTATATTTCGACGCAATCTTTGTCAGCTCCGTGCGGCGCTCCTGATTGAGCTCCGGGATCGGCAAGCGCAGCAGCGTACCATCAACATTCGGGTTGAGACCGAGGCCAGAGTTCCGAATGGCTTTCTCAACGGCGGAAACCATGCCCTTATCCCAGACTTGGACCGTCAGCATGCGCGGTTCGGGTACACCGACGGTGCCGACCTGGTTGAGCGGCATGGTCTGACCATAGGCTTCCACGACGATAGGATCGAGCAGGCTTGCCGAAGCACGCCCCGTGCGCAGGCCTCCGAATTCCTGTTTCAGCGATTGCAGCGCCCCACGCATCCGGCGTTCGGTATCGTCGATGTCGAAACTGTCGTCTGCCATTTCCTGTCCTTCTTTTCCTTATCGCCTCAGGCGACGTCCGATATGACCGTGCAGCGTCCGGCGCCGGTCAGAACATCGGCGAAGCCACCGGGTTCGTCGATCGAATAAACGATGATCGGAATGCCATTCTCGCGAGCGAGCGCGATAGCCGATGCATCCATCACCTTAAGGTCGCGTGACAACACATCCATGTAAGTGAGCTTTTCATAACGCTCGGCATCCGCGACCTTATGCGGATCAGCGGAATAGACGCCGTCCACCTGCGTTCCCTTGAGCAGGGCATCGCAGCTCATTTCAACGGCGCGAAGCGCTGCGGCGGTGTCCGTCGTGAAGAAGGGGTTGCCTGTGCCCGCCGCGAAAATCACCACGCGCCCCTTTTCCATATGGCGGACCGCGCGGCGGCGAATATAAGGCTCGCAAACCGTCATCATCGGGATCGCTGACTGTACGCGGGTCGGCACCCCGATCGCCTCAAGCGCTGTCTGCATGGCAAGCGCATTCATCACGGTTGCCAGCATGCCCATATAGTCGGCGCTGGCCCGCTCCATCCCCTTTGCCGCACCGGAGAGACCACGAAAGATATTCCCGCCGCCTATCACCAGGCAAACCTGCGCGCCGGCATCCATGGCCTGCTTTATGTCACGCGCAATGCGGTCGACGGTATCGATGTCGATCCCGTACTGGCCGGACCCCATCAGAGCTTCACCCGAGACCTTCAAAAGAACGCGGGCATAGAGCGGTTTTTTCGGCATGGCATTCGTTCCGTGGCAACAGCCAGTCATGGTAATCGAGCCGGGGCGAATCCCGGCATGTAATAGAGACAATAACGCCCCCGACACCATCTGGCGAAGGGGGCGTCAATTCAACAGAGGAGACCGCGTTAACCGCGCGCAGCCGCCACTTCAGCTGCGAAGTCGGACTCTTCTTTCTCGATGCCTTCGCCCAGCGCGAAGCGGACGAAGCCGACCACGGTGACCGGGGCGCCAATATCGGGTTCCGCAGCCTTCACGGCCTTCTCGACGGTATTGTCGGGGTCAACCACGAAAGCCTGCGACAGGAGGACGACCTCCTCATAAAACTTGCGGATACGGCCTTCGACCATCTTCTCGATGATGTTGTCCGGGCGCCCGGATTCCTTCGCCTCGGCGATGAGGACATTGCGCTCGCGATCGACCACGGACTGGTCCATCTCCTCCTTGCGGGTGGCAAGGGGGTTGGTCGCGGCAATATGCATGGCGATCTGACGGCCCAGCTCGGCAAGCTTCGTCTTGTCGCCGCTCGACTCGAGGCCGACAAGCACGCCGATCTTGCCGAGGCCCGGCACGACCTGGTTGTGCACATAGGCGGAAACGACGCCTTCTGAAACCGAGATATAGCCAGCACGGCGGACGTTCATGTTCTCGCCGATGGTGCCGACCATTTCCGTCACATGGTCCTGCACGGACTTCGAGGTGCCCGGAAACTCGGCAGCCACGAGCTTGTCGAAATCGCCGTCATTCGCCAGGGCGATGGCCGCGATGTCGCTCACCATCTTCTGGAACTGTTCATTGCGGGCGACGAAGTCGGTTTCGGAGTTCACTTCCACCACCGCGCCGGCAGTGCCGTTCGCAATCACGCCGATAAGGCCTTCAGCCGCTACGCGACCCGCCTTCTTGGCGGCTTTGGCGAGACCCTTGGTGCGCAGCCAGTCGATCGCCGCTTCCATGTCGCCGCCGGATTCATTGAGCGCGGACTTGCAGTCCATCATGCCTGCGCCGGTCTTGTCGCGCAGTTCCTTCACCATGCTCGCGGTGATGTCAGCCATTGTGTCCTCGATTGTCTGTCGCCCCGGCACGCGATGCCAGGGACTTGAAGGCCTGTAAGGGCCCGGCCGGAGCCGGGCCCAATCCGAAAAGGCGTATTACTGGGCTTCCGCCGCCGCCGGAACTTCTTCCGCGACGGGCTCGGCTGCAGCGCCGACATCGACGCCGGAGCCGATCTGGCTCTGCGAAATGCCATCGATCACAGCGCGAGAAACCAAGTCGCAATAAAGGCTTATGGCGCGGGCCGCATCGTCGTTACCCGGAATCGGATAGGCGATGCCATCCGGGTTCGAGTTGGAGTCGAGAATGGCGACGACGGGAATGCCGAGCTTGCGGGCTTCCTGGATCGCGATCTCTTCCTTGTTGGTGTCGATCACGAAGATGAGATCGGGAAGGCCACCCATGTCCTTGATACCGCCGATGGCGCGCTCAAGCTTGTCGCGCTCGCGGGTCAGGTTCAGAATTTCCTTCTTGGTCAAGCCCTTAGCTTCACCGGCGAGCATTTCATCGAGCTGACGGAGGCGACGGATCGAGTTCGAAATCGTCTTCCAGTTGGTCAGCATGCCACCGAGCCAGCGGTGGTTGATGTAGTACTGCGCGCACTGGCGGGCGGCTGCCGCGACGGGCTCGGAAGCCTGGCGCTTGGTGCCAACGAAAAGCACACGGCCACCACCGGCGACGGCGTCGCGGACGGTGACGAGAGCTTGATGCAGAAGCGGAACAGTCTGCGCCAAGTCTATGATATGAATATTGTTTCGGTCGCCAAAGAGGAACGATTCCATCTTCGGATTCCAGCGGTGAGTCTGGTGACCGAAGTGGACGCCTGCTTCCAGCAGCTGACGCATAGAGAATTCGGGAAGTGCCATCGCACTTTGCTCCTTTTTCCGGTTGAACCTCCGCGGGGAGTGAACGACAGATGTCGCACCGGACCGACTAACCCTATGTTTTTCCTACAGAAAGGAAGATGGGAGAGCCGAACCCCGCGTGTGGAATGGCGTCTCTATAGGCTCAAAACCGCAATAACGCAAGCAAAACAGGCTGTTAGATGCCGAACCGGGGACAAACCGGGCCGACTGTCATCATAACGTCATCAAACCGTCAAATATCGCGAACCTCGACCACGCCGGGAACCGATTTGATGGCGCCGCGGATCTGCGGCGTGACCTTGTAGCGGTCCTTGAGAAGGAGCTCGACCTCCCTGCCCCCGTCGCACATGAGGACAAGCGAGACGAGTCCCTTGCCCTTCTCCGAGAGACGAGATTTCACCGCTTCGAGACTGTTCGTCTCCTCCAGGAAGACCTTGAGGCCCGCGCCGGTATTCTTGACCACATCGTCGACGCTGCGGACAGACTGGGCACGGAGCTTCACCTCGTCGCCGGTACGCTCGATCTCGACGCCAAGAACCACGGCATTGCCCGGCTCCATGAGCTGACGGGCGCTGTTCAGTATCTCGGAAAAGACCACGAGTTCGAACTGGCCCGTCGGATCGGAAAGGCCGAGGAAGGCGAAGGGATTGCCCTTCTTCGATTTGCGCTCCTGACGCGCGGTGACGGTGCCCGCGATCAGCTCCGCCTTGTTGCCGCGCGCGAGCAGCTCGGCATAGGTGACGACGCCCGCGCGCTGGAGGTCCGTACGGTAGTCATCCAGCGGATGACCCGAAAGATAGAAGCCGACGGCGTTGAACTCTTCCGTCAGACGCTGCATCGGATACCAGGCATCGACATTGGGAAGCGCGGGCTGCGCGGCCACGACGCCGCTGTCACCGCCGAAGAGGCTGTCCTGCTGGCTCTCGCGCTCCTGCGCGGCGGCATTGGCGGTACCGAGCAGAAGATCGGCGGAGGCAAGCACCTGCGCCCGGTTCGGGTTCAGCGCATCGAAGGCCCCTGCCCGCGCCAGATTTTCAAAGGTGCGCTTGTTGACAAGGCGCGGACTGATACGGCTCGCAAAGTCAAAAAGGTCGCGGAACGGGCCATTTGCACGGCGTTCCTCAACCAGATGCTCCATCGCCTGACGGCCGACATTCTTGATGGCGGAGAGCGCATAGAGGATCTCGCCATTGTCGACGCCGAAAAGCGCCTCGGAGCGATTGACGCAAGGCGGCGACACCTTGATGCCGAGGCGCTCGGCTTCCTGCTTGAAGATGCCGAGCTTGTCGGTATTGCCGAGGTCGAGGCTCATGGAGGCGGCCAGGAACTCGACCGGGTGGTTGGCCTTCAGCCATGCCGTCTGATAGGCGACGAGCGCATAGGCGGCGGCGTGCGACTTGTTGAAACCATAGCCCGCGAACTTGTCGACCAGCTCGAAGATGTTGGCGGCATGGGTCTTGTCGATACCCTTGGCAACCGCGCCGGTGACGAAACGCTCTTTCTGCGCTTCCATTTCGGCCTTGATCTTCTTGCCCATCGCACGGCGCAGAAGGTCGGCTTCGCCGAGCGAATATCCCGAGAGGATCTGCGCGATCTGCATCACCTGCTCCTGATAGATGATGACGCCGTGCGTCTCCTTCAGGACGGGTTCGAGCAGCGGGTGCAGATAATCGGGCGCCTCCTGCCCGTGCTTGCGGCGGACATAGGAAGGGATGTTGTCCATCGGGCCCGGACGGTAGAGGGCGACGAGAGCGATAATGTCCTCGAAGCGGTCCGCCTCCAGCTTGCGCAGCACATCGCGCATGCCCGAACTTTCAAGCTGGAAGACGCCGACGGTTTCACCGCGCCCCAGCATCTCGAAGGTCTTCTCGTCCTGAAGCGGCAGATGCAGCAGGTCGATCTTTACATCGCGCCGGGCGATGAGCTTGACCGCGCGGTCGAGAACCGTGAGCGTCTTCAGGCCCAGAAAGTCGAACTTCACGAGCCCCGCAGGCTCGACCCATTTCATGTTGAACTGGGTGACGGGCATGTCGGAGCGCGGATCGCGATAGAGCGGCACCAGCTCGTCCAGCGGACGGTCGCCGATGACGACGCCCGCGGCATGGGTCGAGGCATGGCGGTAGAGCCCTTCAAGGCGGCCGCCGATTTCGAGAAGTTTCGCTACCGTCTCGTCGTTGCGCTGCTCTTCCTGCAGGCGCGGCTCGCCGTCGATGGCCTGACGCAGGGTGACGGGACTGGCCGGATTGTTCGGCACCATCTTGCAGAGACGGTCGACCTGTCCGTAAGGCATCTGGAGCACGCGGCCGACATCGCGCAGCACGGCGCGCGCCTGCAACTTGCCGAAGGTGATGATCTGCGCGACCTGCTCATAGCCATAGCGGTTCTGCACATAGCGGATCACCTCATCGCGGCGGTCCTGACAGAAGTCGATATCGAAGTCAGGCATCGACACGCGCTCGGGGTTCAGGAAGCGCTCGAACAGAAGGCCGAAGCGGAGCGGATCGAGGTCGGTGATGGTGAGCGACCACGCAACGACCGAGCCCGCACCCGAGCCACGGCCCGGCCCCACCGGAATATCCTGCGCCTTCGCCCATTTGATGAAGTCCGCAACGATGAGGAAGTAGCCCGGGAAGTCCATCTTGATGATGACGTCGAGCTCGAAGTCGAGGCGCTGACGGTATTCTTCCTCCGGGGCCACGCCCTCTTGTTCGGCGAGGCGCGCGGTCAGACCTTCATGGGCCTGACGGCGAAGCTCGTCCGCCTCGGAGGTGCCGGCGGCGAATTTCGGCAGGATGGGCTTGCGGGTGCGCGGACGATAGGCACAACGGCGCGCAATCTCGATCGTGTTCTCCGTCGCTTCCGGCAAGTCGGAAAAAAGCGCGAGCATTTCGGCCTGGGACTTGAAGCGGTGCTGCGGCGTGAGGCGGCGGCGGTCTCCCTGCACGACATAGGCGCCATCCGCGATGCAGATAAGCGCGTCATGCGCCTCATATTCGTCTTCCTTCGTAAAGAAGGGCTCGTTCGTCGCGACAAGCGGCAGGCCATGCTTGTAGGCGAACTCGATGAGGGGGCCCTCGGCGGCGCGCTCATCTTCCATGTCGTGACGCTGAAGCTCGACATAGAGGCGGTCGCCGAAGATGTCCCTGAGCTTCAGAAGGAGCGCTTCCGCCGCATCCTTCTGGCCCTGCACAAGGAGGCGATTGACGATGCCGTCCGGCCCGCCGGTGAGGCAGATGAGGCCCGCGCCATATTCCGCCACGCGCTCCAGCGGCACCTGAGCCGGTTCGCCCGCCTCCGGCTCCAGAAAAGCCTTGCTGGAAAGCTTCATCAGGTTTTCGTAACCCTGCTCGTCCTTCACCAGAAAGACGAGCGACCCCGAGGGCTCACGGCGCGCAGGGCCGCGCGAGGGCTCCTCCGGGGCATCGAGGCGGACGGGGATGGTGCAGCCGGTGATGGGCTGAACGCCCGCCCCTGCCATGACTTCCGAAAATTCGAGCGCCCCGAAGAGGTTTGCCTTGTCGGTCAGGGCAAGCGCCGGCATGCCCTCCGCCTTGCAGAGCTTGGGCAGATCCTTGATGCGGATCGCGCCCTCAAGCAGCGAGTAGGCGGAGTGGAGACGGAGATGAATGAACTGGGGCATCGAGTCGGCCATGACCCATTGTCGGGCGGCAGGGACGCGGAGTCATCCGCAGAGGCCGCCCCGCGGCCCTTCCGGGCCATCAAACTTGTGGAGAACTTTCAATCGCCCCCTAGCGCCGTCAGCCGACAAGGGCCTCGGCGATAGTGACCCAGGTGGCCGCGACATAGATGAAGGCACCGACGGAGAGAAGCGCCGCCACGTCCTGCAACCAGCCATCGCCCGAATTGCTTACCGTTTTCATCAGCCCGCGCATTTGCCTCTCCTTTGTTCACTAAATGTTCCGATAGCTAATGTTTCTCTTTTGTTCTCTTTTGTCAAGCGGGCTGGGGATAAGTTTTTGGTCTGCTGCCGGAGCGCGTCGCTCCTGGATCCCCGGGGTCAAACCCGGGGGTGACGTATCTGGGGTGCTTTCAGTAGCGGGAGAAGGCTTCGCTGCCTGCCGGGCCGAAGAGGACGACTTCGTAGGAGTCCCTTTCATCGCCCATTTCCATGCCGGGCGAGCCGACCGGCATTCCCGGCACGGCGAGGCCTGTGGCTTCCGGCCTCTCCTTCAGGAGACGCGCGACATCCGAGGCGGGCACATGGCCCTCCACGACATAGCCGCCGATGAGGGCCGTGTGGCAGGAAGCAAGCTCCGCCGAGACGCCGTGGCGGGCTTTGAGAGGGGTGAGGTCTTCCATCTCCGTGACGCGGACGGCGAAGCCTGCCTCGCGCATATGATCGACCCAGGCGGTGCAGCAGCCGCACCAGGGGGTCTTGTAGACCTCAAGGATCTCGGACGCGGCATATGCCGGGAGGCCCGTGACAACCAGCGCGGCGGCGGCAAAGGACGAGAGGACAAAAGAGCGGCGGGTGATGCGGGTCATGAAAGCCTCCTGTTTGAGCGGGAGGATAGACCTTCCAGTAGGGGGAGGCTCAAGGCCTGCCCCTCCTCCCCTGAAAATCCAGAGGGTTGTCCAGATGGAGAGCGGGCGCGACGCCACCTGCCGCACCGTCCATGGACCCCCTGAGTTCACAAACGAAGTGCAACACCAGCTTGGGCTTAAGGTGTTGCGATGGGGCACAAATACAAGCAGTTCACTCTGGAAGACCGGTGCGAGATTGCCCGCCTACGTGGCGAAGGGCGCTCGATCCGGC
>NZ_JBDWLT010000006.1:0-92159 GCF_039973015.1 Parvibaculum sp.
GAAATGGTGATGCCGGGCGACAACGTGAAGATGAACGTGACGCTGATCGCGCCGATCGCGATGGAAGAGAAGCTGCGCTTCGCCATCCGTGAAGGCGGTCGTACCGTCGGCGCCGGCGTCGTCTCGAAGGTGTTGAAGTAATCAAGTGTTCGGGGCGCGGAGCATCCGCGCCCCGGCGTTGTAAAGCCGCGAAAGCGCAAGGCCGATAGGCTGAGGAACGAAAATGCAAAGGCAGAAAATTCGCATCCGGTTGAAAGGCTTCGATCACCGCGTGCTCGATGTTTCGACCCGCGAGATCGTCAATACGGCGAAGCGCACGGGTGCTCAGGTGCTCGGTCCGATCCCGCTTCCGACCCGGCTTGAGAAGTTCACCGTGCTGCGTGGCCCGCATATCGACAAGAAGAGCCGCGAGCAGTTTGAAATTCGGACACACAAGCGTGTGCTCGACATCGTAGACCCCACTCCCCAGACGGTGGACGCGCTGATGAAGCTCGATCTCGCTGCGGGTGTGGATGTCGAGATCAAGCTCTAAGCCTGATCGTCGATCAAAACGAGGAATGGGACCCATGCGTTCCGGAGTGATTGTCAAAAAGGTCGGTATGACCCGTCTCTTCATGGAAGACGGTCGTCACGTACCTGTCACGGTGCTGAAGCTGGACAACTGTCAGGTTGTCAGTCAGCGCACGGATGAGAAAAACGGCTATACGGCGGTTCAGCTTGGCGCGGGTCGCGCCAAGGCGAAGAACGTGCCGAACGCCCAGCGTGGTCAGTTCGCGCGTGCGTCGGTAGAGCCGAAGCTTGAGCTCGTCGAGTTCCGCGTCAGCGCGGATAACCTGCTTGATGTGGGTGTCGAGATAACGGCGGACCATTTCGTGGCCGGCCAGCATGTCGACGTCTCTGGCACATCGATCGGTAAGGGCTTTGCCGGTGTCATGAAGCGCCACAACTTTGGTGGTCTTCGCGCATCGCACGGCGTTTCGGTCAGCCATCGTAGCCACGGCTCGACGGGTCAGAACCAGGATCCGGGCAAGGTCTTCAAAGGCAAGAAGATGGCCGGTCACATGGGCGCCTCGCGCGTCACCACGCAGAACCTCGAAGTCGTCCGTACGGACGTCGAAAAGGGCCTGATCATGGTGAAGGGTGCGGTGCCGGGGTCCAAGGGCGGCTGGGTGCTTGTGCGCGATGCCGTGAAGACCGCACTGCCGGACAGCGTTCCGATGCCCGGCGCGTTCCGCCGCAATGGCGAAGCTGCTGCCGCTCCGGTCGAGGCCGCGCCCGCCGAGGCGCCTGCTGAAGAAGCCGAAGCTCCGAAGGAAGGTGCGTGATGAAGATCGACGTTCAAACGCTTGAAGCCAAGAAGGCCGGCACCGTCGATCTGACGGATGAAGTCTTCGCGCTTGAGCCGCGTCAGGACATCCTTCACCGGATGGTCGCCTGGCAACTCGCGAAGCGTCAGGCCGGAACGCACAAGACGAAGGGCCGCTCCGAAATTTCGCTCACGGGCAAGAAGTTCGTGAAGCAGAAGGGCTCTGGCGGCGCCCGTCATGGCGACCGCAAGGCGCCGCAGTTCCGCGGCGGCGGCAAGGCTTTCGGTCCGGTTGTTCGCAGCCATGCGTTCGATCTGCCGAAGAAGGTTCGCGCGCTTGCGCTGCGGCATGCGCTCTCGTCGAAGGCGAAGAGCGACAACCTGATCGTTCTCGACGAGGCGAAGTTCGCCGAGCCGAAGACAAAGGTTGCGAAGGAAGCCTTCGCGAAGCTCGGTCTTACTTCGGTGCTGGTTATCGATGGCGCCGAGCTCGATCAGAACTTCGCTCTGGCGGCGCGTAATCTGCCGAAGGTCGATGTGCTGCCGGTGCAGGGCATCAACGTGTACGACATTCTGCGGCATGAGAAGCTTGTGCTTACCAAGGCCGCACTTGAAAGCCTGGAGGCTCGCTTCAAATGAACGAGCGTTATTACGACATCATCGTGTCGCCCGTGATTACCGAAAAGGCGACCATGGCTTCGGAAGCGAACCAGGTCATCTTCAAGGTGGCGGCGGATGCAACGAAGCCGCAGGTCAAGGAAGCGATTGAGAAGCTCTTCGAAGTGAAGGTGAAGGCGGTCAATACGCTGAACCGGAAGGGCAAGACGAAGCGGTTTCGCGGTATCGCGGGGCGGCAGAGCGATTTCAAGAAGGCGATCGTTACCCTCGAAGAGGGCCATTCGATCGACGTGACGACTGGACTTTAAGTCCTGGACTTCAAGTGGGGCTTTCTGAAGCCTGCAAAGTGAGAAGCCTGGAACGATGGCACTGAAAAAGTACAAACCGACAAGCCCCGCACAGCGCGGCCTCGTGCTCGTCGACCGCTCGGGCCTTTACAAGGGCAAGCCGGTCAAGAGCCTGACCGAAGGACTGTCGAAGTCCGGCGGCCGCAACAATCATGGCCGTATCACGGTCCGGTTCCGGGGCGGCGGTCACAAGCGCAGCTATCGCATGATCGACTTCAAGCGCTCCAAGGCGGATATGTCCGCCACGGTCGAGCGTCTTGAATACGATCCGAACCGCACGGCGTTCATCGCCCTCATCAAGTATGAGGACGGCGAGCTGTCCTACATCCTGGCGCCGCAGCGTCTTGCCGCTGGCGACAAGGT
Source organism: Parvibaculum sp. (assembly GCF_039973015.1). Taxonomy (GTDB): domain Bacteria; phylum Pseudomonadota; class Alphaproteobacteria; order Parvibaculales; family Parvibaculaceae; genus Parvibaculum. Next base: position 2,635 of record NZ_JBDWLT010000006.1, read on the forward strand.
TGTCTCGGGCGCCCGTGTGGACGTGAAGCCTGGCAATGCGATGCCGCTCGCGAATATTCCGGTCGGTACGATCGTGCACAATGTCGAGATGAAGCCGGGCAAGGGCGGTCAGATCGCACGTTCCGCGGGTGCCTATGTGCAGCTCGTCGGTCGCGATCAGGGTTACGCGCTTCTCCGTCTCTCGTCCGGCGAACAGCGCATGGTCCCGGGTACCTGCATGGCGACAATCGGCGCCGTCTCAAACCCCGACCATTCGAACATCACCATCGCCAAGGCCGGCCGTAATCGCTGGCTCGGCAAGCGCCCGCATGTTCGCGGCGTCGTGATGAACCCGGTCGACCATCCGCATGGCGGCGGCGAAGGCCGCACCTCGGGCGGCCGCCACCCGGTTACACCGTGGGGCAAGCCGACCAAGGGCAAGAAGACACGCGCCAACAAGGCAACCGACAAGTACATCGTCCGTAGCCGTCACCAGAAGAAGAAGAAGGGTTAAGGGAGCTCGATATGGCACGTTCTCTCAAAAAGGGTCCCTTCGTGGACGGCTACCTTCTGAAGAAGGCGGATGCGTCGCGCTCGTCGGCCCGTAAGGAAGTCATCAAGACGTGGAGCCGTCGCTCCACGATCCTGCCGCAGTTCGTGGGCCTGACGTTCGGTGTCCACAATGGCAAGAAGCATGTTCCGGTGCTCGTGACCGAAGACATGGTGGGCCACAAGTTCGGCGAGTTCTCGCCGACGCGGACCTACTACGGTCACACCGCCGACAAGAAAGCGAAGAAGGGCTAAATCATGGGCAAAGCTGCTACCAAGCGTCGCCTGCCCGATAACGAGGCGCAGGCTGTCGGCCGGATGCTCCGGGTGAGCCCGCAGAAGCTCAACCTCGTCGCGCAGCTCATTCGCGGCAAGAAGGTCGACACGGCGATTGCCGACCTGACCTTCTCGCGCAAGCGGATCGCGGACGATGTGAAGAAGGTTCTTCAGAGCGCCATCGCGAACGCAGAGAACAACCACGACCTCGATGTCGACGACCTCGTCGTCGCAGAGGCCTATGTGGGCAAGAACCTGGTCATGAAGCGCTGGCATGCGCGGGCTCGCGGTCGCGTTGGCCGCATCCAGAAGCCCTTCAGCCAGATCACCATCGTTGTGCGGCAAGTCGAGGAGCAAGCCTGATGGGTCACAAGGTAAATCCGATCGGTCTGCGGCTCGGCATCAACCGCACTTGGGATTCGCGCTGGTTCGCGGGCCGTCATGAATACGGTCAGCTCCTTCACGAGGACATCAAGATCCGCGAACTGCTCTCCGAGCAGCTGAAGCAGGCCGGCGTGTCCAAGATCGTGATCGAACGTCCGCACAAGAAGTGCCGCGTGACGATCCACACAGCCCGTCCGGGCGTGGTGATCGGCAAGAAGGGTGCGGATATCGAGAAACTGCGCCGCGACATCGGCAAGATCACCTCTTCGGAAGTGCATCTGAACATCGTCGAAGTGCGCAAGCCTGAGATCGACGCGACGCTTGTCGCCGAGAACATTGCGCAGCAGCTGGAGCGCCGCGTGGCGTTCCGCCGGGCGATGAAGCGGGCAGTGCAGTCGGCCATGCGTCTCGGGGCCGGCGGCATCCGCATCAACTGCGCGGGCCGTCTCGGCGGTGCCGAAATCGCGCGCACGGAATGGTATCGCGAGGGCCGGGTGCCGCTGCACACGCTTCGCGCCGATATCGACTACGGCGTAGCCACGGCGAAGACCGCCTATGGCACATGCGGCGTGAAGGTCTGGATCTACAAGGGCGAGATCCTCGAGCACGATCCGATGGCTTCCGAGCGCCGTGCGCTGGAAGGCAGCGGTGAAGGCGGCGGTGGCCGTCAGCGTCGCGAAGATCGCGGCTGAACGGCAGAGAATTGAGCGAAGAGAGTTTCGACAATGTTGCAACCGAAGCGCACTAAGTTCCGCAAGGCTCACAAGGGCCGTATCCATGGCAAGGCCAAGGGCGGAATGAATCTCGACTTTGGGGCTTTCGGCCTCAAGGCGCAGGAACCGGCCCGTATCACGGCCCGGCAGATCGAGGCGGCGCGCCGCGCGATCACCCGTCACATGAAGCGTGCGGGCCGCGTGTGGATCCGGGTGTTCCCGGATGTGCCGGTTTCCTCGAAGCCGACCGAAGTCCGCATGGGTAAGGGCAAGGGCGCGCCGGAATACTGGGCGGCGCGCGTGAAGCCGGGCCGCATCATGTTCGAGATTGACGGCGTTCCGCATGCCATCGCCGAAGAGGCGCTGCGGCTTGGTGCGGCGAAGCTTCCGATCAAGACGCGTTTCGTTTCGCGTCCCGGCGAGCACGCCTGAGGATCAAGACCCCGCCTTCTTCTGGCGGACGAATGAAAGGGTAAGGCCATGAAGGCCAACGAAGTACGAGATATGACGCCGGATCAGCTCCAGGACGAGCTGCTGAAGCTCAAGAAGACGCAGTTCAACCTGCGCTTCCAGGGTGCGAGCGGCCAGCTCGAGAAGGTTCACCAGATGCGCCAGGTGCGTCGTGATATTGCGCGGGTCAAGACGATCCAGCGCCAGCGCACCGCCGAAGCGAACAAGGGCTGAGGACACTAAAATGCCGAAGAGAATCCTTCAGGGTGTCGTGGTCAGCGACAAGAACGAAAAGACGGTGGTCGTGAACGTCGAGCGCCGCTTCAAAGATCCGCTGCTCAAGAAGATTGTGCGCCGGTCCAAGAAGTATCACGCGCATGACGAGAACCGGAGCGCGAAGATTGGCGATATCGTCAAGATTCGTGAGTGCGCACCGATCTCGAAGCTGAAGAAGTGGGAAGTTTTTACGGACGAGGCCTGATCCCTTTCGGATTAAGGAACCGGTTCGAGCAAGGCGGATGAAGTCATGATCCAGCAAGAGACCAACCTGGAGGTAGCCGATAACTCGGGTGCGCGTCGTGTGATGTGCATCAAGGTTCTCGGTGGCTCCAAGCGGAAGTACGCTTCCGTCGGCGACATTATTGTCGTCAGCATCAAGGAAGCGATCCCGCGCGGCAAGGTGAAGAAGGGCGACGTCATGAAGGCGGTCGTCGTTCGCACGGCGAAGGATATCCGTCGCGCCGATGGCAGCGTCATCCGCTTCGACCGCAACGCGGCGGTTCTGATCAACAATCAGGGCGAGCCGATCGGTACACGTATCTTCGGCCCGGTGACCCGCGAACTTCGCGCGAAGAACCACATGAAGATCGTATCGCTTGCGCCGGAGGTGCTGTGATGGCTGCGAAGATCAAAAAGGGCGACAAGGTCGTCGTTTTGGCCGGTAAGGACAAGGGCAAGAAGGGCGACGTGGTTGCCGTCTTCCCGAAAGAGAGCAAGGCGCTCGTTCAGGGCGTCAACATGGTGAAGCGGCACGAGAAGCCTTCGCAGACTGCGGCGGGCGGCATCTCCACCCGCGAAGCGAAGGTGCATCTGTCGAATCTCGCGATCCAGGATCCGAAGACCGGCAAGCCGACGCGAGTTGGATTCAAGACGCTGGACGATGGCCGCAAGGTTCGCGTGGCCCGGGCGTCGGGAGAGATGATCGATGGCTGAAGCTCAATATACGCCACGGATGAAGGAGCAGTACCTCGCGCAGGTACGCCCCGAACTCACCGAGAAGTTCGGCTACAAGAACCTGCTCCAGGTGCCGCGGCTCGAGAAGATCGTGATCAACATGGGTGTTGGCGAGGCTGTTGCCGACTCCAAGAAGATCAAGAGTGCTTTCGAGGATCTGCAGGCGATTTCCGGCCAGAAGCCGGTTGTCACCAAGGCGAAGACCTCGATTGCGACGTTCAAGCTGCGTGAAGGCATGCCGGTCGGTGTGAAGGTCACGTTGCGCGAAGACCGGATGTACGAGTTCCTCGACCGTCTGGTCACGGTCGCGCTGCCGCGCGTTCGAGATTTCCGCGGGCTCAATGCGAAGAGCTTCGACGGCCGCGGCAATTTTGCCATGGGTCTCAAGGAGCACATCGTGTTCCCGGAAATCGACTACGACAAGGTCGACCAGGTCTGGGGCATGGACATCATCGTCTGCACGACGGCGAAGACGGACGACGAGGCGCGTGAGCTGCTTCGCCGGTTCAACTTCCCCTTCACGAAGTGATTTTTTCAGCGGTCCGCACGACGCGGACGCACGGAGGTTAAAATGGCTAAGAAGAGCGCCATTAATCGGGACCTGAAGCGGCGGAAGCTGACGGCGAAGTACGCCGAGAAGCGTGCCAAGCTCAAGGCTGCCACGAAGGACGAGTCGCTCTCGATGGAAGAGCGCTTCCAGGCGCAGCTGAAGCTCGCAGAGCTGCCGCGGAATTCGTCGAAGACACGTATTCACAATCGCTGCGAGATTACCGGCCGTAGCAAGGCTTATTACCGCAAGCTGCGCATGTCGCGTATCGCCCTTCGGGACCTCGCGTCCAGGGGTCAGATTCCCGGCATGGTAAAGTCGAGCTGGTAGGAGAGACGCGAATGACGATGACCGATCCTCTTGGCGATATGCTCACGCGCATCCGCAATGCTCAGCTTCGCGGCAAAGGCAAGGTGGTAACGCCTGCCTCGAAGCTGCGTGGCTGGGTGCTGGACGTGCTCGCCGACGAAGGCTTCATCCGGGGCTATTCGCGCGTCGAATACCCGGGCGGAAAGAGCGATTTCGAGATCGAATTGAAGTACAACGAAGGCGCACCCGTCATTCAGATGATCGAGCGCGTGTCGACGCCGGGCCGCCGGGTTTATTCGTCCGTCAAGACGATGCCCACGGTTCACAATGGCCTCGGCATTTCGATCCTCTCGACGCCGAAGGGCATCATGTCCGATGCGGCGGCGAAGGAACAGAATGTGGGTGGCGAGGTGCTCTGTCGCGTCTTCTAAAGACGGGACGGCAACGAGATACTGACGACAGGAAAAAGAGACCATGTCGCGAATTGGTAAGTACCCCATCGAAGTCCCCAAAGGGGTGACGGTGACGCTGAGCGGCCAGGATGTTGCCGTGAAGGGCCCGAAGGGCGAGCTCAAGCTTACGCTGGTTGACGATGTCACGGTGGAGCAGGGCGAGGCCGGACTGAAGGTTGCTCCGCGTGAGGACACGCAGCGCGCTCGCGCGATGTGGGGCCTCAGCCGTACGCTGGTGAAGAACCTCGTGGACGGTGTCACGGACGGCTTTACGAAGACGCTTGAAATCAACGGCGTCGGTTATCGTGCGGCCATCCAGGGAAAGAACCTTCAGCTGAACCTTGGTTTCAGCCACGAAGTGCTCTATCCGATCCCGGAAGGCATCGATATCAAGTGCACGAAGCCGACCGAAGTCGTGATCAGCGGCATCGACAAGCAGAAAGTCGGGCAGGTCGCCGCCGAAATTCGCGGCTATCGCGGTCCCGAGCCCTATAAGGGCAAGGGCGTGAAATACGCCGGCGAGTATATCTTCCGCAAGGAAGGCAAGAAGAAGTGAGCGGATGCAGGTCATGAGCAACACGAAGTCACTCTCCAATCGCCGGGCCCAGCGCACACGCGCAAAGCTGGCCCGTGCGTCGGCGGTCCGTCCGCGTCTGTCGGTCTTCCGGTCGTCCAAGCACATCTATGCGCAGGTGATCGACGATTCACGCGGCGTCACGGTCGCGGCCGCCTCTTCGATCGAGGAGGCGCTCAAGTCGAAGACAGGCGCCAATACGGAAGCCGCGGCACAGGTGGGCAAGCTCCTCGCCGAGCGTGCGAAGGAAGCGGGCATCACCGATGTCGTCTTCGATCGTGGCGGTTACATCTATCATGGGCGCATCAAAGCGCTCGCCGACGGCGCCCGCGAAGGCGGTCTCAACTTCTAAAGGATTTTGGCTGTGGCACGTAAAGACAACAGAGACCGGGAAGAGCGCGATAGCGAATTTGTGGACAAGCTGGTTCACATCAATCGCGTTGCCAAGGTCGTGAAGGGCGGTCGCCGCTTCGGCTTCGCCGCGCTCGTGGTCGTAGGCGATCAGAAGGGCCGCGTCGGCTTCGGTCATGGCAAGGCACGCGAAGTGCCGGAAGCGATCCGCAAGGCGACGGAAGCCGCCAAGCGTTCGATGGTCCGGGTGCCGCTGCGCGAAGGCCGCACGCTGCATCACGACGTCGACGGCCGCCACGGTGCGGGCCGCGTCGTACTCCGCGCTGCGCCTCCCGGCACCGGCGTCATCGCCGGCGGCCCGATGCGCGCCGTGTTCGAGACGCTCGGCGTTCAGGACGTGGTTGCGAAGTCGCTTGGTTCGTCGAACCCCTACAACATGGTGCGCGCGACTTTCGACGCGCTTAAGAATGAGCAGAGCCCGCGTATGGTCGCGGCGCGCCGGGGCAAGAAAGTCAGCGAGATCGTTGGCCGCCGTTCGGACGCCGCTGCCGAGGCCGGCCTCGAGTAAGGCGAGAGGAACGAGCGATGTCAGCGAAAAAGTCCGGCAGCAAGACGGTGACCGTGCAGCAGATCGCCAGCCCCCTGCGGCGTGAGCCGTCGCAGCGGCAGACGCTGGTCGGGCTTGGCCTGAACAAGATGCGCCGTACGCGCACCTTGGAGGACACGCCCGCCGTGCGCGGCATGATCAACAAGGTGGCTCACCTCGTCCGCGTCGTGGACGAGGCCTGAACCCCATTATCGACTGAGCATCAGGCTCGCGAGGCAAAGTTATGAAACTGAACGAAATCCGGGATAACGAAGGCGCGCGCAAGTCGCGCATCCGCGTCGGACGCGGTATCGGCTCCGGCAAGGGCAAGACCGGCGGCCGTGGCGTCAAGGGTCAGAAGTCCCGTACCGGCGTCGCGATCAAGGGGTATGAAGGCGGCCAGATGCCGATCCACATGCGCCTGCCGAAGCGCGGCTTCAAGAACCTTTTCCGTCTCGACTACAACACCGTGAACATCGGCCGCGTCCAGACGGCGATCGACGCGGGCAAGCTCGACAAGGGCGCGAAGGTCGATGCGGCGGCACTCATCGCGGCCGGCGTCATTCGCCGCGCGAAGGATGGTGTGCGTCTTCTCGGGCAGGGCGAGCTCAAGGCGAAGCTGGACTTCGTCGTCGCGGGTTGCTCCGCCGGCGCGAAGGAAGCCGTCGAGAAAGCCGGCGGTACCGTGACTGTGGTTGAGCCGAAGGCAAAGGCCGCGGCCGAGTAATCTTCGTCACGGGACTTAATCCCCTGCGCGCTCAAGGTGAGATGAATGGCATCAGCGGCTGAACAGCTTGCGGCGAACCTCAACTTCTCTGCCTTTTCCAAGGCAACGGAGCTGAAGAATCGCATCTGGTTCACTCTGGGTGCGCTTCTCGTCTATCGCCTGGGCACCTATATCCCGCTGCCGGGTATCGATCCCACGGCTCTTGCGCAGGTCTTCCAGCAGCAGCAGTCGGGTATTCTCGGCGTCTTCGACATGTTCGCAGGCGGCGCAGTCGGCCGTATGGCGATTTTCGCGCTTGCGATCATGCCCTACATTTCGGCCTCGATCATTATTCAGCTGATGACGAGCGTGTCGCCCCATCTTGCCCAGCTCAAGAAAGAAGGCGAGCAGGGCCGCAAGCAGATCAACCAGTATACGCGCTACGGTACGGTGGTTCTTGCGACGCTGCAGGCTTACGGTATCGCTGTCGGCCTCGAAGGGGCGGGCAATGTCGTGCTCGATCCGGGCATCTTCTTCCGCGCCACCACGGTTATCACGCTGGTTGGCGGCACGGTTTTCCTGATGTGGCTCGGCGAGCAGATCACGTCGCGCGGCGTCGGTAACGGTATTTCGCTGATCATTTTTTCGGGCATTGTCGCCGAGCTGCCGCGTGCGCTCGCCGGTACGCTCGAACTTGGCCGTCAGGGCGCTCTTTCGACCGCCGTCATTCTCTTCCTTGCCGTCATGGTCATTGCGGTGATCATGGGGATCGTGTTCGTGGAGCGCGCCCAGCGCCGTCTCCTCGTGCAATATCCCAAGCGCCAGGTCGGCAACAAGCTCTATGGCGGCGACAGCTCGCATCTGCCGCTGAAGCTGAACACGGCCGGCGTCATTCCGCCGATCTTCGCCTCGTCGCTTCTGCTGCTGCCGATCACGATTGCAAATTTCACGTCGGGGCAGGGGCCGGACTGGCTCAATACCGTCACGGCGCTGCTCGGCCACGGCCAGCCGCTCTACATGGCGTTCTATGCCGCGGGCATCATTTTCTTCGCCTTCTTCTACACGGCCATTGTTTTCAATCCGCAGGACACGGCCGACAATCTGAAGAAGTATGGTGGCTTCATTCCGGGCATCCGTCCGGGCCAGAGGACCGCCGAACATATCGACTATGTGCTGACCCGGCTGACGGTCGTCGGCGCTCTCTATCTCACCATCGTTTGCCTGCTGCCGGAGATCCTTATCTCGCAATACAGCGTGCCCTTCTATTTCGGCGGTACTTCGCTCCTCATCGTGGTGAGCGTGACGATGGATACGGTGTCGCAGGTGCAGAGTCATCTGCTGGCGCACCAGTATGAAGGGCTGATCAAGAAATCGAAGCTGCGCGGGGCCAAACGATGAAACTGATACTTCTCGGACCGCCCGGCGCCGGCAAAGGCACCCAGGCCAAGCGTCTGGAGGACAAATACGGCTTCATCCAGCTTTCGACGGGCGACATGTTGCGCGCCGCCGTCGCAGCCGGAACCGAGGTCGGCAAGGTTGCCGAAGGCATCATGGCGCGCGGCGAGCTCGTTCCGAACGAGGTGGTCGTCGGGATCATCTCGGACCGCATCGAGCAGCCGGATGTCGCCAAGGGCTATATCCTGGACGGCTTCCCCCGGAACGTCGCCCAGGCCGAAGCGCTGGACGAGATGCTGAAGGGCAAGGGTACGGAACTCGATGCCGTTGTAGAACTCGCGGTCGATGACAGCATTCTTCTGAGCCGCATCGAGGGACGCGCCGCCGAAACGGCTGGCGGCGCCCGGGCGGATGACAATGCGGAGGCGCTCGCGAAGCGCCTTACGGTCTATCATGAGCAGACGGCGCCCCTGATCGCCTATTACAAGGGCAAGGGCAAGCTCAAGGCCGTGGACGGCATGACGGATATGGATGAGGTAACCCGCCAGATCGAGGCGGCCCTCGGGCTTTAATAAGGAAAGGGGAGTTTGCTTAGCCGGTTGACTGGGAAGTAGTAAATTCTATAATCCCGGCCTTCGCGGCGGTGCTTTCATGGAATTGTCCGGTTATGGGCCGAAAATTGGCGGATTTCCGCGGTTTTCGGGTGGTCCCATCCGGGGTTTTCGTACAGGTGCCGTGTAAGCGATTCCCGAAGTTTAGGAGAGACACGTGGCTCGTATCGCTGGCGTCAATATCCCGACCAACAAGCGGGTGGTCATTGCACTGACCTATATCCACGGCATTGGCGACACCAAGGCCCGTGAAATCTGTGGTTCTGTCGGCGTTCCCGCCGAGCGCCGGGTCAATGAACTGACCGACGCCGAGGTCATTCAGATCCGCGAAACGATCGACCGCGACTATCTCGTCGAGGGCGATCTGCGCCGCGACGTCGCGATGAACATCAAGCGGCTGATGGATCTCGGCTGCTATCGCGGTCTGCGTCACCGCAAGGGCCTGCCGGTTCGCGGCCAGCGCACCCACACCAATGCGCGCACGCGCAAGGGCCCGGCGAAGGCGATCGCAGGCAAGAAGAAATAACGCCCTTAGGACATTGAGAGCCGGGGCGCGGTTTCGCGTTTCCCGCCTGACACGAAGGTTGAATACGGATGGCGAAGGAAAAGACGCGCGTCAAGCGCAAGGAACGCAAGAACATCTCGTCGGGCGTCGCCCACGTGAGTTCCACGTTCAACAACACCATGATCACGATCACGGACGCGCAGGGCAATGCGATTTCGTGGTCGTCGGCGGGCATGATGGGTTTCAAGGGCAGCCGCAAGTCGACGCCCTTCGCCGCGCAGATGGCGGCGGAAGATGCGGGCAAGAAGGCCATGGAACACGGCATGCGCACCCTTGAAGTCGAGGTTTGCGGTCCGGGTTCGGGCCGCGAGTCGGCGCTTCGCGCGCTGCAGTCGGTGGGTTTCACCGTCACGACCATTCGCGACGTGACGCCGATCCCGCACAATGGCTGCCGTCCGCCCAAGCGGCGCCGCGTCTAGCGACCGGTATCCGGCTGGCGCCTCCCAGGAGGTGCGGCCACGTCCGGGCTCGCACGATTGAATGGTGGAGCGGACGTTAAAGAGATCAGGTGGCGGATGTCTCCCGCCCGGAGTGCCGCAAGCACTCCGCAAACGACGGCACGAGGTTATCGACGTGATCCAGAAGAACTGGGAAGAGCTTATCAAACCGAACAAGCTCGAAATCAATTCGGGCCATGACGCGCAGCGTTTCGCGACGGTTGTCGCCGAACCGCTCGAGCGCGGCTTCGGCCTCACACTCGGCAACGCGCTTCGCCGCGTGCTGATGTCCTCGCTCCAGGGCGCGGCCGTGACCGCCGTCCAGATCGACGGCGTGCTGCATGAGTTCTCCTCCATCGCGGGTGTCCGCGAGGATGTGACGGATATCATCCTCAACATCAAGAACCTCGCGCTGCGTCTGCATGCCGAGGGCCCGAAGCGCATGTCGCTTTCGAAGAAGGGGCCGGGCGTCGTGACGGCCGGCGACATCACCGCTGGCAGCGACATCGAAGTGCTGAACCCCGAGCTGGTGATCTGCACCCTCGACGAGGGCGCCGATATCCGCATGGAATTCACCGTCGCGCTCGGCAAGGGCTATGTCGCCTCCGACCGCAACCGCCCGGAAGATGCGCCGATCGGACTTATCCCGATCGACAGCCTCTACAGCCCGGTGAAGCGCGTTTCCTACAAGGTCGAAAACACCCGTGAGGGCCAGGTTCTCGACTATGACAAGCTCGCGCTGCAGATCGAGACGAACGGCGCCGTGACGCCGGAAGATGCGGTGGCTTATGCCGCGCGCATCCTGCAGGACCAGCTCCAGACCTTCGTGAACTTCGAAGAGCCTGAACAGAAGCATGTCGAGGAGAGCCGCCCGGAACTCGAGTTCAACGCGGCGCTGCTCAAGAAGGTCGACGAACTGGAACTTTCCGTCCGTTCGGCCAACTGCCTCAAGAACGACAATATCGTTTACATCGGCGACCTGATCCAGAAGACGGAAAGCGAAATGCTCCGCACTCCGAACTTCGGGCGCAAGTCGCTGAACGAGATCAAGGAAGTCCTCGCTCAGATGGGCCTCCATCTCGGTATGGAAGTCCCGAACTGGCCGCCGGAGAACATCGAAGAACTGGCGAAGCGGTACGAAGATCAGTACTAATGCATTTTCCGGTTGGGCGGCGTTCGGCTAACCGGAAAAATGCGACGTCCAAAGTAAGTAATTTATTGCCGCGTCCTGACGACGCCGCAGCTAACGAGGAGAAGGGCCCATGCGCCACGCAAATGCAGGCCGCAAGCTCAACCGGACCGCAAGTCACCGCAAGGCCATGTTCGCCAACATGGCGGTCGCGCTCATCAAGCATGAGCAGATCGTCACGACGCTGCCGAAGGCGAAGGAGCTTCGTCCCTATGTGGAGAAGCTCATTACGCTCGGCAAGCGGGGCGACCTGCATGCGCGCCGTCAGGCCTATGCGGCGTTGCCGGACAAGGTCTGGGCCGCCAAGCTCTTCGACGTGCTTGGCCCCCGCTATCAGGAACGTCAGGGTGGTTACATCCGCGTCCTGAAGGCCGGCTTTCGTCATGGCGACAATGCGCCGATGGCCGTGATCGAGTTTGTCGATCGCGACGAGAGCGCGAAGGGCCAGGACTCCGGTCCGGTCTTCTCCGCAGAGGAAGCGGAAGACGCCTGATCTTCGCGTCTCCTCCAGAGATTCAAGGGCGGTGCCTTGCGGGTGCCGCCCTTTTTCTTTGTGCGCCCTCTCGCTTCCTCCCGCACTCCATGACGGGATCGTAACGCGCGGGAGCGCATTTGAGCCTTGTCAGGCCGTGTCCGTCCCCGCAAAATTTACCCGCGGCATGTGGTTTGTTGGGGCTTTTAGAGGCCGAATGCCCGTCCTCTCCGGGGCGAGCTCAATGGTGGTGGAAATGTTGTCGGGAACTTCCTGGACGGGCGCATTCACAATGGCGCTCGCAGCCGTGCTGTTCGGCGCGGTGCTTGCCTTCTTTCCCTGGTCCGTGCGCGCGGAAGCGGCGAAGCAGGTGCCCTCCAGCCATGCGCAAGTCGAGCTTTCCTATGCGCCGGTGGTGAAGCGCGTCGCGCCCGCCGTCGTCAATGTCTATACGAAGCGCGTGGTGAAGGAGAGCGCCCGCTCGCCCTTCTTCAACGATCCCTTCTTCCAGCAGTTCTTCGGCAATCGCTTCAGCTTCGGCGTGCCGCGCGAGCGGGTGCAGCAGTCGCTGGGGTCCGGCGTCATCGTCGACCCCTCCGGGCTCATCGTCACCAATTTCCATGTCATCAAGGGCGGCGAGCAGTTCACCGTCGCGCTTTCCGACCGGCGCGAGTTCGAGGCGGAGCTTGTTCTTGCCGATGAGCGCACGGACCTTGCCGTGCTTCGCATCGACAATGGCAAGCAGAAGCTTCCTCATCTCACCTTCCGAAATTCCGATGCCGTCGAGGTGGGCGACATCGTGCTCGCCATCGGCAACCCCTTCGGCGTCGGGCAGACGGTGACGTCGGGCATCATCTCGGCGCTTGCGCGCACGCATGTCGGCGCATCCGACTACCAGTTCTTCATCCAGACGGACGCCGCCATCAATCCGGGCAATTCCGGCGGCGCGCTGGTGACGATGGATGGCCGTCTCATCGGCATCAACAGCGCCATCTTCTCGCAGACGGGCGGCAGCATCGGCATCGGCTTCGCGATCCCTTCCAACATGGTCGAAAGCGTCGTCGCCAGTGCGCGTGATGGCGGCCGTGTGAAGCGGCCCTGGTTCGGCGCCGCGCTCCAGCCCGTCGATAACGAGCTGGCGCAGTCGCTCGGGCTCGACCGGCCGGGCGGCAGCCTCATTCGCGACATCTATAAAGGCGGCCCGGCGGCGAAGGCGGGGCTGGAGGTCGGCGATGTCATTCGCGCCGTGGACGGTTTCGAGGTCGAGGATCCGCAGGCCGTTCGCTACCGCTTCGCGACCAAGGGGCTTGGCGGCAAGGCGCGGATTTCCTATCTGCGGAACGGCAAGACGGGTCAGGCGGAAGTGGCGCTCGTGGTGCCGCCGGAAGTTCCGCCTGCGGATGAAACGGAAATCGAGGGCCGCAACCCCTTCGCGGGCGCAACCGTCGCCAATCTCTCGCCCGCCATTGCCGACAAGCTCGGCCTCGATGCGATGGGCGGGGAGGGCGTCGTCATCTCGCAGGTCGAGCCCGGCTCGGCCGCAGACCAGATCCAGTTTCAGCGCGGCGACATCGTGGTCGAAGTCGCAGGCGTGAAGATCGGGGAGGTGTCCGATCTCGTGAAGGTCACGGCCACGCGCCGCCCCCAATGGGACTTCTCGGTGAAGCGCGGCGAGCGCGTCTTCTCCGCGACGGTGGGCGGGTAGGGGGCGGTCTTACGACCCTTCCTCTTCGCCCATCTGCGACTGGAGATAGTTTTGAAGGCCGACCGTCTTCACCAGATCGAGCTGCGTCTCGAGGAAGTCGATATGCTCTTCCTCGTCCTCCAGAATGCGCTCGAAGATTTCACGGCTGATGTAGTCGCGCGCCTGCTCGCAATAGCCGATGGCCTCCTTGTAGAAGGCATGGCCCGCATATTCGAGCTTCAGGTCGCATTCCATGCATTCGACTGGCGTCTCGCCGATCAGCAGCTTGTCGAGGTCTTGCAGGTTGGGCAGGCCCTCAAGGAAGAGGATGCGCTCGATCAGCTTGTCGGCATGTTTCATCTCGTCGATCGATTCGTGATACTCGACCTCGCCGAGACGCTTCAGCCCCCAGTTCCTGAACATGCGCGCATGCAGGAAATACTGATTGATGGCGGTCAGCTCCATCTTCAGGGCCTTGTTCAGATATTCGATGACCTTGGCGTCGCCGCGCATGTTTGACCTCGTTTTGCCGACTCGTTTGAGAAAGAGTAGGCCGAAGGCGCGCGGGGTCAAACTCGCATTTCAGAAAAATGCAGTAAAAACAATCAGTTGCGAATGCTTTTGAGAGTATTTCTCGGCTAAGAGCGTTTCCAGGCGAAGTGCCTCCTCCAAAAGAAGGGGCGGTTCGCCGTCCGAAGCGCGACCCAAAGAAAAACCGGCCGGCGAGGGTCAGTCCGCAGCGGCGAGGACGGAGGCCATAGCGGTTTCGTTCCGCGCTTCCTCGATCATGCCTGCAAGGGTGGGCAGGCAGCGGCCGCATTGCGGCTTGCAGCCCATGGCGCGGTGGGCGGCGGCGGGCGTGTCGACATGCGGGGCGTTTGCGAGGACTTCCCGCACAGTCCGGCAGTTCTTGGCATTGCACACGCAAACGATCATCTGACGCCTGTTTCCTGGCCCGGTTTTTCGCCTGTTCCCCGCCATTTCCGGCGACAGGGTGAAAACATGCCAGCCCTGCGAATGGTTTGCAATAGCGTTGTGAGTGACAATCGCTCGCATTTTGCCGCAGGGCGCGGCCGGGCCCAGAAAACGGTCTTGCGGGTGCCTCAGCAAGCCGCTCAAAACATGATACACAGCGCCCATGAGCAGTCTTTTTGAAGCCGCCGGCATGGATGAGGGAGCCCCGCGCCCCCTGGCGGACCGGCTGCGCCCGAAAGTGCTCGAAGAGGTCGTGGGGCAGGATCATCTGCTCGGCGAGAAGGGCCCGCTCGGGCGGATGCTCGCGGCGGGGCATCTCTCCTCCATCATTCTCTGGGGACCGCCCGGCACCGGCAAGACGACCATTGCGCGCCTTCTCGCGGATCGGGTCGGGCTTCACTTCGAGCCCATGTCGGCGATCTTTTCCGGCGTGGCGGACCTGAAGAAGATTTTCGAGGCGGCGCGCGGGCGCCGTGCGACGGGCAAGGGCACGCTGCTCTTCGTGGACGAGATCCACCGCTTCAACCGGACCCAGCAGGACAGCTTCCTGCCCGTCATGGAGGACGGCACGGTGACGCTTGTCGGCGCCACCACGGAGAACCCGTCCTTCGAGCTCAATGCGGCGCTTCTTTCGCGCGCGCAGGTCATGGTGCTGAACCGGCTCGACGACGCGGCGCTGGAAGAACTGCTGCAGCGGGCCGAGGCCTTCTACGAAAAACCACTCCCGCTCGACGATGATGCGCGCGCCTCGCTGCGCGCGATGGCGGATGGCGATGGCCGCTTCGCGCTCAATCTCGCCGAGGAGGTTCATGCACTGGCGCCCTCAGAACCCTTCGACACGGGCGCGCTCGTTGCCGCCGTGCAGCGCCGCGCGCCCCTCTACGACAAGGGGCGGGAAGGGCACTACAACCTCGTCAGCGCGCTTCACAAGTCGATCCGGGGGTCGGATTGCGATGCCGCGCTCTATTGGCTGGCGCGCATGCTGGTCGGCGGCGAAGACCCGCTCTATATCGTGCGCCGTCTTGTGCGCGCCGCCATCGAGGATATCGGCCTTGCCGATCCTGAAGCCGTGCATCAGGCGATCGCCGCCAAAGATGTGTTCGATTTTCTCGGCGCGCCGGAGGGCGAGCTTGCGCTGGCGCAGGCGGTGATCTATCTCGCCACGGCGCCGAAATCGAATGCCTCCTATGCGGCTTTCGGCGCGGCGAAGCGGTCTGCGCGCGACACAGGCTCCGTCGCACCGCCAGCCCATATATTGAATGCGCCGACCAAGCTCATGAAAGAGCTTGGCTATGGCGCGGGCTATGAATACGACCATGACGCGCCGCAGGCCTTTTCCGGCCAGGACTATTTCCCGGAGGAAGTCGGCCGTCAGCAATTCTACACGCCGGTCGAACGCGGTTTCGAGCGCGAGATATCGAAGCGTCTCACCTATTGGCGGAAGTTGAGAGAAGAGAGGGAGACATGAACAGCATTTTCGCGGTCGCCATCGGCGGCGCCATCGGTGCTGCAAGCCGTCATCTGTTCAATCAGCAAATGGCTCGGCTTTTCGGCATCAACTTTCCCTGGGGCACCTTCGGCGTCAATGTCATCGGCTCCTTCGTCATGGGGCTTGCTGTCGGCTTCTTCGCGCTCAGATATGAGCCCTCCGCGGAGATGCGCAGCTTCGTCACCACCGGCATTCTCGGCGGCTTCACGACCTTCTCCGCCTTCTCGCTCGACGCGGCCAACATGATCGAGCGCGGGCAGGCGGGCCTCGCCGTGCTTTATATCGGCGGCTCGGTCGTGCTGGCTCTCGCCGGTCTCTTTCTCGGCCTCTGGATCGCAAGGGTAATGTTTCCCGCATGAGTGAAGTTTCGCAGATCGGCGTCACGGAAGAAGAAGACGGCGTCAGGCTCGACCGCTGGTTCAAGCGGCGTTATCCCATGCTCACGCATGGCCGCCTCGAAAAGCTCCTGCGTACGGGGCAGGTGCGTGTCGATGGCGCGCGCGTGAAGGCGAATGCGCGTCTTGGTGCGGGGCAGGTCGTTCGTATTCCACCGCTCGGCGAGGAAACGGCAAAGCCCGCGCCCAAGCCCGAGCGCGCGGTCAGTGCCGCCGATGCGGAAGAAATCCGCGCCTGCGTCATCCATAAAGACAAGTCCGTCCTTGTGCTGAACAAGCCCGCGGGCCTTGCCGTGCAGGGCGGCACCAAGACCGAACGCCATCTCGACGGCATGCTCGACGCGCTCATCTTCGAGGCAAAGGAGCGCCCGCGCCTCGTTCACCGTCTCGACCGCGACACGTCCGGCGTCCTCGTTCTGGCGCGCACCGCGAAGGCCGCCGCCGCGCTTGCAAAGGCCTTCAAGCAGAAGGATGCGCGCAAGATCTACTGGGCGCTCGTGGTCGGTGTGCCGGTCCCGCGTCAGGGCACGATCAATCTCGCGCTGACGAAGCAGGGCGGTCCCCGTGCCGAGCGTGTTTTTGCGGCGAAGAAGGGCGATGAGGGCGCGCGCGATGCCGCCACGCATTTCTCGACGGTCGCGACCGCCGCGCACAAACTCGCCTGGGTCGCCTTCATGCCGCTCACGGGCCGCACGCATCAGATCCGCGTTCACGCTTCGGCCATCGAGACGCCTATCGTGGGCGACGGCAAGTATGGCGGCGTCAATGCGCATCCGGGTGGCGAAATTCCGCGCAAGCTGCACCTGCACGCTCGCTCGCTTGATATCGCCCATCCCGATGGCGGGCGCCTCTTCCTCGAAGCCGAACTTCCGCCGCACATGAAGGCGAGCTGGAAACTTCTCGGCTTCGACGAGCGCGATGCGAAAGATGCCTTTGCGGGGCTGGAAGAATGACCTCACCGCGGTCTGGGTCCGGCTTGGTGCGTTTCACGTTCTCGCCTGCCTTCATGTCCGGTGTATGGTAGTCGCGGACGTTGACGCCGCCAGCCAGGACGCAAATCTCATCAGTCATATTGTGGGGGTTGTGAGGGATTTTGAAGACCTTTGCGATTTGGCTTCGACGTTCATGAACAACCCTGCGTCTACCGGTCCTGGGTTGGATGATAATTTGTTTTGGTGATGTCTCTGAGTTTGTGAGCTGTGACTTTAGGATGATGAGCTTTTGACTTCCCCCCTCCGCCTTGTCGTCTTCGATTGCGACGGTACACTGATCGACAGCCAGCACATGATCGTCGCGGCGATGCACCATGCCTTCGACGCGCATGGGCTGGAAAACCTGCCGCGCGAGCAGGTGCTCTCCATCGTCGGCCTTTCGCTCGACGAGGCCATCGGGACGCTGGTGCCGCATGTCGAGCTTCCGGTCCGCCGCCGCGTCACCGAGAGCTACAAGGATGCCTTCCATGAATTGCGCGCCCGCAAGGACTTGGCTGAGCCACTCTTTCCCGGCGTCCGCGAAGCGCTCGATGCGCTCCATGCCCGCGACGACATGGTGCTCGGCATCGCCACCGGCAAGTCGCAACGCGGTCTTCGCCACGCCCTCGAGCTTCACGGCCTTCGCGACTATTTCGTGACGCTGCAGACAGCGGATGACGCCCCCTCGAAGCCGCACCCGGAAATGCTCCTTCGCGCCATGCGCGAGGCAGGCGCCGAAGCGGCGGACACGGTTCTTGTCGGCGATACGAGCTACGACATGGCGATGGCGCGTTCCGCAGGGGCGCATGCGTTCGGCGTCGATTGGGGCTATCATGAACCCCATCTGCTCCGTTCGGCGGGGGCGCATTGCGTGCTCTCCGGTTTTGCCGAACTCGCGCCTGCCGTCGAGGCCATCTGGCCGGGCCGGGAGCGGGCCATTGGAGCCGCCGCCGGAGGGGCCTGAGAGCCATGAGAAAACTTCTCGCTATCGTTCTCGTCGTCGTTCTGTTGTTCGCGGGTGCGCTTTATGCGCTGACCCTGATCGATCTCGGCCGTTTCGCCCCGCAGATCGAAGCCGCTGCCGGGCAGGCGACAGGCCGGGTACTGAAGATTGAAGGTCCACTGCATATCGGCTTTTCTCTCGTGCCGACGGTCGTTGCGGAGGATGTCAGTTTCTCCAATGCCGCCTGGGGCACGAAGCCGCAAATGCTCACGGCGGAAAAGCTCGCGCTCCAGGTTGCGCTGCTGCCGCTTCTCTCAAGCGATCTCGATGTGCGCAGCGTCACCATCGAGGGCGCGGATATCTTCCTTGAAACGGATCGCAAGGGCCGGGGTAACTGGGTGTTCGGCGATGCCGCGCCCGCGCCGAGGCCCGAAGCGGAAAGCGGTGCGGGCATGTCGCTCGCCCGCGTGCCGGAACTGAATGTTTCCGATTTCCATCTCGCCTATCGCGATGGCGAGACGGGGCAGGTGTCGGAAGCGGCCTTCGAGCAAGTGACGCTTGCGGCGAAGGGCGGCGGCTTCCATGCCGTCATCGAGGGTGAGGTAAATGGTTCTCCCGTTTCCTTTGCCTCCGACATCGAAGGCGACACGGAGAAGGCCGCCCTCAAGGGTGCAACGCTCACAGTGGCTGGCACGAGCGTCGGTGGCGATCTCGCGCTCGACATGACGGGCAAGCCGAAACTGTCGGGCGCGCTCACAAGCGAGGCGTTCGACGTTACGCCTTTCCTGAAGGGCGGCGGTTCGGACAACGGCGGTGCCGTCTTCAGCAAGGAGCCTCTGCCGCTGGAGCGGCTCACGGCGCTCGATGCCGATCTTTCTTTCGCGCTTGGCGAACTGCGCTATGGCAATGTGGTTCTTACCGAACTGAAGCTCCCGGTCACGATCGATAGCGGCAAGCTTTCGGCGCCGCTCACGGCGAAGTATCGCGGCACGCCGGTAGAGCTTGCGCTCAAGGCGGATGGTGCGAAGGGCAGTCTTGGCATCGATGCCAGTGCCGCGAATTTCGATCTCGGCAAACTTCTCGCCGATCTCGATCTCTCCACCATGCTGAATGCGCGGGCCGATTTCGGCGCGCAGCTGAACGGTCAGGGTAAGTCGCTTCATGCGATTGCCGCTTCGCTCGGGGGCCAGACCAATCTCGTTATCGGCAGGGGCACGATCAATTCGCGTGCCTTCGCCATCGTTTCGGACGATCTGGTAAATGTGCTGATCCCGTCGGGTGAGAGCGGCGATACGGCGAAGCTCGTCTGCGCGATCAGCCGTTTCGATTTTACGCGCGGTGTCGGCAAGGCGTCCGCGCTTGCGCTCGAAACGGACAGTCTGATCACCACAGGTTCCGGCACGGTCGATCTCGGGGGCGAGCGGATAGACCTTCTCTTCAAGCCGAAGCCGAAAAAGGCCAGCCTTGTCAGTCTTGCTTTCCCCGTCCGCCTTTCCGGTCCGCTGACCGCGCCAACCGCCGGTCTCGACCGGACGGGCGTCGTTACGGGCGTCGCCACCGCCGTCGGCGGCGCGGCGCTCACGGGTGGCATCGGCGCGCTGTTGCCGCTCATGAGTACGGGCACGGACTCGGTTGCCTCTGGCGGCGATTGCGGGGCGGCGGCCGCGGCGGCGAAGGAATCCTCCGGCATCGCGGGCACGGTCGGCGGTGCGGCGGAAGGTGCGGCCAGAAGCATCGGCGACACGCTTGAGAATATCGGTAAAGGCATATTCGGAAACTGATGAACAGCGACAACGACAATAACGAAGACGAATCCACCGCGGCGATTTTCGATCTCGCGCGCAACCGTTCGCTGGACCAGCAGGTCTCTCATCCGGGCCGCGAGAAGCGCAAGCTGCCGAAACGGTTCTACAAGAAAGCCGAGGCGGGCCCGCATGAGGATGGCCATGCAATCCTGCTCGACGGGCGCGCGGTAAAGACACCCTCGAAGCATCCGCTTGCCATGCCGTCGCTGCCGCTGGCGGAGGCGGTCGCCGCCGAATGGGAGGCGCAGAAAGACGAGATCGACCCGCGCTCCATGTGGCTCACCAAGCTTGCCAATACCGCGGTCGACCTCGTGGCGCCGCGCCGCGCGGCGGTGATCGACGAACTCGTCACCTATGCGGGCGCCGATCTTCTCTGCTACCGGGCGGAACATCCGGACGTCCTTGTCGCGCGTCAGGCGGCGCTCTGGGATCCTCTCCTTGCCTGGGCGGCGGAGAAGGGCATCGCCTTCACTTCCACCACCGGCATTGTCCATGTCGCGCAGCCCGAAGCCTCGCTGGAGGCTTACCGCGAGGCGCTGCGCGCGCTGGACCCGTTCCGCCTTGCCGCCCTCCACAATGCGGTGACGCTGACGGGGTCCGCCATTCTCGGCCTTGCCGTCACATTGGGTCACATCGCGCCGGAGGAGGCCTTCGATATCGCCCATCTGGACGAGCATTGGCAGATGGAACTTTCCGGCCATGACGAGGAAGAGGTGGCGAGACTCGCCGCGCGGCGTTCCGAATTGCTCGAAACGGGCCGTTTTATCCATCTTCTCGGCTGAATCCGCTCTCGCCGCGCCACCTGACGCAGCGTTGCCGGGCGCAGCGATGCCCATTCCGTCTCACCCATAGGCCCGCCCATAGGAATGGCGGCCAAGCCATTGGCAAAAACGAGATTTCGGTGCTATTCAGGTCGCCTTCGCGGAGACCGCGACAGCGCCAGCGGGCCGCTTCGATCCAGCCCCGCATTCCGGCGTTCATACCAGTATTTCCCGGTCGCCCCCCGAACTTCAGGGGAGGGCGGCTCGTCCGGTTATTGAGGGGGCGGCATGAAGGACATTCTTCGTCGGCTTGAAGAGCGGCGGCAAGAGGCGAAAGCCGGCGGCGGTCAGAGACGCATCGACGCGCAACACGCCAAGGGCAAGCTCACGGCGCGCGAGCGCATCGAGCTGCTGCTGGACGAGGGCTCCTTCGAGGAGTTCGACATGTTCGTCGAACATGACTGCCACGACTTCGGCATGGACAAGCAGAAGATCCCCGGCGATGGCGTCGTCACCGGCTGGGGCACGGTCAATGGCCGCCCCGTCTTCGTCTTTGTGAAGGACTTCACGGTCTTCGGCGGCTCTCTCTCGCGCAGCCATGCCAAGAAGATGACGAAGGTGCAGGACATGGCGCTGAAGACCGGCGCGCCCATCATCGGCCTTTTCGATGCGGGCGGCGCGCGCATTCAGGAAGGTGTCGATGCGCTTGGCGGCTATGGCGATGTCTTCACGCGCAACGTCATGGCGTCCGGCGTCATTCCGCAGATTTCCGTCATCATGGGCCCCTGCGCAGGCGGCGACGTTTACTCGCCCGCCATGACCGATTTCATCTTCATGGTCCGCGATACCTCCTACATGTTCGTGACCGGCCCCGATGTCGTGAAGACGGTGACGAACGAGACCGTCACCTCCGAAGAGCTTGGCGGCGCTTCGATCCACACCACAAAATCCTCGGTTGCCGACGGCGCCTTCGACAATGACGTGATCGCGATGACGCAGATCCGCCGCCTTGTCGATTTCCTGCCGCTCTCCAACAAGGACGAAGTGCCCGAGCGTCCCTTCTTCGACGACGCGAAGCGCATCGAGGAATCGCTCGACACGCTGATCCCGGCCAACCCGAACATGCCCTACGACATGAAGGAGCTGATCCTGAAGGTCGTGGACGAGAGCGACTTCTTCGAAATTCAGGAGAGCTTCGCCAAGAACATCGTCACCGGCTTTGCCCGCGTCGAGGGTCGCACCGTCGGCATCGTTGCGAACCAGCCGATGGTGCTCGCAGGCGTGCTCGACAGCGATGCCAGCCGCAAGGCCGCGCGCTTCGTGCGCTTCTGCGACTGCTTCTCCATCCCCATCGTCACCTTCGTCGACGTGCCGGGCTTTCTGCCGGGCACCGCGCAGGAATATGGCGGCCTCATCAAGCATGGTGCGAAGCTGCTCTTCGCCTACACGGAAGCCACCGTGCCGAAGGTCACCATCATCACGCGCAAGGCCTATGGCGGCGCCTATGACGTCATGGCCTCCAAGCATATTCGCGGCGACCTGAACTATGCCTGGCCGACCGCCGAAATCGCGGTGATGGGCGCCAAGGGTGCCGTCGAGATCATCCACCGGGCCGACATCAAGGACCCGGAAAAGATCGCGGCCCATACCAAGGCTTACGAAGACCGCTTCCTCAATCCCTTCGTCGCGGCCGAGCGTGGCTATATCGACGAAGTCATCATGCCGCATTCCACGCGTGCCCGTATCTCGCGGGCCCTCGCGCTCCTTCGTCACAAGGAACTCGAGAACCCGTGGAAGAAGCACGACAACATTCCGCTCTGAGGCGCGCCCATGTTCAAGAAAATCCTGATCGCCAACCGGGGCGAAATCGCCTGCCGCGTCATGAAGACGGCGCAGAAAATGGGCATCAAGACGGTCGCCGTCTATTCGGATGCCGACAAGGATGCGCTGCATGTCGAGATGGCGGACGAAGCCATCCATATCGGCGCGGCGGCCGCATCGGAATCCTATCTCGTCATCGACAGGATCATCGCCGCCTGCAAGGAAACGGGCGCCGAGGCCGTTCACCCCGGCTACGGTTTCCTGTCGGAGAACCCGAAGTTCGCGCAGGCGCTCGCCGATAACGGCATCGCCTTCATCGGCCCGAATATCAAGGCCGTCGAGGTGATGGGCGACAAGATCGAGTCCAAGAAGTTCGCCAACGAGGCCAAGGTCAACACGGTGCCGGGCTATCTCGGCGAAATCGCGGATACCGGCGAAGCCATCAAGATCGCCAACGAAATCGGCTATCCGGTCATGATCAAGGCGTCGGCCGGCGGTGGCGGCAAGGGCATGCGTATCGCATGGTCGGAAGCCGAGGTCGCGGACGGCTTCAACTCCTCGAAGTCGGAAGCCAAGTCCTCCTTCGGCGACGACCGCATCTTCATCGAGAAATTTGTCACGCAGCCGCGTCACATCGAAATCCAGGTGCTCGGCGACAAGCATGGCAATGTGATCTATGTGGCGGAGCGCGAATGCTCCATCCAGCGCCGCAACCAGAAGGTCATCGAAGAGGCGCCGTCGCCCTTCCTTGACGAGGCAACCCGCAAGGCGATGGGCGAGCAGTCGGTCGCGCTGGCGAAAGCCGTGAACTACGAAAGCGCGGGCACGGTCGAGTTCATCGTCGACAAGGACCGCAATTTCTATTTCCTCGAAATGAATACGCGCCTTCAGGTCGAGCATCCGGTGACAGAGATGATCACCGGCATCGACCTGGTGGAACAGATGATCCGCATCGCCTATGGCGAGAAGCTCGCGATCAGGCAGCAAGACGTGAAGATCAATGGCTGGGCGATGGAAAGCCGCGTCTATGCGGAAGATCCCTATCGCAACTTCCTGCCGTCGACGGGCCGCCTCGTGCGTTACCGCCCGCCGGAAGAGGGTACGCAGAACGGCCTCACCATACGCAACGACACGGGCGTGTTCGAGGGCGGCGAGATCTCGATGTTCTACGATCCGATGATCGCCAAGCTCTGCACCCATGCGCCGGACCGTCTCTCGGCCATCGACCACATGGCTTATGCGCTGGACCAGTTCCACATCGAGGGCATCCAGCACAACATTCCCTTCGTGAACGCGATCATGGAGCATCCGCGCTTCCGCGAGGGACGCCTCACCACCGGCTTCATCGCCGAGGAATACCCGGACGGGTTCCACGGTGTGCCGCTGTCGGACGACCGCGCCATGAAGCTCGCGGCCATTGCCGTTTTCATGAACGAGGTTCATGCCGAGCGCGCGGTGCAGATTTCCGGTCAGCTTGCCAACCGTCCGCGCACGCTTCCCGAGGAATGGGTTGTCGCCGTCGATGACTGGTCGCGCCTTGTCCGTGCCGAGGAGACGAGCGGGGGCCTGCGCGTCATCTTCCTCGACGACGAGGGTAATCGCACCGAGAGCCATCTCGTGCGTTCCCAGTGGCGTCCCGGTCAGGCCGTCTTCCGCGGCGAGATCGACGGCGATCCGATGGTTGTGGAAATCTGGCGTGCGAAGCAGGGCTACCGCCTGCGCTATCGCGGGGCTGCGGCTCATGCGGCTGTGCGTACCGTTACAGGCCACAGGCTGAACCAGCTCATGCCGGAGAAGGTCGCGCCCGATACTTCCAAGATGCTGCTCTGCCCGATGCCGGGCCTCGTGAAAGTCATTCACGTGACCGAGGGCCAGGAAGTGAAGGCGGGCGAGGCGCTTGCCGTCGTCGAGGCGATGAAGATGGAAAACATTCTCCGCGCCGAGTTCGACTGCACGGTCGAGAAGATCAACGCCGAGCCGGGCGACAGCCTCGCGGTCGATGCGGTGATCATGGAGTTTGCGTAAGGCCGGGAACGCCGTCCCCCGCCCCGAAATTTGCCCGCGCTTCGCTTTGCAAATTTCGACCCTCCCCGAGGGGAGGGTGGGCGGTAGATGTTACGTCGCGCTGAGGCGACTCCAGATCGTTTCGATCACATCATCGGTGCGAGCAAGTACGTCGTTGTTCCAGAAACGCAGGACGCAATAACCGTCCCGGTTCAGGAACTCTGTGCGGCGAGCGTCGTGCGCCACGCCCTTCGGTTCGCTGTGTTGACCGCCGTCGACTTCCACGATCAGTTTTCGTTCGAGGCAGGCAAAGTCGACAATATAGGGTCCGATGCGATGCTGGCGGCGGAAGTGGCAACCGAGCCTGTTCGCGCGAAGGCGAGCCCAGAGTCTCTTCTCTGCTTCCGTCATATTGCGCCTTGGCTGGCGTGCCCGGAGATCACTCATGTGATGAGTTTATCACCCACCCTCCCCTCGGGGAGGGTCAAACGGCCGTCAGGCCGTTTGGGGCGGGGGGACGCGGAAACACCCTCCAACCCTGTCTCCCGCGCCTCTCCCGCGCTATAGTCACCCCCGGGGCAGAGACAGGAAGGAAACGACAATGCGCGGCGGCATCCGGGTTGCGGTTCTCACTCTCATGACGCTCATCGGCGTGGGCTTGCTGCCCGCCCTTGCGCAGGCCGCGCCGGAGGAGCCTTCGGGCCGGGCCGTCGAGTGGCAGAGCGGAGACGATGTCTTCGCCGCCGCGGAAGAACTCACCTTCGACCGCAAGGTAAAGGGCGGGCTCACGGCTGCCGGGCGCATCGTCATTCTGACCGACGATGCCGAGATCGAGGGCGATGCCTGGATCACGGCGCGCCGCGTTGCCGTCGAGGGTGAGATCGACGGCGATCTCTCGATCCGTGCGCAGGAAGCCCTCATCAATGGCGAGGTGAAGGGCAACGTCACCTTCTATGGCCTCGACCTTTCGCTCGGGCCGGATGCCGAGATCGACGGCGACGTCACCTATTACTCGCCCTCCGCCGCGCAGATCGACAAGGGCGCGGAAGTGAAGGGCGAGATCAACGGAGAGGATTTCGCCTCGGGCCGTGGCGTCGAACAGGCGCGGCCCGCGCCCCCCGCACAAATGCGCGAGACATGGCGCCGGGAACATATGCAGGAGCGCTGGGACGATCAGTCCGGTCTTTCCGCACCCGGCTATCATATGTCCGCTTCGGGCGCGGTCTTCTTCGGCGTTTTTGCCATTGCCTTCGCGCTCCTCGCCCCCGTCACCACGACGCGGATGCGCGAGGGGCTGGCGGACGAGTGGGCACTCGCTTTCGGGCTTGGCCTGCTCTGGCTCATCGGCCTGCCCATTCTCGTCTTCCTCGCCGCCATCACCATTGTCGGCCTGCCCATCGCCTTCCTGCTGTTGCTGCTCTGGCCGCTCGGCATGGTCTTCGGGCTCATTGCCACGCTGGCCGCTTTCGGGGATTTCATTTCGAGCCGTATCGGCGAGTTTGGCCGGGGCACACTTGGACGCATTGTCGGCATCGTGCTGGCGACGGCGCTCGTCTGGGTCGGTATCTCGATTCCGGTCCTCGGCGCGCTTGTCTGGCTGGCAGCGGTCGCGGGCGGCATCGGCCTTCTCTATATCGGCTTCCGTACGCAACCGCTTTGAAAATCCCCCGCCCCGAAATTCGTTTCGCGGTGCTCACGAATTTCGACCCTCCCCGAAGGGGAGGGTGGGCGGTAAGCTCCGTGCATGGGGGACTTGCAAGCACGCCGGCTAAGACGGGATATGACGGAAGCGGAGAAACGGCTGTGGAGCCGTCTTCGCAGCAACAGACTTGGTGTCCATTTCCGCCGTCAGCATCGTGTGGGCCCCTACATCGTTGACTTTGCCTGTCTCGAACGAAAGTTGATCGTCGAGGTTGACGGTGGCCAGCACAACGAGCGCGACGGGTTGGCACATGATGCCCGCCGCACCGATTTCCTGAACCGGTACGGCTATTCCGTTCTTCGCTTCTGGAATAATGATGTTCTTGCCCGTACCGACGATGTCGTCGAGACGATCTGGTACCATCTCAATCCGGCAAAGTACTAACCGCCCACCCTCCCCTCGGGGAGGGTCAAACGGCCCTTTTGCAGCCTGTCAGCAAAAGCAAACTCAAGGAGGGCTGTTTGGGGCGGGGGTGGCGCGGTACTCACTCCGCCGGGAACATGTGCCGGTAGGGTGCGGCTTCCTCGAAGACGCGGGCAAAGGATGGCCGCTTCATCAGCCGCTCGAAATAGGCGGCGAGGTTCCGGCGTTCGCCGAAGGGCACGATCCGGTCGGCATAATAGAGCGTGGGCGCGGCGGCGCAGTCCGCCATGCTGAAACTGCCGCCCGCCGCCCATTCGCGATCCGCCATCTGTCCGTCGATGAAACCGTAGGTCTGGGCGAGCTTCGCTTTCGCTTCTTCCACGCCCGCAGGGTCTTTGCGCTCCTCGGGCTTCAGCCGGTCGCTCACGACGCTGAACAAGTGCTGGTTCACATGGAGGTCGAAGAAGCGGTCCATCAGGCGCACGGCCCGTGCGGCTTCCTTGTCCGCCGGTATTAGCGGCGCCGGGGCAGGGTGGCGGTCGTTCAGATATTCGATGATGACCGTCGCCTCCGGCACGGTCTCGCCGCGGGCCTCGTCCACCAGCACCGGAAACTTCACCATCGGCCAGACCGCGCCGAGCCGTGCGCGGTCATCTTCGTTGCCGAGGTCGATGAATTCGGGCGTGAAATCGACGCCGCTTTCGTAAAGCGCTACCAGCGCCTTCTGGCAGAAGTTCGAAAGCGGGTGGTAATAGAGCCTGAGTGTCATGGATGTTTTCTCCGCTGTTTTGTTCCGCCCGCCCTTGAGGTCAGGAGGGCTGCATGAGGGGCCATACTTCGACAACGCCTTGTGCGACGGCGCAGGGTGTTCGTGAAACCATCTCCACGGCTTCAGCCAGATCGGCGGCTTCGATGATCGCAAAGCCCGCCACTGGCAGCGGCGACGTCATGAACGAACCATCCGCCGTTTCAACATGTGAAGCATCGGGGTTGCGCACTTGCACAGGAGCACCCGCGATCCCCATCAATACGCCGTCTTGCTGCAGCTTCGCGTCGTGAGCGTGGGCTGCGTCCCGAATGGCGGGGGCGGTGCGGTCATACCCCTCTTGGTCGCCATATCCGATCGTCACGAATTTTGGCATGGCTCGGTTCCTTCGTGCTGTGGATGGCTGGGCTAAACGTGCTTTCCGTCCGCAATCACGAACAGGCAAATCTGATTGCGTTTCACAACTGGTTGTATCCTGCATATACCGATGCGATAATGCAACCGGTTTTCGGAACGGGGAGAGGCGCATGGACGAGAAGAGATCGGGCTGTCCGATCAACCTTGCGCTGGAGACGGTGGGCGACAAGTGGAGCCTCCTCGTCATCCGCGACATGATCTTCGGCGGCAGGCGCCATTTCCGGGAGCTGTTGAATTCCGAAGAAGGTATTTCCTCGAACATCCTTGCCGACCGTCTGCGTACCCTCACCGAAGAAGATATCCTCAGCCGCGCGGACGACCCCTCCCACAAGCAGAAGGTGATCTACAGCCTCACCGAAAAGGGGATCGAGCTGCTGCCCGTCCTCGCCGCCATGTCCGCCTGGGGCGTGAAATACCTGCCCGTCACGGAGGAGCTCGGCATTCGCGCGAAACTGCTTACCGAAGGCGGGCCGAAACTCGTTTCCCGTTTCATGGACGAGCTGCGCGAGGAGCATCTGGGGATAAAGACGAAGCGCCGGCGTGGTCTCACTGCGCGTGAGGAGCTGCAAGCCGCCTATGAGGAGGTTGTGACGCGGAAGGGGAGGCGAAGGAAAGCCGGGGACAAGTTTTCTGCATGACGCGCGCTTGGGTCGAGAGGCGGGCAGGCCTGTTCGCTTGTTCTTGTCCCCGCTTTTCCTCGTGCGCTACCCGGCGGGGACGGGGGGGGAGGGGATGTTTCGCTTGTCCCCGGTTTCGTCCGTAGGGGGAGGATAAGTCCTTCATTTATGACGTTTTCATGACGTTCGTGTGACGGTCGTTGATCCGGCGTGTGCGGATGAAGGCGCAAGTTCATGCCGCAAAAGGCGAATCCGGCTTGTCCCTGAATAATATCAGTCTACGGATGATTTATGCGGTGCCGCCGCCGAAGACTCCGGCAAATGTCCGCTTCAGGGCGAGGTCGACATCCGCCATTCCCGCGGTGAGGCCGAGATCGGCGAGGCTGGTCACGCCGTGCTGGCTGATGCCGCAGGGGACGATGCCCGTAAAGTGATCGAGGTCGGGGTCGACATTCAGGCTAACGCCATGAAACGTCACCCATTTTCGGATGCGAACGCCGATGGCGGCGATCTTGTCTTCCGCCGTCATTCCCTTCTCCGGGCGGCGGACCCAGACGCCCACGCGGCCTTCGCGCAGTTCGCCGGTCACGTTGAACTCGGCCAGCGTGGCGATCAGCCAGCGTTCCAGGTCTTCC
Organism: Parvibaculum sp.; assembly: GCF_039973015.1. Lineage (GTDB taxonomy): Bacteria > Pseudomonadota > Alphaproteobacteria > Parvibaculales > Parvibaculaceae > Parvibaculum. Next base: position 31,761 of record NZ_JBDWLT010000006.1, read on the forward strand.
ACATAGGCCCGCACATCCGGTTTCCGGCGCTTCAGGTTCAGCATCACATAGGCCACGCGCTGGCCGGGCCCGTGATAGGTGTATTGCCCGCCGCGGCCCGTCCTGAAGACGGGAAAGCGTTTGGGATCAATGAGATCGCGGGCATCGGCGCTCGTGCCTGCCGTGTAGAGCGGGGGGTGTTCGAGCAGCCAGACGAGTTCCGGCGCGGTGCCGTCCGCGATGGCGGCGGCCCGTTTTTCCATTTCGGCCACAGCCTCGTCATAGGGTACGGGCGCGTCGGAGATGCGCCATTCCAGCGTCTCTGTGGCCTCTTCGGTCATCGTCTGCGGCTTAACCATGAAGTAACTCTAGCATGCGATTTTGACTGACGTATCAGTGCTTTGGGCAATTGGGGTCGCTCGTGAATTCCGTCAACAGCGTCTATGTCGAACTCTCCGTGGTGCTTGGCAAGACCTCGCTCCCGATTCATCAGCTCCTGAAAATGGGGCGTGGTGCGGTGATCGAGCTTGGCACCAAGCAGGATGAGGAAATCTGGATACTCGCCAATAACGTGCCCATCGCGCGCGGCGAAATCGTCGTTCAAGGCGAGCGAGTAGCGGTTTCCATTACCTCTGTGCTCTCCACCTCGGAGTCCAGTTCGGCGCAAGGCTGAACTCAAAGACATTGAAAACCTGTGTGAAAGGGCCCTTTTCGGGCCCTTTTTGTTATTCTGCATCATCTCAGTGTGAAAAATAATATTATACGGACGATAGTTGAATTATAGGGCATAGTTGCTATGTCTAACGGGAAATCAGACGGCACCGGGAGGTGCGCATGTTTCCGATCCTGCTCGATCTTGGTTCCCTCAAGGTGATTCTGGTCGGCGAGGGCGAGGCGGCCGGGAAGCGGCTGGCCGTTCTCGATGATGCCGGTGCGCCGGGGCTGGAGGTCTATTCCTCAGCGCCTTCCCCGGCTTTCTCGACGCAGGCGGGCAGTCGGCTCAAGGGTGCCCGGCCGTCCGAAGAAGCGCTGAAGTCTGCCGATATTGTCTTCCTGGCGGGGCTTGGCGATAGGGAAAGCGTTGCGCTGGCGGGCAAGGCCCGCGCTGCCGGGACGCTGGTGAATACCGAGGATGTGAAGCCGCTTTGCGATTTTCATGTGCCCTCGGTCGTCCGGCGCGGGGATCTGGTGATCTCCGTTTCGACGGGCGGCAAATCGCCGGGGCTCGCGCGGCGTCTCCGGCGATATCTCGAAGGTCTTTTCGGGCCCGAATGGGCAGGCCGGCTCGACGAACTCGGGCGACAGCGCCGGACCTGGCGATCGGAAGGGCATGAACTGGCGGAAATCGGCCAAAAAACCGATGCCTATATCGAAGAGAAAGGCTGGCTCTCATGACAGCTATCGATCTCAGAAAGCGGCCGGGCACAGCGGCCATGAGCGCGGACCGCGCGGCCGTCATGGACGCGGCGACCGTCGTGTCGCCCGCTTTGCAGCGTATTCGCGACAGAAATACAGGCCTCGGCGGCATTGAGCTCCTCGAATCCGTCATCAAGACCGAATTTCCGGGCAAGATCGCCGTGGTTTCCTCTTTCGGTGCGGAATCCGCCGTGCTGCTTCACATGGTGGCGCAGGTCGATCCCGCGACGCCCGTGATCTTCCTCAATACCGGCAAGCTTTTCGGCGAGACGCTGCGTTATCGCGACCGTCTGCAGGACAGGCTCGGCCTGATGGACATTCGTTCTGTCGGGCCCCATCCGGGCGATCTTGCGGTGAAGGATCCGAACGGCGGGCTTTGGAATGCCGATCCGGATGCCTGCTGCTTCATCCGCAAGGTGCTGCCGCTGGAGCGCGCGCTGGAGGGGTTCGATGCCTCGATTACGGGGCGCAAGCGCTTCCAGACGAGTGCACGTTCCGCCATGGAAGCTGTCGAGGAAGAGAAGGTCCGTGGCACAGGTGAGCCGGGCTCGGCCAACGGCACACGTTTCAAGGTCAATCCGCTCGCGGAATGGGGACAGGAAGACCTTGAGGCCTATCTGGATCAGCACAAGCTGCCGCGCCATCCGCTCGTGAAGGATAACTACCTTTCCATCGGTTGCATGCCTTGCACGGAGCGGGTTCCTGAAGGCGGTTCCTATCGCGACGGGCGTTGGGTCGGCAAGGATAAGGACGAGTGCGGCATCCATCTTCCCAACAATATTGATGGTGATGGCATTTAAGCGCGCTTTCCTGCGATTTGCCGCTTGAGCAAGCGTCAGGGATTTGTTACATCCGCCCGGCTCACGAAACATGCGGTCGTGGCGGAATTGGTAGACGCGCAGCGTTGAGGTCGCTGTGGGGTAACTCCCGTGGAAGTTCGAGTCTTCTCGACCGCACCATCTGAGCTTTGAGGCTTCCGAAGGCCTGTTTTTCCTTTTTAAGAGCCTTTGGCGGTTTCGGCCTTTCTGGCTATCTCTTCCCTGGACGATCCGGCACGATTCTTAACTCTTGCGTACCCCTTGCGGAGCGCAAGATGATTGCTTCGTGCCTGCGTAGATGTCTCTGGGGAGGGGCCTAAGTGAACAAGCCACCATCGATTCTGTTTGTAGGGCATAGCCACGTCGTCTGCATTGCCGCGGCGGTCCGGAAAACAGGGGTGACCGATGTCGGCGTAATCAATCTCCTTGAAATCCCGGGCAAGGCGAAGCTGACGACACAAAAGCTTGCCGAGCAGATCATGCACATGTCGCCGATCCGGCGGCCTGATGCCCTCTGCCTGTGCATGAACGGCAATGATCACAACGCCTATGGCGTGACAGAAAACCCCATTCCCTTTTCGCTCGGTGACCGTGAGAAGGGCTGTATTCCCGAGATCGGCGAGGAACGTCAGTTTATTTCGTACCGGGTTATGCGGGATATCTTCGAAAAGCCGCGCATGCGCAGACTGGTCAAACATGTCTTCGATGCGTTTCCGCAAGCGGCACGATATTGGCTCTGTCCGCCTCCGCCGATTTGCGACTGGGCTTACATAACCTCCAATCCAATCGTGTTTAGCGACATGATCCAGTTTGGTCCTGCTCCGGAATCATTGAAAAAGCAGCTCTATCGCATTCAGTGCGATGTTCTCAGGGACATGGCTCTGGAAGGAAGGGCTACTTTTATCGAGCCAGATTCACGTCTCGTTGAAGATGGATTTCTGCGGCCGCAATACTGCGCAGACCCCACTCACGGTAATTCTCTCTATGGCGAAGTCATGTTGAGCGCTGTGCGCGAAAGAGCGGGAGCGTTCGCGTGAAACATCCTTACATCGGCGTTCCCGGACATCAGATATGGCGCAATGAGCCGGGCATACATGACGGTTCTCTGTTGGACCCTGTCTTGGATGCGCCATTTCGAATCGGAAGAGACGATCGCATCGTGACAGCGGGAAGTTGTTTCGCCCAACACGTTGGACGGTCACTGCAGGAATCAGGCTTTACGCATCATGTCACCGAAAAGGCGCATTCAATTATCCCCGAGGACATAGCGCGGAAACATAATTACGGCATGTTCGCAGCGCGCTACGGCAATATCTATACCGCCCGGCAATTGAAACAGCTTCTGCAGCGCGCGTATGGGGAGTTCGCGTCACTCGTGCAGGCCTGGGAGATCTCGGGCGAGGATGGGATCGTCGATCCATTTCGACCCCGGATACAGCCGGGTGGCTTTCTCAGCGCAGCCGAGTTGGAGGCGGACCGCAGATATCATTTCCGCTGCGTGCGAAGAGCTGTTGAGGAGATGGACATTTTTGTATTCACCCTTGGGTTGACGGAGGCTTGGGTGGATAGTCGCGATGGCGCCGTCTTCCCGCTTGCTCCCGGGGTGGATGGAGGTGTTTACGACGAGGGCGAGGTCGGTTTTGTCAACTTCAACGAGAACGAGACCTATGAAGATCTCAAGTTCGCTCTCAATTTCATTCGGTCAATCAATCCGGCGGTGAAGATCATTCTCACCGTATCGCCTGTTCCATTGAATGCCACGTATGAGAACCGCCATGTTCTTGTTTCGACCGTCTGGTCGAAAGCTGTTCTCCGCATTGCTGCGGAGAGGGCGACAAGGGAGCTGGCCGACTGCGTCTATTTCCCGTCCTACGAGATTGTTACGAGCCCGCATGTACGCGGCCGCTACTTCGAGGAAGATTGCCGGGAAGTAACGATGGAAGGGGTTCGGCACGTTATGGACCTCTTTCTGAAGCACTACACCGAGGAAGGTGAAAGGATACTGGCCGCTTCCCGGGAGCCGATCGTTGACGAAGCCACCCGTTACGTTCAGGAGCTCCAGAGAAAAATCCAGATGTTTTGCGATGAGGCAATGATCGACAACGCCTGAAAGCCAATCTTCGGGCCGTCTTCATTTGTCAGGGCTTCAGGACGATCAGCTTTGGCGGCATTTTCGCGGTTTGCTGAGGTTTTTCATGCCGGACCGGCTAGTAGGCCGGGGGCAAATAGCGCACACTCCCCGCAACTCGGACCCGCGATTCACAGGGAGTGATGCTTGCACGATCCGGCTCTCTCAAATGCTCCGGAAGAAACGGCGGAGGAAGCCCTTTCGCCGGGCTTCGTGCGCTCGGTTGTCGATGCCGTGGACCGTGCCGATGCGCCGCAGGCCCGCGAGCTCGTGCTGCCGCTTCGTCCTGCCGATCTTGCCGAGCTTTTCGAACTCTTGCGCAACGATGAGCGCGAAGACCTCGTTCGAATTCTTGGTACGGACCTCAATCCGGAGGTTCTGAGCGAACTCGACGAGAGCGTCCGAGACCACGTGATCGAGCTTCTCGATCCGAAGGATATCGCGGCGGCGCTCACCGAAATGGATTCGGATGACGCCGTCTATCTCCTTGAGGATATGGACGAGGCGGAGCAGCGGCTGATCCTCGAACAGTTGCCCGCTACAGAGCGCGCGGCCCTCGAACAGTCGCTTGACTATCCCGAATATTCAGCCGGCCGCCTTATGCAGCGCGAGCTTGTTGCCGTGCCGCCTTACTGGGATGTCGGGCAGACCATCGACTATCTGCGCGAGGCGGATGACCTGCCGGACGAATTCTACGAAATCTTCGTGGTCGATGCGGGCTACAAGCCTGCGGGCACGGTGCCTTTGTCGCGCGTCATGCGCATGAAGAGGCCGGTCAAGATTTCAGAGATCATGGAAACCGAGCAAACGCTTATTCCGGTGACCATGGACCAGGAGGACGTTGCCCTTCAGTTCGGCAAATACGACCTTATCTCTGCCGCCGTGGTGGATGATGCGGGCCGTCTTGTCGGCGTCATCACGGTGGACGATATCGTCGAGGTTATCAGCGAGGAAGCAGCCGAGGATATCCGTCTTCTTGCCGGTGTTGGCGAAGAGGCGATATCGGACTCTGTCTTTCAGACGACGCGCAGCCGCTTTCCCTGGCTTTTCGTGAACCTGTTCACCGCCGTTATTGCGGCCGCGGTGATTGCGCTTTTCGATGCGTCGATCGAGAAGATGGTGGCCCTTGCCGTACTCATGCCGATTGTCGCTTCGATGGGCGGCAATGCCGGTACACAGACCATGACGGTCACCGTGAGGGCACTTGCCACGCGAGATCTCGTCAATTTCAACGTCCGGCGCACAATCCTTCGCGAGTTCCTGGTCGGTATCGTGAACGGTCTTCTCTTCGCCGTTGTTCTCGGTTGTCTCGTGTTCCTTGTTTTCGGGGATATAGCTCTGGGCGGCGTTATCGCCGCATCCACCCTTATCAATCTCATTGCCGCCTGCCTGTCGGGCATTCTCATTCCGCTGGGGCTTGATAGGATCGGGGTGGATCCGGCCGTGTCTTCTGCGGTCTTCGTGACGACGATGACGGATGTGGTCGGTTTCTTCTCGTTTCTCGGACTTGCAGCGCTGGTCCTGTTCTATTGAGCGCCGGAAGGCAGGCGGAGGTTTCATGTTCGACGCGATGAAATGGCGGAGCATTTTTCTGCTCACCCTTCTGCTTGCGGCAATTATTCCCGCCGCCGCTTCCGCATCCGGCTGGCGCGAAGGCTCTCCCATGTCCACGGGCCGCGCCTTTGCAGGTGGAGCAGTCCTTGGCGGTGACCTCTATGTAGTCGGCGGTGATAGTACATCGGGGCCCCGCGCTGTTGCCGAAATTTACGACATACGCGGGGATATCTGGCGCGCCGCTCCGGCGATGCCCGTGGGCCTTCAGCAGTTCGGTATGGCCGCATTGGGCGGCAGACTTTACGTCTCTGGTGGCTATGAAGCGCCGGCACCCCAGCGTCCGGATTTTATGTCACCACAGGACACGGGCGGGTTCGGCACTGTGTCGGAGGGTGGAGATACTTCCCATGCCTGGGTCTACGATCCGCGTGTGGGCACATGGCTGAGCATTGCCGATATGCCGGGCAAGCGTGCAGGGCATGGGTTTATTCCAGTCGGCGGCAAGATTTATGCGATCGGTGGACGTGGGAGCAGCGCCACGCGTGTCTGGGCTTATGATCCAGGCGGGGACAAGTGGGAAATGGCAGGTGACGCCATGCCCGCGCCGCGTGTTGCGGCAGCCTATGTTGAAGTCGACGGGCGTATCTATGCAATCGGCGGCCTCTCGAACGGGACGGTGACTTCGCGCGTAGATGTCTTCGACCCATCGACGGGCCGTTGGCAGAGCGGGCCTTCCTTGCCAACACCGCGGTCCGGGCATGTGGCCGCGCTTCTCGATGGCAAGGTGCATGTGACTGGAGGCGAACAGCAGGTGCCGCCGCGCACCTATGGGGACCATTTCATTCTCGATCTCGCAAAGGGGAGATGGGAAAAAGCCAGACCTATGCCCACGCCCCGTCATGGCGCGGTCGCTGCCGCTGCCGATGGCAAATTTGTCGTTGTAGGAGGTAGTCCCGGCGCCGGCGTCTACACGGTGTTTACGGAGTCCGATGTGGTCGACATATATTCTGCAGAATGAGTCCGCAGGCTCTGCCTCGTTGGGGCCGTGACGGTTTGTACAAGGGCGTGGCATAAACGCCCGGCAATAGCAGGGAAATGCTCATGCTTCCGAACGAATACCCTTCGCTGGACTTCGATCTCGGCGATACCGCAGACATGATCCGCCACACGGTACGTGCCTTTACAGCGGACAAGATCACGCCGCGTGCGGCGGAGATCGATCGCTCGAACGAGTTCCCGCGCGATCTCTGGCCTCAACTCGGCGAATTGGGCCTCCTCGGCATTACGGTCGAGGAAGAATTTGGCGGAACGGGTCTCGGCTACCTGGAGCACGTGGTGGCGATGGAGGAGATCAGCCGTGGTTCGGCCAGCGTCGGGCTTTCCTATGGCGCCCATTCCAATCTCTGCGTCAATCAGTTGCGGCGCTGGGGCACAGATACACAGAAGCAGAAATACCTGCCGAAACTCATGTCCGGTGAACATGTTGGCGCACTTGCCATGTCTGAGCCTGGCGCGGGCTCGGATGTCGTTTCGATGCGCCTCAAGGCAGACAAACAAGGCGACCGTTATGTTCTCAACGGCAACAAGATGTGGATCACCAACGGTCCGGATGCCGATACATTGATTGTCTACGCGAAGACGGACGCAAGTGCGGGGGCGAAGGGCATTACACCTTTCCTGATCGAGAAGGGCATGAAGGGTTTTCGTCCAGCCCAGAAACTCGACAAGCTCGGTATGCGTGGCTCCAATACGGCCGAACTCGTATTTGAGGATTGCGAAGTCCCCGAGGAAAATATTCTGGGCAAATTGAACGAGGGCGTGCGCGTGCTGATGTCCGGCCTCGACTATGAGCGCGCGGTGCTTGCCGCCGGTCCGCTCGGCATCATGCAGGCCTGCATGGATGCGGTCGTTCCCTACGTCCACGAACGCAAACAATTCGGTGAACCGATCGGTACGTTCCAGCTCATGCAGGGCAAGCTTGCCGACATGTACTCAACGATGAACGCCTGCCGTGCCTATGTCTACGCAGTGGCGAAAGCCTGCGACCGGGGACAAACGACGCGCAAGGACGCGGCTGGTGCGATCCTCTATGCGGCGGAAAAGGCGACATGGATGGCGCTTGAAGCGATCCAGACGCTGGGCGGCAATGGCTATATCAACGATTATTCGACGGGCCGCCTGCTGCGCGACGCCAAGCTCTACGAGATCGGGGCGGGGACAAGCGAGATCCGCCGCATGCTTATCGGACGAGAACTTTTCAACGAGACGGCGTAACCGTTCAGGGCTGCTTCATCAGCCCTAGCGTCCGGAAGATTGCCGGAGCGATCCAGGTTGCATATAGCCCCATGATGGTGACGGCGGCGTAGCCCGTGATCGCTTCGGGCAGGCCGATGGTGATGCCGCCGCTCATGAGCCCCGCACGCAGGATGAAGAGGCCGACAATTCCGCCGACAGCCATGACGATGCGGAGCCACCATGCTGGAAGGACTGGGGCTTGTGGCGCCGCCTTTCGGTCGAGCGCTGCGCCTGCGAACCAGCCAAAAAGCAGAAACAGAACCGAGGCGATGCCTGTCGGATCTTCGCCCTGCGGCCAGATAATCCAGAGGAGCGGAATAGTGACAAGAATGACGGCAAAGTCGATCCAGGCCGGTAGCCGCCGCCAACGAGCCACGACGTTTTCGTGAACCAGCGCGGCGAAAACCGCCAGGCTGAGAAGACCGAGGGCGATACCCGCGAGCACATCCTCGACGTCATGCACGCCCAGATAGAGGCGGCTGAAGCAGACGCCGGCTGCAATGAAGACGGCCGCCACCCATGCCCACCGGCGCTTCATCTCGTAGGCCAGCCAGAACCACATGGCGATAGCAACCTGTGCGTGGCCGGAGGGGAGGCCATAGGAATCTGCGACGCGGTCGCCGTCGAGCTGGAAGGCGGGGTCGGGGCGCGCGTCTTGCCAGAAATCCTTCAGCCAGCCATTTACGACAGCCGTTATGGCGATGAGCACGGTCAGCCGCGTGAATAGGTTGCGGTCCCAGAGCCAGTAGCCGATGGGCAGGAAGATCAGGAAGAAGGGCGTGTAGCCGAGAAAGGTGAAGCCATTGAATATCGCCGTGGCCGTATCGCTGCGTAAGGGCAGCACCCAGCTCATGTCGTGCAGGAAATTTTCCACCCGGGTTCCCCCCTACTTTGGCCCCCTGTTTGGCGGCACGTGTTTCTAGGCTAGGTTTTCTCACGAATCCCGGCCAGTTGGTCCAACTCTAGCGTGGAAAAGAACTTATGGCACAAGGTAGCGAAAAAGATCCGGTGGTCATCGTCAGTGCGGCGCGTACCCCCATGGGCGGGTTCCAAGGGGCGCTTGCGGCGAAGACAGGCCCGGAACTTGGCGCGATAGCGGTCAAGGCGGCCGTCGAGCGGGCAGGACTGACACCGACCGCTGTGGACGAGGTGCTGATGGGGTGCGTTCTGTCTGCCGGTCTGGGTCAAGCGCCTGCGAGACAGGCGGCGCTTGGTGCCGGGCTCGATGAGGGCACACCCTGTACGACGGTCAACAAGATGTGCGGTTCGGGCATGAAGGCCGTGATGATGGCCCATGACGCGATCACCGGCGGCAATGCGGAGATCGTCATTGCGGGTGGCCTGGAGAGCATGACGAACGCACCTTACCTGCTCCCCAAGGCTCGGGGCGGCATGCGCCTCGGACATGGCGAGGTGAAGGACCACATGTTCCTTGATGGGCTTGAGGATGCCTATGAGGGCCGCCTGATGGGCTTCTACGCGGAGGAGACGGCCAAGCACTATCAGTTCACGCGCGAGCAGCAAGATGCCTATGCGGTGGCTTCCTTGAGCCGCGCCAGGAAGGCGGTCGAGGATGGCACCTTCTTGCATGAAATCGTGCCGGTCGAAGTGACGACGCGGAAGGGTGCCGTCGAAGTTGTAAACGACGAACAGCCGATGAGTGCCGACCCTGCCAAGGTTCCGACACTGAAACCAGCCTTCGCTGCGGGCGGCTCTGTAACGGCTGCCAATTCAAGCTCGATCTCGGACGGTGCGGCGGCGCTTGTCCTCATGCGTCTTTCGGAAGCGGAGCGGCGGGGGCTCACGCCGCTTGCTGCCATTCGCGGCCAGACCATGCATGCGCAGGCACCCGCCTGGTTCTCGACGGCTCCGGTTGGCGCGATTTCGAAGCTCATGGAAAAGACCGGGTGGTCGAAAAGCGATGTGGACATCTGGGAGGTCAACGAGGCTTTTGCCGTGGTCGCAATGGCGGCGATGCGCGATCTCGAGCTCAGTCATGAAAACATGAACATTTATGGCGGTGCCTGCGCGCTTGGCCATCCGATCGGTGCGTCAGGCGCACGTATCCTCGTGACGCTTCTCAACGCCTTGAAGCAGACGGACACGAAGCGGGGGATTGCCTCACTCTGCATCGGGGGCGGCGAGGCGACGGCGGTTGCCATCGAAAGGCTGAACTAGGCGCTCTCTTTCGAGAGTGCCGTTTTCACATGTTCGGCGAGTGCGATGAGGCCGTTCAGCGGGCGGATGAGCACTTCGATGTGAGTCATTTGGCCGGTATCGTTCACCGTAAAACGGTCGATACCTTTCAGGCGGGTGTCGCCGATGCGGGCTTCGAATTCGAGGATAATCTCACGCCCGTCTACCCATTCCTTGGTGTAGGTGAAGTCCTCGAATCCCTGCATGACCGCTTTGAGGATCGCTATCACATAATCCTTTGAGGCCTTGGGCTTGTAGAAGGCGGGGGAGGATATCTTCGCGCCGTCGGCGACGAGTGCGTCGAGCAGTGCGGGATCGTGCCTTTCCACATAGGCGTACCAACGGTCCAGGAACTTTCGTGCATCGGCATCATGTTTCTCCGACATCGGTTCCTCCGCGAATTATTTCAGCACACCCTGCAAAACGAGGCGGGTGTGGATATCGATCAGCGTCTTCCGGTCGATCCGGCCTTTCGCATCGTACCATGTGCAGATGCCGGTAAGCATGGCAAGGATTGCATAGGTGCTGACACGTATGTCCTCAATTTTGAACAGCTTGTTGACGGCGCCTTGTTCCAGAATTTCGTAGAGCCGGTCCTCATAAGTCTTGCGCAGCGCCACGATTTTTCTGCGGTTCTTCGGTTCGAGACTGCGAAGCTCTGACGAGCCGATAAACACCTCTCGCTTGCGTTCGATATGGTAGGTGAGGTGGAAGGCGATGAAAGCCTGAAGCCTTTCCAGTGGATCTGCGATGCCTTCGAGTTCCTCGTCGATGCTCGCAAGCAGCGTCACCATGTGGTTGTGGATCAGGTCGAAGAGCAGATCCTGCTTGGTCTCGATATGATTGTAGAGCGAGCCCGGCTGCAGGCCGACGCGGGCGGCAAGCCTGCGCAGGCTCATCGCTTCGAAGCCATGCTCGTGAACAAGATCGAGGCCCGCTTCGCGAATAGCGGCGAGTGTTTTTTTTCCCGAGGAGCCTGCCGTTCTGCTCAATAGACGATCCTTCGTTCCTGGATGTTCCCGGTCTTGCCTGCCCTTAAATACGAACGTATGATCGTTTTTATAAAAAATCCAGCCCGAGGAATGAAGGCCGTGGCCATTCTGAAGACAAGCGTCAATACGCGGGATGCCCGCTTCAAGGAAAACGCGGAAGCGATGGCGGCGCTGACCGCCGCGCTCAATGTGGAGAGGGCGCAGGCGGCGCTCGGTGGCGATGAGCGCTCGCGCGAGCGTCACGTGTCGCGAGGCAAGATGCTCCCTCGGGAGCGTGTCTTTGGACTCATCGACCCGGGTACACCATTCCTCGAGCTGTCTCCCATGGCGGCGCATGGCATGTATGGCGAGGCGATCAACGCTGCCGGCATTATTACCGGTATCGGACGGGTTGCGGGGCTGGAATGCGTGATCGTTTGTAATGATGCGACGATCAAGGGTGGAACCTACTACCCCATGACGGTGAAGAAACATCTGCGTGCGCAGGAGGTGGCGCTCGAAAACAATCTTCCCTGTTTTTATCTCGTGGATTCCGGCGGTGCGAACTTGCCGAACCAGGCGGATATTTTTCCGGACAGGGAGCATTTCGGCCGTATTTTTTACAATCAGGCGCGCATGTCCGCGAAGGGAATTCCGCAGGTTGCGGTCGTCATGGGGTCGTGCACGGCGGGTGGTGCTTATGTGCCTGCCATGTCCGATGAGACAGTTATCGTACGCAAGCAGGGCACGATTTTCCTCGGCGGACCGCCGCTTGTGAAGGCGGCAACAGGTGAGATCGTAACGGCAGAAGACCTCGGTGGTGCCGACGTTCATTCTCGCAAGTCGGGCGTCACCGATCATTATGCGGTGGATGATGCCCATGCACTCGCTATCGCCCGCCAGATTGCGGGTACGCTTAATAGAAAGAAGTCCGTCGCTATTCCTCTCGCCGAGCCGAAGGCACCGCTTTACGACACGGCAGAGCTCGATGGCGTTGTACCCGCTTCGCTTTCCGTTCAGTACGACGTGCGGGAAGTGATCGCACGGCTGGTGGACGGCTCCGATTTCGACGAGTTCAAGAAGCTCTACGGCACAACGCTTGTCTGCGGTTTTGCTCACATACACGGGCTTCCAGTCGGCATAATCGCGAATAACGGCATTCTCTTTTCGGAATCGGCCCTGAAGGGAGCTCATTTCATCGAACTCTGCTGTCAGCGCAAGGTGCCACTTCTTTTTCTCCAGAACATTGCAGGTTTCATGGTCGGCCGTGAATATGAAACCGGCGGTATCGCCAAGGATGGCGCCAAGCTGGTGACGGCGGTGGCGTCGGCCAATGTGCCGAAGGTCACGCTGATCATCGGCGGCTCCTACGGCGCGGGCAATTACGGCATGTGCGGCCGCGCCTATTCGCCCCGGTTCCTTTTTACCTGGCCGAATGCGCGCATTTCCGTGATGGGCGGCGAGCAGGCGGCGAGCGTTCTCGCGACCGTTCATCGCGATGCGGATAAATGGACGCCGGAAGAAGCCAACGCCTTCAAGGCACCGATCCGCGCAAAGTATGACGAGGAAGGGCACCCCTGGTTTGCGACGGCGCGGCTATGGGATGACGGCATCATCGCTCCTTCGGAGACGCGGCGCGTCCTGGCGCTCGCCTTCTCCGCAACGCTTAACGCAGAAATACCGGAGACGCCCTTTGGCGTCTTCCGGATGTGAGGAGAGGCACATGTTCAAATCTCTCCTCATTGCCAATCGCGGCGAAATCGCCGTCCGCATCATCCGCACCGCGCGTCGCATGGGCCTGAAGACCATAGCGGTCTATTCAGACGCCGATGCCAATGCTTATCACGTGGCGGAAGCCGACGAGGCCTACCGGATCGGGTCTGCACCGGCGGCCGAGAGTTATCTGCGGGTAGAGGCCATACTGGACGCTTGCGCGCGGTCCGGCGCAGAGGCGGTCCATCCGGGCTACGGCTTTCTCTCGGAGAATGCGAGCTTTGCGGACGCCTGCGCGAAAGCGGGGCTCATTTTCGTCGGACCGCAGGCAGATGCAATCCGTGCGATGGGGCTCAAGGATGCAGCCAAGGCGCTGATGGAGAAGGCAGGGGTGCCTGTCGTTCCCGGCTATCACGGGGACAATCAGGACGTGGATTTTCTAAGCGCGCAAGCGGAGAAAATCGGCTACCCGGTTCTCATCAAGGCTGTGGCAGGCGGAGGTGGCAAGGGTATGCGCCGTGTCGACGATCCCGCCGATTTCGGGAGGGAGCTCAAAAGCGCGCAACGCGAGGCGGGCTCCGCTTTCGGTGACGAGCGTGTGCTGGTCGAAAAATATGTAGCGCGTCCGCGTCATATCGAAATTCAGGTCTTTGCAGACAACCATGGGCAGGCCGTGTCACTTCACGAGCGCGATTGCTCGTTGCAGCGCCGTCACCAAAAGGTGATCGAGGAAGCGCCCGCGCCAGGAATGCCGCCCGAGATGCGGAAAGCCATGGGCGAGGCGGCGGTCGCGGCTGCCAAGGCTATCGGCTATAGCGGCGCAGGCACGGTCGAGTTCATTGCCGATGCGAGCGAAGGCCTGAAGACCGACGGTTTCTGGTTCATGGAAATGAATACGCGGCTTCAGGTGGAGCATCCGGTGACGGAAGCGATCACCGGGCTCGATCTCGTGGAATGGCAACTCCGCGTTGCGGGCGGCGGGCATCTGCCCATGACACAGAGTGAGGTGCCGCTGAATGGCCATGCTGTTGAAGTACGACTCTATGCAGAAGATCCTGCGAAGAAGTTTTTTCCATCGACCGGCAAGGTGCTGAGATTGCGTGCACCCTCCAACATGCCCCATGTCCGTACCGACATGGGTGTACGCGAGGGTGATGAAGTCAGCATGTTTTATGACCCGATGATCGGGAAGATCATAGCGCATGGTGAGACGCGGCTGATTGCGCTCCGCACACTCCGGGGATTTCTTTCGCGCATGGAAGTGGCGGGTCCGAAAACCAATCTCGCCTTTCTTGCTGCTGTCATGGGGCATGATGCCTTCATGGCCGGGGATATCGATACAGGGTTCATTGACCGCCATCTTGAGGATCTTGTTCCCATGCGAGGTGTGGGATCACGTGTTCTCGCCCTCGGCGTGGCGGGGCATCTTCTGCGACGCAAAGCTGAGGCCGAGGTTGTGCAACAGCGGCGAGATGAACCCCGTTCACCCTGGGCTGCGAATGACAGCTGGGTTCTTGGCGGACACCGGAGCGAAGTGCTGAAGTTTGCTGTCGCGGGCGAGGAGGTTACGCTCACTGTCATGCCAGAAGGTGATAGCTGGCGTATTGCTGGAGCGCGCCCCGATGGTGAAGAGGTCATCGTCTCGGCCGTCATGGATGATGATCATGTGCTGACCGCGACGGTTGACGGGGTTCGCCTCACGGCTTCTTGCGTGGAAAAAGGGACAGGCCTTATCCTCATCCATGAAGGTGCTGCGACCGAATTCGAGATTGTTGACCCGATGGACGTTGACGTGGCATCGGATGCGGATACTGGAGCGCTCAAGGCACCGATGCCCGGCAAGATCATCCAGGTACTGGCTGAGGCGGGTACCAAAGTGAGGAAAGGTGCCGGGCTTGTCGTGATGGAAGCGATGAAGATGGAACAGACGCTGGTCGCGGGAATGGATTCCCTCGTCGCAGATGTTCGTGTGGCTGTCGGTGACCAGGTAGAGGCGGGCGCTGTGCTTGTGTCCTTTGAGGAGAAGGCGGAGTGACGGTTCACCTCGTCAAGCTTTGCGTCGGTGCCGAGGATATTTCAGACCTGGCGGCATGGCAGGCCGCGCGCCTTGCTGAAAAGAAGAAACTGAAGCAGCCGCAGGTTCTTGCTCATGTAACGCGCATGACGCCCAAGCGCGCCGACGAACTTCTCGCAGGCGGTTCGCTCTACTGGGTGATGAAAGGCGTTATCCGGTGCCGTCAGAAACTTATCGGTATCGAGCCTTTCACGGATAATGAAGGGGTCGGACGCTGTCGGCTTGTCCTCGACGAGGAGATCGTGGCAACGCGGCGACAGGAGCGGCGGCCTTTCCAGGGCTGGCGCTATCTGGACCCGAAGGACGCCCCCTCCGATGTGAAAAAGGGCGAAGCCGAAGACGACATGCCAGAGGAAATGCGCCGGGAGCTGGAAGAGCTGGGGCTTCTCTGAACCCACCCCAAAGAGCGGGTGACAGTGCGCTCCTGCCGTGCTGGTGTTGGAAAAACACGAGGGAGGGGACAATGCGGCGCGATATCGAGTTTCAGACGGAAGACGGCGTGACGCTTCGCGGCTGGTTCTACCAGGGCAAGGGAGTGAAGGGGCCTGCGCCTACGGTCGTGATGGCGCATGGCTTTTCTGCCGTGAAGGAAATGTATCTCGGAGACTTCGCGGAATTCTTCGCGGAGGAGGGGATATCCTCGCTCGTCTACGATCATCGGAATTGCGGCGCCAGCGACGGAACCCCGCGCGGACATCTCGATCCTCGCGAGCAGATCGATGGATACCGCGATGCCATCACCCATGTACAGGCTATGGATGAGGTGGACGAGAACCGTATCGGTATCTGGGGGTCGAGTTATTCAGGAGGCCATGTGCTCGTCGTCGGTGCGATCGACCGGCGGGTCAAATGCGTCGTTTCCCAGGTGCCGCTTGTCGCGGGGCTCGAGTCGGCGCGACGGCTTATTCGCGGCGATCACTGGAAAGCGACAAGGGCCGGTTTCGAGGCGGACCGTGCAGCGCGGATGCGCGGCGAGCCGAATGCCCGTGTGCCGGTGACAGCGCCGGAAGGCGAGCCCTGCGCGCTTCCGACGGCCGACACTTATGCGTTCTTCACCGAGTTCACCAGGTCGAATTCGACCAATTGGGAGAACGAGGTAACGCTGCAGTCTGTTGAGCTCTTTACGGAGTACGAACCGGGTATATATGCGTCGCGTATATCACCGACGCCACTTCTTCTGGTCGCAGCGCTGGAGGATCATCTGACGCCCTACGACATGACAGCACGAGTCTACGAAGACGCATTGGAGCCCAAGAAATTCCTGCAACTTCCTTGCGGCCATTTCCAGGCCTATACCGGGGACATGTTCAAGATGTCGGCCCCCGTACAGCGCGACTGGTTCAAGACGTATCTTTGAGATGCTTCAGACCGGCATATTGTCGATGAGGCGTGTTTTGCCGATCTTTGCGGCAACAAGAATACGTGCCGGAGCCGTCGGCCTGTCATCAGGAAAGGCGGCGAGCGAAGTTGAATCGCGGATTTCCAGATAATCGAGCTTTTCGAAGCCGAGCGCGAGAATGCGCTTTCCACCTTTTGCCGTTGCGTCCGAAATCGACGCGCCGTTCGCCACGCTTGCTGCCGTTTCGCGCAGGATCACATTGAGCTGCCCGGCCGACTTTCGTTCTTCCGGTGAGAGGTAAACATTGCGCGATGACAAGGCGAGACCATCCGGTTCGCGCATGATAGGACCGCCGAGGATTTGGGTCGGGATATCTAGATCCGCCACCATGCGGCGGATCACCATGAGTTGCTGCCAGTCCTTCTCGCCGAAGATTGCGATATCCGGCATGGCACGAAGAATGAGCTTTGCAACGACGGTGGCGACACCTGCAAAATGCGTGGGGCGGAATGTTCCCTCGAGCGGTTCGCTGACACCCGTGAGGGAAATCGTCGTCGAGAACCCCTCCGGGTACATGTCGTCGGCATTCGGTGCGAAGATCAGGTCCGCCTTGCCTTCAAGTTTGGCGGCGTCTGCTGCTTCGGTGCGGGGATAAGCGGAGAAATCCTCGTTTGGCGCAAACTGCGTGGGATTGACGAAGATGGAGACAATGGTCCGGTCCGCATTCTTGCGCGCTTGATCGACAAGCGAGAGATGGCCTTCGTGCAATGCGCCCATGGTTGGCACGAGGGCGACGCTCAGCCCCTCTTTGCGCCAGGCGGCAACAGCCTCTCGGAGATCGGCGGCGCTGCGTGCAACTGAAATTTCATAGCTCTCGGTATCGAGCGGCATGGTCGTATCCTCCGGTAAGCCGCGCGGAAGATAGCGGCGCAAAGGACAGACATCAATTGCGCTCGATTTCGTGCAGGAGAGACTTATATCTTCATCATGAAACAGATTTTGTCCGTCACTTTTGCTGTCCTGATTGCGGCCCCTGCGTTTGCACGCGGCCCTACGTCACCCGAGCTGCCGCAACTCCAGACCATTCCGAATCCTGTGGCAAAGCCGGAACCACGCAAAAGCTTCATCCCCGGCCATAAGAGCGAATATGGCGGGTGGGTAAGGCCGCAAATGCGCGAAGGCGCACCTATTCCGCCGGTCGCGCCATCACAGGAGTCGAAGGGGTATATACCCGGTCACTATGACAAAGACGGCAACTGGGTGCCGGGGCAGCCTCACTGAGGATCAGGTGAGACGCCCTTCAATGGCATTCGCGTAAAGCGCTTCATAGGCGGGAACGCTCATCGGGACCGGATTTCCGCCATTCGAGGGGTCGTCAAGCGCCATGATGGCAGCTTCGGGAATGATGTCGGTATCGACGCCAATTTCCTTCAGCGTATGCGGAATACCAACTTCCTCGCGCAAACCCAGCACCCAGTCCACAAAGCCGGAAAAACTCTGGTTCTTGAGGTTGAGGTAGCGTGCGGCGGCTGTCAGCTTATCCTCGATGGCAGCCTTGTTGTGGACGAGCACATAGGGCATCACCACGGCATTGGTGAGGCCGTGATGTGTGCCGCGTAGCGAGGAGCAGGGGTGACTCATTGCGTGCATCGAGCCGAGCCCCTTCTGGAACGCGGTCGCCCCCATGGACGAGGCAGCCATCATGAAGGCCCGAGCCTCGACATTGCTGCCATGTTTCGTTGCCTCGGGTAGCCAATCCTTGACGAGCCGCATGCCTTCCAGGGCAACGCCCTGCGCAAGCGGGTGCCAGAAGGGCGAGCACCAGGCTTCAAGATTGTGGGAGAGCGCGTCCATGCCGGTTGCTGCCGTTATGTGAGGCGGCAGGCCGGTGGTCAGTTCCGGATCGCAGATCACATCGACCGGCATCATCTTCGGGTGGAAGATGATCTTCTTGGTGTGATCGCTTTCATCTGTGATGACGGCGGCGCGGCCGACCTCGGAGCCCGTACCTGCCGTTGTCGGGATAGCGATTACCGGCGCGATGCCTTCAGGATCTGCACGTGTCCACCAGTCTTCCCGGTCTTCATAGTCCCACATAGGCCGGGTCTGGCCGGACATGAAGGCGATAGCCTTACCTGCGTCCATGGCGCTGCCTCCGCCGATAACGATGACGCCATCATGCTTGCCATTGCGGAAGACCTTGAGACCTGCTTCGACATCGGAGCCGACAGGGTTCGGGTGAACATCGGTGAAGAGAGCAGGGGGGATGCCGTTCTTTTCGAGCAAGGCAAGCGTTTCTGCAATCATCGGCAGTGGCTTCAAGCCTGGATCGGTCACGAGCAGAGGCCGGTTCATGCTGGCCACCGAACAGGCTTCTGCCAGTTCTGCAATACGCCCCGGACCGAAGCGCATCTTGGTCGGGAAGTTCCAGTTGCCGTTCAGGCTCGGATAGGCATCCATCATTTTGTTCTGGTTCTCAGGTGAAAGCTCTTCGGCCGGGTCACGTATTCGTAGCCGACGCGCGAAAGGGTGGCGCCCCGCCCGCTATCCTTGACGCCGGTCCATGCAAGAGCAGGGTCGAGATAATCGCAGCGATTGAGGAAGAAAGTGCCCGTGTCGATTTGCTCCCCGATTTTTTCCCCGGCGTCCTCGTCTTCCGTCCAGACGGATGCTGTGAGCCCATAGGGGCTGTCGTTCATGAGTTTGACCGCCTCCTCATCGGAGTGAACCTTCATGATACCGACGACCGGACCGAAGGTTTCGTCCCGCATCACATCCATCTGATGGTTCACGTCGACCAGGACCTCGGGACCGAGATAGGGCGTCCCCGCCTTCGATGCGGGGAAATGTGTTTCGCCCACCAAGGCCCGCGCACCGGTACGCTTGGCTTGCTCGATCTGGCCACGGACGAAGGTGGCTGCCGAGGTGCGCACCATTGGACCAATGGTTGTTTCCGGGTCGAGCGGATTTCCAAGCTTGTACTTTTTCGTGAGGTCCGCGAAACCCTCGACGAAGTCGTCATAGACGTCCGCGTGGACATAAAGACGTTCCTTGCCGCAGCAGGACTGGCCGGAATTGAAATAGGCGCCATCCACCAGATTTTCGACGGCGAAGGGCAGGTTCGCGTCGGCCCGTATGTAGGCTGGATCCTTGCCGCCAAGTTCAAGTCCGATACCGACAAATCTGTCCGAGGCGGCCTTCACGACGGCATGGCCGCCGCCGACCGAGCCCGTGAACATGACCAGATCGGTGCGCGGATCCGCAATCGTGCGCTCCGTTGCATCGTGGCTCATATGTGCGACCTGGAAAAGGCCGTCCGGGGCGCCCGCCTTTGCAAAGGCTGTTGCAAAGCGTTCGGCACAAAGGGGCGTCTGGCCCGAATGCTTCAGGATTACCGCATTGCCGGCCATGATAGCGGGCACTACTGAGTTTACGGCAATGAGATATGGGAAGTTCCAGGCGGCGACGACGAGAACAGTTCCAATCGGTTCGCGACGGACCCAGCGGCGAAAGCCTTCCTTGGGGCCTGCGTCGATGTCCGCCAAGGCGTCTCCTGCGATCGCGATCATGTAGCGCGCGCGCTCTTCGAAGCCCTTGAGTTCACCCGCTCCAAAAGCAACGGGACGCCCCATCTGCCAGGCAAGTTCGGGGACAATTTCGTCTTTCATCGCGAGGAAGGCCTCGACGAAGCGCAGGCAAAGCGAGGCGCGCTCTGCCACCGGCACGTATTTCCAGGCAACTTGTGCTGCCTTCGCAACCGACAAGGCGCCGTCGATTTCAGCCCACGTCGTGAGAGGGCGTTCGGCGTAAACGCTTCCGTCGACCGGGGATATGACCTTCAGTGTATCGCTCATCCGCGCTCAAAGCCTCTCAACAGTTCCCAGTCCGTGATGCGGCGCTCATATTCCATCTGCTCCCAACGGCCCGCATGAAGATAATGTTCGACCACATCTTCGCCGAGTGCGGCACGGAGCGTATCCGATTTTTCCAGCGCCGTAAGTGCGTCACGAAGGCTTTTGGGAAGGGAAGGGATGCCCGCACCGCCATAGGCATCGCCGGTAAACTCGGGTTGGAGAGCGAGTTTTTGTTCGACCCCCTGCAGGCCGGCCGCGAGCAGCGCGGCATAAGCCAGATAGGGATTGAGGTCCGCGCCGCCGATCCGGCACTCAATTCGCAGGCTCTTGCCCTTACCGCACATGCGGAAACCGGCAGTGCGATTGTCATTCGACCAGACGATGTTGGTCGGCGCGAAGGAGCCGTCCACGAAACGCTTGTAGGAATTGACCTGGGGGGCAAGGAAATAGGTGAGTTCATGTGCGTGGCGGAGCTGCCCGGCGAGAAAATTCTGGCAAAGTGCCGACATTCCATGGGGCTCGGACCCTTCTTCAAAGAAGTGGGCTTCTTTCGCCTTTTCATCCCAGAGCGACATGTGAATATGGCAGGAAGAGCCGGCGAGTTCGTAGTTCCACTTCGCCATGAAGGTCACAGCCCTGCCATGCAGCCAGGCGATTTCCTTGATACCATTTTTCAGTAGCGTGTGCCGGTCGGCCATCTCCAGTGCCTCGGCATAGCGCACATTGATCTCCTCCTGTCCGGGGCCCCATTCGCCTTTGGAGTTTTCGACGGGGATGCCTGCGCCTTCAAGGCCCGTGCGGATAGCACGCATGATGCCTTCTTCTTTTGTTGTGGCGAAGACGTGATAGTCCTCAATGTACCAATTGGGGCTTTTGAGGTTTTGATAGCGCTTCTCGTGTGCGCTTTCGAAGGTTTCGTCGAAAAGGTAGAATTCAAGCTCCGACGCCGTGAAGGCCTTCATCTTCATGGCGGCAATACGCTTCAATTGCCTTTTTAGTATCGATCGAGGGGCGTGCGGTACGTCTTCGCCGTGATGGTCGACTGTGTCGCAGATTACGATGGCTGTGCCCGGCAGCCAGGGAACGCGCCTCAGTGTCGCGATGTCGGGTTTCAGCGCGAAGTCGCCATAGCCCTGCGCCCAGCTTGCCGCCTTGTAGCCGGGGACTGGTTCCATATCCGTGTCGACAGTGAGCAGGTAGTTGCATGCATGCGTTTCGTGGACGCCTGTATCGAGAAAGAAGGGCGCGGCCATTCGTTTTCCAACCAAGCGCCCCTGCATATCCGGCATTGCCATGACGACGGTGTCGATTTCACCGGATGAGACAAGGTCGGAGAGCTGGTCGAGGGTGAGCATGCCATTCATTCGGAAAATCCCGGAGGTTGTCGCCAAGGAGATGAAGGGCAGCGGTGTTTCTCGCGCTACCGTCAGCCAATAGATCAAGTGTAGCCACAGAGATGGGGGAGGCCGCAAGAGCCGGATGAACGGCCCGTTAGATATCCCTGGGGCGGGAATGTTGACGCGTTCCCGGCGAGCACCCAAACTCCGCACGATTCGGCAGAGATGCCGGAGGTTTTGGGAACGGGCGGGTTGAATGACAAGCGAGTTGCAGGCGAACAGGCCTGCTCATGTAATCGTACTCGGCAACGAAAAAGGCGGTTCGGGCAAGACAACAACCGCCATGCACATCATTGCCCACCTGCTGCATGCAGGCTACCGGGTCGGTTCAATAGATCTTGATGGGCGACAGCGGTCTCTGACCCGCTACGTGGAAAACCGGCGTGTTTGGGCCGATGCGGCAAATGTCAATCTGGTCATGCCGGACCATGTGGTGATTACCCGGTCGACGCTCGATACCGTCGCTGAGGCGAATGCCGCCGAGATGGCGGAGCTCGATGAGACGATAGCTCGCCTTTCTTTGGCGAACGACTACCTGGTAATTGATTGCCCTGGCAGCGATAATAATCTTTCGCGTCTCGGGCACGCTCGTGCGGACACGCTTATCACACCGATGAATGACAGTTTTGTGGATTTCGATCTGCTGGGACGTGTCGATCCTCAGACCTACAGGGTCAAGGGACCCAGCGTTTATAGCGAGATGGTATGGGAGTGCCGCAAACGGCGCGTCATGTCGGACGGAGGCGAGATTGACTGGATCGTCGTTCGCAACCGTCTTTCCCATCTGGATGCCAAGAACAAGCGCCGCGTCGAGGCCGTTCTTGATGCGCTGGCCCAGCGGATTGGCTTTCGCTCCGGTCCCGGCTTTGGCGAGCGTGTCATCTTCCGTGAGATGTTTCCCTCTGGGCTTACGCTTCTAGATCTGAGAGAGGAAGGCGTCGACACGCAGATGTCGATGTCTCATGTGGCGGCCCGCGCCGAAGTGCGAGCTCTTGCCGATGCCCTCAATTTGCCAGGACGATCTGCAGAAGACGCCTAAAGACGTTTAGCCTCGGCGCTTTTCACTATTTTCGGTCGCCTGTGGCAGGGTCCAGTTCGCTGGCGGGATCGCAATGCACTGAATGGCTTCGCGTGCGAGGCGCCCGCAGGCGTTCCGGGCGGCGACCTCACCGTCGAAGCCCCCGAAGCGGGACCGGTAAAGCGTGCGATTGTCGGCGGTCTTTACCGGGACGGTAACGGGAACAGCTTCACCCAGCTCGGAGGGCGCGGCGCGCATGGCCTTGCGGATGCTGTCGACTGCGTCCGATTGCTCGGCATAGGCGCCGATCTGGATAATCCAGGTCCCATCCGGAATCAGAGGATCGCCTTCGCGCCATGACTGAGCCGCCTGCGGCTCGCGGCGTGTCGGGTCGTTCGCGGAGGTGCGGAGGAGAGGGCTGGCGGCGGCATCCGGGTTGATGGCGGCATTCGCCGGAGCCACCAGGAAGTTACCGATCTCGCGCCCAGCTTTGCGCACTGGACCTTCAGCGGTGCGCAGAGCGGCGACTGCATAGGCCGTAACGCTGTCGACGGGGGCCGCCGCGCTTACCGTGGTAGCGTCAGTCGTTTGCGGGGCGGCTACTGGCAAGGCGGCCATTTCGACGGACTTCGGCGTTTCAGTACCCAGGCCGTCGTTTGCGTAGGTTTCCTCATCCGGATCGCGCTCATCCTGAAGTGTCGAGGCGAGCTGGAGGAGGCCGGAGCGATCTTCGTCGGCCACAAGCCCGACCGGACGGACAATTGGCGTCGGCGGGGGAAGTGTGGCGGCCATCAGCGTATTGCCATCCTTTACGGCG
Organism: Parvibaculum sp.; assembly: GCF_039973015.1. Lineage (GTDB taxonomy): Bacteria > Pseudomonadota > Alphaproteobacteria > Parvibaculales > Parvibaculaceae > Parvibaculum. Next base: position 55,330 of record NZ_JBDWLT010000006.1, read on the forward strand.
ACGGCGCGCGGGAATGCGGTGTCGAGGATCTCTACCATGCGAGCGTCGCGAAGTTTGGCTTTCTGGCCACCCATGACGACACCAATCAGGAACTTGTTGTCTCTCTCGACTGTCGCAGTGAGGTTGAAACCCGAAGCATTGGTGTATCCGGTCTTGAGGCCGGTCGTGCCTTTGTATTTCCCGAGCAGATGATTGTGATTGCGGATGCGGGATTTGCCCCAGACGAAATATTCTGTGCTGAAGTAATGATAATACCCAGGAAAATCCTCGCGCATACGCTTGGCCAGCGTCGCCTGATCCCGTGCCGTTGTCTTTTGAGCGCTGTTTGGCAGACCGGACGCGTTCTTGTACGTGGTGCGGGACATGCCAAGCGCATGTGCCTTCTTCGTCATCATGACGGCAAAGTTGTCTTCCGTGCCGGCCAGGAAAGCGCCCATGGACGAGGCAACATCATTTGCTGAGCGGGTAACAAGCGCAAGTATGGCGTCTTCGACGCTGATCGTCTGACCAGGACGCAAGCCCAGCTTCGAGGGGGGCATGCCCGCGCCTTTGGGCGTCATGGTAATCCGCGACTTGAGCGTAAATTTTTTGGCTTCCAGACCCTCAAAAAGAAGGTAGAGGGTCATTATCTTGGTCAGCGATGCCGGATAGCGGTACTCGTCTGCATTTCGGGAATAAAGGACTTTTCCCGAATAGGCATCCATCACAAGCGCCGCCGTGGGGGGCGTTGCTGCGTGAACCGGAAGCGCCAAAGCCCAAACGAAAGCTGCCATGATGCCCGCCGTAATAAAGCGGATGGCCATGCCAGTCAGGTTTGTGGAATTGCGCGCATTACTCGTGAGCGCAGGCCCCTGCATGTCGCTTAACCCCAGTTACCGACACGTTCTGCCCAAACGTGCCCCCAAAAACTTATCCCCAAAACTGTAGCGGCAGAACCACAGCTTGCGAAGTCCCTTCGTGCGAAAAATCACAAAAATCGCAGGTATCTTACGCGCTTACGGGTGAATGTGAGGATATGAAGTGTGTGTTACCAATTTATTAACAGGGTTAATATTTTGTTAACCGGAGCGGCGGGCGAGCCGGAATTGCGAGTTCTGGGCGTGGAAGGCGGAGGAGAATGGTGAGCGAGCGATTTTGCCTTGGCGGACGCTTCACAAGTCATCGTCGGGCCGCAACGAATCCGTCTACGATTGGGATGACCTTTGATTTTCGTTGTGATCGACTATCTATCAAAGAGTTGGAAGATTTTAGGGTTGCTGCTGCCGGGAGAGACCGGGGAGCAGAAAAGATTTCGGCAGGAACGGGGTATGTCTGACGACAGGCGGCGCGGTGATGAAGACGGTGGCTCTGGCACCGGTGTCATCACGAAGACGAAGCCGAAAACCAAGAAGCCCTCGCTCTACAAAGTGTTGCTGCTGAACGACGATTACACTCCTATGGAGTTCGTTGTTCATGTGTTGGAACACTTTTTCAACAAGGGGCGAGAAGAGGCGACTGTAATCATGCTCCACGTTCACCAGAACGGTGTGGGTGTGTGCGGTTTGTATACGTATGAGGTGGCGGAGACGAAGGTGACGCAGGTGATGGATTTCGCGCGCCAGCACCAACATCCGCTGCAATGTACGATGGAGAGAGAATAGTAGCGCGTTCGTTCAGGCTGTACCCAAGTTCAGCAGAAGGGAAGGTTCGGAGTGCCGACGTTTTCACGTAATCTGGAGGAGGGGCTTCATCGTGCGCTGGCGCTCGCCAACGAGCGTAACCACGAATATGCGACTCTGGAACATCTTCTGCTTTCCCTGATGGATGACAGTGATGCAGCCGCCGTGATGCGTGCCTGCAATGTCGATATGGATTTGTTGCGCCAGCAGCTAACCAATTATGTCGATAATGAACTTTCGAGCCTGGTCGTCGAGAATGGGGAAGACTCCAAGCCGACAGCGGGCTTCCAGCGCGTTATCCAGCGCGCGGTTATTCATGTCCAGTCGTCGGGCCGCGAAGAGGTGACGGGTGCGAATGTGCTCGTTGCCATGTTTGCCGAACGCGAAAGCCATGCTGCCTATTTCCTGCAGGAGCAGGATATGACGCGTTATGACGCCGTGAACTACATCAGCCACGGCATTGCGAAGCGCGGTGACATGAGTGAGACGCGCCCCGTGCGTGGTGCGCAGGAGGAAGCCGAAGCGGGCGAGCGTGGCCGGAGCAAGGAGCGCACGACGGAAGCCCTCGATAACTACTGCGTGAACCTGAATGAAAAGGCGAAGCAGGGGAAAATCGATCCTCTGATCGGCAGGGCGCGCGAAGTCGAGCGGACAATCCAGATTCTTTGCCGCCGCTCGAAGAACAACCCGCTCTTCGTCGGGGATCCCGGCGTGGGCAAGACAGCTATTGCAGAGGGGCTTGCGCGACGGATCGTCAAGGGCGAGGTGCCGGAAGTTCTGAAGGATGCGACAATATTCTCGCTCGATATGGGCACCTTGCTCGCCGGTACCCGCTATCGTGGCGATTTCGAAGAACGCATCAAGGCAGTCATCAAGGAGATCGAAGCCTATCCGGGCGCGATCATGTTCATCGACGAAATCCACACGGTGATTGGAGCTGGTGCGACGAGCGGCGGTGCAATGGACGCATCGAATCTGTTGAAGCCTGCACTGGCAAGTGGATCGGTGCGGTGCATCGGTTCAACGACCTACAAGGAATATAGGCAACACTTCGAAAAAGACCGGGCGCTTGTCCGCCGCTTCCAGAAAATCGATGTGGTCGAGCCTTCGGTTCCAGACTCCATCAAGATACTGAAGGGGCTCAAGCCTTACTTTGAGGAGTTCCACAAGGTTCGCTATACCAATGAAGCGGTGAAGGCGGCCGTCGAGCTTTCTTCCAAGTACATGCATGACCGGAAGCTGCCCGACAAGGCGATTGACGTGATCGATGAGGCCGGTGCCTCACAGATGCTTCTCGCCGAATCCCGGCGGAAAAAGACCATCGGTGTGGCCGAGATTGAGGCCGTAATCGCGACCATGGCTCGCATTCCGCCCAAGTCGGTTTCGAAGAGCGATACAGAAAAGCTCAAGGATCTCGACACCGAACTCAAGCGGGTGGTGTTTGGCCAGGATGCGGCGATCGACGCGCTTGCCGCTTCGATCAAGCTGGCGCGTGCAGGGTTGCGCGAAGCTGAAAAGCCCATCGGTTCCTATCTCTTCTCCGGTCCTACGGGCGTCGGAAAGACCGAGGTCGCCCGGCAGCTTGCCTCCGTTCTCGGTGTCGAGATGCTTCGCTTCGATATGTCCGAATATATGGAGCGGCATACTGTGTCGCGCTTGATCGGTGCGCCACCCGGATATGTCGGCTTCGACCAAGGCGGGCTTTTGACGGATGGCGTTGACCAGCATCCGCATTGCGTCTTGTTGCTCGATGAAATCGAAAAGGCCCATCCAGACCTCTTCAACATCCTGTTGCAGGTCATGGATCACGGAAAGCTGACCGATCACAACGGCAAGAAGATCGATTTCCGTAACGTGGTTCTCATCATGACCACGAATGCGGGGGCGGCGGATATGGCAAAGCCGACGATCGGCTTTTCGCAAAAAAAGCGGACTGGCGACGACGAAGATGCCATCAAGCGGCTCTTTACGCCGGAATTCCGCAATCGCCTCGATGCCGTTATCCCCTTCGGACATCTGCCGGAAGGGGTTATCGCGCAGGTAGTCGAGAAGTTCGTGCTTCAGCTCGAGGCGCAGCTCGCCGACCGCCATGTCACGATCGAGCTCACGCCTGAGGCAAACAAGTGGCTCGCCGAGCGCGGTTATGACGAGCAGATGGGTGCCCGGCCCTTGGCGCGGGTTATTCAGGAAAACATCAAGAAGCCGCTGGCGGACGAAGTTCTCTTCGGCAAACTGGTCAAGGGCGGTCATGTTCGTGTCGAAGTGACGGACGACGCGCTTGCCTTCGATATAGACCCCGCGCAACCGCGCAGCCCCAGCGGGGGCGGTCCGAAGAGGCCAAAGACGAAGAAGCCGCGCGACGGTTCGGGCGGCTCCGGTGGCGGGACGGTGCCCCAGGTGCCGCTTCTGGTGGAGTGAGTTATCCCCGCATCTGCGGGAAAACGAGACAGAGGACGGTCGGGATGGCTACATCCTGGACCGTCCTTTTTGTGTGTGACTAAAAAACAATCATCAGGGAGATGAAGGATGATCGGATACGTGATGGTCGGGACAAATGACCTCGATCGTGCGGTGGCATTTTATGACGATTTGCTTGCGGAGATTGGTGCCAAGCGTGCCATGTCGGATCCTGGCCGGTTTGTGGGGTGGAGCAATGGCGGGCCCATGCTCGCCGTTACAAAGCCTCACGATGGTAACAAAGCAACATTCGGTAACGGCACGATGGTCGCCTTGGCTGTCGGATCGCGTGAGAACGTGGACAAGGTGCATGCAAAGGCGTTGAGCCTTGGCGGCAAGGACGAAGGTGCGCCGGGCCTGCGTGGTGACACGTTCTATGGTGGCTATTTCCGTGATCTCGATGGCAACAAGTTCGTCGCCTTCCATTTTGGCTGATTGAGCAAGGGCAAGACGATAGAAAGGCCGCCGTGGTTTCCCGCGGCGGCCTTTGTTGTTTGTGCCCTCTGCAGATGTTCGCCGCGGAGCGCCCGACGCACCCGGTGCCGGTCGGCGCCTCAGCCCTTCCTCAGACGGTAGATGCGGACGTCGATGTCCGAGGAATAGTAGACATCGCCGTTCTTTGCGACAGCGACTCCGGTGGGGATAAAGAGCGACGGGGTGTCCTCCGGCGCTTCAAAGCCTATGGGCAGGTTTTCGCCGATGACTTCGCTCTCTCCCGATTCCAGATCTATTGCCACGATGCGTTTTGCGCCCACTTCCGCAACGGCCAAGCGTCCATCTGGCATGATGTCGAAGCCTTCGGGCGCCGAGAGGTCATGCGCCACCACGCTTCGTTCTCCGGTGTCAGGGTTTACTCTTGAAATCTGTCCGCCGAGATTTTCGCTGACATAAAGCATTCCGTCGCCGTTCAGCTTCAACATGGCTGGTCCCTCGAGACCGGTTGCGATATCCGTGCGGTTGTCCCAGTCATCGGCTGCTACGCGCACCAGCGCTCCACGGGCGTATTCGGAAACCACAATGCTGCCGTCAGAAAGAACGATGGCATCTGCAGGCGTTGTAAATCCGTGATGAGGCTTGGAGGATGCATCGCCCGCCTCGTTGAAAACCTGAACGGCACCTGCGGTAAGTGCTGCTACAGCCACGTGTCCGTTTGCGGTGGAAATGCTCAATGGGTAGTCGATGTTAGACGACCACACGCGAGCGATCTCCTCAATCGTGCTGCTAACCGGATCGACCTTGCGAATGGCAAAGAGGTCGGCAACAAAAATCTTGCCCTCCTCGTTCAGTGCAATATCGCCCGCGATGGCAAGCGGACCAGAAACGATGGTCTCCACTTCACCGCTTTCCGTATCCACCGCGATGACGGCGTTGTCCGCCATGTTGGTGATGAAGAGTTTATCCTCGTTATCGAATGCGAGGTTATCAATTGCGGGGGCAACTTCGGCGATGAGTGTCTTTGCGCCCGTGTCTGTGTTCACTCGATAGACGTGGCCGGCTTCTGTGTCGACGGCATAGAGATCGCCTTTCGAATTGAAGTTCACGGCAGCGGGCGTCGCAAAGCCTTCGGCGATGACGTCCAGTGTTCCTGTGTCGACATCGACGCGTGCGATCTGGCCCTTGAACCAGAGAGGCCCGTAGAGCTTTCCGTCGGGTCCGAAGTCGAAGCCATTCAGGCCGCCCATTCCAGACATGATCTCGCGCGGCGGATTTTCACCACTCGGGTCGAGTTCATAGAGCGCATCTCCGAGAAAGACCTGTGTGGCGAAGAGGCGGCCCTCATCCGTCCAGGCAATCGAATTGAGGCCGGGCAGACCCTCTGCGAGAGTGAGCAGGGTGCCATCGGTCTTGCGTGCATAAACCTTGCCGTCGAGAAAGGCGGTCCAGGCAAGTGTGCCGTCCGGTCCTTCCTCAAGGTCGTCCGCCATTCCTTCCGGCGGGCCTTCGTAGATGCTCGTTGCGCCGCTATCGCGGTCGACCTCGTAAATCGCGCTCCCTACGACGCTACCGGCGAGGATCTTGCCCTCTTTTGTTACCGTGATGCCGTGTATGCCGTGGAAGGGAGAGGGCGCGGTTACCGCCTCCTGCGTATATTCCTCGCTATCGGAGCAAGCGGACGCCGCAAACAGAATGGCGGCAAAAAACGCAGTGCGCTTCATGAAGTTCATGTTGTCCTCCCCTGTGCAGCTTTGTTGCATCCTCTCCCCAGGCGCACAAAGCCATTCATTTTCTACTCAATCAGAGCCCGTATTTTTTTGGCCTGGCTTTCAAGTTCCTTGAAATCGGCCATCTCCCGGGCGTGAAGCTTCAGGTCGATCCCGTCGGTTCTCGGAATGATGTGAGTGTGAATATGAAAGACGGTCTGTCCAGCTTCCGCGCCGTTCAATTGCGCAATGAGGATGCCCGGGACGTTGAATGCCCTCTTCACGGCCGGGGCGATGCGCTGAACGGTTTTCGCCATGGCGCCTGCATATTCAGGATCAAGGTCGAAAAGGTTCTCGGCCGGGAATTTCGGGATGACGAGCGTGTGGCCTTCTGCCTGCGGCATGACATCCATGAAGGAAAGCGTCATGTCGTCTTCATAGACCTTGAAGCAGGGTGCGTCGCCGCGCAGGATTTTTGCGAAGATGTTGTTTGGATCATATGCCACGGTCAGAAATCATCCTCCTGATGTTCTTCTTTGCTCATATCGTGCCGGAAGGGCGCGTATTCGCCAAGTATCGCGATATCGCGATCGACGTATTGGCGTTCGCGGGAAAGATATTCGGCGACCGCCTCGCGAAATGAAGCGTTCGCGATCCAGTGCGCGCTATAGGTCCGGGAGGGAACATAGCCGCGCGCGAGTTTATGCTCGCCCTGTGCGCCAGCCTCTACACGTTCAAGGCCTCGGGCGATGGCGAATTCGATGGCCATGTAGTAGCAGCATTCGAAATGAAGGAAGGGGTGATGCTCGATTGTGCCCCAGTTTCGTCCATAGAGGGCATCGCCGCCGATGAAGTTCAATGCGCCTGCGATCAGTTTGCCATCGCGCCGCGCCATCACCAGAAGCGTCTCGTTGGCCGTACGTTCGCCTATCAGGCTGAAAAAATCTCTCGTGAGGTAGGGCGACCCCCATTTTCGCGCGCCCGTATCCATGTAGAAGGTGAAGAAGGCGTCCCAGTGATCTTCCGTGAGACCATCGCCTGTCACGCATTCAACAGTGATGCCATTTTCTGTCGCGCGTTCACGCTCTTTGCGGATCATCTTGCGCTTGCGGGAGGACAGGTCGGCGAGGAAGTCGTCGAATGTCCTGTAGCCTCGATTGTGCCAGTGGAATTGCTGGTCGGTCCGCTGAAGCAGGCCGTGGGCACCTGCACGTTTCCATTGCCGTTCGGGGAGGAAGGTAATGTGCAGCGAGGAGACGCCATGTCTTCGGGCGATCTCGATGGCGCCTTCCAGCAATGTGTCTTCCAGGGCTTCGCGAATGGGTGTGTTCGGAACGAGGAAGCGTGGACCGGTTGCGGGCGTGAAGGGGACCGAACACTGAAGTTTTGGATAGTAGTTTCCCCCGGCATTCTCCAGGGCGTTGGCCCAGCCGTGGTCAAAGACGTATTCGCCCCGGCTATGGTTCTTCAGGTACATCGGCATGCAGCCGGCGAGCTTGCCTGCCTCATCCTCCAGAAGGATGTGCTGAGCGAGCCACCCTGTGTGCCGCGTGGCTGACCCGCTCTCTTCCAGTGCGCTTAGAAATCCGTGCGAGACAAAGGGATTCGCCGGTTCACCCTGCGGATTGGCGCATGCGTCCCAGCTTTTGCTGTCCACGCCGGAAAGGCTGTCCACGACACGGATGATGGCTGCTTCGCTGTCTCCCATGACCCGATCCTAATGAACCGGCGCTGCTCATGCGATCTCGAAAATAGCCTCGATTTCGACTGTCATCTGGAAGGGGAGCGACGCAGCGGAAACGGCGGAGCGGGCGTGCCGTCCGGCTTCTCCGAAAACTTCCACCAGCAGGTCGGAACCGCCATTGATGACGGAAGGTTGCTGGTCGAAGTCCGGGGTGGAGTTCACGAAGCCGAGCAGCTTCACACAGCGCGTAACCCGGTCCAGGTCTCCGCCACATGCGGCCTTCAGCTGGGCGAGGACATTGATCATGGTAAGGCGAGCTGCGGCTTTCCCGGACTCGGCGTTCTGTTCCTGGCCGACCTTGCCCTGATATTCGAGACCTTTGGGACCGACGGGGCCCTGACCCGAAATGAAAACCAGATTGCCTGTAAGGACATAAGGTACGTAGGTGCCCGCCGGTTGCGAGGGGGCAGGCAATTCGATGCCGATTTCCTTCAGGCGGGCTTCTGTCTTTCCGGTCATGTCGCTTTGCTCCCTTTGCCGCGGTTGCCGCACTATGTTGGCGCGTTATACCTAACGCCTAAGACGGAACGGCGAAAGAGCAGGAAGGCAGAGCATGAGTGAGCGGCGTATGCCGGCGGATGACGGACTGTTCATGCCAGCTGAATGGGAGCCTCATGAACGCTGCTGGATGCAATGGCCAAGCCGGACAGAAGTGTGGGGTGATCGCTTGCCGCAGACTTATGCCGCTTATGCGCAGGTTGCGCGAGCCATCGCCGCTTTCGAGCCCGTGAGCATGGTCTGCCGGCCGGAAGACGAGGCGCAGGTTCGCCTCGCCTGCGGGCGGGGCATTGAAACAGTGCCGCTCCCCATCGACGACAGCTGGTGCAGGGACTCAGGCCCCATTTTTCTTATTGATGGCAAGGGACATGCCGCCGGGTCGCAGTGGCGTTTCAATGCATGGGGAAACGCCTATCACGGCTATGAAAACGACGCCGCAGTGGCCGGACTTATCCTCGACCGGCTCGGCATGCGCAAATATTCGAACAATATGGTGCTGGAGGGTGGCGCGATTTCCGCGGATGGCTACGGCACGCTTCTGACGACCGAGGAATGTTTGCTGAACGATAACCGCAATCCCGGGATGACCAGACAACAGATCGAGGAGACGCTTGCACTGACGCTCGGAGTCGCGCGGATTATCTGGCTGGACCGGGGACTGGAAGACGACGAGACGAGCGGCCATGTCGATATGATCGCTTCCTTTGCGGGTGAAGGCCGGGTTCTCCTGCACAAGCCAGAGGACAGGCGCGACCCGAATTACGCCCGGATGCAGGATAACAAACAGCGTCTCGAAGCCGCGAAGGATGCGAGAGGGAGAGCGCTGGAGGTAATCGAGATCCCTCAGCCGCAACGCCAGTTCAAAAGGGAAGATGGCAGACGGCTATGCACGTCCTACGTGAATTCATATATCGCCAACGGGGCGGTGATCATGCCGACCTATGACGACCCGAACGACGATGTCGCGGCAGGTATCATGGCGGAGGCCTTTCCGGGGCGAAAAATCGAGACGGTGCCGGCGCTGGAAATCGCAATTGGCGGGGGCTCGATCCATTGCATTACGCAACAGCAACCCAAGGGCGAGCCGTTCGTCTGAGCGATCAGCCGAGGATTTTTTATCCCAGCGTGGTAAGGCGCGCGGCCCGGCTGCCGTTCTTCTTGTCGGCATACATGGCGCGGTCTGCGCGTTCGATCAGGTTTTCGATCTGCGTTTCGCCATTGTAGCTTGCGAGGCCCAGGCTTGCGCGCACGGAAATGCGCTGCGCCTTGCAGGCAATCTTGAGCTTGCCGATTTCCCTCAGCATTTCACGCGCCCTTTCACGGGCAGGACGATGATCGGCGCGAACAAAAAGGATCGCGAATTCGTCGCCGCCGAGACGTGCTGCATAGTCCGTTGCGCGAATGCTTTTGCTCAGGAAAGCACCAACCTGACGCAGCACTTCGTCGCCAGCGCTGTGGCCGTGGCGGTCGTTGACGGTCTTGAAGTCGTCGAGGTCGATATAGGCGAGAAGGCCCGTTTCCTCATAGCGCGCGGCGCTCAGGAGATTGCGGCGAAGTACTTCATCGAAACCGCGTCTGTTGAGCAGCCCCGTGAGTTCGTCGGTCTGTGCGAGGGCCTCAAGCTGCTGGATGCGCTTGTTGAGTGCAACGATGCGGCTTTCGGTTTCGTTTGCGAAGGCGATTGCCTGCGAGACGAGGTGGCGATTGGCTTGCGTGCGACTTCCGAGGCCGAGGCTACGGCGAAAACGCTCCGTCTGCGGATCGGAAGGCATGATGCCGTCTAGAATGCCCGCAGGCTCGTTGCGATCTTCAAATGTTCTCTTCGGATACCCCATATGTCCCGCCACGGCTTCCCGCGACCCCCTGTTTGGAGTGTGAGTGAGGATGAAGATGCAAACGCGCGGCCAGAACAAGATGTAATTTAAATCAATGACTTAAGAGATGGCGCCCCCCAGAAGACCCGGCAAAGTTTGCCGCTTAATGGTAGCGATTACCCAACACCGCCTAGGCCGATACGAGGTCGCGGGGCGGATTTCCCCGGAAGAAGGCTTCAAGGTTTTCGAGGGCACGAAAACCCATGGCGTTGCGCGTTTCGAGCGTGGCGCTGCCGAGGTGGGGGAGGAGGAAGGCGTTGGAAAGATTGAGATATCCGGGATGCAGGTTCGGCTCGTTGTTGAAGACGTCGAGCCCGGCGGCCCCAAGGCGGCCGGAAGCGAGAGCTTCGATCAAGGCGTCGTCATCGACGATGTCGCCACGTGCGGTGTTCACGATGATGGCCCCCTCGGGGAGGTTGGCGATGGTCTCGCGGTTGATGAGCCCGCGCGTCTGCGGTGTCGACGCACAATGGATGGACAGGATGTCTGAAGCGCCGAAAAGTGAAGCAGTATCAGCATGATAGCACGCACCTTCCTCCAGCTCCGGCGAGAGGCGCTGGCGGCTGTGATAGTGGATCTCCATGCCGAAGGCGCGCGCACGGGAAGCTGTGGCGCGCCCGATACGGCCCAAGCCGAGGATCCCCAGCCGTTTGCCGGAAAGCTCCGTACCCAGCATTCCTGTGGGCGCCCAGTTTTTCCAGCGGCCTTCGCGAAGAGTGGCGATGGACGAGGTCGCGTTGCGGGCCGCACCGAGCATAAGAAGGAGGGCAATCTCGGCCGTGGCATCGGTCAGGACGTCCGGCGTGTTGGTGACGGCAATGCCGCGCGCGGCGGCAGCGGCGACGTCAATGTGATCGTAACCTACTGAGAAAGTTGAGATAATCCTGATGCTCGCGGGGAGGGCGGCGATCAGCTCCGCGTCGATCCTGTCCGTCACGGTGACGAGGAGGCCGTCCTTTCCCTGTGCATCCGCAACGATGCTTTCGCGTGTGGGGAGGGTGTCGCCGCCATTGAGGGAGGCATCGAAATGTGCAGAAGCGCGGGCCTCTACATCGGACGGTAATTTTCGTGTGACGAGAATGCGGGGGCGGGTCATGCAAAGCCTTCCGGATGAACTGGTTATCCGGTTTACCCGATGGTGTAGGCTTGCAAAAGGGCTGTGACGGGTGGAGCAGGAGCGGAAACGAAGTGAAGCGGTTCGAGTGTTTAGTATCTGTAATTGTTGCCTTTTTCGTCGCGGGCGCAGGGGCTGCGGCAGCCTCGCCGGCACTGCAGATGCATCGCGCCGTCTATGATCTGTCGCTCGGACACACACAGCCGGTGAGCGACGTGACGGGCATTGAGGGACGCATGGTCGTCGAGTGGCGAGGGGGGCCGGCTTGCGGCGGCTATACCTCGTTGCAACGCGTGGTGACGAAAGTTTCCGTTGCAGATCAAGGGTTTGTGAGCAACGACGTTCGTCTGAGCTATTGGGAAGCGGCGGACGGAAGCGAGTTTCGTTTCACCCGGACCGAGTACACGAATGGCGAGCTGACCGATAGCGAGGAAGGCACGGCAACGCGCGAAAAGTCCGGCGATATCAAGCTGTTACGCGAGGGCGACGAGCCCGCGGCGATGCCCCGCGAGACGCTGTTTCCGATGGAATACAACCTCGGGCTGATCGAAAAAGCGCAAGCAGGGCACAAGGTTTTCAGCCATCCGCTGTTCGACGGGACGGAAAAGGGCGAGAATCCGACCACCGCCTTCATTGGGAAAACCGTTTCAGTTCAAGGGCTTGATGCGAAGGTGGACGGAAAGGGCGCGGCGCTCGCCGAGATGGAGCCCTGGCCCGTGCGGATCAGCTATTTCGATCCGGCGGATGGCGAGGGCGTGCCGAACTTCGAGATGGGATATCTCTTATTTCCCAACGGGATATCGGCCACGCTGTCGCTCGATTATCTCGATGTCGAGGTGAAGGGGGCGCTCAGCGAGGTCACTTATTTCGATCCGGGAAAGTGCTGAGCAAATGCGTGACCGTCACAATTCGCGGTGGCGGACTTCCGCCGTTTTTCGAACTTCATTTCCGACTGTCATCGAAACGTCATCATAACGTCACAAACGCCGCCCTTATCCCCATATTCATCCGTAGACGGATTTATCCCCGCTTCGTCATTTTTTCATGCCCCGTCCCTTGACGATGGACTTGTCCCCGAATTTCGCACGGAGACGATCCATCGCCCGTTCGGCCTCCGCGCGACGTGTTGCGGCGGGATCGAGCATGTCGGGCGGGTCGGCGAGATCGCCATCGGCGAGACCGGAAATCCCCACTCCCAGAAGACGAAAACTTGTCCCCGTGGTTTCGCGGGCAAGCATGGGCGAGGCGGTGCGGTAGATCACCTCGGCGAGCTGCGTCGGGTCGGGCAGGGTCTGATTGCGTGTACGGGTCTTGAAGTCGGCGGTCTTGAGTTTCAGTACGACGGTCGAGCCCGAAAGGCCGGCAGCCTTGGCGCGGGTGGCGACCTTGTCGCAGAGGGGCCAAAGAATGCGGTCGAGCTCGGCCCGGTCCGAGATGTCGCGCATGAAGGTTGTTTCTGCAGAAATGCTTTTCGTCTCGTGGACGGGTTCGACATGGCGGCTGTCCAGTCCGCGCGAGAGACGGTAGAGGCGGCTTCCCATCGAGCCGAAGCGCGCCATGAGATCGTGTTCTTCCATCTTCTGAAGCTGGGAAATGCGGGTAATGCCCTCACGCGCGAGCTTTGTCTCCAGCGCCTTGCCGACACCCCAGATCATGGACACGGGTTTACTGGCGAGGAAGGACAGCGTCTCCTCGCGGCCGATGACGGCGAAGCCGCGCGGCTTGTCGAGGTCGGAGGCCATCTTGGCGAGGAACTTGTTGTGGGAGAGGCCGACGGAAACGGTGATGCCGATCTCCTCCTCGATGCGCTTTGCGAGGCGCGCCATGCTGACGGCGGCGCTTGCGTGATGCAGGCGCTCGGTGCCGGAGAGATCGAGGAAGGCCTCGTCGATGGAGACGGGTTCGACGAGCGGCGTGAGGTCGCGCATGAGCGCGCGAACGTCGCGGGCGACCGCGACATATTTTGCCATGTCGGGTTTCAGCACGACGGCGTCGGGGCAGGCGGCGAGCGCCTTGAACATGGGCATGGCGGAGCGCACACCCCGGATGCGCGCGATGTAGCAGCAGGTGGAGACGACGCCGCGCGTGCCGCCGCCGATGATGAGCGGCTTGTCGCGAAGCTCCGGGTTGTCGCGCTTCTCGACCGCAGCGTAGAAAGCATCGCAATCCATATGGGCGATGGTGAGCGAGCTGATCTCCGGGTGGAAGAGGAGACGCGGGCGGCGGCACGCAGGGCAACGCTCCGCGCCGTCCGGCACGGGAGAGAAGCAGTCGCGGCAGAAGCCTGTCGTTTCGTCGGTCATGGGGCGTTATGGGGGTGGACAGGATGATGTTTTGCCGGGAGTTTATCAGCAAAGCGGCCCGTCATTGCCGAATATCAAGGGCAATCGTTCCGGGGCAATCGCTCCGGGGCAAGGGCTTCAGAGAATTGAGGCTATAATCGGTTATCCCGATTGGGCTTTTGCGCCAGCAGGGCGTTGTGAGCCTAGCTGAACCCCGACCGAGGCTCCTGTCATGAAACTCTTCGAATGCCAGCGCTGCGGGCAGACGCTCTATTTCGAGAACACCGAATGCGAGCGCTGCGGAAGCGCACTCGGGTTTCTGCCGGAGCAAATGCAACTGAGTGCGCTGTCGCCGGATGGCGAGACGTGTTTCCGGCCGCTGGCAAGACCGGGGCAGACGATGCGCTATTGCGCCAATGCCGCTTATGATGCCTGCAACTGGATGGTGCCCGCGGACGCGGCCAGCCCCTATTGCACGGCCTGCAGGCTGAACCGGACGGTGCCGGACCTCGGCATTGCCGAGAACGTACTGCTCTGGCGGCAGATCGAGACGGCGAAGCATCGGCTCGTCTACGGGCTTCTGCGGCTGGGCCTGCCGGTCATCAGCAAGTTCGACGACCGCGAGCGGGGCATCGCCTTCGACTTTCTCTCTGGGCCAGCCGCGCCGGGAACGGCGGAAGAGCCCGTTACCACCGGCCATCGCAGCGGCCTCATCACGATCGATGTGGCGGAAGCGGACGACGCCGTGCGGGAGCGCAACCGGCGCGACATGGCGGAGCCCTACCGGACGCTGCTCGGTCATTTCCGGCACGAGATCGGGCATTACTACTGGGACCGGCTGGTGCGCGACACGGTTTGGCACGCATCGTTCCGCGAGATGTTCGGGGACGAAAGGCGGAACTACGGCGAGGCGCTGGCGGCTCATTACGCCAATGGCTCACCGGCCAACTGGCAGGAGAGCTATATCAGCACCTATGCGAGTTCTCATCCCTGGGAGGACTTCGCCGAAAGCTGGGCGCATTACCTGCATATCGTCGACACGCTGGAGACGGCGGATGCGTTCGGGCTGAAGATTCATCCGCAGGTGGCCGATGCCAGGGAGACGGACTTCCGCTGCTACAAGGCGGCGGATTTCGACACGATCATGGCGGCATGGACGCCGCTCACGGCGACCGTCAACAGCCTCAACCAGAGCATGGGGCAGGACGATCTCTACCCGTTCGTGCTGTCCCCGACGGTGGCGGGGAAACTACGCTTCGTGCACGGATTGATTTACGGCGCGAGCCTGTAGTCCGGCAGGCTAATCGGCTATGCACGCGCCATTCTGGCGGCGATAGGGCGAGCTGCATTCCCAGTCATTGCCGGAATAATCCAGATGCGCATTGCCGGGGAGGACGAGTTTTTCACAGGCCTTTCCGCTCGACCGGAAGCCGCGATTGCAGGCCCAGCCCTCTCCATAGGCCGTTCCGCTCAGATAGGCGTTCTCTGGAGGCACGATCGCCTTGCAGGCGTTGTCGACCGCGCGGAAATTCCGGTCGCAATCCCAGCCTTTGCCGATTGTCGATTCGGAAAGAAAGCCGTTCTCCGGCGGAATGACCGGGGAGCAGGTGCTGCCGGTGGTGCGGTAGCCGCGCTCGCATTCCCAGCCGATGCCATAGCTGGTGTTTGTCGCGAAGGCGTTTTCGGGAATGACGACTGCGACGCAGCCGGTTCTATCGGCGCGATATCCGCGGTCGCACTTCCAGCTGTCGCCATAAGTCGATTCCACGAGATATCCATTCGCAGGGACTTCGACCTCGACACAGGATTCTCCGGTGCTCTTGAAGCCGCGTTCGCAATTCCATTGATCGCCGGCGGATGTCAGGTAGGCATTGGCGGGTATGACGATGGGGACGCAGGCTTCATTATCCCGGCGGAAGCCGCGATCGCATGACCACTTGTTGCCGTAGGAGGAGGCGCGGGCATGTCCGTTCTCGGGAACGGTCACAACAAGGCAGGCACCGCCGGCCTTGCGGAAGCCGTCATTGCATAACCATCCGTTGCCGAAGCTCATCTTTCGTGCGTTTTCGGGGATGCCTGCGGCTGAAGAGCCTGTCTGCGCCTGCTTTGCCTCCTGCGCGGCCGCGGGCGAGAGATAAAACACGGCAGGAAGCAAGGCCGCGATCGTCAAAAGACGCAGAGCCTTCAAAAGCCGGTGTTTCATGCAAATTCCGTTTCGCGGGTTTCGGGGAGGCAGGTAGATGCGGAGAGGACGTCTACCCCTCCGCGATGCATTCAGGACTTCTTGGCGTCGTTGGCCGGGGCGGCGGTCTTTTCCGCTGCCGGAACCGGAGCGCCCGCGACGGCGGGATCCTTCACGGCGTGTTCCTTGTTTTCCGGCTTATTTTCCGTCTTCGGTTCAGTTTTGATCATGATTTTTACTTTCTTTTCACAGAAAATATTTGCCTGTGATTAATAGAAGTGGTGACTGTTAAGATAACAATCAACGTATATAAGATTTATACGGAATATATTATTGTAGACATTTGCTGTTTTGGCGCGATCAGGCGGGCGCTACCGGGCAGGCCAGAGCCAGGCCGCACCGCGCACACCGCTCGCATCGCCATGTTTGTGGCGGGCGAGACGGGTTTCCACCGTGTCGGAGAAGACGTAGGCGCCCCAGCGGGCGGGGACTTCGTCGTAGAGGGCGGCGATGTTCGACATGCCGCCGCCCAGCACGATCACATGGGGATCGAGAATATTGATGACATGGGCAAGTGCGCGGGCGAGGCGATCCGCATAGCGCCGGAGCGCGAGGCGGGCGGGGCGGTCGCCACCCTCCGCCGCCGCGACGATGGCCTCCGGCGAGAGGGCCTCGCGCGTGTCGAGCATATAGTCGGCCGCGAAGCCCGGACCCGAAAGCCAGCTTTCAATGCAGCCCTTCTTGCCGCAATAGCATTCCGGCCCCGGCATCTCGTCCGGCAGGACGAAGGGGAGCGAATTGTGCCCCCATTCACCGGCAATGGCGTTTGGTCCCGAAAGGAGCGCGCCATTGACGACGATGCCGCCGCCGACGCCCGTGCCGAGGATGACGCCGAAGACGGAGGCAGCGCCCGCTGCCGCGCCATCGGTTGCTTCGGACAGGGCGAAGCAATCGGCGTCGTTGGCGAGGCGGACTTCGCGGCCGAGTGCGGCTTCGAGATCGCGCCCGAAGGGATGGCCGATGAGCCAGGTGCTGTTCGCGTTTTTCACAAGGCCGGTGGCGGGCGAGACGATGCCGGGCATGCCGATGCCGATAGTGCCCTGCTCACCGGCTTCCGCTTCGAGCGCGGCGGCGAGATCGCGGATCGCGGCGATGGTGGCGGCATAATCGCCGCGCGGCGAGGCGACGCGCTTGCGGGTGCGTTCATTGCCGCTGTCGTCGAGGACGATGCCTTCGATCTTGGTGCCGCCGAGGTCTATGCCGATGCGCATTCCGGGAATCCCTTTTTTCGCGGAGGATAGCAGGTTTGGAAATCACGCAGAGACGGAGAGGGAGGAAAAATGAGGTGTCATCCCGGCTTTCGCCGGGATGACAATTTTGTTTTTGGTTTTTGTCGTGCCTCAAGGGGAAGAGTCTTTTTCTGACGCCGCTTTGCGGCTTCTGGATTGCCGGGTCAAGCCCGGCAATGACGTTTCCATTTTATCATGTCTTCTAGAAACCCTCCGTGTCCAGACGTTCCTCGATGAAGCGGCGGGCGGCGGGCCATTCGGTGGTGTGGAAATGGCTGTCGGGGGCCTGGCCGAGCAATTTCGCGAGGCGGGGGTCGGCGATGAAGTGGATGAGATGCGTTGGCGCGTGGGCCCTGGCGACCGAGGCGATGTTGTGCGGGATGTCGTCGAGAAAGACGACCGGCGCTTCCACCATCTCGGCGAGGCGGCGGACGGCGCCGCCCTTCAGCCCCTTGTTCGCGATGACGGGATAGGGCAATCCTTGCGCGGCGAGCGATGCCTCGCGGCGGGGCTTTGCTTCAATCGGCACGTTGGTCAGGATGACGATCTGCGCGCGCTCCGAGAGGGCGGCCAGCGCATCGACCGCGCCGGGCACGACGTCGAGATCATGCGCGGAAGCGGCGAAGAAGGCATCGAGCAGGGCGGGCATCCCGGCGGGCGGCACGGGCTCGTCCGTGCCCTTGCGCTTGATGTTGCCGGAAAGGGCGAAGCTCCGAAGGTCGATCCAGAGATCCTGCGTGTCGAGGTAGCGTTCGAGGCCGACCATGAACTGCAGCAGCACCTCGTCGGCGTCGGAGACGATGAGCGGGCGGCCGCGCGTGAGCGTCAGCGCGTCGATCTGGGGGATGGTGGCGGCATCGACGGCGAGGGGATCGCGCATCGCGGCATCGCCGGTGCGCATATCGGGCCGGGGGCCGGAGACTTCGCTTGCCGTGGCGCCCGGGTCATCCTTGATGCTGCTCATGTCCATTCCACCTGTTCGCCGCCGGGGAGCGCCTGACGCGCGCGGCCGGGAAGGCGGGGATCCAGTTCTTCCGATTCGCAGAAAGCGAGAAGGCGGGCTTCATCGGCCAGCAGAAAATCGAGAATCGCGCCCAGAAACTCCGCTTCGCCCGCGCGGGAGCGCAATTCATCGACCGAAAGGCCGGAAAGGGCAAGGAAATCGCCCAGAAGGTCTTCATCGGCGGCGATGTGGCCAAGGGCGCGGATGGCCAGCAATTCGGCCTCGTCTTTCGTCATAAGCAGGATTTTCCCGGGCTTTGCGCCAGAAGAAGGCGGCATGGACACGCAAACTTAATCATAGCGGGTCTTAAATGAAAAACCCCCGGAAAGCTGCGGCTTCGAGCCCCGGGATTAAAGACTTAGTTAAGGATATTCGGGTCATATGGCCCATATAAGCAGAGTCGCCATTCCCGACCGGGAACCGGCAAATCGGGCGCAGGGTCGCCCGGCACAGGTGGAGTTCTGGAGCTATGGACGCAATGTCTAAGAAGGTCCTGATCGTCGAAGACAATGAGCTCAACATGAAGCTCTTCCACGATCTTCTGGATGCGCATGGTTACGAAACGCTGCAGACGCGCGACGGAATCGAGGCGCTTGAAATCGCGCGCACGAACCGCCCGGACCTGATCCTCATGGACATCCAGCTGCCGGAAGTTTCCGGGCTCGAAGTCACGAAGTGGATCAAGGAAGACGACAACCTGCGCGCCATTCCCGTTGTCGCCGTCACCGCTTTCGCGATGAAGGGCGACGAAGAGAAGATTCGCGAGGGCGGCTGCGAGGCCTATATCTCCAAGCCGATCTCGGTGACGCAGTTCCTCGAAACGGTTCAGCGTTTCCTCCGTTAAGCGCCTCCAGGCAAGCACGAGGCACCAGTGACTGCTCGCGTACTCATTGTCGACGACGTTCCCGCGAACCTGAAGCTGCTCGACGCAAAGCTGACGGCCGAATATTTCGACGTGTTCAAGGCGAGCTCGGGTCCGGAAGCGCTGGAGGCTGCGAAGGAGCAGCAGCCGGACATCATTCTGCTCGACGTGATGATGCCGGGCATGGACGGGTTCGAGGTCTGCCGCCGCCTGAAGGCGATGCCGGAGACGGAACATATCCCCGTCGTCATGGTGACCGCGCTCGACCAGCCGAAGGACCGCGTGCAGGGCCTTGAAGCGGGCGCCGACGATTTTCTCACCAAGCCGCTCAACGATCTCGCGCTGTTTGCGCGCGTACGCAGTCTTGTGCGCCTGAAGATGGTGACGGACGAGCTTCGCATGCGCGAGGCGACGGGGCAGCGCATCGGCGCGCTTTCGGCGACCGGCGACAACTTCCTGATGTCGGAGCCCGGCCGGATCGCCGTTATCGACGACAGGCCGACCTCGCTGAAGCGCATCACGGAGACGCTGGCCAGCGAACACAATGTTACCGTTGCCGAAAGCCAGGAAGAACTCATTCAGCTTGCCTCGACAGGCGATTTCGATCTGCACATCATCAGCCTGACGCTCCAGGAATATGACGGGCTGCGGCTTTGCTCGCAGCTTCGCTCGCTGGAAGCGACGCGGCAGGCGCCGATCCTCGTCATCGTGGAAGAGGGCGATACGCCGCGGCTCGTGCGCGCGCTCGACATGGGCGTGAACGACTATCTGGTGCGGCCGGTGGAGCGGAATGAACTCGTGGCGCGGGCGCGCAGCCAGCTTCGCCGCAAACGCTATCAGGATTATCTGCGCGACAAGTTCCAGCAGGGGCTGGAGCTTGCGATCACGGACGGGCTGACCGGGCTCTATAATCGCCGCTACATGGAAGGCCATCTCGCGACGCTGGTCGACGACGCGGCGAATACAGGCAAGTCGGTGGCGCTGCTGATTTTCGATATCGATTACTTCAAGGCGGTCAACGACACCTATGGCCATGCGGCGGGCGACATGGTGCTCAAGGAATTCGCAAGGCGGGTTTCGTGCAATGTGCGCGGCGTCGATCTCACCTGCCGGCTTGGCGGCGAGGAATTCGTGGTCGTGATGCCCGACACGGATATCGGCTATGCGATGTCGGTCGCCGAACGGCTCCGGCAGAACGTGGCGATGAAGCCGTTCACGCTGGACGAAGAGGGCCGGACGATCGATGTGACGGTGAGTATCGGCATTGCCGTGACCCATGGACCGGCGGACGATGCGGGGAAGCTCCTCGAACGCGCCGACCAGGGGCTCTACCGCGCCAAGCGGGACGGGCGGAACCGCGTGGTTGCCGAGGCGGCGTAAGCCCTCGTTTTCATTTCAGACAAGTCATACAGAATTCGAGAAGTCTTCTTCGAGACTTCGGGGAGATTTCGCGCGCGCCAGCATTCATTAACCTTAAAAATTCATGGTTGATGAAGTTGAAAGCGCTGTGAGGCCCGTCAAGACGCTCTCTGTGCTTTATTGGGACAATGCGGTGTGGTAGGTTTTAATGACGATCATCGTTTCGCTGCCAGCGTCTTTCCCGCTCTTGCTGGGGGGTGAGTCGGGAAAATCCGGGCAGCGATATGTGTCCTCGTGGGGCGCTCAGGTCCGCCGCATCTCCTGGGTCCGCGAGGCACGGCCGGCCGGGGCGTGGTTGTGGAGTGGCCTCCTCTGATAAGCTGCGATTTCCCGGTCGGCCACCTATAAACGGAAAGAGCCGGTTCCAAAAGGAACCGGCTCTTTTTCGTTTCGGAAGCGGGCGCGGGGCCCGCCGCCAAATCACTTGATCTTGGTTTCCTTGAACTCGACATGCTTGCGAGCGACGGGATCGTATTTCTTGATGACCATCTTTTCGGTCATGGTGCGGCTGTTCTTCTTCGTGACGTAGAAGTAGCCGGTGCCCGCTGTGCTTTCGAGCTTGATCTTGATTGAAGCTGGCTTCGCCATCTCGCGAAATCCTTGCGTTGCGCGGGCGGCGTGCCCGCGAGGCCATAGTTGCGCAATCCAGCGCGAAGCCGGGAATATGCGGAATTGCGCGCAGGCTACTCAGGCGGCGGCGGAAGTCAAGCGGAAGCCCGGATTGCCCGGCAAAACAACGGAAAATACCGGGTTTTCTCAGGGCGCGGGGGTGGCGCGCGGGGCGGTGAAATAGCGCCAGCCCGCGATTGCGACATAGAGCGCGCACAGGCTTGCCATGACGACAATCAGGCCATGCGGATCCCAGAGGTCCATGCCGATACCGGCCAGGGGCGGGCCGATGAGCGCGCCTGTCGAATACATCAGCACAAAGGCGGCATTGGCCGAGGCGAGGTCCGCACCGCGGAAACGCTGGCCGAGAAGTGTCAGCCCGACGGTATAGAGGCCGACGACGACGCCGCCGAAAATGAAAAGCGTGGGCGCAAAAAGCCAGAGTCTGTGGGCGACCAGCGGGATTGCCGAAGCGCCGAGGACGCCGACAAGGGCGCAGACCAGCAGAACCAGACGGCGGTCGGTGCGGTCGGCCCAGATGCCGATGGGGATCTGGCAAAGGATGTTGCCCGCCGCGAAGATGGACAGCACGAAGGCGGCGGTCTGCTCGGTCATGCCGGTGCGGACGCCATAGACGGGCAGCAGATTGAAGATGTTTGTTTCGGTGGCGCCGTAGACGAGGCCGGCAAGGGTGGCGGCGGGGGCGACGATAAGGAAGCTCAGGAAACTCTTGCTCGGGCGCTCGGTGACGCGGGGCGCGAGGCCGCGCCCGAAAAGGACGAGGGGCACACCCGCAGCGAGAATCAATGCGCCGATGGTGGCGAAAGGCAGCAGGCCCTGCGTGCCGACCAGAAAGAGCAGCACGGGGCCGGAGGCGAAGCCGCATGACAGAACCGTGCCGTAAATGCCGATCAAGCGGCCACGGTTTTTCTCGTCCGCCAAGGTGTTCACCCAGAATTCGCTGACGACGAAAAGACCGGTGAGCGCAAGGCCGTTGGCGAAGCGGATCGGAAACCAGAGCCAGACATTGGGGAAGACGTAGTAGGCCGGCATCGCAATGGCCGAGACGAGAATGCAGGTGAGAAGAAACGGGATTGCCGGGATGCGCCGCAGAAGCGCCGGGATGAAGGGCGTCAGCAGGAAGGTGGCGAGCGCGGGCATCGCGGTGTTGAGGCCGATGATCGAGGCCGAGACGCCCTGACGCTCCATCAGCAGGGCGAGGAGCGGAATGGAGACGCCGAGGCCCATGCCAACGACCGAGATGCAGGCGATGACAGCGATGAGGCTGCGCCTGCGCTCGGCGGCGGTGAGGGGCGCGTCCTCGGACATGGTGAGTTGTTTCCCGGTCATTGCCCAAAGGCGATAGCGCGTTTTTGCGGGTTTGTCATTGGTGTGGACGGGAGGGGGCGAGTGTGTGCACTTACCCCTCCCCGAAATTCGTTTCACGAATTTCGACCCTCCCACAGGGGGAGGGTGGTCCAGGTGTCCTATGCCCGTATGACGGGCTTGTCGTTGCGGTAGGAATAAAGCGGCACGCGGGAGCGGGTTTCGCCCTTGTGGCGGCGGGAGATTTCGTGGAGCACGAATTCCGTCACGTCGATAACGGGGAGTTTCAGGGCTTCCGAAATCTTGTACCAGCCGAGGTCTTCGAGTTCGCCGCTGCCTTTTACCTCGCCCGATGCGACTTCTGCGGAGGCGGCGAAGAAGCGCGCATGAAAGCGGATGGGGCTCGAAGCCGGCGTGATCGCGCGGGCGACGAAATCCAGCACATCGAGACGCGGAGCGACGCCGCGGTCACGGAACGGTTCCCAGCCTTCGCCCGCGACGATGCCGACATCGCCGGGGGCGGCGACGATGAGGCCCGTCTCCTCGAAGGTTTCGCGGATGGCGGCGGCGGCAAGCGCCTCCGACTTTGCGCGGGAGGCGGCGGCGCTTTCCATCATGCGCGCGGTCTGGTGGCCGAAGCCTGTTGCGGTACGCACCCCCATGTCGCCCGCATCGAGCTTGCCGCCGGGAAAGACGAAAGCATCCGGCACGAACTTCATGCGCGAATGACGCCGCCCCATGAGGATGCGCGGTTCGTTCTCTGCCGTGTCGATGAGAACGAGGCTGGCGGCATCGCGCGGACGAATGCCGCGCTTGATGGTTTCGTGAGAGGTCATGACGTCAATCCGCAATGGCGTCGCGGATCGCGTTGCCATTTCTGAAGTGGACAAAGGGAACGGCGCGGCGGCGCTGTGCGGCGGTGGAGAGCGCGAGGCGTTCGTCGATCTCGTCCAGCACGACGCGGGTGATGTTCGGCAGGTCGAGGCCGCGCGCATCGTCGAGCGTCAGCCAGTGAAGGCCCTGCAATTCGCCCGAGCCCGTGACCTTGGCGGGATCGCCCTGGATCGCTTCCGCATCGGCGATGAAGAAACGCGTGTCGAAGCGGCGCGTACGATAGGGCGGGGTGATGGCGCGGGCAACGAAGTCGAGCGAACCGAGCGCGGGCGCGACACCTTGTGCGAAGTATTCGTTCCAGTCGGGATGCTTGCTTTTCTGGAGCGCGGTGATCGGCTTGCCGAGAATGAGGCCGGTTTCCTCGAAGGTTTCGCGGATGGCGGCCATGGCGAGCGCGCGGGCGCGAAGTTCGGAGGGCTTGCCCCGCATACGCACAAGAAGGCGGCGGGTGACGGGATCGCGAAGCTCCTGCGCGGGCTTCACGCGGCTGTCCGCGCGGTCGACGCGGCCACCGGGGAAGACAAACTTGTTCGGCATGAATTTATGGTCCGCGTGACGCTGGCCCATGAGCACCTGCGGCTGCGCGGCATCGCGGCGGACGATGATGAGGGTCGAGGCATCGCGCGGACGCACGGCCTTTCCCTGGGTCGCCTCGCGATATTCCTGCTCGCGCGATTTCTTCGGGTCGAAGATCGCCCGTTGTTCCTCCGCCATCACTTCATCCCTGTTCTTACGATTGCTTGTTGGGAACAGGATGCCCGGGAGGAGGCGGCAGAGTCCAGCCGGGCAGGCGATGGCGCGTTCGTCCGGGAGAGCGGAGTCCCCCTCCCCAAACCGCCCATCTTTGTCTGCATTTGCAGACAAGCTGCAAAATGGGCGGTTTGACCCTCCCTCAAGGGGAGGGTGGCAGGAAGAATGAGCAGGAGGACGCGGCGTCAATCCTCCTGCGTGTTTCCGTCGAAGCCGTGCATGCGCAGCGCCCATTGCCAGCCGACGACCGCACCCTTGATGCGGGGCAGGAACCAGAGCGAGAGCAGCAGCGTGAGCGCAGGCCAGATCGTGGCGTGGACCCAGAGCGGCGGGAGATATTCGAGTTCGAGCCAGAGCATCATCGGGACGACGATGTGGCCCACAACCATGATGGTGAAATAGGGCGGGGCATCATCCGCCTGATGGTGGTGCAGATCCTCGCCGCAATCCGGGCAATTGTCCGCGACCTTCAGGAATTTGCGGAACATGTTACCGCGACCGCAAGCCGGACAATGGCCGCCGAAGCCGCGCAATATGGAGACGAGCGCCGGACGGCGGGCGGGCTCGGCAGCTTCGTAGGTGCGGGTATCGGTCATGTCCATCTGGTACTCACGGCAGCGATAGTGGATGCCCCACCAAAATGGTCGGAAAACGCATTTGATAATATGTGGCAGGTTGCCGCGCGTCAGGGCGCGCGACCTGGCCCGGAATCACCCTAGCGGCGCTTGCCGCGCGGGGCCTTGCGAGGTGATTTGCCATATTTACCGCGCGCCGGTCCACCACGGCCGGAGGGCGCGCGGGAGCGGCTGCCCTTTCCCGCATTTGGTGGCGCCTCGCCGCCGCCTTCGAGCAGCTCGAAGCGCAAGCCCCCGGTGACGGGGACGGCCTCCGCCAGACGGACGCGAACGGCATCGCCCAGACGGTAAGCATGGCGCGTGCGCTCGCCGACAAGGGCGTGGATGATCTCGTCGTGATGGAAGAAGTCGCGACCGAGCGTCGAGACCGGAACGAAGCCATCGGCGCCGGTCTCGTCGAGCTTCACGAAAAGGCCGAAGCGCGTGACGCCGGAGACCCGGCCCGTGAACTCAGCGCCGATGCGCGCCTCAAGGAAGGCGGCAATGAAGCGGTCCTTCGAGTCGCGCTCGGCAATCATGGAGCGGCGCTCGGTGGTGGAGATGTGTTCGGCGATCTCGGTGAGTTCGGCCAGTTCGTTGTCGGTCTGGCCGTCTTTTCCGAAACCGAGACCCGCGATCAGCGCGCGATGGACGGTAAGGTCCGCATAGCGGCGAATGGGTGAGGTGAAGTGTGCATAGCGGCGCAGGTTGAGGCCGAAATGGCCGATATTGTCGGGCGAGTAGACGGCTTGCGCCTGAGAGCGAAGCACGACATCGGACACCATGCGGTCATGCTCGGTGCCATCGACTTCCTTCAGGATGCGATTGAAATTCGCGGGGCGGATGTTTTCGCCCTTGGTGAAGCTGAGGTTCAGCGTGGCGAGAAATTCAGCGAGTGCGACGAGCTTCTCGCGCGAGGGCGCATCGTGGATGCGATAGATGACCTTGCGGTGCTGCGCCTCGGCCGTTTCGGCGGCGCAGACATTCGCCTGGATCATGAACTCCTCGATGAGCTTCATCGATTCGAACTTGTCGCCAATGCGCACGCCCGAGATGCGTCCATCGGGGCCGATGTCGATCTTGTGTTCGGGGAGATCGAGGTCGAGCGGCGCGCGGGCCTCGCGAGCCTTCGAGATGATGCGGTAGGCCGCCCATAGCGGCTTCAGCACGGGATCGAGCAGGGGGCCTGCGGCGTCGTCCGCGCGGCCGTCGATCGCTTCCTGCACCTGTTTGTAGCTGAGGCTGGCGGCAGAGCGCATGAGACCGCGAATGAACTCATGGCCGCGCTTGTTGCCGTTCCTGTCGAAGACCATGCGCACGGCGAAGCAGGCGCGGTCCTCGCCCTCGACCAGAGAGCAGAGATCGTTCGAGATGCGCTCGGGCAGCATCGGCACGACGCGGTCCGGGAAATAGGTGGAGTTGCCACGCTTGCGGGCTTCGCGGTCCATCTGCGAGCCGGGCTTCACATAGGCCGCGACATCGGCGATGGCGACAATGGCGACGACGCCGCCTTCGTTTTTCGGATCGTCATCGGGCGCGGCCCAGACGGCATCGTCATGGTCGCGCGCATCCGCCGGGTCGATGGTGATGAGGGGAATGTCGCGCAGGTCCGTGCGGCCCTTGAGGCCCTGATGCTTCGCGGCTTCGGCTTCCGCGACCACCTCGCCGGGGAAATCGTCCGGGATGCCATGCGCGTGGATGGCGATGAGGCTGATCGAGCGCGGGTCTTCGCTGTCGCCGAAGATCTCGCGGATGCGGGCGCGAGAGAGGCCATAGCGCTTGCCGGGGATGGTTTCGCCGAGGACGAGATTGCCGTCTTCCGCGCCGTTCACATCTTCGGGTGCGATCTCGTATTCGTTGCGGGCCTTCTTTTCGACGGGGACGAGGCGCCCGCCCTTTCCCCTGGGGTTCTTGCGGTAGAGGCCGAGGATGCGTTCCGCGCCCTTGCCGACGCGGCGGATGACGCGGGCCTCGTAAGGATAGGCTTCGCCTTCGTCCTCCACCTTTTCGAGACGGACGAGAACACGGTCTCCGACACCGGCGGGCGGTTCGTCATAGTCGCGCTTCCGGCGCGAGGTGTCCGGCGCGATGACGATGAGGGGCGGTTGCTCCTCGCCCGGCCATGAGACGGGGCGCGCGATCAACTCGCCATCGGTGTCGGTATGGGTGATCTCGACGACGGTGACGGGCGGCAGTTCATCGGTGCGGCGAAGGTTTTTTGCCTCGTCGCGCGCGATGACGCCTTCCTCCGTCATGGCCTTCAGCAATTGCTTCAGGGGGATGCGGTCGTCGCCCTTCACATTGAAGGCGCGGCCGATTTCGCGCTTCGATGTCTTGCCGGGATTGTCGGCGAGGAAGGCGAGGATTTCCTCGCGCGAGGGCACACCGCCGCCGGTTTTCTTTTTGCCGGTTGCAGGTTTTTTCGGTGCCCCCCGTCCGGGCTTGCGTTCGGCCAAGATCAATCCGCCATTTCAGTGGCTGTGCCGGCTTTTTTGGCTGTCTTCGCCGCCGGCTTTTTTGCGGCGGGCTTTTTAGGTGCGGCCTTCTTCGCCGCAGTCTTTTTGGCGGGGGCCTTTTTCGCGGGCGCTTTCTTCTTTGCGGCGGGCTTTTTTGCGGCGGGCTTTTTTTCCGCTGCTTCCTTCTTTTTCGCGGGGGCCTTCTTCTTGCCCTTGCCTGTTTTCACTTCCTTCTCTGCGACGAGGGCAAGCGCCTCTTCAAGCGTCACGTCTTCGGGCACGGCAGATCTGGGCAGCGTGGCGTTGGTGCGGCCATGTTTGATGTAGGGGCCGTATTTGCCTTCACGGACCTGCACGGGCTTGCCGCTGTCTGGATGTTCGCCCAGTTCCTTCAGGATCTTGCCTGCGCGTTCCTCGGCACGGGCGATCTTTTCGGCGAGCACGGTGACGGCGCGATTGAGACCGATGTCGAAAAGTTCTTCCGGGTCTTTCAGGTTCGCATAGGTGCCGTCATGCAGGACGAAGGGACCGAAGCGGCCAAGGCCCGCCGTGATCTTCTTGCCGGTTTCGGGGTGGATGCCGACTTCGCGCGGAAGCGTGAGCAGGCGCAGCGCCGTATCGAGATCGACATCGGCCGCCGAGGTCTTGGCGGGGAGGCCGCTGCGCTTGGGCTTTTCATCTTCGGCGAGTGGTGCGCGCTCGACATAGGGCCCGAAGCGGCCGCGCTTGAGCGAGACTTCGGCACCCGTTTCCGGGTCGGTGCCAAGTACGCGGTCGCCCTGTGCCTCTTCGCCTTCGGCACCGACGGTGAGCTGGCGCGTGAACTTGCAATCGGGATAGTTGG
Source organism: Parvibaculum sp. (assembly GCF_039973015.1). Lineage (GTDB taxonomy): Bacteria > Pseudomonadota > Alphaproteobacteria > Parvibaculales > Parvibaculaceae > Parvibaculum. The sequence goes on from NZ_JBDWLT010000006.1 coordinate 83,346, forward strand.
AGCAGCCGACGAAGGCGCCGAAGCGGCCAACCTTCAGCGACAGGCGGCCATCCTCGCAGGAAGGGCATTTGCGCGGGTCGGAACCGTCGCCCTTGTCGGGGAAGACGTGAGGGCCCAGCACATCGTTCAGCCGGTCGAGAACTTCCGTGATGCGGAGTTCCGTCGCCTCGGCGACGGCGCCGGTGAAGTCCTTCCAGAATTCGCGCAGCAGATCCTTCCAGTCGAGTTCGCCGGCCGAGACCTTGTCGAGCTTTTCCTCCAGCGCGGCAGTGAAGTCGTATTCGACGTAGCGCGAGAAGAAATTTTCGAGGAAGGCGGTGACGAGGCGTCCCTTGTCCTGCGGCACGAGGCGCTTCTGGTCCATGCGGACATAGTCACGGTCACGCAGGGTTTGCAGCGTGGAGGCATAGGTGGACGGACGGCCGATGCCGAGTTCTTCCATGCGTTTGACGATGCTCGCTTCGGTGAAGCGGGGCGGGGGCTCAGTGAAATGCTGTTCCGGGCGGACCTTCTCAAGGCCGAGCTTGTCGCCGCTTGCGACCTTGGGCAGACGGTTGCCTTCATCCGCATCGTCCGGTTCGTCGCGGCCTTCCTGGTAGAGGCGCAGGAAGCCGTCGAAGACGATGACGGAGCCGGTAGCGCGCAGGTTGATCGGCGCGTCGTTTGCCTCGATCTCGATGGTGGTGCGTTCAAGCTGCACGCTTTCCATCTGGCTGGCGATGGTGCGGTTCCAGACCAGTTCGTAGAGGCGGCGCTGATCGTCGTCGAGACGCGAGGCGACGGATTTCGGCAAGCGGCTCAAGTCGGTCGGGCGGATCGCTTCATGCGCTTCCTGCGCGTTCTTCGCCTTGGTGTTGTAGATGCGCGGGCTGTCGGGGAGATAGGCCTCGCCGAACTCGTTGTTGATGACGGTGCGGGCCTGCGCGATCGCTTCGGGCGCGATCTGCACGCCGTCGGTTCGCATATAGGTGATGAGGCCGGTCGTTTCGCCGTCGATCTCGACGCCTTCATAGAGGCGCTGCGCGACCTGCATGGTGCGGCTGGCCGAGAAGCCGAGCTTGCGCGAGGCTTCCTGCTGGATCGTCGAGGTGGTGAAGGGCGGGTTCGGATTGCGCCGCGCGGGTTTGCTCTCGACCGACTTCACCGTGTAGCGCGAGGCCTTGATGCGGGCTTCGATCTCGTCGGCTGTCTTCTGGTCCGGTATGTCGAATTTTTCGAGCTTCTTGCCGTCGAGGGCGACGAGACGCGCGGCGAAGGGCGCATTCGCCGCCGACTTCATATCGGTTTCGACGGTCCAGTATTCCTGGCTGCGGAAGGCTTCGATTTCGAGTTCGCGCTCGCAGATGAGGCGGAGCGCCACAGACTGCACGCGGCCCGCCGAGCGCGAGCCCGGCAGCTTGCGCCAGAGAACGGGGGACAGGGTGAAGCCCACGAGGTAGTCGAGGGCGCGGCGCGCCAGATAGGCGTCGATCAGCTCCTTGTCGAGCCCGCGCGGATGCTCCATCGCCTCGGTGACGGATTTCTTGGTGATGGCGTTGAAGACGACGCGCTGGACCTCGACGTCCTTCAGCACCTTCTTCTTGTTCAGGACTTCCAGGACATGCCAGGAAATTGCTTCGCCTTCGCGATCCGGGTCAGTTGCGAGGATCAGACGATCCGCGCCCTTAACGGCGGCGGCGATTTCGTTCAGGCGCTTCTGGGACTTCGCATCCACATCCCAGGCCATGGCGAAATCTTCGTCCGGCTGGACCGAGCCATCTTTCGAGGGCAGGTCGCGGACATGGCCGTAGGATGCGAGGACCTTGTAGTCCTTGCCCAGATATTTGTTGATCGTTTTCGCCTTGGCAGGCGACTCAACAATGACAACGTCCATTGGACCGCTTTTTCTCTCTTATAAATATGTCGCGACGGACCGCATCAGCACGCAGGCTCCAGTGAGCCCGGGCGCGCTTTACACCAGTCATCCGTGAAAAGCCAAGAGTACCGTCGCATCCGGTCCACGTCTGAACCGCCGGCTGAAAATGGTGAAAAGGGCGATGACTGTCAAATGCCGCGGATTCCTTGGGAAAATTCAGGAGGAAATTCGGGGGGAAATCGGCGCTTTGAAAGCTCTTGTCAGTTTGAACGCAATTGGACCTGATCCCGGAGTTTTATTTTCTCTTGAAATATATACCATCGGTCTAGTTCCTTGTGCGTGACCATTCGCGCGGGAAAAGCGTCACCGCCCCGGGGAGGGGCAAGCAAAGGATGGCTGGCGATGCGGAAATCCATGCTGAATGCCGAAAGTGTGCCCGAAACCAGGGACAACCAGAGCCTTGCGCCGCGGCACAGACATGCCTCGAACCTGCCCGACAACCTGACAGATGCGGATGACGAGGCTGTTGCGGCCTATCTGCTCGATCTGATGATCGCGTCGCGGCGAATGGCAGACAAGCGCGGCTTCCGGTTCCTTGCCTATCTGATCGGCGTGGCGGCGGAAGAATCGCGGCTGCTGATGCTGGGGCGTTCGGCGGTGAAACGGCAGGGCAACGCAAGCGCGCCGATAAGGTCCACGCTCAAGCCGGCAAAAGACTGACCCTGTCGCCGGGATCCCGGTGGATGCGGCCGGCGAGTTCGAGTTCCAGCACAACGGCACGCACCTGCGGAACCGGCGCACCGGACTGGCGGATGATTTCGTCCATCGGCGTGGGCGTGGGGCCGAGCGCGGCGAGGACGCGCTTGCGCGTATCCATGTCTGTATCGGGCGCATTGCCGGAACGCGGTGCGAAGGAAGGCGGCTCGGGCTCGCGGAAAAGATGACCGAGCGGTTCCGCGAGAGCGGCGATGACATCGCTCGCATTCTCGACCAGCGGTGCGCCGTCCTTGATGAGCTTGTTCGATCCTTGCGCGCGCGGGTCGAGCGGGGAACCGGGCACGGCAAAGACATCGCGGCCCTGCTCCAGCGCGAAACGCGCGGTGATGAGCGAGCCTGAGCGGAGTGCGGCCTCGACCACGACGACCCCCAGAGAAAGACCGGAGATGAGGCGGTTGCGGCGCGGGAAGTGACGCGCCTGCGGACTGGTGCCGGGCGGCATTTCGGTGACGAGGGCGCCGCGTGCGGCGATCTCCGCCTGGAGTTCCCTGTTTTCTTCCGGGTAGACGATATCGAGGCCGCCCGCGAGAACGGCGATGGTGCCGCCTGCGAGCGATGCGCGGTGCGCCGCCGTGTCGATGCCGCGCGCGAGGCCCGAGACGACGATGAAGCCTTCATGGGCGAAGGCTTCGGCCATGTCGCCCGCGATGCGGCGGCCCGCAGCGGAGGCATTTCGCGAGCCGACGATGGCGATGGATTTCTGCGCCGCCAGCACGAGATTGCCTTTCAGGGAAATGACGGGCGGCGGCGGATCGAGAGCGGCAAGACGCGCGGGGAAGGCTTCGTCGCCAAGAACGAGGAGATGGCCGCCGAGCTTTTCCGTACGCGCGATTTCCGCTTCCGCCTCGCCTTCACGGGCAACGCGGACGGCGCGTTTTGCACCGCCGCGCGCGGCGAGATCAGGCAGGGCATCGAGCGCGGCGACGGCATTGCCGAAATGATCCAGCAGGTCGCGGAAGGTGACGGGGCCGATATTTTCGCTGCGGGCGAGGCGGAGGCGGGCAAAACGCTCCGCGGCGGAGAGCGCCGCTGCCACGCGGGTCAGTCCCCGGTCTTGTCTTCGGCCTTTTTCTGGCCGATGCGCGATTCTTCACCGGCGAGAAGGCGGCGGATGTTGTCGCGATGCGCGATGTAGATGAGGGCCACGAGCACGACGCTGAGACCGACGAGATCCCACTGATTGAGCCAAGCGAAATAGACTGGCGTCAGTAGAGCCGCGACGAGGGCGGAGAGCGACGAGTAGCGCGAGGTGAGGGCGACGATGACCCATGTCGCGCAGAAGAGAAGGCCGACCGGCCAATGCAGCGCGAGCAGGATGCCGATGAAGGTAGAGACACCCTTGCCGCCCTTGAAACCGAGCCAGACGGGATAGAGGTGGCCGAGAAATGCGCCCAGCGCGGCGAGACCGAGCATCCATGCGGGATTGACGCTATCCGGCGCTGCCTGGGCGGCAAGAAGGCTGGCGATGTAAACAGCGAGAGCGCCCTTGGCGGCATCGCCGATGAGCGTTCCGACCGCGACCCAGCGATTGCCTGTGCGCAGTGCGTTTGTGGCGCCGATATTGCCGGAACCGATGGAGCGGATGTCGCCAAGTCCTGCAAGGCGCGTGAGCAAAAGGCCGAAAGGAATGGAGCCGAGCAGGTAGCCAAGCACCAGCGCGACTAGCAGCAGCGGTGTCGCAAAATCGGTAAAGCCCATTGTCAGCGCTCCTCCCCCTGAGCGTAAACGGTGCGTCCGCCAACCATGGTGCGGAGTGCGCGCCCCTGAAAGAGGCGATCCTCGAAGGGCGTGTTCTTCGAGATCGATTTGAGCCTAGCCGCTTCGAGCTTCCAGGGCACCTCCGTATCGATGAGCACGAGATCGGCGGGAAGGCCCGTGGCCAGCCGTCCCCGGCCCAGACCGAGAAGATCGGAGGGGATGGAGGTTAGTGCCGCGAGGAAGCGGCCAAGCGGCAAGTCGCCATTATGCACGAGGGCGAGACCGGCGGGCAGCAGGGTTTCGAGACCGATGGCGCCGAAATTCGCCTCGGCGAAGGGACGGCGCTTCACTTCCGGGTCCTGCGGGTCGTGGCTGGAAACGATGACATCGATGGTGCCGTCGGCGAGGCCCGCGACAAGGGCGAGGCGATCCTGCTCGGTGCGGAGCGGCGGCGAGAGCTTGAAGAAGGTGCGGTAGGACTGCACGTCGTTTTCATTGAGTTGCAGATGCGCCGCCGAGACACCGCAGGTGACGCCGAGGCCGCGCGTCTTTGCGCGGCGGATGATCTCGACAGAGGCTTCACAGGAAACCTGCGCGACGTGATAGCGCCCGCCGGTGTATTCGAGCAGGCGAAGATCGCGCTCGATCATGATGGTTTCGGCGATGGCGGGCGTTCCCGACAGGCCGAGGCGGCTTGCAAGTTCGCTTTCGTTCATGACGCCGGTGGCGAGCGTGGGCTCTTCGGCATGCTGAACGACGAGGGCGCCGAGATGGGCGGCATAGGAAAGCGCGCGGCGCATGACCTGTGCATTCGCGACGGCCTTGACGCCATCGGTGAAGCCGACGGCGCCTGCATCGAGCAGGAGGCCGAGCTCCGTCATCTGTTCGCCGTGAAGACCCTTGGTGAGGGCGGCCATGGTGTGCACGTTCACGACCGCCGTGTCGCGGGCGCGGCGCTCGATGAAATCCACGAGGGCAACGTCGTCGATCACCGGATCGGTGTTCGGCATGACGATCATGGTGGTGACGCCGCCTGCGGCGGCTGCCTTGCTGGCAAGCGCGAGCGTCTCGCGATGCTCGGCGCCGGGCTCGCCGGTGAAGACGCGGCAATCGATGAGGCCGGGCGCGAGGACGCGGCCACGGCAATCGACCAGTTCGGCGTCTTGCGGCGTGCCGTCATTGAAAAGGGCGGGGCCGAGATCGGCGATGATGCCATTCTCGACGAGAAGGCCGCCAATTTCGTCGTAGCCCGATGCCGGATCGATCAGGCGCGCATTGATGAAGGCGGTGCGGCTCATGAGCGGCCTCCCGAGAGGGCAAGCTCGTTCGGCAGGTTGCGCGCGAGTGCGTCGAGCACGGCCATGCGCACGGCGACGCCCATCTCGACCTGTTCGCGGATGAGGCTGCGGTCTATGTCGTCGGCGACGGCGCTGTCGATCTCGACGCCGCGGTTCATCGGGCCGGGATGCATCACGAGCGCATCGGGCTTGGCATGAGCGAGCTTCGAATAGTCGAGGCCGTAGAAATGAAAATATTCGCGCTGGCTCGGCACGTAGGAACCGGTCATGCGCTCCAGCTGGAGACGAAGCATCATCACGATGTCGACGCCTTCGAGGCCCTTCTTCATGTCGTGGAAGACCTCGACGCCGAGACGCTCCACGCCGGTGGGCATCAAGGTCGGCGGGCCGACGACGCGGACGCGCGCGCCCATCGCGTTCAGGAGCAGGATGTTCGAACGGGCGACGCGGCTATGCGCGATGTCGCCGCATATGGCGACAAGGAGACCTTCGAGGCGGCCCTTGCGGCGGCGGATCGTGAGGGCGTCGAGCAGGGCCTGTGTCGGATGCTCATGCGCGCCGTCGCCCGCATTGATGACCGAGCAGGAGACTTTCTGCGAGAGAAGCTCGACCGCGCCGGAATTCTGGTGACGAATGATGATGAGGTCGGGGTGCATTGCGTTCAGCGTCACCGCCGTGTCGACCAGTGTCTCGCCCTTCTTCACGGAGGAGGAGGAGACGGACATGTTCATCACATCCGCGCCGAGGCGCTTGCCCGCCAGCTCGAAGGAGCTTTGCGTGCGCGTGGAAGCCTCAAAGAAGAGATTGATCTGTGTGCGCCCGCGAAGGACGGAGCCCTTCTTGTCGACCTGCCGGTTCTGCTCGACATAGGTGTCGGCGAGATCGAGAAGGCTGGTGATATCGGACGGGGAAAGGCCCTCGATCCCGAGCAAGTGCCGGTGCGGGAAAACGGGCGAAAGCTGTTTGTCAGCGCTGGTCATTAAAGCCGCATTGTATAGGGCCGATTCATGGGGGCGGCAAGGCGGAATTGGCCGGGCCCCGAGAGCGGTGTTAACCTGATGGGCAAGCCCCCGAAAAAGAGGTTCATGCCATGGCCGCCACCGATATGGACGCAGAAATGGAAACGCCTGCCGATTTCGCGACTCACGAGGTGTTCAACCAGCCGCCGCCGCTTGAGGATGTGAACCTGTTCACGGGCGACAAGGCGCTCACAGAGACCGTGGAGCGGGAAGGCGGCGGGGACGAGCGCGCATCGCTCACCGCATTCGGGAAGGTTGCGGGGAGCGCGGAGGTGCTGGACCTCGGGCGTCAGGCGAATGCCTATCTGCCGGTGCTGAAGAGTTTCGACCGCTTCGGGCACCGCGAGGACCGGGTGGAGTTTCATCCCTCCTATCACGCGCTGATGGCAATTTCGGTGAAACAGGGGCTGCACGGTTCGCCTTGGGATCATCTGAAAGAGGGGCTCGACGCAAAGCCGAAACCGGGCGCGGTCGTGGCGCGGCTTGCGGGCACCTACATGATGACGCAGGCGGAAGCGGGACATGGCTGCCCCATCACCATGACGAATGCGGCGGTGCCCGCGCTCCTGTTTCAGCCGTCGCTGGCGAAGGAGTGGGTGCCGCGTATTCTGTCGCGCGAATATGACCCGCGGTTCATTCCGGCGAGTGAGAAGAGCGGCGTGACGCTCGGCATGGGCATGACGGAGAAGCAGGGCGGGACAGACGTGCGCGCGAATACGACGGTGGCGCATCCCGCGGGCAAGGGCGGGCCGGGCGAGGAATATCGTATCACCGGGCATAAATGGTTTTTCTCGGCGCCGATGTGCGACGCCTTCCTCGTGCTGGCGCAGGCACCGAATGGACTGTCGTGTTTCCTGATGCCGCGCTTCACGCCGGACGGCGCGCCGAATGCGATCCGCATTCAGCGGTTGAAGGAGAAGGTGGGGAACAAGTCGAATGCATCTTCCGAAGTCGAGTTTCAGGCCGCAAGCGGCTGGCTGATCGGCGAGGAAGGGCGGGGCGTTCGCAACATCATCGAGATGGCGACCTATACGCGGCTCGACTGCGCGGTGGCGACAGCGGGGATGATGCGGCAAGCGGTGTCACAGGCCGTGCATCATTGCTCCTATCGCACGGTGTTCCAGAAGAAGCTGATCGACCAGCCACTGATGGCGAATGTGCTGGCGGACCTTGCGCTCGAAACGGAAGCGGCGACGGCATTGTCGTTCCGTGTGGCGCGCTCGTTCGACCGGGCGCATGAGGACGAGGCGGAGGCGGCCTTCCGGCGCATCATGACGCCGGTCGCGAAATACTGGGTGTGCAAGCGCGCGCCGAACCTCGCCTATGAGGCGATGGAGTGTCTCGGTGGCAATGGCTATGTGGAAGAAGGGATCGCGGGGCGTATCTATCGCGAGATGCCGGTGAATGCGATCTGGGAAGGCTCAGGCAACGTCATGTGCCTCGATGTGCTGCGCGCGCTGATGCGGGAACCGCAGGCGCTCGACGTGGTGTTCGCGGAGTTCGAGAAGGCGAAGGGCGCGAATGTTGCCTATGACGGCGCGCTCGATGCGCTGAAGGAGGCATTTACCGACATGGGTTCGCTCGAGGCGCGCTCGCGGCAGGTGGTGGAGCAGATGGCGAAGGTGGCGGCGGGAGCGGTGCTGTTGCAGCACGCGCCTTCGGCTGTGTCGGATGCCTATTGCCAGACAAGGCTCGGGCGCGACTGGGGCGATGTCTATGGGACGCTGCCGGCGGGGGCGGATGTGAGGGCGATCAACGAGCGGGCGCGGGTGGCCTAGTCAGTTTTCCGTTCCGTGCGGTCTTTCAGAAGCGGTATGACGAACTGAATGACGATGCATGCTACCGCCGCAAGGAACATGACGGCAGTTGCGACGAAGGCCATCACTATTGCGAGCCCGTGATAGCTCACCTCGAAGTAAGCGACTACGAATGCCGTGCCGCAAATCGCAAGGGCGAGAAGCAATATGGTGCGGGCGATTTTAAGTGCCGCCATTCTTTTTTCCCGCTCCTGATCGGTTGATCCGCTCATGGACCCCCTGAGTTCACAAACGAAGTGCAACACCAGCTTGGGCTTAAGGTGTTGCGATGGGGCACAAATACAAGCAGTTCACTCTGGAAGACCGGTGCGAGATTGCCCGCCTACGTGGCGAAGGGCGCTCGATCCGGC
>NZ_JBDWLT010000007.1:0-294415 GCF_039973015.1 Parvibaculum sp.
CGGCATGAAGCTGCCGCTGCCGGGTACCCGGCACGCCGTCATAAAGACCATCTGGATCGGGACGCGGGACAGCAGACCCGAAATCATCGCCCCACGGACGAACTCTCGATCTCGCAGCTATTAAATCAACAATATCGGCGCGAAGCGGTCATACTATCTGCACCCATCGTTTGCAGTCGGCCTTCAATCAGAAATCAACGATAGAGCTAGGCGTAAGCATCCTCTCAACCGCATTGGTGCGTAGTGATCAGAATCCGGGGTTTTGTATGATCGCTACTATTTGGTTGCCGCTCTTCTGATCGGTGCCGGAATTTTGTGATGGCGCCGCCTCAATTTTTTCCGATCCTGTTTCATGTCACTGTTTCACGTACGAAGATTTAATGTAGCTTCTCGCTTTGTCACGGCGCTCATCTATCATTTTTTACTGAACTATTGACTGTTGTGTAATCAATTCAACTCAAAACCCAGGTGTCACGTTAGGGTAAGACCATGGCAGATCGACCGATATTCGCTATTTTTCAAGGTGGCGGCGCAAAAGGCATTGCGCATGTTGGCGCGATGAAAGCAGTGGAAGAAAATGAATTCGCCTTCGCTGCTGTCGCCGGTTCCTCTGCCGGCGCCGTAGTGGCGACTATGATTGCTGCCGGCTTTAGAGCAGATGAGATTTTTGATCCCGACGTACCGGAAAACAACATTCTGCGACGTTTTGGGAAGGCTCCCATCGATCTTTTTGGCCATACGGAATGGCGGTGCTTCAAGCGTTGTCGGGAGGGATTTTGGCTTTTACGGCTTTTTGACCGCCGCTGTTGGCGCGTCGTCTGGGGCATTTTCCGCTATCGTGGCTATTTTTCTACTGATGAGATTCGTGACTTCGTGAATCTTGTCTTGCGCCGAAAGTTGGAGGAGCTGTACGGCGCGTACAGCTCCCATGGTGCGGATTACAAAATTCCGGAGCGGATTACCTTTCGTGATCTTGATTATACAAAGTTCCCTGGGGATGTACTTCCGCTTAAGATCGTGGCGACAAATATGCGGACAGGCGGGCTGACGATCTTCGACAATACGCTGACGCCTGACGTAGAGGTTGCAGACGCCGTTGTTGCCTCGATCGCCATCCCTATCGTCTTCAAGCCAGTAACGATGAGATCGAAAACCGAGGAAGGCCCTTATCTGGACGGTGGATTGGTCTCAAACCTGCCGATTTGGGTGTTTTCAGAAGAGAAGCTCGCTTGGGAGCGGGATTGGCCCGCAGATCCGCCTATTCCCATTGTGGGTTTCTCGCTCATCGAAAAAACTCTCGATGAGAAGCCGAAGAGCGAATTTGCAGCCTTCCTCGATTTTTTCGGACAGGTCGTTCGCACTGCGTTATCTGGGAGTCAGATGGTGAGCGAACAGTTCGTTGAAGATCTGGAAATGGTCAAACTTGAAACTACCTTTGGAATGTTGGACTTCGACAAACCTTGGTCAGATTTTAACGATGCCTACAGAGCCGGGAGAAAAGACGCTACGGATGGGCTGAGTGCAGGGATAATCCTTAGCAAGCCCGATCTCGTGCAAAAGGAACTCAAGACGATCGTCGAGGACATCAAAGCCAAAATTAACAAAAGACGAATCTCGATTGGCCAGAAGCCTCTGCTGCACTATAGGGGCAATCTAATCCAACTCGTGGGACGACGCACTCTCCGGGTCAAATATGCGGTTAATATGGAGGAGGACGCGGACGACCGGCTGGTTTTAGATGACCGAAGCAACGGGGCTGCCGAGGCTTACCGGACCAAGGGATTAGTCTTCCAAGATTTCACAGATCCCCAAGCCTTTGAATACATGAGGAAATATGAAAGAGCGATGGTTCGGCGGACCTTGAAAGGAGCAATTTGCGTTCCTATTTTTGAAAATGAAGGTGAATGGGAAAAAGGCCAAACCGAGCCTAGAAGTCTTCCCTTAGGGGTTTTCTGCTTTGATAGTGACGAGGATATCGAAGCCGATTATAATGATTTTGCTGTTAAGGAATTTATCGTGAGGCGGAGCGCGGTACTTCAAGCTGCTATCAAGTTCGGAGTGAGCTAATGACCGATCACAATTCCAAAGATTCGTCGAAGGTGAGCTTTCGTGAAAAGGCGGCGCGCGTCTATGGTCCGAGAACCGAGTCTCACTTTACTGCTAATAGTTCGATCACTGTGGATCGGAGCTTTACCGTGACGTTTAGCAGCCAGGAACGGAATGAATTGGACGAAGAGCGTTCGCATGTTCGCGAGCGTCTATTTGGCACTTGCCGCCAAGCGCGCCCAGTCCGTTCTAACTAACCGCGACATGCATATCTCGCTTTTGCTAGTCTGAGTCAGGACGTGGTTTTCTTTGTCTCAGACAAAGATGAAAGCTGACAATCGGACGCTCTATAAATGCTCGCATCCCTGCGAGAGTTGATACGGATAGGTGTCAGCTGGGCGTTGACTCACCGATTCATTCGTATGAGTTGGGCTACACGTCGATCGTGAGCGTGTCGCCGCTTTGGACGTACTGCTCGCGCTAAATTTTCGTTTGTTATCTCCGACTTAATGCGTTTGCTTCCGCAGAAGATTTCGTCCTCTGTCTGCAGTTCCGACTGCGGATCGAAGTTGAGATTTTCCTCCGCCTGTACCCAGGAAATGATCCGCGAATCTAAACTGTGCATTTAGTATCGGGCCATTATTCTTGGGTAGTTGGTCCATAGGTTCCGAATCTTATTATTCAGCATACCGATGATTCAAAAGTTCGTAGCCGGGAAAAGATCTGGGGCCGTCCTTAACCCAAAGATAATGCCGTCACTTCAATTCTGAATTGCAGTTCTGAGCATCAAATCGATCACAAACGCGCTTGCTGATTTCTCCAAAAAGCTGAGCTTCAGGAAAAGCTCAGCCTGACACTGTCCGTGACCGCGATTGGAACCTTCCTCCTACTCCTTTTTGCGCGATGAAGCGGCATTTTTATTGAGAGCGAAGGTTTGCACGTCATTTCACCTTGTAGCAGGATACTGCGACAGCGCAGTCTGTGTTTGCTATTGTCCGACCATGATCGAAACCAACAGCCAGTTCGATGAAAAGGTCCCCGCATTGCGGTTCGCACGCGTCTTCGCGAGCACTAACTATCCAATCGTTTCGGCTTTCGAGTTTGATTTTCTCCGGGAGGAGAAGATCATCCGCGAGCGATGGGACGCCTCGACGATTTATCTCATCGTGCAGCGTCCGCTCACTTACTTCGACAACGTAGTGATCGACGACAGCCACATCCAGTTCGAGATCGCTGATGCCGACAAGCCACCGCTGCCATGCCGTATAAACCTGGTCGCCAACGAAATCTGCCAGATCGATGAGACGGTCAATATCGAGATCGGCTTTCACTCCGACAAACCCAACCGTGAGCAACCACTCCGCAACGTCGGTGCATTCAAGCTCTATCGCAAGAATGGCGATTTCATACTTTGGTGGAGCCCGCAGAAGCTCCTTTACGAGATGCTGGTGAAAAATCTCGAGGTTGAGATCGCGGAGGGATCCGATCCGCTCACCTTCCTGGACTTCAAGGTTCACTACATTGGAAAGAACTTCTCACAGAAGGTCTGGAACAGGCTCACTGGGCACTCGAAGATGCAGCGCATCTTGACCCGCGAGCGCGAGATCGGGCGAGCACCCGAGACACGCGCGCCATTCGAGATTTCTCTCATTACCTTGCAGATGACTGGGCTGGACGATATGCCCATGATCGGCGGTGGCGCGGACCATCCCATGGCCGGTCCCGACCCGATCGTCTTTTCGTTAGATGTCGAGAACGACTCTTGCGATCGCTTCATGGCCACACCTCACGTCCAACTTGGCGACGAGGCTTTGACCCGAGAGATCGAGGCGCTTCTCATCCACAGCTTTAAGCCCACTTACAATGATATCCTCTTCGACAATTATCCGAATATCGTCGGCGGAATGCGATCCAAGGGCTATAGCTGGACGCAACTTGTTCTCGAACGTATGCCCGCCTTCTTATACACGGATCACTTCTCGATGGTGCCCACGATCAGTGAAGAGACTAAACACGCCGAGGGCCGCACATCCGCATGACTCGGGTCACGTCGCCCGGACGGCGGCTTCTGGCGCAAGTGGCCATCCAGAGGGTTGCCACCGGCCTTCGGATCCTCCCTCACATCCCGTCCAAATCCCTCGTCAAAGCCAGTGCCCGCCACACGGGCTTTTGCTTGTTCAGACTTGCCGTATCATCCGCTAAAGTCTCGGATTCGGGGGGAGGGGGATGGTCGCCTGGCGGCCAGCCGGGCCGTTCTCCATTCGACAAGCGGAAAGAGGAAGCATGTCCAGCGGGCAGCCGAAAAAGCGCGGGGCGAAGGCGAAAAAGCCCGGTACAGCGAAGGAATCGAAGGGAAACAAGGGCGATCTTGGGTTCGAGGCGGAGCTCTTCAAGGCGGCCGACAAGCTGCGCGGCAACATGGAGCCCTCCGACTACAAGCATGTCGCGCTCGGCCTGATCTTCCTCAAGCACATCTCGGACAGTTTCGAGGCGAAGCGCGCCGAGCTGCTGGCCGACTATCCGGAGGATGCCGAAGACCCGGATGCCTATGCCGCCGACAACATCTTCTGGGTGCCGAAGGAGGCGCGCTGGTCGCATCTCCAGGCGAATGCGAAGCAGTCCGGCATCGGCAAGCTGATCGACGAGGCGATGATCGCCATCGAAAAGCGCAACGAAAGCCTGAAGGGCGTTCTCCCGAAGGAATATGCGCGCCCCGCGCTCAACGCCGTCATGCTGGGCGAACTGATCGACCTCATCTCAGGGATAGCTCTGGGGCAGGAGAGGGGCCAGTCGCGCGACGTCCTCGGCCGCGTCTATGAATATTTCCTCGGCCAGTTCGCGGGCTCGGAAGGAAAGCGCGGCGGCGAGTTCTACACGCCGCGCTCCGTCGTGCGCACCATGGTCGAGATGCTGGAGCCCTACAAGGGCCGCGTCTACGATCCCTGCTGCGGCTCGGGCGGCATGTTCGTTCAGTCGGAGAAATTCGCCGAGGAGCATGAGGGCCGGACAGGGGACATCGCTGTCTATGGGCAGGAGTCCAACTACACGACCTGGCGGCTCTGCAAGATGAACCTCGCGGTGCGCGGTATAGATGCGGACATCCGCTGGAACAGCGAGGGCAGCTTCCACAAGGACGAACTGCGCGACCTCCGCGCCGACTACATCCTCGCCAATCCCCCCTTCAACATTTCGGACTGGGGCGGCGACCGCCTGCTTGATGATGTGCGCTGGAAATACGGGGTGCCGCCGTCGGGCAATGCGAACTTCGCCTGGGTGCAGCACATCGTTCATCATCTGTCACCATCCGGCACGGCCGGCGTGGTGCTCGCCAACGGCTCCATGTCGTCGACGCAGAGCGGCGAGGGCGAGATCCGCCGCGCGCTGATCGAGGGTGTGGAGGGCAAGCCCGGCGTCGTCGATTGCATGGTGGCGCTGCCCGGCCAGCTCTTCTATTCGACGCAGATTCCCGTCTGCCTCTGGTTCCTCGCCCGGGACCGCTCCAACGGCATCGCCCGCGACGAAAAGCTGCGCGACCGCCGCAACGAAGTCCTTTTCATCGATGCGCGCAAGCTCGGCCATATGGTGGACCGTACACGGAAGGAATTCTCCGACGAGGACATCGAAAGGATCACCCGCACCTATCATGCCTGGCGCGGCGAGGCGCGGGCAGGGGCTTATGAGGATGTGCCGGGCTTCTGCAAGTCGGCGACGCTGGAGGAGATCAGAGAGCACGGCCATGTGCTGACGCCGGGGCGCTATGTCGGCGCGGCGGAGGTGGAAGAAGACGACGTGCCGTTCGAGGAGCGGTTTGCTGTCTTGCAAGATAGATTGGCTGCACAGTTTGTAGAATCCGAGAAGCTAAGTGCTGCGATTACAACGAAGCTCAGGAGGATAGGCGTTTGATTGATGATCTCCGCTCCTTCAATGCTGAACTTCCTGAAGGCTGGCGGTGGGCAAAGCTCGGGCAGTTAGCTCGCTTCATAAACGGCGATCGCGGAAAGAACTACCCTTCGCCTACAGATCGTGTCTGCTCTGGAGTTCCTTTCATTAACACCGGGCACATTGATTCAAACGGGCGCCTAAACCGTGATCGCATGGAATACATCGCACGCGAGACGTTCGAAAAGCTTGGCTCAGGTAAGGTCTGTAGGGGAGATATTGTCTACTGCTTACGAGGATCGACCATCGGAAAGGTCGCTAGAAATGAATTTGCCGAGGGAGCCATCGCCTCATCGTTGATCATCATTCGATCTGGCAATCCCTACTTGCAAAGCTTTATTTATCATTACTTATCAAGCTCGGTCGGCCAACGCTTGGCAAGAACGTTTGACAATGGTTCTGCCCAGCCAAATCTGTCTGCACGGGTTCTGGCAAATTACCCTATACCGCTACCGCCTCAGGCCGATTTAACGCGAATGTGCGAACTTCTCGGTGCACTCGACGACAAGATCGAGTTGAGCCGGCAGATGAACGAGACGCTGGAGGCGATGGCGCGGGCAATTTTCGAAGACTGGTTCGTCGATTTCGGTCCGACCCGCGCGAAGATGGAAGGCCGCGCGCCCTACCTCGCGCCAGACCTCTGGTCTCTCTTCCCCGAGCGCCTCAATGGCGAGCACAAGCCGGCGGGCTGGAAAATTGTGCCGCTGGGTCAGTGCTGTTCTGCGATCTTCAGCGGCGGCACTCCGTCCACCACAGTTGCTGAATTTTGGGGTGGTGACGTTCCATGGTTGTCGTCCGGCGAAACGAGAAACCTAGTTGTAACGAAAACAGAGCGTTCTATCACGCAAGCGGGGGTAGATAACTCCTCGACAAGGTTGGCAACGAAGGGAAGTGCTGTCATAGCAAGCGCTGGACAGGGAAATACGCGCGGTCAGACGGCATTTCTTGCCCGTGACATGTATATAAATCAGTCGATTATCGCGCTGAAAGCAGACAAGCTTGTCACTACCGACGCCCTGCTCTTTCTGGATGTCAACAGAAGGTATGATCAGTTTCGTCAAATTTCCGATAGCAACAGTTCGAGAGGCAGTTTGACTACCAAGATGGTCGCTTCGCTGCCATCTGTTGTTCCTCCACTGGAGTTAATTCGGCAGGCGGATTCGTGCGTCAGCCCACTTTTGAACCGTATCGTCGCCAATGACTTCGAATCTCGGACTCTCGCCGCCATTCGCGATCTCCTCCTCCCAAAACTCATGTCCGGGGAAATCCGCGTGAAGGATGCCGAGGCCATTATCGAAGAGGTCGCCTGATGGCCTTCATCTCCGAAGCAGAGGTTGAAGACCTGCTGCTCGGGCAGTTGCGCTCGCTCGGCTATGCGGTCGCCTTCGAGGCCGACATCGGCCCCGACGGCAACGCGCCCGAGCGCGAAGCCTATGCCGATGTGCTGTTGCTGAAGCGTCTCACCGCCGCCATCGAGAGGCTCAACCCCGCCATTCCCGCCGAGGCGCGCAGCGACGCGCTGCGCAAACTCGTCGCCACCGAAAAGCCTTCCCTCGTCGAGGAAAACCGGCGTCTCCACAAGCAGATGGTGGAGGGCGTCGATGTCGAGTTCTACGGCGAGGACGGAACGATCCGCGGCGACAAGGTGCGCCTCATCGATTTCGACGATCCGTCTACGAACGACTTTCTGGCGACCGGCCAGTTCACGGTGGTGGAGGGCAGTGTCAACCGCCGGCCAGACATTGTCGTCTTCGTAAACGGATTGCCATTGGGCGTCATCGAACTGAAGGCGCCGGGCGGCGAGAGCGCCACGCTCACCGGCGCGCATAACCAGCTTCAGACCTACAAGACGCAGATCCCCTCGCTCTTCCGCACCAACGCCGTTCTCGTCATTTCGGACGGGCTGACGGCGCGCGTCGGTTCCCTCACCGCCTCCCGCGAACGCCTCATGCCCTGGCGTACGACAGATGGCGAGGTCGTCGCGGCAAAGGGTGAGCCCGAACTCCAGGTGCTGATCGAAGGCATCTTCGAGCCTCGCCGTCTGCTCGACCTCCTGCGCGACTTCACGGTCTTCGGCGAAACGGGATCGGACCTTGCCAAGATTATCGCGGGCTATCACCAATTCCATGCGGTGAAGCGCGCGGTCGCCTCGACGCTGCGCGCGCTCGCGCTCAACAAGGAGGGTGAGGCGAGGGCGCCGGGCCTTGCTGAGGACCCGGCCACATTCGGCCTGCCGGGCGTCGGGTCCTATCAGAAGGGCGACAAGCGCATCGGCGTCATCTGGCATACGCAAGGGTCGGGCAAGAGCCTTCTGATGGCCTTCTATGCCGGGCAGCTTGTGCGCCATCCCGAACTCGAGAATCCGACCATCGTCGTCATCACCGACCGCAACGATCTCGACGACCAGCTCTTCGCGACTTTCTCCATGTGCCGCGACCTCATTCGCCAGAGGCCGGTCCAGGCCGAGAGCCGCGAGGATTTGCAGGCCGCGCTCAGTCGCGCCTCGGGCGGCGTGATCTTCACCACCATCCAGAAATTCTCGCCGCTGACCGGGGAGGCGGATTATCCGGTCCTGTCCGCACGGCGCAACATCGTCGTCATCGCCGACGAGGCGCATCGCAGCCAGTATGGCTTTCGCGCGCGCATCGAGCGCAAGACCGGCGACATGGCCTATGGCTTCGCGAAGTATCTGCGCGATGCGCTGCCCAATGCCTCCTTCATCGGCTTCACCGGAACGCCCATCGAGCAGGACGATGTGAACACGCCGGCCGTCTTCGGCGACTATATCGACATCTACGACATCAGCCGAGCGGTCGAGGATGGCGCCACCGTTCCGATCTACTACGAGAGCCGCCTCGCGCGCATCGAACTGCCGGAGGATGAGAAGCCGCGGATCGATGCCGAGATAGCGGAACTGACCGAGGACGAGGCCGTCACAGAGCAGGAGAAGATCAAGCAGCGATGGGCGACCGTCGAGGCGCTGGTCGGCTCCGACAAGCGGCTGTCCATGGTGGCGGAGGACCTCGTTCGTCATTTCGAGGAACGTGTGGGTGCCATGGACGGCAAGGCCATGATCGTCTGCATGAGCCGGCGCATTTGCGTTGCGCTTTACCGGAAGATCGTCGAACTGCGGCCCGAATGGCACAGCGACGACGATGCCGAAGGCACGGTCAAAGTCGTGATGACGGGGTCGGCCTCCGATCCGCAGGACTGGCAGCCGCATATCGGCACCAAGTCGCGCCGTGATCTTCTTGCCAAGCGCGCGAAGAACCCCGGCGATCCGCTGAAGCTCGTCATCGTCCGCGACATGTGGCTCACCGGTTTCGACGCACCATCGATGCACACCATGTATGTCGACAAGCCGATGCGCGGCCACGGGCTGATGCAGGCGATCGCCCGCGTCAACCGCGTCTTCCGCGACAAGCCGGCCGGGCTCGTCGTCGACTACATCGGCATCGCACAGAACCTGAAAAGCGCGCTCAGCCAGTATTCGGCGGACGATCAGCGCCAGGCCGGGGTCGACGAGGCCGAGGCCGTCGCTGCGCTGATCGAGAAGTTCGATGTCGTGAAAGCCATGTATCACGGCTTCGACTATGCGAGCGGTCTTGCCGGAACGGGCCATGAGCGGCTTGCCGTTCTTGCCGGAGCGGTCGACTGGATTCTCGGAAAGCAGCACGAGGCTGCCGCGCGCGAAACGACCGAGGATGGCAAGCGGCGGGAGAACCGCCGTTATCAGGACGCCGTGCTGGCACTCTCCAAGGCTTTCGCGCTCGCCTCGGGCAGCGACGAGGCGCGGTCGCTTCGCGACGAGGTCGGGTTCTTCCAGACCGTGCGGGTCGCACTGGTGAAGTCCGCCGATACGACGGGTCTTTCCGGTGCTGATCGCGAATTCGCCATCCAGCAGATCCTCGACCGTGCGGTCGTCTCCACCGAGATCGTGGACATCCTCGCCGCCGCCGGCATTACGACGCCCGACATCTCGATCCTGTCGGACGAATTCCTCGCCGAGGTTCAGCAGCTCGAAAAGAAGAACCTCGCACTCGAAGCCCTGCGCAAGCTCCTTAATGACGAGATCCGCTCCCGCAGCAAGACGAATGTCGTCGAGACCAAACGCTTTTCGGAGCGTCTGGAGACCGCAATTGCCCGCTATCACACCAACGCCATCAGCACCGTCGAGGTGATGCAGGAGCTGATCGAGCTGGCGAAGGACGTCCGGGCCGCGAGGCAGCGCGGCGCGGAGGAGGGGCTCACCCAAGACGAAATTGCCTTCTATGACGCTCTCGCGGAGAACGAGAGTGCCGTCGAAGCTATGGGAAATGATGCTCTCAAGCTGATCGCCCACGAGTTGCTGGAGAGCCTCCAGGGCAATGTGACGGTGGACTGGTCGCACCGCGAAAGCGCGCGGGCGCGGATGCGGGTCCTCGTGAAGCGCATACTTCGCAAGCACGGCTATCCACCGGACATGCAGGATGCGGCCGTGCAAACCGTTCTTCGTCAGGCCGAGGCGCTATCCGCGAGTTGGGTGGCGTAGGCGGGAGTAATAAGAACCGAGCGCTTTCGGAAAAACGGCGCGGAAATTGGAAAAACGCACCAGGTTTTGCGGTACGTTGATGACCACAGGCTGCACGGGAATACATTCCTTAAAGGTGACACCCTGTGCAGGAACCTCGTCCTATAGACCCAGATTTTCCGGCAAGAGGGCAGCGTAAGTACCCGCAGCCATTAGTAAAAACTGGAGTTCTCCAGATTCTCTTTCTGTGCAACCAGATTCAGGTTCTATGCGATCCTACAGCTCTTGATTCTGCATTATTTTCTGTCAAGCGTTTTGCCGATAATATATATTATGGCTAATTATATCCGCCTAAATACAGCCAGAGAGGTTCCAGGCATCGGGTCCGCTTTTCCTGTGCCGGGTAAAACAAGCGCCGGGACTCTCGCGTAAAACCATGTTCCTTCCCGAATACGCCTGAAGAAAATACCGCGAAGACATGAGGTTCCGTGATTGCGGAGACATTCCGTAAGCCGGATTTATCTTTGTCCATTCTCGCCACACATCGGGTAATTCAAAGAACTTCTGAACGGAAAGCCGGCTTGTTTGTTCTATCGGGCAATGGGCGCTGGGGCGTCGAAGTCTGGAGGACAGATAGAATGACGAATTTCAAAAAGATCCTGCTTGCCGGTACGGCGAGCCTCGCCCTTGTGGCCACGCCCGTTCTCGCCGCCGATGTGCTTGGTGGTGCGTCCGGCGCCGTGTCTGGAACGACCTCCGGCGCTGTTGACGCCACAGGCAATGCTGGCGGCAAGTCGCTCGGCGGTTCCGCTGGCGCCGCCACGGATATCGACGCCGGCGCTGACGGCGCGTCTGTTGGAAGCAGCGTGAATGCCGATGCTGCGGTTGAAGGCTCGGACCTCTCCACGGGCGCCAAGGGCGGCACTTCCGTGTCCGGCGCGGCGGAAGGCCCCAGCGCGGCTGAAATCGAAGAAAGCGTCGAAGGCGCTGCCGCTGCGTCCCGCGATGCCGCCGAAGACATGACCGGCAAGGTCAAGTCGGCTGGCGATGCGGCGGCCGATGAAGCCTCGGAAGCAGCCCAGGGGGCTGGCTCCGGTATTCAGGGCGAAGGCAAAGGTGCCGTGAGCTCCGAGACGGATGCCTCCACGGGCGCTTCGATTGGCGATGGCGCCGCCCTTCGCGGCAACACCGTCTCCGAAACGAAGGCTATGGCTGAAAACGCCGCTGCTGACGTCGAAGCAGACGCCGGGAGTGCTCTTGAAACCACGAACGAAGCCGCGCCCGGGCTGCCCGCCGCCGAAGTCGATCCGGCGTCGAAGCTGACGGAAATGGGGTACACGCAGATAGAGCCGGTTGAAGCCGAAACGCAGACAAGCGGCGAAACGGCATTCAAGGCGACCAACGCCGAAGGCGAAGAAGTGAACGTCCTCGTCGATGCACGCACCGGCGCGGTCGTGAGCGAGCAGCCCGCCGAAGAAGGCAAGATGTAATCGCCCTTCTGGAAACTGAATAACCTGAGAAATCAGGTGAAGTCTGGCGTGGAACACATTGTGTTCCACGCTTTTCTTTTGCGCACGACTGTCTTTCTTTTGAACAAAATCCGGTCCGGGGCGTTTTTGTCATAAGTCCGCGACTGATGATCATGAACGATAATGGAGGTCAGAGATGACGAAGACCGGAAACAAGCTCCTCATTGGTGCCGCTGGTGCGGCCTTGCTGTTCGCTCCCCTGAGCGCGATGGCCCAGACCACTGTGGTAACCGATACCGCTCCGGCGGGTACCTATTACGATCCGGCAACGGGCGCCGTTACCACCACAACGGTGACGACGACGACGGTCATTGGCCAGCGCGCCAACATCGCGGATCCCGTCGCCTGGCTTGAAGACAAGGGTTATTCGAATATCGAGCAGGTCGCGGGCGTGACGAAGGACGATCAGATGGCCTTCCATGCCGCGGACGGAATGGGCCAGCCAGTCGAGATCGTGATGGACAAGGCGACGGGCGAAGTCGTGCGTGAAACAAACCTGCGCAAGGTCGACACGCCTTCCAAGCCGTAATGCGGCCTATGAAAACTCAGGGCGCGCCCTCCCCGGCGCGCCCATTTTCATGCCTGCAATTTGCAGGCGTTATGCCTTGTTCTTGCCTTGTGCGAGGTAATTTCGTGACCGGGTGAACCTGCTGGCCTTTGCGTTGTTGATTAGGCAAGGCGCGCTTCACCAAGGGCGCGCGGATCGCAGACAGGAGGAATTGCTATGACCAAGTTCAAGAATACGCTTCTCGCCGGTGCTGCCGGCCTCGCCCTGATGGCTGGTCCCGCTCTCGCGGAAAGCGGCATCGATACGGCCCCTGCGGGCGATGTCCAGATGGAAGGCACCATCGACCAGGCGCCCGCCGGCGACATGCAGACGGAAGGTGCGGTGGAGCTGAACGCGGGTGCCGATGCGGTGGCCCAGCTTGAGAACCTTGGCTACAACGATGTGGAGCCGATCGACGCCCAGGGTGACGCCGCCGCCGAAGGTCAGGCCTATTACACCGGCACGAACGCCGAAGGCGACAGCGTGACCATCCTCTTCGATGAGGAAGCGGGCACGGTGATCAGCGAAGAGCCGGTCGAGTAAGTCAGCCCTTCGACTGATGCTTTAAGCGCGGCGCGGAAGTCTCGGCTTCCGCGCCGTTTTCTTGTCTGGAGATTAGGTAAGGAGATCGGGCGGGGTCAGAAGCTGAATTCAACCTGCATCCCGTCGAAGGCGGGCCGCACGCCCTCCGGCAGCTCGGCCGCCAACGTGGCGTAGTCGAGGTCGACATGCATATTGGTCAGCACACCGTCCCTCACCCTCGCCCGCTTCAGCCACTCCAGCGCCATCTCCACATGGGCATGTGTCGGATGTGGCGCATAGCGCAGCGCATCGACAATCCAGCAATCGATTCCGTCGAGTAGCGCAAAACTCTCATCTGGAATACCAACCGCATCCGCCGAATAGGCGACAGGCCCGAAGCGAAATCCCAGCGAACGGATATTGCCGTGATCCTGATCGAAGGCCGTGGCCTTGATGGTGCCGCCCGGCCCCTCGACGCGGATCACCTGCCCCGGCTTTTCGATCATGTGGTTGTTCAGGATCGCCGGATATCCCGAGCCGGGCTTCTCCCGGAAGCAATAGCCGAAGCGCGTTATCAGCGTGTCATGCGTGGCAGCATCCATCCAGCAGTCCACGCGCTGGCGCTTGTTGATTGCGAGCATCCGCAGGTCGTCGATCCCGTGGCACTGGTCGGCATGGTCATGGGTGAACAGCACCGCATCGACCCAGCCGATCTTCGCGTCGATGAGCTGGTCGCGCATATCGGGCGACGTATCGACCAGAACGACGGTCTTTTCCTCCGGGTTCTTGTCCCATTGCTCGATCAGCAGCGAGCAGCGCCGCCGCCGGTTCTTCGGCTCCTGCGGGTCGCAGGCTCCCCAGAACGGGCCGCCAATGCCGGGCCGTGGTACGCCGCCGGACGAACCGCAGCCGAGGATCGTTGCGCGCAGCTTCATGCCCGGAGCACAGCCTCCGGCGGAACGCGGCTGAAGAGCCGAAGGAAATTCGCCGTCGTGGTCTCGGCCAGCTCTTCCGCGGGCACACCCTTGATCTCGGCGACCTTGGCTGCCGTGTGGACGACGAAGCTCGGCTCGTTGCGCTTGCCGCGTTTCGGCACCGGCGCGAGATAAGGCGCATCCGTCTCTACCAGCAGCCGCTCCATCGGCACTTTCGCCGCCGTCTCGCGCAGTTCCACCGCATTCTTGAAGGTCACGATCCCCGATAGCGAAATATAGAGGCCGAGTTCCAGAGCCTTTTCAGCAAGTTGCGGGCTTGAGCTGAAGCAATGCAAGAGCCCCGGAAAGGCGCCCTTCCCTATTTCCTCATCCAGTATCCGCGCCATGTCCTCGTCTGCGTCGCGCGTATGCACGATCAGCGGCAGGCCGGTTTCGCGCGCCGCCGCGATATGCGCCCGGAAGTTGCGCTGCTGCGCCTCGCGCGGGGCATGCTCGTAGTAGTAGTCGAGCCCCGTCTCGCCGATGCCGACGACCTTGGGATGCCGCGCCAGCTCCACCAGCTTCTCCGTGTCGATCTCCGGCTCGCTTTCGGCCTCATGCGGATGAATGCCGACCGTGCAGAACACGTGGCTGAAGCGCTCCGCCACCGCCTTCACCTTGTCGAACTCGCTCACCTTGGTCGAGATCGTCACCATCAGGCCGACGCCCGCCGCATGCGCGCGCGCCACCACATCATCGACCTCCGGTCCGAAGTCCGGGAAATCGAGATGGCAATGGCTGTCCACGAGCACCGGCAGCGTCATGACGTGGCGGCCTCCGGCTCCATGAAGCGCGGGAACACGCCCTGCGGCGCGGGCAGCGGTGTGCCGGGTGTCAGCGCATGGTCCGGGCCGAGCGTCTCGAAGCCGCGCGCATCTTCCCCCAGCGCAAGCTGGTCGAGCATCTTCGCCGCCGATGCCGGCACCACCGGCTGCACGAGGATCGCGATATGCCGGATCGTCTCGGCCAGCACATAAAGCACGGTCGCCATCCGCGCCGGGTCGGTCTTCTTCAGCGTCCAGGGCGCCTGCTCGTCGATATAGCGGTTGGCGTCGCCGCAAACCGACCAG
Organism: Parvibaculum sp.; assembly: GCF_039973015.1. Lineage (GTDB taxonomy): Bacteria > Pseudomonadota > Alphaproteobacteria > Parvibaculales > Parvibaculaceae > Parvibaculum. The sequence goes on from NZ_JBDWLT010000007.1 coordinate 15,138, forward strand.
ATCGCCTCCAGCCCCTTGTGGAACATCTGCGCGTCGAATTCCGTCCGCACCCGCTCCAGCAGCCCGTGCGCCGCGCCGAGCAGCACCTTGTCCGCCTCGGTGAACTCGCCATGTTCCGGCACGGCGCCGCCGCAGTTTTTCGCGATCATGGAGAGCGAGCGCTGCGCCAGATTGCCGAGATCGTTCGCAAGGTCGCCATTCGTCCGGTGCACGATCGCCTTGTGCGAGAAATCGCCATCATTGCCGAACGGCACTTCGCGCAGCAGGAAATAGCGCGAGGCGTCGAGCCCGTAGGTCGAGACCAGATGATCGGGCGCGACCACATTGCCGAGAGATTTAGACATCTTCTGCCCTTCGACCGTCCACCAGCCATGCGCGAAGATGCGCTTGGGCGTTTCAAGGCCCGCCGCCAGCAGGAAGGCCGGCCAGTAAACGGCGTGGAACCGCAGGATGTCCTTGCCGATCATGTGCAGGTCGGCCGGCCAGTAGCGCTTGTAGGCATCCACGCCCGTATCGGGATAGCCCACAGCCGTCATGTAGTTGGTCAGCGCGTCGAGCCACACATACATCACATGTTTTTCGTCCCCGGGCACGGACACGCCCCAGTCGAAGGTCGTCCGGCTGATCGAGAGGTCGTGCAGCCCGCCCTTCACGAAGCTCACCACCTCGTTCCGCCGCGCTTGCGGGGCGATGAAATCGGGATGGCTCTCGTAGAATTCGAGCAGCGGCTCGGCCCAGGCCGACAGCCTGAAGAAATAGGACGGTTCCTCCACCCATTCGACTTCGGCGCCCGTCGGCGCGATTTTCTTGCCGTTTGGACCGGGTGTCAGTTCGTCCTCGCCATAGAAGGCTTCGTCGCGCACCGCATACCAGCCCGAATAGGAACCGAGATAGATATTCCCGCTCTCTTCGAGCTTCTTCCAGAGGTCCTGACAGGCTTGCGCGTGGCGCGGTTCGGTCGTGCGGATGAAGGCGTTGTTCGAATAGTTCATGTGCTCGCAGAGGTCGCGGAAGTTCTGCGAGACGCGATCCGTGAATTCCTGTGGGGTAACGCCCGCCGCGGCCGCCGCCTTCTCCACCTTCTGGCCGTGCTCGTCCGTTCCCGTCAGGAACATCACGTCATAGCCGTCGAGCCGCTTGAAACGCGCCAGCACATCGCAGGCAAGCGTCGTATAGGCGTGGCCGATATGCGGCACGTCGTTCACGTAATAGATCGGGGTCGTCACATAGAAGGCTTTTTGGCCCGGCATTCCAGCATCCGATTCAGAAAAAAGAACGCCGGCTTCACGCGCCGGCGCGTTCGCTCGCAACCGCTTCCAGCATGGAAAAGACGTTCAGAATCACGAGCTTGCGATCCGTGTTGAGCGCCTCGCCGCGAGCGGTCGTTTGGCTGATCTTCTCCCATACCTCGACCCACCGATCAAGGCTGCCCCCGGCTGCAAGCCGCCGCATCGCGGCCCCTTCGCCCTCGACGATATCGGGGCCGGGATCGAGCCCCGCCCCCGCCCTGACAAGCCTTTGCAGCCAGTGCGTGAGAAGTTCGATCATCGTCTCATAGGTATCGTCCGCGCCGCGCTTGCCCGCCTTGTCGGCAAAGGCATGGAGCGCGGCAATGTCCGGCCGCGGCAGCTGCACCAGCAGCGATGCGAGTTCCCGGTAGAGCGCGAGCCCCCCGCTTCCCGCAATCGAGAGCGCCCGCCCCACGCTGCCCTCGGAAAGATGCGCGAGCTGCAGCCGCTCGCTGTCCGGCGTCGCCGTCGTCTTCTTGCGGCTCTCGCCCTCGCGCGCTTCCGCTTCGCGTTCGGCATCCGCAATCATCGCCGCAATATCTTCCGTCCCCAGCGGCGTCATGCGCAGCGTCCGGCAGCGCGAACGTATCGTCGGCAGCAGCCGCCCCGGCTGATGGGAAAGCACCAGGAACAGCCCGTTTGGCGGCGGTTCTTCAAGTGCTTTCAGAAGGGCATTGGCCGCATTGGTGTTCATCTCGTCGGCGCTGTCGATCACGACCACACGCCACGCTCCGCGTTCCGTGGTCGTTAGCTCGAAGAAATGCGCAATGCGCCGCACCTCGTCCACGGTGATCACCGTCTTGAGCTTCTTCGCCTTCTCGTCCCAGGGGCGGCGAACGGTGATGAGGTTAGGGTGGCTCCCCGCCGCAATCTGGTTGAAGGCGGTGCTGTCGATGGGCACGGAGAGGTCGCTTGCGCCCGCCGCGCGCGCCTTCTCCGGCGTCCCGTAATGGAGAACGAACCGCGCCATGCGATAGGCAAGCGTCGCCTTGCCGATCCCCTTGGGGCCTGTCAGCAGCCAGGCGTGCTGCATCCGCCCGCTCATGAAGGCGTCGAACAGCGCGCGCTCAGCTTCTGCCTGCCCTTGAAAGCCGGCCACTTCGCGCGGATGCGGATAGTCGCCAAGCCGGTCGCTCTGGGGAATCTCTGTCTCGCTCATACCCCTTTGGTAGCACGAGCCGCCGCAGGCCGTCATGGGGCCTGAGCGGGGCCCCGGGGGCAGATTTCGCCTTCGCCCGGCCTTCGCCCGCAACTGTCTCAAAACTTACGTGAAGCTGTCGTTTCCGCGTCATCCACCCCTGATAGACCGGCTTTATCGATCAAAACCGCTTTTCGTTCGGTTCTGCCGTTCATCTTCTGGGGGCTTCGATGCTCGATCTCGACAATGTAACCGTGCGCTATGCCAATCGTGTCACCGCGCTGGAAAAGGCGAGCGCGGGCTTCGGCAAGGGGCAGTTCGTTGTTCTGCTCGGTCCTTCCGGCGCGGGCAAGTCCACCTTGCTTCGCTGCCTGAACGGTCTTGTCCGCCCCTCCTCCGGCACCGTGCGCTCGGAGGCAGGCAACATCCTCGCCGGTTCCGCCGCCCTTCGCGCCCACCGGCAGCGCACCGGCATGATCTTTCAGCAGCATCATCTGATCGGCCGCCTCACCGCCCTCCAGAACGTGCTGATGGGGCGCCTCTCCTTTCATGGAACCCTTCGTTCCCTGTTTCCCCTGCCGGAGGCGGATCGCCTCCTCGCGCTTGAGGCGCTGGACCGCGTCGGCCTTGCCGACCGTGCGCTTCACCGGGCGGATCAGCTCTCCGGCGGCCAGCAGCAGCGTGTGGGCATCGCCCGCGCCCTCGCCCAGCAGCCGCTTGCCATTCTCGCCGACGAACCCGTCGCCTCCCTCGACCCCGCCACGGCGGACAAGGTGCTCGCCCTCCTCCATCGCATCTGCCGCGAAGATGGCATCACCGCCATCGTCAGCCTCCACCAGGTCGAGCTCGCGCGCCGCTATGGCGACCGGATTTATGGCCTCGCGGGCGGCCGTATCGTTTTCGACGGCACGGCCGCCGAACTCGATGCCGCCACGCTCGATACGATTTACGGCTCCGCTTCCACCCCCACCGTCCACCCCGGTCCCCTTCAGCCCGAGCAGACGCCTGCTCGCCCGAAGATGGCCAAAATTGCCTGAGGACAAGTCGATGACTTTCTCTTTGAATCGCAGAACCCTGATCGCCTCCGCTTTCGCGGCGGCGGCCCTCTTCTCGCCCTTCGCCGCTTCGGCGCAGGAGCCGAACCCGGATACGCTGCGCGTCGCGCTGCTGCCCGATGAGAACGCGGCAACGCTGATCCAGAATGCTCAACCGCTGAAGGACTACCTCGCCGATACCCTCGGCAAGAAAATCGAGATCGTGGTCACGACCGACTATTCCTCGATGATCGAGGCCATGCGCTTCGGCCGCATCGAGATCGGATATTTCGGCGGCTTCTCCTATGTACTGGCAAAGTCGAAGGCGCCCGAAATCGAGGCTTTCGCCGTCGGTGTCGAGAAGGGTAAGCCCACCTACAACTCGATCCTGATCGCGACGGCGGACGGGCCGGTGAAGTCCCTCTCCGACGTCAAGGGAAAGGCTTTCGGCTTTGGCGATCAGGCTTCCACCTCCAGTCATCTCGCGCCGCGCGCGCATCTTGTGAAAAATGGTCTTGTGGGCGGCACCGACTACAAGGTCGTGCATCTCGGCACGCATGATGGCGTGGCGCGCGCCGTTCAGAACGGGCAGATCCCCGCAGGCGCCCTCTCCGAACAGATCTACCGCACATTGGTCGAGCGCGGCACGATCGATGACAGCAAACTTCTCCAGATCGGCCTCAGCGATCCTATCCCCAACTACCCGCTGACCATGCAAGGCTATCTCGCACCTGAGTTGAAGGAAAAAATCCGCAAAGCCTTTCTCGATATCAAAGACCCGGAAATCCTCCAGTCTTTCCGCGTCGAAGGCTTTGCTGAAACAAATGACGCTGCGTATGACGTGCTTCGCGACACCGCGCAGATGCTCAACCTCGAACTCGCAAAGATGAACTGAGATGAGCCAGTCGCAAACCTATGCGACGATCCTGGCCGAAGAGCGTCGCGGTGGCTTTCGCCACGCGGCGCTCGCCGCCACGGTCTTCCTTGTCTGTATCGCCGCTCTCTGGATCACGGGCTTTTTCGACGGCCGTCGCTTCGCCGACGGGCTTCCCGCCCTTGGTCAGCTCGCGACCGAAATGGTGCCGCCCGATTTTTCGCGCTGGCAGCAATGGCTGAGGCCGCTGCTTGATACGCTCGCCATGTCGATTGCCGGCACCGCCCTCGCCGTCGTCATTTCGCTGCCGCTCGCGATCCTCGCCGCGCCCAACACATCGCCAAATGTCTTTCTCTGCCAGATCACGCGCACACTCCTCGCTTTTCTGCGTTCGGTTCCGGAGATCATTCTCGGCGTCATCTTCGTCGCCGCTGTCGGCTTCGGTGCATTGCCGGGTGTTCTCGCCCTCGCTCTCCACTCCGTCGGCATGGTCGGCAAGTTCTATGCGGAAGCGATCGAGCATGTTGATCCGAAACCGCTGGAGGCCGCCCGCGCGGCGGGCGCAACGCCCCTGCAGGTCATTACGCATTCTGTGTTGCCGCAGGTCTTCCCGCAGCTCGCAGATATCACGCTCTATCGCTGGGAGTATCACTTCCGCGCCTCGGCCGTCCTCGGCATCGTCGGCGCGGGCGGTATCGGTTTCGAGCTCATGGCCGCCTTGCGCCTCATCGCCTATGACCAGGTCTCCGCGATCCTGCTCTCGATCCTTGCCTGTGTCGTCGTTGTCGACGCACTCGGCGCGCGCTTGCGCAAGGCGCTGAAATAAGAAGAAGAGAAGAAACGAATGGAGAAGAAAAAGATTGTCGTGACCAGCCGTGTCTTTCCCGAGACGCGGGCACTTCTCGAAGCTCATGCGCGGGTTGTCGTCAACGAGACGGATGAACCCTGGCCCGCCGGCAAGCTTCTGGAGCATTGCCGGGACGCCTTCGGCCTCATGGCTTTCATGACCGACAGCATCGGCGAGGATTTTATCGCCGCCTGTCCCGAGCTTCGCATCGTCGGCGCCGCACTCAAGGGATACGACAATATCGACGTCGATGCCTGCGCGCGTGCAGGCATCACCGTCACCATCGTCCCCGATCTTTTGACTGTTCCCACCGCGGAACTCGCCATCGGTCTGATCCTTTCGCTGGGCCGCAATATTCTGACCGGCGATGCCGCGATCAGAGGTGACGGGTTTTCGGGTTGGCGTCCCGCGCTTTATGGCGCGGGGCTCGATGGGGCAACCGTGGGCATTCTGGGATTTGGTCTGGTCGGTCAGGCAATCGCCGAGCGGCTCCATCCCTTCCGTTGCCGGGTTCTTGCCGCCGACGCCGAACTCCGCTCGGACGCGGCTTTCCCGCACATCCAGTTCGCGGAGACGGATCGCGTCATGGCGGAGGCAGACTGGCTCGTCCTTGCCTTGCCCCTGACCTCGGAAACGCAGCACATTATCGACCGCTCCGCGATTGCACGCATGAAACCGGGTGTGCGCATCGTGAACCCCGCGCGCGGATCACTGGTCGATGAGGCCGCCATTGCCGACGCGCTTTCGACGGGCCATATCGCCGGTTACGCCGCCGATGTTTTCGAATGCGAAGACTGGGCGCGCGATGACCGTCCGAAAGATATTGATCCACGCCTTCTCGCAGACAAGGCGCGCACCATTCTCACGCCGCATATCGGTTCCGCCGTTACTCATGTCCGCCGCGACATTGAGCTTTCCGCTGCCCGGAGCATCGTCGATGCGATCGCCGGACGTCCCCCGGCCCACGCGGTCAATGCGCCTGTTTCCCGGGAAGTTATCGAAGATGCTTAACCTCCTGCACGCTCGGACATTTCTGGCCGTGATCGATGCAGGCGGTTTTCGGGCCGCCTCTCGCATCGTCGGCATCGCGCCCTCCACCATTCTCGATCATGTCGGCCAGCTCGAAGCGGAACTCGGCGCCGCGCTCATCGTGCGCAGGCGTGGTTCCGTACAGCCGACACCGGAGGGCGCGGCCTTCCTGCCTCTGGCAAAGGCGCTCGTATCGACGGCGGAACGTGCCTATGCGGTTGTGGCAGGCGGTCCCTTGCGTCTTGCCGCATCCAGCAATATCGGCACCTATCTTCTTCAGGCGCCGCTCTCGCGTTTCCGCAGCCGGGAAGGCGCTGAAGTCGATCTGTGGATCGGTGACAATCCTTCCGTCTTTGAGCGCTTGAGGCAGGGTGCCGCCGACCTTGCCCTTGTCGAGTGCTGGCAGCCTTCACCGGATTTCGAAGCTCATGACTGGGTGCACGAAAGGCTCGTGCTTATCGTCGCCCCCTCCCATCCCTGGGCCTCGCGAGAAAGCGTAAGTGCCTGTGAACTGGTTGGAGAGAGGATGCTTGGCGGTGAGCGCGGCACCGGAACCGGGACACTTCTCCGCCGGCAGCTCGGCGGACTGGTCTCGCAGCTAACCACCATAGACGGCTTCGGCAATACGGAAGCCGTCAAGCGTGCCGTTCGCGCCGGACTCGGCATATCGCTGGTCATGGCCGCGTCGGTGACGGATGAGGTGGCAGCGGGAACACTTGTCGCCCTGCCGCTGGAAGACGCTGAGCTCGTAAAGGAAACGAAATTCCTTTTTCGTCGGGACATGCCGGAGGGGTCGGCGGCGCGCCGCTTCCTCGCACATGCCTGCGCGGACGCCTGACCGGCGATTGCTTGTCTTGAATCTTGAAGTCCGGCGATGTCTAGCGCGCGGCGCTCAGGCCTTCATCCTGACCCTGCGCGAGCTGCTTGTCGCTGGGGCGGCGGACAGCACCGGCAAGCACATTGACCTGCGCATTGAGATCGTCAGCCAACGGATTGATGCGCTCATCGTTGATGGCAACTTCGTAGTAGAGGTGATTGCCGGTCGCAAGACCCGTCCGGCCCACATAGCCGATCACCTCACCCTTGCGGACGCCCGTGCCGGGGCGAATGCCCGGCGCAAAACCCGAGAGATGCGCATAATAGGTTTCGACATTCTCTGAATGGCGGACGGTAACAAGCTTGCCGTAATTGCCGCGCCACCCTGCCATGCCGATTATGCCGTCTTCGGTCGCATAGACAGGTGTGCCCTTCGGCGCCGCATAGTCGACGCCCTTGTGGAAGCGCTTGTCCTTCAGCACCGGATGTGTGCGCCATCCAAAACCGGACGTCATCCGCGCCTTTGTCACGTCGAGCGGATCGATGAAATGGAGCGGCCGGTTCGGATAGGTAGCGGGTGTCTGTTCGGGCCGCGTCATCGGCACGATGCCTCGCGCGACGACCAGATCCTGCCCTGCGGATGCAAGAGCGGGAAAAGCGGGGATAAGAAAAAAGGAAAAAACGAGGACGGCAAGGAGAGAGAACGACGCGCCAAATGGGGTCGGGTGTCGTCGTTTCATCGGCGATCCTTGTTCCTGTGGCCGGCGCGACCGCCGGGTGTTTTTCCGTCTGAGAGAAAATGACCGGACTTCTATAGTCGAAGCCGGGAAGATCGGCAAACGGCTTTAACCATGGATAACTTCTAGTTTTGTGACGTTTCCATGACGTTTCGGTAACGGTCGGGCCTCAAATGGCCAGTCTTGTCCCCACCTCGGCCCATATGGAGGCCGCCACTTCGTCCTCGTTTCTCGCCGCATCGACGACCGCGCAACGCCCGGGCTCTGCCGCGGCAATATCGAGAAAAGCCTGTCTAAGTGTCTGATGGAACTGGGTTTCCATCTTCTCGTAACGGTCCTCTGCGGCACCTTCGCCTGCGCGCTTTCCGGCCCTCGCCAACCCTGCCTCCACGGGCAGATCGAGCATCAGCGTCAGCCCCGGCATGTCCTCACCGATCACCATTTCCCCAAGAGTATCAATGAGTTGTCGGTTGAGGCCTTGTGCGGCTCCTTGATAGGCGCGTGTGGAATCAATGAACCTGTCGCACACCACCCACGCCCCGCGATCGAGTGCGGGACGTATTGTCCGCATGAGATGATCCTCGCGCGCGGCAAAGACAAGCAGGGCTTCGGCCTTCGGGGTCCACCGCCCTGCATCGCCGGAAACGATCAGCTTACGGATTATTTCTGCGCCCGGTGAGCCACCGGGTTCCCGGGTGACAACGACGCTGTGCCCCTTCTCTTCGAGCTTGCTTGCAAGTCTGCGCGCCTGCGTGGACTTGCCTGCGCCCTCACCGCCTTCGAGTGTAATGAAACGCTCGCGCGTCACAGGTTCAACTGCCAAAGATCATATGTTTCAGCGAACCAATGGCCCGGCCGAAGATACCTTGCCGTTCAACAGCACCACCTGCCACAAGCGGGAACTCGCGAACCGGCATTTCGGGAGCTTCGACACGCAGCGTTCCAATCCGCTGCCCCGCCTCGACCGGCGCCAGAACCGGTGTGTCATATACCACCGTCACTTTCATGCCCTTGCGCTGCTCGGGCGACATGATCAGGTCGATGTCGCTCTTGCTGACGAGCGGTACTTCGTCATAGGTGCCCTGCCAGACCGGTGCATTCTCCACCGGCGCGCCAGCAACGAAGAGCTCGTAATGCTTGAAGGAACGGAAACCCCAGTCGAGCAGACGCACACTCTCGTCTGCCCTCGCCTTTTCGCTCGGCAAACCGTTAAGAACGAGAATGAGCCGCTGTCCCTTTCGCTCGGCTGACGCGACAAGGCCATAGCCGGATGCTTCGGTGTGGCCTGTCTTCAGCCCGTCTACCGACGGATCGAGGTAAAGTGCGGGATTGCGATTACCCTGCTTGATGCCGTTCCAGGTGAAATCCGTTTCCTTGAAGATCGGATAGTATTGCGGGTAGTCGGCAATGAGGTGACGCGCAAGCGTTGCCAGATCGCGCGAAGTCATCAAGTGATCCGGGTGGGGCCAGCCCGTTGAATTTTCAAACTGGGAGTTTTGAAGCCCGAGTTCCTTGCCGCGTTCCGTCATCGCTTCGGCAAAGGCGGCCTCCGAACCGGAAAGCGCTTCCCCTGTTGCAATACATGCATCGTTGCCCGACTGGACGATGATGCCACGCAGGACAGCGTGAACCGGGATGGTCGAGTTCAAGTCCGCGAACATGGTCGACGAGCCCGATGCGGCACCGCCGGTGCGCCATGCGTGCTCGCTTACCTTGAACTCGTCATCCATCGTCACGCTGCCGTTTTCCAGCGCCTGAAACAGCATTTCCAGCGTCATGAGCTTGCTCATGCTCGCCGGGTGCATTTGCTCGTCTGGCTTCTTGCCCCAGAGAACCGTCCCGGTTTCGTAGTCCATGAGAACGGCATATTCGGCCTGTGTGTCGAAGGCCTCAGCCTCGCGCGGAGCGACGGTAAGGACTCCACACAGGGCAACAAGGAAAACGGCAAAAAGAGCTGGATGCTTCATTGGTCTCACTTCTGGATTTCATCGACTACGCAGGCTCACGCCTCAGTCGACGACAATTCGGGCACCTTTGTGGCCATGGGCAATAACATTCTGCAATGAGCTATCTGCAGCGGGCACATCGGTCAACGGACCGACACGCACCCTGTAATAAGGCAGGCCATCGACCATCGTGGTCTGTATTTCCACACGCCCGACGCCCGTAAGCTCCTGCTTCACCGCTTCCGCGTTCTGCAGGTTTTGAAACGCCCCGGCCTGTACATAGATATTGCCCGGACCTGTGACCGGAACCTGGTCGACAGTTTCCGAACTGCGCGTGACTGCGTTGTCGGGAATAGGTTGCATTGTCGCCTGCGCCGCTGGTACCGGCGCACTGCTCACCCCAGTGGGCGCAGGTAAAGCCGTTGCCGAAACGGCGGCAACTGCCGTTACAGGTGCAGCACCGATTACCTTCCGTTCGTCTTTCGGCGTTACGACAGGCGGCGCGACAAAGGTTTCCGCAACGCCGCGCCCGTCTCCAATGCCGCCTTCAAGCGGTGCGCGCCCGATATACTGGACACGAACCTTGGCGGTCCCCTTCTGCATGAAGCCGAGGGCCTCGGCCGCCTTCTTCGACATGTCGATTTCGCGGCCTGCCGCGAACGGTCCGCGATCGTTCACACGAACGACAAGCGACTTCCCGTTTTCAAGATTGGTGACACGCGCCAGAACCGGCATGGGCAATGTCGGATGCGCTGCGGTCAGCTGGTTCTCGTCGAACACCTCGCCATTGGCTGTAAGCTTGCCGTGAAATTGCGGCCCATACCACGAAGCGATGCCCGTCGAGTCATATTTGTCGTTCTCGGCTGGATAGTACCAGATGCCGTTGATCTGATAGGGATTGCCGACCTTGTAGATTCCGCCGCCCTGCTTGATCGGCGCCGAGCTTTTGGGCTGCGTTGTGCCGCAGGCGGCAAGTGCCAGCGCAAGTGGCAAGAGAGCAGCAAAAATCAAGGCGCGCGGCATCGCTGAGCCGCGGCGAACCGTTTTTGTAGATCGAATAGGCATCGGAAAACCTCGTTCGAGGACTTTGGCTGCGCCGCTCTGCAGCGAATCACCCCGCGAACACAATGAAAACCTTATAATCAGCCAAAGCTGCAGCGGCAAGGAGCGGCTCTGAAAGGCACCATTTGCGGCGCTGCCCGATTGACTCCATCATACGCACCTGAACAATCCGCCTGCTTCTTGAACTGGACCGTCGTGAACGCTCCCCATTCCCCCTCTGCTCCGTCCCTTACCGAAACTCTGGTCGCGCTCATTCGGGCAAAACCCGTGACGCAGAACGATCTCGACGCTGCAGCTCTCTTCACGCTGGACGCTGTTGCAAACAGTCTTGCGGGCCGGAATTCGGGACCGGGAAAGGTCTTGTCCGATTGGTGGAGAAGTTCCTCCAATACCGCCCCCGATCCGGGGCGTGAGGCCTTCCTCATGGCTGCTCTCTGCCACATTCTGGAAACGGATGACCTGCACAGGGAATCCGTCGTTCACCCCGGATGCGTCGTCGTTCCCGCCGTCTGGTCTTTGGCAAGAAGCCGAAATATGAGCGGGCGGCAAGTCCTGACGGCTATCCTCCAGGGATTCGAGGCGGCAACGCGCGTCGGCATGGCCGTAGGCCCGGAACACTACCGTATCTGGCACAATACGGCGACTTGTGGCCCCTTTGGCTCCGCGATGGCGGCCGCCTCACTGCTTGATCTGAGCGATGCAGAAGCCGCTCACGCGCTCGGCAACGCAGGAAGCCAGTCTTCAGGCCTCTGGGAATTCCTGGAGACCGGCGCGATGACAAAACATCTGCACGCTGGTCACGCGGCAGAAGCAGGTATCAGATCAGCGGAACTTGCTGCATTCGGGTTCACTGGCCCGCCAAAAATTCTTGAGGGAGAAAAAGGGTTCTTCCGTGCCGCCTGCCCCGATGCTGATCCCGAAGCTGTAATCCGTGAGCCCGGCGCACCTTGGCAACTTACCCGGACATCGATCAAGCCCTGGCCCTCATGCCGCCATACACATCCGGCTATCGATGCGGCAGAAGAGTTGCGTACCCGCTTGATCGCCAACGGAAAAAACCCTGCGAACATCCGTGAAGTGGAAGTTGAGACATATCGCGCGGCGCTCGATGTTTGCAACCGGCCACGTGCGGCAACTGACTATGAGGCCAAATTCTCGCTGCAGCACACAGTGGCCGCCGCGCTTCTTCTTCCCGAAGTAAACTTCGAGGCGTTTGGGCCGGAAGCGAGGGAGTGCTGCGCTGACCTTGCACTACGAGTAACGGTTACAGCAGCCGAGCCGTGGGCATCGGCTTACCCGCGATCCTGGGGTGGCCGCGTGAGAGTAAGAATGGCTGACGGCGAAGAAGCCGAAGCTGAGAGAACAAACGCCAAGGGCGACCCCGAGGCACCGCTTGATCGGAGCGAAATGATAGCCAAGGCGGATATGCTACTCAGCCATGGAGGCGTTTCTGCCCCCCAATTAATCATCGACGGCATTTTGGCGTTGGCCTACGACGCCCCCCTGCCACGGATAGATCTCGCCTGAATCCTATCCAGCGTTATCGAGCATCGGCTTGATGAAGCTGAGATATGCCTGCCCGAAAAACCCGACAAGGAAAGGCAGCCATATCCAGGCCGTCCGCCAACGGAGCTTCATCTTCTTTTTTTGAGGCGTTTCCGTCGACGGCGTAACCGTCCGCGCTTCGGGGGCTGGGGCTGAAGGCGAGACTTCCGCTTCTGCGGGAACTGCCGCTGACGCGACCGACTCCGGCGCAGGCTGCGAGACTGGAGCCGCAGCTTCCGCGAGCGTCAGAGCTCGCGAAACCTTACGTTCCTGGATGAACTGAAAAATCATGAAAATGCCGAGCAGCATGATGATGCCCAGCGGAATCCACGGTGATGTTAAATCAACCGGCACAACGAAACTCCCCCCATAACAACGTTCGCGGCATTCTTGCCGTCTTTTGTCCCATTTTGGCAAGCCTCGTTGAGACTTGCAAAAGAGATTTCACGTTAACCATACGGATTCAGGCCGGAGGCTCTTCTATGCAGCCCAAAAGGCACACCAACTTCATGTGACGCATGAAGAAGAGTCTCTGACACTCTAATCTGCAAAAATCGCTCGTGGCGAAGCGCTCATATTCCCCTTCATTCTTCTCTTCCCGTCGATCTTGCAGAAAGAAGAATGACGCTCCCGCACGAAATGGCAGGCCGCGAACATGCCGGCAATGACGTAGTGGCGGATGGGGTGGGATTCGAACCCACGGTGAGCGTAAACCCACGCCGGTTTTCAAGACCGGTGCCTTAAACCACTCGGCCACCCATCCAACTTCTTGGTTATATCGCGAGAGGCCGTTTCTCAACCGGGAATTACTACGAGAATAAAGTCCCCTAGCGACCAATCTTGAACGTTGCACTGGCCTTCGCGATCAGATCGCCATTTTCGTTGCGAAGCTCGCCCTCTGCGAAAGCAATCGATCTGCCTCTATGGCGGACCCACCCCTCGCCTATCAATGTTCCCTTGTCCGCGCGGCCAACGAAACTCGTTTTGAGTTCAAGAGTAACTTGCGGCGTACCGGGCTCGTCATGCGTGAGGCGCACGGCATGCCCGCACAGGCCATCCAGCATAGCTGACAGAAAGCCACCGAAGATACGACCACCCCTATTTAGAAAGGAATCATCAGCCTCGAACGAGGCGCGGATATAACCGCGCTTGGCATCTTTCTCAATAACCTTCTTGCCAAGTGTAACCGCAGCAGGAGACTCCCAGTCCGGATCCTGAGCCGGATTACCCACCGCTTCGTTCATTGTCTCTCCACTTTGCTGGTATCATCTGGGAATCGATTTCCCGGTGTTCACGAAGTCGGGTTGGGAAACGGCGGCACAAAGATTTTCTTGAAGCGCTCCTTGCACTCAGCACGTTTCGCCAAAAGGCGCTTGTAACCTTCTGCGCTGCACGCTTTGTCCGCCCGATATTCGGCGACGCCCTTGTTGGTGCAACCGCGAAGGTCGGAAAAATGCACTCGCAAAACAGAGACCGATTCCGAAAACCAAACAGAGTTATACCAAATAACTGATGACACGATCTCTTGATCGTCAGGATGAAGCAGGGAAAGGCGGTGCAAAAGTCTTCTTGAAGTCTTCCTTACAGGTGGCGTGTTCTGGAGAAAGAAGTGCATGGCCCTTTTTCGAGCAGGCCTTGTCCGCTCGGTATTCGGCGACACCCTTGTTGGTGCATCCACGAAGATTGGGATCCCACAGAAAAATGCAGGTCATCGGGATATAGCGCTCAGCACACGGAAGCTCGCTTATGTATTTTTTTTCTTCAGTTGAACGCCTTCCCCACCAGGAGGCGGTCGCTTGCGGATTCCCGCTCTTTTCGGAGTCGATGCATTCGGGCACACCTTGTGCCCGAGCTTCGCCTGAATTCACAAGCGTCAGACCGACAATCGCAAAGCCGAGAGCCAGACAGAATTGGACAAGAGATTTCATGATGCGTCCTCCCACGCTAGCCCCCAACTCGTAATCTTGTTTTACGAGGTTGCCAGATTTGGCCGAATCCGCAAGCGGGAAGAATAGGCCGGACCCGCATTCAGGCGGGTCCGGCCGTGTATGAGTGTTATGCAGAAGCAGCTGCAGAGGGGCGCGCCTTCATCCGCTCGAACCACGCTGCTACATTCTTTAGTTCAGGATTAAGCGGCTGACCTACGGCAGCGCCAAAATCCAGAAAACCGAACAGCAGAATGTCGGCCAGCGTCACCCGCTTGCCAGCGAGGTACTCCTTACCCGCCAGCATCTTGTCAAACCAGGCGAGCTTGTCCTGTGCAATTGCCTTGAGGCCATCTGCGGCGTCTGGAAGACAGCGCATCCGATCCTTGAACAAAGGAAGCCCTTCCGAGAAACGGAAGCCGTTGGCCAAAGGTTCACAAACATTCAGGTCAACCCGGCGTGTCCACATGCGGGTCTCGGCTCGCTCTTCCGGGGTTGTTCCGATCAATGATCCGCCTGGAAATTTTTCGTCGAGATATTCGCAGATAGCCGTGATTTCAGCGAGATAGCTCCCGTCATCCAACTCCAGCGCCGGCAGCTGACCTGCCGGATTTTTGGCAAGATAAGGTTCCTTCCGATTCTCAGCCTGCATGATGTCGACGTCAACCAAAGGCAGCTCAATACCCTTTTCCTGCATGAACATTTTAACAACGCGGGGATTTGGCCCAACCGAATTGTACAATTTCATATTCGTCTCCCTGTGTTCCGGGCTTTTCACAATTGCCGGTATGGCCTCATGATTATCCGAATGCGCCAGGTCGCGCCACTTTTACACCCTTTCACCTTGGCTCACGGCTGTTCCGTGTTTATCTAGGCGCAATCCGGCAGCAGACCGGGAAAGGGAGGCGAAATGAACGCACGCAGCCAAGCGGCGGGGCAAGGCGAACCCGACACCGGAATTTTTTATGGCTGGTTCGTCGTCGGTGCCGTCCTCGTGGTCATGACGGTCACTGCGGGCCTCGGTTTCTACAATCTTTCCGTTTATCTGAAGGCATTCATCGCCGAGCGCGGGTTCTCCGTTTCTGCGACTTCCGGCGCGACAGCCTGTTTCTTCATTTCATCTGGGATTGCCGGGCTGGGCGTTGCCTCCTTGATCGAGAGATACGACCCGCGTTGGGTCATTACCGTCGGCGCCGTGCTGAGCGCGATCGCGACCTTCGGAGCGGGCTATGTAGCTGAGCTCTGGCAGCTCTATGCCTTCTATGTCCTTTTCGGTGCGGGATACGCAGGCGCAGCACTCATTCCCGGCACCACGCTTGTGGCACGCTGGTTCGTGCGCAAACGCTCTATCGCGCTCTCCGTCGCGTCGACGGGGCTATCACTCGGCGGCATCTTGCTTACACCGCTGGCCGCCAACATGATTGAACATATGGGCCTTGGCGGAGCGGGCCCGTGGCTCGCGACTATGTTCCTTCTCGGTGTGATCCCGGTTTCGTGGTTTTTCATTCGCCCCTCTCCTCATGCGATGGGACTGGGGCCAGACGGCGATCCGATCATGCGCGACAAGAATGGCGCGCCGCTTCCGGCGGATGGGATCGACTTCGAGATGGCGATCCGCAGCCGTTTCTTCGTCTTCACCGCAGGCGCATTCATTTTTGCAATGATGGCTCAGGTCGGCGTGATCGCTCATCTGTTTCGTCTCGTGGCGGTACGAAGTGGCAGCAACGATACGGCAGCGCTAGCCGTCGCAACGATGGCGATGGCAAGCATCGTTGGGCGTCTTGTTGGTGGATGGGGGCTGGCCTATATCTCGTCCCGGCTTTTCGTGTTCGGCCTTATGCTGGTGCAAGGCGCGGCCCTGACGCTGTATGCCTCCGTAGAAGGCACACATGCGCTTCTGGCAACCACTGTTATCTTCGGTGTAACAGTCGGAAATCTGCTGATGATGCAGCCTTTGCTGATTGCCGAGGCATTCGGCCTCAAAGCCTATGGCCGCATCTATTCCCTCAACCAGCTCTTCATGACACTCGGGGTGGCCACCGGCCCGGCCGCCGTCGGTTTTTTTTACGAATGGCTGGGTGGATACGACGTCGCATTTCTCGTTATGGCGGCCGCATCATGTTTGGCGTTTTTCCTCGTAATCGCGGCCGGCCCTGTCCGTGCGCTTATAGAAAGTGAAAGCTATGCGTGACTTCGACTCCGACGTTGTGCTTGATAACCCTGCCTTCATCCACGATACAGCGCTCGTTTACGGCAAAGTATTTATAGGGGAAGGCGCATCGCTCTGGCCCTATGTGGTCATACGAAGCGAAATGCATGAGGTGAGGATCGGTCGGCGAACAAACATTCAGGACTTCGTCATGATCCATGTCGGCAACGAGACGCCAACAATCATTGGAAACAATTGCTCGATAACCCATCACGTGACGGTGCATGGCGCCGACGTCGGCGACAATTGCCTGATTGGCATCAACGCGACCCTGATGGATGGGGTTAAAGTCGGCCAAAATTCTATTGTGGCCGGTCACTCAATCGTGACGGAAGGGACAGTGATCCCGGAAAATTCGATCGTCGCAGGTTCACCGGCCAAAGTGATCAAGGCGCGCGACAACAGTATCGCAAACACTCTGAATGCCCGTTTTTACTATGAAAATGCACTCGCCTATGCAAAAGGCGACCATCGCGTGACCGAACGAGAGAGCTTCCGGAAAGCAATGGACGCGGAAACGAGAGCACTCGTTGAAGGCGCCTAGATTCCGCTTGGGCCTTGTGACTCAAAACGCTATTTAGGTCACAATAGATATTGATAGTTCGGAGCCTAAAAAATGGATACTGGCCAAGCGCCAGAAGGCCCGCGTGCGCAGACACGCGGCCCGATCTTTTACGGCTGGTATATCGTCGGCACGGTTTTCATGATTCATACCGTGTCGTGCGGTCTCATTTTTTACAACCTCTCGATCTTCCTGAAGGCATTTGTTGCTGAAGGCGGCTTCTCCGTCTCCGCCACATCCAACGCGACCGCTCTCTTTTTCATCTCGTCAGGATTTGCGGGGCTGGCGGTCGGCTGGTTACTCGACCGCTACGATCCGCGCTGGATAGTAACTGGTGGAGCGTTCATATCTGCAATCGTTCTGGCAAGCGCCGGTCACGTCGCCGAGATGTGGCAGCTATATTGTTTCTACATCCTCTTCGGTATCGGGAATGCAGCGGTTGCCGTCATCCCAGGTATGACGATTGTCGCCCGGTGGTTTACGCGCCAGCGTTCCAAGGCGATCGCCTATGCTTCGACAGGGCTATCGCTCGGCGGCATCGTCTTCACTCCCCTGTCGGCAACACTCATCGAAAGATACGGGCTGGGCGAAGCCGCTTATTGGCTCGGGCTTGCCCTGGTCCTCGGCGTCGTTCCTATCTCGCTCCTCATGCTTCGTAAAAGCCCTGAAGCCATTGGGCTTTCTCCCGATGGCGACCCGCCACAACGCAAAGCAGATGGAAGCCTCATGCCACCAGACGGCGTTGCCTTCCATGATGCGATGCGGAGCCGCTTCTTCATTCTCTGCACTGCCGCCTTTGTTTTTTCCATGATGGCGCAGGTCGGATCGCTAGCACATCAGTTCCGTCTTGTCGCAACACGTACCGGTGACGATCATATCGCCGCTCTTGCTGTATCGATCATGGCTGCATCGAGCATCGCCGGACGTCTTGTCGGTGGGTCGCTTCTTTCACGCATCTCGTCAAAACACTACCTCTACGCAATCTATGTGCTGCAGGGGATTTCCTTCTGTGCATTCGCGTTCGCTGAAGGAGTGGTCGCTCTTTTTATCGTTTCCTCAATGTTCGGTGCGACGGTCGGCAATATGCAGATGATGCAGCCATTGATCCTGGCGGAGGCATTCGGGTTGAAGGCTTATGCCAGGATTCTCTCGGTAGCTCAGATGATTACGACCTGTGCGAATGCGGCTGGCCCTGCTCTGCTTGGTCTTCTTTATGCATCGGCAGGTGGATATCAAACCGCCTATCTCGCTATCACCGTTTCGTCGGTGCTTGGGTTTGCGTGCCTCTACGCTGCCGGCCCCGTGAAAGCGATACTGAACCTGCAGGATAAGCCCCTAGATCGCTGAAATGCTTCATGGATTTCGGCTATCGGCACCGCTAGACTGCAACCGCATCTCAACTTACCCCGACGGATTGCCATGAAACTGCCATCGAACTTTTACAAACCGCTCGCGATCGGTGCCCCGGACCCCTACCGGGAGCTTCCGGTGAGGCTTGAACGGATGATCCATTTTTTCCCCGGTCATAACGAGAAGGTACGTTCGCGGGTCGGCGAAATGATCCCGCAAGTCGATGTGTTGCTTGGCAATCTTGAGGACGCTATTCCTGCGGATGAGAAGGAAGCTGCGCGTAGAGGTGTGATCGAGGTTGGCAAGACGCATGATTTCGGTTCAACAGGATTCTGGGTACGGATCAATCCACTGAATAGCCCCTGGGTACTCGACGACGTTATGGAACTGGTGGCCGAGATCGGTGAAAAGCTCGACGTCATCATGCTGCCGAAGGTCGAAGGTGCGTGGGACATTCACTATCTCGACCAGCTTCTTGCCCAACTCGAGGCGAAGCACGGAATCAAGAAACCGCTCCTCATTCACGCCATCCTCGAAACGGCTCAGGGAGTGAAAAATGTCGAGGAGATTGCCTGCGCGAGCCCGCGCATGCATGGCATGAGCCTTGGGCCGGCCGACCTTGCGGCATCGCGCAAGATGAAAACGACACGCGTCGGCGGCGGTCACCCTTTCTACCGGGTGCTTGAAGACCCCAAGGAAGACGGCAGCCCGCGCATCGCCGCTCAACAGGATTTGTGGCACTACACGTTCGCAAAGATGGTGGATGCCTGCGTCGCGAACGGAATTAGTGCCTTCTACGGCCCCTTCGGCGACATCAAGGATCTGGATGCCTGCGAACAGCAGTTCCGCAATGCTTTCCTGATGGGGTGCGTAGGCGCATGGTCGCTGCATCCGAACCAGGTGGCTGTCGCGAAGCGTGTCTTCAGCCCGGATGCCGACGAAGTTATCTTCGCGAAGAAAATCCTCGATGCCATGCCGGATGGCACCGGTGTTGCCATGATTGACGGCAAGATGCAGGACGACGCCACCTGGAAACAGGCCAAGGTGATCGTAGACCTGGCGAAGAAGGTTGCTGAGAAGGATCCCGACCTCGCCAAGGCCTACGGTTTCTGAGTTCTTTTAGGAGAGTGTTGCCAGCGCCTCTGCGCGGAAGGGCATGAGCTTGTCGAATGCTCCCGTGTGGACCTTCTGCGTCCAGGCGGGATCGACCAGCAACGCGCGACCAACGCCGACGAGATCGAACTCACCCTTCTCCAGCCGGTTCAGCAATTCGTCGATACCTGTTGCTTCGGAGCTTTCGCCGCCAAAGGAGGCGATAAATTCACCGGACAGGCTGACACTGCCAACCGTAATGCTCGGCTTGCCCGTTAGCTTCTTCGTCCAGCCTGCGAGGTTGAGGTCCGAACCTTCGAACTCGGACTCCCAAAAACGGCGCTGTGAGCAATGGAAAGCATCCACACCAGCCTCGGAGAGCGGCTTCAGGAAGGCACCGAGCTGCTCCGGCGTCTGCGCAAGCTTCGCCGAGTAGTCCTGCTGTTTCCACTGTGAGAAGCGGAGGATGAGCGGATAGTCGTTGCCGGCATGACGGCGGATCGACTCAATGATCTCGACGGCAAAGCGCGTACGGCCGACGAGGTCACCGCCATATTCATCTTCGCGCTCATTAGTACCCGCCCAGAAGAACTGATCGATGAGATAGCCGTGCGCCCCATGAATCTCGACGCCATCGAAGCCGATTTCGCGAGCATCTGCGGCAGCTTGCCCGAAGGCCTCAATGGTCTGCTTGATCTCTTCCTTCGTCATCGGCTCCGAACGCTTCTTGCCCGGCACCGCAAGACCGGACGGACCTTGGCTCGGCAGCTCCGGGTTGGTCGATTTGGCGGGATTGCGCGTCATACCGGTATGCCAGAGTTGCGGCATGATCTTGCCGCCCGCATCGTGGACTTCCTCAACAACGTGTTTCCAGCCTTTGAGGGCCTGCTCGCCCCAGAATTGCGGTACGTTCGGGTCGCTGGTCGCAACGGGGGTGTTCACCGTCGTGCCCTCGGTAATGATGAGGCCGCATTCCCCCTCCGCGCGGCGCCGGTAGTAGGCAGCCACGTCGGGTCCTGGAATGCCTTCAGGCGAGTGCGAGCGCGTCATAGGCGCCATGACAACACGATTGGGCAACTCAAGCCCGTTGAGTGTAAAAGGCTCGAACAGAGGGGCCACCGAACGGCTCATCAACTTCTCCTTGAGTGGGAATATTCAGATAGGCGTCATATTGGGTATTTACCCCCTAATGGCAATGGCGGCATGCAACTCCCTGTTCTACATAGGGTTTTCTCCAGCATCATCAAACTGTTAGAGTTGTGAATGTTTCGACAAACGAAAGCCGGAAATGCAGGTTAACCGGGAAGCAAAGTTCAGGATCGGACAGGTGGTCCGCCACCGGTTCTATCCCTTTCGTGGCGTCATCTTCGATGTGGACCCGACCTTCAATAATACGGAGGAATGGTGGCAATCCATTCCCGAAGAGGTCCGCCCGCGTAAGGATCAGCCCTACTATCACCTCCTTGCCGAAAACTCGGACACTGAGTATGTCGCTTATGTTTCCGAGCAGAATCTTCTGCCGGACGAATCGGGCGAACCTGTCCGCCACCCCCAGGTGCAGGAACTTTTTGGTCCGCTAAAGGACGGTATTTATGCTGTCCGCACCAAATCCGCGCACTGAATTCTCTCCGGAACCGTGTTAGGAAATGCACCCGCGAAGCGCATTGAAAAGCGCATGGCGGTAGAGGAACAGCACATTGCGGCGAGACAGGCGAACCTATCTGATCCGAAGGATCGTGGACGGCTGGAACAGGTTCTATGTGACCCGTTTCATCGCCCCTGCTTTCGACACTTTGGGCCCGGGTATCGATGTCTCCAGCCCACGCAATATCGAGATATGGGGCGCGGGAATTACGGCAGGTGCACATCTCCATCTTCATGCCTCGCATGGCAGTCTTGTGCGGTTGGCAACATGGCGCACAGGGGAGCGCGAGGGTCGTATTTCCATTGGTGATTGTGTCCTCATCAGTCCCGGTACTCATATCGTTGCGTCAGAAGAAATCGTAATTGGTAGCGACACGATGATCGCTAGCAATTGCTACATCTCGGATTCGGACTGGCACGACACCTACGACCGCACAGCGGAACTCGACAAACATCGCCCCGTCACGATCGGAGAGAATGTCTGGCTTGGCGTAAGAGTGATTGTTGGTAAAGGTGTGACGATTGGCGAAAACAGCATCGTCGGCGCGGGTTCAGTTGTCACACAGGACATTCCGGCAAATTGCATAGCCGCCGGAAACCCGGCGCGCGTGGTGCGCGAACTCGATGGAACGAAGGAATTCAGGCGGCGCTCCGCACTCTTCCAGAACCCGGAAAAGCTCGACCGCGATATGGATAATCTGATGCGCTACATCCTGCGGGAGAACACGACTCTCGGATGGCTCCGGAGCGTGTTCTCACCTTCAAGAACGGACTGAGCTCAGGACTTCGGCTCGGGCACGGCGGCGATCGCCTTGGACACACCGTCCAGCTTCACAGGTACGTTGACATCGCCCTTCCCTACAATGCGGAAAGCGATCTTCATTTCGCCGCCATTTTTGATCGCGTCCAGACGTTCCTTCGTCAAAAGGATTTCGGTCTGGCAGCCACCCGGCAGGCAATACATGAACTGCTGGCTGAACTTCTCCTTGTCGTCAACGCTCCAGCCGATGCCCGCGGGTAAAAACGTACCGAGAGGCGTGATCGCGAACATGAAGAGATCCTGAGTACCGTCTTCATTCACGTCCTTCGGGCTGTACCCAATTCCGAGATAAGCGATGCGTTGTTTCTCTTCCCCGATCCGTACATCGACAAAGGCATGGCACTGCTCGGCACCCGTCTCATTCTTTTCACATCGAGTACTCCAGGTACCAAAGTTCTCGATCTTGTCGGCGGACTCCGCGTTCGCCCCTGCGGTCTGAGCGCTGGCCGGAGCCATTCCTGCGGCCGCAACGAACCCCGCAGCGGCGACGCCGGAAAGCAAGCGTCGAAGTAGCATATTGAAATCCTTTCAGGATCAGAGCGTTCCTAGCGGTCTCCACCGCCACAGCCCCAAACAAGGCGATAACGGCGACCGGCATTGAGCGCTACCCTTGCATTTCGGCATAAAGAAGGCACAAGGAATTTTTGAAGAATCGGCGGATCTGCTTAACTCAGTGTGCCTCAACCAAATCGGCCGAGACCCATGAGACAAAAAATCCAATGAATTTTCTCTCCCGCCAGGTTCGTAGGCAGTTGCTCGGGCAGGCGTTAACGGTTGTCGTACTGGCTATACTGCCAGGCTTCAGCATTTTGTCCGCCAGCGCCGCCGATCATGCGATTGCTATGCACGGCGATCCGCTCTACCCGCCGGATTTCAAGCATTTCGACTATGTGAACCCAAACGCGCCGAAGGGCGGTTCCATCGTTTTCGGGTCGACCGGATCTTTCGACAGCTTCAATCCATTTATCGTGCGCGGAACCGCGGCTATCGGGTTGCGCGAGCATGTTTTCGAGAGTCTCCTGGCACGCGGCTATGATGAACCCTTCACGCTTTATGGGTTGCTGGCGGAAAAGGTCGAGATGCCTGACGACAGAAGCTCCATCACATTCACGCTCAACCTGGCCGCACGGTTTTCCGATGGCGCGCCGGTGACAGTCGAAGACGTGATCTATTCCCTCGAAACATTGAGGGACAAAGGACGGCCCAACTACAAGACCTACTATTCCAAGGTTTCGAAGATCGAGGCACTGGGACGCCGTGAGATACGTCTATCTTTCAACGCCGAGGGAGATCGCGAAATTCCGCTCATCTTGGGTTTGATGCCAATCATCCCGAAGCATGTTTATGAGAAGCGCGACTTCAGCGCAGCGGGATTTGAAACGCCTGTCGGAAGTGGCCCCTATGTAGTCGAGAAAGCAGAACCAGGGGCGAGCATTACCTATCGGCGGAACCACGAATATTGGGGGGCATCGCTGCCTGTAAATGTCGGGCAGAACAATATCGACCGGTTGACTTACGAATATTTCCGGGACGCCAATGCTTCTTTCGAAGCTTTCAAAACCGGTATCTATCACGCCCGGCCAGAGGACGATCCCGGCCGCTGGACCACAGGATACGATTTTCCCGCCCTTCGAGACGGAAAGGTCCGTAAGGCGACGTTCGAGAGCGGCATGCCGTCGGGCATGTATGCGCTTGTCTTCAATACGCGCAAGCCGGTCTTCTCCGATCGCCGTGTACGCGAGGCTCTGATCCAGGTTCTAAACTTCGCCTGGGTGAACAAGAATCTCTACTACGGCACTTATGTTCGAACACAGAGCTTTTTTGACAATTCCGAACTCGGCTCGCATGACCGTCCGGCCGGTCCGGGAGAGCGTGAGCTTCTGGCGCCGTTTCCCGGCGCAGTGACGCCGGAGATCATGGCACATGGCTGGCAGGCCCCCGAGGGCGATCCCTCGGGGCAGGACCGTGAAAATCGCGCCCGCGCCATCGCGCTTCTCCGCGATGCAGGATTTGAAATCCTCCACGGGGTAATGACCAACAAAAAAACGGGCCGCCCTCTCGCATTCGAAATTCTGGTCGCAACGCCCGCGGAAGAGCGCCTCGCCCTCACCTATTCCCGCATGGTGAAACGCATCGGCATTGATGCCATCGTACGCAATGTCGACCCGAGTCAATACCAGGAGCGGCGCAACACCTACCAATACGACACTATCTTCAATAGCTGGTTCTCATCGCTTTCTCCGGGCAACGAGCAGAGCTTCTACTGGGGATCGGAAGCAGCGGATGTTCCGGGGACACGCAACTATATGGGGGTCAAGGATCCCGCTGTAGATGCGATGATCGCGGCCATGCTTGAAGCCCGTACACGCAAGGATTTCATTGCGGCAGTGCGCGCGATGGACCGCGTTCTCTTGTCCGGTGCATACATGATCCCGCTTTTCCACCGGCCGGACCAGTGGATCGCGCTCTGGCAAAAGGTCAAAACGCCAGAGAAGATATCTCTCTACGGATATCGCAGCAGCACATGGTGGGTGGAGTAGTACCAGGCAAAAGCCAGAGGCTTAGCGCGGCTCGATGGCGAAAATGGATTCAAGGCTCGTCATGTTCATGCCGTGCTTCACGTAATTATATGGCGTGACATTGACTGATTTTATAAGCGCCCGCTCGATTTCCGTACCCATTCGGCCATCCGCCGCAGGCACCATATCGAAATCGATCACGTTGATGCAGGCGGGATCCTGTTCGAAGGCGCGGACGGCGCCGAGCGCTCGCTCCACGGAACAGCCGGTTGCCGCCCAGCCGAGGAGAAGCCGGTTGATACCTTCATGTGCCGCAACCAGCATGGTATGCCAGCCGGGATCGCCAAGAAGCCGTTCTATCGCAGAGACCGAGCGCCGGAGCGCTTCTGCAAAGACCTCACCGCCATCGAGCATTGTGGCACCCGCACTACCCGCCATATCGAAATGATATGCCATGCGTGCCGCAAGTTCTGCCCGGCTATTTGCCTGACCGAAAGATCCCCCGTGAATCTCGACCAGCTCTTCCACCACTTCAAGAGTTGGCGTCTTGCCTTCTTGCGCGGCAAGAACATATTCGGCCGTTTGCCATGTACGAGGGACGCCGGAGCAGATAGCCCGATCCAGCGGGACATGACTGAGCGCCTGCCCGGCCGCTTTCGCTTGCTCTTGCCCGAGCGGTGTCAGGGGGACGACTTTCGTATCGCCCCCCGCTGCTCTGATCTCAGGTCCGAAATAGTCGACATGGCCGTGACGCATCAGATAGATGCGCCGCCGGCCGGTCGTGCCGGGAAGTGCGGTCAAATCGCTTCAGCCTTCTTCAGGCCGTCGACATCGCCGTCCGAGAAGCCCCAATCCTTGAGAGCGCTTTCGGTGTGCTGGCCAACTTCAGGTGCCGGGCCCTGGATTTTCGAGACAGTGCGCGAGAAACGCGGCGCGATGTTCGGCTGTGCGACGCCATCGATCTCGACGATAGTCTCTCGAGCCTTGTTATGCGGATGGTTGATTGCCTCCTTGATGGAGAGCACCGGCGCGAAACAGATGTCCGTACCTTCCATAATTTTGCACCACTCGTTGCGCGTCTTCGTCTTGAAGACCTCTTCGATCTTCTTCTTCATTTCGGGCCACTGGTCACGGTCCATCTGCGCGTCCCAATAGCTGTCGGTAAGGCCGGCCTTCTCGCGAAGGATCGCGTAGAACTGCGGTTCAATGGAGCCGATGGAAATCCACTGACCATCTTTTGTCTCGTAGGTGTCGTAGAAATGCGCACCGCCATCGAGCATGTTCGTACCATGCGGCTCCTGCCACATGCCGGATGCCGTGAAACCATAGAACATGGCCATGAGCGAGGTCGCGCCATCCGTCATCGCGGCATCGACGACCTGTCCCTGACCGCTCCGTTGGGCTTCAACGAGGGCCGCAAGCATGCCCATGGCGAGGTAGAGCGCACCACCACCGAAATCACCAACAAGGTTCAGGGGCGGAACTGGCTTTTCGCCCGGGCGGCCGATCGCGTGAAGAGCGCCGGTGAGCGAGATGTAATTGATGTCGTGGCCTGCAGCGCTGGCCAGGGGCCCCGTCTGCCCCCAGCCCGTCATGCGTCCGTATACGAGCTTCGGATTGCGCTTCAAACAGACATCCGGTCCAAGGCCAAGCCGCTCCATAACGCCGGGGCGAAAGCCTTCCTGAAGAATGTCGGCTTTTTCGATGAGTTTGAGACAGGCTTCGACCGATTCCGGCTTCTTGAGGTCGAGCGCGACCGAGCGGCGGCCACGCGAGCCGATGTCGTATTTGGAGCCGCCACGGCCGCCCTTGCGATCGATGCGGATAATGTCGGCGCCCATGTCCGAAAGCAGCATGGCGCAAAACGGACCCGGACCGATGCCTGCAAATTCGACGATCTTGATACCGCTAAGGGGTCCGCTTCCCATCTTTTTGCTCCCGTATATGTCAGCCATTGCATGGCGTTGCTGTTCGTTGGCAGATTTGTACAGGCTGGCGGCTGGCGCGTAAACGCAGTTGGGGAAGCTCCCGATCTGACGCAGCGTCGCGCTTGCGTCGGGGAGAGGCGCCTCGTAAAAAGCCGGACATGGCCATACCAGCTCCCTCCATCGCCCGGGGATATTTCGGCGAAAAGTGCCCCGAAAATTTCAACATCGCTCGCTATTGTCTGGCGCGCGGGGCCACCTCCACGCCGGATAAAACCGCATTGATCGTGGTTGCCGATGTCGAGGCGCCGCTGACGCAGGCTGAATGCTGGACCTATGGCGAGCTGGACGAAGCAGTGCGCCGCGTCGCTGCCGGGTTATTGGCCGAGGGGTTGCGTCCCGGCGAGCGGGTAATGATCCGTATGCCGAATACATCGGACTACGCCTTGATGTTCTTCGGAGCGCTGGCAGCGGGAATCGTCCCCCTGCCCTCGTCCTCGCAACTCACACCCTCCGAAGCCGATTTCCTGCTGTCGGACTCGGCTTCAAGTGCTATTGCCCTGGCTCCTGGCATGAGCATGACCGCAAGCAACATACGCACCTTCGACGCCGATACCGTGTCGAGGCTCAGACAACACGAGCCGCTCGACGGCTATGCAACAACACTGGCCAACGACCCGGCGTTCCTTGTCTACACCTCCGGCACAAGTGGTCGGCCCAAGGGCGTCCTCCATGCACATCGAAGCGCCTGGGGACGCAGGCCCATGTATTGCGGCTGGTATGGCATGGATGAAAGCGATGTCATGCTGCATGCCGGTGCATTCAACTGGACCTATACGCTGGGCGTTGGTCTTACCGACCCTTGGGCAAATGGAGCGACGACCGTCCTCTACAATGGCGAGAAGGATGTCCAAGTCTGGCCAAAGCTGATGGAGAAGACGGGAGCTACACTCTTTGCCGCTGTACCGACGCTCTATCGCCAGATACTCAAATATTGCGATCTTACCGCGCACGATCTTTCCGCGCTGCGCCATGGGCTGACGGCGGGCGAAGCCCTTTCGCCTGCGCTTCTCGCTCATTGGCGAGAAGCAACGGGCAAGGAGCTTTATGAGGCACTCGGGATGAGCGAATGCTCGACATACGTCTCGACCGGACCGGGCATGGAAATCCGGGAAGGCAGTCCCGGTAAACCGCAACTAGGTCGATGTGTAGCCGCCCTGCCAGTGGATGGGGGCGAAGAGCCTCTTCATGCCGGTGAGACGGGCTTGCTCGCCGTACATCGCTCTGACCCCGGCTTGATGCTCGGCTATTGGCGGAGGCCCGATGAGGAAGCGGAGGTCTATCGGGGCGAATGGTTTGTCGGCGGCGATCTGGCGAGCTTCGATGCCGATGGATACATGTGGTATCAGGGCCGGGCCGACGATCTGATGAATGCAATGGGGTACCGGGTCTCACCGCAGGAAGTGGAAGCCGCACTCGCAGGACATCCCGACATTCAGGAAGTGGCTGTAACGGAAATCCACGTTCGGACCGATGTTAGCATCATCGCGGCTTTTGTCGTACCGACCGAAGCGAGCGAACCCGATGCGGCATTCATCATGAAATGGGCAGAGGAAAGGCTCGCGGCTTACAAATGCCCGCGCGAAGTGATTTTCGTAGAAAGCCTGCCGCGCACAGCGAACGGAAAAGTGATGCGCCGCGCGCTCTCTTCGATCTAATTCAGCGCTCGTCATACGACGTATGGGTATCCCCCGGCAGCGAAGCTGCCTTTGCATCCGGCGTCGCCTCGTCCACGAAACTCACCTCCACCTGGCGGACGCGATCAATCAGCGCCACCGTCGCAGAGACGGGGTTCGCATTGAGTGCCCAGACGCAGATGAAAAAGCCGGAAACCGCACCGACCAGAAAGTTGGACATGATCGCCCGGGGCCTCCTCGCCCCCTGAAGCTGCACCGAATCACGAACAACAGCCTGCGGTCGAAAAAGGTAAAAAACAAGTAAATTCAATGACTTGTGCCATATCGAGACGGTCGCTCAAACATTTTCAACGCGTCGATGCGTCTCAATGATGGCTTCGTCCGGCATCCTGCCCAGTAGGCTGACAAGCATAATCGCCGCGCTCGCCAGGATGAATCCGGGCAATATTTCATACACTTCGAAAAGCCCGCCCGAGAGTTGCTTCCAGACAATCACGGTGACAGCACCGGTGAGCATGCCGGCGAGTGCGCCATCGCGAGTCATTCGGAACCAGAAGAGAGAGAAGACAACCACTGGCCCGAAGGCTGCACCAAAGCCGGCCCAGGCATATGCCACCAGCGAAAGGACGGTGCTGTCCCGATCGAGCGCAAGGACGAAGGCTACGAGTGAAATCGCGACGACGGAAAATCGCCCCACCCTCAATAGCTCTTTCGCTTCTGCCTCGGGACGCAATAGACGCTTCCAGAAGTCTTCCGCAATGACGCTCGATGAGACGAGGAGCTGCGACGAGACGGTACTCATGATCGCGGCAAGAACGGCCGCTAGCAGAATACTCGCGAGCCAGGGGCTGAAGAGTGCTTGCGATAGAGCGAGGAAGACTGTCTCCGGATTGTCGAGGGGCGCGCTTGCAAAATAGCCGATGCCCGCAATGCCGGTTGCCACGGCGCCATAAAGGGCAAGCACCATCCATGTCATCCCAATCATCTGCGCCTCGGGCATGTCGCGCGGATGGCGAATGGCCATGAAGCGCGCGAGAATATGCGGTTGGCCGAAATAGCCCAGCCCCCAGGCCATAAGAGAGAACGCACCGGCAATTGTCGTATCGTGGAAGGCATCGAAGGTGCCCGGTGGCGCGCCCGGCACCGTGACGGAGAGGGTGGCGTCCCAACCGCCCATCGACGAGATTGCAATGGCGGGCACGATGAGCAGTGCGAGCAACATCATGATCCCCTGCACCGTGTCGGTCCAGCAGACGCCGAGAAAGCCACCTATGGCTGTGTAGGAGAGAATACTTGCTGCGCCGATGATGAGCGCCCAATGGTAATCGAGCGAGAAGACCTGCTCGAAGAGGATAGCCCCGGAGACGAGACCGGCGGAAGTGTAGATCGTAAAAAAGATCAGAATCACGAAGGCGCTGGTGACACGCAGCACGCGGCTTGTATCAGCAAAGCGGTTCTCGAAGTAATCGGGCATGGTAAGCGCATCGCCAACAATCTCTGTATAGCAGCGAAGGCGACGCGCAACGAAGCGCCAGTTAATCAGCGCACCGGCGACAAGGCCCACAGCAATCCATATCTGGTTGAGACCGGAAACGTAGATTGCACCGGGCAGTCCCAGCATCAGCCAGCCGCTCATATCAGAGGCCCCGGCGGAAAGCGCAGTAACGGCACCGCCTAGTTGCCGGCCACCGAGAATGTAATCCTTGAGATTGGAAGTATAGCGATAGGCAACCGCACCGAGGCCGAGCATGGCAACGAGGTAAACGGCAATAATACTTCCCGCTACCGCGCTCATCGCGAGGCCCTGATCCAGGAAATAGCTGAGAGAAAGATGGCGCAGGCAGGCAAGGTCAACATGACCCACGTAGCTAGCTCCAAACCGCCAATAGTCAGTTCACCAATCATGTTTCCCCTTGCGAGGCCTACATGACAGACGGCCCGCCGCTACGACTTAGCCAGTAGCCGAAAGAATTGGCAACCCCGTCATCGGGGCGCGGACTGACCGATGTTTGCGGAATCGGTCGAGCGCCATACTGACCCTTGTGGCCGTGGCGCGCGTCCACGCGATATTCCTGCTCGATTTGATCGTGAGCAATGGCGAGCTTGTGGCTGAAACCGAAGACAGCCTCTCCCGGATCCAGGCCATAGGTCCAGACGCATGACAAAAACCCGAGAATGAATCCGCCTAACAGTTTTCCCACGACGGCTCCTCATGGCTGCAAAGGGCACCCCATATGAGAAATTATGCGTGATTATACTTAACAAAAGATTAGGGATGTCTTCGGCAAAGCATCAGAGCGATTGCCCGTCATCGACAGTAAAAAGAGACCCGGTGATAAAACGGCCATGATCCGAAGAAAGGAGAAGCAGCGTTCCGTCTAGATCCTCTTCAACACCGAGACGCCGACGCGGCCAGGTCTTGATCTGCCTTTGTCCGCCGTCGGACTGAAACCACTCGGAGTTGAGCTCCGTTTCTATGAACCCCGGACACATCGCGTTCACGTTGATCTGGTGACGGGCCCATTCCTTGCCAAGCGATTTCGTCATCATCGCGACAGCAGCCTTGGTCATGCAGTAAATGGTGAGGCCCGGCAATACGGTATGAGCACCGATAGACGCAATGTTGATTATCCGCCCGCCCTGCCCCCGGGCGATCATCGACCGACCGGCCGCCTGCGCCATGAAGAAGGCGCCGCGCACATTGGTATCGAACATCGTGTCGAACCCGTCCGGCGTCACATCTGCCGGGAGTGCTTGTACGTTCATACCTGCATTGTTGACGAGAATATCAAGCGGCCCGAGCGTGCGCTCGGTTCCGGCCACGCAATCCGAAATACTTTGTGTATCGGTAACATCAAGTGCAATTGCGGCGGACCTGCCTCCCAGAGCCTCGATTTCCTTTTTGAGCGTTTCGAGGCGCTCGATGCGCCGCCCCGTAATGGCGACGCTGGCGCCGGCTTTTGCCAAAATCAGAGAAAAACGGCGGCCCAGCCCGCTAGTGGCTCCGGTAACAAGGGCGACCTTGCCCGAAAGGTCATAGCTCGGCATCCCGATTTCCGTTGCGTCGGCCATCTGAAATCCACCCTTCCTATCCTGCTGATTCTACGCATATTTTTTTGACTGCGGCATCCTAGAAGCCGAGCCCTCGTCGTCAAGCGGATGTCCGGCTTGCCTGCCGCTGTTAGGCACCCCAGAATTACAGGAACGATATTTGGGAAGGAGAGCCGCAATGCAACTCGACGTCGTTTCCGACACGGTTTGCCCTTGGTGCTACATCGGCAAGAAGCGCCTGGATCAGGCCCTTGCCCTGCACGGCAGAGAAGGTATCACCCTTGTTTGGCGGCCTTTCCAACTCGACGCCTCGATCCCCGAGGGAGGGGTCGACCGCAAAACCTACATGGAAAAGAAGTTTGGTTCAGAGCGCGCCAAGTCGGTCGGCAATACCATCCGCGAGTTCGGCGAAGCCGTCGGCATCGATTTCCGTTTCGACAAGATCGAGCGCTCACCGAACACACTCGATAGCCATCGCCTGATCCGCTGGGCCGGCACAGCAGGATGCCAGAACGAAATGGTGGATATTCTCTTCCGTCGCTACTTCGAGGATGGCGATGACATCGGCTCGCACGACATTTTGATCGACGCCGCGAACGAAGCCGGAATGGATACCGACATCGTCGCCGATCTGCTGATGAAGGACGCGGACAAGGAACTGATCGGTCAGGAAGATGCGCTCGCCCGGCAGATGGGCATTCAAGGTGTGCCGAGTTTTGTCGTGAATTCGCAATGGGTGATGGTCGGGGCGCAGGAACCTGAAACACTCGTAAAGATGTTCAAAAAGCTGCTGGCGAAGGAAGCCGAGGAGCATGCCGCAAGTTAGCGGTTACTTGGGGGAACTGATTTGTCCAATCTTTCACAGCCCGGCAGGCTGCTGATTTTGCTTGGCATGATCTTATTCATGCTTGGCCTGTTGACCGGCTTTGTCTCTGGTACTTTCGCCAACCCCCGAATGGGTATTTCCGCCCATCTCGAGGGCTTGATGAACGGCACCTTTCTCGCGGTACTCGGACTTTTCTGGCATCACCTTTCTCTATCGCGCACCGCTTCCTCTGTCGCTTTCTGGATGGTCGTCTATGCCGCGTTTGCCAACTGGCTCGGTGTGCTGCTTGGCGGCTTCTGGGGCGCCGGCGCTTCTATGATGCCAATCGCGGCAAAGGGGCTGACAGGCAACAGCATACAGGAAGGCATTATTGCCTTCCTGCTGATCACGATTTCTATCGCAATGGTGATTGGCGTCGCGATGATCATCCGGGGTTTGTGGCGCCCGAAGCTCCGAGAATGACTTTCCCTTGCCTGGCGCCCCGAAGCCTTGTCCTATTCCAAGGACTATTTTTTTGAGGGAAGCAGTTCAGGCTCTTTCTTCGGTGGCTTCGTATAGAACGCCTGATCGCGCATTTCGGCAGGTATCTCACAGTTCTTGTCGGATTGCATTTCGTGCACGGCTTGGAACTTGCCCTTAAGCAGCGCAAATTCCTCTTCCCGGTTCTTTGTGAATGCCGTACCAACAATGAGCGGCATTGAAACGAGAAGGAACCCCGCCATGAAGGCGGCATCCATCTCGGCATTCTCTTCCTGGAGGTCACCAATCGTTTTTGCTTCGGCAATGATGGCTTGTCGCTCCTTGTCAAGATCTTCACATGAGTAGTCTGAATATGCCGTCGGGCTCACATAACTGCTTCGAATCTCGCTGGTGCTCGGTGTGCACCCCGCGAGAGCAAAGCTCAGAATGCTTGCCATGATAAATTGGCGTTTCATTTGTTTCCCCCAGTTTTAAAAACCCGGGGATTATGATTACTTGAGATTGTTCGACAAGACGAAAACAGCATGAGGTCACGCCGCTTTATCTTGCGCCGCAATTTTCGCGAGCGTGGTCATCAGGCGATGTGTACCGGCTAGCCGTTCTTCCGGCGTTTCCCAATCGCGCTTGAAGACAAGCTTGTGATCGGGCCGCAACTTCGCATTGCCCCGTTCGTCATTGATAAGCTCGACGAGTGCACCCGGGTTAGGGAACGTGTTTTCTCGCAATGTGAGGACGATGCCCTTCGGTCCGGCCTCGATCTTCTCGACATTCGCCGTGCGGCAGAGCCCCTTGATCTCAACGATCTTGAGCAGGAACTCAACTTCCTGGGGTAGCTTGCCGAAGCGGTCGATGAGCTCGGCCGCAAAACCGTCAATCTCAGGCCGAGTCTCGACATCCGAAAGGCGGCGGTAAAGCGACATGCGTGCGTCGAGATCGGGCACATAATTTTCAGGAATGAGGACCGGTGTGCCGACATTGATCTGCGGTGACCAATGGCCATCTTCCCCATCCCCGATGCCACGCATCGAAGCAACGGCTTCTTCCAACATCTCCTGATAAAGCTCGTAGCCCACTTCACGGATATGCCCCGATTGCTCGTCGCCGAGAAGATTACCCGCCCCACGAATATCGAGATCGTGACTGGCAAGCGAGAAGCCCGCACCGAGTGAGTCGAGCGATTGTAAAACGCGGAGGCGGCGCTCTGCTCCCGGCGTCAACGTGCGGTGTTGAGGGACTGTAAGATAGGCGTAGGCGCGGGCCTTGGAACGCCCTACCCGGCCGCGCAACTGGTAGAGCTGAGAAAGACCGAACATGTCCGCGCGGTGAACGACAAGCGTATTGGCGGTCGGAATGTCGAGCCCGGATTCAACAATGGTTGTGGAAACGAGAACATCGAACTTGCCGTCATAGAAGGCGGTCATCTTGTCTTCGATCTCGCTCGCGGGCATCTGACCATGCGCAGAAATAAACTTTACCTCCGGCACATACTGGCGAAGAAACTCTTCCGCATCGGCAAGGTCGGCGATACGGGGCACGACATAGAAACTTTGTCCGCCACGATAGTGTTCGCGAAGAAGTGCCTCGCGGACAACCACAGAATCGAAAGGCGAAACATAAGTCCTCACAGCAAGCCGGTCGACCGGCGGCGTCGCGATGAGCGAAAGTTCGCGCACCCCCGAGAGTGCAAGCTGCAGCGTACGTGGAATGGGCGTTGCAGTTAGGGTCAGCACATGCACTTCCGCGCGGAACTTCTTTAGCTGCTCCTTGTGAACGACTCCGAAATGTTGCTCTTCATCGACGATAACGAGACCGAGATTGCGGAACTTGATTTGTTTGCCGAGCAGCGCATGCGTACCGATCACGATGTCGATATCGCCACTCGCAAGACCTTCCCTCGTCTCCGCCATATCCTTGGAGCTGACCAGCCGCGACAATTGCCTGACCTTGACAGGAAGGCCGTTGAAACGTTCCGAGAAGGTTTTGAAGTGCTGTCGCGCAAGAAGCGTTGTCGGTACAATCACCGCAACCTGATAACCGGCCATCGCCGCCACAAACGCTGTGCGCAAGGCAACTTCCGTTTTTCCGAAACCGACATCGCCACAGACAAGCCTGTCCATCGGGCGGCCGCGGGCGAGGTCTTCCAGCACGGATTCGATAGCTTGGAGCTGGTCGTCCGTCTCGGTGAACGGGAACCGGGCACAGAACTCGTCATAGGAACCGGGTTGCGGCTCGATTTTCGGCGCGGTCTTCAGTTCGCGGGCAGCGGCGATGCGTATGAGTTCGCCAGCCATCTCCCGGATGCGCTCCTTGAGACGAGCCTTGCGCGCCTGCCAGCCGGTCCCCCCAAGCCTGTCGAGCTGGGCATCGCTCTCATCGGCACCGTAACGCGAAAGAAGTTCGATGTTCTCGACAGGCAGGTAAAGCTTGTCATTGCCTTGATAGATGAGCAGCAGGCAATCATGCGGCGCACCCATGACATCGATCGACTGCAATCTTTCAAATCGGCCAATGCCATGATCGACATGCACGACGAGATCGCCGGGGCTGAGACTTGCGGCTTCCGTCAGGAAGTTTTCCGCTCGCTTCTTCCTGCGCTGACGGATCAGCCTGTCGCCAAGAACATCCTGTTCGCTGATGACGGCGAGTTCGTCGGTCTCGAACCCGGCCTCCAAACCGAGAACAATTAGTGAAACTGTGTTTTTGTTAACACCGTTAACTTCGCTCCAACTATCGGCAATGAGAACATTCCCGATACTGTGGTCCGCGAGAACATGCTGAAGACGGTCGCGCGACCCTTCACTCCAGCTTGCTAAAACAACGCGTTTGTTCGCGCGGCGCAAGCCCGCAATATGTCCTCCAAGCACCTCGAAGATGTTGACACCTTCTTGAGAGCGTTCGGGAGCAAAACTGCGGCCATGCTTTCCGTCAAGGTTTGTACCCGCACCTTCCGGCAGACTGAACGGCGTGAACGCACGAACGGTCCTCGCACCCGTCAGCACTCCCCACTCCTCATTCGTAAGGTAGAGAGAATCAGGCGGCAGCGGCTTGTAGCTCGGCGCATTGGCTGCAAGCTTCGCGTCGCGAACCGTCTTGCGCGCCTCGGCCCGCGCATCGTAATAGTCCCGGATCAGTTCGATACGAGCTTCGCGTGCTTCCTCTGCCTGCGCGTCGAGAGTAAGAAGCCCACCGGGCACATAGTCGAAGATTGTTTCGAGCTTTTCGTGAAAGAGTGGCAGCCAATGCTCCATACCGGCATGCTTGCGGCCTTCGCTTACTGCCTCATAAACCGGATCGCCATCGGTGACCGCACCGAGCTGTGAGACATAAGCCGCTCGAAACCTGCGGATAGATTCCTGATCGAGATGGAATTCGCTTGCAGGTACAAGCTCAAGTCCGGTGAGCTGCCCGACGGTTCGTTGCGTCGCCGCATCGAATGTGCGGATCGCGTCCAGCGTGTCGCCGAACATGTCGAGCCGGACTGGCAATTCGAAGCCGGAAGGATAAATATCGACAATACCCCCGCGAACGGCAAACTCGCCCGGTTCGCGTACTGTTCCCGTGCGGTTATAACCATTGGCTGCAAGATAGGCAGTGAGGTTATCGAGGTCGATTCTGTTACCGACCCGCGCGGACCACGCTGATGTTTTCACCATGTCGCGCGCAGGAACCCGCTGCAGCATGGCGTTGACCGTGGCGACAACAATCAGCGGTTTCTCACCCTGACCTTCAGCCCGCATCGCAAGGCGTGACAGCGCTGCCATGCGCCGGGCGCTCACATCAGCATGCGGCGAGACGCGGTCATAAGGCAGACAGTCCCAGGCAGGAATCGTCTCGATTTCGACATCCGGCGCGAAAAACGAAACCGCTTCGGCAAGCGCGTTCATGCGGGCGTCGTCCCGCGCAACGTGGAGAACGGCAGACCCCGAATCCGCATCGACATGCCGAGCCATATCGGCAAGTACGAGCGCATCAAACCCCTCCGGCACCTCGCCTAACGCAAGACGGCCCGGTGCCGATACGATTTCCGCAAGATTCTTCAAACGAGTTGCGCCCGGCTATCTCTGCCAGAGCGGCCCCTTCATATGTTGAAATGTTCGAATACGGGCCAGAAGCGCCGTATCGTGTTGGGAGGGCACGTTTTCGCGCCCGGTGACCCAGTTGTAAAGCGTCGTATCCTCAACCTCGATCAAACTCTCGAATTGGTCGACCTCAGCCTCCGAAAGGGTTTCCAGCGCCTCATCCGCAAAATGGCCCAGTATCAGGTCCATCTCCTTGATACCCCGGTGCCAGGCGCGGAACCGGAGCCTCCTGAGGCGCGCCTCACGGTCAATCGGGCTAGTTTCCGCCATTTCTCTCTCCTTTGCGCATGAGCGGGATATAGACCCTGAGCGCCCACATGTCATTAGAATGGCCCCATGATTCCTCCATGTGATCGGCGTGGCGATGCGGCCTGAAATCCTCTTTCCCCTGTTTGCCCCGGCACGCTCATTGCCGGGCATAGGTCCGCGTCTTGAAAAGCTTGTGGAGAAGCTTGCCGGACCCAAAATCATCGATC
The DNA here is from genome assembly GCF_039973015.1 of Parvibaculum sp. Lineage (GTDB taxonomy): Bacteria > Pseudomonadota > Alphaproteobacteria > Parvibaculales > Parvibaculaceae > Parvibaculum. Next base: position 52,110 of record NZ_JBDWLT010000007.1, read on the forward strand.
TGCTTTGGCATCTTCCGTCGGGGCTGATCGACCGGCGCAGCCGTCCGAAAATCGCAGAAATCCGCGACGGTGAGATTGCCACCATTGAGGCGACCGTGGGGCTGCATATTCCCCCGCGTACAAAACGGCTTCCCTACCGGGTCCATGTTTTCGACGAGACGGGGGAGATGCAGATAGTCTTCTTCAACCCGCGGTCGGACTACATCGCGAAGACCATGCCGGAAGGCGAACGGCGTATTCTCTCTGGCCGGGTCGAATTTTATCAGGGCGGTCCGCAGATGACCCATCCCGACCATATTGTGCCCATAGACGGGCTGCAGGATCTACCGCTGCTGGAACCCGTATACCCTCTGACAGCGGGTCTTCCCCTGAAGTCGATCCAGAAGGCCATGAAAGGCGCCTTGCCGCTCATTCCCGATCTTCCGGAATGGCAGAATGGACCTTGGCTCAAGGCACAAGACTGGACGTCCTGGAGCGCCTCACTCACCAACGCACACGAACCGCAAACGGCAAAGGACGTAGAGCCTTCCGCTTCAGCACGGGCGAGGCTCGCTTATGACGAGTTGCTGGCCAACCAACTCGCCCTTGGGCTTGTCCGGCTACGCATGAAAAAATTGCCGGGGCGGACGATCGTCGGGACAAGCAAGCTCCGCATAAAGATCGAGGACGCCCTTCCCTTCGCCCTCACCGGCGCGCAAATCCGTTCACTCGCCGAAATAGACGCCGACATGAAAAGTCCGCATCGCATGCTCCGGCTCCTGCAGGGCGATGTCGGCAGCGGGAAGACCGTGGTCGCACTATTCGCTATGCTGAATGCAGTCGAGGCGGGTTTCCAGGCAGCCATGATGGCGCCGACCGAAATTCTTGCACGGCAACACTTTGCGACACTCGCACCGCTCTGCGAAACGGCCGGTGTCACTATTGAGTTGTTGACTGGCCGGGAAAAAGGTAGGCGACGAGAAGAAATCCTGGCCGGTGTGGCGAGCGGTGAGACAAAAATTATTGTCGGCACCCACGCACTCTTTCAGGAAGATGTCGTCTTCCATGCGTTAGCACTTGCGGTGGTCGATGAACAGCACCGGTTTGGCGTCCACCAACGGCTGATGTTGACCTCAAAGGGCGGTCCGGGAACGGATGTGCTGGTAATGACAGCAACGCCCATACCACGCACACTGACGCTGACCGCCTATGGCGATATGGACGTGTCGAAGCTTGACGAAAAACCGCCGGGGCGAAAGCCTGTTGACACTCGCGCCTTGCCACTCGACAGGCTGGAAGAAGTGGCCGCAAGCCTTGATCGCGCTCTAGCTAAAGACGCCCAAGTCTATTGGGTGTGCCCGCTTGTCGAGGAATCGGATGAAGTGGATGCGGCTGCGGCAGAACAACGCTACGAACATCTGCGCTCCATCTTCGGTACGAAAGTGGGTCTCGTTCACGGGCGCATGAAAGCAGCGGACAAAGACGCCGTTATGGCGCACTTCCAGAAGGGAGAAATCAGGGTACTGGTCGCCACGACAGTCATCGAAGTGGGCGTCAACGTCCCCACGGCGACCGTGATGGTTATCGAACATGCGGAGCGCTTTGGCCTCGCGCAACTACATCAGCTTCGCGGGCGCGTTGGCCGAGGTGGAGACAGGTCGAGTTGCCTTCTCCTTTATCACGCACCGCTGGGCGAAACGGCCGCTGCCCGCATCAAGATCATGCGGGAAACCGAAGATGGCTTCAGAATCGCCGAAGAAGACCTCCGTCTGCGCGGTGCAGGCGAACTGCTCGGCACACGCCAGAGCGGGCTTCCCGCATTCCGCATAGCCGATCTGGAGGAACAGAAAGAGCTCCTCGCCGCAGCACATGACGACGCGCGTATGATTATCGACCGCGATCCAGAGCTGGAAAGCGAGCGCGGGAGGGCCCTGCGCGTCCTGCTCTACCTCTTCGAACGTGACGAAGCGATCCGCTATCTTCGGTCAGGCTGAGCCGGGGTTGGAGATCGGCACAGCTTCGGCGGCCTCCGGCGACGTCCTCCGCGGCGGCTCCACCAGACCTGCTGAGATAATCAGCTTTGCGCCCTCCTCGATCGACATGTCGAGGATTTTCAGATCTTCCCTCGGCACGAAGAGCAGAAAGCCGGAAGTCGGGTTTGGTGTCGTTGGTAGAAAAACACTGACAAGTTCTGAGCCGGCCTTGTCGACGATTTCCCCCTTGGTCTGCGTCGTAACGAAGACGATGCAATAAAGCCCCTTCCGGGGATACTCGATGAGCCCAACCTCCCGGAACGACGCCGCCGACTGGGAGATGACGGTCTCGAATATCTGCTTAAGAGCGCCATAAATGCTTCGGACGACTGGCATGCGCGCGACCAGACGCTCGCCGAAATTTAATACAGCACGGCCAAAAAAATTAGCCGTCAGCGCACCAAGTAGCGTCAGCAGCACAAAGGCAATGAGCAGCCCGAGCCCGGGAATATCGAATGGCAGATAGTTGTCCGGCTGATACTGCCGGGGGATAAGCGGCGTGAACCAAGTATCGATGAGATCAATGAACCAGCGCACAAGCCAGATCGTGAGGCCAATAGGAGCGGCGACGACCAGGCCCGTCAAAAAATAGTTCCTGATGCGCGTCATGAAGCCGGTGTGCTTGCCCGGCAGAATCAACGGAGGTTCACCCCCGGGGGCGGGATTATTACTGTCCTGCTGGTTCATTCGGCCCGCCGCATCCTCTCTGGGTTCCACCGGACGCCGCGTTGACGCCGGGGCGCGCTGGCCTCCAGCCCGCCCTGTTTCTTCTTAGCATCGCAGGGCTTCCCTGTCAGGCGCATGCGTTTCATCATGGCCAGACAGATTTTGCTCAGGGCCCTCGAGAAGCCCGTCAAAACGACATTCAGGGAGAGATTGGCATGGCCACAGTACCGCCCGGAACGAAAGTCCGGCTTCTGCCGGAAGACGAGTATACGCACACTCCAGATGCTGCCTTGAATTATAACGAGAGCATGTATTTCAACATGTTTGACCCTGCCGCCAAGACCGGCGGATGGTTCCGTCTCGGCAACCGTCCGAATGAAGGCTATGCTGAAATGTCGGTCTGCCTTTACCTGCCGGATGGCCGCGTCGCATTCACCTACGCCAAACCCAAGATTTCGGACAACAAGGCAATGAACGCCGGCGGCATGAAGATCGATGTAATCGAACCCTTCAAACGACTTCGCTTGACCTTTTCCGGCAAGGCCGTCGTTCTCAAAAACCCGTTTGATATGGCGGACCCCGCAAAGGCCTTCAAGGAAAACCCTGTCGTCCCGTGCGAAGTCGAGCTCGACTATGAAGGCGTCTCTCCGATGTTTGGCGGCGAGACGGTGAAGGAAGATGGCTCACCGCTCGACCTCGATCCCGAAAAGTCCTTCGCGAAGGCGCACTACGAACAGCACATGGCCGCCAAAGGGCGCTTCAAGATCGGTGAGGAAAACTTTGAGGTGAATGGCTTCGGCCTCCGCGACAAGAGCTGGGGGCCACGTTACTGGCAATCCATCCACTGGTACCGCTGGCTACCTATGAATTTCGGCCGTGATTTCGGCATGATGATTTCCATCGTCACGAACGACGAAGGCCAGCAACGTCAGGGCGGTATGGTCCTGAAAGACGGGAAATACGACCTCATAAAATCCTGCACCATCGACAGCGACTGGGACAAAAACTGGTACCAGACCGCGCTTCGAGCGCATGTGGAAACGGAAAGCGGCGCGATCTACGACGTCGACGGCAAGGTACTCTCGCTCATTCCGCTACGAAATCGACGTCAATCACCAGATGGAACGGAACTGAACACCCGCATTACCGAGGGCATGACGGAATACCGCTGCAACGGCATGACCGGGTATGGTCTTTCCGAATACCTCGATCAGATCGTGGACGGCCAACCGGTCGGTGCGGGGAACTGATATGGCGGCCGAGACCAATCCGATCGAGGGACCGCTTGCTGACGCGGTAAAAAGCCATATCCCGGGTGCAACGGGAATTGCCGATTTGCAGCGCCTCTCCGGGGGGGCCAGTCAGGAAATCTGGTCCTTCGATGCGACAACCGAAGCGGGAGCGATACCCCTCATCCTGCGCCGGGCGCCTGGCGGTTTCCGCGACAACGGCCGTTCCGGGACGGCTGTTGCGCTCGAGACCGAAGCAAAGCTCATCAGCCTTGCTGAAGAAGTAGGCGTACCCGTGCCGCCTGTTCGCTATGTGCTGACAGAAGACGATGGCATCGGTCAGGGCTTCATCATGGACCGCGTACCGGGTGAGACGCTGGCGCGAAAAATTCTTCGAGACAAAGAGTTTGCCGCCGCTCGCCCGAAGCTGGCACGTCAATGCGGTGAGGTGCTGGCAAAACTGCACACGGTCGAGAAGGCGAAACTGCCCTCGCTGAGGATTGCGACCGGTCGCGATGAAGTCGAACAGTATTTCAAGACCTACAAGGAGCTCGATTTTCCGCACCCTGTTTTCGAACTTGCCTTCCGCTGGCTAAAGGACAATGCCCCGCCGAACGAAACGGAACTCACACTCGTCCATGGGGATTTCCGGAATGGCAATCTAATGATCGGAGCGGATGGCCTTCGCGCCGTTCTCGATTGGGAAATCGCCCATGTTGGCGACCCGATGGCCGACCTCTCCTGGATATGCATCAACCCATGGCGCTTTGGTAATATCGACATGCCCGTAGGTGGTTTCGGCACACGTGAAGATCTTTTTGCAGGCTATGAAGCAGCGGGTGGCGGCAAGGTCGATCCAGCACGTGTCAAGTTTTGGGAAGTTCTTGGGACGCTCAAATGGGGAGTGATGTGCATGGGCATGGCGTCAGCCTTCCTGCAGGGAGACCGTTCGGTTGAACGCGCGACTATCGGGCGCCGTTCTTCCGAAACGGAAGTCGACCTGCTGCGCCTTCTCGCACCTCTGACAAGCAAGGACTAAACCAATGCAGGATCAACCATCAGCCGTCGAGCTTATCGAGGCCGTGACCGAATTCATCCGAAATCACGCCATGCCTCAGTTGCAAGGACACACGGCCTTTCATGCACGCGTAGCCGCCAATGCACTCGATATCGTGAAGCGCGAACTGGAAGTAGGCCCTGCGGCGAACGCCGGAGAGGCTGCTCGTCTCAAGGCCCTGCTCGGAACGGAAGGTTCGCTGGACGAACTCAACCGGGAGCTTTGCAGAAGGATCGAAGCTGGCGAAATTGGCCTCGACACCCCTGCCCTCGAAGAACATCTCTGGCAAACCACGCTGACCAAGCTCGCTATCGATCAGCCGAATTATTCAGGCTATCGCCGGGCCTTGGAGGAAAGCGGTAAAGCTTGAAGATTTTTCGCTCCACCCTCGGACAGCCTTTCCTAAGCCAATGAAAACAGTAGTTTTTCGGCAGCAAGGATACGTTTTAGTAAGCACTGCACCGCACAATCTGAATGCCGGGCCATCCCCGGAGTTCAGTTGCGTATCGGGAAACCGCCAGTGCCGTACCACGAGATCGATATAGAGGGCGTTCCTGAGCGTCACCCGGTGAACGCCTTTCACAGCCACTGGGCCACCTTGGCGCCCAATGATCGCCTACCGCTGCGCAGCCAGATCAATCCCGCGGAAATTGCAGGCACCCTTCCCTGGATGCTTGTACTTGAGGTCTTGCGCTACCGCAAAGAACCTGAGTTCCGTTATCGTCTCGCTGGGACGGGCTGCACGGAACTTTTCGGCGTGGACTATACCGGCAAGATGCTTGGGGAGAATCTCACACCGGAAGGTGCCGAAATCCGACGGAAAGAATTCGCGCGCGTGGCGAACACACTGGAGCCGGTCTTCTCCACGACGAGCCTTCCGATCAAGACAAAGGATTTCATCACCGTGCATCGCGGTGTCTTTCCCGTATCTCTCCACGGGGATACTGCAGACCAGATGTTTGTGATCGTCGCACCAAAGTCAACGGAATGCGCTATGCGGTCTCCGCTCTCCAGCTAGCCTTCCAGACCCGCTTTCAATTCAGCTTCATACCGCTTCAAGCGCTCCGAATAAATGCGGCGCATTTCCGCGGCGTCGACATTCTTGAGGTCGAGAGAGTCGACCGTCCCGCCCTCCAGAAGATGACCCGCGATGGCCGCATTCGCCGCTTCCGAATAATGCGTTCCATCATATGTATTGCCTGTATCGACTGTCATGGCTGATGGAACGCTGTAGTCCTGAAAGTAATCGAATTTCCCGGAAGCCAGATGTATCGCTGTAACATATTCGTCGAGCCACCCCTTCTCGTCGTATGACTTGATCGCCCATGCCGAAATGGGCGGCGCGTATCCAACGAATTCCGCTTCGGGGAAAACCTCCCGCATCTCATCATAGAGCGCTACACGTTGAGTTCCGGTGAAACGGCTCGCGAAGATATCGCGAATGGGCTTTATCGGCTTGTAAGCAGGCGCCCCGGGGGCGACATGACAAAGAAATTCACGGTCATAAATACGATCAAGCGGTGATCGCCCGAATAATGTCTGCCACGACATGGAGACCACGTCGAAAGAGAGATAGGCGATATACGGCAGTTTCGGAGCATCGCCTTCGCGAATGAAGTCGGGGATATCCGTCCCGCCTATGCGTTCACGAAAAGCCGTTGCCGGCACACCGATAATGACAAGTCGTGGATCGAAACCGTGGTTCCGCAGGTAATAGGCATAGGCAACCGCCTCAGCGGCCTTACCTGCTGAAAAGGCAAAGTTAAAGCATGTGTGGTCTTTGATCTTGTCCTCCGGCAACAGCGTCGTGCGACTGTCGCCGAAAATGACGCAGTCATAGTCACCCTGGCGGGAAAGGAAGAGGTTCATCTTGCTGAGCCGCTCATTGAAAGCGTAATTCACTTTCCCCGCCTTGTTTCCACCGAAATACCAGAGCGGATCGACCACAGCATTGAAAGCGAAAATGACAAGCGCACAGGCTATGACCGTAGCGGTCAGCGTCGCGAGATAGGCCGGTGCATATTTGCTCATCGTCATTGGCTGGACCTGGAAAATGGTCAGAACTGGAAATAGAGAAATTCACTGACCCGCTGAAGGCTAAGAAATGCTGCGGCGGTCGCCAGGCCAACGGCAATGGCGACCGGCATGCTGGGGCGCCAGAGAAACAGCCGCTGAAATCGCGTATGATCCACTGGCAGCAAAAGCGGATCCTTGCGCCGGTCAGCCCATTTATAATTGAAGGCCGGCCGCACCATCGCAAGCCATTGCTGCGTGTTCGGCCAGAACCAGACAATGCCCATCCAGAAAACAAGCCAGCCGATATCCTCGGCAAGGCGCGCCGGGGTCCCGAAATCGGGTACCGCAACAAGTCCGCGATAGATCGCCATCGCCGCGTCGAGATCGGCTGCGCGGAACAGAACCCAGGCAAGCGCAACGCACAGAAAAGTAAGTGTGCGAGCAACGCCTTTAGACCACCAGGTGTTTATCCGCCGGATGGGCAGTGCGCTCCAGCCATGATTGACGATCAGCATAAGACCGTGCGCCGCGCCCCAAAGCATGAAGGTCCATGCAGGTCCGTGCCAGAGCCCGCCCAACGCCATTGTGATGAAGAGATTGAGATAGCGCCGGATCTTGCCACGCCGGTTTCCCCCCAACGAAATGTAGAGGTAGTCGCGCAGGAATCGCGAAAGGGTCATATGCCAGCGCCGCCAGAAGTCGCTGATATTCAGCGCCTGGTACGGCGAATGGAAATTGAGTGGCAGTTTTATGCCGAAGATACGCGCGGCCCCGATCGCCATGTCCGAATAACCGGAGAAGTCGAAGTAAAGTTGGAAGGTATAAGCAAGCATCCCTTCCCAGGCCTGGGCGAAGCCGATATCCCCGCCATTGGCTGCCTGCGCGAAAACCGGCGTTGCAACGAGCGCGACATTGTCCGCCAGCACAACCTTCTTGAAGAGGCCAACGAAGAATATCGTAAGGCCAATCATCAAGTTCATGCGATCGAAGGCAAAGCCGCGCTTAAGCTTTGTTTGCGAGAATATCTCTTTGTGATGGACGATCGGTCCCGCAATGAGCTGCGGGAAAAACATCACGAAAAAACAATATTCGAGGAACGAATGCGGCTCGACGTCTCCACGCCTCGCATCCACCAGATAGGCGATCTTCTGGAAGGTGAAGAAGGAAATCGCTAGCGGCAGAATGATGTGCTGCAATTGGAAGTCTGTATCGAGAACGCTATTTGAGGTTCCGATCAGGAAGTCGGTGTATTTGAAGTAGCCCAGCGATGCGAGATCGACGGTAACACCGAATGCCGTCAAGTATGTCGCCCAGCCTCCCCCTGGCTTCAGCCGTTCCGTGAGGATTGCCTTGGCCATCAGGAAGTTGAAGACCGCAAGTCCTATCAGCAGCGGTAGATAAACGGGGTTCCACCAGCCATAGAAGAACAGCGAGGCAAGAACGAGGAAGCCGAGACTGGCCTCACGGCCGAACTTCGCCCGGATGGCGAAACACAACAGCGCGGTCAGCGGCAGAAAGCCAAAAAGGAATACGGGTGAGTTAAACAGCAATTGGTGAGACGGGCTCCGGCCCCGAACAGGGAAAGAACGGACGGAATCGGGCGGGCCACCCGGTTTCGGGAGGCGATGTTAGGGAGAACAAAGGCATAAAAAAGGCCGGGATTCTGCCCCGGCCTTCTTCATGATTTTTCGTGCCCTCAGACCCCGTGAGCCCCAACGATGGTGACCGAGCAGACGTTCTGCGACGGAGCGCCGCCAAGATTGTGAGTCATGCCAATCTTCGGGTTTGCAAGCTGGCGCTCGCCTGCCCGGCCCTGAAGCTGCAGATACATCTCATAGGCCATCCGAAGGCCAGAAGCGCCAATAGGATGGCCAAAGCACTTCAGGCCTCCATCGATCTGACAGGGAATCTTGCCGTCTGCGTCATAGAAGCCGTCCATGACGTCTTTAACCGCGCCCCCCTCCGGTGAGATGAAGAGGTCTTCCATGGTCACGAGTTCGGTGATCGAGAAACAGTCATGCACTTCCATCATGCTGACCTGCTCGCGCGGATTGTCGATGCCCGCCTCCTTGTAGGCCTTTTTGGCCGCAATGCGGGCGGTATGGAAATAGCTTCCATCCCAACTGTTGTGCTGGCTTTCAAGCCCGTTCGACACCGAAAGCTGCATGGCCTTCACGGTCACGATGTCTTTCTTGCCCATTGCCTTGGCGATTTCCGGCGTTGTGACGATAGCCGCCGCTGCACCATCCGACACGCCGCAGCAGTCGAACAGACCGAGAGGCTCGGCAATCATCGGTGCGCCCATGACCTGAGCCTCGGTCACCTCATTGCGGAGATGGGCCTTAGGGTTCTTGGCGCCGTTCGCATGGCTCTTCACCGACACATGCGCAATGGCGCGCTTGAGGTCATCCTTGTTGACGCCATGCTTCGCACGATAGGCCGAAGCAAGCTGGGCGAAATTACCCGGAGCGGAGCCCGACGGCGACCACTGCGGATTGAGCGTTCCCATATTTCCGACAGGAAGACCGCCATAGCCTGTGTCCTTGAGTTTCTCGACGCCAACCGCAAGGGCGATGTCCGCCGCCCCCGAGGCCACCGCATAAACCGCGCCACGCAGCGCTTCCGAGCCCGAAGCACAGAAGTTTTCAACACGCGTCACCGCAATATTGGGAAGACGCAGAGCGAGCGAAAGCGGTGTGCCCCCCTTCCCCGTTCCGATATCGTCGATATGCGTGGAAAACCATGCGGCATCGAGTTGCGTAGGCTCGACGCCCGCGTCCTGCATGGCTTCGAGATAGGCTTCCACCATCAGTTCTTCAGGGCCGGCGTCCCAGCGTTCGCCGAACTTTGAGCAACCCATGCCGAGGATCGCGACCTTGTCCTTGATACCTGCTGCCATGTTCGTTCCTCCTTATTCGGCCGCCTGGCCCGTTTGTGATTTTGCCGAGCTTGAAACAACAGGAACCGCCTTCCAGAAATAGCGGCGGAAACCGCGCTTTTCATCGAACTCCTTGATCCGGAATACGAGCTTCACCTCCATACCGGAATCGACCGTTCCAGCCTCCACGTCGGTGAAATCCATCATGATCCGCCCGCCTTCTTCGAACACCACCATGCCGTAGTGGTTAGGCGGATTCATGCTGAAGGACAGGAAATCCGCCGACCAGGAGAGGATCTTGGCCTTCTTCTCGGCGAACTTGTACGGCTCCTGCGTATCGACCGTGTGCTTGTTCGGGTTGACCGAGATACGGGAGCGCGGGAACTGAACGACACCTGTCTCGGTGCAACGGCCACCCACAAGCCCCATCAGCATGTCTTCGTTGCGGTAGAGCGTGGTGAGCGCGGTCTTCTTGTCCTGCTCGGCGCGCATACCGCGTTCCCATTCGATCAAACCGTTGAAGGTGAGGAACTTCATGTAGTTCGTCTCTTCGGTCCGCTCTGCAAGGGAGCCCACGATGCCGCGCTTGCTCGCCTGGCTCGAAATCTTGTCCGTCACCTCAAAAACGAGCGCATCACAGCCGCCACCGAAATGGAGCACCATCAACTTGTCGCCGGGCTTCGCCTCGGTCTGAAGCGTATGAACCAGCATGACGAGGGAATGCGCCGCGCCGGTTTCGCCGCAATTGGCCGCAAGCGTATCTCGAACCGCCTCGGGATCGATGCCCGACCGTTTGGCCAGCTGCTGGGTAAACTTCGGACCAAAACTACACGGAAGAATGAAATGCTTGATATCACCAGCGCTTGTATTGGACTTCTCAAGTGCTGCCTTCACGGCCTTCGGGACAATCTTCGCAAACCCTTCATCGCGGATCCAGCGCTCTTCCCAGTTGTAGTCGAACTCTTCTGTGTCGCCGCGGAAATGGTCGACAAAATCTGTCGTCAGGCTCGCCCCCCCGAGATAGGCGGCAATGACATTGTCGGTGCCAACGGCGAGTGCGGCGGCGCCATCGCCGAAATCAAGCTCCTGCGCCGTGACGGCCTTTGTCTTGCGATGATCGGATGCGAGGACAAGAGCATTCCTGGCCTCACCCGCCTTGGCAGCTGAAAGTGCTTGCATGAGCGCCGAGGTGCCGGCCCGTTGCGTGGAGGCTACGTCGACCGCACGAACACTTTCATCAAGCGTCAACGCCGCGGAAATGATGCCGCTGTTCAGACGGTCCTTGAAGGGCATTGTCGTGGAGCCGAAATAGAGCGCATCCACATGGCTACGGTCGTCGTCGGGCCCAAGCAGGTCGCGGGCGGCCTCAACCGCCATCGTGACAGAGTCTTCGTCCCAATTTGCCATCGACCGTTCACCCTTCCCCTTGCCGAGGAAGTTTGGCGCGACCCAGGCATTTGCCTGGGCGATGGATTTCCGCTGAAGCCTGAGGCGCGGGATATAGCCGCCAAAAGCGGTCAATCCCACCATTTTCTGGGCCATTCGTCTCCCTTTCCGAACCGTCTGTTATTGTTCTTACAAGTTTACAGACGTTCGGAGGGCCCCGACAACCGCCACAACGCAGAGTGAAAAATGCTCAATCTACCGCTGCGTCAGATTCAACCATCGACGACAAAGCAGGCGATCTTGCGCCGCTCAAGTTGCTTGCAGACTGATTTGGCGTCGGCGATTTCAGAAAAAGCGCCTGCCTGTAACCGATAAAATATTCCTTTGGCTCCCAGATCTGCGCGCTGAATTGCCGGCGCCGCGGAGCCGAGGGCGGGCTTCGCGTCTGTCGGCAAATCATTCCATGCCTGCCTCGCCAGGGCCTCATCACGGAACGCACCGAGCTGGACGCGATAACGTGCCTCTCCTCCTGCAGAGCTTGCAGGAGCAATTCCGGCGAGCGGGAGAGGCCCTTTTTCCGGCACCGCCTCAGCAGGCCGCAGGGAGCCCGTTGTCAGCTCGCCCGGCGGCACCGTGCTCTCATCCGCAGTTACGTCCCGTTTCGTTTCCTCGTTTGCAAAGCGCGTCGCAGTTGTCCGCCACCCGCCAATACTGGCGACGCGAATGATCTGGCCCCGCTCCTGTCCGGAAGCAGCAGTCTGAAACGGCGACAATGCAGCCGGAACAACGCGAGGAGAGACAACAGCTCCAGATTCCGTTTTGTCCGCGGCGGCCAGCAGGGGGGAAATAGCATTGAGTTTGATTTCCGCAAGTTCGAACTCGGGATCGAGCTCAAGCGCGAGCTTCAAATCATCGGCCGCCAGTTCGATTCTGCCCTTCTGTTCCAGAGAAAGAGCCCGTCCGAACAGCGGCAGTTTGCGATCCCGGCCCGTCATATTGTCGATAGCAGCCGTGTAGTGCTGGATGGCGCCTTCATAGTCGCCGCGCCGCCGCTCGAGATTGGCGAGATTATGATAAGCGGCCGCATATGCCGGATTGAGGCGCACTGCCTCAAGATAATCGTGCTCGGCTTCGCTTTCCTGCCCCGTATTCGCGAGCGCTATGCCGCGATTGTAATATGCCTTCGGCAACACCTTCTCCGGCAGAGCGCCGCTGCCTATGGCCGCTGTATAATCCTCGATTGCCGCACTCTGCTGTCCGATCTTCTGGAACGCGACGCCGCGATGATGATAGGCAATCGCGCGTCCATCATCTGTCAGGCCGCCACTGTCGAGAGCGTTGGAAAATTTCATCGCTGCCTGATCATAAAGACCACGGTCGATGTAATCGACACCGGCTGTCATCAGTGCCTGCACATCAGCCGCCGCACTGTCCGCGCGAACGGGAGCCGGTGCAGCTGGAAGTGCAATGGCAAAAGCCGCAACGAGCATTGCAGTCGCCGCGTATCTCCTCGACATGTGACCCAAGCTGTTTGCTTCGATTAGACGCCGCATTACCCGGCCCTCCTCGAAAGGCGACAGCGATAAAACACATCAAAATCTATCACGGGCTGACAAACACCCGCGCCGGAGAGGATTTTGTTAAATAAAATCAAAGGATTACATGATCATTGGACGATCATGATGGGTCGTAAAATCGCGAATCGCGCTTATTCGACCGTCACCGATTTGGCCAGGTTCCGCGGCTGATCAACATCCGTGCCCTTCGAGACGGCCGTGTGATAGGCGAGAAGTTGCACCGGGATCGCATTGACAATAGGTGCGATAAGCGGATCGACAGCAGGCACCTCAATTGTTGCCCAAAGCCCCTCGCCTGCCCTCGCGATACCTTCCTTGTCGGCGATGAGGACAACATGCCCGCCCCTCGCAATCACTTCCTGCATGTTCGAAATGGTCTTCTCGAACAGACTATCGACCGGGGAAATCACGACGACCGGAACTTCTTCGTCGATAAGGGCGATGGGCCCGTGCTTTAGCTCACCCGCAGCATAGCCTTCCGCATGGATATAAGAAATTTCCTTGAGCTTCAGCGCGCCTTCAAGTGCGATTGGATAGTTATGCCCGCGGCCCAGATAGAGCACATCCCGTGCTTTGGCCAGATCGGCACTCAATGTCTGGATATGTTCGTCGCTTCCGAGCGCCTCCGCCACTTGGCGCGGCACCTCAAGCAGGGTGCGCACAAGGCGGCTCTCATCTGCCGTCGCAATAGCACCGCGCGCAAGCCCCGTCCGGACAGCAAGAATGGCAAGGGTCGTGAGCTGGCAGGTGAACGCCTTGGTCGAAGCGACGCCGATTTCCGGTCCGGCGAAAGTCGGCATGATCACGTCGGAAGCGCGCGCGATCGAGGACTCGGTCACATTCACGACCGAGAGAATCTTCTGGCCCTGGTCTTTGCAATACTGGAGCGCCGCGAGCGTATCCGCCGTTTCGCCGGATTGCGAAATGAAGATGGCAAGCCCGCCTTCAGGAAGTGCAGCTTCGCGGTAGCGAAACTCCGAGGCGATATCGACCTCAACGGATACCCGGGCATATTTTTCGAACCAGTATTTGGCGACAAGCCCCGCATAGTAAGCGGTTCCGCAAGCGATGATCGTAACGCGCGGCACCGACGCAAGGTCTACCGGCAATGCAATGTTCCGCAACTTGTCGTTCAGCGGGTCGATATACTCCGACAATGTGTGGCCGATCACCTCAGGCTGTTCGAAGATTTCCTTCGCCATGAAGTGCCGGTGATTACCCTTGTCGACAAGCGCTGCCGAAACATCCGTGATCTTGACGGCGCGTTTGACCTCATGTCCGTCTGCGTCGCGTATCGTCGCGCTGCTACGCGTGATCTCGACCCTGTCTCCTTCTTCCAGGAAGGTGACGCGGTTCGTCATCGGGGCAAGAGCGAATGCGTCGGAACCGAGATACATCGCATCGACACCGTAGCCGATGGCAAGCGGGCTGCCCCGCCGTGCCCCGATCATGAGCTCTTCTTCGCCGCGGAAGATGATCCCGAGCGCGAAAGCACCCTCAAGTTCGGCGATTGCTTTCGCCGCCGCCACGCGCGGTGACAATCCAGCATCGAGATAGTGCGTCACGAGATGCGCGATGACCTCGCTATCCGTCTCCGTCGCAAAAACCGCACCGTCAGCTGCAAGCCGCTCCCGCAGTTCCCGGAAGTTCTCGATAATGCCGTTGTGAACGATAGCCACGCGATCCGTCGCATGGGGATGTGCGTTGCGCTCCGTCGGCGCACCATGTGTAGCCCAACGGGTGTGACCAATGCCGATAGTGCCCTCAAGCGGAGAAGCTTCGAGCGCCTTTTCCAGATTGAAAAGTTTGCCTTCGGCACGCCTGCGCTCGATTTCACCATGCGAAAGCGTAGCGATGCCTGCGCTGTCATAGCCGCGATATTCAAGACGCTTGAGCGCCTCGAGGATAACTGGAGCAACGGGCTCCGTTCCGATGATTCCGACAATACCGCACATGATCAGTCGCCCGAGGATGCTTTCTTGATGCTTTCGTTCTTTGCACGAAATGCCGCCGCCCAGCCGGGCTTTTCCATTTGCCGCCCGCGCGCAACAGCGAGTGCATCGGTGGCCACACCCTTCGTTACAACACTACCGGAACCAACATAGGCGCCATCGCCAATCTTGACTGGCGCAACGAGCGACGAATTGGAGCCGATAAAGGCACCCGCTCCGATATCGGTGAAGAACTTGTTGTAACCGTCATAATTGCAGGTGATCGTGCCGGCACCGATATTCGCTCCAGCCCCAACCCTTGCATCGCCGATATAGGAGAGGTGGCTGACCTTCGCCCCCTCCTCGATCTTTGCTTTCTTGGTCTCCACGAAATTACCGATCTTGGCTTTACGGCCGATTTCAGTGCCGGGCCGAATGCGTGCGAAAGGGCCGATCTCCGCACTCTCCGAAACCGTCGCGCCTTCGAGATGAGAGAATGCCTTGATCGTGACGCCATCCGCGATATCGCAGCCAGGACCAAAAACCACATTTTGCCCGACCGTCACATCCCTGCCGAGTTTCGTATCGAAGCTGAGATAAACCGTCTCGGGATCGAGGAAGGTGACGCCCTCGGCCATGGCCTCGCCCCGCAGGCGCCGTTGCAGCGATGCCTCGGCAGATGCAAGATCGGCGCGGCTGTTTACGCCCTGTATGTCCGCTTCCGGACAGGTAACGCAGATGCAGTCGATACCTGCGTCCCGGCCAAGTGCGACGAGATCGGTCAGGTAATACTCGCCCTGCGCATTATCATTGCCAAGCCCTTCGAGAAGTTCGCCGAATTGCGCGGCGGGGACCGCCATGGGTCCGCCGAAGCAAAGGGTGGTGCGGCGCTCCCCCTCACTCGCATCCTTGTGCTCGACGATCCGGCGCACTTGATTGCCCTCGAGTAACACACGGCCATAACCCGTCGGGTCGGCAGCTTCGAAACCGAGGATAACGATGCTTCCACTTCTACGGCAGGCATCGGCCATATTTTCGAGTGTTTCAGCACGCACAAGCGGCGTATCGCCAAAGACGACCAAAACAACGCCGTCCGAACTGTGAAGCACCGGCAAGGCAGTCCGGGCGGCGTCGCCCGTACCAAGCTGTTTCTGCTGAGCAACAACGGCGATATCGGGTCGTACGCTGCAGGCATACCCGGAAACCCGGTCCATATCCGGACCGACCACCAGGACCGTACGCGTATCGCCCCCGAAGCGCGTATTCGCGAGCACGTGCCCGAGCATCGGACGGCCCGCAATTTCGTGCAGCACCTTCGGCAGACGAGATTTCATGCGGGTACCTTTGCCCGCCGCCAGAATGACGGTGCTTAGGGCGTTCGACGTCATGGCCTCGTTCAGTCTCCGTGTTGCATGATTTTCACGCAGGAATGTGCATCGCCGGCGCCGCCGCCGGAAATAAATTTATGTTTCGCTATGTTGCCCTGATTCATTCAGGAAGAGGTTAAGGAAAATCTCAGTGATTGCGCTCGCCGAGCCGCTTCTCCCAGGCCAGCGCATGGGCAACGATCTTGTCCAGGTCGTCATGAGCCGGCTGCCAGCCCAGCATCCTCTTGACCAGGCTCGGGTCCGACACGATGGATGCCGGATCGCCCGCGCGGCGAGGCGCCTGCCTGACCTCAAAGGGATGGCCCGCTGCTCTCTCGACGGCCTCCAGAACATCGCGAACAGAAAAGCCATGACCATAGCCGCAATTGGCGACAAGGCTGTCTCCGCCCTTGCGAAGATAGTGGAGCGCGGCGGTATGAGCGGCGGCAAGATCGCTGACATGAATATAGTCGCGAATGCAGGTACCGTCCGGCGTCGGATAGTCATCGCCGAAAACCTCGATATGAGACCTCTGGCCAAGGGCCGTCTGACACGCAACCTTGATGAGATGCGTCGCGTTTGCTGTTGATTGTCCGACACGGCCTTTCGGGTCCGCACCGGCTACGTTGAAGTAGCGCAGCGCGGCATAGGTCATGTCGTGAGCGGCGGCCACGTCCTGCAGCATCCATTCCGTCATGAGCTTGGAGCGCCCATATGGCGACATCGGCTTCAGGGCGGCGTCTTCGGTTGCGGGCGAAACGTCGAGCATTCCATAGACGGCCGCAGTCGAGGAAAAGATAAAATGACGGATACCGTTCACCACGCACCGCTCAATCAGTGTGCGCGATTTGGCCGTGTTGTTCAGGTAATATTTCAGCGGATCGCTGACGGATTCCGGGACGACGATAGAGCCCGCAAAGTGGATGACCGCCTCGACGGCATGATCTCGCAATATGCCGTCGAGCAAATCCGTGTCGGCGATATCCCCGGTATGGAGCGTCGCAGCATCCTGAACCGCCCAGTCGAACCCCGTCGAGAGGTTGTCGAGAACGACGACCTCCTCGCCCGCGCCGAGAAGGTCGATGACGGCATGGCTGCCTATATAGCCCGCGCCGCCAGTTACCAGAATGCTCATGGCTCACCCTATCCGAATGGAAATACAGGCGAGCTTATACCTTGAATTTCGTCTCCACATAGTTGACGAGCATCGCAACGGATTCATCTACCGGCATCGACGACGTGTCGACCACCATTTCAGGCGTTTCAGGCGCTTCATAGGGGGCAGAAATGCCCGTGAAATCCTTGATTTCGCCTGCTCGGGCCTTCTTGTAGAGCCCCTTCGGATCGCGCGCCTCGCAAGTCGCGACATCGGCATCCACATAGATTTCGTGGAAGTCCTTGCCTGACGCCTCACGCGCACGGTCCCGGTCCGAACGATAAGGCGAGATGAAGGATGTGATGACGATGACGCCCGCGCGAGCGAACAGTGCCGCCACTTCGCCGACCCGGCGAATATTTTCAGCGCGGTCTTCCGGCGAAAAGCTCAGATTCGCATTGAGCCCGTGGCGAACATTATCCCCGTCCAGCACATAGACATTATATCCCTTCTCGAAGAGCTTCTGCTCAAGCGCCACAGCCACGGTCGACTTGCCAGCCCCCGAGAGACCCGTGAACCAGAGGACGCCCCCCTTGTGACCATTTCGGAAGATACGCTGCTCGGCAGTCACGCCGTGCTCGACGCGCGTAATATTGGTCGAGCGGGAGGTGATGAGGTCGCGCTGGTCGGCATAACCCTCCATCGAGATAATGCCGCCGCCGGCAATGTCGTATTTGTCGATAAGGACAAACCGGCCGGTTTTCGGCGCTTCGTTGAACTCGTCAAGCGCCAGCATCCGGCGCGCGCGCAACACAACTTCAGCAACCTGATTGCGCTCGACCGCGTTGGACGACGCATTCGAAAGGTCGCTCGTGTCGATGATGCTTTCAATCGACTGAACGGTAACCGGCGCCTCAAGCGTACCAAGCTTGATACGGTAGCTTTTGCCCTTGGTCATGGGCTCATGACCAAGCCAGAAAATCCGGGCGCGGAACACATCCGTCTCGATGGGCGAGCTTTCAGCATGACTGATCAGCTCGCCACGCTCGACGAAAATCTGCTCATCAAGCGTGATGCCGACGCACTGTCCCGCCACGCCTTCTGTTGGCGGCTGATTGCCGGGCACGGTCGACCAGTATTCGATCGACTTGACCTTGGCTTTCTTGTTCGACGGCGAGAAGACGATTTCGTCACCGACCGAGAAACGGCCCTCCTCGATACGGCCTGCGATGATGCGGCGGTGGTCGAATTTGTAGATGTCCTGCACCGGAAGACGCAGCGGGCGATCGATGGGCGATGCGTTCGGCATGAAGCTGTCGAGCGCTTTTACGACCGTCGGCCCCTTGTACCAGGGCATCTTGTCGGACTCGTTGACGATGAAATCGCCCTGACGCGCCGAAACCGGAATGACGAAGGTGGGCGTTACGCCGATGGAAGTAAGGTAGTCGCGATATTCCTGTTCGATCAGATCGAATTGATCCTTCTCGTAGTCGATCAGGTCCATCTTGTTGACCGCCACCGCAACCTGGCGAATGCCGAGAAGATGCAGCAGGTAGCCATGACGGCGCGACTGCTCGCGCACACCTTCGGCAGCATCGATAATGAGGAGCGCCGCATCGGACTGCGCCGCGCCCGTGATCATGTTCTTCAGAAATTCCTTGTGACCCGGCGCATCGATGATCGTGTAATCGCGCGCATCGGTCTTGAACCAGATCTGGCTGGTGTCGATGGTGATGCCCTGATCGCGCTCCGCCTGAAGCGCGTCCATGAGAAAGGCCCACTCGAAAGGCACACCGCGACGCTCGCACATGGCTTTAATGGACTCATACTTGCCATCCGGCAGCGAGCCCGTATCGTGGAACATACGGCCGACAAGCGTGGACTTACCGTGATCGACATGGCCGACGATGACGATGCGCAGCAGATCACGCGCAGAGGCGGGATTCTGGTTCACGGCGGCAAGCCTCACCTTGGCTTCAGATGCTTCAGGCATATGCGGAACTCCCTTACAGATAGCCGTCGGCACGGAGACGCTCGAAAGCATCTTCCGACTCGTGGTCCATGGCGCGTCCGGAACGCTCGGAGATTCTGGTCGTCCGCAGTTCCTCGATGATTTCCTCAATAGTCGTGGCTGTGCTCGCGACCGGTGAGGTGATGTCCTTGTCGCCGAGCGAACGGTAACGCTTGCCGTCCTGGGCGAAGTAAAGCGGGATCGTCGGTATCTGCTCCCGCAGCGTGTAGAGCCAGATGTCGATCTCGGTCCAGTGCAGCAAAGGATGCACACGGATATGCGTTCCCGGCGGGAAGTCGGTCTTGAACTGGTCCCAGAATTCAGGCGGCTGATCCTTGAAGTCCCATTGGCCGGTCGCGCCGCGCGGGCTGAAAACGCGCTCCTTGGCGCGGGTTGCCTCTTCGTCGCGCCGGATGCCCGCGAAGAGCGCATTGAACTTGTGCTTTTCGATCGCCTTTTTGAGACCGGCGGTCTTGCGCGCTGCGGAACGGGCGGCCGGCGGCAGCGTGTCGTCGATTTCCTCGATGGAGGGGCAGAGTTCGCGAATGAAGTTCAGGTTCCACTCCGCTGCATAGCGGTCACGGAATTCGTACATTTCCGGAAACTTCTTTTCCGTATCGACGTGCATGACCGGAAAAGGCACGTGTCCGAAAAACGCCTTGCGCGCCAGCCAGATCATCACGTTGGAGTCCTTGCCCAACGACCAGAGCATCGCGATGTTCTCGATACGGTTGAACGCTTCGCGAAAGATGAAAATGCTCTGGCTTTCGAGCTGATCGAGCCGATCCATGACTGCCTTCCTGCCCGGAAACGCATATCGTTTCCGTCACAAACCACATGAAAAAATCGGGATTAAAACACTAACCCCGTCACGGGTTGTGATTTAATCTCCCGTGACGGTCAATGCAAGTCCGAACTGCGTACAAATGACGAAGCCTGCGCCCCGAATAAAGCAAAAACCTAGCGGCGGGAGTACCCGTTTTCGCGTCCGAAAGGCTTGCCGCAACGCGCCGCTGGCACATATCTGTCCGCAGTACGCCGGATTGGCCGGAGCCGTGCGGAGGAGATGCTCCTGCTCCCCCCGTCAAGCTTTCCCATTAACGCGTCGATGCGCTCTCTCATCTCACGCTCTGTCCGTGCTTGCTCCATTTCCCGCTGATTCCTGCGGCTGCTGACTTGCAACGCAGTGAGAACCACAACCAGAAAGATCAGCCCGCCAATGGAAATCAGGGTCTCCAGGGACATATTCCCAAGGAGTTCAGCAACCGGCATATCGTTCCCCATCCAAATCATCCAGCGCGGCCCCTCGCGCGCCCTTCGCAGACTCTATGCAGATTTCGGGCCTTTTCCAGTGCATTGAAGCACCAGCGTAAAGGGAAAGAGACGCAGGATAACCGCGGCTAAATTTGAGGCAAGTGACGACGATTTAAGCAGGAAAGTTCCAGAAAAGTGCCTCCATACCTTGCAAAGAGCCGCTTCCGCCAGAGGCGGAGCTTGTGTATGTAAGCCACCAGCAGCCTAACGAGAGACAGACGGGGACGGACGGATATGGACAAAGCCATCGACAGCCTGATCGCCGGATACCGCGCCTTCCGCCAGGGCCAATATCGCCAGAATGAGGAGCGATATCAGGCACTTGCGGCAAAGCGGCAGCAGCCCAAGGCCCTCGTCATCGCCTGTTGCGACAGCCGCACGGACCCCGCCATGGTGTTCCAGTCCGACCCCGGCGAGCTTTTCGTGGTGCGCAACGTAGCCAATCTGGTGCCGCCCTATGAGCCCGACAGCCACTACCACGGCACCAGCGCGGCCCTGGAATTCGGCGTAAAATCCTTGGAAATCAAGGATGTAATCGTGATGGGCCATGCTGGCTGCGGCGGTATCGAGGCGCTCTATGAGGGCGCGAAAGGCAATCCGCCGCCCGGCGACTTTGTCCCCCACTGGATCTCGCTCGCCGAAGACATCGCGGAGCAAGTCACTGATAAACATGGCGATCTGGAACGGCACGCGGCGCTGAGGCTGATGGAACAACGCGCCGTGGTCGCATCACTCGACCGCCTGCGCACCTTCCCCTTCATCGAAGAACGCGAAAACCGTGGCGAACTCCGGCTACATGGCTGGTTCTACGGCATCGGCACAGGCCTCCTGTCGATCTACAATCCGGACACGGACCGCTTTGTCGACGTGACGGAGTAACCGTCACAATTCGGAGGTGGCGGAAAACCGCCATCGTTCCGCACCCGGATTTCACTGTCACGGTAACGTCACAAAACCGTCAAAGAAGACGGACTTGTCCCCGGAGCGAGGACAAGTGACCGCCCGTCGGCAGCCATCCAAAAATCAGGAACAGCTCGCGGGACGCTCGCCGCTGACATAGTCGCGGAAGACCCAACCGCCCGTCCCGTCCTCTCGCTTCACCTCGCGCCAGTAATCCGTGCTGTCATGAGCGAGAAGCGCAACGCGCTCGCATGAATTGAGGACGCCGACGGCTTGTCCCCCATTATCGGGCTTCGAGCGGATATAGACGCTGCCGGTCGCAAAATGCGGATCGCCCAAGGAAGAAATATTGTCCCCGGTTTCTTCTGCGTCGGATATGGCGCTTGCAGGCGCCGAAACGGTTGCAGTCTCCACAGGCGAGTCCGCCCCGGATACTCCCGACACGGACGGGTTTTCGGATGTCACCGAAACACCACCCCCGCGCACAGCGCCGGTCGCCGGAGCAAAGGAGGCCTGCTGGACAGTGGCGGCGGCAGCCCCGTCCGCCCGGACGCGGGAGGTCATGTCTGTCAGTTCAGGCTTCGCATTTCTCACATGCATCGTTGGAAGTATCTCGTTGCCCCTTGCCGGCGCGGCCTGCGCCACCGGCCTCGCATCCATTGAGGCGACCGCAATATCGCCGGACGGCGTATCGACGTCGACGATCAGAGAAGCTGCGAATAGAAGGCCGAGAACGATGCCGCCGCCAACCCAGGCAACGCGCTTTCCCGACACGTTGGTCCACGGAATTTCCGGTTCGGAATAATCGGCCCGCTCGATCGTCTCGTGCACTTCTTCGCCGAGGCGCGAGAGCGGCTGGTCGACATCCACATCGAGATACTTTGCATAGGCACGCGTGAAACCGACCGTCTGCGGCAGCGCAGGCAGGAGCTCGAACTGCCCCGCCTCTATCGCCTGAAGATAGATCGGCCTGACGCGGATCGCGTCGGCTATGTCCTTGAGGGTCAGCCCCGCAGCCTGACGGGCATCGCGAAGGGTCTGGCCTATTTCCTCTTTGTGTCGTGTCATCCGGTTGTCCTGCCGTTCCGACATTTCGCAAGGGAGGCTAGCCCCTCAGCGTTAACAATTGTGTATCATTTTGTCCTTCATTGAATGATGACAGACCGAAATTTGCTCCGGTGTGTCGCCATTCCACGACAATGCCGAAATGGAATTCGGCCTGGAGACTGCGGCTTTCCGCGCCTTTGACAAAAGATGCCCAAAGGCTAAGCTCTCTTCCATGCGAAGCTCGATTGTACGCCACTTCCTGACGCCGGGTACGTTGCTCGCGGGACATTGACCCCGGGCCGACGCCGCTCCCTTGCGCGCGAAGTCCGGGGTAAAGCCTCACTCCATTCCCTGAAAATCTGACGGCAGGCCCAAGGTTCTGCCGCAATGAGGATCCCGCAATGTCCATGCGCGACAACGGCGCCACGCGCCTGCGTTCCCTTCACCCTGCCCCGGCTCCGGCCACGGCGCCCGGCGGCGGCAATCGGCCCCAGCTGGGCCTTCACGATTATGGCCGGCTGGAGGTAGCCGCCTTCGAGGAGCTCGACATGCTGAGCCCCATGCGGCCCCGCATCGCGGCGCTGCTGACCGAAGCCAGAGTTGTGCCTTCGGCCGAAATTCCCGAGGACGTCATCACGCTTGGCACGACGGTGCGCTACCGCGTGGATGGGGACCGCCTCGAACGGCGGCTCCTGACGCTTGGCCGCCAGCATGTGCCGAACGGACAGTATGTGAGCGTCCTGACGCCGGTGGGCCTGGCGCTCCTCGGGCGCAAGCCCGGCGAATTGGTGGAAGCCGAAACCTTCGATGGCGGCAAACTCCGCATCGCGATTGCCTCGGTCGAACACCAGCCGGAAGCGGAAGCCCGCGCCCGGATGCCGGATGGGCCGGACGACAACGGACCGGAGGCAGCGTGATGGCGGCGATAGAACAGGCGGCAATCGCCGCCACCAGCCTCCCGCCCATCATCGTGGCGGAGGAGCAGTTCGAGGAACTTTCAACAGTCGCCGAACAGCTCGCCCATGCCATTCCAGAGGTGGGTCACTTCCTCGAACGCGAACTCGACCGCGCAAAACTGATGTCTCTCGCGCGGATGCCCGGTGACATCGTGACCGTCGGCTCGACGGTCGAATTCATCTTCGGGATGAAGGGGCGCGCCGAACGGCTGACGCTTGTCTATCCGGCGGGCGCAGTGGCCGAACACGGGTTCGTATCGCTCGCCTCGCCGGTGGGCGTTGCCCTGCTCGGCATGAAGGCGGGCAACACGATTTCGTGGAGCACGCGCTATGGCGACATGCGCTCGCTGAAGGTGCTCGCCATCGAGCACAAGCGATAAATGAAACGGGCGCGGCGTGAAAACGCTGCGCCCGTAGAATTCATGGCATCCGGTAGGGTTCGGGCGATGCCTCTGGATACTGAGGCAGCCCGTCATCGAGCCTGAGCCACGGGATACGCGACGTCGTCCAGATATGCATTTCTGGACGAAGCGCCGCCGGATCGTCGAAGGTCGCCAGCGGAAAGGCGAGGCGGTCGCCATCCGCCGGTTCGATGGTCACACGTGTACCGCAGCGCGGGCAGAAATGCCGCTTGAGACGCGGCGAAGACTGCCAGACAGAGGTCTCGCCCGTTACCGTGACGGAAGGCCTCGGAAAGCTCGCCTGCACGATGAAAGGCGAAGCCATCGCTTGCTGGCAGATGCGGCAATGGCAGATGCGCACCCCGACGGGCGGCGCCTCGATGCGAAAGCGCACCGCTCCACAAGAGCACCCGCCCTCATAAGGCGGCGCAAGATTGGCCGGATGTGCAGGCATGGTCTGCGATCTTTACATCTTCATGCGCATCTGACCGAGGAAATCCACCTTGCCGAGCGGGACGCCCCGAGCGCGGAGAATGTCATAGGCCGTAGTGGCGTGGAAATAGAAATTCGGCAGCGAGAAGGAAAGCACGAAGTCCTCGGCGGTGAAAGGAAGCTTGTGCTTGCCGAGGCTGAAGATCATGTCCTTGCCCAGACAGGCATTGACCGTTTCCGGCTTCACCTGCGTCAGCTTCTCTCGTGCCTCCTCGACGACCTTTTGCAGGTCTGTATAGCTCCAGGTGCCCGGGTCTTTCGGCGGTACAAATTCACCCCGCTGGATGCCCTCGATGGTGCCCGTGGAGTGATGCGCGACAGAGGCAATCTGGAAGCTCATGGGCAGCATGTCCTCGATGACACGAGCACCGACAATCTCGTTCGGATCGATCCCCTTTTCCTCGCAGAAGGCAGCGCCCTTTTTGAGGAACCCGGAAACGCCTGCAAGGCCCTGCAGATAGTTCGGGACGCTAATGTCATAGAGCGAAATCGTCATTGTCTCTCCCCTGGTGCAACGCCTTTCCGGCGCACTCATGATTTGCGGCAGGGGATGCTCCATCGGACAGAACGGAACCGCAAGCCCTTCTGCGTGTTGATGCCGGAAATTCATGATGAGCCGTAATGAAAAGCTGCAATGGCAATCTGCCAAAGGCGGCAAGGCGGACAGGTGTTTGAAGAAAGCAAGGAGACAGGAACGATGAACGAGGGGAGCGTCGATATCGCGAGGCTCAGCCCGGAGAACCTCAAGGATCTCTATCTGAGCGAACGCGAACAAAGTCAGACAATTCGCTCGCAGCTCGCGGTCCCCGTCACCATCATCTCCTTCCTGATTTTCGGTTATGTCTCCTTTGCGCAGGAGCTGGATATTTCCCGCTGGCACGAGCCCGCGACGTTTGCCGCCCTGCTACTCAGCCTCGGCTCGATCCTGCTGATCTTCACGGCCATGTTCTATCTCGGCCGGGTGGAGCGCACCTTCCTCGGCGAAGGTCCGCAAAGCGTGGAAGCGCAACTACGCGACAGCGACGAGGCCAGCTTCTTCCTCGATGCCATACGCTCCGTCAGGAAACACAATGAAGCAGCATCGCGCAGCCGCGCCCGGGCGTTCTTCCTGCTGCTCGCAGCGCTTGCGAGCTTCATCGTCGCGGTGACGCTGCTTCCTCTGCACAAGCAGCCGGAGATGGCTCTTGCCGGCAGCGAACAACTGGACACGGAATCCGGCTTTCCGTTTGGAAGAAACGACGCAAAGATTAGAGATTGGAGGCAGTCGTCCGTTGAGTTAACTTGAAAAGCGAAATATCAAAGTCAGCTCCACACAATGCCTGTGCAACAAACGCCGATACAAGGCTTTCTGATCGTCCGCTGGCCGCTCTTCGAGGACGACAGGGGCTTCTTCAAACAAAGCTATCAAACCGGCGAACTCACGGAAGCATTGGGGCGGCCACCACAGCTCAACCAGGGGAATCATTCGCGCTCGCGTGAACGGGTGCTCCGCGGCTTTCACATGGAGCCCTGGGACAAGCTGATCTATGTGGTGCGCGGTACGGCGCTGTGCGTCATTGCGGACCCGAGGCCCGACAGTCCGACATTCGGAAAGACCGAGAGCATTCTGCTCGGCGATGCGCCGGGCGAACATGCCCGGCTTTTCGTGAGCCGGGGCCTCGCCAATGCATTCTACTGCTTCACGGAGACGGACTATATCAACGATGTTTCCGCCGAGTTCAGCCCGGAAGGCCGCAAGGGCATAATCTGGAACGATCCCACCCTCAATGCCGATTGGCCGGACAAGGAACCGGTCCTCTCCCGCACCGATGCCGCGCTTCCCTCGCTTGAGGAGCTTTATCCGGGACACACGCTTTTCAGATGAAGATTTGCAATCCGGGTCCGGCGGCCAGATGACCCCCTATGCCAGCATCCTGATCCCGACGCATGACCGGGCGAGCACGCTTGCCGCTTCACTGCGATCCGCACTCGGACAAAGCGTCGAGAATATCGAAGTGCTGATCTGCGGCGATGGCGTCACGGACGATGTTCGCGAGATCGCATCCGGTTTTGCGGAGCGGGACGCGCGGGTGCGCTTCCTCGACTTTCCAAAAGCCCCGCGGCGCGGCGCGATCAACATGCATCGCACCCTGGAAGAGGCGCGCTCGGACCGGATTTTCTACAATGACGATGACGACCTTCTGCTGCCCTGGCATGTCGAAACACTGGGGCCCGCGCTCGACGAGGCGGATTTCGTCTGTACACCGCCCGCCTCGATACAGACCGATGGCCGCATTGCGCTCAGCCTCGAAGACGCCAGCCACCCTGCTTTACGGCGTATGCTGGCAGACGATAAATACAAGAACGTCTTTGACACCCATATCGCGCATCGCAAATCGGGCTACTTCTCGAACCGGGCCAACTGGGAAAACACGCCGGACAGACGCGCCGTCAGCAGCATGCTGAAAGGGTTTGCCGAAAACAGAAACATCCGGTGGACAAACCTGCAGCGCATCACCGCCCTCTCCTTTCACGGCGCCGCGCGAACGGGAATACCTGCGCGCAAACGCACCGCTGAGATCGAACGCTGGATATCGCATCTCGACCGCCCCAACCCCGAGGCGATGCTTCGGCGGCGCGGCAGCTATGTTTTCCATACGATGCGGCTGTTTCAGGCGCTGCGAAAAGCCGGTCTTTTCACCGACGATGCGCTGCTGGCCGAAATTTTCGGAAACAACAGAAACAAGGCCGAGCTGACATCGTCGCAAAGCCGCGGTGTCGATGCAGTAGGAGCGCTTATACGCCGGGAGCCGGTGCCGCAAAAAGCGGGCCGTCAGCTTATCGAAGAACTTGCCGACGCCCGGCTCGGCCCCCTGTTTCCGGTGAACACCATTCTCAATCTTTTTCTCGGAAGCATGAAGCGTTCGCAAGTGCTCGCCTTTACCGAGGTCTGCACGCCCGGCCCCGGCATCAGTCTTCTCCGC
Source organism: Parvibaculum sp. (assembly GCF_039973015.1). Taxonomy (GTDB): domain Bacteria; phylum Pseudomonadota; class Alphaproteobacteria; order Parvibaculales; family Parvibaculaceae; genus Parvibaculum. The sequence continues at coordinate 79,409 of NZ_JBDWLT010000007.1, forward strand.
TTTCATCTGCTTGCAGGACAAAAACGTATTCGGCCCGCAGACATCAGACTGATCGACCTGGAAGCAAAAACACTGCCCGACTGGCGCCGTTTCTATTTTCGCCTCTCTGTCGTCGAGGCGCTTGAAAAAGCGGAAAGACCGGAAGATGCCTGGGTGCGCTGCGAGAAAATGTTGAAAACCATGCCCGAAGGCACACATCACGCCCTGCCCTATCTGCACGTGCGGGAAAGGCTGGCGTTCGCACTTGAGCATATGGCGGAAGCACAAAACGCCCGTGCAGTCCGTGAAACTCTTGAAAAGACATTGGCCTGAGCGGCACGAATGCAACAAAGGCAGGAACAAGGGCCGGTTGCCTTGCCGATGCAGGCGGCCGCCGTTAGGCTGCGGTCTTGCTCAGCTGCCGGATGCCTCTGCCAATGACCGACACTTCCTTTCGCGGATATGCCTTCATCATCGGCGCGATGAAATGCGGCACCACGACGCTGCATACGCTGCTGGAACAGCACCCCGCGATTACGGTTTCGGCGAAGAAGGAACCGGACTTCTTCCACAAGCCGGGAGCGGCGACGGCGGCGGACTATGAGGCGATCTTTCCGAAGCTCGACAAGACCCGTCATGTCTGGACGCTGGACGGCTCGACGAGCTACAGCAAGACGAAACGCTGGCCGAGCGCGCCGCGCCGCATTGCCGGACTGCCGGGCGAGAAGCGCATCGTCTACATCATGCGCGATCCCGTGGACCGCATCGAAAGCCACATCGCGCACAAGGTCGCGCGGGGCGAATGGAACGGGAAATACGACGTCGCGATGCTCCGCGACACGTCGTGCTACGCAAGCCAGATCGAAGCCTATGAGGCCGCGGGGCTGCTGCCCGGCATGCTGCTGCTCGACTTCGACGAACTCTGCCGTGAGCCTGTCGCGGTAGCCGCGCGCGTGCTGGATTTCTTCGGTCTCGATCCGATCAAGCTCAAGGCTGTGCCCCCGCAGAACACGCGGCGGACGGAACGGCGCTTCATGAGCGAAGACGAGGCCGCGACATGGCGCGAAGACCTCGCTGACGATACGCGGCGGCTGATCGAAAAATACGATTTCGCGCCCGCGCGAGGCTGGAGCACGAACAAGACCGCGACCGCCTGAGCGGCGACGCGAAGATGCAGGGGATGGTGAGCCGGGTGGGACTCGAACCCACGACCATTCGATTAAAAGTCGAATGCTCTACCAGCTGAGCTACCGGCTCTCACCGTATCGATTGGCTTTCGATCGGCTGGGCCGGTGAAGCGAAACAGGCTCGCCTCTCGAAAAGCTGGGCGGAACTTAAGCGGCGCTTCCCATGCGGTCAACACCGGGATTGGGCTGCGCCTGCTTTAACGCGGGGCGATGTCGCCCGCCGCCTGATCGCGCTTGAAATCCGCCCGGAATGCCTCGAAACGGCCCTCGGCGATGGCGGCGCGCATACCGGCCATGAGCGTCTGGTAATAGTGGATGTTGATCCAGCTCACCAGCATGGAACCCAGCATCTCCTCCGATTTCACGAGATGGTGGAGATAGGCACGCGAATAGTCGCGCGCGGCGGGACACAGGCTTTCCTCGTCCAGCGGGCGCGGGTCTGCCGCATGGCGCGCATTCTTGAGGTTCACCTTGCCCCGGCGCGTGAAGGCAAGGCCGTGGCGGCCATTCCGGGTCGGCATCACGCAGTCGAACATGTCGACGCCGAGCGCCACCGATTCCACAAGATCGTCCGGTGTGCCGACGCCCATGAGGTAGCGTGGGCGGTCCTCCGGCAGGGCGGGCGTCGTGAAATCGAGGACGCGAAGCATTTCCGCCTGCCCCTCGCCGACCGCGAGGCCGCCGATGGAGTAGCCATTGAAACCGATCTCGCGAAGCCCGGCGGCGGACGCATGGCGCAAGGGTTCATAGGTGCTGCCCTGCACGATGCCGAAGAGCGCCATGCCCTCCTTGCGGTGAGGCTGCGCCTCGAAGGCATCTTTGGAGCGCTGCGCCCAGCGAAGCGACAAATCCATCGAGCTTTTGGCTTCCGCCTCCGTTGCCGGGAAAGGCGTGCACTCGTCGAGCTGCATCTGGATGTCGGAGCCAAGCAGGCACTGGATTTCGATGCTGCGCTCCGGCGAGAGCATGTGGCGCGAGCCGTCGATATGTGACTGGAAGGTGACTCCCTCCTCCGTCATCTTGCGGAGCTTGGAGAGCGACATGACCTGAAAGCCGCCGCTGTCCGTCAGGATCGGATGCGGCCAGTTCATGAACTTGTGGAGACCGCCCAGCGCCGCCACCTCCTCCGCGCCGGGGCGAAGCATCAGGTGGTAGGTATTGCCGAGCACGATATCGGCGCCCGTCGAGCGCACCTGCTCGGGATACATGGCCTTGACGGTCGCCGCCGTGCCGACCGGCATAAAGGCAGGCGTACGGATCTCGCCGCGCGGCGTCGAGATGACGCCGGTGCGCGCTCGGCCATCGGTGGCGGCGAGGGTGAAGGTGAACTTGCTCATGTGCCGCCGTATATCAGGCAGGCGTCGCCATAGGAATAGAAGCGGTATTTCGACGCGACCGCATGGGCATAAGCGCGCTTCATCTCCTCCGTCGAGCGGAGCGCGGAAACGAGCATGAACAGCGTCGAACGCGGCAGATGGAAATTGGTCATCAGAATGTCCGTCGCGCGGAAGCGATAGCCCGGCGTGATGAAGATGTCGGTTTCTCTGGCGAAGGGATGTACCACACCTTTCGCGTCGGCGGCGCTTTCAAGAAGGCGCAGCGATGTGGTGCCGACGGCGACGATGCGCCCGCCCCTTGCGCGCGCTTCGTTGATGGCGGCGGCTTCCGCCTCCGATATCTCGCCCCACTCGGCATGCATCTTGTGGGTATCCGTATCTTCCGCCGTAACGGGAAGGAAGGTGCCCGCGCCGACATGAAGCGTGAGACGGACGGTGGAGACGCCGCGCGCTTCGAGCGCCGCCATGAGTTCGGGTGTGAAATGGAGCCCCGCCGTGGGCGCGGCGACAGCGCCGGGCTCTGCCGCATGAAGCGTCTGGTAATCGGCAAGGTCTTCTTCGTCGGGCGCACGCCGCCTCGCGATATAGGGCGGCAGCGGCATTTCGCCCGCGGACGCAATGGCCGCATCGAGCGCCGGACCGGAGAGCGAGAAGCGAAGTCCCGCCTCGCCGCCTTCCGCCTTTTCCTCGACGGTGGCGGAAAGCCCGCCGGGAAAGGAGATTATCTCACCGGTATTAAGCTTCTTCGCAGGACGCAGGAAGGCACGCCACTCATCCGCGCTGACGCGGCGATGGAGCATGACCTCGATTTTCGCGGACGCCTCGCCGCGCGTTCTTGTCCCGAAGAGGCGCGCCGGGATGACCTTCGTATCGTTGAAGACAAGAAGATCGCCCGCGCGCAGGAAGGACGGGAGATCGCCGATGGTCCGGTCTTCGAGCGCGTTTTGCGCCGGACCGATGACGAGCAGGCGCGCCGCATCGCGCGGCCGCGCGGGCCGGAGCGCAATCAGCTCTTCCGGCAGCTCGAAATCGAAATCGGAAACGCGCATGGTTTTGCGCTTACCCCTAATAAACATCATGGCCCGGACAAGCCGGGCCATGACGCTTTGGTGGTTCTAAATCCCGTCCTACGCCGCGTCAGCCGCGACGCGCGCCTTGACGATACGGTCGGGCTCGCGCACGGGCTCTCCGCGCTTGATCTTGTCCACAGCATCCATGCCGGAGATCACCTTGCCCCAGACCGTATATTGCCGGTCGAGGAAGCTGGCATCGCCGAAAACGATGAAGAACTGGCTGTCGGCGCTGTTCGGATCTTGCGTGCGGGCCATCGAGCAGACACCGCGCACATGCGGCTCGGCGGAGAACTCGGCCGGGAGCTTCTTGCCGGAGCCGCCCGCACCCGTACCCGTCGGATCGCCGCCCTGCGCCATGAAACCGTCGATGACGCGGTGGAAGGCCACGCCGTCATAAAAGCCTTCGCGGGCCAGTTCCTTGATCCGCGCGACATGTTTTGGCGCGAGATCGGGGCGCATCTCGATCACGACTTCCCCGTGGGGAATTTCGAGAATGAGCGTGTTTTCGGGATCCTTGATATCGGTCATGTAATTTCCGGTCCTGTTCGTTTAATTCGCGTCCGCCGCGACCTGCATCTTCACGATCTTGTCGGGATTGGCAGGCGGCTCGCCCTGGGCGATGTTGTCGACATAATCCATTCCCTCGACCACGCGGCCAAACAGCGTGTAGTTCTCATCGAGGAAGCTCGCATCGTCCGTGCAGATGAAGAACTGGCTGTTCGCGCTATCGGGGCTCTGCGAGCGGGCCATGCCGACGGCGCCGCGCGTGAAGCTTTCCTTGTCCGTGAACTCGGCCTTCAGGTCCGGCTCGAAGGAACCGCCCATGCCGGTGCCCGTGGGATCGCCCGTCTGCGCCATGAAACCGGGGATCACGCGATGGAAGACGATGCCGTCATAAAACCCCTCGCGCGCCAGCTTCTTGATACGCTCGGCATGAGCTGGCGCAATCTCGGGCAGAAGCTCGATGACGACGCGGCCATCCTTGAGATCGAGATAGATCGTGTTTTCCGGGTCGAGCGCAAGCGCCTTGCCCGAAAGCCCGGCAAGGGCGAAAAGAGCGACGAAAGCCGCCATCAGTCCACGCATGAAATACTCCTGTCGATAAGGCCCCAAGCCTCTCATTTTTTCTTCGCGGCCACAGCCGCGAGCACTTTCGCCTTCACCAGCGGCGGGACGAAGGGCGTGATATCGCCGCCCATGGACGCGATCTGACGGACCAGCGTCGAGGAAATGAACTGCGTCTCCGGCGAGGCAGCAAGAAAGACGGTTTCGACATGCGGGTTCATGACGCGGTTCATGCCGACCATCTGGGTTTCGTATTCGAAATCGACGGCGCCCCGCAATCCGCGAATGATGACATTCGCGCCGTGTTCGTCGGCGGCGTTGACGACAAGGCCGGAGAAGGAGGCTGTCGAAATCTTCGATCCGATCTCTTTCGCGACCGGCCCTGCCTCCGCCTCGATAAGTGCGAAGCGTTCCTCAAGCGTGATAAGCGGCTGCTTGGTGGCATTGACGCCAATGGCGACGACGAGGTGATCGACGAGCTTCAAGGCCCGGCGAATGACATCGAGATGCCCGTTCGTCATCGGATCGAAAGTGCCGGGATAAAGACCGACGCGCGCCATGCCCTCTCCTATTCTTCTTCCGAGCCGTTCTCGCCCGTCTCCTCGACGCGCTCGACGGAGACCACACGTTCATCGGCCGCCGTGCGGAAGATGGTGACGCCCTGCGTCGCGCGGCCAGCGGCGCGAACATCGTCCACCGGGCAGCGAATGAGCTGGCCCGCATCGGTCACCAGCATGATCTGGTCCTGCACTTCCACGGGGAAGGAGGCCACCAGCTTGCCGTTCCGCTTGGTGACGGCCATCGCGATGATGCCTTTGCCGCCGCGCCCGGAGGTCCGGTAATCATAGGACGAAGACCGCTTGCCGAAGCCCTTTTCGCTGACGGTGAGAACGAGTTGCTCTCTTGCGCCAAGCTCGGCGTAACGCTCGGGCGAAAGAGCGAGCTCGTCGCCCGCATCTTCGGTGTCGTCGTCAGCCTCGACGGCTTCCGCCTCCAGCTCCTCCGTCTCGCCCGAAGCGGCACGGCGCATGGCGGCGGCCTGCTTCAGATAGGCGCGCGCTTCAGCGGGCGTGACATCGACATGGCGCATGATGCTCATGCCGATCAGCGTGTCGTCCTCGCCGAGACGAATGCCGCGAACACCGGTCGACGAGCGGCCGGAAAAGACGCGCACTTCCGTCACCGGGAAACGCACACAGCGCCCGTCCGCCGTGGTCAGCAGCACATCGTCATCCTCTGTGCATATCTGGACGCCGATGATGCTGTCGCCTTCGTCAGCGCCCTCGAACTTCATGGCGATCTTGCCGTTGCGATTGATCTGCACGAAATCGGACAGCTTGTTACGCCGGACATTGCCGCTCTTCGTCGCGAACACGACGTGGAGGCTGTCCCAGCTTTCCTCGTCCTCCGGCAAAGGCATGACGGTGGTGATATATTCGCCCTGCTGGAGCGGGAGGATATTGATCATCGCCTTGCCGCGTGCCTGTGGCGTCGATTGCGGCAGTCGCCAGACCTTGAGCTTGTAAACCATGCCGATGGACGAGAAGAAAAGCATCGGCGTGTGCGTGTTCGCCACGAAGAGACGGGTGACGAAATCCTCATCCTTGGTGGACATGCCGGAGCGGCCCTTGCCGCCGCGGCGCTGCGCGCGGTAGGTCGAGAGCGGCACACGCTTGATATAGCCCTGGTGGCTGACCGTGACGACCATGTCCTCGCGCTGGATCAGGTCTTCATCTTCGAAATCGGTTTCGGAGTCGGCCAGTTCCGTGCGGCGCGGCGTCGCGAACTCATTCCGGACCGAGGTCAGCTCCTCGCGCATGATATCGAGCACACGTTCGCGCGACCGCAGGATGTTCAGATAGTCCTCGATCTTTTCGCCGAGGCCTTTCAGTTCGTCGCCGATTTCGTCGCGGCCAAGCGCGGTGAGGCGCTGGAGGCGCAGTTCGAGGATCGCCCTCGCCTGCTCTTCGGACATGCGGATCGTGCCGTCTTCAGAGAGACCGTGACGCGGATCGTCGATAAGCGCGATGAGCGGCGCGATGTCGCGTGCAGGCCAGTTGCGCGCCATCAGGCTTTCGCGCGCCGTCGCCGGGTCCGGCGCGGTGCGGATAAGCTTGATGACTTCGTCGATATTGGCAACGGCGATGGCGAGACCGACCAATACATGTGCACGATCACGCGCCTTGTTCAGCTCGAACTTCGTGCGCCGCGAAATCACATCCTCGCGGAAGCGGACGAAGATCTCGAGGAACTGCTTGAGGTTCATCAGCTCCGGCCGGCCATGATCGAGCGCGAGCATGTTGCAGCCGAAACTCTGCTGGAGCGGCGAGAAGCGATAGAGCTGGTTCAGCACGACATCGGGCACGGCATCGCGGCGAAGCTCGACCACGACGCGCATGCCGTTACGGTCGGACTCATCGCGCAGATCGCCAATGCCCTCGATGCGCTTTTCGCGCACGAGGTCGGCAATCTTCTCGACCATCGAGGCCTTGTTCACCTGATAGGGAATTTCGGTGATGACCAGAGCCTGGCGGTCCTTGCGGACTTCCTCGATCTCGACACGGCCACGCACCACGACCGAGCCCTTGCCGGTGTGATAGGCGGAGCGCGCGCCCTGACGGCCGAGCATGATGCCGCCGGTGGGAAAATCGGGCGCCGGCACATATTCGATCAGCTCGTCGATCGAGATGTCCGGGTTGTTGATGAGTGCGATACAGGCGTCGATCACCTCGCCGAGATTATGCGGCGGGATATTGGTCGCCATGCCAACGGCGATGCCGTTGGCGCCATTGACCAAAAGGTTGGGCAACTCGGCCGGGAGAACGACAGGCTCCCTTTCGGTGCCGTCGTAATTGTCCTTGAAGTCAATCGTGTTCTTGTCGATGTCGTTCAGCAGCGAATGCGCGGACTTGGCCATGCGCACTTCGGTGTAACGCATTGCCGCGGGCGGATCGCCATCGACCGAACCGAAATTGCCCTGCCCGTCCAGCAGCGGCAGGCGCATAGAGAAACTCTGCGCCATGCGCACCAGCGCGTCGTAAATCGACTGGTCGCCATGCGGGTGATACTTACCGATGACATCGCCGACCACGCGGGCGGATTTACGATAGGGCTTGTTCCAGTCGTAGCCGTTCTCGTTCATCGAGAAGAGGATGCGGCGATGGACGGGTTTCAGCCCGTCACGCGCATCGGGCAGCGCGCGGCTGACGATCACGCTCATCGCGTAATCGAGATAGGAGCTGCGCATCTCCTCTTCGATGGAAATGGGGGCGACGTCACGCTCCGGCGGCGGACCGCCAGCGGAAGAACCGCCTGTACCGCCGGGCGGCGTACCACCCGAACCGTTCAGGCCCTCGCCCATGCCGGTATCGTCGCCCGGGCCCGGCTCATCACCCGGAATGTCGCTGTCTTGCGTATCGGACAAGTGTTTTTCTGGCGTTGCGGAGGGCTGCCGCCCCGGCTTTTTGAGCCGGACGCACACCGTCCTGAAGGAACGAAAAAGAGGTCATCCAGCAAGCGCCGAATCCCTCTCGTTTATTGCTCGAAAGATTAGCATTCCCGCCCCGCCACGGCAACTTCAAACACGCCGGAACAGCGGAGATAACTCACTGAAATGAAAGGGAAAAATTGCGCTCCGAGTTTGCCGCCGGGGCACCCTGCAAAGCAGCGCCTCATTCGACGCGAAAGAGCACCGCCGTGGCATCGTCATGGCGCTTGAAACGCGGGCAGGAAAGGCAGTCCGGGTCTTCCACCGCCTCGATCTGACGGACCTCCGCAACGATGGAGGAAAGTCCGCCGAGCGCCGCCCGGCGCACGAGCGTCGCAGGATCGAAGCGGTGATAGTCGAAGACGACGGAGCCGAAACCGTCGCTGAAGAGAAGGCCGGTTACGGGGCGCGTGAGCGGAATTTCCCAATGACGCATATGCGCGGCGGCTTCCGGATCGATCCCGAGAATCCAGTAACCGTCATGCGTATTCTGACGGCGGCGATTGTCACGCAGATATTCCATGATTGCAGCATTGTCGAAAGGCCGTTCGCCAGGCGCGAGCGCATCGATCAGTTCCGCGGTGCGGCTCACGGCGCGCGCCTCGCGCGAGGTGTGTTTCACGCCATAGACATGCGCCTCGTCGCTCTCATCTTCCAGCAGGATCAGGTCGCAATCGGCGAAATTCGCGCAAGAGAGGCTGCCCTCCCCAGCATGGACAAGCGCCATGGCCGCGCTCGGCCATTCGTGGCGGCCGTTCGGCGGACGAAGGCGCTCCTGCCCGAAACGGAGCGCCAGCGTCTCGATGGTGAAGCGGACAAGGCCGTGAAGATCGGCGCCGTAGCGCGCGGCATTGGCCTCGAAAAGCGCGCTCGCCTCATGCGCCAGCCAGTGCGCGCCGGTCTCGGCACCGATGAGCGGCCCGTCAGCGACATCCGTCGCGCCGTCAATCACCCACACATGGGCGCCGCTGTGCCCGAAGGCGTCTTCGTTTGCCTTTTCGGAATTACCGGGGTCCGTGAGCGTTTCGAGGATGCGGAGCATCCCGCAAGCCTACACGACGCACCCGTTCCGAAAAATGACGGTCCGCGGATTGAACCGGGGCAAACTAGAAAGGAATTTCGTCGTCGAGATCCTGAGAGAAATTCCCGCGGCCGCCACCGCCGCCACCCGACGAACCGCCGCCGAAGTCACCGCCATAATCGCCGCCGCCACCTCCACCCGAAGCACCGCCGCCGCTGCGGCCATCCAGCATGGTCAGCGTGGAGTTGAAGCCCTGCAGGACGATTTCCGTGGAGTATTTCTCGACGCCCGACTGGTCGGTCCATTTGCGGGTCTGGAGCGCGCCCTCGATATAGACCTTCGAGCCCTTCTTCACATATTGCTCGATGACCTTGCAGAGGCCCTCGTTGAAGACCACGACGCGGTGCCACTCGGTTTTTTCGCGGCGCTCGCCGGTATTCTTGTCGCGCCAGCTATCCGAGGTCGCGATGCGCAGATTGGCGATCGGGCGCCCGTCCTGCGTACGGCGGATTTCCGGGTCGGCGCCCAGATTGCCGATCAGGATTACCTTGTTGACGCTGCCTGCCATATGCTCGCCCTCGCTCTGTCTGCCGCCGTGGAATGCCGGAACCTAACCGAGCCCCCTGCCCACTGAAAGGGTTAAGTTTTCCACAGCCGCGCGTGAAGTGTTCTTATTATGTTCTCACAAGCCAGATTTTAGCGCAAGATGCTTCGCGGCCCGCGTGATTCTTGTCGCACCTGACCTCATGACCCTTGAAGCTGCTCCCGACGCCCTACATACATGAAGCCCGAGACCTAGCATCCATCACAGCCCCATGAGTAACGCTGCCCGCGCCCGTCGCGGACGGCGACGCCCCCGAGAGTTCCCGCCATATGAGCATCTCCAAGAAATCCGCGCCCGGCAAATCCGGCGACACGCAGAACCGCTTTATCCGCGTGATCGGCGCGCGCGAGCACAATCTGCGCGATGTGAGCGTGGAGCTGCCGCGCGACGAACTGATCGTGATCACTGGGCTGTCGGGTTCAGGCAAGTCCTCGCTCGCCTTCGACACGATCTATGCCGAGGGCCAGCGGCGCTATGTCGAAAGCCTGTCGGCCTATGCACGGCAGTTTCTGGAGATGATGCAGAAGCCGGATGTCGACCAGATCGACGGCCTCTCGCCCGCCATTTCCATTGAGCAGAAAACGACCTCGCGCAACCCGCGCTCGACGGTCGGCACGGTCACGGAAATCTACGACTACATGCGTCTCCTCTGGGCCCGCATCGGCGTGCCCTATTCGCCCGCGACCGGCCTGCCCATCGAAAGCCAGACCGTGACCCAGATGGTCGACCGCGTGATGGCGCTGCCGGAAGGCACACGGCTTTTTCTGATGGCGCCCATCGTGCGCGGCCGCAAGGGCGAGTACCGCAAGGAATTCGCGGAACTGCAGAAGAAGGGCTTCCAGCGCGTGAAGGTGGACGGCACCTTTTACGAGATCGCGGACGTGCCTGCGCTGAACAAGAAGCTGAAACACGATATCGACGTCGTCGTGGACCGTATTGTCGTGCGCGGCGATCTGGGCAACCGGCTGGCGGACAGCTTCGAGATCGCACTCGAGCTGGCGGACGGAATCGCAGTCGTCGAGATGGCGGACGCCCCGAAAGACGGCAAGAAGGACGGGGATGCGGAACGCATCATCTTCTCGTCGCGCTTTGCCTGCCCGGTGTCGGGCTTCACCATCGACGAGATCGAGCCGCGGCTTTTCTCGTTCAATAATCCGTTCGGCGCATGTCCCGCCTGCGACGGGCTCGGCACCCAGTTCTACATGGACCCGGAGCTTGTTGTGCCGGACCCGGGGCTCTCGCTGAAGAAGGGTGCGATTGCGCCCTGGTCGCGCTCGACCTCGCCCTATTACACGCAGACGCTACAGGCGCTGGCGAAGCAGTACAAATTCTCGATGACCGCGCCGTGGTCGCAACTGCCGGAAGAAGCGCAGAACGTCATCCTTTATGGCACGGGCGAGGAAGTCGTGACCTTCGCCTATGACGACGGCATGCGCTCCTACAAGACGAAAAAGCCGTTCGAGGGCGTGATCCCGAATCTTGAACGGCGCTGGCGCGAGACGGACAGCGCCTGGGCGCGCGAGGAAATCGAACGCTATCAGGGCATCACCAATTGCGAGGATTGCGGCGGCTATCGCCTGAAGCCGGAAGCGCTGGCGGTAAAGATCGCCACGCTTCATGTCGGCCAGGTCTCGCAAATGTCGATCCGCGAGGCGGACGCATGGTTCCGCGATCTCAACCAGCACCTGACCTCGAAGCAGAATGAAATCGCAGGCCGTGTGCTGAAGGAAATTCGCGAGCGGCTGCACTTCCTCAACAATGTCGGCCTCGACTATCTGACGCTGTCGCGCAACTCCGGCACGCTGTCCGGCGGCGAAAGCCAGCGCATCCGGCTTGCCTCGCAGATCGGCTCCGGCCTTACCGGCGTTCTCTATGTGCTGGACGAACCTTCCATCGGCCTGCACCAGCGCGACAATGACCGGCTGCTCGAAACGCTGAAGCGGCTCCGCGACCTCGGCAATACTGTGATCGTGGTCGAGCATGACGAGGATGCGATCCGCACCGCCGACCATGTCGTCGACATGGGACCGGGCGCGGGCATTCATGGCGGCAAGGTGGTGGCGGAAGGAACGCCCGAAGACATCATGGCCGCACCGGACAGCCTGACCGGGCAATATCTGACAGGCTTCCTGCAGGTGCCCGTCCCCGCCGAACGGCGGACAGGCAACGGCAAGTGGATCAAGATCACCGGCGCGAAAGAGAACAATCTCAAAAACGTGACCGCGGAAATTCCGCTTGGCACCTTTACCTGCGTGAGCGGCGTATCGGGCGGCGGAAAGTCGACACTCCTTATCGAGACCATTTACAAAGCCGTTGCGCGGCGGCTCAATAACAGTCGCGAGCATCCCGGCGCATTCGACGAGATACTCGGCCTCGAACATCTCGACAAGATCATCGATATCGACCAGTCGCCCATCGGCCGCACACCTCGCTCGAACCCGGCAACCTATACCGGCGCCTTCACCTTCATTCGCGACTGGTTCGCCGAACTGCCGGAAAGCCGCGCGCGCGGCTACAAGCCGGGCCGCTTTTCCTTCAACGTGAAAGGCGGGCGCTGCGAGGTCTGTCAGGGCGACGGCGTCATCAAGATCGAAATGCACTTCCTGCCAGATGTTTATGTGGAATGCGATGCCTGCCACGGGCACCGCTACAACCGCGAGACGCTGGAAGTGAAGTTCAAGGACAAGTCCATCGCGGACGTACTGGAAATGACGGTCGATGAGGCGGCATCCTTCTTCAAGGCGGTGCCCGCCGTACGCGACAAGATGGAAGTGCTGCAGCGCGTTGGTCTCGGCTACATCAAGGTCGGCCAGCAGGCGACGACGCTTTCGGGCGGCGAGGCGCAGCGCGTCAAGCTCGCCAAGGAGCTCTCGAAGCGCGCGACCGGCCGCACGATCTATATTCTCGACGAGCCGACGACCGGGCTTCATTTCCACGATGTGGCGAAGCTGCTCGAGGTGCTGCACGAGCTTGTCGACACGGGCAACACGGTGGTGGTGATCGAGCATAATCTCGAAGTCATCAAGACTGCCGACTGGATACTGGATCTTGGGCCGGAAGGCGGCGATGGCGGCGGCGAGATCGTGGCATTCGGCACGCCGGAGGAAGTGGCAAACGAACCGCGTTCCTATACCGGGCATTATCTGAAGGAACTCTTCAAACGGCGGCCCGGCAAGGGAGCATCGTCACCCGCGAAACCCCGCAAGGCGAGCGCGGCGGCGAAGAGCAACACGACGGCCAGCAAGGCCGCACCGAAGAAGAAGGCAGCGCCCACCAGGAAGAAAAAAAGGGCGGGCCCCCGGCGCTAGCGGGCTTCGCCCGCGAGGTGGACGGGCGCGGACGAACCGAGAAACGCCAGCACATGCCGCGCCACCCCTTCCGGCTGCTCTTCATGGGGAAGAAATGCCGCCCGCTCGATGATAGCAAGGCCTGCCCTGCCGGACATCCGCGCCACCATTTCCCGGGCGCGGCGGACCGGAAACACGCCGTCCTTCTCGCCCCAGACAAAGAGCATCGGCACATCGATTTTCGCGTGCAGATCGTCAAGGCGCGCGACGAGGCTGTGATCGACGCCGAGAAGATATTCGAGCAGTCCCCGATAGGCATGATCCGAGCGAAGCCAGCTTGTGACGAACAGGTCCATGTATTCGTCGTCGAGCAGCCGCTTGTCGACGAAGAAACCCGAGCGGCCGAGCCATCGGCGCATCAGCGGCCTCGACCCGAGCGCAGCCTTGAAGAGGACACGCCCGAAGCCCCTGCGAAACAACGCCTGCAACCGGGGAACGACGGTGGGCAAATGACCTGGCACCTCCGTATCTATCGCGACGACCTTCTCAACCCGCGCAGCATCCGATACCGCCAGCATTCTGGCGAAGGTGCCGCCGGTGTCGTGTCCGATCACGGAGTATTTCTGGAGCTTCATCCGGTCCGCGAAGGCGCGCACGCGCTCGGCATGGGCATGGAAACTGAAATTGGTGTGGCTGCTCCAGCCGCTTTCGCCCATGCCCGCCGCATCGAGCGCGTAGCAGGTGAAATGCGGTTCGAGGAAAGGGAGCAGCTTGCGGAAGCTCGCCTTGTGAAACGGCCAGCCGTGCAGCAAGATGAGGGCCGGACCGTTTCCGGAAACCGTGTAGGCGAGTTCGATGTCCTCGTAAGGAAATGTCTGCGTGTCCGTCATCATGGCCCTCCTTGCGCTTGATCCGCGAAGAGAATTGGCCGGGTGAACCATGCGCACCACTACCTGAAAGGTAAGAAACGCCCGTGAACATCATGCCGCAGGACGAAGGCGCATTCGGCGTACAGCTGCGCCGGGCGCGGCTGTCGCGAAAACTCAGCCAGGAGAGCCTCGCCTCTGCGGCGGGAATTTCCGCCCGGCATATGAGCTTCCTCGAAACGGGGCGCGCGCGGCCGGGACGCGATGTCATTCTCCGCCTTGGCGACGCGCTGAAGATTTCGGCGAACCAGCGCAATACGCTGCTGCGGCTCGCCGGTTTCGCGCCAGCCTTTGCGCCGGGAGACATGGCGCCCGAAGAACGGGTGCTTGCCCGCGATGCCGTCTCCAACCTCCTGCAAAGCCAGAGCCCGATCCCTGCGGTGGCGTCGGATGCGCTCGGCTATGTCATCGAAATGAACGAGGCGGCAAAACTTCTGTTCTCCATCGGCGGCGCGGCACCGGAAGCGGGCGATAACCTGTTCGAATTCTTCTTCACGAACGAGACGCTCCGCGAGAGCATCGCCAACTGGGACGAAGTGGCTCCCGCCCTGCTCCATCATCTGGAGCAGGAAGCGCTCAACGCGCCCGACAAGGCGAAGGCGCAACGGCTGGTCTCGAAGATCGGGCGGATGGCAGGGGTCGAGCGAAAGACTGCGGCGGAACTCCCGATCTTCACTTTCGAGGTCCGGCAGAACGGCCGCAGTCTCCGTTTCATTTCGAACTACAGCACCTTCGGGACGCCCTACGATGCGACGATGCAATCCATCCGGATCGAGTGCTTCTTTCCGGGAAATGCCGAGACATGGGAATTCCTCGCCCATCTCACAGGACAAGAAGTCCCAGCGTCCGTGGCAGGTGTCTAAGCCCCACCCTCAGCCCCGGCGTTTCCTCCGGGAGACAAACTCTCTATAACAACCCCGTAACCGAGGGTGATTGAGTGGGGTAACGGGTCCGATGCCGGGGTTTTCGCTCGACCGACGCGAATTTCTGAAACTGTTCGGGGCGACGGCAGGCTGCTTTGTCGTGAACGCGGCGGCGGTGCCGTTCGTGCCGGCACTGGGTACCGCGCGGGCAACGCCCGGCGCCTTCCATTTTCCGCAAGGCCTTGCCTCCGCCGACCCGCAACCGGACGCCGTGATGCTCTGGACGCGCGTGGAAGCCATCGACACCGGCGCCGCATTGCCGAATGGCGATGTCGATCTCTACGTGCAGGTCGCCACGGATATGAGTTTCGAGCAAGTCGTGGTCGAACGGGCCGTGCGTGCAAACACGCGTTCCGACCACACGGTACGCGTCTTCGTTCAGGGGCTCTCGCCCGACACAATCTATTATTACCGCTTCTATGCGGGGAGCGACCAGTCGCCCTATCCCGGCCGCACACGCACGGCGCCTCTTCCCGGCACGAAGCGCAAGGTGCGTTTTGCCAGCTTGTCCTGCCAGAGCTACGAGAGTGGCTATTACGGCGCGCTGCGGCGGCTGACGAATGACGACATTGCTGCTCCTGCCGGCGAACAGATCGACTTCGTGCTCCATCTGGGCGACTTCATTTATGAACGCACGGGCGATGTGCCGGAGGACCGGCCAATCGCGCGCATCGTCGGTCCGCTGCCGGATGGCACAATTCCCTGGGAACCGGACGGGACGCGTGACTGGTGGCGCAAGGGCGGACAGGCGGCAGTGACGCTTGCCGATTACCGGCATCTCTACAAGACATATCTGAGCGATCCCGACCTGCAGGCGGCGCGTGCACGCTTTCCCTTCGTGCATACATGGGACGACCATGAATTCACGAATGATGCCTGGCAAAGCTATGCGAGCTATTTCGGCAACCGCGAGCCCGCACAAAAACGGAAGGTCGCGGCGAACCGCGCCTGGTTCGAATTCATTCCCGCGGTCCTGTCGAATGGACCGAGCTTCAATGGCGTCGCATCGCCCGCCCATGACTTCCGCGACACGCGCGTCGAAGACACGCCGATGGCATCGCATGATGACGGCTTCATTTTCGAGGGGAACAATGCAAGAGCGCTGTCGAGCCTGACCATCTATCGTACACTGCGCTGGGGCGCGATGCTCGACCTTGTGCTGACGGATTTACGCAGTTATCGAAGCCCGCCGGTGATCGACGAGAAAATCGATGCACTGCTGGACGGCGCGCCTGTGCCTCCCGTGCGCGTGGTGCAGTTGCTCGACGCCGGACGCACCGCAAATGAGGGAAAGCCGCCCGCTACGATTTCCTATGGCGGACGCGAAATCGAAAATCCGCGCGCCGATGCACCGCCCGGCACTCATATGGGTGGCCCGCAAAAGGCATGGTTCAAGCAGGTGATGAAAGCGTCGAAAGCGGAATGGCGCATCTGGGCCAATAGCTGCCCGGCGCTTCAGATCCGGCTCGACTTTTCCCGCATTCCCTTTGCCGGTCTCGAAGACGGCTACGCGGGCACAGATGCATGGCAGGGCTATCCGGGCGAACTCAAGGAACTCCTCACCTTTCTGAGGGATGAGAAAATCGGCAATGTGATTTCTCTCTCCGGCGACTATCATGCTTTCGCCGCGGGCCGCCTGCCGGTCGATCCGGACGCGGAGAGCTTGAACAGCCCGGCAGTCGAATTCATGACAGCAGCGGTCAGCTCCTCCTCCATGTATTCCATGGCGGACCGGCGGACGCGCGGCAGCGGCTTTTTCCATCGCGCGGTGACATACGAAGACGAAAATGGCAGCGAGCCCAACTGGAACAACACACTGGTCAACGGGCTGCGTGCGGGCATCCTCGTCAATTATTCGAGTTCCGACTATCTGTTCGATCTCGTGCGCAACGAACGCGCAAGCCCCGGCCTCGACTATATGGACGCCGACGCACACGGCTACACCCTTGTCACGCTGGATGAGGCACAGGCCAAAGTCATCCAGGTGAATGTGGGCGATGTGCTGAGCGACGCCGGACCTGGAGGTTCGCCCGTAAAGTGCAAGGCGCTCTTTACGGTGAAGCGCTGGGCCGGCGGCGAGGAGCCCGCGCTCGAAGGGCCCGTATTCGAGGGTCCGCCGCCCTACCCCTGGAAACTCAAGCACAAGGAAAGCTGATCCCGCCGGTTTGACGGACGGGTATCACCCGCTAAGCTTCTCGCCGACCAGAACGGGGGGGAGAAGCAAGGCATGAGTTTTCCGGATTACGCATCCTATGACGGATTGGGCCTCGCCGAACTCGTGAGGAAGGGTGACGTCTCGCCCGGCGAACTCGCGGAAGAGGCGATCGCAAGGATCGAGAAACACAATCCGGCTCTCAATGCCGTTGTCCTGAAACTCTACGATCTCGGCCGCGAGATGGCGAAAGCCCCGGCGGATGGCCCTTTCAGCGGTGTGCCTTTTCTGCTGAAGGATGCCTTCGGCGATATCGCCGGTTATCCGACCCGACTCGCCTCGCGTTTTCGCGCCGAAACACCCGCGAAGGAAGACGCCGTTCTCGCCAAACGCTTCAAGGCATCGGGCATCACCATTCTCGGCAAGACGAATGTACCGGAATTCACGCTGTTGCCGACGACGGAGTCCACGCTTTACGGACCCGCGCGTAATCCCTGGAACCTCGACCATTCGACGGGCGGTTCCTCCGGTGGATCGGCGGCAGCGGTCGCGGCCGGTCTCGTGCCGATGGCACATGCAAATGACAGCGGCGGCTCCATTCGCATTCCCGCATCGTCCTGCGGACTTGTCGGGTTGAAACCGACCCGCGCACGCACCTCGCTCGGCCCCGACTATGGCGACGTGCTGAGCGGATTTTGTCACGAGCATGTGGTGACGAGAACCGTGCGCGACAGCGCCGCCATGCTCGACTGCATTCACGGGAACGAGCCTGGCGACCCTTACATGGCACCGCCGGTGAATGGCAATTTCCTCGATGAACTGAAAAAGAAGCCGGCCAAGCTTCGCATCGCCTTTTCGAAGAAGAACCCCGCAGGCGCGTTTCTCCACGCCGATTGCGTGAAAGGCGTGGAAGCAGTAGCGAAACAGCTCGCCGATCTTGGACATGAAGTTGCGGAAGCGGCGCCGCCGCTGAACGCGGACGAACCGGGCAACCTCTTCCTGCCGCTCTGGGCCGCATGGCTTGCCTCCGAAATCGAGGGAGAAGCCGCGCGCCGCGGGCGCGGACCGAAAGATGACGAACTGGAACCGCTGACGCGTGGTCTCTGGGAAGTCGGCAAGTCCGTGAGCGCCGCGCAATATCTCATGCTGGTGAAGGAAGCCCAGGCACTGACGCGCCGCGTTGCCGGTTTCATGCAGCAATACGATGTATGGTTGACGCCGACACTCGCCGCGCCCCCAATTCCGCTCGGGCTCATCAATGTGAACGAGCCAGACCCGATCGCCGCCTTCGCGCCCGCCGTCGACTATGTGCCCTTTACGCCAATCCAGAACATCACGGGGCAACCGGCAATGTCGCTGCCGCTCTGCATGTCGGAGAGCGGATTGCCGGTGGGCATGATGTTCTCCGCGCGCTTTGGCGACGAGGCGACACTCTTCCGGATTGCCGCGCAACTGGAAGAGGCAATGCCCTGGAAGGGCCGCCACCCCCACGTCTGGAACTGAAGAAAAACCGGGAGGAACGAGATGAGCTTTGCCGAATATGCGGATTACGATGGCCTCGGCCTGGCCGAACTCGTGAAGAAGGGCGACGTGACGCCGCTCGAACTGGCGGATGCCGCCATCGAACGCGCCGAACGCCACAACGGCACGCTGAACGCCATTGTCTACGAAGCCTATGACGAGGCGCGCGCGGCTGCGAAAGGCAAGCTCCCGGACGGTCCTTTCAAGGGCGTGCCCTTCCTGATCAAGGATCTCGGCACCGAGGTAAAAGGCTGGCCACGCACAAGCGGCAGCAAATTCGTTTCAAACATCGTGGATGATCGCGACAGCTTGCTGGTCAGCCGCTTCCGCGAGGCGGGTACGGTGCTCTTCGGCAAGACCAACACGCCGGAATACGGCATCACGGGCACAACGGAATCGCGCCTGCTCGGGCCCTGCCGCAATCCATGGAACCCGAACCACATTTCGGGCGGCTCGTCGGGCGGCGCGGCCTCTGCGGTTGGTGCGGGCATCCTGCCGCTGGCGCATGCGTCGGACGGGCTCGGCTCGATCCGCATTCCAGCTGCCTGCTGCGGCCTTGTCGGCATGAAGATTACGCGCGACCGCAACCCGCAAGGGCCCGGAGACTTCGACCGGGCCATCGGCTTCAGCGTCGACCATGTGGTGAGCCGGACCGTGCGCGACAGCGCGGCCATGCTCGATGCCACGGGCTACCCGGAACCCGCATCGCCCTATGCGCCGCCCCCGAAAGAGCGGCCCTATATGGAAGAGATCACGAAGAGCCCCGGTAAACTGAAGATTGCCTGGTCGAGCGAGACGCCGGGCGGCAAACCCATCGACCCGGAAATCCAGTCGGCGCTGGAAAAAACGGCGGAGCTTCTCGGCAAGCTCGGACATGAGATGACCCCGCGCGGGCTCGGCATCGATTATCGCGCGCTCTACCGGGCGCAGGGCGCCGTCTCGGGTTCGAATTTCGCGGCCGGCATGATGCGCCGGATCGAGATGATGGGCCGCGAGCCGGAAGAACATGAGCTGGAACCGCTGACCTGGGCAGGCTTCAAGAACGGCAGCCGCCTCACCGGCGCGCAGGCCATGTGGGGCTGGCAGCAGCTTCGCCTGATGAACCGGCAGGTGCTCGCAATTTTCGAGGATGTGGACGTCTATCTTTCGCCCGTCATGGGCAAGTTACCGCCGGAAATCGGCTTTCTCGGACCGGATCAGGAACCGCGCGAACTGAACAAGCGGCAGGGGCAGGTCTTCCCCTATACCCCGCCCTTCAACTTCACGGGCCAGCCCTCGCTGTCGCTGCCGCTCTGGCAATCCGAAAGCGGGCTGCCCATCGGCATGATGCTCACCGGGCGCTATGCCGACGAGGCGACGCTGTTCCGGCTGGCGGCGCAGCTAGAGAAGGAACTGCCCTGGGCGGCGCGGAAACCAGCCGTCTGGAATTAACCCGCGCGGAGTGATATCTCCTCGGCCATGACGAAGGACACACAACCCGTACACGTAATCGGCGCAGGCATGGCCGGTTCCGAGGCTACATGGCAGCTCGCGCAGGCTGGCGTACCCGTCGTGCTGCACGAGATGCGGCCGGTGATGAAAACGGACGCCCACCATACGGATGGTTTCGCCGAACTCGTCTGCTCCAATTCCTTCCGTTCGGACGATCATGAGCTGAACGCCGTCGGCCTCCTCCATGAGGAGATGCGGCGTGCCGGCTCGATCATGATGGAGGCAGCGGAAGTCGCGCGTGTACCGGCTGGCGGCGCGCTCGCCGTCGACCGCGACATCTTCTCGGCCTATGTAACGGAAAAGCTCACCGCACATCCCCTGGTAACGGTGGAGCGCGGCGAGATCGCCGGACTGCCCCCCGCCGACTGGGACAAGGTGATCGTCGCGACGGGGCCCCTCACCTCCGATGCGCTGGGCAAGGCGATCAGCGAAATCACCGGTGCGGACGAGCTCGCCTTCTTCGATGCCATCGCGCCGATCATCCATCGCGACAGCATCGACATGTCTGTCTGCTGGTTCCAGTCGCGCTACGACAAGGAAAGCACGGGCGCAACGGGACCGGCGGGTGCAGGCAAGGACTATATCAACTGCCCGATGACGCGCCAACAATATGAAGGCTTCGTCGAGGCGCTGCTGAGCGGCGGCAAGACCGAGTTCAAGGAGTGGGAGAAGTCGACGCCCTATTTCGATGGCTGCCTGCCCGTCGAGGTCATGGCGGAACGCGGCGCCGAGACGCTGCGCTTCGGCCCGATGAAACCCGTCGGTCTCACCAATCCGCACAACCCGGATGTGAAAGCCTACGCCATCGTGCAGCTCCGCCAGGACAATGCCCTCGGCACGCTCTACAACATGGTCGGTTTCCAGACGAAGCTGAAACATGGCGAGCAGACGCGCATCTTCCGCACCATTCCCGGACTAGAGAATGCGGAGTTTGCGCGGCTTGGCGGCCTGCATCGCAACACCTTCATCAACAGCCCGAACCTTCTCGACGGCATCATGCGCCTGAAGAACGATCCGCGCCTGCGCTTCGCAGGACAGATCACCGGGGTCGAAGGCTATGTCGAAAGCGGCGCGATGGGTTTACTTGCGGGCCGCTTCGCCGCCGCCGAACGGCAGGACCGCAGCGTGACACCGCCGCCCCGCACCACCGCGCTCGGAGCGCTGCTCGCACATATCACGGGCGATGCGAACGCCGCGACTTTCCAACCGATGAATGTGAATTTCGGCCTTTTTCCCGAGCCCGAAGTCCCGCGCGACGAAAACGGAAAACGCCCGCGCGGCAAGGCGAAGGCCCCTGCCCGCAAGCGCGCCTATACCTCCCGCGCGCTCAATGATCTTGAGGCCTGGCTTCAACCACGTGCCGAAGCGGCGGAATAGTCAAATCCGCTTCACGATGTTTCGACCCATCAGCCGCAACTGTCGCCGGAAGGCAGGCACATCGACCGGCGTAACAAACGGGTTGAAATCCGGTGCCGTCATGATGTCCAGATAACGGTCGCAAAGCGAGGCGGGAAGCAGCGCCGGAAGAATAGCCGCGCCGTAGGTTGCGCCGCGCGCCGAGGCGAGATGTGCTCGGGCATATCCAGCAACATCCGAAATTGCGGCTCGCAGTTCCTCGTTCATCTTTCCCGCCAGCACGTCATGCGGATCGACATTGCGCGCGAGCAGAATGTCTGCGGGAAGCATGAGCCGTCCCTGCGAGGCGTGAAGCGGAAGCGCGCGAAGGAGACCTGTGAGCGCATAGGCGATGCCGGCATGCCGGATCGCCTCGCCGGCGCTGTCCGCCTTTCCGGCATCAAGCGCCTGCGCGGCAAGTTTCATCAAGGCAGATGAAGTTGCCTCTGCATAGGCTTCGAGCTGTTCCATATTCTCGAAAACATCTTCCGAGAGATCCCGCTCACGCGCATCCGCGAGCGCAGATAATGCGTCGATTGGAAAAGCATTCGCTTCGTGGAGCGCGACCGCCGCGGCATGACCGCGCGTCTCGCCCTTTGGAATGCCCTCCAGGGTTTCCCGCCACCATTGTAGCCGGATGTGGCCCATCATCGGCTCTGTGACCGTTTCGGCGACGCGAGCGGTTTCAAGGTTGAACGCGTAGAGCGCAATCAAGGCGGGGCGCTGGGCGGCGGGCGCAAACAGGAGCGTCAGAAAGCGGTCGTGATCATGCGCGCGCAACTCATCGAGGCATATGCGCATGCTCTCACTCATTTTGCTTTGCGGGGCATCCTTCTTCGTCATGAAGCCTTACCTAAAACAAACGGGGCCGCCTCAAGGCGGCCCCGCGATAATCACCCGATCAGGAGATCAGTAGATGTTCTGCGCCGACACCATGGCGAAAAGCATGGGGATCGACAGCAGCGTGTTGGTCCGCGAAAAGAGCATCGCGGTACGCGCGGCAGCCGGCTTCTGCTCGGCCGGAGCGTCGACCAGCCCCAGTGCGATCTTCTGGTTTGGCCAGATCACGAACCACACGTTGAACCACATGATCGTACCAAGCCACATGCCGATACCGATGGCGATGTTCTTCGGGTTTGCAAAACCTTCGATTGCGCCCAGCGTCAGCGCCTCGAGGAGGTAGAAGTTCATCGAAGCAACGATGAGGCCGGTGATGATGGTCGCCATGGCGCCCCAGCGGAACCACCACAAAGCAGCAGGTGCGATGACCTTGCCGATAGCCGGCTTCTGCTCGTCCGGGATGTTCGGCATGTTCGGAATCTGCACAAAGTTGAAATACCAGAGCAGACCGATCCACATCACACCGCTGATGACATGCAGCCAGCGGAAGATAAAGGCCCAGAAGTTATGACCGAGCGCATAACCTTCCCAGCCATTGAAGTTGAGATACATCAGCAGCAGAACCGCTGCGAGCACGAAACCGGCAATGACCGTGTTTCGCAAGGATGTCAGAATTGATGCCATGGAGTCCTCCCCTCTGAATGCCAATCGCCGCGAGAGCGGCCAGCAGGGATGCCAAGACGCGCGCCCAAAGCCCCGGGAAGCATGCCTCATCATCATGCGACTCAATGTCGCCAGCTGCGCAAAAGCTAGGATTTTCTGGGAAGAAAGCCAAGCCCGCGAAAACCCTACTCAGGCTACGGCAATGAAGGCCGCAGCGACTCGCCGATTTTCAGAGAGCATCATGTTGTAGGTCCGGCAGGCCGGGCCGGTCGCCATGGCATCGGGGAAGATCGCCTGCGACTCAAGCCGCCGCTGCGCATCGGCGGGCAAACGAACTGTTTGCTCTCCCAGGCCAATGATGACGAAGTCGAAATGCCCGGCGGCCTCGATAATCGGGGCAAGCGAAGCGGGCGTGATCTGCTCGACGGATTTCGGCGACCAGGGATAAAGCCCGAGCGGGGTCACGATGACCGAGCCCTCGAAACGCTGGTCACCAAGACGGAAACCGCCATCGCCATAGGCATCGACAGGCGGTTGCCCCTTGAAGCGCGGTTTCGTGCCCATATCGCTCAGGCCTTGCCGGGCACCTTTTCCTTGGAAACACCGCCGAGCCCGCCGGTCGTCGCGTCGCGCGTGACACCGACGGCGAGAAGCACCGGGGCAGCGATGAAGATCGAGGAATAGGTACCGATGAAGATCCCGAAGATCATTGCGAAGGTGAAGCCGCGGATGACCTCGCCCCCGAAGATGAAAAGTGCCAGCAGCGCAAGCAAGGTCGTGCCGGACGTCATCACCGTGCGCGACAATGTCTGATTGATCGAGAGATCGATCAATTCCGTCAGCGGCATTTTCTTGTATTTGCGCAGGTTCTCACGAACCCGGTCAAACACGATCACGGTATCGTTCATCGAGTAGCCGACAATCGTGAGCAGCGCAGCGATCGATTGAAGGTTGAACTCCATGTCCAGCAGACAGAAGAGCGCCAACGTCGCCATCACGTCATGCACAAGCGCAATCACCGAGCCAAGGCTGAACTGCCACTCGAAGCGGAACCAGATATAGATGAGCATCAGCGCGACAGAAACGACGATGGCAAGGATGCCGTCCTGAACCAGTTCTCCGCTGACCTGCGGACCGACCACTTCCACACGGCGATACTCGACGCCGTCCCCAAGCGCACTCTTGATCTGCTGAACAACGGCTTGCGAGGCCTTCTCCGCGTCGTCGCCCTGTGGCGATTGCACACGGATCAGCACATTGTCCGGCTGCCCGAACTGCTGAATTTGCACTTCGCCCAGCCCGAGTCCACCAAGCTCATTGCGAATGTTACCTATATCGGCAGGGCCTTCGGTCGCGATCTCGATCAGGATACCGCCCTCGAAGTCGATGCCGAAATTCAACCCGCGCGCGAAGAGCAGAACGACGGCGGCGATCATCACGGCAAGCGAGAGCCCCACCGCGACATAGCGCCAGCGGGTGAAGGAGATTTTCGTATCGTCGGGAATGAGCTTCAGATGTCTCATGATGTCATATTCTCCCGGCGATCACAGAACGAGGGTTTTCGGACGGCGACGGCGCAGCCATACCGAAACCATGTAGCGGTTGACAGTGAAGGCCGTGAAGACCGACGTAACGATGCCGATACCGAGCGTCACAGCGAAGCCACGCACGGGCCCCGACCCCATCTGGAACAGGATCGCAGCCGAGATGAGCGTCGTGATATTCGCATCGAGAATGGAGGAAAGGGCGCGGTTGTAGCCCGACTCGATCGCGGGGATCGGTCCTTTTCCCGCCGCCACTTCCTCTCGTATTCGCTCATAGATCAGCACATTCGCATCGACCGCCATACCAATGGTCAGGACGATGCCCGCGATGCCGGGCAGCGTAAGCGTTGCCTGAAGCACCGAGAGAACGGCAAAGACCATCGCAATGTTCAAAATGAGCGCAATGTTCGCAAGGACGCCAAAGAAGCCGTAACTGGCAATCATGAAGAGGACGACTGCCACAGAGCCGATGATAGCGGCGATTTCACCGGCCCGGATCGAATCCGCGCCGAGGCCGGGGCCAACTGTCCGCTCTTCGAGCACACTGATCGCCACGGGAAGCGCGCCTGAGCGAAGCAAAATCGCGAGGTTGTTTGCTTCCTGAACGGAGAAACTGCCGCTGATCTGGCCCTGCCCGCCCATGATCGGCTCGCGGATCACCGGGGCGCTGATGACTTCATTGTCGAGCACGATGGCAAAAGGCCGCCCCACATTGTCACGAGTGACTTCGCCGAACTGTCGCGCACCGGTTGTATCGAACTTGAAATTGACGACGGGCTCCCCTGTCCGCTGGTCGAAGCCGGGTTGCGCATCGGTCAGCCGGTCGCCGCCAACCATGATGCGCCGCTCGACGAGCACCGGCGCCTTGGGCTCATCGACCGTGTAAAGCAGCTCCGTCCCGGCAGGAACGCTGCGCGTCGCCAGCGCCTGCTGGCCCGACATCGCGTTACTCACGAGACGGAAGTTCATTTTTGCGGTCTTGCCGAGCAGCGCCTTCAATTGGCCCGGATCGTCGAGACCCGGCACCTGCACCAG
This sequence comes from Parvibaculum sp., assembly GCF_039973015.1. GTDB lineage: Bacteria > Pseudomonadota > Alphaproteobacteria > Parvibaculales > Parvibaculaceae > Parvibaculum. The sequence goes on from NZ_JBDWLT010000007.1 coordinate 104,939, forward strand.
AATTCTGTCGATGCCCTGCTGCTGGATGACCGGCTCGGTCGTGCCGAGTTCATCGATACGGCGGCGAACAATCTCGATCGACTGCTGCACCGCGGACTGAACCCTGGCGCGCTTTGCCGCGTCGCTGAGGGCAATGGAGACCGTCTGTCCCTCGGCCTCGATCAGAAGATCGCGCTCCGGCAGCGTGGAAAACTGGTTGCCGCTGACGACGGAGGAAAGGCCTTCGATAGCCTCCTCCGCCTTTTCCGCATCATCCCCATTGGTGATGCTCACAACGACATTGCCGCCATGAATACCGAGCCCCGTATAGGGAATGCCCTCGTCGCGCAGCGTACTGCGCACCTCGCCCACCAGATCCTGCAGGCGCTCGCGAACCAGCGCATCGGTTTCAAGGCCGAGCAGCAGGTAGGAACCGCCGCGCAGGTCGAGACCGAGATTGATTTGCTGGTTGGGAAGCCAGCCAGGAATGTCCTCCAGCTGCGACTTCGGCACGAAATTCGGCGCCGTGTAGACCAGCCCCGCAATGCAGAGGATGTAGATAAGAACGATCTTCCAGCGGTCGAAATGCAGCATGGCGGATTGCCCCCTCCCGGGCGGCTGAGAGCTTGCGGCTTAGGACGGGGTGTTGGTGTTCGCGGGGACCGGCTCGGACTTGGAGCGCACCTCGCTGAGTGTCCCCTTGACGACGCGGACGCGAACATTCTCGGCGATTTCGACCGTGATCTCGCCTTCATCCACCTTGGTGACCTTGCCGACGAGTCCGCCCGCCGTCACCACCACGTCGCCACGGCGAACATTGGCGACCATTTCGCGATGTTCCTTCACGCGGCGCTGCTGAGGACGCAGCACGAGGAAGTACATGATCGCAAAAAGCGCGATGAACGGAAAAAGCTGGATCATGAAATCCGAAGCGCCGCCGGCTCCACCCATTGAAGTCTCCTGTTATGGCCGTTTTCACGGCGGAACCGCTTGTCGAAAGAGGCCGCCTCAGACTGAATTGCGCCGGACTATACCGGCCAGCCGGGCATTTGCAAACAAGCCCGGGCGCCTTGCGTGGACGCAGCTAAGTTTTGGGATATACAGGGATTTCCAGAGGCAGGGGCAGCCCCGCCTCCACTGGCGATCTCTCTTGCGAGCACTGCACATGACCAGTTCCTCCGAAACGGCAAATCTCCTGACCCGCATCGCCGAAGCGCTCGAACGGTTGGCCCCGCCACGCCCCTCCGATGCCTCGCTCGACGCGGCAGACGCCTTCGTATGGAACGCGGAAGAAGGGCGTCTCGACCCTGTGCAGGAGGTCGCCCGCGTGGATCTCTCCCTCATCAAGGGAATCGACCGGCTCCGCGATATTCTGCTCGATAATACCCGCCGCTTCGCCAAAGGGCTGCCCGCCAATAATGCGCTTCTCTGGGGCGCACGTGGCATGGGCAAAAGCTCCATGGTCAAGGCCGCTCATGCCGCCGTGAACGCGGAAAAGCCGGGCAACCTCATCCTCATCGAAATCCACAGAGAGGACATCGAGAGCCTGCCCCGCCTGATGACGCAACTGCGCACGCAGGACCGGCGCGCCATCATTTTCTGCGACGATCTCTCCTTCGACCATGACGACACCAGCTACAAATCGCTGAAGGCGGTTCTCGAAGGGGGCATCGAGGGGCGTCCGAAGAATGTGATTTTCTATGCGACCTCGAATCGCCGGCACCTGATGCCGCGTGACATGATGGAGAACGAGCGTTCGACTGCGATCAACCCCTCCGAAGCAGTCGAGGAAAAGGTCTCGCTGTCGGACCGCTTCGGCCTCTGGCTCGGCTTCCACAATTGCAGCCAGGACGACTATCTCGACATGGTGTCCGGCTATGCCGCTCATTACGGGCTGAAGATAGAGCCTGAAACGCTGAAGGCCGAAGCCATCGAGTGGTCGGCAACACGGGGCTCGCGCTCCGGTCGCGTTGCCTGGCAATTCATTCAGGATCTCGCGGGACGCCTCGGCCAGAACCTCGGCTAGCGCCCGATTACCGTCTGCGGATCGATCGCCTTTGCGCCCTGTCGAACCTCGAAATGGACCTGCGGCGTCACCACGCTCCCGGAATTACCCGCCAGCGATATTGTCTGTCCGCGAGCAACCGTGTCGCCGCGCTGTACCAGCAGCTTGCTGTTATGCGCGTAGGCCGTCATCCAGCCATTTTCATGACGGACAAGAAGCAGGTTGCCATAGCCCTTGAGCTCGTTGCCCGAATAGGCAACGACGCCGCTCTGCGCCGCACGGACCGGAGCCCCCATATCGGCCGCGATATTGATACCGTCATTGTGGAGCCCGTTTGCTTTCGGCCCATAGGTCGAAAGTATCTTGCCTTCAACCGGCCATATCAGGCTCCCGGCTGCGGCTGGCGGCGATGGCAGGGGCTCTTTCCGGGCGGCCGTATTGGACGCGGTGCGCACAGGTGCGGCGGTAGATGTTGCAGGCCGTGCAAGCGGCACAGGGCCACCAGCCTGCGAGGGTGCGGAGGTGCTTGGCGCAGAGGCCGTGCGCACCGGCTCGCGCGAAGGCACCTGCAGCTTCTGGCCAGCCTTGATTGTGTAAGGCGGCGGAATCCGATTGAGGCTTGTAAGCGAGGTTACGTCGACGCTGTACATGCGCGAAATGCTGTAGGCCGTCTCTCCGCGCTGTACCACATGAAAGCGGCCGGCCGGAATCTTCAGCCGTTGACCTACCTCGATATCGTAGGGGGCGCGAAGCCCGTTTGCATCAATCACGGCGCGAAGCGGCACATCATGCGCCCGGGCAATGCTGTAGACCGTGTCGCCGCGCCGGACGACATAAGTGCCGCCGGGAGCCACCGTATCGATCGGGCGCGACATGGGCGTACCGCGAGGCTGCTGGCTGCGGGCACCCTGCGGTTCGTCCCACCAGGGTCGTTCGCCGCCGCCGCAGGCCGCAAGAAAGCCGAGAAGGGCCAGCGCAACAGCCAGCCTTCCCCCTCTCCGCATCTGATCGCGCCGCCCCATATGGCCTCGCTGCCTCCGTCCCGGAACCGCCGCTCAGGACTCCTTCGCCACGCCTTCTACAAGCGGCACAAAACGCACTGGCAAAAGTTCTTCGCGTTTCACACCATCCCCTGTCCGTTCGATGCGTACAAGCTTCTGCTCGCCCCGATTGCCGGAAATGGCAACAGGAACAATCATTAACCCGCCCTCTTTCAACTGGTCTACGAGATTCTGGGGCACCGCGGGCGCCGCCGCGGTGACGATGATTCGGTCGAAAGGCGCCTGCTCCGGCCAGCCCTTGCCGCCATCGCCGACCTTCGCCGTGATGTTGTGGATGCGCAAATCGTCGAAGCGTTTGAGCGCATCATTGAGAAGCGTTCGGTAACGCTCGATGGTGTAGACCCGCCTGCAAAGCCGCGCGAGAACAGCCGCCTGATAGCCCGAGCCCGTACCGACCTCCAGCACCTTCATGCGCTCGCCGACGCGGAGCTGCTCTGTCATGTAGGCAACGATATAGGGCTGGCTGATCGTCTGCCCGCATTCGATGGGCAGCGCATGGTCCTCATAGGCTTGCTTGCGAAAGCTGCCGGAAATGAATTTTTCGCGGGGTACGCGCTCAAGGGCCGAGAGCACACGATTGTCGCGAATGCCCTGACGCCGGAGCCCCATGATGAGTTCGATCTTTTCGTGCTCAACTTCGTCCATGGACGGCTCTTCGTTCACGGGCGCTACGGTCAGGACTTGCGGCGCTTCACAGGACCGGCCAGCGAACCGAGAGCCTCATTGAGCCTCTTCGCGGTCCGCTGATGCGTAAGATCCATGTGCAGCGGCGTAACGGTGATACGGCCCTCATAAATCGCGCGAAGGTCAGTTCCCTGCGGCGGATTGCTGAGGATGCGCTCGAAACCAAGCCAGTAATAGGGTGTGTTGCGGGCGTCGATGCGTTCCTCGACACGGACCAGAGACTGATCTCGCTTACCCTGCCGCGTGACCTCGATGCCTGTGACCGAGCCGGGGACGACATCCGGGAAATTGATATTGATCAGCACTTCCCGCGGCCAGCCAGCAGCAATGAGCTTCTTCAATATGTCGGGCGCGAAATGCTCTGCCGTCGTCCACTTCACTTTGGACTGACCGGAAAAGCCGAATGCCTGACTGAGCGCAACCGAGGGTATGCCGAGTTGAGTGCCTTCCATCGCCGCTGCAATGGTGCCCGAATAGGTGACATCATCGGCAATGTTCTGTCCGCGGTTGACGCCGGAGAGTACGAGGTCGGGCTCGTTATCCTTCATGATATGGCGCACCGCCATGAGCACGCAGTCGGAAGGCGTACCGCGCACGGCATAACGCTTCGCATTCATCTTGCGCACACGCAGCGGATTGGCGAGCGAAAGCGAATGCGCGGAGCCGCTTTGTTCCTCCTCCGGCGCTACCACCCAGACATCCTTGCTGAGCTTGCGGGCAATCTTCTCCAGAACCTTGAGGCCTGGCGCATGAATGCCGTCATCATTCGTGACGAGGATTCGAAGTCCGCCTGTACCGCTCTTGCCCTTAGCCATGAGATGCAATGACCTCCAGCCCGCCCATATAGGGCTTGAGCACCTCCGGTACCGCGATGCTGCCGTCTTCCTGCTGGTAGTTCTCCATCACCGCAACAAGCGTACGACCGACCGCAAGCCCCGAACCGTTCAACGTGTGAACGAACCGCGTGTTCTTCTCGCCCTTGGGACGGAACCGCGCATTCATGCGCCGCGCCTGAAAGTCCCCGCAGACGGAGCAGGAGGAAATCTCGCGATAGGCATTCTGCCCCGGCAGCCAGACCTCGATGTCGTAAGTCTTGCGCGAGGCGAAGCCCATGTCTCCGGTCGAAAGCGTCATCACCCGGTAGTGGAGGTCGAGCCGCTGCAGCACTTCCTCGGCGCAGGCGACCATGCGCTCATGCTCGGCAAGGGAGGCCTCGGGCGTCGTGATCGAGACGAGTTCGACCTTGGAGAACTGATGCTGACGGATGAGCCCGCGCGTATCGCGCCCCGCCGCCCCCGCCTCCGCCCGGAAACACGCGGTATAGGCGGTGAAGCGCTTCGGCAGCTCCTCCTCGGAAAGAATGGTCTCGCGCACGAGATTCGTTAGCGGCACTTCAGCGGTCGGGATCAGCCAGTATTTCTCCTGGTCGTCCCGGGAAAGCCCCTTGAAAGTCGCGAACTGATCATCCTCGAACTTTGGAAGCTGCGCCGTGCCAAACATGGCCTCGTCGCGCACCATCAAGGGCGGCATGACTTCGGTATAGCCGAACTCGCTCGTGTGCAGGTCGACCATGAAATTGCCGATGGCGCGTTCGAGCCGCGCGAGCGGACCCTTGAGCACCGAGAAGCGCGCGCCCGAGAGCTTGGCCGCCGTCTCGAAATCCATCAGGCCGAGCGCCTCGCCGAGGTCGAAATGCTCCTTCGGCTCGAAATTCATCTGCCGTGCGGCGCCATGCTCGTGATGCACTACATTGGCGCTCTCGTCGGCACCGACGGGCACTTCGTCCAGCGGAATATTGGGGATCGAGGCGAGAGCGGCGTGAAGCTCGGCATTGACCGCCCGCTCCTCTTCCTCACTTGCCTGAATTTTGCTTTTCAGCGAGGCAACCTCGTCCATCAGCTTCCGGGCGAGGTCTTCATCCTTCTTGGCCTTCGCCTGCCCGATCAGCTTCGAGGCGTCGTTGCGGCTCTGCTGCATTTCCTGGAGCGAGGTAATGACCTTGCGCCGTCGCTCGTCGATCTCGATGAGGCGCGCGGATTGAGGGTCGAGCCCGCGCTTCGCGAGACCTGCATCGAATGCCTGAGCGTCGTCGCGAATGGCTTTGATGTCGAACATGACACCCCGAAGGTGATGAGATTTTCCGGAATGCGGAAGCGCGAAACACGGCCGAATCGGCCGCGATCCGCCTACCCGCTTGTCGCGCGCTCTGTATACGCGGAAGGGCCCGAAGCGTCCAGACAAGGCCCGTGCGGGATTATCCCTCCCCGGTTTCCTCTGGGTCCCCGGCTTCATCCGCCTCTTCGGCGGCGGCCTTCTTTTCCGCCCATGCGACGGCGAAAATCGACAGCTCATAGAGGAGCAGTGTCGGCACTCCAAGGGCAACCTGGCTGAAGAAGTCCGGCGGCGTCAGGAAAGCAGCGATGGCGAAGATGATAACGATGGCAAAGCGCCGGCCCCTCCTGAGCTGGGCGGAGTTCACGATCCCGGCCCGCGCAAGCAAGGTCAATATCACCGGCAACTGGAAGCAGATACCGAAGGCCAGGATGAAGGCTGTAACGAGGTTCAGGTATTCACTAACCCGGGGCAGCAATTCGATGACAGCTTCGCCCTCCCCGCCCGACTGCTGCATGCCCATGAAGAAGTTGAGCGTAATAGGCAGGGCCACGAAGTAGACCAGCGCCGCACCGGAAAGGAACAGAATGGGCGTCGCGATCAGATAGGGAATAAAAGCCCCGCGCTCATGTTTGTAGAGTCCGGGCGCTACAAACATGTAGATCTGCGCCGCAATGATCGGGAAGGCGATGAAGATCGCTCCGAACATCGACAGCTTGAGCTGGGTCAGGAAAAACTCTTGCGGGGCCGTGTAGATAAGATGCGCGCCCCCATCGGCGGCGACGATCCGGTTATAAGGCTCGACCAGCAGGTTGAAGATGTACTTGGCGAAAAAGAAACAGATGCCGAAGCCGACACCGAAAGCCAGCAGCACCTTGATCAGCCGCGTACGCAACTCGATCAGATGATCCAGCAAAGGTGCCCGTGAGGCCTCGATATCATCGTCGGGATTGGGCTCGGCGGAAGAGGTGCTCATTCACCTTCCTGCTTTGTCTGGGCCCGCTTCTCCGCCGTAATGTCCCCGGCAGGCATCGGCTCGCTCGCCTCATAGGCGTCGACGGCTTCCGCCTCCCGGATCGCCTCCGCGATCCCCTCAGAAACATCGCCCGTGTCCAGAGGCTCGCCCCGCTTCTCCTCGGCTTTGGTCGCGGACACGGCGGACGCAGCCGCCCCCGCACCGCCACCACCGATCTTCACCGGTTTGTCCATTTCGCGTTGAAGCGAACGCATCGGCTCGGTGACCTTGCCGCGAAGGTCGGACACCTCCTTGCGGAGCTCATCCAGCTCGGTTTCCCTGGCAAGGTCTTCAAAGGAATTCTGAAACTCACGCGCCATGGCTCTGACCTTGGCGGCATACTGGCCAGCCGTACGCATCATCCTCGGCAGATCCCTGGGACCGACGAAGACGATGGCAATGACCACAAGGGCCATGAGTTCTGACCATCCGATATCGAACATATGCGGTCCTGAAACGCCTCGGCCCCTGACCTCCGTAGAGGTTCCGGGACGAAAGCCCGCCCGAAGCTGTTAGCCGTGGGAGGCCTTGTTCTTCTCCGCGCTCTCCTCGTGAGAGGCTGTCGCATCGATCGTCTTGGGCTCTGGCTGCGCCGACTGAACATCGTCTTCGTCGGAAAGCCCCTTCTTGAAGCTGCGGATACCCTTCGCAACGTCACCCATCATGTCGGAAATTTTGCCCCTGCCGAACAGCAGCACGATGAGGACGAGGACGATCAGGATTTGTGTCCAACCCGGCATTTCTGTCTCCAATGGCCAAGGGCGAGCCCCGGCCTTGCTCGAAATAAAGCACTACCTAGAACTAATATGGGCGTTCCGGGCCGAAATTGCGATATCAAACCCTCAGCAAAAAGCCCGCAACGCAGTCAAGATACGCCATTAACCAAGGTCGGCAACCCTCTGAGTTCAAGCAGTATTATGCTCAAGGCTTAGAATCTGGATGAAGTGGCGTTTTAGTCGTCCTCGCCCTTTTCCTGCTCCAGATGATCGTCCAGCTCGGCGCCGTATTCCGGTTCGGCGGCATCTTCAAACTCGCCATCCCCTTCGCCGCCCGTATCCGACGGGTTAGGAATGTCGAAGCCCGGCGGCAGCCGCCCATCCAGAAGCCCGGCAGCCTTGAGCTCGTCGAGGCCCGGCAGATCGCCCACATTCTCCAGCCCGAAATGGACAAGGAAATCCTCGGTCGTGCCGTAGGTCACGGGACGTCCCGGCGTCCGCTTGCGTCCCCGAAGACGCACCCAGCTCGTTTCCATCAGCACGTCAAGCGTGCCCTTCGAAACGGAAACGCCCCGTATCTCCTCGATTTCGGCCCGGGTGACCGGCTGGTGGTACGCAATGATCGCAAGCGTCTCCATCGCCGCGCGCGAGAGCCGCTTCTGTTCGACAGCTTCACGCTCCATCAGGAAGGAGAGATCGTCAGCCGTCCGGAACATCCATTTATTTGCGATGCGGACGAGGTTTACGCCCCTGCTTTCATAAGCCTTCTGAAGGTCTTCGATGACGGCGCCCACGTCGGCCCCGTCCGGCAGGCGCGCAGCAATACTGTCGATATCGAGCGGTTCGGCTGCCGCGAACATCAGCGCCTCCGCCATGCGCATGATTTGCGCATGTTCCGTCGCATTGACTGGAAACTTGACGACGTTCTCCGAAGCATCGCCTTCCGGCGCAGCTTCTTCTTCCGGCGCCTCGGCTTCCGTGCCCTCTTCTTCGTTCTTGTCCGGTTCCTGCTCGTCGGCTGCCATGTCGGTATCGCTTTCGGCTTCGCTCAGGGTCGTCTCATCGGTCATTCTTCGTGGTTCTCTGACGTGTCGGCCGGTCCGGCCGACGGTTGATCGGGGGTCTGTTCGCGCCGCCGGACGAAAACCGGACCAAAAGCGCCCGACTGCCGGATTTCCATGAGCCCGTCCTTTGCCAAAACGAGCGCCGCGCTGAACGTGCTCGCAACCGCCGAACGGCGGAGCGCCGGGCTCATCTCTTCAAGCGGCAGATAGCTGTCGATCCGTCCCCAGTCGAACATCGTGCCCATCATGCCTTCAAGCCTGCGGCGAGCCGCCTCGATGGCCATGATCGGCAGGCGCTTCGGTTCCCACTTCGTGTCATGGCCCTTGAGGCGCTGGTCCGAATAGGCCTTCAGAAGATCGAAGAGCGTTCCCTGATATTCGCTCGTCTTGATAAGGCGGATGCCTTCCGGCGCACCGCGCTGGAAGACGTGCATTCCCATGCGGCACTGCCGATTGAAGATTTCCTGGGCGGCTTTGCGCATGGCTTCGAGCCGCTGCAGCTGGAAGGCAAGCCGCGCGGCCAGTTCCGCGCCGGAGGGGCCTTCTTCCTCTTCCGGCGGCGGCAACAGCAGCTTCGACTTGAGAAACGCCAGCCAGGACGCCATGACGAGATAGTCGGCCGCGAGATCGAGTTCCATCCGCTTCGCTTGCGTGATGAAGTCGAGATACTGCTCGGCGAGCTTCAGGATCGAAATCTTCGTGAGGTCGACCTTCTGGTTCCGCGCGAGCGTCAGCAAAACATCGAGCGGCCCCTCGAAGCCATCGAGATCGACGATCAGTGTATTTTCATCTGTCTCTACCGTGTCGCGAGGCGGGCCTTCCTCGAAGGACGCAGCCGTGTCCGCGCCCGCAGCTTCATCGGGCTGCGCGCCGCCATCTGCGTCGCTTTGAGAAGACGCCTCGGTCATGACTGCCTGCTGCATCCGGTCCAGATTGTTGAATTCCCCGCGTCCTTTAGCCGATCCTGCCAGGTGGCTAAAGACGAATAGCCTTTATACCCTTCACCCCCCGGCGCGGGTACCCCGTTTCTCGGCTTATCCCCAGCGATCTTCTCAGGCCAAACCGGTAATTTCGCTGAATTCGGCCCATAACGAATCAATATCGGCCGCTTCGGAGGGCGGCACGAAGCGGTGAAGTGCCGCCTCCGACCTCCTGAGGCTTTCCCCCACAAGAACCTTGGCTTCAGCCGCCACCGCCCCCATCTCGGCCATATCGCCGTTACAGTGGAGAACGAGATCGCAGCCTGCCGCGAGCGAAGCCCGCGTTCGCGCCCCGAAATCGCCCTTGAGGGCCTTCATGGAAAGGTCATCCGACATAAGCAGCCCCTCGAAGCCGATACGGCCCCGGATCGTCTCGCCGATAACGGTCGCGGAAGTCGTTGCCGGACTGTTGGGGTCAAGTGCGGTGTAGACGACATGAGCCGTCATTGCGAGCGGCAGCGCCTTCAATGCACGAAAAGGTACGAAATCGCAGCCTTCGAGCTCTTCGAGAGATGCATCGACCACAGGCAAATTCTTGTGACTATCGGAAAGGGCGCGACCATGCCCCGGCATGTGCTTGACGACTGGCAAGACACCAACCGACATGAGCCCTTCCGCCACGGCGAGACCAAGCGCTGCGATGAGCCCCGGCTCCTCCCCATATGCACGCTCGCCAATAATGTCATGCGCGCCCCGCACAGGAACATCCAGCACCGGCAGGCAATCGACGGTAACCCCAACACTGCGAAGCTCGGCCGCGATCAGGCGGGCGCCGAGACGCGCCGCGTAAAGGCCTCTTTCGGAATCCTGCTCATAAATTTCGCCATAGCGCCGCCCGGCCGGCCACGCGCGCCAATGAGGCGGACGCAGTCGCTGCACCCTGCCACCCTCCTGATCGATCAGGATTGGCGCGTCATGGCCCACGGCTTCCCGCAATGAAGATGTAAGCCGGAGAAGCTGTCCGGGGTCGGCAATGTTTCGCGCGAAGAGGATGAAGCCCCAGGGCTGCGCCTCGCGAAAAAAGCTTTTCTCAGCATCGTTGAGTTCGGTGCCGGCACATCCATAGATCGCCGACGTGAGGCTCACTTCGGCCTCACCAGACACCCCTGCCCCTGCGCATCGAGATCGGCGCAAAGCCCGTCCGCCGTAGCCTTGTCCATATAGCCCGCACGGAGACGGTAGTAGATGCCCTTCTCGGCGAGATCGGCACGCTGAATATCAATCGCCCGCGCCCCAAGCAGGTTTGGATATTTTGCCTGCAGCTTCTTGAAAGCTTCGCGCGCCGACGGCTCATCGCGGAAGGCGGCAAGCTGAACGACATAGCCGCCCGAAGAGGAGGTAGAAGAAACCGGAGAAGATGTTGTCTGCTCGACCGGCTCCGATGCTTTGGCGGCGGGCACCTCCTCGGCAGGGGCCGCCTGCTGCACCGGTGCCGTGGAAGACGCCCCGGAAGACGCATCGTCAAGCGGACGGCTCTGGATACCGCCGGTTTCAAGCGACTGCGCCATACGGTCAAGCGCCTGCTGATCCTGCGGCTCAGGGATCGCGGAATTGTCTATCGCGAGGGGTTCCTCCGCGGGGGGCAGCAACTGCTCACCCTCGCTGGGTTCGCTTTCGCCATCGCCCGTGATGCGATTGTAGACCCCGGCATCCTGATGCGGAAACTTCTTGCCGCCGGGATTTTCGGGAAGCTCTTTCGTTGGCTCGCCGTCTGCACGAAGGATCGGCGGCGCACCATTCGGGCCCTGCTGCGTACCCTGGCGATAGGCAAGAAAGACCACACCTGCGAACACAGCTAGCAGCGCGATGACGCTGAGAAGCATTAGACTCCGGCGCTTGCCGCCAGGCGCGCCATCTTCATCCTCGTATCGTTCGTAGTCTTCGATATCGGGATCGATGTCGTATTCCGGTTCTTCGTCCCAGCCGCCATCCCTGTTGGACATCAGCGCATCTCCTCGATCGGTTCGACCCCCAAAATCCCCAAACCGGCGGCTATGACGTGAGCCGCTGCACGAATCAACGCAAGCCTCGCAAGCGTAGCATCCTTGTCTTCGGGCAGGATGAACCGAAGCGCAGGTTCGTCCTTTCCCTTGTTCCACAGGGCATGGAAGGCGGAAGCAAGGTCGTAGAGATAGAAGGCGATGCGGTGCGGCTCATGGGCAAGGGCCGCCAGTTCGACCTGCCGCGGAAAACCGGCCATCAGCCGAACAAGCGCCAGCTCCGCCTCGTCGGTGAGCCGTTCGAGCGGCGCATTGGCAAGCGCCGCGTCGGAAAGGTCGTAGTCTCCCTCCGCCGCCGCTTTCCGCAGTACCGAATGGATGCGGGCATGTGCGTATTGAACATAGAAGACAGGGTTGTCGCGCGATTGCTCCATCACCTTGGCGAAGTCGAAATCTAGCGGCGCATCGTTCTTGCGCGTAAGCATCATGAACCGCACGACGCCCTTGCCGACTTCATCCACAACATCGCGCAATGTGACGAAGTCGCCTGCACGCTTCGACATACGCACAGGCTCACCATTGCGGAAAAGGCGAACGAGCTGGCAGACTTTAACATCGAACTCGGCTTGCCCGCCGGTCACGCCCGCAATCGCGGCCCGCATCCGCTTGATATAGCCCGAGTGATCCGCCCCCCAGACGTCGATCAAGGTGCTGTAGCCACGCTCGAATTTGTCGAGATGATAGGCGATATCCGGTGCGAAATAAGTCCAGCTGCCATCGGACTTCTTCAGCGCCCGGTCTACATCGTCGCCGAACTCCGTCGAGCGGAAAAGTGTCTGCGGCCGCGCTTCCCAATCGTCGGGCACCTCGCCCTTGGGCGGCTCCAGCGTACCGATATAGATGAGCCCCTTGTCTTCGAGCATTTTCAACGTCTTTTCGACGGCTCCCGACCGGTGGAGCGACAGCTCGGAATAGAACACTTCATGCACGATGCCGAGCACCGCCAGATCGCCGCGAATAAGCTCCATCATCGCTTCGACGGCCGTCTCACGCGCGATCTTGAGTGCGTCACCCTCTTCCATCTCAAGCAGGCTCTTGCCGTGTGCCGCCGCGAGCGCCTCGCCGACAGGCTTGAGATAGTCGCCCGGATAAAGCCCTTCCGGGATCGCTCCGATGTTTTCTCCCAGCGCCTCGCGATAACGCAGCAACGCGCTTCGCGCGAGAACCTCGATCTGTCCGCCCGCATCGTTGATGTAATATTCACGGCAAACGCGGTAGCCGACCTTCTCCAGAAGGTTCGCGAGTGCATCGCCAAAAACCGCGCCGCGCACATGACCGACATGCATCGGACCTGTAGGATTAGCGGACACATATTCGACGTTGACGCCTTCGCCCTTACCGAGATCGCCCGCGCCATAAGAAGCGCCGGCGCGCAGCATGTCCGGCAAACGAGCAACCCAGAATGCCGGATCGAGGCGCAGATTGATAAAGCCAGGCCCCGCGACAGACACCTCCGTCACGGCTTCCTCCGTCGACAGGCGCGCGGCCAGCTTCTCCGCCAGCTCGCGAGGTTTCGCGCCTGCGGGCTTGGCCAGCACCATCGCGGCATTGGTGGAAAGGTCGCCATGAGACGGATCGCGCGGGGGCTCGACAGCAACGCGCGCCATATCGAGGCCGGGCGGCAGCGCGCCCTCCTCTACAAGCGCGCCCAAAGCCGCCTCTACACGTTCCTCGAAATACCGAAAAATATTCATTGCCGCCGTCGCTTGTGTCCCTGACCGGGAACCCGTCCCCGGCGGCGCGCACTCTAGCCGCCGCTCCCCCGCGTTTCCAGCCCTGTCAGGCTCGGGGGTCGTGGAGGTCGAAAAGGCGCTGATGCTCCTCGATGGCGAACTTGTCGGTCATGCCGGCAATGAAATCGCAGACCCGGCGTGCCGTCTTGAACCCTTCCGGTCCGTCACAGCCCTTTTGCCACTCGGGGGGGAGCTGGTCTGGTGCACGGTGAAGCAGCGTGAACAGGTCGCGAACGATGCGCTGTGCCTTGCCCATTGAGCGGTTGACGCGGTAGTGGCGGTACATGCGCTGAAAGAGGAAGGATTTAAGCGCCGCGTTGTTTTCCGTCATCTCCTGCGTGAAGGCTGCAATGGGCCGATCGAGTGCCCTGATCTCCGCGGCGGAAGCAGGCTTCGCCACTTCAAGCCGGCGCTTCGTTTCAGACAGGAGATCCGAGATCATGGTGCCGATGAGTTCGCGCACCGCCTCATGTGTCACGCGCGGCTCTTCGAGACCCGGATAGCGGTCCATCACGCGGCTGAAGACATCGCCCACAAGCGGCAGGGCCATTAGATCGTCGATCGAGAAAAGTCCGGCGCGTAAACCATCGTCGATGTCATGGTTGTTATAGGCGATATCGTCGGCGAGCGCGGCGACCTGCGCTTCCGGTCCCGCGAAGCTGCCAAGTTCGAGATCCTGCGTCTCCGCATATTCGACGATGGCTCGCGGCAGATCTTCGAGGCTGCGGCCTGGGCCGGTCAGAGGCCCGTTGTGTTTCACCAGACCTTCGAGCGTTTCCCAGGTGAGGTTGAGGCCGTCGAAGCGCGCATAGCGGTGTTCGAGTTTGGTCACAATGCGAAGCGTCTGCGCATTGTGATCGAAGCCGCCAAACCCCTTCATGCAGGCATCGAGCGCCGTCTCGCCCGCATGTCCGAAGGGCGTGTGGCCAAGGTCATGGGCAAGCGCCAGGGTCTCCGCGAGATCTTCGTCAAGACCAAGCACACGGGCAATGGAGCGTGCGATCTGCGAGACTTCCAGCGAGTGAGAAAGCCGCGTCCTGTAATTGTCGCCTTCGTGATAGACGAAGACCTGCGTCTTGTATTTCAGACGGCGAAAGGCGCCGGAATGGATAATCCTGTCCCTGTCGCGCTGGAAAGCGGTTCGCGTGGCGCTCTCATCCTCCTCAAAGAGGCGGCCGCGGGTCTCCTCGGCCCTTGTGGCGTAGGAAGCTGTGGCGGCAGGATTGGCGATCGGCACGAAAACCCTCGATTCCTTATGGTGTTAGCCAGTATCCGGTTTGAAATCCGGCATACAGGCTCTTACATATCTGCTAAGGCAATTCTAGTATGGTTGAAAGCCGAAAGCTTGGAGTAGAGCGAAGGCCCCAAGGACAGACATGACGGACAGCGCAACAATCGATCCTGCCACCACGAACATACCGATCTCACTGACGGACCGTGCGGCGACGCAGATTGGCAAAATTCTCCAGGGCGAGGATGAAGGCACCGTGTTGCGCGTCTCCGTGCAGGGTGGCGGCTGCTCCGGGTTTCAATATGGCTTCACGCTGGACGACACGAAAACGGATGACGATCTCGTGCTCGAAAAGAACGGCGTGACGGTGCTGATCGACTCCGTTTCCGTCGATTATCTGGCGGGCTCCGAGATCGACTATGTGGACGATCTGATCGGCGCCGCCTTCAAAATCAACAACCCGAACGCGACCGCCTCATGCGGCTGTGGCACATCTTTCTCCATTTGAGAAGGCTGTCCGCCGCAGAATTGCGTCCTTTCAGGAACAATTGAGATTTTACCTACCGACTTCAGAGCGTATCCTCACGCCCTGTTGGCGATTCTGTTTGTGTAGAGGTGTAGGCTGATGAATTCTGACTGGGGAACACAACCGCAAGCGCCGCAAGCAGCCGTAAAGAGCTGAGGGAGTGTCATGAAGATCGCCAGTTTCAACGTCAATTCGGTCAAGGCACGTCTTGGAAACCTCACCGACTGGCTGAAGGAAGCCGCGCCGGACGTGGTTTGCCTGCAGGAACTGAAATGCGTCGACGAAGCCTTTCCACGCAGCGAGATCGAAGACCTCGGCTACAACGTCGCGACGCATGGACAGAAAACCTATAATGGTGTCGCCATCCTCTCGAAATTTCCGCTGGATGACATCACGCGCGGCCTGCCCGGCAATGACAGCGACGATCACGCACGCTACATCGAAACCGTAATTCCGGCAGGCAAGAGCGCACTACGCGTGGCGTCGATCTATCTGCCCAACGGTAATCCAGTGGACACAGACAAGTTCGAATACAAGCTGCGCTGGATGGACCGGCTGATCGACCACGCGGGAAAGCTCCTTTCCTACGAAGAGCCGCTGGCGCTGCTCGGCGATTACAATGTGATCCCGACGGCAGACGACGTACACGACCCAAAGGCATGGGCGAACGACGCGCTGTTCCGGCCCGAGACACGCGCAAAGTTCCGTGAACTGATCAATCTCGGCCTCACCGATGCCTTCCGCGCCTGCCACCGCGAGGCGCATCGCTATACATTCTGGGACTATCAGGCAGGCGCCTGGTCCAAGGACAACGGCATCAGGATCGACCATATCCTGCTCTCTCCGCAGGCGGCGGACAGGCTGAAAGCGAGCGATATCGACCGCAATATCAGGGGGCGCGAGAAGCCCTCCGACCATGTTCCGATCTGGGCTGAACTCGACTTCGACTGAGCCAGATTATCCCCGCCCCTGCGGATAAACACGGTCCACCGTCATCGAAACGTCACAGAACCGTTGCAAACGCGGCGAATATCCCCGGAAAAAATCAACAGAATATTGTCCCCGTTTTCAGACCGCGGCCTCTGCCGCCGGCGAAGTGCGCAACCGCTCCGCGTCCCGCATGGGTGGGGCACCAAAAAGCCGGTTATACTCCCGGCTGAACTGCGAGGGGCTGTCATAACCGACGAGGTGCGCGGCAGTGGCCGCATCGACCGCCTGCGCCATGATGAGGCGTCGCGCTTCCTGAAGCCTTATCTGCTTTTGATACTGAAGCGGACTCATGGCCGTCACTGCCTTGAAATGTTCGTGTAAGGACGAAGGGCTCATGCGCGCTTCCGCCGCCACGGTCTCGATCCGGAAGGGCCGTGTGTAGTTCTGCTTGATCCAGTTGATCGCGCGGTTCACCTGATTGAACTTGCTGTCCGCGAGTGCGATCTGACGAAGCCGCACTGCCTGATCGCCGCCGAGAAGACGGTAATGGATCTCGCGTTCTATGAGGGGTGCGAGAATGGGCGCATCGGCCGGATGCGCCAGAAGCCGCAACAGACGGATCGCTGCGTCGAGCAGCGAGTCA
Organism: Parvibaculum sp.; assembly: GCF_039973015.1. Taxonomy (GTDB): domain Bacteria; phylum Pseudomonadota; class Alphaproteobacteria; order Parvibaculales; family Parvibaculaceae; genus Parvibaculum. Next base: position 121,618 of record NZ_JBDWLT010000007.1, read on the forward strand.
TCGAGCGGGCTCATTAAAATGCCGGAACCCGGCGCATCGCTGACCTTGCCCTGCCTGTCCATGTCGAGGATCAGTGCGGAGAGAGCCGCCGGATCGAGGTCGAGCCGCATGCCCAGATAGGGCTTCTCCGGGCTTGCCTCCATCACGCAGCCGACGACGGGAAGGTCCGCAGAGACGAGCAGATAGTTCGACGGTTCATAGCCATAGATGCGGTCACCGAGGATCATCTGCTTGCGCCCCTGACCGGCAATACAAAGTGCCGGTTCCTGAAGGGCATGCATGGGCTCGGTTGGATTGGTAACGCGGGCGAGATGAAGACGCGGCAAGGCGGTCGGCGCGGCGCCGTCTTCCGGCGCGAATTGATCAATCAGGGAAACAAGTTCGGAAAGCCTGCCCATTGGCGGAAGCCTCATGGAGGTAAGTAAAAACAGCAGGTTGGGTGCAACTGCGCGAGTTTCAATATAAGCGCCGAATGCCTCTCCGTCCTTCCGCAGGAGCGAATTGTGGAGGATCGTGCAAGAACCGCCGAGTTCCGGTCTACCGCCGCCAGCCGCCGGAGGTCAATATCATCCCCGGAGACGATCCCGCGATCCTGAAAGGGCGAGACTTCGCTACCTTCCAGGTAATTCAGATCGCACCCCGGACAGCCCACAATAGGCAGGCCGCCCTGCCCCGCGTTACGCGCGCCGCCGCAGGTGCAGCAGCACTTCCCTCTTCGTTACGAGGTGACCAGATGACCCAGACCCTATCGGAACTTACGAATATCGCCTTCATCCGCGCCCTGCCCGGGAGGTCGCTCGACCTCGGACGGGAGCTCTGCGCCCTCGTCACCCCGACGCGGGAGGAGGAAGGCTGCATCGGCTATGAGGTCCATCAGTCCGGCGATGACCCCGATATCTGGTTCCTCTATGAAAACTGGCGCTCGGCGGAGGACATGGAAGCGCATTTCGACACGCCGCATTTCACGGCTTTCAGCGAACGCGCCGAAACGCTGGTCGACGGCGACCTGACGCTGCATCGTTTCATGCGCTATTCGGCCATGACGACAATCGAGGCGCGGGGCTGCGCGGCATGAATGACTATTCGCCGATGCTCTCGCCCAGCGGCGTGACGCGGAGCCCCCTGCGGAGCCGCGTGAAGGGAAGCTTGGCAAGGTCGGCGGTATTCGGTCCCGGACTTTCAACGACAAGCACCTCGCTCGACATGGGCCCAAAATCGGCCCGGAAGTGAACCGAGCTTTTGACCACGAGAATGGCGAGGTCCGCCGGGTCGAGCCCGGTGTGGCGGATCATTTCCTTGTCGGCGCATTGGCCTTTGCGCGAGGAGACAACGATCTGAACGCCGCCCGTCCGCAGACGGACGGTCGTGCCGAGTGACATCTGCGAGCCGCCATAGAAGGGGCCGGTGGCGAGAAACTTTCCATCGGTGACGCGCATCACCTCGAACTCGCCTTCAAGGGGACGCTCCTCGGGGGCGCCGCCCGTCTTCGCCCCAAGCGCCAGGGAGACAGTGGCACCCTCCCCTGCCTCCGCCGCACCGGCAGCACTTCCGGGATCGAAAAGAACGGCGAGACAGGCATTCTGTGCGTCCTGCCCGATCAGCTCCGCGAGAATGCCGATCGTGTCGCCATTGCCACCCGCGCCGGGATTGTCCTGCGTGTCGGCAAGGACGACAGGCCCCTTGCCGGGCGATGAATGCGCAATGGCGTGAGCGACGGCGTCACGCGCGGACCAGAGCTTCTCACGGAAATCGGGCTCGGCCTCCCGGCCCGCAGCGGCGATGCGCTCGGCGGCTTCCGCCGCCGCTGCCTCCGTATCGCCATAGGCAATGACCACAGGCCCGCATTCGGGAATGTCGACGGGCGGGAAGCCCGTGGTGAAGGAAACGCTGCTGACACGGCCATTGCCGGTGACGCGGCCTTCCGTCTCGGAGACCAGACCGTAGAGATGGGCAGCCGGTTCGATCAGCGTGCATTGCGCGGTGAGCGGAATGAGATAATCGAGACGGCGCATCGCCTTTGCCTGACGTGTGCCGGACTTCACGAGATGAGTGAGATGCGCCGCAGCGCGCGCGCCCGTCTCTGCCATGTCGACATGCGGATAGGTGCGATAGGCAATGAGCGCATCGGCCTCCGCGACCATCCGCTCCGTCACATTGGCATGAAGGTCGAGCGAAGCGACAAGCGGAATATCCGAGCCGATGGCGGCGCGGACACGGGCGAGGATCTCGCCCTCTCCATCGTCGTAATGCTCGGTGACCATCGCGCCGTGCAGATCGAGATAGACGGCATCCAGATTGCCCGCGCCTTGCAGCTCTTCAAGCATCATCGCCATGACGCGCTCGAAGGCATCTTCCGTGACATGGGCGGACGGGGTCGCCGAGCACCAGACAAGGGGCAGAAGCGTGTTGCCGGAAGACGCCGCATCGATGAAACCGGCGACGGGCACGTTCATGCCCTGGAAGGCGGTGAGAAGTCCCTCCCCCCTCTGAAGCGCGGGCCATGAATCCGCCTGTTCGAAAGCGGCATAATCCGCCTTGGTGGGCGCGAAGGTGTTTGTCTCGTGCTGGAAGCCGCCAACGGCAATGCGCATTGAGAAATCACTTTCTATTCGTCATGTCCCCTGATCGCGGGCTCCCCCGATGATGCAGGGCCTGTCCCGAAACTCAAGTGTCATCCCGGCACTTGCCTGTCCCGGCGAAGGCCGGGATGACCGGGACCCAATCCACCTCTCCGGCAAGAACGGCGGCCAATGGGTCCCGGGAATAAATCCCGGGATGACATCTTTGGTTTTGGTGAAGGACGTTGCAAACTCGCGGTCAACGAAATCAGAAGAAACAACAGGGAGAACCACCATGATCAAGCTCACCTTCTGCCTGACGAGGCTGCCGAAACTGACGGTCGAGGAATTTCAGGACTATTGGTGGAACAAGCATGCGCCGCTGGTGAAGAGCCATCGCGAAGCGCTGCGCATCAAGCGCTATGTGCAGCTGCATTCCGCCGATCCGGCACTTGCCGAAGCCTTGCGCACGTCGCGCGGCGGCTCTCTCGAAAAGGCTCCTGCGGTCTATGACGGCGTGGCACAGCTCTGGTGGGACAGCATGGAGGATATCGCTTCCGCCATGTCGACCCCCGAGGGAGCGGAAGCCGGACGCCAGCTTCTGGAGGACGAGGCGAAATTCATCGACTTCGCGAAATCGCCGCTCTGGTTCGGCGAAGAGAAAGTGGTGTTCGGGTGAGGTTTCACGTCCCGCCGTGGGAGGCGACCCAGGTATTGGCCATTTCCTGCGCCTTCTCCTTTTCGCCCGGCTTCATCCAGCCTTCGTACTTTTCCATGAGTTCATCGGCTGCCGCGCGCTGCCCGGCATCGCCGAAACGGTTGGCGAGCATCAGATAACCCCAGCCGTCAATGCGGCTCTTGGCGACGCCCTCGCCTTCCATGTGAACACGGCCAAGCTCGGCGAAGGCAGGCGCGTAACGCTTGTTCGCGGAGAGGAGAAGCCAGCGCAGGCTCTCCGTGCGGTCGACCGGCGTACCCCAGCCATTGCGGTGCATGATCGACACGTAATATTGGGCATCGCCGCGCTGGGCGAGCGAGGCAGCCTCGAAGCTCTTCAGCGCCTGCGCGTAATTCTGCTTCAGACCGATCTTCTCGTTGCCCTGGAGATAGACCTCGCCGAGACGGACAGCGGCGGCGGGCTGGCCACCGCGCGCGGCGAGAAGGAGAAATTCATAGGCCTTCGCATCGGACTGCTGCACGCCGCCGACGCCCTTGTCGTAGAGATTGGCGAGAATCCATGCGGCACCCGTATGACCGCCTTCCGCGGCCTCCTTCCACTCGGTGACCGCACTCTCCATATCGCCCGACTGCTGCGCCGCGACGCCGCGCTCATAGGCGGCCTGCGCCTCATGGGAGGGCTCCGCGAAGACGGCGCCGGTAACGGCCAGATTGAGGCCGAAGGCGGCGGCGAGGACGGCGAGGCTCTTGCGGACGGTCATGGGTTCTCCTCGGTGAGCGGGAGGGGCAGTTTGCCGGAAAAATGTGGCGAAGTCATGGGGTTAGCTGAGAGATGGCTACCCACCCTCCCCTCGGGGAGGGTCGAAATTTGCGGCGCAGCATGCAAATTTCGGGGCGGGGGCTGTGCCGAGCCGTTTCCCCCGCCCCGAAAAATTCTTCGCTTTGCTCGAATTTTATCGACCCGCCCCCAAGGGCGGGTGGGACGCTAGCAAATTCGCTCAAATATCCGCATAGACATGCTTCTCCGCCTTCGCGCCGGGATGCGTGACCGCGCCTTTGCGGGCCGGGCCGACGAGCTGGGCATATTTCCAGAGCGCGCCCGAGGCGTACATGGTCTCGCGCGGGCGCCACGATGCGCGGCGCTTTTCGAGCACTGCCTCGTCCACCTCAAGCTCGATGGTGCCCTTCGCGGCGTCGATCTCGATCATATCGCCATCCTCGATGAGTGCGATGGGACCGCCGACGGCTGCTTCGGGGCCCACATGGCCGATGCAGAAGCCGCGCGTCGCGCCCGAGAAACGTCCATCCGTAATGAGCGCCACCTTGTCGCCCATGCCCTGCCCGTAGAGCGCGGCGGTGGTGGAGAGCATTTCGCGCATGCCGGGGCCGCCCTTCGGGCCCTCATAGCGGATGACGAGAACCTCGCCTTCCTTGTAGTTGCGATCCTCGACGGCGGCGAAGGCCTCTTCCTCGCTGTCGAAACAGCGGGCGGGGCCACGGAACTTCAGCTTCTCCGGCGCCATACCCGCGACCTTGACGATGGCACCATCGGGCGCGAGCGAGCCTTGAAGGCCGACGACACCGCCGGTCGGCGAGAGCGGGTTCGTCACGGGACGGACGATCTTCTGTTCCGTATCGAACGTCACGTCTTTCAGGTTGTCGGCCAGCGACTGGCCGGTAACGGTCAGGCAATCGCCATGCAGATAGCCGCCATCGAGCAGCGCCTTGAGGACGAGCGAAACGCCGCCAACCTCAAAGAGATCCTTGGCGACATAATTGCCGCCCGGTTTCAGGTCCGCGATATAGGGCGTCTTCTTGAATATCTCGGCGACTTCCATGAGATCGAAATCGATGCCGACCTCATGCGCAATGGCCGGGAGATGAAGCCCGCCATTGGTGGAGCCGCCCGTGGCCGCGACGATCACCGCCGCATTTTCGAGCGCCTTGCGCGTAACGATATCGCGCGGACGGATGTTGTTTGCGAGAAGCTGCATGACAGCGCGGCCGGAGGCTTCGGCATATTCATCGCGGCTCTCATAAGGCGCGGGCGCACCGGCCGAGCCCGGCAGCGCAAGCCCCATCGCCTCCGACACGCAGGCCATCGTGTTGGCCGTATATTGGCCGCCGCAAGCCCCGGCGGAGGGACAGGCAACGCATTCGAGATCATGCAGTTCCTGATCGGCCATGTTGCCCGCAGAGTGCTGGCCGACCGCCTCGAAGACGTCCTGCACGGTGACGTCCTTGCCTTTGAAGTGACCCGGCAGGATCGACCCGCCATACATGAAGACGGATGGAACATTGAGGCGGACCATCGACATCATCATGCCCGGCAGCGACTTGTCGCAACCGGCAAGACCGACCAGCGCGTCATAGCAATGGCCGCGCATGGTGAGCTCGACGGAATCCGCGATGAGGTCGCGGCTGGCCAGCGAGGATTTCATGCCCTGATGGCCCATCGCGATGCCGTCCGTCACCGTGATGGTGCAGAACTCGCGCGGCGTGCCGCCGGTCTGGGCAACGCCACGCTTCACGGATTGCGCCTGGCGCATGAGCGCGATGTTGCAGGGCGCGGCCTCGTTCCAGCAGGTCGCGACCCCGACGAAGGGCTGGTTGATCTCCTCCTCGGAGAGGCCCATCGCATAATAATAGGAGCGATGCGGCGCACGCTCCGGCCCGACGCTCACATGGCGGCTTGGCAGCTTCGATTTGTCGAATGTTTTCTTGTCCATGCGAGCACTCCCTTTTTGCTGGCCGGATAGTATGCGCTGGGCCACGCCCGATAAAGCCTTACCCGCTTGCTCAGACTTTAGCCGCGAGTTGAGTTGACCCGGCGGCAGCCGCGGGGGAACATCCCTTCAATCGGAAAACAGAATCGACAAAAACCGGAAAACAGGGAGATAGCAGCCATGAAAGCCGCCGTTCTGCGCGAGGTGGGCAAGCCGCTCACCATTGAAAATGTCCAGATCAACAAGCCGGGCCCCCACGAGGTGCTGATCCGCACCGCGGCCGCCGGCGTCTGCCATTCGGACCTTCACTTCGTGGAAGGCTCCTACCCCTACCCGCTGCCCGCCGTGCTCGGCCATGAAAGCGCCGGCGTGGTGGAACAGGTGGGCTCGGAAGTACGCACGGTGAAGCCGGGCGACCACGTCATCACCTGCCTCTCGGCCTTCTGCGGCCATTGCGAACATTGCCTGACGGGGCATCTGTCACTCTGCGTGAGCCCCGAAACGAAGCGCGGGGCGGAGGAAGAGCCGCGCCTCGGCACCGCACCCGGCGGCATGAACCAGTTCCTCAACCTGTCGTCTTTCGCAGAGCAGATGCTGATCCATGAACATGCCTGCGTGGCGATCCGAAAGGACATGCCGCTCGATCGGGCGGCGCTGATCGGCTGCTCCGTGACGACGGGCGTGGGCGCGGTGATCCACACATCGAAGGTGCGGCCGGGCGAGACGGTCGCCGTTGTCGGTGCGGGCGGTGTCGGCCTTGCCTGCGTCAATGGCGCGGCGATTGCGGGCGCGGGCCGCATCATCGCCATCGACATGCAGGGCTCGAAGCTGAACCTCGCCAAGGAATTCGGCGCGACGGACGTCGTGAACCCGAAGGACGGCGACCCTGTGCAGCAGGTGATGGAACTCACGAACGGGCTCGGCGTGCACCACTCCTTCGAGGCCATCGGCCTGAAGGCAACGACGGAACAGGCCTTCCGCATGCTCGGACGCGGCGGCACGGCAAACGTGATCGGCATGATCCCGGTCGGCGTCAATATCGAGCTGCACGGCGTCGACTTCCTCGCCGAGAAGCGCATTCAGGGCTCCACGATGGGCTCGAACCGCTTCCCCATCGACATGCCGCGCTTCGTGGACTTCTACATGAACGGCAAGCTGAAGCTCGACGAGATGATCTCGCGGCGCATCAAGCTCGAAGACGTGAACGAAGCCTTCGACGAATTGAAGCGCGGCGAACTTGCCCGCTCGGTGATCGTGTTCGACAACTGACCGCGACCGGTCCCGCAATGTGGAAAGGCGGCCCCGAGGGGCCGCCTTTTTCGTTCACGCTTGTGTGATTGAGTGACAGGAACGTTTCACGAAGGACGCACGTTCAAAAACCATGTGGGGAGGGTCAACAACAGGCAAAGGAGAGCATCATCATTCACCCCGATCCGATTACCCTCATTATTCTGGTGATCGCGCTGATCATCCTGCTGCCGGTCCTGCTCTGGCTCGGGATCACCGTCCTCTGGATCGCCGCTGGCCTCTTCGCAGGCACCTTCGTCTACTTCTTCCTGCTCTACCTTTTCGCGATACCAATACTTGCCGCGGCGGGCGGCATCGCCGTCGCCCTCATGATCTGGGCGGCGCTGCTGAGGAGGTGAAACTTACGCCGCCCCTTCAAGCCGCTTCAAGGCATCGGTGAACTTGGCGATCGCCGCTTCGGCATCGGCTTTCCGTTCGCGCTGTTCCTCGACAACCTGCTCCGGCGCACCGGCGAGGAATTTCGCATTGCCGAGCTTCGCGTCGATCTTCTTCACCTCGCCTTCGAGCTTGCCGAGCTCCTTGCGGAGACGCGCCGTTTCGGCCTCGACGTCAATGAGACTCGCGAGCGGCAGAATGAGCGTTGCTTCGTCGAGCACAATCTGGATCGCACCATGCGGCGCCTCCGTCGCGACCTCGACGCTGGACAGGCGCGCGAGACGGTCGATCAGGCTGCGGTGACGCTCAAGCCGCGCGAGGCTCTCCGCGCTCGCATCCTTGATGAGAAGCGCGACCTTGGCGCCGGCGGGCACATTCATCTCGGCACGGACCGAACGGATTTCCGTGATGAAGCGGATGACCCAGTCCATCTCTGTATCGGCGGCGGCATCGCCAAGACCGATGCGCGCCGGCCAATTTGCGGTGACGAGCATGCTCTCGCGCGCCGGACCTTTTTCGGCCGTGCGCTCCCACAGTTCTTCGGTGATGAAGGGCATGAAGGGATGGAGCATGAGCAGGATGCGGTCGAGCGCCCAGGCGGCGGTTGCGCGCGTTTCGGCCTTCGCTTCCTCGTTCTCGCCCATCAGCAGCGGCTTGATGAATTCAAGATACCAGTCGCAGAAGACGTTCCAGACGAAGCGATAGGCGGCGTTCGCCGCATCGTTGAAACGATAGGCCTCGATGGCCTCGGTGATTTCGGTGGAGGTGCGCTCGGCCTCACCCGCGATCCACTTGTTGACGGTCTCCTTGACCTTCGCGGGGTCGAAACCCTCGACACGCACGCATTCGTTCATCTCGCAGAAGCGCGCGGCGTTCCAGAGCTTGGTGCCGAAATTGCGATAGCCTTCGACGCGGGAGGTCGCGAGCTTGATGTCGCGGCCCTGCGCCGCCATCGCGACAAGCGTGAAGCGCAGTGCATCCGCACCATATTCGTCGACGATCTTCAGGGGATCGATCACGTTCCCCTTCGTCTTCGACATCTTCTGGCCCTTCTCGTCGCGGACAAGGGCGTGGATATAGACGGTGTGGAACGGCACTTCTTCCATGAAGTGCAGACCCATCATCATCATGCGGGCGACCCAGAAAAAGATGATGTCGAAGGCGGTGACGAGAACGTCCGTCTGATAGTAGCGGTCGAGCTCCGGCGTCTTGTCCGGCCAGCCCAGCGTCGAGAACGGCCAGAGGCCCGACGAGAACCAGGTGTCGAGCACATCTTCGTCGCGCGCGAGTTCGATCGTCTTGCCGTAATGCTTCTGCGCGAGTTCGGCGGCTTCTTCATCGCTATAGGCAACGAAGACTTCGCCATCCGGCCCGTACCAGGCGGGAATGCGATGGCCCCACCAGAGCTGGCGCGAAATGCACCAGGGCTGGATGTTGCGCATCCATTCGAAATAGGTCTTTTCCCAGTTCTTCGGCACGAAAACGGTCTGGCCGCGCTCCACCGCCGCGATGGCGGGCTTCGCGAGCGTCGCCGCATCGACATACCACTGGTCGGTAAGATAGGGCTCGATCACGACCAGTTTCGACTTTTCGTCATGGGGAACCATGACGAGCTTGTCCTCGATACGTTCGAGAAGTCCGAGCGCCTCGATATCCGCGACGACCTTCTCGCGCGCCTTGAAGCGGTCCATACCGCGATAGGCCTCCGGCACCTCGTCATTGATCGTGCCGTCGGGGTTGAGAATGTTGATCTGTTCGAGACCCTGCCGCTTGCCGACCTCGAAGTCGTTGAAGTCATGCGCGGGTGTGATCTTCACCGCGCCGGAACCCTGCTCGGGATCGGCGTGTTCGTCGGCGACGATCGGGATACGGCGACCGACAAGCGGCAGTTCCACGAACTTGCCGATGAGCGGCTTGTAGCGCTCGTCTTCCGGGTTCACGGCAACGCCGGTATCGCCCAGCATCGTCTCGGGGCGCGTGGTGGCGACGACGATGTAGTCCCGCGTCTCGCTGCCCGCCGGATTGCCTTCCTCGTCGAAAATCGGCCACTCATAGGTGACGGGCTTTCCGTTTTCCGGGGCGAGCGGATAACGGAAATGCCAGAAATGCCCCTTCACCTCGATGTTCTCGACTTCGAGATCGGAAACGGCGGTCTGGAGCTTCGGATCCCAGTTGACGAGACGCTTGTCGCGATAGATCAGGCCTTCGCGGTACAGCTCCACGAAAACCTTGAGCACGGCTTTGGACAGGCCATCATCCAGCGTGAAACGCTCGCGGCTCCAGTCGCAGGACGCCCCGAGGCGGCGAAGCTGGCCGATGATGGTGCCCCCGCTCTCGCCCTTCCACTTCCAGATGCGCTCAATGAAAGCATCGCGGCCCATCTCGCGGCGGCCCATATTGCCTTCGGCTTCGAGCTGGCGCTCGACGATCATCTGGGTCGCGATGCCCGCATGATCGAGGCCCGGCTGCCAGAGGACGTCTTTCCCCCGCATCCGCTCGAAGCGGATCAGCACGTCCTGAAGCGTATTATTGAGTGCATGGCCCATATGCAGGCTGCCGGTGACGTTGGGCGGCGGAATGACGATGCTGTAGGGCTTGCCACCTGCTTCTACCCGGCCACCCGCTCCAGCACGGAAAGCACCGCTTTCCTCCCAGAGTTCATAGAGCCTGGCTTCGGCTTCCTGCGGGTTGAAGGTCTTGTCGAGCATTGGGGGTCACATCCGTGAAAAAGGGCGCAAAAAAGGGCGGCGCGGGCCTGTGTTACACAGGCAGCGCCACCCTATCAAGCATTCGGAACTGATCAGGCCGGGCCGATATGGCCCCGCGATAGCGGCAGCGTCAGCGTTTGCGCCGCGCTACTCGCTCGATTTCTTCCGCCACAAGCCGTTCGACCAGCGCCGGCAGGTTCTCATCGAGCCAGTCCTTGAGCATCGGACGCAGCATGTCGGCCACGATGTCCTCGAGCGTGCGGCCGCCGGAAGAATCGGCAAGCGAGTTCGCAAGGGCGCCGAATGCCGCTGAAGTGGCGGTCTCGGCATCGCTCGACAGAAGCGGGGACTGATCGGCACTCATAACGGGCTCCTCAACATCGGTGTCGTCGGCCTCGATCACGGAATCGGGCTGCGGCGCAATACCTGCGGCAAGGGACGGCGCCACTTCGGGCTCCGGCTCAGGCGCGAATTCCGGCTCGGCTTCAGCTTCGAGCCGGGGCTCGGGAATCGGCTCGTAGACAGGCTCCGGTTCCGGCGCGGGCTCCTGAATGGGCTCCGGTTCGGGGTCGGGCTCGGCGAACTGAATATCGTCAGCGGCCAGTTCGGGTTCCGGTGTATAGGCCGGCGCCGCCTGCACAGGCTCCGCAGCCGGCGCCTCGTAGACAGGCTCTTCCGGGGCAGCCTCTTCCGGCAGCGCTTCCGTCAGTTCGAGAATATCGTCTTCTTCCGCGGCAACAGGTTCAGCAGCGGCAGGTTCGGGCGCGGGTTCCGGCGCAGGCGCGGGTTCCGCAGGCGGAGGCGGCGCAGCCTCGGCGGATGCAGACGGCGCCTCGTCTTCAGGGCCGCTGTCCTCCGAAATGATCCGCCTGATGGAGGCGAGAATCTCCTCCATCGTCGGTTCTTGTGCCTGGCCTTGATTGCTCATTCCTACGCCCTGCTCACACGTGTTTCGCCTTGTCCAGATAAGACAAATAGCAAGAGAACCTTATGAGAAGTTGAACGGATTTGCCAACTTCCCCTTAATTTCTCTTTAACCGGTCGAACCTGAAAGCGGAGCCTGACGCCGCTTATTCGTCTCCGGCGGTGCCGAAGCCGACCCACTTGTCGCGAACTTCATCATAATTCCGGGTCGGATCGTAATACTGCACCGGAAGATCGAGAGCCTGAGCCGTCAGAAGGCCCATAGCGGCGAGAAGTCCGTATTCGGCAACCGCAAGGTCTCGCTCGGCGCTGACAAGCGAAACGCGGGCATTGAGCGTTTCCTGTTCGGCGTTCAGCACATCGAGCGTGGTGCGCGCACCCACTTCCGACTCCTGACGCACACCTTCGAGCGCGATCTCGCTGGCGTTCACGCCTTCCTTGGTGGAAATGATGCGCGCGCGCGACGAACGCAGCGTGTCCCATGCATTGCGGACGGCTTCATCCACCTCGCGCATGGCGGCTGCGACCTGAAGACGGCTCTGGTTGTGAAGTTCTTTCGCCTCGCGCACCTGCGAATATTCCGCGCCGCCCTGATAGAGCGGAATGGTGAGCACACCGAGGAGCGAACTTTCCTCGACATCGCGAACGGTCAGCGACGGGTCGCGCCCATACTGGTACTGCGCCTGGATATCGACGCTCGGAAGCAGCACACCCTTCGCAACGGAAATCGCCTCACTGTTTGCCCGCTCGGCATAGCGCGCGGACTGGAGCGTGGGATTGTTCCGCTCGGCAATGGCGCGCGCAGCTTCCTCGCTTTCGGGAAGGGTAGCGATAGCAGGCGGCTTTTCCAGCGTACCCGGCATCTGACCGACGACGCGCTCATAGAAGGCGCGGCTCGCGGTGAGCTGCGCTTCGGCGGCCGTAAGGTTCGATTTCGACAAGGAAAGGCGGGCCTCGGCCTGCGCCGTATCCGTCCGGGTGAGTTCGCCCACGCGGAAGCGGTCCGTGGTGGCTTCCAACTGACGCTGGAGCACTTCGACATTGCTGCGATTGAGTTCGACGGTGCTTTGGTCACGGATGACGTTCATATAGGCCTGAACGGCATTGAAGAGTGTCGCCTGCTCCACGCTCTTCAAGGCTTCGCGGCCCGCCAGCACACCGAACTCCGCCTGATCGGTCGCATTCACTGTGCGTCCGCCTGCAAAGACGTTCTGGCTAAGTGTCACGGAACCCGTATAGGGCTCAATGTCGCCATCGGATTTGATGCCGCTGTTGAGGGTCGTTTCCGTATGCGTTGCGCCGTAAGTACCCTGCGCCTGCACGGTCGGGCGCCAGCCCGAAAGCGCCTGTGACACGCTTTCATCGGTGGCGCGCAACTGAGCGCGCTGCGCAGCCAGCGTCGGATTTGTGGCATAGGCGGCTGTGAGCGTGTCGGTGAGACTTTCAGCACTGGCAGGCGTGAGGGCCAGAAGGCCGGTCAGCGCGGTGGTGCCAAGAGCGAGGGACAGGATACGTGTCAGGGACGTGGTGCTGGATCGTTTCATTCTTCTTACTTCTCCGCGAAAGAGGCGGCTTCGTCCCTCAACGCATCCGCAGGTGAACCTCAAGACCGGCAGGCTAAATGTAGGAAAGGAGAATTGCTATTCCCAGATTGAGAAGTATTTTCCCTGAATAGGTGCAATCTGCCAGCAAAAGTCAGAAAACAAAGCTTTCGACAGGCTCGAAGCCCGGAAGAAAGCGAACATTCGCATCGAATGCGTCGCGCCCGCTGAACGAACCGCCCGAGCGGACATAGAGCCGCGCCCGGCCCGAAACGCCGTCTCCCAGCACACAGACGAGACGGCCATCCTCGCGAAGCTGTTTCTGCAATGATTCCGGGACCGAACTGACCATGCCGTTGATGAAGATGACGTCATAGGGCGCCTGCTTCGCATAGCCTTCCGGCAAAGCCCCCGTCACGACGACCGCATTATCGACGCTGAGATCGGAGAGCGTGGCGCCCGCCTGCGCGGCAAGCGCCTCATCGCATTCGAGGGCGACGACCGTGCCCGCGATGCGCGACAGGACGGCAGTGGAGTAGCCCGTGCCGCAACCGACATCGAGGACGAGATCGTCATTGCCGATTTCGGCTAGCTGGACGAGCTTCGCAAAGACGCGGGGCTCCATGAGAAAACGCGGCGGCGTTCCGTCAACGATCTTCACATCCTCGTCCATATAGGCGATGCCCTGCCGGGCGGTCGGGACGAAACGCTCGCGCGGGATATCGGCGATGGCGTCGATGATGCGCTCATCCGTAACGGAATTCACACGGACCTGGCTCTCGACCATGTTGTGACGGGCTGCGGCAAAGTCGGTCATGATCTCATCCAGAGGCTTGGGCCCGAGACGGCCCTCATGTAAGGCGATTTGCCCGCGTTTATACTGGCCCCGGCGTTCAAACTCAATTCGCGGAATGTCGCGGGGCGGAATGTCAGGAGATTAAGAGTACGGAAAGCCCTATGGCGTATTGGTCGTTGTACCCGGGCCGGGGAATTGCTATACCCCGCCCGCCCCGAGATTGCGGCTACGAACCCCCGGACGATCGGAGATTCGCCTCAATATCAGGCCGGCACCCAGCCGGACACCAAGGGGAGATTGGCCACGTGGCGGAGTGGTGACGCAGCGGACTGCAAATCCGTATACCCCGGTTCGATTCCGGGCGTGGCCTCCAATCACCTCATATCGATGAACGAGCAAGAAACCCGCCCCGGCGGGCCCGTATTCCTGTGTCTTGCTTATGTCTGGAAGCCGGATGCGCCGGGGGCAATATCCGGCGCTCCCCGCGACGGCATCCGCAGAATGCGCCGCCTCACGCCGCCGCGCTCCTCGACGGCGAGCATCACGCCCCAGAGCGTTCCCATCAAAAGATAGAAATGGCGCCAGTTATCGATATCGATGATGACGGCTTCGCCGACATGGCCGAGGACCGCCGCGTAAATGACGATGAGGATGCCCTGCTCCGGGCTGTCACGGCCAATGGCGCGCCATCCCCTTACCAGGGTGACGATTATCAGCGCAATAAAGGCAAGCCCCGACAGAAAGCCGCCGCCGACAAGGATGTGCAGATAGACATTATGGGTGTCCAGTTTGTTGATCATCGCCCATTGCGCCGGGCCGAGGCCAAGCGGCTTTTCGAGCGCCATCGCCAGGGCGCGTGACTGGCTCTGGAAGCGTCCATGATCGGGGTCTGTGTCGTAGCTCTGGGTCAGCGAGGCGCGCTGGGCAAAGAGATCCGCCACCTTGGGGCTCGACAGCGCAAAGCCGACCACACCCACCATGACCACCACGGCCAGCGCACCGAAGAAGATGAGCCGCATCGTCTGGAGATAGGATTTCGAGGTCGAGAGCGTCAGGCCGAAAAAGACGAGGCCCGCAAAGAGAAGATTGCCCCAGGCGCCGCGCGAGAAGCTGAGCAGGAGCGCAAGCACCAGCACGCCGAGCGGCAAGACCATCCAGAGCGCGCGGACCGACTGCGCGGTGCTGAGCTTCCAGGCGAGAAAGAGAACGGGTGCGACCAGGAAGGGACCGAAGACGTTCGGATCGTTGAAGGTGCCCCGCGCGCGGCCATATTCGGTGAAGATTTCCGCCCCCGGCAACAGGCCGAAATAGCCGACAATGCCGAGTGCGGCCGCAATCGCCGCCGCCGCCGTATAGGCCCAGAAGATTTGCGAGAGCCGCCGCATCGGGTCCGCATAGACCCATGACGCAAAGAAAAGAAAGCTGCCTACCAGATAGACCGTCGTCATCAGCGCGGGCTTGACGCGCTCCATGTAGAGAGCATCCATCGCCCCGATGCCGAAGCCCGCGACGATGAGCCCCCAAAACGCCGCAGGCGGACCGAGACGGCGCGGGAAGCGAAGTCCGAGGAGAAAGAGAAGAGCTATCGTGCCCGCCATCATCAGGTCATAGGGCGAGGGGTTGTCCTGTGTCTGGTCCGAGCGGACATAGAAACTCGTGAGGATGACAAGCACGACAAGACATTCGGCGAGAAGCACCGCAAGCGGACGGCACGGGGCCCCCTTGCGTCTGTCACCGATGTCGATCTGCCAGCCGTCCATGGTTCAGCGTTCCGCGCCGGTGAAGCCCGGACGAGCGGGCGCCTCCGCCCTGCCCTTGCGCGCCATCTCCTCTCCGGCCTCACGCATATCGAGAAGGCGGGCATAAAAGCCGTCAACGCCATCGACCATGCGGGCAACGGAAAAGAATTCGCGAACGCGGTCGCGAAGCGCAATGGCATCGGCTTCGAGAGCCTGAGGATCGCCGAGTGCGCGCGCGAGTGCAGCGGCAAGCGCAGGCACATCTCCCGGCGGCACGAGGCGGGAACTGAGAGAACCGAAAATCTCCGGCACGCCGCCAACCTTCGTTGCAATCAGCGGTATTCCCGCCGCGGCGGCTTCAAGCGCCACATATGGCAGCGATTCATGCCAGGACGGCATCACCACCACGCGGGCCAGGCTGAAGGCCTCGCGTGCGGGCATCGCCCCCATGAATTCGATCGTCGCTTCGCCGCCTGCTTCCGCCGCCATCTTCTCGAATTCGGCACGGTCCGGCCCGGCGCCGACAATGCGAAGGCGGACAGGCCGCGGAAGGAAGGAGGCCGCCTGAATGAGCGTCGACACGCCCTTCAGCATGCGAAGCTCACCGATGAAAAGAAAATCGGCGAGGTCGCTGGCCGGGGCCACCGGCTCGAACTCTGACTCGGAGAGACCGTTATGGATGACGACGGTCGGTGCGGCGGGCCTGCCGACCTTGGCGCGATAGGCATTGCGGCTGAATTCGGATTCGAAGATGAGGCCGTCTGTACGCTGACGCATCAGACGCTCGGCCCCGAGATAGACCATACCCTCGAGGCTTGCCGCGCCATAATGCAGCGATCCGCCATGCGGTGTGTAGATGCGGAGCGCATCCGGCGCGCCGCCCGCAAGACGCGCGAGCATACCGCCCTTGGCACCGTGGCCGTGAACGATATCGGGCTTCAACCACTGCAGCAGGCGCGATACTTCGCGAATATTCACGATGTCGCCAAGACCGGGAAGGCGCGACATGCGAACGACATGGAGGCCGAGACCGCATTGGGGCGCGAGCTTCGCAAGCGCCGCCGCGGCGCGCTCGTCCGGCGGCTCGGCGCAGATCACGCCAACCGCGATACCCGCTTCCTGCTGTCCGGCGACGAGATCGCGCACATGACGAAAGAGACCGCCCATCGGCAGGCGCATGACATGAACGGCCCTGCGCACGCTCTTGCGCGCATCTTTCCGACCGTTCCGGCCGCTATGCGCAGCGGCGGCCATCAGAAATAGCGCTCCCGCACGAGGATCGTATCGCCCGGCAGGACGGGGGCCGTGCTGTCGACACCGATTTCGACGATGTGGTCGCCGCGATTGCGCGTGATCTTCACCCGGTCCTCGTCGGCGCGATAGGTAAAGCCGCCCGCAACCGCGACCGCGCTCTGAACCGTCATGCCGTTCACGTAAGGGTACTGACCGGCGCGCTGCACTTCACCGAGAATGAAGAAGGGCCGGAACTCCGTAACCTGCACACTGACATTGGGATTGCGCAGCAGGGTATTGCTGAGCTGGACGGCGACGACATCCTCGAACTCGTCGGTGGTGAGACCGCGTGCCTGAATGGGCGGCATCAGCGGCATGGAGACGGCGCCGGAACTGTCCACGGTGAAATCGCCGCTGAGTTCGGCCTGACCGAAAACGACGATGCGCAGCTTGTCGCCCGTATCGAGGCGATAGGTGTCGTTTTCGGTGGAGACTGGACGTTCTGCAATGACCCCCCGCTCCGCGCAGCCGGAGACTGCGGCGAAAATCGCCATCAGGAAAAGGGCGAGACGAAGCTTCATGGACAGACTCTCTGGAAAGGTTTCGTGCCTCTGGAGACTAGAGGCGGAAGGGTTAATTTTTTCGCAATTGCCAGCATGTCCGGCTGTGTGAACAAGGTGAAAAAACGGGTGAAAACCTGCTTTCCCGGCCGCTTCAGGGCACCGCGTTAAGGCTTCCGTTACCTAAAGGCCGTCTACTGCCAAGCGGCACTGGACGCAGTGTCCCTGCCTGCCCGGCACCTCGTTTCGGGCAAGCGGGCAAGTACCTCCAGAGCGGAACGCATGACCGACACCCATCCGAACTCCGTAGTCACTTTCGGCGACCGCCGCCGCAATGCGCCAAACGAGAGCGCAGCAGGCGATATTTCGCCGTGGGAAGTGCTGCGCGGCGTATGGGCCCGCAAGGAAATCATTCTCGGCGTATTCCTGGCCTTCATGGTCGTCGCCGCGTTCTGGCTGTTTACGGCAACACCGACATATACCGTCGAAACCCGCGTGATGCTCGCGCCGCGCGCAGGCGAAATCTCGACTTTCGACAATGAGAGTTCGCCGCTGCTCCCGGATGCGCAGACCCTTCAGACCGAAATCCAGGTACTGACCTCGCGCCTGCTGGTGGCGCGCCTCATCACCGATCTCGGCCTTGCCTCCAATCCCGAATTCAATCCGGCGCTTCGCTCGCCGGGTTTTCTCGGCCGCGTCGCCGTTGCCTTCGGCATGCGCGCGCGCACCCCTTCGACCGATATCGAGGAAATCACTGACGTCGTGCTCTCGCGGCTGGAGGTCTATCAGAAGACAAATTCGCGCGTCATCGCCATCGTCTTTACCTCCGTCGATCCGCGTATGGCGGCTATCGTTCCCAACCGGCTTGCCGAACTTTACATCGAGCAGCAGATCGAGCAGCGGACGGGCGTGACCAGCGAAGCCACGAAATGGCTCGCCGAACAGATCGAGGAACTGCGCGGCAAGGTGCAGAAGTCCGAAGCTGCCGTGGAAACATTCCGCACACGCTCCGGGCTCTTCCTCACCGACGGTTCCACCCTGCCCCAGCAGCAGCTCACGCAGCTTAACAGCCAGCTTTCCTCCGCCGAGGCAGATCGTGCCGCCGCACAGGCGAAACTCGGCAATGCGCGCGAGCTTCTTGCATCGGGCAATGCGGTGAACTCCGCCGCCGAAGTGCTGCAGTCGCCGCTGATCCAGAACCTGCGTCAGCAGGAGGTCGCACTCCGCGCCCAGATCGCGCAGATGTCGGAGACGATGCTGCCGACGCATCCGCGCCTTCAGGCAGAACAGGCAAACCTCGCCGACCTGGAGCGCCAGATCGAAAAGGAGGTCCTGAAGATCATTGAGGCGCTGGAGAACGAGGCGCGGGTGGCCTCTGCGCGCGTGAACTCGCTCCGCGCAAGCCTGACCCGGCTACAGCGCCGCATGGGCGAACTGAATCAGGACGAGGTGAAACTGCGGGCGCTCCAGCGCGACGCGGCTTCGAACCGCGCGCTGCTCGAATCCTTCCTGCTGCGCTATCAGCAGGCAACGGCTCGCGCCGAAGCGGACGCACAGGCAGCGAATGCACGCATCGTCTCGCGCGCCCAGCAGCCAGCCGAGCCGACCTTCCCGCGCATGTCATCCGCGCTCACATTCGCCACCATCGCGGGTGTCATTTTTGCGTTCCTCGTCACTTTCCTGATCGAGGTCTTCTCGCGCGGCTTCCGCACCGGCGAGCAGGCCGAACGGACAACGGGGATGCCCTTTCTCGGTCTCGTGCCGGAAGCGGAAATGAAGCGTGGCACCCTCGCACCCGCCGACGACATTCTCCGCAATCCCTCCGGGCCCTACGCGGAATCCATCCGCGCCCTTCAAGGACATGTTCTGCTCGCCCGCGTCGGCGACCGGCGCGCCCGCACCGTGCTCGTCACCTCCGCACTCGAAGGCGAAGGCAAGACGGAGACGGCCGCAAGCCTCGCCCGTGTTTTTGCGCTCGGCGGATATCGAACGATCATCGTCGACGCCGACATGCGCGATGCGTCCGTTCACGAAGCAATGAATGTCGCGCGCCGCCCTGGCCTGGCCGACCTGCTGATGAGCCGTGCAGCCTTCCAGCACGTTATCCGCAAGGATTCCATGAGCCCCGCCCACATCATGCAGGCAGGCACACCCATCGCCAACCCGACCGGCGCCCTTGCCTCCTCGCAGATGCAGTGGGTGCTCAGCGCGCTGCAGCAGACCTATGACTATGTGATCATCGACTCGCCCGCGGCCCTATCGGCCGCAGACGCGCAAGTGCTCGCAAAAACCGCAGACGTTACGATACTTGTGGTGAAATGGTCGTCGACAGGACGCCGCATCGTTGCCCGTGCGCTGAAGCTTCTCTCGGCGGCAAGCAGCCGCCGCGTGGGGATCCTGCTGACGCGGGTCAACCTGCGCCGCTACCGCCGCTATGGCGACGAGGCGCTACGGGAATATCCCGCGCACCCCGTCCAGCAGCGGGTTGCGGCACATCGGGCCTGATCAGCCCGCCACCGCCTGCGCCTTCCGTCCAAAGAAAATCGCAACGGCCTTGTGCCTGTCACCCACGAAACGCTTCACCGTGTCGTAGGCCGGGCGCAGCACATCATAGGCCGCAATCTTCACCCGGTCCCACAAGGGATGTTCGCCCGCATCTGCCTGCGGGAAGCCGAGCTTGCGCAAGCCTGCATTCATGTAGGAGAGCTTCACCAGACGCTGCGAAGCCTCGGTGTGCCAGGTGATCGAGAAGGAGACGGAAACCTCGTCGCCGTTCTGCACCCAATGCGGCGCGAAGAGCGGCACGAAGATACCTTCTCCCGGTTCTATATGCTGTTGCGTGGCCTTCGCCTCGAGCGCGTCGGCATAGGGCAGATTGCGGTGCTTGCCGGGAAAGAGCTCCATGTCCTCGGCGCTTGCGACCTCACGGTCGCTCGGATCGAAGAGCGACATACGCTTCCCCCCGCGCAGCTGAAGCAGGAAGTTCAGCTCCGGGTCCATGTGGAACGGTGTGACATTGCCGGGTGAAGTGACGAAAATGAAAGCCTGACGCATCATCCCCGCACCCATGAGCCCGCCGGTCTGCTCAGCCACCTGGTCGAGACAGGCATCGAGCAGCTCCTTGTATTCCGGATCGGCCTCGACGTTCTTGATGACCATCCAGGACTTTGCTTCTTCGATACGGTGAACGGTTTCTTCCGGCGTCATGCCGTTCGAGGGCGTAAGCGAAGGATCCTGATTGGGCGAAACCGGACCGTTGAACTCCACCTGATCGGCAGGCAAGGATGCCGCGAGGCGCGCAAGCCGCTCAAGCGTGAACAACGGATGATTGTCGAGCGAATGCGCCACCCGAAATGTCGAGCGCGGCATCTCTTCCGTGACGCATCCCGTTTCGACTTCAATCAGCTTGTTCATTTCCATCTCCTTGCAGACGGTCGTAAAGAACGCGGAGTTTGGCGCGCGCAGCCGCTTCGGCGCGCTGGGCAAATGTAATCCAACCGGCAAGCGGCGCGCTGAAAGCGTGATCCGTCGTAACGAGCATACTGCTCATGGTACGGCGTTCCGCCCAGATGTGGTCAATCATCGGATGGCCGGGCACGGCGCAGGAATCAACCCAGTCGACCTTGTCATCGCTGAGGAAAGCGCCGATGGCTTTCAGCATCAAAAGCGTACCGGGCGAATAACGCGAATAGCTTTCGTCGAAGGCGATCTTGAAGGTGAAGACGCCGCGTCCCGAGCGGAAGCTGGCAAGCATCGCAAGCGGCTTTCCGTCCAGCGTGAGTTCGGTGCAATGCAAGGTTCCCGCCCGATGCGCACCGCGGCATATTTCTTCGAAATAGGCGCGCTCATTCGCACGCATCTTCATTGCCGTCCCGCGCTTGCCTTTCCAGCCCCGTGCTTCGAGCGTAAGGAATCGGGCGATCCACTCGTCAATGTTTTCGCCGCCCTCATGCGCCGTGAAATCGAGTGCCCCCAGTTCCGCCAGCCGGTTCCAGAGCCTGTTGAATTCCTTGCGTTTCTTTTTGCGGATATTCGCCGCGAGGTAGGCTTCCCCGTCGAGCTCGGAGCGAAGAAAGGCGCGTTGGTGGCGCCCGGTCTCGCGGAAGCGGACATTGCCTGACGCCATGATCTCGCGAAGCGCCTTGTCGAAGGCGCCCTCGGCTTCGAAGAGCGGAAAGTCGACCAGCGCCGCACCTTGCATTTCCGCAAGAGCGAAGAACCGGCGAACCGCCTGCTGCTCGTATCCGCCGCGCAACAGCGGCGTTCCTATATAGCTATGGATGTGCTGCCAGACATGCCAGATCGGAAATGGCGAGCCATAGAGACCCCGCGAGACACGGTAAGGCACGAGACCGACCAACAGACGGTTGCCGGTCCCGTCGGCCTCGCTCCAGAGGAGCGCCACGCGGGCTTCATCTTTTTTCTGGAGATGCTCCATCGCAGATGCGAGCGTCGCGCTCTCAAACTGCACGTTCCTGTCGGTCGCGAAAGCGGCGAGCGCGTCGATTTCCGCGCGAAACGGCATGATCGCATCCGCGCTTTCGAGGATGATGACATCGGCGCTTGGCGGGCGGCCATGCAGATAGCGCGCGGCATGGCTCAGCACTTCAACCGTGAGTTCATTTCCGATGCGCGAGCGTTTCTTCGCGAAACCCTGCCAGAGTGGATATTGGCCAAGACCCGTCATGCAGCCCTCGTGGCGTTAAGCTTGCGCCGGACGGGTCCAGCGAGAACAAAGACAGTGATTCCAAGGCGGCGGCGAACAATGACGGCGAGCCAGAGCGTCGAGGCAACGATGGAGATGGCAGTCGCGATTGCGGCGCCCATGAGCCCGAGTGATGGCACCAGCAGGAAATTGAGCGCGATATTCGCGACCGCGGCAACGCCATAGGTCCAGCCGACGGCGTTCTGGTTGCCCGTCATGTTGAGCAGATATTCCGTGGACCCTGTCGCTGCGCGCGCAAGGAAGCCCAGCATCAAAACGCAGAGTACGGGATAGCCCGCATCGAAATTCTCGCCAAAGAGGCCAAGCGCGAAATTGCCGCCGAGAAGAAGAACGGCACCTGCCGCCACCGTCGGCCAGAAGATCCACTGGGTCGAACCCTGAACGAAAGCCTCCAGTTCCTCGCGCTTGCCCGCGCTATGCAGCTCCGCGAATTTCGGGACGGCGAGCGCCGCGACCGAGAACTGAATGAAGGCCATGAGATTTGCGATGCGCGTGGCGGCAAAATAAATGCCGACTTCGTCGGGCGCGACGAAATAGCCGAGCAGCACGATGTCCGTATTGGTAAGAAGGAGAAAAAGCCCCTCGACGAGCACCAGCGGCGCGGAGATCGCGACCCAGTGTTTCACGTGATAGACGGGTTTTGCACCCGGCACCACCTGTGTGACGCGGCGCGACAGGACGAAGCGCTGCCCGAGCATGGTGACAAAGGTTGCAACAAGTGCAGCAAGCGTTACGTGAAGGCCCGTGGCGCTGCCGGTGAAGTAGATGATGCCGCCCGTAATGATCACGATAGCGAGCGGCCGAACGATATAGTTCGGAACATAGGCGAGATTGACCCAGCCGAAGGCGCGCGCCGCGCCCTCCTGCCAGTCCATCAGCGCAAAGCCCGGCACGCAAAGAAGCGCTATGGCGAGCGGCCAGAGATAATAATCCTGGATGTAGCCGTTGAGCGCCCAGAGAAGAAGCAGCCCGGCCGCCGCCGCCGCCGCACCGAGCGCGGCAACGATGCCGAAAGACGCCTTGAGGACGCCGGCAAGACGGCGCCATTTTTCCGCCGCCCTGTATTCGGGAATAAAACGAAGCACGGACGTGCCGAAGCCCAGCGGCACAACAATGCCAAGCACCACGACCCAGACCCAGACATAGGCGAAGATGCCGTATTCGAAAGCGCCCATCCAGCGCGCAAGCAGCACCTGGCTGATCAGCGCGATGGCGGCGCCGGCGATACGAATACCCATGACGAAGGCCGCCCCCCGGACCACGCCCGCGAGATGCGCATCGCCAAGCTTGCCGGCGATCATGTGCCCGATGCGCCTGAAGCGCGGCGGGAGCCTGTCCGGATTCATTGCTGTAGCCCTCAAGCCCGGGCGGTGAATGTCGCGGTGAAAACGCCCTTCGCCGCGCGCAGCCGGGTGAACCCCTGCCAAAGTACCGGGGTCTGCTTGATGAATCGTTTAACCTGGAGATAAGCGATGCGCGGGCCGAGACCGAGCCAGCCGACGAGATTGTTCGGCTCGACATGGTCGAAGAGCTGGACCTCGACTTCGCACCACTGATCCTTGTAGCCCTCGTCGCCGATCGTGAAATCGAAGGCCGCCTTGCCGGTTTCGGTCGCGCGCGTCATGAGCTCCATGAGCAGGATCATGCCGGGACCGAAACGCGAGGCTTCCGACTTCTCGTCGTAGCTCGCGAGCACATAGTGGTAGCGGCCGCCATAGTTGAGCCCCCAGGCCGTCGCCGCGACCGTGTCGCCGACCGCAAGATGATTGACCTCGATCAGCCCTTCCGCGTCCTCGCTCGTCGAAACATCGCGATAGAAGTCGCGATAGCCCGGCTTGTCGAAAAGATTGGCCACGCCCATGCGCGCGAAGGTGATGGCCTTTTGCTCCATCAGGGTATCGAGCGAGCGGAGCTTCTCATCCGCGCTCTCCGGCGTGACAAGCGAAACCGCGCCGAGTTCCTCGGTCTTGCGGCGCTTCTGCTTGTCGCGCTTCTTGCTGCCGGACGAGCGCTTCTCGCCATAATAGGTGGCCCAGTCTTCCTTCAGCATCGTCATGTGAGCGGAAGATGCATTCTGGCGCAGACCGCCAAGCGTCATCATCGGATTGGCCTGCTCGCCGACGCGCTGCGGCATACGGCTGAGCGTGACGATGTGATGGGTGGGGAGCGTGTCGCGGATCTCGTCCCAGAGCGCCGGGAACTGCGCGGGCGAGATATAGCGCGGGAAATCGCGGGAAAGCAGCGGCGCGTTGTAGTCGCTGAGATCGCCGCCGAGCCAGGAAAGCTTGTGACAGATCACACCGTTTTCGATGCCGAGCGGAAGAATGAACAGCGCACCGCCTTCATTGTCCCATCCGACGACAATGGCGGGCTTCACGCCCTGCTTCGTCCCGATATGACGCTGCCAGGCGGAGACCCATGCGTAGGTCTGGAACGGCGTGCCATCGCCGGACTTTTCGAGTGCCTGCCATACCGCCTTGAGCGGCTCGATCTCGTCATGAACGGAGATGAGCACTTCCGGACGGCCCGCCGGCACACCAAAAATGGCAGTTTTCCGAGGGGTTTCAGCCTTGAAACCGGTCTGAAACTGGCTCTGGTCTTCGAACTTGCTCGTAAGCGGCGTCATGGGCGGCCTCGCCTTGTATCTGTTTCCCTGCAGGGTGCCGCGTTCGTCCGTTTCCCGAATCTGGACGCGCCATCCTGCCTCAGACCGAAGGTTGCAAAGCCTGTGCTAGTCGCACCGCGTTAACCTTTTTCCCCGAAAATGGCGGGTAATGAACGACACCGCCCGCATATCCCGAGATGCCAGCCCGTCGCTGATGGGCCGGACACTACTCGCCCTCCATGCAAGCGGCGCACACCGGCTCGCGCCAAAATCGCTGGCGGGGATCGGCGTCATCTTCATGTTGCACCGGGTGCGCGAAGACGATGGCGCGGCATTCGCGCCAAACCGCATCCTCGAAATCACGCCTTCCTTTCTCGAAGAGACCATCGGGACGGTACGCGAGCTCGGCTATACCTGCATGTCGCTCGACGAGGCCGTGACACGTCTCGAAAAGGGCGAGCATGGCGAACGCTTCGCGGTCTTCACGCTTGACGATGGCTACAAGGACAATCTGACGGACGCCCTGCCCGTTTTCGAGCGCCATGACGTTCCCTTCACTGTCTATCTGACGACGGGACTGCCGGACGGGCACGCGGAAATCTGGTGGGTGGCGCTTGAGCGCGCGATTGCAGCGGCAAACGCCGTGCGCATCGCGCTTCCGGGCAACGAGATTTCGATGTTCACGCGCGACGTCAATGAAAAGAACGCGGCCTGGAACAGGATCTATTGGACGCTGCGCAAATTGCCCGAACATGAAATGCGCGCCGAAGTGCGCAAGCAGGCGATGATGCATGGCGTCGACATGGCCGCGCTCACGCGCGAACTGGCGATGACATGGGACGAGGTGCGCACCCTCGCCGCCCATCCGCTCGCAAGCGTCGAGGCGCATACGGCCGACCATTTCGCGCAAAAGGGATTGTCCGCCAGCGAGGCTCGCAGCGACATCGAACGCGGGGTCTCGCGGATGGAAACGGAACTGGGATACCGCCCGCAGCACTTCTCCTATCCCTATGGCGATCCAGGCTCGGCCGATGAACGCGATTTCGCACTTGCCGGGGCGCTTGGCTTCCGCTCTGCAACAACGACCCGCAAAGGCCTCGTCCAGCCCCGCCACGCAAAGCGGATGACAAGCCTGCCGCGGCTCTCGCTCAATGGAGATTTTCAGGACCGGCGAATGCTGGAGACGCTGCTGAGCGGCCTGCCTTTCGCATTGGCAAAACCCATCCGCTCGCTCGGGATCGATGGAGCCTAGCTGCCCTGCTTGCGCCGCCGCCTGCGGCCCCACCAGACCTCGAAGCGTCGCCGCCAACGCCGGACCGGATGCAGGTCGACGGAGAGGACAAGCACACCGAGCGGCAGCATCCAGAAACCGACCACCGGCAGGAAGCCGACCGTGCCGCCGAGAATAAGAAGAATACCGACGACGATTCGCAGGATTGGCGGACCTGGAATCCGCATTCGCTTGTCGCCGAATCGCACCGCAGCCATGAAATGCCGTTCTCCGCGAAAATCGGCGGCCTGATACGCCGAACTTGTTTCGGCAGATAGGACCGAAAGGTGGCGATAGCAAGACATTTGGACTGGCACGGGCCAAATGTCTTTGCTATATGCAGGCCCAATCGGTAGCGCCTGTGAAGGTCGCCACCGCTTATTCCTCGGTAGCTCAGTGGTAGAGCAATCGGCTGTTAACCGATCGGTCGCTGGTTCGAATCCGGCCCGGGGAGCCAGTTTCGCCGCGGCGCGTCATGGGAGATCACCCGGACGCGCCGCGGCTTTTTCATTTCAGGGTCATTTTCCGGCGTCAGGCTGTCCCCAACGGGACAATTGTTAGCGCTAATGCTAAGTATGTAGCTCACAGCGAACCTCCCGGTGAGAGCCATGACCACAAGCCAGACCGCATTCGACCATACCTTCATCGCGCTTGCCGATCCGACAAGGCGCTCCGTCATCGAGATGCTGACACAGGGCCCGCAAAGCGTCAGCGAGCTCGCGCGGCGCTTCACCCTCGCCTTGCCGACCTTCATGTCGCATCTGCGCATTCTCGAACGCGCCGGTCTCGTGAAGACCCGGAAGGCCGGCCGTGTACGGACCTGTACACTGGATGCGACGAAACTCACTGCCGCCGAAGACTGGATGCACCGGCAAAGGCAGCTCTGGGAGACGAGGCTCGACCAGATGGATGATTATGTGAAGCAGTTGCAAGAAGAAGAGAAGAAATCAGGCCGGAAATAGCGGTATTCCCCCCTTCGGTTCCTCTGGACGTGAACCGTCCGCCACACCATTGCGTACAAATATCCAGTAAAGAGTGAGTGAGCGGAGGGGCTTTCCTGCTTATACTCTTCCTGGACAATGGATGGAGTGGAACCGCATGCAACAGCAGGCAGTGGCCAGTCGAACCGAAACGTTCGCCGTTACCCCGGAGAACGTGTCTTCTATCGGCGGTATTCCGCAACTCGCGCGAATCGTCTTCCGCGCGCTGGCGAAAATCCGCCACGGCTCCATGACCGTTACCCTGCCCGACGGGCGGCGGCTTCTTTTCCGGGGCACTGAACCGGGCGAAGACGCCGAACTCGTGATCCGCGATTTCCGTATGACCCGGCGCTTCTTCTCCGGCGGCGACCTCGGCGCGGCCGAAGCCTTTCTCGACGGCATGTGGGACAGTCCGAACGTCACCGCCTTCCTTCAGTTTTTCCTGCGTAACAAGGAAGCTCTCCAGGACAAGCTGAACGGTATGCCAATTGCGCGACTGTTCTCGCGCCTCGGCCATCTGATGCGCCGGAACTCGAAGAGCGGCTCGAAGCGCAACATCGAATACCATTATGATCTCGGCAACAGCTTCTATACGCGCTGGCTCGATCCGACGATGACCTATTCGGCGGCTCGCTTTTCCCATCCGGGTCAGGAGCTCTCCGAGGCGCAGACCAACAAGTACCGCTCGCTGGCCGAACAGATCGGCCTCCGGCCCGAACATCACCTGCTCGAAATCGGTAGCGGCTGGGGCGGCTTCGCGGAATATGCCGCGAGCGAGATTGGCTGCCGCGTGACCGGCATCACCATCAGCAAGGAGCAACTCGCCTTCGCGCGCGAGCGCATGGAGAAGAAGCAGCTCACCCACAAGGTCGACATCCGCTACCAGGATTATCGCGACGTGGACGAGAAGTTCGACCGGGTAGCCTCCATCGAAATGTTCGAGGCGGTGGGCGAGGAATACTGGCCGACCTATTTCCAGAAGGTACGGGACTGCTTGGAGCCGGGCGGCAAGGCCGGGCTCCAGATCATCACCATCGAAGACCGGGCCTTCGACGCCTATCGCAAGCGCGCGGACTTCATCCAGCGCTACATTTTTCCAGGCGGCATGCTGCCCTCCCCAAGCGCGCTACGTCAGCAGGTTGCGCAAGCGGGCCTCACCTGGGCAGGCAACCTGGAGTTCGGCCTCGACTACGCAGAGACGTTGCGCCAGTGGCGCGAACGGTTCCGCACGGCCTGGCCGGAAATCCGCTCGCAGGGTTTCGACGAACGCTTCCGCCGCATGTGGGAATATTACCTCTCCTATTGCGAGGCAGGATTCCGCGCCGGGAACATCGACGTGACGCAGGTGACGCTCGCCCGGCAATAGCAGCGGCGGCGCTCGACTGCTAAGCTCCGCCTCTCATCCCAAGCGGAGCACCTTTATGGATTCCCGTCTCGTCCCGACGCCGCGCAGTCTTGCCGATGTCGATCTTCAATCGCGCGACACCATCGGCCAGGGTTGGGGGAAGCTCGACCGGTTCACCTTTCGCCATCGCCGCTTCGACGGCGAATGGTCCGATCCCGTCACACGCGATGTCTATACCATCGGCGAAGCCGTGAATGTTCTTCCCTACGATCCCGATCTCGACGCCGTGGTGCTGATCGAGCAATTCCGCGCCTGCGGCCTCGCCTGGGGCGAAGCGACCTGGCTCTTCGAGGTCGTGGCCGGGATGCGGGACAAGGACGAGACGCCGGAGGAAGTCGCCCGGCGCGAGGCGGTGGAAGAAGCGGGCTGTGAACTGCGCGCCGTTCACCCGGTCTCGACCGTCTGGTCCTCGCCGGGCGGATATGGCGAAAGGGCCTATCTCTTCGTTGGACTGGCCGCTCTGGAGGGCATAGGCGGCATCCACGGCCTTGCCGAGGAGCATGAAGATATCCGCGCGGTGGTCGTGCCGCTGGCGCAAGCCTATGCCGCCACGCAAGACGGCCGCATCCAGGACACAAAAACAACCCTTCTTATTCAATGGCTTATGCTGAACAAGTCACAGCTCAAATGAATAGTGGTCATTCTCGCTAACGCCTTGAACCAAGGGCACCCCCTCCGTATGTTCCAGTGCAACACGCACAAAAACAGATAACGAAATCAGCCCCATGGACATCAAGAACGGTCTCGTCGACTCGATCGGCAACACACCCATGCTGCGCCTGAAGCACGCATCGGAAGAAACCGGCTGCGAGATTCTCGGCAAGGCCGAATTCCTGAACCCCGGCCAGTCGGTGAAAGACCGCGCCGCCCTCTACATCATCGAGGACGCGGTGAAGCGCGGCGCACTGAAGCCCGGCGGCGTCATCGTGGAAGGTACGGCTGGCAATACGGGCATCGGGCTCGCCCTTGTCGGCAATGCGCTCGGCTTCCGCTCCGTGATCGTGATCCCGGAGACGCAAAGCCAGGAAAAGAAGGACATGTTGCGGCTCTGCGGCGCCGAGCTGATCGAGGTTCCGGCGGTGCCTTACAAAGACCCGAACAACTACGTGAAATATTCGGGCCGCCTTGCCGAGGAGCTTGCGGCGAAGGAGCCGAACGGCGCCATCTGGGCGAACCAGTTTGACAATGTCGCAAACCGGCAGGCGCATATCGAGACGACGGGGCCTGAAATCTGGAAGCAGACGGACGGCAAGGTAGACGGCTTCATCTGCGCCGTCGGCACGGGCGGCACGCTGGCCGGCACGGGTATGGCGCTGAAGGCGAAAAGCAAGGACGTGCAGATCGGCATTGCCGATCCGATGGGTGCCGCGCTCTACAACTATTACAAGAATGGCGAACTGAAATCCGAGGGGACCTCGATCACCGAAGGTATCGGACAAGGCCGCATCACGGCGAACCTTGAGGATGCGCCGATCGACCAGGCCTTCCAGATTCCCGACGAGGAAGCCCTGCCGATCATCTTCGGATTGCTGAAGGAAGAAGGTCTCTGCCTCGGCGGATCGAGCGGCATCAATGTCGCAGGGGCAATTCGCCTCGCGAAGGAAATGGGCCCCGGTCATACAATCGTCACCGTGCTCTGCGATTACGGCACACGCTACCAGAGCAAGCTGTTCAACCCGGCTTTCCTCAAGGAAAAGAACCTGCCTGCGCCGGATTGGCTCTAGGCGGAACGAGGGACGAGAGACATGTACGAGGCCACCTCTCCGCTTGTGACAACCGAATGGCTGGCGACGCATCTGGATGCGCCCGATGTGCGCGTGGTAGACGCCTCATGGTACCTGCCGCAGATGCAGCGAAACGCCCGCGAGGAATATGAACGCGAGCACATTCCGGGTGCTGTCTTTTTCGATATCGACGAGATTTGCGATCTCGACAGCCCCTATCCCCACATGCTGCCACGCCCGGAAAAGTTCTCGTCGCGTGTCCGCGGCATGGGGCTCGGCGACGGCAACCGCGTTGTCGTCTATGACGGAGCCGGCCTTTTCAGCGCCGCCCGCGTCTGGTGGATGTTCCGCGTCATGGGTCATGACGATGTGACCGTGCTCGATGGCGGATTGAAGAAATGGAAAGCAGAGGGACGTCCGCTCGACGACATGCGCCCGCGCAGCTCCGCGCGCCACTTTACGGCACGGCGCAACACCGGCCTCATTCGCGACCGCAAGGCGATCCTTCAGAATATCGATACATGCGCCGAGCAGGTGCTGGATGCACGGAGTGCCGGACGTTTCCATGCGAAGGAACCCGAACCTCGCCCGGACCTGCGCGGCGGTCATATTCCCGGCAGCTTGAACTTGCCCGCAAGCAAGCTCATTGCCGAAGACGGCACAATGAAAAATCCCGAAGAACTGAAAAAGCTTTTCGAGGGCGCGGGCATCGACCTCAACCGCCCCGTCGTCACGACATGCGGCTCGGGCATCACCGCCTCTATTCTCGCGCTTGGTCTTGCCGTACTCGGCAAGCCGCAGGTTCCCGTCTATGATGGGTCATGGGCTGAATGGGGCGCGACGGCGGAGATGCCCGTCGAAAGCTGAACAAGAAACGGGCGTGAGGGATGGGAAAAAAACACAAGACAGTCGTCACCCATCTCGAAATGACGGCACCGCCGCGCCTGCACCCTGTTCCGCGCCCGCCCGGAAAATACGCCCTGATGCGCGCGGAAAACCCGCCGGTTCATTTCTATCGCTATCTCTACGATGCGGTTGGCCGCGACTACGTCTGGGTGAACCGCAAGCGGCTGTCGGATGCCGCCCTCGCACAGATCGTCCAGCACCCGGAAGTCGAAATCTACGTGCTTTACGTGAACGGCGTACCGGCCGGCTATTTCGAACTCGACTTTCGTGCGCTGCCGCGCGCCGAGCTTTCCTTCCTCGGACTGATGCCCGAACAGGTCGGCGCCGGCCTTGGCAGCTTCCTGCTGCGCGAGGCGATCAGCACGGCCTGGTCGCACGAGACGACGCGTCTCATCGTGCAGACCTGCACCCTCGATCATCCGCGCGCCTTGCCGCTTTATCAGCGCATGGGCTTCACGCCCTACGCACAGGAAGAAGCGGTGCTGGAAGAGATCGGCTGAGCGCCGAACTCAATGCCCGAGAATTTGCGCGAGGAATTCCTTCGTCCGCGCGTGTTTTGGCGCGTTGAAGAATTCCTCCGGGGGCGCTTCCTCGATAATCTCGCCTGCATCCATAAAGACCACGCGGTTTGCGACTTCCCGCGCAAAGCCCATTTCATGCGTGACGCAGAGCATGGTCATGCCTTCCTGCGCAAGCTCCACCATGACGTCGAGCACTTCCTTGATCATTTCCGGGTCGAGCGCGGAGGTCGGCTCATCGAAGAGCATGATCTTCGGGTTCATGCAGAGAGCGCGGGCAATAGCCACGCGCTGCTGCTGACCGCCCGATAGCTGCCCGGGATATTTCATCGCTTGCTCGGGAATGCGCACACGTTCGAGAAAACTCATGGCGAGATCGCGCGCTTCGCGCTCCGGCATCTTGCGCACCCAGAGCGGCGCCAGCGTGCAGTTCTCCAGCACCGTCATATGCGGGAACAGGTTGAACTGCTGAAACACCATGCCGACTTCGCGCCGTACCTCGTCGATGCGTTTCAGGTCTTCGGTGAGTTCAATGCCGTCAATGACGATGCGGCCCTCGTCATGCGGCTCCAGCCGGTTGATGCAGCGGATGAGCGTGGACTTGCCCGAGCCGGACGGCCCCGCAATGACGATGCGCTCGCCTTCGTTCACCGTCAGATCGATATCTTTCAAAACGTGAAAATCGCCAAACCATTTGTTCACACCGGTCATCTCGATCATCACCTTGTCGGAGACTTTGAGTTTCGGCGTTTTTACCGGCGCTGCGGTTCCCTCGGACATCGTTATCTCCTAGCGCTCGCGCGCCGCGTTGAGCTTGCGTTCCATGAAATTCGAATATTGAGACATCCCGAAGCAGAAGACCCAGAAGACGAGCGCCGCGAAGATGTAGCCGGTGAGCGCCCCCTGCGGCACCGTCCATGACGGATCGCTGAGTTGCGCGCGGACCTGCCCCAGAAGGTCGAAGATGCCGACAATCAGCACCAGTGTCGTATCCTTGAAGAGCCCGATGAAGGTGTTGACGATGCCCGGAATGACATGGCGCAGCGCCTGCGGCAGAACCACCTGCCCCATCGCCTGCCAATAGGTGAGGCCAACGGCGCGCGCTGCCTCATATTGCCCAGCAGGAATCGCCTGCAAGCCGCCGCGCACCACTTCCGCCATATAGGCCGAGGAGAAGAGCGCGACACCTACGAGGCAACGCAGGAGATTGTCCGGGCTCATACCCTCCGGCAGGAAGAGCGGCAGCATAACGCTTGCCATGAAAAGAACGGTGATCAGCGGTACGCCGCGCCAGAACTCGATGAAGACGATGCAAAGCATCCGTATGGCGGGCATGGACGAACGCCGCCCCAGCGCAAGAACGATACCGAGAGGCAGCGACACGACGATACCGGTGAGCGCTACGACGAGCGTGACGAGCAGCCCGCCCCACTCGCTTGTCGGAACGGGACGGAGCCCCGGCCGGTCCCCCGCGAGCAGCACAAGCGCAATCAGCGGATAGATGACGAGCAGAAAGATCAGGTTGAAGCGCTTGGCGGGCGCCGAGGGAATGAGCGCCGGCACGATGGCAAGAATACCAAGCGCGAAGACGATGTTCACGCGCCATAGCTCGTCCTGCGGATAGCGGCCATAGATGAACTGCCCGATATTCGCCCAGACGAAGGGCCAGCAGGCCCCCTTGCCGTCACCGAGGCAAGCCTCCCGGGTGGTGCCCGACCAGACGGCACTGAAAATCGTGAAGTCGAGAAAGGGCGGAATCGCAAGCCAGAGCAGATAGAGGCAAACCAGCGTAAGGATGGTGTTGCCTATGCTCGAAAACAGATTGCGCCGCGCCCAGACAACCGGCGACATACGCATCTGGTTTTTGGGCGGCGGACGGCCTGTCACATCTTCCATCGCCATCGTTCAACGCTCCTGCAGCGCTACGCGCGCGTTGTACCAGTTCATCGCAAGCGATGTGAGAAGACTCAGCGTGAGATAGACCGCCATCGTGATCGTGATGACCTCGATCGCCTGCCCCGTCTGGTTGAGCACCGTGCCGGAAAAGACAGCGACAAGATCGGGATAGGCAATGGCGACCGCGAGCGAGGAATTTTTCGTGAGGTTTAGTATCTGGCTCGTAAGCGGCGGAATGATGAGGCGGAGGGCCTGGGGAATGACGACGAGACGAAGCGTCGTGCCTTCCTTGAGGCCGAGAGAAGCTGCCGCCTCGCGCTGCCC
Organism: Parvibaculum sp.; assembly: GCF_039973015.1. GTDB lineage: Bacteria > Pseudomonadota > Alphaproteobacteria > Parvibaculales > Parvibaculaceae > Parvibaculum. Next base: position 155,118 of record NZ_JBDWLT010000007.1, read on the forward strand.
CCTGCCGACAGACTGAATGCCTGCGCGAACGATCTCGCCAATGAAAGCCGCCGTATAGAGTGTAAGGCCGAGAACGAGAGCGACAAACTCCGGCAAAAGCCGCATGCCGCCCGTGTAGTCGAAGGCGCCCTCGACCGCGAAATCGAGATGGAAGGGCGCGCCCGCAACAAGCCATGTGAGCCCGGGAAGAAAAACGATAAGCGCGGCAAAAACACGCCAGGCAGGGAATAGCTGACCGGTGTCGCGCTGGCGTTTGCGCGACCAGCGGACGAGAAAGACACCGCCGATGAGCGCCACGGCGAATGCAACCAGAAAAGCAATGATGCCCGCATCGAAAATCGGTGCGGGAAGGATCAGCCCGCGATTGTTGAGCAGAACGCCGGGCAGCGGATTGAGGCTGTCGGCAGGGCCCGGTAAGGGGCGAAGCACCGCGAAGTACCAGAAGAAGAGATGCAGCAGCAGCGGAATATTGCGCATGATCTCGACATAGGCGGCGGCGAGTTTCGCAATCAGCCAGTTGTTCGAGAGCCGCAGAACGCCGATCAGGAAGCCGAGCAGCGTCGCCAGCACAATGCCGATAACGGCGACAACGAGCGTGTTCAGCAGGCCGACGATAAAGGCACGGCCGTAACTCGATTGCTCGCTATAGGGAACGAGGGTCTGGATGATGCCGAAGCCGGCCGTATTGTCGAGAAAGCCGAAGCCGGACGAGATGTTCAGCCGTTCGAGGTTTTCCTGCGCTGTCGCGGCAAAGAACCAGACAACGGAAATGACGGCGATGAGGACCGACGCCTGATAGACGAAGGAGCGGACGCGCGGATTGTTCCATCCGAGCGGTGCCGCACTGCGCGGGCGCGCTCCCTTGCTATGCCCCTGCCCCATGCTCATGCCCCTTAGCGGACCGGTGGCGCATATTGCACACCACCATCCGTCCAGAGAGCGTTGAGACCGCGTTTTATGCCGAGTGGCGTTTGCGTACCGACATTACGCTCGAACATCTCGCCATAATTACCGGTGGCCCGGATTGCATGGACCGCCCAGTCCGGCGCAAGCCCGATGGCCTCGCCATAGGCACCTTCACGGCCCAGGAGGCGCTTCACGCGCGGGTTGTCGCTCTCAAGCATGTCGTCAAGATTGGCCGAGGTTACGCCCAGTTCTTCCGCATTGAGCAGCGCGTTAAGCGTCCAGCGCCCGATATCCTCCCACTGCGGATCGCCCTGACGCACGGCCGGGCCAAGCGGCTCTTTTGAAATGACATCGTCCAGAACCTTGTTGGCGTCCGGGTTGGTGAGCTTGAGACGCTGTGCATAGAGACCGGAGGCGTCAGTCGTATAGGCATCGCAGCGGCCGCGGTCATAGGCCACGACGGCCTCGTCGTTCTTTTCGAAGGAAAGAACCTTGTAGCTCAGCCCGCGGCTCCGAAAAAAGTCGGCCAGATTGAGCTCGGTCGTCGTGCCTGTCTCGGTGCAGATCGTACCGCCCGCAAGGTCTTTTGCCGTATCGATTCCCGCATCCTTGCGCACGATGAAGGACTGCCCGTCATAATAGGTGACGCCGATAAAATCGAAGCCGAGCTGCGTATCGCGCGACATGGTCCAGGTCGTGTTGCGGGAGAGAATGTCGATCTCACCCGATTGCAGCGCCGTGAAACGGTCCTTCGCGGACAAAGGCCGGAAACGGACTTTCGCCGGATCGTGAAAAATGGCCGCGGCCAGCGCCCGGCAGAAATCCACATCGATGCCGGACCAGTTGCCCTGTTCATCGGGGCTGGAAAAGCCCGGCAGCCCCTGGCTGACGCCGCATTGCAGAAACCCGCGATTGCGCACCCGCTGAAGCGTGTCGCCCGCCGATGCCCGGTCCTCGCCCTCGCCACCCTGCGTGGAGGCAACCTGCGCATTTTGGCTGATCAGCAACAGGGGGTCATAGGGCAGGAAAAAATAGAGACCGCCGGCACCGATCAGGATTCCGACGATCAGGGCGACCAGAGGGTTCTTCATTCGTCTCCCTTTGGGGATGGTTGCGAAGACGCTCGCAAAGCGGATTATGATTCTTCCAGACTACCCGCCGCGCCCGGCATCGCAAACCCCCGGGGCAAAGTTCACGGGATTTTGCTTCGCTCCCTGTTTTCCCCTTAAATGCCGGGATCAAATCCGGATATCGGCAGCGGCGGAGCGAATGACGAAGAAAAAACAGGATACGCTGATCGTAACGGCCGGCCGCGACCCGGAGGCGAACTTCGGTATCGTCAACCCGCCAGTTTACCACGCCTCCACTGTTCTTTACCCGACGCTTGAAGCCGTGAAGAGCCGCACCCAGCCGGTGACCTATGGCCGCCGGGGCACTCCGACAACATTTGCGCTTCAAGAAGCGATTGCCGAGCTGGAGGGCGGCTACAAGACGGCGCTCACCTCTTCCGGCCTGTCGGCAGTGACGACCGCCCTCCTCGCCTTTCTCAAGGCCGGTGATCATCTGCTGATGGTGGATAGCGTCTACCAGCCTTCGCGCCATTTTTGCGACAAGGTACTGACCCGCTACGGCGTCAACGTGGAATATTACGATCCGCTAATCGGTGCCGGCATCGAACAGCTCATCTGCCCGGAGACAAAGGTGATCTTCACGGAATCGCCCGGTTCCGTGACCTTGGAGGTACAGGACATTCCGGCCATTGCCGAGGTGGCGCACCGCAAAGACGTCACCGTCATGCTCGATAACACATGGGCATCACCGCTCTACTTCAAGCCTTTCGAACATGGCGTCGACGTCTCGATCCAGGCGGTGACGAAGTATCTCTGCGGCCATTCGGATGTGATGATGGGCTCGATCACGACGAGTGAAGCGGCGTGGACAGAAATGCTGGACACACACGGCGCCATTGGCCAGTGCGCCGCGCCCGACGACGTCTATCTTGTGCTTCGCGGCATCCGCACGCTGTCCACGCGCCTCGAACGCCATATGAAAACCGGTGTCGCACTGGCCGAATGGCTCAAGCAGCGCCCGGAAGTTGCGCGCGTTCTTCACCCGGCGCTCCCCGGCGATCCCGGTCATGCCATCTGGAAGCGCGACTTCACCGGCGCCTGCGGACTCTTTTCCGTGGAGTTGAAACCCTGTTCCGAAAAGGCGCTGGCTGCTTTCCTCGACGAGCTCGAATTTTTCGGCATGGGCTATTCCTGGGGGGGGTTCGAAAGCCTCGTCATTCCGCAATATCCAAAGAAGATGCGGACCGCGACGGGCTGGAAGGCCGAAGGCCAGATCCTTCGCTTCCATGCAGGCCTTGAAGACATCGACGACCTCATTGCGGATCTCGAAGCAGGTTTCGAGCGGCTGCGCGTGGCAGAAAGCTGAGGGAGAAATCGATGCGCGTGACGCTATGTTGCCTCGCACTCCTGATGGCCTTCGGGTCTAAGCAAGCACTCGCCTGCGAGCCCGTCTTCATCTTCGCGGCGGCCAGCACGACCGACGCCGTGACCGGCATAGCGCAAGCTTTCGAGACGAAAAGCGGGTGCAAGGTGACGGCTGTTTTCGCAGGTTCGTCCATACTCGCCAAACAGATCGAGGCGGGTGCACCGGCCTCCATCTTCCTCTCGGCCAATGAAAGCTGGATGGACGAGTTGGAGAAGGAAAACTTCGTGATGCCCGGTACGCGCAGCGATCTTCTCGCCAATGAGCTCGTTCTTGTCGTACAGAAAGGACAGAAGCTCGATTTCAGCTTCGATGAAGATACGGACCTTGCCGCCGCGCTCGCTGGAGAGCGGCTGGCCATCGCCAATCCTGATGGCGTTCCCGCCGGCATTTATGCAAAGCAGGCACTCACGCAAATGGGCCTTTGGGACGGCGTTGTGACAAGCATCGTCGCAGCGGAAGACGTACGCGCTGCACTTGTCTGGGTCGCGCGGGGTGAAGCGCGCGCCGGTATCGTCTACCGTACGGATTCGCGCATCTCTCCCGATGTCGAAATCGCCGCCGCAGTGCCGGAAGAAACGCATGATCCGGTCCGCTATCCCGTTGCCCTTGTCGCCGGGCGCGCAAACGAGACTGCGCGAGACTTCCTTGCCTATCTCAGGGGGCCCGCCGGTGCGCGTGTTTTTGCGGAATATGGCTTCACGCCGCTTGAAACACCGGTCAACTGACAGATGAGCGACATGCTGCTCACCCCGGCGGAGGCGCAAGCCCTCTGGCTCTCGCTCAAGATCGGGTTCGCCGGTGCATTGCTCAGCCTGCCCTTCGGGCTGCTGGCCGCATGGCTGTTATCGCGGAAAAGTTTTCCCGGCAAATTCGCCCTCGACCTCTTCGTTCATCTGCCGCTCGTCATGCCGCCCGTGGTCACCGGCTATTTGCTCCTCCTCACCTTCGGTACCCGTGGCCTTCTCGGCCAATGGATGCAGGAAACGTTGGGGCTGACGATTGCCTTCAACTGGAAGGGTGCGGCGCTTGCGGCCGCCATCATGGGCTTCCCGCTCCTCGTGAGGGCGCTGCGGCTCTCTTTCGATGCAGTGGACAGGAAACTCGAACAGGCGGCCCGCACCCTCGGCGCAACGCAATGGGACGTTTTACGAAGCATAACATTGCCGCTCATCATGCCGGGACTGCTGACCGGGCTGCTGCTCGCCTTCGCGCGTGGCCTTGGCGAGTTCGGTGCCACCATAACATTCGTTGCGAATATTCCGGGCGAAACACAAACGCTGCCGATCGCGCTCTATAGCGCGCTGCAATCACCCGGCGGCGAGATACGCGCACTCCGCCTGCTCGTGCTTTCCGTCGTCCTCGCCATAGGAGCGCTTGCCGCTTCCGAGATCTTCGCCGCTCGCATGCGCCGCCGCATATTCGGCACCCGAACGGAGCGCGCGACATGAACGCAACGCTCTCGGTCGAGATCAAACGGCAGATTGAAGACTTCACCCTCGACGTCGCCTTCGACGCCCCGCCCGGCGTCACCGGCATTATAGGCCGCTCGGGCGCGGGCAAGACGATGACGCTGCAGGCAATTGCCGGACTGAGCCGTCCTGAAAGCGCCCTCATCGCGCTCGGAAGCGATATCTACACCGACACCGCGCGCAATATCTTCATCGGGCCCGAGAAGCGTCACATCGGCTATGTCTTTCAGGAAGCGCGGCTCTTCCCGCATCTCACCGTCGCGGGCAATCTTGATTATGGCCTCACGCGCCGCGGTCCCGATACGCCGATCCCGCGCGAGGAAGTGATCGGCCTGCTCGGCCTTCGGCACTTGCTGGACCGCCGCCCGCATGGACTATCGGGCGGCGAAGCGCAGCGCGTTGCCATTGGACGTGCGCTGCTCTCCGCCCCGCATCTGCTTCTCATGGACGAACCGCTCGCCAATCTCGACATCGCAAGACGCCGCGAGATCATGCCCTTTCTGGAAGCGCTGCATGAAAGGCTTCGCCTGCCGGTCATCTTCGTCAGTCACAACATGGAAGAAGTCGTCCGTCTCGCCGACCGCGTCGTCGTTTTCGAAGGCGGGCGTGTCGCGGCCAAGGGCGACATGGCGGAAGTCCTGAACCGCGTCGACGTGCAGAACCTTATCCTCGGTGAAAGCGGAGACGATGGTCTTGGCACCATCCTCAATGCCCGTATCGAAAGCCATGACGACGCCGAAAACCTGACAGAAGTCGCCGGAAATGGTTTCAACCTTTTCGTGCAGCGCCTGCCTCAATCCGCAGGTGCATCCGTCCGGCTGCGCCTGCGCGCGCGTGACGTCACCATCGCGACGGCCGCCCCCCACGGCCTGAGCGTACAAAACGTGATAGAAGGAAACATCGAGGCCCTGGAAGAGGCAGGCACGGGTCAGGTCGATGTAAGCATCAGGACGCGCGAGGGAGAGACGCTCCTTCACGCCCTTGTGACAGGCAGAGCTGCGCGCCTGCTCAACCTTGAAACCGGTATGCCTGTATGGGGCCTGATAAAGACAGTCGCCATCGCGGGAAGCGCAAGCGAGAACCGCATGGCCGATCTTGATCGGTAAAGACAGCAGGGAGAAGACCGTGCCCACCAGGGAAGTGAAGAGCGAGATCACCGGCAAGGTCTGGAAGATCGAAGCGAAACCGGGCGATCATGTGGACGAAGAGAATCCAATCCTTGTCCTCGAATCAATGAAAATGGAGATCCCCGTCTCCGCCCCTGCCGATTGCCGCATTGTCGAAATTCTCGTCGCCGAGGAAGACGCGGTTTCGGAAGGACAAGTCGTCGCCATCGTCGAAACCAGCTAGACCTCACCGAAAATCTGCTTCAGATGCGCGTTGAGGAACTTGCCAGTGGGGTCAAGCCGCCGCCGCACATCCTGGAACTCGTTCCACTTCGGATAAAGTGTTTCGAAGTCCGCCGCACCCAGCGTGTGCAGCTTGCCCCAATGCGGCCGTCCCTCATAGCGCCGGAAAATATCTTCGACGCCAGCAAACAGCTCCTTGTAAGGCTGCTTGTGATACTGGTGCACTGAAATCGTGACGCTGTCGCGATTGTAGAAGGGGCTGAGCCAGGCATCGTCCGCCGCGACATAGCGAAACTCGAGCGGGAAAAGAAAGTTGATCCCGCACTTGCGCATGTAATCGCCGACTTCGCGAATACAGTCCGGCCCCTTCTCGGCAGGCACCGCATATTCCATTTCATTGAAGCGTACATTGCGGTCGCTCGGAAAGGCATCGTGCGACCAGCGCACTTTCGCTTTCTCCTCTCCTTCGCCACCGCCCGAATAGCGCGAACCGCTCGCCGAAGTGAGCAACTTCTGCAAAGGTCCACGTAAGAAAGGCAGATAGCGTGAAACCTCGCAGGCGCGCATCATCGTCTTGTCGCTTGCCGCAATTTCGCCGTCCGGGCGGCGGCGGCGCGGTCGCGCTTCCTGATCGGTTTCCTTCAGGAACTTCACCAGCGCCTGGTCCGCGAAGGGAAACCAGAAAAACTCGAAATGCCGTTCGCTGTCACGAAGTTCCGCCGCGCGGGAGAGAACCTCGTCAATGGGCATGCGTCCGCCCGTCTCTTCCAGCGCATAGACGGGGCGGCACTTCATGGTGATCTCGGTCATGATACCGAGACTGCCGAAGCTCACGCGCCCGGCATTGAAGACATCCGGGTTTTCACTGCGATTGCAGGTGAGTATCTCTCCGTTCGCGACCGCCAGCCTGAAGCCCTCGACAGCCGCCGATACCGAGCCGAGCGCTCCCCCCGTGCCATGCGTACCCGTTCCGACGGCACCCGCAAGCGCCTGCCGGTCGATATCGCCCTGATTGATCAGCGCAAGGCCACGCTCGAAGAGCTCCGGCCCGAGATCGCGGATCGTGGTGCCCGCCTTGATGCGCGCCGTCTGCCGGGCCTCGTCATGATCGACGACGCCGTTCAGCCCCCACAGGGTCATGATCGTGCCGTCGGACTCCACCAGAGGCGTGAATGAGTGGCCGCGGCCAGCGGCGCGAACCGGCGCGACACCGCCTTTCACAGCCTCGGCAACCTCTTCCTCCGTCATGGGCGCCGCCAGCGCTTTTGGCCAGGCCTTCACCCATCCCGACCAGTTCGACCAAACATCAGTCATGCCGCCTCCACTTGTCTCTCAAGCGAATGATAGCGAAAGCGAACAGGCACCGCGCGAAAAAACAAAAGCCCCGGCACAAGGCCAGGGCTTTGCCGTCCGCACCTGCATCGCGACCTATTCCGTGCTGGCGTCTTCACCGGCGGAAGTCTTCACCGTCACCTTTGTCGCCGCGGCGCTTTCCCCGGCCGTCATCGGCTTGAAGGCGCGGACCAGCTTGGTCGCCTCCTTGATCTCAGTTGGCTTCATCTCGGTGGAAAGTGTTTCCAGCGCTTCCGTTGCAAACTTGGGAAAGCCGCCCTCGATCGAGAGCTGGTAATACATATAGGCCTTCACCTTGTCCGCTTCGACGCCCACCCCTTCTTCATACATGGTGGCGATGTTGTATTGCGCGCTCGGATGGCCCTGCTTCGCCGCGGCCTCATACCATTTCGCCGCCTTGGAGAGATCCTTCTTCACACCCCAGCCCTTGTCGAACAGCGTGCCCAGATCTTCCTGAGCACGGGCATCGCCCCATTCGGCACCCAATGTGTAGTACTTCACGGCTTTCACGATATCGCGTTCGACGACCGCAGCGTCGAAATAGGCTTCGGCAAGTTGAAACGCAGCGCCGCCATCCTTGTTTTTCTCGACCGCGCGATCCCATTCGGCAAGCGCCTCGGGGTAGTAGCCGCGCTGATAGAGATCCTGCCCGGATGCTTCGTTGGGCGCACCTGCGATGGACGGGTCCGGTTTGCTCGGATCGGAAAGGACATTGGCCCCGGCCGCCCCGATGCTCATCGAGAAGACCAGCCCCGCCAGAACGACGAGCAACGCAAGGCCAATTACCCGCGCCTGGCTGTTCAGGCCTCGAGCGGCAACTGCGTTTCTATTCCGATGCATAATTTTCCTCCTCCATGCTTCCGGGTGTCTTCGCGCCCCTCAAAAGCCCTTTCATTGCCTCGATGATCAGGAAGCCCGCCATCATTCTCAAGTTACAGCTTGGTCAGGTTCCCGGCCCTCGAACGATTAAGGAGAAATAAGGCAGTACCGGGGCAATCACCCGGCTTGCAGCCCTTTCAGCGCAAGCCGACCGCCGGAACCGCGCCTTCCCTGCAGCGTTTTGCCTCAGTGAGGCAATGGCAGGAAAGTGATTCACGTAATGGCAAAACGAAGCACCACCAGAAAAAGCACCGCAAAAAAGGCAACGTCGCGCCGGAAAACCTCGCACAAGTCCCCTGCCAGTGCTCTTTCCTCGGCCCGTGCGGTGTGGAGCGGAAATCTGAGGCTCGCACTTGTTTCCATTCCCGTGAAAATCTTTCCGGCCACCAAAAGTGGCGCCCGGATCCAGTTCCACCAGGTACATGAGCCTTCAGGAAAACGCATCCGCTACGAGAAGGTCGTTCCAGGTATCGGTCCGATAGACACCGACGAAATCGTGAAGGGTTTCGAACTCAAAAAGGGCCAGTATGTACTTATCGACCCGGAAGAGATCGAAGACCTGAAACTGGAGACGAAAAAGACACTCGATCTCGTCCAGTTCGTGAAACAAGGCGAGATCGACCCTCTGTGGTTCGACCGCCCTTACTACGTCGTAGCGGAAGATGAACTTGCCGAGGAAGGCTACCGCGTCCTCCGCGATGCTTTGAGAGAAAGCGGAAAGGTCGGAATCGGCCAGTTCGTCATGCGCGGCCGGGAACATGTTGCAACCTTGAAACCCTGCGGCGACGGTCTCCTGCTGGAAACGCTCCGATTTGCCGACGAAGTGCGCAGCGCCTCCCCCTACTTCACCGAGATGAGCGACGAAGAGCTGGACAAGGAGCTGCTCTTGCTTGCGGAGGAGCTGATCGAACGGAAAAGCGCACCTTTCGACCCTCGTCAATTCAAGGATCAGTACACGGAAGCCGTACGTGAACTGATCGACGCCAAGGCAAAAAACCGAAAGCACGTCGAAGTCGAAGACGAAGCGCCTACCGGAGGGGCGCAGGTTATCGACCTTGTCGATGCGCTGAAACGATCCGTACGTAGTAATGCCAGATCCGGTAGTACCAAATCCAGCAAGGCAAAGAGCACAAGCCGAAGGTCATCGAAGCGCAGTTCCGCATCGAAGAGTTCTTCGTCCAGACGGAAAGCGGGCTGAGCAGATGGCGCGCGGAAAACCGGGATCGAGCCTCGATGCCTACCATGCCAGGCGCCATTTCAACGAGACGCCGGAACCGCGAGGCCGCAAGACCCGGCGCAAAGGGCGTGGTTACGCAATCCAGATGCATGACGCGAGGCGACTGCATTATGACCTGCGTCTCGAACTTGACGGCGTGTTGAAGAGTTGGGCCATAACGCGTGGCCCGAGTCTCGACCCATCCGACAAGCGCCTGGCGGTGCGCACCGAGGACCACCCCGTTGATTACATCACCTTTGAAGGCGTCATCCCTGAAGGACATTACGGCGCCGGCTCTGTGCTTCTTTGGGATCGCGGTGAATGGGCGCCGGTCGGCGATCCGCATGAAGGCCTTGAGAAGGGAAAGCTCGCTTTCCACCTGCGGGGCGAACGGCTGAAGGGACGCTGGGCACTGGTTCGTTTCAAGGGAAAGAAAAACGATAAACGGGAAAACTGGCTGCTCATCAAGGAGCGTGACGACGAGGCGAGCGAGGACGAAGATGTCGTCGGCGAATACAGGACGAGCGTAGTCACGGGAAAAAACAATGAAGAAATCGCCGAAAGTCCCGGACGCGAATGGTCGGCCCGCGATGGAAAGGAGAACGGCGCTTCGTCGAAAAAACCCGCAAGAAGGCAAGGAAAAAGAGCAAAACTCCCTCGCTTCGTGAAGCCCGCACTTGCCACGCTGGTGGATGATATTCCCTCCGGCGAGAATTGGCTTTTCGAAATGAAGTTCGATGGTTATCGCGCGCTCGCATCGGTAAGCGGCGACAGGGTTCGCATTTATACGCGGAGCGGACTCGACTGGACGGACCGCTTCGGCGCCTTGCCTGAAACCCTTGCGGAGCTCAGCCTGAACGGTGTGCTACTCGACGGCGAAATCGCAGTCCTCGACAAGGATGGCCGGTCGAGCTTTGGCGCCCTGCAAGCTGCCCTGAAGGAAAAGGGTGCCACGTTCTCCTATTTCGTCTTCGATCTTCTTTATGCGGATGGTACGGACTGGCGCAAGAAACCACTCTCGCAGCGCAAGAAAAAGCTGAAAGAGCTGTTGGGGGCCGAAGGTAAAAAGGGGCCGGTCTATTATACGGATCACATCGAAAACGATGGCGGTCGCATGTATCAGACCCTGTGCGGAAAAGGCTTCGAAGGCATTATCGCGAAGCGCGCCGAACATCCCTACCGTTCAGGCCGTGGCAAGTCCTGGCTCAAGATCAAGTGCGGGCACGAACAGGAATTCATTATCACCGGATGGTCGCCATCGACGCGAAATCGTCCGTTTTCTTCACTTCTGCTAGCCGTGCGGGAGGGAAAAGACCTTCGCTATGCGGGCCGCGTGGGCACCGGCTTTTCCAATGACGAACTGGATCGCCTTTCGGCCATGTTCGATAAACTCGGGCGTAAAACCGCTCCGGTTAAAGGCGAGGTTCCCGCATCCATTGCGCGCAAGGCATATTGGCTGAAGCCCGAGCTTGTCGCGCAGATCGGATTTGCCGGGTTCACGAAAGATGGCCTGGTCCGCCACGCCCGCTATCTTGGCCTGCGTGAGGACAAAAAAGCCGCAGCCGTGATCCGTGAGGAAGCCACCCCCGTCGAGGAGATCGAGGATATGCCTGCCGACAAACAGAACTCACCCGTGGTTGCCGGCGTCCGCATCTCGCATCCTGACCGCGTCCTTTTTCCCGAGCAGGGCATCACCAAGATCGAGCTCGCCCGTTATCTTGAAAAGGTGGCCGAAGTGATGATGCCGGAAATCGAAGACCGGCTCGTCAGTCTTGTCCGTTGCCCCGAGGGGCGGCAGAAGAAATGTTTCTTTCAGCGCCACGCCGGCGCGGGTCTTGGCGACGGGTTTCAGGAATTTGAGGTGAAGGGCTCAAAGGAACGCGAGAAGTATCTCTACATCACGGACGTGAAAGGCCTTGTTTCGGCAGCCCAGATGGGTGTGCTCGAGTTCCACATCTGGGGCTCACGCGTGGATGATATCGAACGGCCCGACCGGCTCGTCTTCGATCTCGACCCCGACCCGGCGGTCTCGTTTGAGGAGGTGAAGAAGGCCGCAGGCGAAACCCGCGATGTACTTGATGCGCTTGACCTACAGAGCTTCCCGATGCTCACCGGCGGCAAGGGCATCCACGTGGTAGCGCCGCTTGTCCGCCGCCATGAATGGCCAACGGTGAAAGCCTTCGCCGCAGCGGTTGCTTCGCGCATGGCCGTGCAGGAACCGGAGCGCTACGTGGCGAAGATGAGCAAGGCCGCCCGCAAGGGCCGCATCTTCATCGACTATCTGCGAAATGATCGCGCTTCGACCGCGATCGCCCCCTACTCGCCTCGCGCGCGTGCAGGCGCGCCCGTCGCATGGCCATTATCGTGGGCAGAGCTTGCAAAGGTAAAAGCGGCGAATGAGATGACAGTAAAAACGGCATTCTCCAGGCGGCGCGCTGCCCCTTGGAAGGGCTATGGCAAGCTGCGCCAATCCCTCAAAGCCTCGGCTTTGCGCGCGCTCGACGTGGAAGGGTGAAGGCCGCAATGGCGATCCCGGCAGGACTCGAACCTGCAACCCTCGGCTTAGAAGGCCGATGCTCTATCCGGTTGAGCTACGGGACCGGCAAGCGGCCTCAATGCGTCCAGAGGCTGTGGCGGCCGAACTTGAAATTGTCGGCATAAGCCTTGATCGAACGGCGCTGGGTTTTCGGCTCGAAAACCTGGTATTCGATGCCGTGCTTCTTCGCATAGGCAATAGCTTCCTCTTTCGTATCGAAACGAAGCGTCACCTGCGCATTGGTATCACCCGAACTCGTCCAGCCCATTAGCGGCTCTACCTTGCGCGCGCTGCCTGGCTCGAAGTCGAGCACCCATTTCCGGGTCTTGGCCCGACCGGACTGCATGGCGGTCTTGGCTGGTTTGTAGATGCGAGCGCGTGCCAAATCGGATCCCTCGAAACTCCTGGTCCCTGAAGCGGGGACCGTCGCGAAACCTTGTTCTTATCGCCCCAAAAGCGACGAATTTGCAAGCGATAACAAGATCATCGCCACAGCCAAGGCGACTCGCAAAATCAGGATTGCCGCAGTCCTTCTGCGATGAAGGAGTTTAAGATGAATGTTCCCCCCCGCTATCTCGACCGCGCTACCGCCGTATCTCTGCTTGCCGTTCAAGGCTTCAACACGCTCGATATCGAGTGCATCCTCGACCTCACGGGCCCGATCCTGCGCCAGGGGGCCCCTGTCTGGCCGGCAGCAGCTGTAGAGCGGCTTGCGGCCCGGGCCTGGTGGCTGGCCCCGGCCGAACTCGGCATTGCCATGCCCGAAGCCGCCTGAGGCGGTAGGAAAGACATCGCGCATTCGCAGGCGATCCCGTCGGGATCGCCTGTTTCATTGTGCGGATATGATTGAAATTCGATGGTCGGGGCGGAGAGATTCGAACTCCCGACCCTCTGGTCCCAAACCAGATGCGCTACCAGGCTGCGCTACGCCCCGACATTGCCGAGCAAATACACCCGTTAGGGCAAACACTCAATCCTTGGTCTTGTGTCTGGGCATCAGCTTGAAAACGCCGCTCGCCTTGAGGACCGCCCGGTTGCCGACATAGAGGTCCGCCTCGCAGAACGCAATGGACTTCGTTGCCCGCGTCACCCGTGCTTTGCCTTCAAGCCATTCGCCGGGCCGCGCGGAGGACAGAAAATCCGAATTCATGCGAACCGTTAGCGCAATCGTCTGCGTTTCCCGCCAAACCGCCGTCCCCAGAAGCCCGTCTGCGAAAGCCATCAGCATGCCGCCATGCGTGATGCCCCGCGAGTTGCAATGGCGCTTTTTCACGCGGACGCCGTGAACGAATCCCTCAGGCGTCACCTTGTGGTAAAAAGGCCCGTTATGGCTTGTATATGGGCCGCGGCTCGTCGAAAGGACGAAGCCGTCCGGCGCATTGTCGTCTTCTGTTTCGCTCATCGGGCCATATTCGGGTGTGGGGATGCGCAGCACCACCGGGCGGTGGATCGCCGTCCTATATCATGGGCTCGCAAGGAGATGAAACGGGTCAGTTGCCCTGCACGTCGTCCTGCTGCATCTCGGCGACCATCAGCCCCATGGGGCCTTCGCCGAAGCGAACGCTCATCTGCTGACCCGGAATGAGGTCACGTACGCCGAATCGGCGCAGCGTCTCCATATGGACAAAAATATCCGGGGTGCCTTCGCCGCGGGTCACGAAACCGTAACCGCGCGCACGGTTGAACCATTTCACCGTCACGACCTCAAAGTCGCCAATGGGCACAACCTGCCCGGCAGCACGCGTTGCCGCGCCCGATGATGACGGCTTGACCGCTGTTGTATCATCGACTTCGAGAACCTTGATGGCTTGATTACCTTTGGGCCGGCGCACCGCTTCGCAAGTAACGGTGGTGCCTTCATCCAGCCCTTCATGCCCTGCCTGCTTCAGGCAAGACAAGTGGACGAGAACATCGTCCCGCCCGTCATCGGGAATGATGAAACCATACCCTTTGACCGCATCGAACCATTTGACGACGCCCGTGACTTCGAAAGACACGTCTACGGAGCCCGCCGCACTTTCTAAACGCTCTTCCATCCCCACCACGATCAACTTCCGGACAGTCAATACAGGTATGGCCTCAATATTGACCGTACCGGAATTCCTAAATGGTCCGTGGTTCCCTCCCCAAGGACCCCCCTTTATTATGACAACTATAACAGCGTTGCCTGAGCATTGAAAGTGCGCAGGAATATGCGATATCGGCAAAAGGAAATCCGGTCTTTCTTGCCCTCCCATCGGCTGCATTGCATATTGGAATCGTCAAATCGGGTTTCCGGCGCATCGGGCAATGGAGGCTTTGTCCGCCGCGCATTCGTTCGGTACCGGCACAATGACCGGGCAACCGGCGAACCTCTATGGCCATTCGGGCCACATATCCGCAGGGAGATCATGAAAAAGGCCGTCGGGTTACTGGTTGCGTTGTTCGCGCTCTGGCTGGTTTTGTCCGGCTACTTCAAGCCGTTCTTGCTGTCGCTCGGCATTCTTTCCTGCCTGTTCACAGTCTACCTGGCCTCGCGCATGAAGCTTCTCGACGATGAAGCGGTTCCGCTGCAGTTGCGCCCTTCCCTTCTCCTTTACTGGGGTTGGCTCGGCCGTGAAGTGTTCAAGTCCTCCATTGCCGTATCCAAGGTGATCCTTGCGCGCGAGATGCCGATCAGCCAGCAGCTGATCGCCGTTCCCTGCACACAGAAGACGGAAATGGGACACGTGATTTTTGCCAATTCCATCACCCTCACACCGGGGACGGTGACCGTGGAGAGCGGAAACGGACGCTTCCTTGTCCACGCTCTGACCGAGGACTTTGCCGCGCCTGAAGGGTTTGCCGATATGGGTAAGCGCGTCACCGCCGTCGAGGCTCGCTGATGTATATGTTTCTTGCTGTGGTCGCAGCGATCTTCGTTGCAATTTTGCTTGTCATGATTCGTCTTTTCGCCGGGCCGACGCTTTATGACCGTGTGCTTGCCGTCAACACGTTCGGCACCCTCACCGTTCTGCTCCTCAGCGCCCTCGGTTTCGTTACCGAGCGCCCGGACTTTCTGGACATCGCCATTCTCTATGCGCTGATAAATTTCGTCAGCACGATCGCCATTCTCAAATTCTTCCGCTACCGGGGGCTCGGGCGCGGACTGACAAACACGGAGAAGGGCTGATGGACGCGGCCTTCCTCGAACTCGCCCGCGATATCGCGAGCGGCCTGGCCTTCGCAGTCGGCTGCATCTTCATTCTGATAGGCTCTTTCGGCCTTGTCCGTTTGCCGGATGTCTGGTCGCGCATCCACGCAGCCGGTATCGTCGATACGATTGGCGCAGAGCTGATACTCGTCGGCATGATGTTCCAGACCGGTTTCACCCAGACGACATTGAAACTCGCGTTGATCAGCCTTTTCCTTTTCGTCACCAGCCCCACGGCGACCCACGCCGTCGCCAACGCGTCCTTCGTGGCCGGCATCCGGCCTGTCAGGCTACGGCGCAACGAAACGGCAAATGTTCTGGGGGAAAGCGTGGCAGAGGAGCAGAAGCCATGACCGCCAATCTTGTCGGCATCGCAATCATCGATGTTCTGCTCTTCACCTTCCTTGTGATAACCGCCATTGCCATTGCGCGTCTCCGCAATCTCTTCGCGGTGGCGATGCTCGCAGGTGTCTTCAGCCTTCTGTCAGCCGGTCTGTTCGTCACGCTGGACGCAATGGACGTGGCCTTCACGGAAGCGGCCGTGGGCGCGGGCATCTCGACCGTACTGATGCTGGGCACACTTGCGCTAACAGGCAAGGAGGAGAAGAAGCCGGCCCACTCTGCCTTTCTGCCGCTCTTCGTCTGTCTGGTCGCCGGAGCAGCCTTGATATACGGCACACTGGACATGCCTCCCTTCGGTGCCGCGGACAATCCTGTCCAGACGCATGTCGCCCCCGACTACCTCTCCCGGACACCCGTCGAAATCGGAATCCCGAACGTCGTTTCGGCGGTTCTGGCCAGCTATCGCGGTTTCGATACGCTAGGCGAGGCGGTAGTCGTTTTCACGGCTGCCGTCGGCGTCCTTCTCATGCTTGGCACCTCCGGCCGGGGCCACCCCAGCAAGACCGGTGGTCACAAGACAGGGGCCCGCAGGACCGAAGAAGGGAAAGAATAGGCTATGCAACATCACTCCATTCTTCGGGTCGTCTCCAAATTGCTGATCCCGCCGATTTTGGTCTACGCCCTGTATGTGCAATTCCACGGCGAATACAGCCCGGGTGGCGGCTTCCAGGCAGGCGTCGTTTTCGCCGTCGCCTTCATTCTCTTTTCGCTCGTCTATGGCGTCGACGAGCTGACGCGCGTCGTGCCGCCGCGTCTTCTTCATGCGCTGACGGGCATCGGCGTGCTGATCTTCGCAGGCACCGGCATTGTCACCATGCTGCTCGGCGAGGCGTTTCTCAGCTACAATGCCCTGACGGAAAACCCTGTCCACGCACAGGAGTGGGGTATTGTAATCGTGGAGTTCGGCGTCGGCGTCACCGTGGCATCCGTCATGCTGTCGCTCTTCATCGCCTTTACGAGCCAGAATCCTCCGCTCGACGATAAGGACTGGTAATGTCCGATATCGTCTTCGACCTCGAATTCATTCTCGGCCGCTACAACTATTGGATGTTCGTCATTCTGATGATGACGGGCCTCTACATAACGGCGAGCCGTGGCAATCTGATCAAGAAGATCGTTGGACTGAACATCTTCCAGACCGCGGTCTTCATGCTCTACATCTCTATGGGAAAGGTCGTGGGTGGCACCGCCCCCGTTCTCACGGAACAACCCGAGACAATTTATTCGAATCCCTTGCCTCACGTCCTGATCCTCACGGCCATCGTCGTCGGCATCGCGACGACAGCGGTCGGCCTGGCGCTGGTCGTGCGTATACGCGAGGCCTATGGGACGGTCGAAGAGGACGATATCGTGGAAATCGAGCGCGAGATGGAAACTCCGGCGGGCAACCCGCAGGGAGGTTACAGTCAATGATTGCGCTGATCGAAGCGAACCTGCCTGCCTTGCAGGTGGTGCTGCCGCTTGTGGCCGCCCCCATCTGCGCGATGCTGGGCAAGGGTAATCGGGCTTGGGCTTTTGCGACTTTTGCCGCATTCCTGACCTTTGCCATCTCCATATCGCTTTTCATCGCGACCTATGGCGGCGAGGTCATTCCCTATGAAATGGGCGGCTGGGCTCCACCCCTGGGAATTGAGTACCGCGTCGACGTCCTGAACGCATTCGTTCTGATGATTATCTCCGGCATGGCCGCACTCGTCCTGCCCTATGCCCGGCGAAGTGTTGCCCTTGAGATCCCTGCCGACCGGCAGCCCCTCTTCTACACCGCATTTCTGGTGTGCATGACAGGCCTCCTCGGCGTAACGATCACCGGCGATGCCTTCAACGTCTTCGTTTTCCTCGAGATCTCGTCGCTTTCGACCTATGCGCTCGTCGCAGCAGGAGCATGGCGAAACCAGCGCGCGCTTACGGCTGCCTACAACTACCTGATCATGGGTACCATTGGCGCGACCTTCTTCGTTATCGGCATCGGCATGCTCTACATGATAACGGGCACACTGAACATTGCCGACCTCTCTACGAGGATTGCGAACCACGGCGACAGCAGCACCCTGCGCATGGGCTTCGTCTTCATTTTCATAGGTATCGGCCTGAAACTGGCGATGTTCCCGCTGCATCTCTGGCTGCCGAACGCCTACACATTCGCGCCTTCTGCGGTCACTGCGTTTATTGCCGCGACAGCAACGAAGGTCGCTATCTACGTGCTTCTGCGCTTCATGTTCACCGTCTTCGGTTTCGACTACGAGTTCCAGGCCGCCACGCTTGAAAACGTGCTGCTGCCGGTCGCAATCATCGCGATGTTTGCAGCCTCACTCGTCGCAATCTTCCAGGATGACCTCAAGCGAATGCTCGCCTATTCGAGCATCGCCCAGATTGGCTACATGCTGCTTGGCCTCGCCTTCCTGACGCCTACCGGCCTTATGGCAACCATCGTTCACCTCTTCAATCACGCCGTCACCAAGGGCGCGCTCTTCATGATCGCGGGGTGCTATATTCTCGCCGCCGGCACGAGTTCCATATCGGGCCTTCGCGGTATCGGTCGCGATATGCCCTGGACGACAGCGGCTTTCGTTGTGGGCGGCATGGGCCTTATCGGTTTGCCGCTCACGGTCGGCTTCGTCAGCAAGTGGTATCTCGTGCAGGCCGCCCTCGAACTCGGCTGGTGGCCGGTCGCGCTGCTCATCATGGCCTCATCTCTGCTGGCCGTCGTCTATGTCTGGCGCGTGGTCGAGGCAGCCTATCTTCAGCCCGCCCCTGAAGGTGTCACGCGCAAGGAAGCACCACTTTCCATGCTTGTGCCGGCGTGGATACTCGTCGGCCTTTCCATCTGGTTCGGCGTGAACGCCACTCTCACCACCACCGCTGCAAGCCGCGCCGCAGACGTGCTGATCGGCTCGTCGCAAATTCTCTGGGAGGAGTAAGTCGCCATGACCGACGCCAGCGCACTCCTTCTCGCTCTCTCCATTCCAACTGCCGCAATGTTTCTGATCGCAGCCGCAGGCAGCCGCCCGAATATCCGCGATGGCATCAGCATTGTTGCGTCCATCGCCACCTTCGCGGTCGTTCTGCGGCTTCTCCAATCCGTGATAGGCGGCGCGCGTCCCTCCGTGACACTTGTGGAGGTCATGCCCGGCCTCGTCATCAACTTCTCAATCGAACCTCTTGGCATGCTTTTCGCCACAGTTGCGTCGGGATTGTGGATCGTTACGGCTATCTATTCCATCGGTTACATGCGGGGCGCACAGGAGAAGAAGCAGACACGCTTCTATATCTGCTTTGCTCTGGCCATCGCTTCAGCGCTGGCAATCGCCTTCTCCGGCAATCTCTTCACACTCTTCATCTTCTACGAAGTGCTGACGATCTCGACTTATCCGCTCGTCGCGCACAAGGAGACGCCGGAAGCGCGTGCTGGTGCCCGCGTTTATCTCGGCATTCTGATGACGACCTCAATCCTGTTTCTGCTGGTCGCTGTCATCTGGACATGGAACCTCACCGGAACAATGGAGTTCCGCGCCGGGGGCATTCTCGAAGGCCATATCGATCCCGTCTATGTGCCGTTCCTGTTGGCGCTCTTCGCCTTCGGTATCGGCAAGGCCGCGCTTATGCCCTTCCATCGCTGGCTCCCCGCCGCCATGGTCGCGCCAACGCCCGTCAGCGCGCTGCTCCATGCCGTTGCTGTCGTGAAGGCGGGCGTCTTCACCATGCTGAAGGTGGGTACCTATATTTTCGGCGTTGGCTTCCTCAGCAGGACCGGTGCGTCCGACTGGCTCATCTGGGTGGCCGGCGCCTCTATTCTGATCGCCTCCGTCATCGCCCTCACCAAGGACGACCTCAAAGCCCGCCTCGCTTATTCAACGGTCAGTCAGCTTTCCTACATCACCTTGGGCGTCGCGCTTGCGAACCAGATGGGCGTCATTGGCGGCTCCATGCATATCGTCATGCATGCAATGGGCAAGATCACGCTCTTCATGTGCGCTGGCGCGATTTATGTCGCCGTACACAAAACGAAAGTGAGCGAGCTCGACGGGCTGGGCCGGAAAATGCCCGTCACTTTCATCTGCTTCACCATCGCCTCCTTGAGCATCATCGGACTGCCTCCCTTTGGCGGCGCCTGGAGCAAATGGTATCTGCTGCTGTCTGCCGCCGAAGCGGAACAGCTCGTTGCCATCGGTATCCTCATGCTGAGTTCGCTCCTGAACGTCGCCTACCTGTTGTCGATTCCCGGCCGGGCTTTCTTCGCGCCGCAAAAAGGTCAGGCCGCCGTTTCAGGTGGCGTGGAAGAAGCACCGCTTTTCTGCCTGGTTCCCATCTGCGTCACGGCGCTGGGCTGCATCGTCCTCTTCTTCGCCGCAGGCGGTCTCTATGAATATCTGCTCAGCATCCCGATCTTGCCGGAGGCCACACCATGACAGGTCCGAATCCCCCTCGCGCGGGTAGTCCGGCTCGCCTGCCCTGGCTGAGCCGCCACCTGCTCTGGACAGAGGACCGGATCAAGGTCAGGCGCCTCGTCTGGGCGCTCGCGGTTCTTTGCACGGGTCTCGCTCTCGCGGATTTTTTCTATCACAAGCACGTCTACTTCGAGATTGAAGACATCCCGGGCTTTTACGGGATCTACGGCTTCATCATGTGTGTCGCGATGGCCATTGCCGCCAAGGTTTTGCGCGTCCTCGTGAAACGAAACGAAGACTATTACGCGCCTTACTCGGTGGAATCGGAAGAGCACCCGGAAGCGGATCTCGGGCGGGAGAATACCCATGCCTGAACTTCTGACGCCCGCCACACTCTATATCGCTGCCGCCATCCTTCTGCCCTTCCTTCCCAAGGGCCTGCTCAGACAGATCGTTTGCGTCCTCGTGCCCTTCGCGGGCGTGGCCGTTTTCTGGTCTCTGCCACCCGGCACCTACAGCTCCTTCAATCTCATGGGCCTTCATGTCGGGCTCATGCAGATAGACGATCTCTCTCGCATCTTCGGCCTGATATTTTCCATCGCCGCCGTTCTCGCCGCCATTTATGCCTGGCATGTGCGCGATACGATCCAGCAGGTCGCAGGCCTTCTCTATGCGGGCTCTGCCATCGGCGCGGTCTTCGCCGCCGATCTCGTCTCCCTCTTCGTCTTCTGGGAAGGCACGGCCATCGCCTCCGTCTTCCTGATCTGGGCGCGGCGTACCGAAGGCGCCTACGCCGCCGGCATGCGCTATCTCATCGTGCAGATCAGTTCCGGTGTGGTGCTGATGGCGGGCGTCATCCTGCTTTATCGTGAAACCGGATCTGTTGCGTTTGGAGCGATGGAGCTTGGAAGCCTGGCGACATGGATGATCTTCATCGCCTTCGGCGTCAAATGCGCCTTTCCGCTTCTGCATAACTGGATGCACGACGCCTATCCGTCCGCGACGGTGTCCGGCACGGTCATCCTCTCGGTCTTTACGACAAAGCTTGCCGTCTACGCCCTCTTGCGCGGCTTCCCCGGGACCGAACTGCTCATCTATATCGGCGCGGCGATGGCACTCTTCCCGGTTTTCTTCGCTCTGCTCGAAAACGACCTCCGCCGTGTGCTCACCTATTCCCTCAACAGCCAGCTCGGCTTCATGGTTGTCGGCGCGGGCATAGGCACGCCGCTCGCCATAAATGGCGCGGTCGCGCATGCCATCTGCAGCATTCTCTATCAGGCGCTGCTCTTCATGAGCATCGGCGCCGTTCTCTATCGCACAGGCACGGCGCGCGCATCGGCGCTTGGCGGGCTCTACCGCACCATGCCGCTGACGATGTTCTTTTGTCTGCTCGGCGGGGCGTCGATTTCCGCTTTCCCGCTCCTTTCGGGCTTTGTCTCCAAATCGCTCATCCTGAGCGCAAGCGGCTATGAGGAATATTTCTACGTCTGGCTCATTCTTCTCTTTGCTTCGATAGGCGCCTTTGTCCACACCGGGCTCCGGCTCCCCTGGCTGGCCTTTTTCGGTTCGGATAGCGGCAAGCGGCCGAAAGAGGCGCCCGCACATATGAACCTCGCCATGGGGCTTACCGCGCTGCTCTGCGCCGGTATCGGGGGCTTTCCGGCCGTGCTCTATGGATTGCTGCCCAACGATGTCGCTTATGAGCCCTATACGCTTTCCCACATCGTCACGCAGTTGCAGCTTCTCGCCTTCGTAGCGCTTGGCTTCGCGATGTGTGTCCGCTTCGGCCTGCTGGCAAAGCCCGAACGCGGCATCCTGCTCGACTCCGACTGGATCTATCGAAAGTTCTTCTTCGCCTTGACCATCGGCCTCTACAGGCTCGTGAACGGCACATGGAAATTTTCATCCCGCATCACCTTGGCCCGCTTGGACAGGTTCATCGCCGCCATCTACCGCACCCACGGCCCGCAAGGTCCGCTCGCCCGCACCTGGCCGACAGGTTCGATGGTGCTTTGGATGGCGGTACTTCTGGGTATGACGCTGGTTCTGGCCTACATATGATATCCTGAATAAAACTCGACCCGTACGCCGGAAACCAGATCAGAAGGAGACGCCCCATGGAAATGTCAGGCGAATACAAAATTCCGGCCCCGCGTGAAGAAGTCTGGGCAGCACTCAACGATCCTGAAGTCCTGCAGAAATCGATCCCCGGCGCTGAATCCGTCACCAAGACAGCCGACGATGAATTCGAAGCCGTGGCTAAGGCAAAGGTCGGCCCCGTCAGTGCCCGCTTCAAGGGCAAGGTGAAGCTCACGGACATCGACCCGCCGAATGGCTACACGATTTCCGGTGAAGGCAATGGCGGCGCGGCAGGCTTCGCCAAGGGGTCCGCCAAGGTAACGCTCACCGAGGCGGATGGCGGTACACTTCTCGCCTACACCGTGAATGCGCAAGTGGGCGGCAAGCTCGCCCAGATTGGTCAGCGCTTCATCGACTCTACGGCGTCGCGCATGTCGCAGGAGTTTTTCGACAACTTCTCGCAACTCGCGGGCGGCAGCCGTGTCGAGCCTGCCGCATCGGAAACGCCAGAGCTCATCAACGAGATGGAGCACGGCATTCCCGGCAAGTCGCCGGACTACGACGCAATCTCGCCCACGGGCGTCCCGATGATGCCCGACGAGGAAGCAGGCATGAGCCTTTCGCCCTGGGTTTGGGGCCCTCTGGTGATAATCGCTCTCATCTTGCTCCTCTGGTTCATCGGCTTTTGAAGCTGCTTCGAGGGCCCGCGCTTGACGGCGGCGGGTCGAGAGCCGAGACTCTTCAAAACGCTGCGGAAATATAACTCCGCCAGAGGCACAGCTACTCAAGGGAGGTAAGTCGCATGTCCGTTGTTTCCATGACGGTCAACGGCAAGCCCGCTAGCGCCGACGTCGAGGCGCGAACGCTGCTTGTCCAGTTCATCCGCGATGAGCTTGGTCTCACCGGTACGCATGTCGGCTGCGACACCAGCCAATGCGGCGCTTGCGTCGTTCATGTCGATGGCCGCGCGGTGAAGTCTTGCACCATGCTCGCCGCGCAAGCCGAAGGCGCGGAAGTCCTGACCATCGAAGGTCTCGCAAAAAATGGCGATCTTCATCCCATGCAGGCGGCCTTCCGCGAACATCACGGACTGCAATGCGGCTTCTGCACGCCGGGCATGATCATGACAGCCGTGGATATGATCCGCCGCAAGCCGGATCTCGACGAGGAAACGGTGCGCGAGGAACTCGACGGCAATATCTGCCGCTGCACCGGCTACCACAACATCGTGAAGGCAATCCTCGCCGCATCTCAGGAGATGCGCTGACGGAGAGAGCGGAGGAATTTTCTCGGGAGGAGAAATCCAGATGTCGGACAAAGCTTCGGGAGAAGGCATCGGTCAGCCGGTTCGCCGCAAGGAAGACTTTCGTTTCATCACGGGCAATGGACACTACACCGACGACATCAACCGTACCGGCCAAACCTGGGCCTGTTTTCTTCGCTCACCCCACGCTCATGCCCGCATCAGATCGATAGACACATCTGCCGCAGAGGCGGCCCCGGGCGTCGTCGCCGTCTTCACCGGCAAGCATGTCGCCGATGACGAACTGGGCGGCCTCATCTGCGGCTGGACGGTTACCTCGAAAGACGGCACGCCGATGAAGGTCGGCGCCCATCCGATCCTCGCCCTCGATACGGTCCGCTATGTCGGCGATCACGTTGCCATGGTGGTTGCCGAAACACTTGCCGACGCCCGCGCGGCCGCCGAGTTGATCGACGTCGACTACGAGGCGCTGTCCGCCGCTGTCGCGCTCTCCACCTGCCAGAATGAAAAGACCGCGCAGGTTCATCCCGAAGCCCCGCGCAACACTTGCTTCGAATGGGAACTCGGCAACAAGGCCGAAACGGAAGCGGCCTTTGCCAGGGCCGATCGTGTCGTGAAGCTCGACCTCACGAACAATCGTCTCATCCCGAATGCGATGGAACCTCGCGCCGCTATCGGCGAGTTCGATAAGGGCTCCGGCATCTACACGCTCCACACCACCAGCCAGAACCCGCATGTGGCGCGGCTGGTCCTCTCCGCTTTTGTCGGCGTCGCACCCGAACACAAGCTCCGCGTCATCGCGCCTGATGTGGGCGGCGGCTTTGGCTCCAAGATTTTCATCTATGCGGAAGAGACGGCCTGCGTCTGGGCGGCGGCGAAAGTCGGCCGTCCGATCAAATGGACGGGCGACCGCTCGGAAGCCTTCCTGTCGGATGCGCATGGCCGCGACCATCTGAGCCATGCCGAACTGGCGCTCGACAGTGAAGGCAAGTTTCTTGGACTGCGGGTGAAGACCATCGCCAATCTCGGCGCCTATCTCTCAACCTTCTCGGCCGCCGTGCCGACCTATCTCTACGGTACGCTGCTTTCCGGCCAATACGACCTCCCCGCGATCCACGTCGAGGTCGATGGCGTCTATACGCATACGGCGCCGGTGGATGCCTATCGCGGCGCAGGCCGGCCGGAAGCAACCTATCTCGTCGAACGCATGGTCGAAACCGCGGCTCGCGAAATCGGCATGGACCCCGCCGAACTTCGCCGCCGCAACTACATCCGCACATTCCCGCATCAGACCCCCGTCATCATGAACTATGACGCAGGCGACTATGAAGCCTCGCTGGACGCCGCCATGAAGGCCATCGACTATGCCGGCTTCCCGGCCCGCAAGTCGGAAGCCGCCAGCCGCGGCAAATTGCGTGGTATAGGCATGTCCTCCTATATCGAGGCCTGCGGCCTCGCCCCTTCTGCCGCCGTCGGTTCGCTCGGCGCCGGTGTCGGTCTCTGGGAGAGTGCGGAGGTTCGCGTGAACCCCACCGGCAATGTCGAGGTAATGACCGGCTCCCACAGCCATGGTCAGGGCCATGAAACAACTTTCGCACAACTCGTCGCCTCGCGTCTCGGCATCCCGATGGAGCAGGTCGAGATCGTTCACGGCGACACCGACAAGGTGCAGTTCGGCATGGGCACCTATGGCTCGCGCTCCGGCGCCGTCGGCATGAGCGCCATCGTGAAGGCGCTCGACAAGATCGAAGCCAAGGCAAAGAAGATCGCGGCCCATCTCATGGAAGCGGCCGTCGAGGATATTACCTTCGAAAACGGTACCTTCACCGTTCAGGGCACCGACAAGTCGCTCGCCTGGGCGGAGCTTTCCCTCGCCGCCTACACGGCGCATGGGTTTCCCTCCGGCGAGATCGAACCGGGCCTTAAGGAAGGCGCCTTCTACGATCCGACGAACTTCACATTCCCCGCCGGTTGCCATATCTGCGAAGTTGAGATCGATCCCGATACCGGCATCACAAAGATCGCGAAATTTGTCGCCGTCGACGATTTCGGCACTGTCATAAACCCGCTGATCGTCGAAGGTCAGGTTCATGGCGGCATCGCGCAGGGCGTCGGTCAGGCGCTGCTCGAACACGGCGTCTACGATGCAGAGTCCGGCCAGCTCATCACCGGCTCCTACATGGACTATTGCATGCCCCGCGCGGATGATCTGCCAAGCTTCACGCTCGGCTTCACGAAAACCGAAAGCCCGTCCAACCCGCTAGGCATGAAAGGTTGCGGCGAAGCAGGCGCTATCGCCTCCCCGCCCGCCGTCATCAACGCCATTACGGATGCGCTCGGCATCCGTGACATCGAAATGCCCGCGACGCCTGCGCGCGTCTGGTCCGCCCTGCAAGCCGCCGCCCCGCGCGCCGCCGCCGAATAAAGTCAGCCAAAGGAAACGCCCCATGTATCAGTTCCATTATGAGCGCCCGAAAACACTGGCGGATGCCGAAGCTCTTCTCGGCAAGGCGGACGATCCGAAAATACTTGCGGGTGGCCAGACGCTGATCCCCACGCTGAAGCAGCGCCTCGCCATGCCGAGCGATGTGATCGACATCGGCGGCATCAAGGAACTTGATTTCATCCGTGCCGAAGGCGATGCCATCATGATCGGAGCCGGCACGCGCCATGCTACCGTCGCGCAGTCTGCGGATGTGCAGAAGCACAACCCCGCCCTTGCCGCGCTCGCGGGCGGGATCGGCGACCCCGCCGTCCGCCACATGGGTACGCTGGGCGGCTCCATCGCCAATAACGATCCGGCAGCGGACTATCCAGCCGCCTGCCTCGGTCTCGACGCAAAGATCCACACAACAAAGCGTCTCATCGAGGCGGATGAATTCTTCAAGGGCATGTTTGAGACGGCGCTTCAGGATGGCGAGATCATCAAGGAAGTCACCTTTCCGCATCCCGAGAAGGCGGCCTTTATGAAGTTCCGCAACCCCGCTTCGCGCTATGCGATGGTCGGCGTCTTTGTCTCGAAAGGCCCCTGGGGCGTGCGTGTCGCCGTCACCGGCGCCGGTCAGAACGGCGTTTTCCGCGTGGCCGAAATGGAAGAGGCGCTGGCGAAAAACTGGTCGCCCGATGCCGTCGCCGGCATCAATCTGCCCGCAAAAGGACTCAACGCCGACCTCCACGGCACCGCCGAATATCGCGCCCACCTCATCACCGTTATGGCAAAGCGCGCCGTCGCGGCGGCGGGCTGACTTGGCGAGGGCCCGTTCCCGTTCTAGGTTGAGTTCATGACGTTGCCTTCCAATATCGACGAAACCGTCGAGCTTCTCGCGCGCGGCGATTATGTCGCCGACCGTTCCCTTGCGACCGTCATCTTCCTCGCATTGAAGATGGGCCGTCCGCTCCTGCTCGAAGGCGAGGCAGGCGTCGGCAAAACGGAAATCGCGAAAGTTCTCTCGCAGGCGCTTGGCCGCCGCCTCATCCGCCTGCAATGCTATGAGGGCCTGGATACCGGCGCGGCGGTCTATGAGTGGAACTATCAGGCGCAGATGATCGAGATCCGCCTTGCCGAAGCTCAGGGCGTCGAGGATCGCACCGAACTCGGCAAGGATGTCTTTTCCGAGCGTTTTCTCATCCGCCGTCCGATCCTGCAAGCGCTGGAGCCCGCTGTCGAAGGTCCGCCCGTCCTGCTGATCGACGAACTCGACCGCACGGACGAGCCTTTCGAAGCCTATCTCCTCGAAGTCCTTTCCGACTTCCAGGTCAGTGTGCCCGAAATCGGCACCATCAAGGCCGAGCATCCGCCCATCGTCATCGTGACCTCCAACCGTACGCGCGAAATCCACGACGCGCTGAAGCGCCGCTGCCTCTATCACTGGGTCGACTACCCCGACGCGGAGCGCGAACTCGCGATCCTGAAACTGAAGGCACCCGGCACACCGGAAAAACTCTCCCGCGATATCATCGCCTTCGTACAGAAGCTCCGCACCCTCGACCTCTACAAGAATCCCGGCATCGCCGAAACGATCGACTGGGCGGAAGCCCTGACCGCGCTCGACGCCATTTCCCTCGACAAGCAGTCGGTGAACGACACGCTGGGCGCGCTTCTGAAATATCAGGATGACATCGCCCGCGTCGCCGGAAGCGAAGCTGCCCGCATTCTGGAGGAAATTCGGATGGCCACGGCGGCGGAATGACATGGAAACCGCGCCCGGACGTCTATCCGAAAACATTCTGCATTTTGCCCGCGTCCTGCGCCGCGCCGGTCTCCGTGTCGGCCCGCGGCAGGTTCTCGATGCTGTCGAAGCGGTCGAGGCAGCGGGCATAGGCACACGCGAGGATTTCTACTGGACGCTCCATGCGACACTGGTAAAGCGTCACGAGGAACAGGAGATATTCCGGCAGGCGTTCCACGTTTTCTGGCGCAACCCGAAGCTCCTCGACAAGATGATGTCGCTCATGCTGCCGGATGTGAAAACGCCGCCAAACACCGGCGAGGAAGAGCAGAGCCGCCGTCTCGCCGAAGCACTTTTCGGCGAAGGAAGCCCCGCCACCGAGGATGAACCCGATATCGAGGTGGATCGCAGCGAAACCTTCTCCAAGGACGAACTTCTCCGCACAAAAGACTTCGAGAAAATGTCGGTCGCGGAACTGGCCGAGGCAAAGGCCGCCATCTCCCGCCTCCGCCTGACGCTGGATGAACACCGCACAAGGCGCACAAGACCCGCCGCTCGCGGTCAGCTTGTCGATATGCGTTCGACGCTGCGCGCCACGCTCCGCTCCGGTGGCGTCATCCCGCTGAAACGCCGAGACTATCGCCACCGCCGCCCGCCCCTCGTCGTCCTTTGCGATATTTCTGGTTCCATGTCCGCCTATGCCCGCGTCTTTCTGCACTTCCTGCACGCTCTCACCAACGACCGCGACCGCGTTCACGTCTTCCTCTTCGGCACGCGCCTGACCAACGTCACGCGCGAGCTGAAGCATCGCGATGTGGACGAGGCGCTCGCCAGCGTCGCCGCCCGCGTCGAGGACTGGGATGGCGGCACCCGTATCGGCGAGACGCTCCACCGCTTCAATGTGGACTGGGCCCGCCGCGTGCTCGGTCAGGGCGCGACCGTCCTCCTCGTGACCGACGGGCTGGACCGCGATGCAGGCGAAGGCGTCGAAGCGGAGATTGCCCACCTCCATCGTCAGGCCCGCCGCCTCATCTGGCTGAACCCGCTGCTGCGCTATGAGCGCTTCGAACCCAAGGCCCTGGGTGTCAAGGCGCTGCTCCCTCATGTGGACGAGTTCCGCCCGGTCCATAACATCGCCTCGCTCGTAGCTCTGGTCGATGCCCTGTCCGATGCCCATATCGGCAGGAAGCCCGAAAGAAGGGAGGCCGCATGAGCGAAGCCCTGAACCACGACAATGTGCTGGAAGAAGCCGCCCGTTGGCAGGCCGAAGGCCGCAAGGTCGCCCTCGCGACCGTCATCGAAACCTGGGGCTCGGCCCCGCGCCCGGTCGGTAGTCAACTCGCGATCCGCGACGATGCAACCTTCATTGGTTCCGTCTCCGGCGGCTGCATCGAGGGAGATGTCGTCACCCGCGCGCTCGAAACGCTGGAATCCGGCAAGCCGGAAATCCTCGAATATGGTGTCTCTGACGCGATGGCCTGGGAGGTCGGGCTCGCCTGTGGCGGACGCATCCGCGTCATGGTCGAGCCGGTGAAAGCCTGAGATGGACGCCCGCATCCTTCAGCAACTCGTCCGCGACCGTGCTGAAAAGCGCGCCACAGCGCTTGCGACAAGATTAACAGACGGAGTGCAGAAACTTGTTTATCTAACTGATAAACAAGAAGAAAAATGGTTAATTGAAGCTGTTTCTCAGATTCTCGCCAGCGACCGAGGACGCATTGTAGAAGGCCCCGATGGCGAATGGTTCCTCAATCCGTTCAACCCGCCGCTCCGCCTCATCCTTGTTGGTGCCGTCCATATCGCGCAACCGCTGGCCCGGATCGCGAGCCTTGCCGGCTATGACGTGACGGTGGTCGATCCACGCACCTCCTTCGCCTCTGAAGAGCGTTTCCCCGGCACGCACCTCGTCACCGGCTGGCCGGACGAAGCCATGGCCGCCCTCGCCCCTGATGCCCGCACCGCCATCGTCACCCTCACCCACGACCCGAAGCTCGACGATCCCGCCCTCCATGTGGCGCTGCGCAGCCCGGCCTTTTATGTCGGCGCGCTGGGCTCGAAGAAGACCCATGCCGCCCGCGCCGCCCGGCTCGCGGAGGCAGGCTTCGCCGAAGACGAGATCGCCCGTATCAATGGCCCGGTCGGCCTTTCCATCGGCGCGAAAAGCCCGGCCGAAATCGCCATCTCGATCATGGCCCAGATAACGGAGACACTCCGCAAATGATCTTCGGTGACATGGCCCCTGACGAGGCGGAAGGCGCGATCCTCGCCCATTCGCAAAAGATTGGCAGCGAAACCTTCAAGAAGGGCCGCGTCCTGAGCCGGGCGGACATAGCCGCCCTGAAGGATGCCGGCATCGGTCATATCGTCGCCGCACGGCTCGAAGAAAACGACGTCCCCGAAGACGAGGCGGCAGGCGCCCTCGCCGCCGCCCTTGCCGGTTTTTCCGTTCGCGCTTCCGCGCCCTTCACGGGCCGCGCCAATCTCCATGCTGAGGCCGCGGGTGTGATTGGCATCGACCCGGCACGCATAGACGCCATAAACCGCATCGGCGAGGCGATCACTGTCGCAACCATCGCGCCCCACGAAACCGTCGCCGAACGCCAGATGCTCGCCACGGTGAAGGTGATCCCCTTCGCGGTCCCCCGTGCCGATCTCGACAAGGCGCTTGCGATTGCCCGAGACGGCCCCGCCCCCGTCACTCTGCACCGCTTCGAACCCCGGCGGGTGGGCCTCGTCGCAACCCAGCTTCCGAACACGAAGGAGAGCGTCCTCGAAAAAAGCCGTACCATCCTCGATGCGCGCCTTGCCGCCATGGGCAGCAGCATCGCCCGGGAAATCCGCGCGCCGCATACGGCCCGGGGCGTTGCCGGCGCCGTGCAGGCACTCGCGAAGGAAGGCCTCTCGCCCATCCTCGTCTTCGGCGCCTCTGCCACGGTCGACCGGCGCGATGTGGTCCCGGCGGGCATCGTGCTGGCGGGCGGCGATGTCCTCCATTTCGGCATGCCCGTCGATCCCGGCAATCTCCTGCTTCTCGCGCGCCATGGCGAGACGCCGGTCATCGGCCTGCCCGGCTGCGCCCGCTCACCGAAGCTCAACGGTTTCGACTGGGTGCTCGCACGCTTGGCGGCGGGCCTCGAAGTCACACCGCAAGACATCATGGGAATGGGCCTCGGCGGCCTGCTGAAGGAAATCCCGACGCGGCCCCAGCCTCGCGAGGGTGCGGCCGCTCCCGGTGCCCGCGCGCGCATCGCCACCCTTGTCCTCGCCGCCGGCCGCTCCACGCGGATGAAGAGTGCCGATGCAGCTATCCCGAGCAAGCTCCTGATGCCTCTCAGCGGCAAACCGATGATAGCGCATGTCGTGGAAGCCGCCCTCGAAAGCAGCGCCGAACCCGTCCTCGTCGTCACCGGAAATGCGCAGGAGGAAGTCCGCGCCGCGCTCTCGGAGCCGGAAATCACCTTCGTTCACAACCCGGACTATGCGGACGGCCTGTCGACCTCGCTCCGCACGGGGCTCACGGCCCTCCCGGACGATATCGACGGTGTGCTTGTCTGCCTCGGCGACATGCCGGACATCCGCGCGAGCCATCTGGACAAGCTGATCGCCGCCTTCGACCCGGAAGAAGGCCGTACCATCTGTGTACCGACCGTTGCCGGAAAGCGCGGCAACCCCGTCCTCTGGGGCCGCGACTGGTTCGACGCCATGATGGAGGTGAGGGGCGACACCGGCGCCAGGCACCTCATCGGCGAAAACGGAGACGCCGTCTGCGAAGTCCCGATGCCGGACGACGCCACCCTCACCGACATCGACACGCAGGCGGAACTCGAAGCAAGAAAGCTTATTTCAGAATAACGGCCAGGTAGTATAGGCTTCAATACAACAGTTCAGTTTCGGCCACAGGCACCGCTGGAATAGCGAAGGCCCGAATAACGAAGGAACGAACGATGCCCACACAATCTCCGCGCAACCCGCTTCTGGCATGGTGGATTGGGCTGCTGATCATCGCGGCCATCGTGATCTATTTCGCTTATCGTTTTTCCTGCATGGAATGCGGGCATCCGGGCGGGTTCGTCGAATTCATCGTCTTGGGAATTGTTCCGATCGTCTATCTCGCGCTCATGTATCTGACGCTCAAAAATCAGGCAGATACAGAAAAGAAAAAATGACACCCCGCGCCGTTTGCCCGGCTTGTCATGCCGCCTTCGGATTCTTCACGATCACGCCAGCCCGCGCGCCGAGTGATAATTCCGCACTCTGGCGCTTCACATCGCCTAGCTCGAACACAGTCTCGCCCGCGCCATCCTGCAGCGTGTAGCTCGCCGCCTCCGCGCCGAGGTTGAACACGCAAAACAATGCCCCGCCCTCCGCCTCCCGCGTGAAGGCAAGCACCTTGCCTTCCGTATCGAGAAAGCGGATATCGCCGAACTTCAGCGCCGGATGCGCCTTGCGGAGAGCCACGACTTTCTTCGCATGCGCCAGCACCGAACCGGGCCCGCCTTGCGCATCAACCGCTCGGCTCTTGTGATAGTCGGGGATCGGCAGCCAGGGCGTACCGCTCGTGAAGCCCGCGCCTTCCGGCTTGCTTTCCCACGGCATTGGCGTGCGGCAGCCGTCGCGCCCCTTCACCCACGGAAAATAGAGATCGCCCACCGGGTCTTTGATGTCCTTCCGGTCGAGATCCGCCTCCGGCAGCCCCAGTTCCTCGCCCTGATACATCAGCACCGTGCCCTTGAGCGCTACGAGGATCGTCAATGCAAGTTTTGCCAGCGCATCGTCGCCCTGCCCGCCGCCCCAGCGCGTCACGGGCCGCACGATGTCATGGTTCGAAAAGGTCACGCAGGGAAAGAGATCAAC
Organism: Parvibaculum sp.; assembly: GCF_039973015.1. Taxonomy (GTDB): domain Bacteria; phylum Pseudomonadota; class Alphaproteobacteria; order Parvibaculales; family Parvibaculaceae; genus Parvibaculum. Next base: position 187,647 of record NZ_JBDWLT010000007.1, read on the forward strand.
GAGCGGCGCAAGAAGGTCTTCGTAATATTCGCGGAAGACGGGCGGCTCGAAGCTCCAGTCCTCAAGGAAATGAAACGTATAGCCTGTATGCAGCCGCTCCAGCCCGCCCGCATAGAGCCCGAGCATTTCCTGCCGTTCGGAAAACTCCCCGAAAGCGAGCCGCTCGTCATATTCCTCCATCACGGCGCGTACGCGCTTCATCGCCCATTCGTTCTCGGGCGTGTTCGCATCGCGGACATGCTGCTGCAGGCGCGGTGCGTGCGCCCAGTCCATGAAAGTCCGCTTCTCCATCGGCAGCGGCGGATTGTCGCTCAGCGTTGCGTCGTGCAGATAGGCATTCGCGACATCGAGCCGGAAGCCGTCCACCCCCCGGTCGAGCCAGAAGCGCAGCACGTTCATGCACGCTTCCACCACTTCCTCATTATGAAAGTTGAGCTTCGGCTGGCTCTTGAGAAACTTGTGGTGGTAGTACTGCCGCCTGACCGGGTTCCACGACCATGCCGGCCCGCCAAAGGCCGAGAGCCAGTTGTTCGGCACCGTCCCGTCTTCCTTCGCATCCGCCCAGACATACCAGTCTGACTTCTCGTTGTTCGCGGAAAGCTGGCTCTCCTGAAACCACTGATGCTGCTCGGACGTATGCGCAAGCACCTGATCCACGATGAGCTTCATGCCGCGCTTGTGCGTCTCCGCGACCAGCCGGTCGAAATCCGCCATCGTCCCCATCTCGGGCGCAACGTCGCAATAGTCGGAAACGTCATAGCCGAAATCCTTGTTCGGCGACGGGTAGAAAGGCGACAGCCATATCGCGTCCGCGCCGAGCCCCGCCACATGGTCGAGCTTCTCCTCAATGCCCTTGAGATCGCCGATGCCGTCGCCATTCGTGTCGCAAAAACTGCGCGGATAGATCTGATAGACGACGGCACCCTTCCACCACTCGACCTTGCTTCCCACGTCCCTGTCCTTGCTTGTTCTTGACCTTCTTCTTGAGGCAACACAGTCTCACGGCCACACAAGAACTGACAATCCCGATTTGGCGGAGGAAACGCATGGCACGCAGCATTCTGATCACGGATATCGCTCATTTCGTGGGAGGGCCCTCCGCCCGCGCACTCATCTCCGAGGGAGCCTCCGTTTATGGTGTCGATGCGAGCTTCACCGATGCCGCCGCCCGCACCGCCTTTAAAGAGAAAGCGCCCGGCGTCAAAACCCTGGCCGTGCAGAAGCCGGAAGAAGCCGTCGCTGCCGTCATGGAGGCCGAGGGTCGCCTCGACGTCCTCATCAACAACGACGCATGGCCAGCCGTGCGTGGCCCCGTGGACGAGGCCACCGACAAGGACATGCATGAAACCTTCGAGGCACTGGTCTTCAAATCTTTCGCCATGACCCGCGCCGCCGTGCCTCAAATGAAAGCGCAGAAGGCAGGAAAGATCCTCTTCCTTTCCTCCGCCGCGCCGATGAACGGTATCCCCAACTACAGCATCTATGCCGCTGCACGGGGCGCCGCCAATTCGCTCGCACTGACGCTGGCCAAGGAACTCGCTTCCCACAACATTCAGGTGAATGCGCTTGGCTTCAATTTCATCGAGAGCCCGGACTATTTTCCGGCCTCGCTCCTCGACGATCCGAAGTCGCGCGACAAGATCCTCGGCAACATCCCGCTTCGCCGTCTCGGCAAGCCGGAGGAAGCCGCCGCCATCGTCGCCTTCCTCGCCGGCCCGACCTCGGATTTCATCACCGGACAGTTGATCCCCGTCGCGGGCGGCTGGGCCACCGCCCGCTAGCTCAACCGTTAGTTCAACATCGCGATGGGCGCGAGCGTGCGGCCGATCTCGTCATGGATCACAAGGTCGGCGATCTGGTCGAGTTCCGTCGGCTCGCGATTGAGAATGACGAGCCGCGCCCCGTTCCGCTTTGCGAGAATGGGAAAACCCGCCGCCGGATAGACCTGCAACGATGAGCCGATAGCGATGAAGAGATCGCAGCCAAGCGTCGCCTCATGCGCGCGGTTCATTTCCTCTTCCGGCATGGCCTGCCCGAACGAAACCGTCGCCGACTTCACGATACCGCCGCAGGACGTGCAATCCGGCGCCGCCGACGAGACCTCGTATTGCGTGCGCACCCAATCGAGTTCGTAGCGCGTGGCGCAGTCGAGGCACTTCGCGTAGGTTCCGTTGCCGTGCAGCTCGATGATCTTCTCGCCCGGCACGCCCGAGTTCTGATGCAGATTGTCGATATTCTGCGTGATGACGTGGCTGACCTTGCCCTCGTCCACGAGCTTGGCAATCGCCATATGTCCCTTGTTCGGTTCTGCCTTCACGATGGTCTTGTCGATCTCGAACTTCCGCCGCCAGGCTTCCGCGCGCGTTTCCGCAGAGGCGAGATAATCCTGAAAGTCGATAGGCGCCATCTTGGTCCACAAGCCGCCCGGACTGCGAAAGTCGGGAATCCCGGATTCCGTGCTGATCCCCGCGCCGGTGAAAATCACCACGCGATAGGCCTCTTCAATGGCCCGCTTCAATTCGCTCGACATGGCCCTCCCGTTCCTTTGACCTCGCCCTCATCATGGGGAATCATGCGGCAATTGCCGCACACATCAAGGACAACAAATGAAATATCTGCACACCATGGTGCGCGTCAGCGACCTCGACAAGTCGCTGGACTTCTATTGCAACAAGCTCGGCCTTGAGAACATCGGTCGCTTCGATATCGAGGAAGGCCGCTTCAGCCTCGTCTTCCTCGCCGCTCCCGGCCAGAAGGAAGCCCAAATCGAGCTCACCTGGAACTGGGATCCCGAAGAACTTGGCGAAGGCCGCAATTTCGGCCACCTCGCCTATCAGGTCGATAACATCTACGAGACCTGCGACAAGTTGATGAAAGCAGGCGTCACCATCAACCGCCCGCCCCGCGACGGCCGCATGGCTTTCGTCCGCTCGCCCGACAATGTTTCCATAGAATTGCTGCAAGCCGGCACACCCCTGCCCGCCAGCGAGCCCTGGGTCTCCATGCCGAACACGGGACACTGGTAAAGCGTCATGCTATCCTGAAGGCCATGTTGAGAATGCTGGCTCACATGGCCGTTCTGGCCCTCGGCCTTCTCTCCGCCTCCCTCGCGGCGGCGGACGAGATCGACGCCATGCATCCCGGCCTCAACGGTTTTCGCCCCGGCGTCGGCAATGAGCTCGACTCCCGCTGGGAACCCTATGTCCAGCAGCGCAACAGGGATGCCTACTACAACAGGCTTTCTCCTGAGTGGGGCTATTACGACCAGCGCGATCCCGGCCTCGATCCGGCCGAATGCCGCCAGAAGCTCACGGGCGATTCTGACAGCGCCGTTCGCTTCGGCTACGCCGAGTGCTATGACGGCGACGGCAAGACTTATGTCGTTCCCGGCTCCCCCAACGGACCTCTCCGCTACTGATCGCTTCACGCGCCGCCCGAGCACCTGCCTGTATAAGCACTCTCCTGTGTGAGCAGTCATAAAACTGTTTACATTGGTAAAATTGTTATTTCTTTTTTGAAGAAGCGAGATATTAACCCGGTCGATGTATTCCATCCTCGCACCGGCAAAAAATCTTCGGGCAACAAGAATAACCCCGTCAAGATAATCCGATATACGAAGGAAGTGCTGTGGGAATACATAAAATGACAGCGCCGGTTGAATCGGCAAGCGGCGATTTCGCTCTCTTCAGCGACCTTCTGGAGAGCAGTCAAAACCCGGTTCTCATTCTCGATTTCTCTCTCGCCATTCTCCACGTCAACAGCGCAGCCGAGAGGCTTTTTCGCCCTTATGGCATTCCCGCGCATCCGCTCAACCTGGTTGAGTTCTGCGGCCCGGATTATGTTTACCTCTGCGATTTGGTAGCTGATGCCTTGCACCAGGGCACACCCCTTCGCGGTAAGGACGTGTCGGTCGCGGGTGAAGCCTTCACCCTTACGCTTGTTCCCGGCAAGGTTTCATGGGTGCTGGGTCTTCGCCCCGTCACGCGCGAACTCAGCCTGGAATATCAGGCAAAGCGGTTCAGGCAGCATCGGAACATTCTTCTCGAAGCTATGGATGGCATCGAGGGCAGCGTCGTGATCGTGAATGTGAACGGAAGCATTCGCTATATGAACCGCTTCACCCGAAAACATGTCGGAGATCTGATGCAGGGCGTCGGCATGAACGAGTGGCCCACCGCCGCCGGTTTCTATCGCGAGGACGGCATCACCCTTCTTGAAGGCCCCTACCGCATCTTTCCCCGGGCCCTGAAGGGCCAGACGGTTATCGACGAGGCCATCGTGCTACGCAATGAAATCACCGGTCACGCCATCAGGGTTCAGGCCTCTGCCACCCCTGTCCATGACGAAAAGGGCCGCATCGTCAGCGCCATTGGCTGGTTTCACTATATGGGACCGCATCACGCGCGGCTAACCGCCGTGAACGTCACGGACCTCAACGCCGGGGATGACTGAGGGGGAAGTGGTACGCCCTAGGGGAGTCGAACCCCTCTTTCCAGAATGAAAATCTGGCGTCCTAACCGATAGACGAAGGGCGCACGTACCTTGAAAAAGGCCGGGCGGGAACACCCGCCACGAGCGCGCCTTATAAGCGGCGGCGCGCCCTCTGGCAACCCCAATTTCAGTCCCGTTCCGCAAGAAATCCGCGGGTTTTTCTTCTCTCCCGCAGAAAATGCTTAACCCCGTGGGGGCGAGCCAAGTAAATTGATTCCATGGATAGAGACAGCACCGGACCGTCCGGCATCAACGGTCCGGCCATTGCCGGTCAGTTGCCGAATGGCGTGATTATAACACCGCTGGCGCCCCATTCCGATGAGCGCGGCACTCTCTCCGAGTTATTCCGTGCAAACTGGGATACGAACATCTCCCCCGTCCAGTGGAACGGTGTCCACAGCGGTTCGAACGTGCTGCGCGGTTTCCATCTGCACGTCCGCCATGCCGACTATCTCGTGACGATTTCGGGGCGAATGCTTCTCGGTCTCCAGGACTTCCGGCCTGATTCGTCCACCCATACTCTCGCCGTCGTTCTCGATCTCAAAGGCAGCGAACCGGCCGCCGTCACCATTCCTCCGGGCGTCGGCCATGCTTTCTATTTCCCCGAGCCATCGGTTCACATCTATGCCGTCGACGAATACTGGGCGCATGACGACGAGCTGGGATGCCGCTGGGATGACGAACAACTAACGCTTCCCTGGGAAATCGAGGCACCGCTCCTTTCTCCCAAAGACACCCAGGCAGGTACCTGCCGCGAAATGGTCGAGGAATATCTCCGGCAAAAATCGCAGTACGCGGCAACCGCTCCAAAAAAGGTTGAACAGAATGTGCGCTAGCCGGTCGAAGATCGGTCTCGTCGGTGTCGGGGATTGGGGGCGCCATATCCTGCGCGACCTGCGGGCCCTCGGCGTAGATGTGGAAGCTGTAGCAAACTCTGCCGCATCGGTGGAGCGCGCTCGTTCCGGCGGCGCCTCTCGCATCGTCGCATCGGCAAAAGAACTGTCCGAAGACTGCGATGGCTACGTCGTCGCATCGCCTACCACCGTTCATCTCGATGCCGTCGAAGCGCTTCTTTCTCGCGGCAAACCGATCTTTGTCGAAAAGCCCCTGTCGAACGACATTGCCCGCATTCGCCAGCTTCCGCCGGCGGCCGCCGGGCTCGTCTTCACCATGCACAAATGGCGCTACCACCCGGGCATCCTGGAACTCGCGCGCATCGCCGCCACCGAAGAGTTCGGCCCCGTCATTGGTCTGCGAACATTTCGCATGGGCTGGGAAAATCACCACAAGGATATGAATGCGATCTGGACGCTCCTGCCGCATGACATGTCGATTGCCTTGCATATCTTCGGCGAAGTGCCCTCTGTCGAAAACGCTCACCCGGACCCCACCGTTGTGGGTGACGATGGCATGATCGTTCACGCGCGAACCTCAACCGGAATCCCGGTTGTAAGCGAAGTCTCCGCCGGCAAGCCGAACAAGCATCGCTCCGTTATCCTCGCCTGTCGCGATGCCGCCTGCGAACTGGACGACAGCAGCTACGACCGAATTGTCATCCGCAGGCGCAACACGCTGCAGACCGATGAATTCGAACAGCGTTCCGTTCCCGCCGACATGCCGCTGCGCGAGGAAGTTGCCGCCTTCCTGAGCCATGTCGAGGGCGGCCCCGCCCCTTTTACCGGCCTGAATGAAGAAACCCTCATCGTGGCTGCGATCCAGCGCGCCATTGATCTTGCATTCGGCTGATCATGCGCATCACCGTCATGATCCCCACCTTCAATAACGGACGGCTTATCCGTTGCGCCATCAGGAGTGTGTTGCGTCAGACGCACCGCGATTTCGAGCTTCTGGTCGTTGCCGATGGCGCCCCGGCTTCAACCGCCCTGATTGTCGAGAAATTCGCCGAAGAAGACTCGCGCGTAAAACTGCTGGCTTACGAGAAAGGCGAGCGGCATGGCGAACGCTGGCGTCACGACGCTCTTCAGAAAGCAACGGGTGAGGCCGTATGCTATCTTAGCGATGACGACTTCTGGTTCCCCGACCACCTGGAGGTCATGAGCCGCCTCCTCACCAAGGCTGACTTCGCCCATACGCGCCACACATCCATCGTCGATGCTCTTCATGTAAGGGGCTATGCGGGCGATATTCGCGACCGGGATATACGGCAACTCATGCGCAAGACGAAAACCAATATCTTCGGGCTGTCCTTTGCCGGACATCGCATGGATGCCTATGAAAAACTGCCGGAAGGTTGGAGCCCCGCGCCTGCCGATATCTGGACCGACCTCCACATGTGGCGCAAATGGCTTGCCGCGCCCGGCATCAAATTCGGTGCCTCATCAATGACGACGGGGTTGAATCTTCCAGCAATGCGGCGCCGGGAAATGTCCGCGGGAAAGCGGCTCACCGAACAGCGAATGTGGTACGAAATTTTCAGCGACCCATATCTCGTTGCCGGACTGCGCAAGACGATGCCGAAAACACAAGACCTCGTCACGCTTGCCGCCGTCGCGACCAAGGCAAACCAGTTGCGTGCCCGGAAGCCCACTCTCAAGGAAGCGCTGCATCAAGTCGCAAGGGCCCTTCGCTGAAAGTTACGGCGTCGCATCCCGCGTCGGAACGGCATCCTCGATGGTGAATTGAACATCCCGTCGCCCCTGCCATTCGTCGGCGCTGAGCCGCCCCGCTATATGCAGAAGTCCGGCTCCCTTGTCCATCAGAAGCGCGCCCAGCGGCGATTCCGCAGCCCGGAAGGCAATGCCCTTCAGCCGGCCTCCGTCCTCACCCGAGAGGATCACCCGCACATGCGCTTTGCCTACGATATCGGCCCTCACGACACGCACCGATGGCACCGCGAATCGCGGTTCTGCATTTCCCGCGCCATAGGGCCCCGCCTGTTGCAGCAGTTCGTATAGCTCTCGCGTTGCCCCCCGCGCGGCAATCGCGCCATCGAGTTTCAGTGCCCGCGCCTCGGAGGCAACCGTCACATCGTCCTGAAGCCGCTTGCCGAGAAAGGCTTCCAGTTCTTCAAGTTTGTTCTCGCGCAGCGTCAGCCCCGCAGCCATCGCGTGTCCGCCGCCATTAACAAGAAGTCCCGCTTCCAGCGCCGCCGTGACCGCGCGCCCGAGATCGACGCCGGAGAGCGAGCGGCCCGAACCTTTCCCCTCCCCCTTCTCGTCGATCGCGATGACGAGGCTCGGCCGTTCGTAGCGATCCTTGAGGCGGCTCGCCACAATGCCGATGACACCGGGGTGCCAGCCCTTGCCCGCTGCAATAATGAGCGGCGGCATCGTGTTCGCACGCCGGGACGAAAGCCTCTCATCGACCTGATGGATCGCTTCTTCCAGCACCTGCGCCTCTATGGCCTGACGCTCGACATTCATCACATTGAGCTCTTCGGCGATGGCGTTCGCCTCAAGTTCGTTTTCGGTCGTCAGCAGTCTTGCGCCGAGGTCGGCCCGGCCGACGCGCCCGCCCGCATTCACGCGGGGCCCGAGCAGAAAACCGCAATGATAGGGCGATGGCGTCCCGTTCATTCGCGCGACATCCGCAAGCGCCGCAAGCCCCTTGTTCTGCCTTCGCTGCATCACGCGCAACCCCTGTGCGACGAACGCACGGTTGAGACCTGTCAGCGGCACCACGTCGCAAACCGTGCCCAGTGCCACAAGGTCGAGCCATTGCATGAGGTCCGGTGCCTCCCGGTCGGCATACCAGCCCGCTTCGCGCAGCGCACGGTTGAGCGCCACCACAAAAAGGAAAGTCACCCCCACGGCGGCAAGCTGTCCGAGTCCGCTGGCATCGTCCATCCGGTTCGGATTGACCAGCGCAAAGGCGGGCGGCAACGATGGCTCTGCCTGGTGATGATCGACGACGATGGAGGGAAGCCCGTAATCCGCGGCCAGCCCCAGCGCCTTGTGCGCCATTGTCCCGCAATCGACGGTGATGACGAGATCGGTCCCCTCGTCTTTCAGTCGCGTCAGCGCGGGCGCATTGGGGCCATAGCCTTCGCGAATGCGGTCTGGAATATAGATCCGCAGCTCGCTCCCCGCCGCCTTGAAGAAGCGGTAGAGCAGCGCACTCGATGTTGCTCCGTCTACGTCATAGTCGCCGAAGACCGCAACCTTCTCACCCGCCATGATGGCCTGCGCCACGCGCTTGGCCGCCTTCTCCATATCCGTGACTTCGTAAGGGTCCGGCATCAGCGAGCGCAGCGAGGGTGCGAGATAGGCCGCGCAATCTTCCGGCGCGACACCGCGCCCCGCAAGCACCCGCGCAATGATTTCGGGCAACCCCTCGCGTTGCGCAATCGCAAGCGCAAGACGTTCATCGCCAAGGCGGCTCGCCCAGGAGCGCCCCGTGGCCGAGCGCTCGACGCCAAGAAAACCTCTGGAGGCGGCCTCAGCGCTCATCGGTACGGGCCGGTTTTTTGTACAAAATGGACATGGAAAGAGGATAGCCCCTCGGATCGGGAAAGGTCGAACGAACAATCTCGAGCCGCCATTCAGGGGCTGATGACCACGTCCTCATTGCGGGTTTCCTGTATATGCTCTCGTTGCTCCGCGCTGCGGGCCTCGCTTTCCCGCGAGACCGCCGCAGGCACAAATCGATCCATCACCACGCAAGCCACAAGGTCACCCGTTACATTGAGACTTGTCCTGAACCGCTCAAGGATACGGTCCAGCCCGACAATCAATGCCAGCCCCGTCAAGGGCACACCCACGCTGGAAAGAACCGACGCCAGGACGACAATGCCGACACCGGGCACGGCGGGTGTGCCGATGGAGGCGCCGACCGTGGTCGCAACAAGCGCCAGAAGAACACCGATCGGCAGGTCGATCTGATAGAACTGCGCCATGAAAATCGTGGCCAGTGCCTGATAGAGCGCCGTACCGCCCATATTCATCGTCGCTCCCAGTGGAACGATGAATTGCGCAAGGGATGGCCGGACCTTCAGCACATCTTCGGCCGTTTTCACCGTGACGGGCATGGTTGCCGCTGAGCTGTTGGTGGAAAAGCCGAGCAGGAAAGGCTCGCGGATCGAACGCAGCATGAAAAGCGGGTTGCGTCCTCCCAGCACAGCCGCGATCGCGAGATAGAAGGCGAGCAATATGGCCATGCCGAAAACAACAACCGCCGCATAGGCGCCCAGCCCCGCCAGAATGCCGGGGCCCGTCTTGATCATGACCTGAGCCAGCATCCCGAACACGGCCACCGGCGCAAAGGTCATGACCGTCGCCACGATGGACATGGAAATTTCCTGCACCGACCCGAGCAATTCGAAAAGAGGTTTCGATGATTCCGGCGGAACGCTGAGCAACCCAACACCCAGCACAATCGCAAAGATGACGATCTGCAACATATCCCCGCGAACGATGGAACCCAGCGGATTGGTTGGCAGTATCTCCGTGATTTCGTTCGGAATGCTGACCAGACTGAATGTCTTCGCGGCTTCCGCCTCGCCCTTTTCGGCAAGTTCGGCAACCTGCCCCGTCAGTTCCACCTGCGGGGCTGCGGCCCTGTCCACATATTCGCCCGGCTTGAGCACGAGACCGATCACAACGCCGAGGACAGCCGCCGCAATGGTCGAGCCAACAAAATAGAAAGCGAGCCCGACGCCCGTGCTCTTGAGCTGGCGGACATCGGTAGCCGCCGCAATGCCCCGGACGATGGAGGCGAGGATCAGCGGCACGACGATCATCTGGATGAAGGCGAGAAACAGGTTGCCCGGCAATGCCAGCCATTCCCCCAGCACATTCGCCGTTGATCGGGATACGAAGCCCATATCGGGATTGAGCAGCAGGCCCGTTACGATGCCCAACGCCATACCGATGAGCACCTGAAGCCAGAGGCGTCCTTTTATCAGCCGGTTGGACTGCTTTGCGAGGAACTTCAGGTTCTTCGGAAAGATGCGTTCCACCGAGGAAAAGGTTTCACCCTTCATCGCGCCAGGCTCCCGTCATGGTGTCGTTGCGCCCGAAACGAATGCTAGGTCGCTCATGTCCCGGGGGAATCGTTCATGAAACAAGCTCACCCCCGCGCGAGGCGGGGGTCGGCCCGGCAGACGGCGGCCTTACTGGAACTTGTCGAGATAGGCGTGGAAAGACTTCAGCCGCCGCACGGTGCCTGTCGCCGAGCGCATGACGATGGTGTGGGTCGTCACGCCGCCATTGCGGTGATGAATGCCGTCCAGCAGCCAGCCATCGGTCACGCCCGTCGCCGCGAAGATCACGTCGCCGGAAGCCATTTCCGTATGGTCGTATTTTTTGTTGAAGTCCTTCACGCCCATCTTCGCCGCGCGCGCCTTCTGCTCCTCACTCGACGTCACCAGACGGCCCTGCATCTGCCCGCCGATGCAGCGAAGCGCCGCCGCCGCGAGCACGCCTTCCGGCGCACCGCCAACACCCATATAGAGGTCGACACCCGTCTCCGGGTCCGTGGTCGCAATCACACCGGCAATATCGCCGTCGGTGATGAGCGTCACGCGCGCACCTACCTCGCGCACCGCGCGGATAAGTTCGGCATGGCGCGGCCGGTCGAGAATGCACACCGTGATCTCGGAAACATCGGCCTTCTTCGCCTTGGCGAGCGCCTTGATGTTTTCGGCCGGGGTCGCGTCGAGGTCGATCAGGCCCTCGGGAAAGCCGCCGCCGATCGCGATCTTGTCCATATAGGTGTCGGGCGCGTTGAGCAGCGTGCCGCCCTCCGCCGCCGCGAGCACGGCCATGGCATTCGGCATCGCCTTTGCCGTCAGCGTCGTGCCTTCCAGCGGATCGAGCGCGATATCGACCTTCGGGCCTTTGCCCGTGCCAACCTTCTCGCCGATATAGAGCATCGGCGCCTCGTCGCGCTCGCCCTCGCCGATCACCACCGTGCCATCGATATCGAGCACGTTGAGTTCCTTGCGCATGGCATCGACCGCAGCCTGGTCGGCGGACTTCTCGTCGCCGCGTCCCACCCACAGGGCCGAGCAGACAGCCGCACGTTCCGTCACGCGCCCCATCTCCAGCGCAAGCATACGGTTCAGGCCAGCTTTTTTCTCAACCATCTCAGTCCCCGTTCCTCTGCCCGTTCCGCCGGGCGTCATATGTGCAAGCGGCTCAGCGGAGCTCGCCATCCTCAATTCTGATCATCAGCGGTGTGCCCGCCACGTCTTCGTGCTGCGCAAGCAATGTCCGCGCGCGCGCCATCGTGCTTTCGTCCGTCTCATGCGTGACGAAGACAACCGGCAGCCTGCCGCTGTCGTCGCCCTTGCCGCCGCGCTGCACGATGCGCTCGATTGAAATCGAGGCCTCCGCCAGCGCCCGCGTGATCGCGGCCATGCTGCCCGCGCGGTCCACGGCGCGCAGCCGCAGATAGAAGGAGCTCTTGTGCGCTTCCATAAGCGGCCTGGCCGGTGCCTTGAGCTTCGTCGCCGGCACGATGAACGGCGGCACGATGAGCCCGCGCGCAATATCCGCGATGTCGGAGAGAACGGCCGATGCCGTCGGCCCCTCGCCCGCGCCGCGCCCTTCGAGCACGAGATGCCCCACCCGGTCGCCATCGACGGCCACCGCGTTGTAAACGCCCGAAACAGCCGCCAGCGGCGTTCCCTCGGGCACGAGCGCCGGATGTACGCGCTGCACGATGCCCGCATCGCTCTTTTCCGCGATGGCGAGCAGCTTCACCTTGAAGCCGAAATCCTTTGCAAAGGCGATATCCGTGGCGCTGATCTTCTCGATGCCCTCGATATGCACATTGTCGAAATCGACTTCCGTGCCGAAGGCAAGGCTCGCCAGGATCGCGAGCTTGTGCGCCGCGTCGATGCCGCCCACGTCGAATGTCGGATCGGCTTCCGCATAGCCGAGATCCTGCGCATCCTTCAGCACATCGGCGAAGTCGCGCCCGGTCGTCTCCATCTCGGTCAGGATGTAGTTGCAGGTGCCGTTGAGGATGCCGTGAATGCTGCGGATCTCGTTGCCCGCCAGCGCCTCGCGCATCGTCTTCACGATGGGGATACCGCCCGCCACCGCCGCCTCGTAGTTGAGTGCGACGCCCTTGCCTTCCGCCGCCTGCGCCAGCGCCGTGCCATGATGCGCGACCAGCGCCTTGTTCGCGGTCGCGACATGCTTGCCCGCCTTCAGCGACGCCTCGACGAGCTCACGCGCGATCCCTTCCGAACCGCCGATCAGCTCCACGACGAGGTCGATGTCACCGGCGCTCGCCAGCGCCATCGGATCGTCCTCCCAGCGCACACCGGAAAGGTCGATGCCGCGATCTTTCGTCTTGTCGCGCGCCGACACCGCGACGAGTTCGAGCGGCCGCCCGCAGGCCGCCGCGAGATACGCGCTGCGTTCGGCCAAAATCTTGACGACGCCCGCCCCAACCGTGCCGAGGCCGGCTATACCGATCCGTAGGGAATTACTCACGTCCGCCCGGCCCCGCTTGTCTGCTTTGCATTCGGATGGGGAACCACGCTCGACGCAATGCCGAGCCGGTCTTCATATTCGGCGACGATCTGGTCGGCGTTCTGCATCATGCGCTTCACATTGCGCGCCGCCTGCCGGATGCGCTGCTCGTTCTCCACGAGACCGATGCGCACATGCCCGTCGCCATATTCGCCAAAGCCGATGCCCGGCGCCACCGCCACATCCGCCTGTTCGAGCAGCAGCGTCGCAAACCCCATTGAGCCCAGATGCCGGAACTTTTCCGGGATCGGCGACCACGCGAACATGCTGGCCGGCGGGCTTGGAATGTCCCACCCCGCGCGGGCCATGCTGTCCACCAGCACATCGCGGCGATGCTTGTACGTCGCGCGAATTTCCGCGACGCATTCCTGCGGCCCGTTCAGCGCCGCCGTCGCCGCCACCTGGATCGGCGTGAAGGCGCCATAATCGAGATAGGACTTCACGCGCCCCAGCGCATTGATCAGCCGTTCATTGCCCACCGCAAAACCCATGCGCCAGCCCGGCATCGAATAGGTCTTGGACAGCGAGGTGAACTCGACGGTCCGCTCCTTCGCGCCCGGCACCTGCAGGATCGAGGGCGGCGGGTTGCCGTCGAAATAGATTTCCGAATAGGCGAGGTCCGAAATCACATAAAGGTCGTTCTTCGCCGCGAAGGCGATCAGCTCGCGGTAGAAATCGAGATCGGCCACCTGCGCTGTCGGGTTCGAGGGATAGCTCACCACGATGGCCGTCGGCTTCGGCACGCTGTGGCGGATGCCGCGCTCCAGCATGTCGAAAAAGCCCATCTCGCTCTCGAAGGGCACGGAGCGGATCACGGCGCCGGAAATGATGAAGCCGAAGGCGTGGATCGGATAGCTCGGGTTCGGGCAGAGGATCACGTCGCCCGGCGCGGTAATCGCCTGGGCAAGGTTCGCCAGCCCTTCCTTGGAGCCGAGCGTCGCGATCACTTCCGTCTCGGGATTGAGCTTCACGCCGAAGCGCCGCTCATAATAGCCGGCCTGTGCGCGGCGAAGCCCCGGAATGCCGCGCGAGGCGGAGTAGCGATGCGTCTTCGGGTCGCGAACGGCCTCGACAAGCTTCTCCACGATATGCGGCGGCGTCGGCATGTCGGGATTGCCCATGCCGAAATCGATGATGTCCTTGCCCTCGGCGCGCGCCTTCGCCTTGAGCTTGTTGACGCTCTCGAAAACGTAAGGCGGCAGGCGCTTTATGCGGTGAAACTCTTCGCTCATGACCAAATCCTGGAGACGCGGCACACCGTCCCCGGCGCCCGATTCGAGCCCGCGGCGGTTCACGGCGTCTTATAACGCCAGAGCGCTTCCACGCGAAGCCTCCTTTGAACAAAAGCAGGCGGTTCGCCGTTCGAAAACGCGCCAAAACAACGGCTTGGAGCCCTTCAGCGGTTTCGGGACCGGCAAGAGGGCTCTGGAGAGAAGGCAGGCCAGGCGAAAATCGCCCTTTTCAGGGCCTCACGGCCCGGCTTGTCAGGGCTGGCCGATCGCGGGCTTCACCGTCACGCGCTTCGTCGGCGCAGCCGTCACTTCCGGTCCGGTATCCGCCGCGGGCTCGGCGGCCGCGGCCCCGTCCTCGCTCACAACCTCCGGCTCTTCATCCGGCTCCTTGGCGGCCGTCTGCACTTCTCTCTCCGGCAGCACCTTGGAATAGTCGCTATGGCCGCCCCGCCCGCCCGGCAGCGGAATGGTCGGTGCGGCTTCATAGAGCGACTGCTTGTCTGTCGGCCCCTCGGGCACATCCTCAAGCGCAGGCACGGGCGTCGGCTGGGCCACAACGGGCGCAGGCGCGGGCGCCTCCGTGCCGCCGCGCAGCACCTGGTCGCTGTGGAGCGCGTTCTGCCGGTCCGCGGCCAGGCCCTTGGCGATGTCCTTGCGTTCGCCGAGCGGCGTTGCGGCGGGCTGTTGCTCGGGCACATCGCGCAGGTCCGGGAAAGCCGCATCCGCGGGTGGCGCGTCAGGTGTGCCGCCATAGGCAGCATCCGGCTTCGCGTCGTCCGACAGCATGGAGCAGCCGCCCGCGATCCCGGCCATGATCAGCACCGCCGCAAATCCGCATCCGCGGGCCGCTGCGGCAACCCTGTTCACATTACGGCCTGTCGCCATCTCCGGCATCGTCGCACTCCTGCTATTGCGCTTGTTCGCGCCTGTTTCCTGACCCATATCCGCGTCATCGGGCGGACACATGCAAGCGTATAGTATACGCTTCTCAGGTGAAACCATCTGTAACCGGGCATTTCCGCAGGGCGGCGGAAAAAGCCCGAAACTCATGACACAAGCCCTCAAGGAAGCGCGTCTATGGACCTCAAGGACACGACCGGCGAAAAGGAAGCCGTGCCCGCGAAGGAAACACCCGCAAAGCCAAAACCCCGCGGGAAAAAATCCGCTGCCGCCAAGGCTTCAACCGCTTCATCGAAACCCGTGAAATCCCGGAAGAAGGGCAAGGCCGCCGCCCCGGCGCCGGAAACGCCCGCACCGGAAACATCTGCACCTGAAAAACCGGAAGCCGCAAAGCCCGCCGCGGCCGCCGATGGTCAAGACTTTGTCATGCCGGATATTGGCCGCCTCGCGCTCAATCTCATGCATGCCGCAAACCTCGGCCAGAAGGCCGCGCGCCAGTTGATGCAGGCCGACGATTCGACATCCGACGCGAGCCACGCCGTCCACGACCTCCAGCGCGTCGGCAAGACGCTGATGGATGTCGCCGCGAGCTATATGCGCAACCCTGCAAAAATCGTCGAGGCGCAGACCGCCCTCTTCGAAGGCTATCTCGGCCTCGCCTCCAATATCACGCGCCGCCTCCTCGGCGAGGACGTCAAACCCGTCGCCAGCCCCGGCCGGAGCGACAAGCGTTTCCGCGACCCCGACTGGCAGGAGAATATCGTCTTCGACCTGATGAAGCAGTCTTATCTGCTCACCAGCAAATGGCTGACGGAACGCGTGCGCCACGCCGACGGCATCGACCAGCACACGCGCGAAAAGGCGGACTTCTATGTCCGTCAGATGGCGAATGCCGTCTCGCCCTCGAACTTTCTTTTCACCAATCCTGAAATCCTGCGCACCACCCTCGCCTCGAATGGCGAGAACCTTGTCTCCGGCATGGAACATCTGCTCGAAGATATCGAGCGCGGCCACGGCCATATCCAGATTCAGCAGACGGATATGTCCGCCTTCACGCTCGGCGAAAACATCGCGACCACGCCCGGCAAGGTTGTCTATCAGAACGACCTGATGCAGCTCATTCAGTACGAGCCGACGACGGAGCAGGTCCACAAGCGCCCCCTCGTCATCTTTCCGCCCTGGATCAACAAATATTACATCCTCGATCTCGGCCCCGAGAAGTCGCTGATCAAGTGGTGCCTCGATCAGGGTTACACGGTCTTCGTTGCAAGCTGGGTGAACCCGGATGCGCGCCTCGCGCTGAAAACCTTCGAGGACTACATGCATGAGGGCGTCTATGCGGCGCTCGACGCGGTCGAAAAGGCGACCGGCGAAAAGGAAGTCAACGCCGTCGGCTATTGCATCGGCGGCACGCTGCTCGCCTGCTCGCTCGCCCACATGGCCGCGCGTGGCGATACCCGCATCAAGTCGGCGACCTTCCTCGTCACACAGGTCGATTTCACCGAGGCCGGTGAACTCAAGGTCTTCATCGACGAGGAACAGATTTCCGAAATCGAACAGCAGATGCACGAAAAGGGCGGCTACCTGAAGGGGTCCACCATGGCCTCTACCTTCAATATGCTGCGCTCCAACGACCTCATCTGGAATTACGTCGTCAACAACTACCTGCTCGGCCGCGAGCCGATGCCCTTCGACATCCTCTACTGGAATTCGGATGCAACGCGGCTCCCCTCCGCCATGCATGTTTTCTATCTGCGCGAATGCTATCTCGAAAACAAACTCGCCGAAGGCCGCATGGTGCTGGGCGGCGAGGAGCTCCATCTCGGCGACGTGAAGGTGCCCGTCTATCTCCAGTCGAGCCGCGAGGACCACATCTCGCCCTATAATTCCGTATACAAAGCAACGAAGCTCTTCGGCGGTCCCGTCCGCTTCATCTGCGCGGGCTCGGGCCATATCGCTGGCGTCATCAACCCGCCCTCCAGCGGCAAGTATAATCACTGGACGAATGACGGCCTGCCGGACACGCCCGACGACTGGTTCAAGGGCGCGACCGACCACAAGGGCTCCTGGTGGCCCGACTGGAACGCATGGCTCTCGGCGAAGTCCGGCGACATGGTCCCCGCCCGCAAACCCGGTAGCGGCAAACTCAAGGTGCTCGAAGACGCGCCGGGTTCATATGTGTTGGTGAAAAGCGAGGATTGAGGCAATTACGTGTACGAACCACCTCCAACAACGACCTATCTGTTTGAGCGACTACCTAACGGCTTTGCGGAAGCTCTAGGGGCGTTTCTCTTGAATTGGAACGCAGCTGAAAGTGCTTTGAGTCAGATACTCAATCACTTTATGGGTGGGCATACGTATTCCGTTGTCAAGAACATGCCCAACCACACGCGAATATCGTTGCTAGAAAGCTATCTGGCATCGGGAAACGTAGCGCTGGGAACGGTGAATGTGATTGCGAACCATATTTCCGTATACAAAGTGTGCTTAGAAACTAGAAACATAGTCGTTCACGGGATGCTCTTTCCAAATGAAGGTGGGGTTTATCTAACAAAACGATCTCGACAAAAATTGAATACTTATTTTTTTGACCTAGAGACCATCCAGAAATATAGCAAAACTTGCCACTTGCTCTTTCAGAGTGGAATTAATATCTGGGAACACCTAGAGGCGAACCGCCGAGGGGACAATCCAATAAAGCTTCCCGGTCTTTTGGAGAAGCCAGACGGACTGCAGCTTCTTGAAAATTAGTTTAGTCCGTCTTTCATCACCCCCTCTCCATCAGTTTCAGGAATTCCTCAAGCAGTATTTCGCCCGGATATGAATTGGGCAGAAGTCTATTTGTGGTGGTCGATGATTTTGACATGACTCAAAGCTCCTCATCGCCGAGCATACTCTTCCACCCTCCCCCTGTGGGAGGGTCGAAAAATTCAAGCGTAGCGAGAAGTTTTCGGGGAGGGGTAAGCGAGGAAACTCCGTGCATAATCGGGCACCCACCATTCGCCGGTGGCGGAGCCCCCTCCCCAAACGGCTTGCAGCCGTTTGACCCTCCCACAGGGGGAGGGTGACAAGGCGCAAACCCCTTCGCCTAAACGCCCTCTCGGCTTTCCGCGCATAAAAGGCTAGCTTCCGGGTCGCCGCCATCATGGCGCCCCCGGAGCCCGCCTTGACCCTCACCGTCACCCTCGCCGTTCTTGCCTCCGCCCTGCTGCACGCAAGCTGGAACGCACTCGTGAAAACCGGCGCCGACCGTCTCATGATGATGGGCTGGATCGCGGCGGCGACGGGCCTCGTCGCGCTCCCCTTTCTGCCCTTCATTCCCTTTCCGGGCTGGGACGTCGCGAAAATCCTCTGCCTCTCCTTCGCGCTCCATGTCGGCTACAAGCTCTTCCTCGTGAAGGGCTATGAGCATGGCGATTTCGGCCAGGTCTATCCGCTGTCGCGCGGACTCGCCCCCGCCATCGTCACCGTCGTCGGCGCGCTCTGGCTCGGCGAAATCCTCCCAACGGAAGCCTTCGCGGGCGTCGCGCTCATCGCGCTCGGCATTGTCAGCCTCGCCTTCCGCCGCACCAATGGCGCGGGGCTCCCGAACGATCCGCGCGCGCTGGCCTATGCCTTCGGCACCTCGCTCTTCATCGCCGCCTACACGCTGAATGACGGCCTTGGCGGGCGCATCGCCGAAACGCCGCACATCTACGTGCTCTGGCTCTTCGCGGGCGACGGGCTGATCTTCTTCCTGATTGTGCTCTGGCGGCGCGGCCGCGCCTTCCTGAAGCCCCAGCGCGCAATGGCTTACGGCTTCGCGGGCGGCGTCATGTCGGTCGCCGCCTACTGGTTGGTGATCTGGGCCATGACATTGGCACCGCTCGGCCCTGTCGCGGCGCTGCGCGAGACGAGCGTCGTCTTCGCCGCCCTCATCTCCGGCCTCATCATGAAGGAAGGTCTCGGCTGGCGCGCGGTCGCCGCCGCGGGCGTCGTCGCTTGCGGCGTCATCCTGCTGAAGGTCTAGGAGCGTTTCCAGGCGAAGTGGATGCCGGTTCGCCGTCCGGAAACGCGACCAAACCTAAAGATTCACGCCCAGCGCCTCATCCGCGCCGATCATGATGTTGAGGCACTGCACCGCCTGCCCCGATGCGCCCTTGCCGAGATTGTCGAGCAGCGCCATCAGCCGCGCCTGTTTCGTCTTCGGATTGCCGAAAACGAAAAGCTTGAGCTCGTTCGTGCCGTTGAGTTGTTCGGGATCGAGCTTCGCCGTCGCCGCGATCTCATCGTAAGGCGCGAGCGACACGAAGCGTTGTCCGTCATAGGCTTCAGCCAGCGTCTCGTGCAGCGCCGTCAGCGGCACATCGCCCGGCAGCGCCCAGAGCTGCAGCGGCACTTCCACGATCATGCCCTGCGCATAGCGCCCGACATTCGGCGTGAAGAGCGGCGGGTTCTGGAGCCCCATATTCTTCTGCATTTCCGGCACATGCTTGTGCGCGAGCGAGAGCGCATAGGCGCGGTAGGCCTCTTTCGTGTGCCCCGGCGCATCGGCATCCTCGAACTCGGCGATCATCTGCTTGCCGCCGCCCGAATAGCCCGACACCGCGTTCACCGTCAGCGGCCAGCCTTCCGGCACGAGACCCGCATCGACCAGCGGCTTCACCAGCGCAATCGCGCCCGTCGGATAACAGCCCGGATTGGTGACCCGCGCCGCGCCCGAGATCACCTGCCGCTGTTCCGCGCTCATTTCCGGGAAACCATAGACCCAGCCATCGGCGACGCGATGCGCCGTCGACGCATCGATCACGCGCGTGCGCGCATTTCCGATAAGCGACACGGCTTCCTTCGCCGCATCGTCCGGCAGGCACAGGATCACGATGTCGGCCTCGTTCAGGGCTTCCTTCCGCGCGTCCGCATCCTTGCGCTTGTCCTCGCCCAGCGAAATGAAATCGAGATCGTCGCGCCCGTTCAGCCGCGCCCTTATCTGCAATCCCGTCGTGCCTGCTTCGCCGTCGATGAAAACCTTCGTGGTCATATTCTCTGCTCTTTCTGTCCCACCTCCCTCTTGCGGGGAGGTCGGGAAATGCGCACCGCGTATTTCCCGGGTGGGGGAAGTCCAAAAACAAAAAAGGCGCTTCGTGCGAAACGAAGCGCCTTCTTCGAGAACCCGTGAAAGGGATCAGCGCTTCGAGAACTGGAAGCTGCGGCGGGCCTTCGCCTTGCCGTACTTCTTGCGTTCGACCACACGGCTGTCGCGCGTGAGGAAGCCTTCCTTCTTGAGCACGCCGCGCAGTTCCGGCTCGAAATAGGTCAGCGCGCGCGACAACCCGTGACGGATCGCACCCGCCTGGCCCGAGAGACCGCCGCCCACCACCGTCGCGGTGATGTCGTACTGCTTCTCGCGCGCCGCAACGACGAGCGGCTGGTTGAGGATCATGCGCAGAACGGGGCGCGCGAAGTAAACTTCGAGCTCGCGGCCGTTGATCTTGACCCGGCCGGAGCCCGGCTTGATCCAGACGCGGGCGACCGCGTTCTTGCGCTTGCCGGTCGCATAGGCGCGGCCGAACTTGTCGAGCTTCTGAACGGCGGGCACGGCGTTCGCATCCGGGGTCGAGACCGGGGCAGCGGCCTCGGTGCCTTCCATCGCGTCCTTCAGGCCTTCGAGCGTGGTTGTTTCGGACATGATTATGCGATCCTGACGTTCTTGCGGTTCCGGGCAGCGAAGTCGAGCTTCTCGGGCTGCTGCGCCTCATGCGGATGCTCGGCACCCCCGTAGATGTGGAGATGCGTCAGCTGCTGGCGGCCAAGGGGCCCCCGCGGGATCATGCGCTTCACGGCGAGTTCGAGAACGCGCTCCGGGAAACGGCCTTCGAGAATGCGCTTCGGGCTCGTTTCCTTGATGCCGCCGGGGTGGCCTGTGTGGCGGTAGTAGCGCTTGTCGTCATACTTCTTGCCGGTGAGCGCGACCTTGCCCGCGTTCACGACGATGACATGGTCTCCGCAATCCATGTGGGGCGTGTAGGTGACCTTGTGCTTGCCGCGAAGGATATTCGCGACATGCGACGCAAGGCGGCCCACGACGACGCCTTCGGCGTCGATCACGATCCACTTCTTTTCGATTTCGGAGGCTTTCGCGGAATAGGTCTTCATTGCGAAAAATCCTGGGCGTCTGCAAATCTGGAGGGGACGGCTGAAAAGCCGCCCGGTTCGGCGCTGCTTCTAGGGGCTCAGGCCCTCCCTGTCAACAACATTGAACCGGCACCCCGCGCGAAAAACGCTTTATTCGCAGGCTTTTACGAATGGGGTATCTCGATACCTCATTCAGCCCCTTGGCGGTATCGAATAGGTGCAGCTTGCATGGGCGACGGGCCCGCTCAAGCCCTCTTGTGAAAGCTCGATTGCCCCCACCGCCAGCACCCGGCCGAGCTTCATCAGCCGCGCTTCCGCCAGAATATCCGCCTGTTCCGGCCGCCGCATGAAGTCGATATGGAGGCTGGTGGTCACGGCCAGCGCCACCGGCCCGACATGCGCCAGCACCGCCGCATACATCGCATAATCCGCCAGCGCCATCATGGCAGGCCCGGAAATCGTGCCCCCTGGGCGCAGGTTCCGCTCCGAAAAGCCAAGCCTCAGCCGCGCGAAACCGGGCCCCACCGCGTCGATCCGCGTCGTATCGGCCCCCATCCGCATCTGCGGGAACTCGCGCTCCATGAAGGCTTCCAGCTCCGCAACGCTCATCACCGGCTTCAGATCGGCCATACGCCCCTCCCTCTACTGCCCGCCGCTTTTACCCCAAAGCTGCGCCGCGACAAAAAACGCCGCCCGCGCTAAAACCCGCCCCGGAGGACCACCATGACCACGCTCGCGACAGACCGCCTCATCCTTCGCCCTTGGCGCGAGGCCGATCTCGCCCCCTTCGCCGCCATGTCGGCAGACCCGCGCGTCATGGAAACGCTGATGGGCCCTCTCCCGCGCGAGAAAAGCGATGCCGTCGCCCGCCGCCTCCAATCGGAAATCGAACAGCGCGGCTTCGGCTTCTGGGCGCTTGAGCTTCCCGGCATCGCCCCTTTCATAGGCTTCACCGGCATCCGCGTGGTGGATTTCGCCGCGCCCTTCGTGCCCGCCCCGCCCGCGCAGGCCGTCGAGATCGGCTGGCGCCTCGCCCATGAACATTGGGGCAAGGGCTATGCGACCGAGGCCGCCCGCGCCGCGCTGGCGCATGGTTTCGGCCCTCTCGGCCTTGAGGAAATCGTCGCCCTCACCGCCGCCACCAACACGCGCTCGCAAGCCGTCATGGCCCGCCTCGGCATGACCCGCGCCCGCGCGGACGATTTCGACCATCCGAACGTGCCGGACGGCCACCCCTTGAAGCGCCACGTGCTTTACCGGCTCGAGCGATAACATTCAGCGTTTCCTCCCACCCGCCCTTGGGGGCGGGTGGCAGGAAAAGAAACGGCAACCTGACTCCTCCCCTCCCGCCCGCTATGCTCCCTCAAAAGAAACAAAGGGAGAGCGTCATGAGCCAGACAGCGAAAGAGCCCGCCGGAAAAGCGGCCCCTGCCGAGCCCGTCCTCATGCGCAAGGATGCGAACGGCGTCGCGACCCTCACGCTCAACCGCCCGAAGCAGCGCAACAGCCTCTCCGAAGAGCTGATGATCGCCCTCACCCGCGAGATCGAGGCCATCGGTCAGGACGCCTCCATCCGCGCCGTCGTGCTCGCAGGCGCCGGTCCCGGCTTCTGCGCCGGCCACGACCTGAAGGAACTCACCGCCGCTCGCCAGCATGATGATCGCGGCCGCGCCTTCTTTCAGAACACGATGAAACTTTGCAGCACGCTCATGCAGGCGATCGTGAACTGTCCCAAACCCGTCATCGCCCGTGTGCATGGCATCGCGACCGCCGCGGGCTGTCAGCTCGTCGCAAGCTGCGATCTCGCCGTCGCGGCGGAGGAAGCGAAGTTCGCGACGCCCGGCGTCAATATCGGCCTCTTCTGCTCGACGCCCATGGTCGCCCTCTCGCGCAACGTCACGCGCAAGCACGCGATGGAAATGCTGCTGACCGGCGAGATGATCCCGGCTGCCCGCGCCGCAGAAATGGGCCTCGTGAACGCCGCCGTCCCCGCGTCGGAACTCGATGCCGCCGTCTCGCGTTTCGCAGACATTATTGCGTCGAAATCCGCCCTTACCGTCTCCATCGGCAAACAGGCATTCTACGAACAGCTCGAAAAGCCGCTCGCCGAGGCTTATGACTACGCAAGCGAAGTCATGGTGAAGAACATGCTCGCCCGCGACGCGGAAGAAGGCATCGGCGCCTTCATCGAAAAGCGCGAACCGAAATGGGAAGACAGGTAATGAGTGAAGTCGAACCCGGCGACGTCGAACACATCCTGAAGAACACGAAACTCATCGCCCTTGTCGGCGCCAGCGCAAACCCCGCGCGCGACAGCCACGAGGTCATGCGTTTCCTGCAAGGCAAGGGCTACCGCGTCATCCCCGTGAACCCCGGCCTCACAGGCAAGGAACTGAACGGCGAAACCGTCTATGCGTCACTTCGCGACGTTGCGGAGAAGATCGGCCCAGAAAAAATAGATATGGTCGATGTTTTCCGCAATTCCGAAGCGGCGGGCCCCGTCGCGGACGAAGCCGTGGAGGCCGGTGCGAAATATGTCTGGATGCAGCTCGGTGTCGTGAACGAGGAAGCCGCTGAGCGCGCCCGCGCCGCCGGCCTGCGCGTCGTCATGAACCGCTGCCCGAAAATCGAAATGCCGAGACTGGGGATGTAGCCCCCCTCACCCTTCCCACCTCACCGGCTACGCCTCTTCGGCGGGCCCCTTCCCTCTCCCCTCCGGGGAGAGGGTGATCCGAGCGACAGCGAGGATCGGGTGAGGGGGCAGACGGAACGCAAGACAAGAAAGAAAACCAAAGAGGCAAACATGACCGACCGTAAATTCGAAACTCTCGCCATTCATGCAGGCGCGCAGCCCGACCCGACGACCGGCGCGCGCACGACGCCCATCTATCAGACGACCTCTTTCGTCTTCGATGATGTCGATCATGCGGCCTCGCTTTTCGGCCTTCAGGCTTTCGGCAACATCTACACCCGCATCACCAACCCGACGACCGCCGTGCTTGAAGAGCGTGTCGCCGCGCTTGAAGGCGGCACGGCCGCGCTCGCCGTCGCCTCGGGCCACGCCGCCCAGATGATCGTCTTCCACACCATGCTGGAACCGGGCGACCATTTCGTCGCCGCCAGGCAGCTCTATGGCGGCTCGATCAACCAGTTCGGCCACGCCTTCAAGAAGTTCGGCTGGGAAGTCGACTGGGCCGACGTGACGGACCTCGCCGCGGTCAAGGCGGCTATCGGCCCGAAGACCAAAGCCGTCTTCATCGAGAGCCTCGCAAACCCCGGCGGCCTCGTCACCGACATTGCGGGCATCGCGAAAATCGCGCATGAGGCAGGCATTCCCCTCATCGTCGACAACACCCTTGCCTCGCCCTGGCTCTGCCAGCCGCTCAGCCACGGCGCGGATATCGTCGTCCATTCGGCAACGAAATTCCTTGGCGGCCACGGCAATTCGATGGGCGGCATCATCGTCGATGGCGGCAAGTTCGACTGGTCGAAGGATGGCAAGTACCCGACGCTTTCCGAGCCCTGCCCCTCCTATAACGGCCTGAAGATCCACGAGACCTTCGGCCCCATCGCCTTTGCCATCGCCTGCCGCGTTCTCGGCTTGCGTGACCTTGGCCCCGCCATCTCGCCCTTCAATGCTTTCATGATCGTCACCGGCATCGAAACGCTGCCGTTGCGCATGCAGAAGCATTGCGACAATGCGCTTGAGATCGCGAAGTTCCTGAAGGGCCACCCGAAGGTCTCATGGGTGTCCTATGCCGGTCTCGAAGATGATCCGTCCAATGCGCTGATGAAGAAATATTCGCCCAAGGGCGCGGGCGCCGTCTTCACCTTCGGCCTCAAGGACGGCTATGACGCGGGCGTGAAGCTCGTGAGCAAGGTGGAACTGCTCAGCCACCTCGCCAATGTCGGCGACACGCGCAGCCTCATCATCCATCCGGCTTCGACAACGCATCGTCAGTTGACGGACGATCAGAAGAAGTCCGCCGGTGCGGGCCCCGATGTCGTCCGCCTCTCCGTCGGCATCGAGGACGCCGGCGACATCATCGCCGACCTCGACCAGGCCCTGAAGGCTTAGCAGCCCCAACACGTCATGGCCCGGCTTGACCGGGCCACCCACGTCTTTCTTTAACTGTCATTGCCGGGCCGGACCGTAGGTCCGTGACCCGGCAATCCAGAAGGCGCGGAACGCGCCGTCCCTCTTCACTAAAGCCCGTCATTGCGAGCGAAGCGAAGCAATCCAGGAACCACAAACACAGAACTCACCCACCCTCCCCCTGTGGGGTGAGAGGCGGTTCGCGCAAGCGAACGAAAAGGTCCGGTGGACCTTGTCGAGCCTCGAACGCCCGGAGCGAAAGCGTAGGGCTTTCGGTCGAAGACCGTTTGGGGAGGGGTAGCGCAACCGCGTCCCTACTTCGCCAGCCTGTGCGCATGCCACACAGCAATGCCGAAGACGATCATCGCGCCGCCCTGATGCGCCGCGCCGAGCGGGATCGGCACCACCCAGAGCAGCGTCCAGATGCCGAGCGCAGCCTGCGCGACAACCGCCGCGAACAGCAGGTTCGCCGTGCCCGCCGCTTCCGTCTTCCGCGCGCGCCAGGCATGCCATCCCGTCACCGCCAGCAGCAGATAGGCCATGATCCGGTGCTGGAACTGCACGGTCAGATGGCTCTCGAAGAAATTGTGCCAGACGGGTTTCATCGCCAGAAGCCCGTCGGGGATGATCGCGCCCGCCATCAGCGGCCATGTGTTGTAGATAAGCCCGGCGCGGATGCCGGCCACGAAGGCGCCGAGGATCGTCTGTACGAAGATGAGCACGATCAGCGCCAGCGCGGCCTTGGATAGCCCGCTCAGGAACCGCGAGCCCTTCCCGTGCCACATGTCGAGCGCCGTCCAGATCAGCGCGCCATAGATAAGCGTCGCAAGGCCGAGATGCGCGGCCAGGCGGTACTGGCTCACCTCCGTCCGGTCGACGAGCCCGCTCTTCACCATCCACCAGCCGAGCGCACCCTGCATCCCGCCCAGAACGAAAAGCCCGAGCAGCCGCGGTACCATCGCGCGCTCGATGCGGCGCGTCACCGCAAACCAGAGGAACGGCACGAGAAAGGCGAAGCCGATCAGCCGCCCGAGAAAACGATGGCTCCACTCCCACCAGTAGATCGTCTTGAACTCGTCGAGCGACATGCCCTTGTTGATGAGCTGGTATTGCGGGATCTGGCGATAGAGGTCGAACTCCTCCTGCCAGTGCTGCTCACTCATCGGCGGCAGTGCGCCCGTCACGGGCTTCCATTCGGTGATCGACAGCCCGCTCTCGGTCAGCCGCGTCAGGCCGCCCACCACCACCATGATGAAGACAAGCGCGGCAACGCCGAACAGCCACCAGGCAATGGCCCGCCGGTTTGCATCGGCCCTCTCGACCGCGTTGATCCGTGGAAGAACGCTCATGGAAAACTCTTACCCCGCCCCTTGGCCGAAGCCTAGCCGCACACCGCCGCGACAGGTCGCCGCGCATCCCCTCGCGCGGCCTTCCCCGCTTTGCGCAATTCTCGCGGATGCCGTATGGAAGGCAACCTCGAACCCGGCGTAAGACCCAACGCAAAAATGAAAAGCCCGGAGACGGCCCCATGCGCCTCGGCATCCGCACCCGCAAACTCATCGGCACGATCATCCTGCTGATCGGCCTCACGCTCTATTCGTTTCTGATCATGACGATTGCGGTGAGCGGACACTTGCCGGAACACGGCCTGGTCCAGTTCCTCTATTACATCACCGCTGGTGTAATTTGGGCATTTCCCGCCAAATACCTCATCGTCTGGATGGTCCGTCCAGACGAGGCGTAAAAACGGACGCCTGACGCATCCGCTTTCCATTTATGACGGTTTGATGACGTTCTTGTGACAGTCGCCTGTCCGAAGGCCGTCTTTATCCCCGCTTCAGCCGAAGCGGCCGGTCACGATCTTGTTCAGCACGAAGATCGCGACGAGGAAGAGGACGATCGGAAGAATCTGGCCAATCATGAAGCTGGCTCCTTGAGGCTCGCGGATACCTTGCCTCTTTCGAGGCGGAAATGGTCGGAGCGGCCGGATTCGAACCGACGACCCCTTGTCCCCCAGACAAGTGCGCTACCGGGCTGCGCTACGCTCCGACTAACCGGTGTCGCCAGAAGGGGAATCCCCTTCCAGAGGCGCGGAATATAGACGCCGCTTTCAATTGCGGCAACGGCCCAAACCCGCATTTTTTAAGGAATTTTCGGATTTTCGAGGGGGGCTCAGCCTTCCTCGTCCTCGCTCTCCCACAAGGTCTCGTCGATCTCGTCTTTAAGCGATATGAGGTCTTCCAGCAGCACCTCCAGGCGCTTGCGTCCGCTCGCGCTGACGGGCTTTGCAGTAGGTTCGCGCTCTTCTTGCTCGCCGCGTTCCACGGCCTCGCGTGCCAGCTCCGCAAGAGAGGTGTCCACAGTGCCGCGCCCCGTTTCCGTGACGAACTTAATGCCTTGTTCGCGAAAGACTTTTTGGACTCCCTTGATCGTATAGCCGTCATTGTAGAGCAGCGTTCGCACACCCCGCAGCAGGTCCACATCTTCGGGCCGGTAATAGCGCCGCCCGCCGCCCCGCTTCAGCGGCCGGATCTGGTTGAACTTGCTCTCCCAGAATCGCAGCACGTGTTGCGGCACGTCGAGTTCGCTCGCGACCTCGCTGATGGTCCGAAAGGCGTCGGGTGACTTTTGCACAGACAAATGAGGCCCCTGCTGGTCTTCCTCAATCCGAAGTATGAACTCGGACTTACTCAAGGGCGCGTCCTCGAGGGTTTATTCGGCGGCTGCCGGCTGTCCGCTGAGCGCACTGTTGATGCGCTCCTTGAGCACATGGCTCGGCCGGAAAACAAGCACCCGCCGCGGCTTGATCGGCACTTCCTCGCCTGTTTTCGGATTACGCCCCATCCGGCCGCCCTTCTTGCGAACCGAGAACGAACCGAATGACGAAAGCTTCACCGTGTCGCCCTTGGCAAGACTGTCGGCTATCTCGGCCAGCACGAGCTCGACGAGTTCCGCGGACTCGTTTCGTGACAGACCGACTTCCTGATAGACCGCCTCGCTCAAATGCGCGCGCGTGACTGTATCCCCCATGGCCTCCACCTCTGAAGTTTCGTTGTGAAGCCTATTGCCCGCCCGGAAACCCGTCAATATCAAAGGGATGGCAGTTTTCCCTGATACAGCAGATTCAGGATATCTCGTAATTTCAGGCGGTTCGCCGCGCCTTCCCGGACGGTATTTCACCTAGAATCTGAAAAGAAGCGACCCCCAGGTGAAGCCCCCGCCCATCGCTTCCAGCAATACGAGGTCACCGCGCTTGATTCGCCCATCCTTCACCGCCGTGTCCAGCGCGAGCGGAACGGAAGCCGCGGATGTATTGCCTTGCTCACCGACCGTCATCACCACCTTCTCCGGCGGTAACCCGATCCGTTTTGCCGTGCCGTCCAGAATGCGCTTGTTTGCCTGATGCGGCACAAACCAGTCGATGTCCTCTGCCGTAAGCCCTGTTGCCTCCAGCGATTCCTTGATCGCCTCCGCAATATTGACGACCGCATGACGGAAGACCTCGCGGCCCTCCATACGTACATGGCCGGTCGACTGTGTGGAGGAAGGCCCTCCGTCGACATAGAGCTTTTCCTTGTAGCGTCCGTCTGAATGAAGGTGGGCAGTAAGGATACCGCGGTCGGCATTTGTCCCCGCCCCCTGCTCCCCGGTCACAATGGCCGCGCCCGCGCCATCGCCGAACAACACGCAAGTGGTCCGGTCGGTCCAGTCGAGCAGCCGCGAGAACGTCTCGGCCCCGATCACCAGCGCTGTCTTGGACTGGCCGGTCTTGATGAAAGTATCGGCAATCGTCATGGCATAGACGAAACCCGAGCAAACGGCCTGAATATCGAAGGCCGCCCCGTGATAGAGGCCAAGCTCCGCCTGCACCGTGGTTGCGGTCGCGGGGAATGTATTGTCCGGCGTGGTCGTCGCCAGAATGATCGTGTCGATCTCCTGGACGTCGATCCCCGCATCGGCAATGGCGTTGCGTGCGGCGGCGAGCGCCAGATGCGACGTCAGTTCGCCCTCTGCGGCGATGTGGCGGCTGTGGATGCCTGTGCGCTCCACGATCCACTCATCGGTCGTATCGACGATCTTCGAAATATCTTCATTCGTGACAACACGCGACGGCAGGTAGCTGCCGACGCCGGTAACGACGGTTCTGATAACACTCACGACAGGGCTGCCTCGGATTCCGCTATTTCATTGTTCTGTGCACGCCGGGCACTCTCGATCCCCGTCAGGCGGTCGACATCGGCAGAGATCTTGGCCACAAGATCCGCCGACGCGACATCGGCTGCCACATCGATTGCAGCGGCAAAACCAATGGCATCCGTGCCGCCATGGCTCTTCACGACAAGCCCGTTCAGCCCGAGAAAGACCGCGCCGTTCGACGCGCGCGGGTCGATTTTCGTGGCCAGCGCCTTGAATGCGCCGCGCGCAAAGAGATAGCCGATCTTGGACATCAGCGAGCTCTGCATCGCGCCGCGCAAAAAAGTCACCATCAGCCGGGCGGTTCCCTCGGCTGTCTTCAGCGCAATATTGCCCGTATAGCCATCGGTCACCACCACATCGACGGTGCCTTTCGAAATATCGTCGCCTTCAATGAAACCGTGGAAACGAATCGGCAGTTTCGTTTCACGCAGCATCTGCGCGGCCGCCTTCACCTCTTCGGTTCCCTTGACCTCCTCCTCGCCAATATTGAGAAGGCCGACAGTCGGCTGTTCGATATTGAAGATCACCCGCGCAAAGGCTTCGCCCATCGCTGCGAACTGAACGAGCTGATAGGCATCCGCTCCGACCGTCGCACCGAGATCGAGCGCCACGCACTCGCCACGCGCCGTGGGCCACAGCGCAGCAAGCGCAGGCCGTTCGACATTCGGGATCGTCTTCAGGATCACCTTCGCCATCGCCATCAGCGCACCGGTATTACCCGCAGAGACGGCAGCCTGGGCGCGGCCTTCCTTCACCGCGTCGATCGCCATCCACATGCTGCTCGTCTTGCGGCCGCGGCGCAGCGCCTGGCTCGGCTTGTCGTCCATCGAAATGGCGACGTCGGTGTGGATAATCTCGCTCGCCTGCGCGACCCGGGGATGTTTCTCAAGCAATGGCCGGATTTGGGCTTCGTCTCCGAAAATCAGGAAACGCACATCGGGCCGACGAACGGACGCGACTTCGGCGCCACCGATAACCGTTTCCGGTCCGTGGTCGCCGCCCATCCCGTCCAGAGCTATCGTCAATCCTTGCGTCACCCGGCTACCCCCATCGTTGATCCGGCGCCCATCGCAAACCTGGTCCGCGCGCGCCCCGAAGATACAGCCTTGCGAGTGTCAGACAATAGCCGGAAGCGGCACCGAATCGTGCCAACTCAAGAATTTTTCTTCAGTTTTTCCAGCGCGGCAAAGGGATTTGGCTTGCTTTCCTGAGCGTCGCCCGTCTCCTCCGCAGGTCGCTCGAAAGCGGCACCCGGCTTGCGGGGATAAGGATCGAGTGCAAGCGCCAGCCTTTCCGCCACAGCCTCACCGATTTCCACACCGTTCCCCGTCATCGGTTCGGGCGCATCCTCGGCCTCGATATCTATTTCGATCTCGCGCTCGGTCGATTCTTCCGGCACATCCGGCACGATCATATGCTCGGGCAGATATCGCTGGGTGAAACTTTCCTCAACTGTCTCGCGAACCGGCTCGAGGCTGACAACACAGCTTTGCACCACTTCCGCTTTGAAACTCGCCTCCACCGTCAGACCGGCCTTCTTGTAAGGCCGTACTTTCGCGGAGCCCGACAGCGCCACGACCTCGACGATGCCGAAGCGGGTTGCAAGCTCCTTCAACACCGCCTTGTCAGCCTCGAAATGAACGTCCTTGCCGCTTGGCGGTACATCGCTCGCGGAGACAAACAGCCTGAAATTCTGGTGCGGTCCTGGCCCCATCAGGAAGCCCCCGCAGTGGCAAGCGGCTTCGGGCGCGTAAATATCACCCGCCCGGCAATCATTTCTTCAACGGGCTGGGCGCAAAGCTCGTCATCGGTTGCTCGAACATATCCCGCAAGGGCCATTGCATTTGTTTCAGCCCCCGCGGAATCCGGTATCACATTCCGCCGCAGGGCTGCTTCCAGCTTGCCGCCGTCCAGATCGGCAAGCCCTTCATCATAGGCCTGCATCCGCCCATAGAAGGATGAGGCAAGAGCCTTGATCTTCTTGCCCACGGACAGATCGCCAACGCCCATTTCGCGCAATGTCTGGTCCATATCGTCGAACAGCAAATCGAAAATCTTCTGGCCAAGTTCCTTGCCTGCCTCGCCACCCGCCCGCAGCCGGCGCAGCGCCAGATGGACATGCAGCGCAACCATCTCGAATCGGCCTTCCGCTGTATCCGGGACGCCCATATCGGTGTAAAAAATTGGGTTCCGGGCCTGATCCACCAGCGCCCCGTAAAGCGCATATGGTGTATCGTCACTACGGGAACGGCCAAAAATCCTTTTCCATATCATGGCTTCACTCCAGCCTCAGGTGGTAGGTTCTGGCCCATATTGTACATGCCGATTGAATTTACCCCGCGACAAGGGTAGGTCAACGGCAGACCTTTCAGGCTCCAGGAGGCCTCTGCAATGACATCGTTCCGACTGCGCCGCCCTGCCCGTCTCGCCCTGACAGCTGTTTGTCTGGCAATGGGCGCCGTCACGATGTCGGCCTGCTCGCCTCTGATAGAGGAACGCGGTTATATCTTCGATCCTGCGGATCTCGACCAGCTTCAATCCGGCTCGTCGAAGGAACAGGTCAGGAGCGTCATGGGCTCCCCCTCGACCGTTTCTACCGTCGATGGGGAGGCCTGGTACTACATTTCGAGCAAGTTCGAAACTGTCGCCTTTTATGCACCAGAGGAAGTCGAGCGCTCCGTCGCCGCTGTCTACTTCGATAAAACCGATGTTGTCCAGCAAGTGGCCTACTACGGTCTGGAGGACGGCCAGATCGTGAATTTTGTCGATCGCAAGACCCCGACTCGCGGCAAGGAGCTCACCATCCTTGGCCAGCTCTTCGGCAATCTTGGCCGCTTCAACAACCAGAGCTCGGGAATTCCTTCGGTCGGTACAGGTAATCCCACCAACCGGCGCTAGCGGGCGGCGCTACCGGGGATATCTCAGTCCTCGCCCGTGCGCTTGGGGAAAGCCAGCAAGTCGCATTCCACGTCACGAAGCACCGCATTGGCAACGCTGCCGATAAGCATCCGCTTGAATCCCGTTTGCCCTCGCGTTCCCAGAATGACGAGCGAGGGATTGAGGCGCTCGACAGCCGCCTTGATCACGCCGACAGCTTCGCCTTCCTCGACGATCATTTCCGGGTCCAGCGCCGTCAGCCCTTCCTCGCTCAACATATGCACCAGCGCCTTGTGCGCATCGTCCGCTATCGATTCCACATATTCATCGATCTTGCTCTTCTCGACATCGGCGTAGCGCATGAGCCCGTCTGCGAGCGGTACGAAAGCGTGAATAATCGCCAGCTTCTCGCAGCCCAGGAATCCAACCCTGGACGCGAACGTCAAGGCATCGATTGAGTGTTGCGACAGGTCGACCGCGGCGAGAGCTTTCCGATACGAAACATCTGCATCGAGATTGACCATCAAGACGGGCCGCTCGCAGGTTCGGATGACACGTTCCACGGTTGTACCCACAAAAACATCGCGCAAGAGCTGCCGCCGGTGCGCGCCCATGACCAGAAGATCGGGTTTTGTTTCCGTGGCTAGCTTCGCAATCGCAACGGAGGCAAGCCCCCGCCATATATCGATCTCGGGAGCCGCGATCTTCAAGCGGTCCGCCATCGGCTTCACCATCGCCTGAATAAGATCTGCGGCGCGCGCGGCCTCGTCTTCAACCAGCGATTTCGGCTGATCGTCATCGACGACATGCACGACCTTGACGCTTGCTCCATAGGCTGCGGCAAGCAGGAGCCCCCGTGCGAGCGCCTTGTCTGAACGGCCGGACAGATCCGTCGCTATAAGGATGCTCCTTATCCCCGGCAAAACCTGTCTTTCTTCGTTAGCAGACATGTTTGTCTCCAGATGCCATTGTCATCCCCTTACCCGGCGGAAGCAGGCCTTGCAAAAAGCCTTTCCATTGCGCGTTCGGCGGCATCCGCAAACGGACTAAGAACGATATCCACGCCCTTCTTGCGAAGCACCGCCATGTCGCTCTCGCTTCGGCCGATCGCGGCTATCTGCCCGCTATAGCCGCGCTGCCGCAACGCCTCGACAAGCGTTATCCGGGGATCCTCGTGCGTCAGACCGATTTCGTGCGGGGGGACAGCGATAACGACGTATTTGGTGCCGTCGACAGGGAGCGTTTCGCACATGTCCGGATCCAGGAGGTCGCCATAAACCGCGGTCGCGCCGCTCTCCTTCCATTGCCTTATGACATCGGGATCGAAATCGACGCCCAGGATATTGAACCCCGCATCGGAAAAGCGGGAATGAAGCGCTCTCCCATATCGTCCGAGCCCCACGAGAAGAATATCATAGCGTTCGCCCACATTGCCTTCGAGGTATTTCTCCTCGCGATGCGCGACCCGGCGTTCGAAAACACCGAGAAAACGTTCAACCCATGCATAAAGCTGCTGTGAGTAGAGGATCATGTAGGTCGAGAGACCGATCGTGATAACGCCGACAAGAGTAACCAGTCCGACGGCTTCCTCATCCACGTGCCCAAGCGCCAATCCCATCGCGATAAAGATGAGCGAAAACTCGCTGATCTGCGCAACCGTCAGTCCGGCAAGAAACCCCGTCCGCTTCCGGTAGCCCATGGCCCCCATGATCACCATGACGATCAGAGGATTTCCGATCAGCACGAAAAACGAAAGCAACAGCGCATCTCCCACCGCCGCTCCAACCACCCGCAAATCCAGATGCGCTCCGAGCGAGATGAAAAAGAAGACAAGAAGAAAATCACGAAGACTGGCCAGGCGTGAAGCGATGGCTTCGCGGTAAGGTGTGGTCGCGAGTGCGACCCCTGCTATGAGACCGCCAAGCTCCTTGCTGAAACCCAGATAGTCACCAAGCGCGGCAAAGGCAGTCGCAAGACCGAGGGCAAAGACGATCAGCAGTTCTGGCGCCTTCGCCATGCTCTGAAGGAGCGGGCTCGCCACCCACGAGACGATCAGCCACAGGAGAAGGAGAGGCACGGCGCCAGCCGCAAGCCCCAGCAGCGCGCCGCCGAGTCCGCCGCCGCCCGCCGCGTCGGCGGTCAACGCCGACATCACCGCCATTGCGAGAACCACGGCAAGGTCTTGCACGATCAGAAAGCCCAGCGCGATCCTGCCGTGCAACGCATCCAGTTCTCGTTTATCCGAGAGCAGTTTGACGATGATGATTGTACTGGAGAAAGTCAGCGCGACCGCAACATAGACGCTCGTCAGCATCGGCATACCGAGGCCCAGACATATCAAGAGGCCCGTGAGCGACGTGAAGGCGATCTGTCCGAGGCCTGTATTCAGCGCGACCGCGCCCAGCGTTCGGACAAGGTTGAGATCGAGCTTGAGCCCCACAAGAAACAACAGCAGGGCGACACCCAGCTCGGACAAGAGCTCCAGATGCCCGGTGGACTGAACGATGTCGAAACCGGCCGGTCCGGCAAGCATCCCGACAACGATGAAGCTGACGATCATGGGCTGATGTAGCCGTACACCGATGAGGCCAATCACCGATGCAAGCATCAGGAGCATCGCCACCTCATAGAAAACGGACACCTCCAGCACGCAATACCTCCTTGCAACGCCCCGAAATCAGTCTTTCGTTAAAGCCCCACAAGGTCAAATGGACTTGCCGTCGCAGGCTCACGATAAAAAAGCCCCGCGGATCGCTCCGCGGGGCTTTGTCTTTTGGAAACACCAGACTTGCTAGTGCGCGAGCACCGCAAGAAGCAGGAGCGCCACGATGTTCGTGATCTTGATCATCGGGTTGACGGCCGGACCGGCGGTGTCCTTGTAGGGATCGCCGACCGTATCGCCAGTCACAGCGGCCTTGTGAGCTTCCGAGCCCTTGCCGCCATAGTTACCGTCTTCGATGTACTTCTTCGCGTTGTCCCAGGCGCCGCCACCGGACGTCATGGAAATCGCAACGAAGAGCCCCGTCACGATAACGCCGAGTAGCATCGCGCCAACCGCGGAGAAGGCGGCCGATTTGTCGGCGACCGCATTCACCGCGAAATAGAGAACGATCGGCGAAAGGACCGGCAGAAGCGACGGGATGATCATCTCCTTGATCGCCGCTTTGGTCAGCATGTCGACCGCACGCGCATAGTCGGGCTTGGACGTGCCCGCCATGATGCCCGGATCGGCCTTGAACTGACGGCGCACTTCCTCAACCACGGAACCGGCGGCACGGCCGACAGCGGTCATTCCCATCGAACCGAAGAGATAAGGCAGCAACCCGCCAAGGAAGAGCCCGATTACCACATAGGGGTTGGAGAGCGAGAAGTCGGGGCTGACACCGGCGAAGTACCCGTAAGTGTCGGAGTTAGCCGCAAAAAACTTCAGGTCTTCCGTATAGGCCGCAAAGAGCACCAGCGCGCCGAGGCCCGCCGAACCGATCGCATAGCCCTTGGTAACGGCCTTCGTCGTGTTGCCGACGGCATCGAGAGCGTCCGTCGTTTTGCGAACGTCTTCGGGCAGGTCGGCCATTTCGGCGATGCCACCGGCATTGTCCGTCACAGGGCCGAAAGCGTCGAGCGCGACCACCATGCCCGCAAGCGCAAGCATCGTCGTCACGGCGATGGCGATACCGAAGAGACCGGCAAGGCTGTAGGTGACCAAGATACCAATGACGATGATAAGAGCCGGCAGAGCCGTTGCTTCCATCGAAATCGCCAGTCCCTGGATCACGTTCGTGCCGTGACCGGTTGCCGACGCAGCGGCAATCGACTTCACCGGGCGGAAGTTTACGCCAGTGTAGTATTCCGTGACCCAGATGATGAGGCCGGTAATGGCCAGACCGGCGATACCGCAATAATAGAGCGTCATGCCAGTGAAGTTCAGCGCGCCCACGGTGAAGGCCGTGTCGAGCCCGATCACCCAGTCGGTGACAAAGTAGAGCGCGACGAGCGAGAGCACGGCCGAGGCGATGAAGCCCTTGTAGAGCGCGCCCATGATGTTATTGCTCTTGCCGAGACGCACGAAGAACGTACCGATGATCGACGTCACGATGCACGCGCCGCCAATGGCCAGCGGATAAGTCATCATCGCGGCGATCCCCTCGCCCGCGAAGAAGATGGAGGCAAGAACCATCGTCGCGACCACGGTCACGGCATAGGTTTCGAACAGGTCCGCCGCCATGCCCGCGCAGTCACCGACATTGTCGCCGACATTGTCCGCGATGGTCGCCGGGTTACGAGGATCGTCTTCGGGAATACCAGCTTCGACCTTGCCCACGAGATCGCCGCCCACGTCAGCACCCTTCGTGAAGATACCGCCGCCGAGGCGCGCGAAGATCGAGATCAGCGAAGCGCCGAAGCCAAGCGCGACAAGCGCATCGATGACTTCACGCGAGCCCGGCGCATAGCCGAGGTGGACCGTAAGAACAGAGTAATACACAGCAACAGCAAGAAGCGCGAGACCGGCAACCAGCATGCCCGTAACAGCGCCCGACTTGAAAGCAACGCTGAGACCGGCCGCAAGGCTTGTGCTCGATGCCTGCGTCGTGCGCACATTGGCGCGCACCGAAACCAGCATGCCGATATAACCAGCGGCTCCCGACAGCGTCGCGCCGACGAGGAAGCCGACGGCAACCTTCAGCGTGAGAAGGTACCAGACCACGGCGAAAATCACAGCGCCGACGATGGCGATGGTCGTGTACTGACGCGCGAGATATGCGCTTGCGCCTTCCTGGATCGCTGCCGCGATCTCCTGCATACGTGCATTGCCCGCGTCCAGCTTCAGCACCGAGCGCACAGCCCAGATACCGTAGAGGACAGCAAGCACGCCGCAGCCGATAATAGCCCACAAAGCAGTGCTCATTGTTTTTTCCTTAGGTTCCCTCGAAGGATGACCGGCGGGAATTACCACTCTTCCTTCCAGCATTGACGCCGGAAGTCCTCCCCCCTGCCGAATGCAGAAATCGCGCGGAAAGATGCCAAATACGCATTAGGAAAGCAACCGGCAGACAGAAACGCCCCGGAGCTTAAAAGTGGCGATATCCCAATTGCTTGAGCGGAATTGGCTGCCCTGCGCGGTCCACAAGCTTCACCCCTTCGTCAGTCTCCCTGACTTCACCGATCCGGGTCACGCTGACAGAGGCTTCCGCAGCGGCAGCCGCCACCTGCCCGGCCTTTTCGGGTGGAGCGGCAAAGAGGATTTCATAGTCATCTCCCCCCCCGACGATCAGCTGAAAAAGCTCCGGTTGTCCTTCCACAGCTCTCCGCGCTGCATCCGAAAGGGGCAGCCGATCCATTTCGATTCGCGCGCCCGCGCCGGATTGCCCGCACAAGTGCCCGAGATCGGCGAAGAGGCCATCCGAGATGTCGAGCGAGGCGCTGGCCACCCCCCGCAGCCGCGGCCCGAGCGAACAGCGAGGTTCCGGTTCCCTGTAGCGCCGGACGAGCTGCGCCCTGTCTTCCGGACTGAGGTCATCCAATTTCGCCCTCAACACTTCCAGGCCGAGCGCCGCATCGCCCAGCGTACCGGAAACATAAATATCGTCTCCCGGGTGAGCCCCACCCCGCGCAAGCAGCGTTCCTTGAGGTAACTCTCCAATGGCCGTGAGCGAAAGCATCAACGGTCCGCTCGTCCGGACCGTGTCGCCGCCCCAAAGCGAAATGCCATAGCGCTCCTGATCTTCCGCAAGCCCCGAGGCAAACCGTTTGATCCAGTCGAAACTCGTGTCGTCTGCCCATGCGGTAACGAGGAGATAGCCTTTCGGCACAGCCCCTTTTGCCGCAATGTCCGAGAGATTTACCCGCAAGAGCTTGCGCGCGACACTTTCCGGCGGGTCGTCTGGCAGAAAATGCACACCGGCAACAATCGCATCGACCGTCAGAACGGTCTCCCATCCTGCGCTTGCACGATAAAGGGCAGCATCATCCTTCAGCGCAAAGGCGCCGGCGGCACCGGACGCCAGAGGCGCGAAGACTTCCTCGATTAGCCTGAATTCGCCTGGGCGCGCGCCCTCAGCCTTGTCCGCCGGAGCCATGTTCCGCTCCCGACGCGCTCCTGATGTCGCGTCCCAGTCTGTCGAGTACCGCGTTCACAACGCCAGACTCGTCTCCCTCGAAGAAGGCATGTGCAATATCGACATATTCGTTGATGACCACCTTGAGCGGTACATCCTTGCATCGGCGCAGTTCGTAGGTACCACATCGAAGGATCGCCCGAAGCGTGGAGTCGATCCTCGCAAGCGACCATCCTTTGGCGAGAGCATTATTGACCTGCCGGTCAAGCTCGCGCTGTTCGCGCACGACGCCACGCACAACATCTTCGAAATGCGCCGCATCGGCCTCCCCGACATCGACACCTTCAATATCCTTGCCTAGGCGATGCTCGATGAACTCCTCAACGACATCGTCAAGCGGCGTGGCCGCCACATCCATCTGATAGAGCGCCTGTACGGCGCCGAGCCGTGCGGCCGACCGGGCCTTTGGATCGAGGTTGCCGCCAGAAGCGGGCTTCGCTGGAACTGCCATCTTCTTCGATCAACCTCGAACGGCGTCAGGCGCCGAAACTGCGTTTAAGGGCGATCATGTCCAGGCAGGCATTCGCCGCCCCGCCGCCCTTGTTCTTTTCACCCACTTTGGCACGTGCCCAGGCCTGAGCTTCGTTCTCCACGGTCTGGATACCGTTGCCCAGCGCGAGAGAACGGCCAACAGAAATATCCATCAGCGCCCGGGCGGATTCGTTCGACACGATGTCGTAATGGGTCGTCTCACCGCGAATTACACAACCAAGCGTCACAAAGCCATCGATTTTCTTCGTAAACCCGCCATGCCCCATCGCATCGAGCGCATATTTCACCGCCGTGGGAATTTCGAGAACGCCCGGCACCTGCACACGCTGCCAGGTCGCACCGCGCGCCTCCAGCGCTGCAATCGCGCCCCGCGCGAGTTCGTCCGCAAGTTCCTCGTAGAAGCGTGCTTCGACGATCAGGATATGTGCGTCGACTGTCACGATATTGTCTCCTTTGCCCGGGCTTTGGAGCCCGGCGTGAGCGAGCGCTGCCCGGCCACCTTGAGCCCATAGCCTTCAAGCCCGACGATGCTCCGGTCCGTGTCGGAGAGCAGAACCATGTCATGGACACCAAGATCCAGCAAAATCTGCGCACCGACACCATATTCGCGAAGCCGTCGCGGCATCCCCTGCTCGCCCCCCTCGCCTTTGCGGAGAAGCATGTCGGAAACAACCGTCGCTGTGGTGTCGCGAATGAGCACGATCACGCCGCGCCCCTCTTCGGCGATGATCTTCATCGACTCCTTCAGAATATCCGAGCGCGGTCCGGCCGCTCCCAGAATATCGTCGAAGACATTGATCGCGTGCACACGCACAAGAACGGGATCCGGGCCCGAGATGTCGCCTTTCACAAGCGCAATATGCTCGGCATATTCGACCGTATTCAGATAGACCATCAGTTTGAACTCGCCGCCATAGGCGCTGTCGAGTTCAGTCTCGATGGCACGGTGAATGAAGTTGTCGTAACGGCGCCGATAGGCAATGAGGTCCGCAATGGTCGCGATCTTGAGGCCGTGGAGCTGGGCAAACTGCACAAGGTCGGGCAGGCGCGCCATCGTGCCGTCATCGTTCATGATCTCGCAGATGACGCCCGCGGGATAAAGGCCCGCAAGCCGTGCAATATCCACCGCCGCTTCCGTATGGCCCGCGCGAACAAGCACACCGCCGTCACGCGCGACAAGCGGAAACACATGCCCCGGCGACACGATATCCGTCGCGCCCTTCGTTGGATCGATGGCGACAGAAACCGTATGCGCGCGATCATGCGCGGAGATACCGGTCGAAATCCCCTCCCGCGCCTCTATGGAAACCGTAAAGGCCGTCTGGTGGCGCGACTGGTTGGTCGAGGACATGAGCTGAAGGTCGAGCTGCTTGGAGCGCTCGCCCGTCAGCGAAAGACAGATCAGCCCTCGGCCATACTTGGCCATGAAGTTGACGGCTTCCGGCGTGCACATCTGGGCCGGAATGACGAGGTCGCCTTCGTTCTCACGCTCTTCCGCATCGACAAGAATGAACATCTTGCCGTTACGCGCGTCTTCGATGACGTCCTCGATTGGGGAAAGGTATTCCTTGTACACGGATCTCAATCCTTCTGAACCAGCCGCGCGACATAGCGGGCCAGCATATCGATTTCAAGATTAACGGGATCACCCGTCTTCGCCAGCCCCCAGGTCGTGACCTGCTGGGTGTGGGGGATAATGTTGACGCCGAAACGCGTAGCCGCGGCATTGCCGCCGGGTTTCGGATCTTCCACCTCGTTCACGGTCAACGATGTGCCATTCAGCGTCACCGAGCCTTTGGACGCGATGAAGCGAGCTAGGTCGTCCGGGGCCTCGAAGGTGAAGCGCAGCGAGTCGCCCTCTTGCCTGATATCGGCAATCCGTCCAACGCCGTCCACATGCCCGCTTACTATATGGCCCCCGAGTTCGTCGCCGGCCTTGAGCGCACGCTCCAGGTTGATCTTCGTACCCTCGCTCCACATGCCAAGAATCGTGCAATCGAGAGATTCCTGCGATACGTCGACGGCGAACCAGTTGCCCCTGGAATCGCTACCCTTGTCCACCACCGTCAGGCAGCAGCCCGCACAGGCAATCGAAGCGCCAAGATCGATGGTCTGCGGATCGTAAGCCGTCTCGATGGTGAAGCGCGTATCGCCCCTCTTCTCAATGGCGCGGATGCGCCCGATATCGGTGATGATCCCGGTAAACATCGTTCAGCTCCCGCGCACGAAACTGGCGATCGTGTCGCCACCGGCAACCGCTGTTCCGCGCAGCATGAAAGCCGGCGCGTCACCAGCCTTCTTGATGCCAAGCGCTGCTACCGCCGGATAGCCATCCCCGCCAATCACCTTCGGCGCCTGGAACCATTCGATACGGTCGACGAGAACTTCCCGGATCAGCGAGGCTGCGAGCCGCGCGCCCCCCTCAACCAGCACCCGCGTCACACCGCGCGCCGCAATGGCTTCCATTGCCGCGCGCATGTTCATCACGCCGTCCTCGCCCGGCTCAACATCGATCAGCGTCACCCCACATCCCTCGAAGGCTTCGCGGCGACGTGCATCACCACCCGGCAACGTCAATATCCAGACCGGCGTCTTTTTGGCGTCGCGCACGAGCCGCGAGGTAAGCGGCAGACGCAAGCGCCCATCCGCCACGATACGAACGGGCGAACGCGCCTCAAGCCCCGGCAAACGGCAGGTGAGTTCCGGGTCGTCGACGATGGCGGTCGCACTGCCGACCATGATCGCATCATGTGTTGCCCGAAGCAGATGCCCTCGACTGCGCGCCGCATCGCCGGTGATCCACTGGCTATGCCCCTCATGCGTTGCCGTCCGTCCGTCGAGCGAACTCGCGATCTTCAACGTCACCATCGGCCGTCGCTCCGACATGGTGAGAAAGAAGCCTTCATTGAGATAATAGGCGTCGGCAGCGCAGACATTTTCCGTCACATCGACGCCTTTGGCCTGCAGCATCGCAAAGCCGCGCCCCGCGACTTCGGGGTTGGGGTCGGCAATGGTGCCAACGACGCGCGCAATCCCCGTCTCGATCAGCGCACCGGCGCAGGGGCCCGTCTTCCCTTGATGCGAACAGGGCTCCAGGCTCACATAAGCCGTCGCCCCCTTTGCAAGCGCCCCGGCATGGCGAAGTGCCTCCGTCTCGGCATGCGGCCGTCCGCCGGGCTGCGTCCAGCCCCGCCCGACGATCCGGAAACCGGCCTCCTCCTCCCGCACGATCACGCAGCCGACCGCAGGGTTGGGCGCAACACGGCCCAGCCCTCGCTCGGCGAGCGTCAATGCCGTTTTCATGAAACCGATATCGTGGGGCCGAACCATTTTCATCCCTGCCGGCGGGCTAGCCCGCGGTCCTTGAGGATCCGCGCAGCTTGCGGCCCGAAGGATCAGCGGTCGTCGTCTTCCTCACGCATTGAACCGTCAAACGGCCCGCTGAGTTCGCCCAGAAACTCCTCGAAATCCTTTGCCTCGCGGAAATTCCGGTAGACCGAGGCAAAGCGCACATAGGCAACAGCGTCGAGGGAACTCAGGCCTTCCATGACCAGTTTGCCGATCATGGACGAGGGAATCTCGCTCTCGCCCATGCTCTCGAGCCGCCGCACAATGCCACTCACCATACGCTCCACACGCTCCTGCTCAACCGGGCGTTTGCGCATGGCGACTTGCACGGAACGCATGAGTTTATCCCGGTCAAAGGGCACCCTGCGTCCGTTTGTCTTGATGATCGTCAGCTCGCGGAGCTGCACGCGCTCAAAGGTGGTGAACCGGCCACCACAGGCGGTGCAGAAGCGCCGCCTGCGAATGGCCGTGTTGTCTTCGGTGGGACGCGAGTCCTTCACCTGCGTGTCTTCGTTACCGCAATATGGACAACGCATGCGCTGTCAGCCCCCTCGCTATGTAACCGGTCCCGCCGCGGGATGGATTACTTCGGCCCGCCATAAATCGGAAAGCGTGTACACAGTTCGATCACGCGATCGCGAACGGCCGCTTCCACATCGACATTCTTTTCATCGCCGTTCTTGGCCAGCCCGTCCAGCACTTCCGTGATGAGCTTGCCGATCTGGGCGAACTCCGCAACACCGAAGCCGCGCGTCGTGCCTGCTGGCGTGCCGAGACGTACGCCGGAGGTAACCATCGGCTTTTCCGGGTCGAAAGGAATACCGTTCTTGTTGCAGGTGACGTTCGCACGTTCGAGCGCGGCTTCCGCCACCTTGCCGGTCAGGCTCTTCGGGCGCAGGTCAACCAGCATCAGATGCGTGTCGGTGCCGCCCGAAACGATGGCAAGCCCGCCATCTGCCAGCGTAGAGGCAAGCGCGCGCGCATTGTCCACAATGGACTTCGCATAGGTTTTGAAGTCCGGACGCAGCGCTTCGCCGAAGGCAACGGCCTTGCCCGCGATGACATGCATCAGCGGTCCGCCCTGGATGCCGGGGAAGATCGCCGAATTGATCTTCTTCCCGATATCCTCGTTATTCGAGAGGATCATGCCGCCACGCGGGCCCCGCAACGTCTTGTGCGTGGTCGTCGTCACGATATCCGCGTAAGGAAGCGGGCTGGGATGCGCGCCGCCGGCGACGAGGCCTGCGAAATGCGCCATATCCACCATCAGCAGCGCGCCGACGCTGTCTGCGATCTCGCGGAAAGCCTTGAAGTCGATCACACGCGGATAGGCGGAACCTCCCGCGATGATCATCTTCGGCTTGTGCTCTTTGGCGAGGCTCGCCACCTCGTCCATATCGATCAGATGGTCCTGCTGGCGTACACCATATTGAACCGCATTGAACCATTTGCCGGACTGGTTGGGCGCCGCCCCGTGGGTCAGATGCCCGCCTGCGGCAAGGCTCATGCCCATGATGGTGTCGCCGGGCTTCAGCAAGGCCATCATCACACCTTGGTTGGCCTGCGAACCGGAATTCGGCTGCACGTTTACATAGGCACAGTCGAAGAGCTTCTTTGCTCGTTCGATCGCCAGGTTCTCCGCGATATCGACGAATTCGCAGCCGCCATAATAGCGCCTGCCCGGATAACCCTCGGCATACTTGTTGGTCATGATCGACCCCTGCGCCTCAAGCACGGCGCGGGAGACAATATTCTCGGACGCAATCAGTTCGATCTGGTTCTGCTGCCGGTCGAGTTCGCGCTGAATGGCATCCAGAATATCGGGATCGCTCTCCGCAAGCCCGTCCGTGAAGAAGCCGGCGAAGGTGCCTCGCCCGATGGGGGCATCGCTCAAAGACATAAATCTACCTTTTCGTTTCGGTTCGAAAGCTTCCGGGGCCGCGAACCGGCAAGTCGCAAGGCTGATGCATGCGCCATGGCCGTGATCCACGACCGCCCGGTTTCGATCCGCGCGTGATACCACATCTCGTCGGCCATCGCCAATTGGCCACAAATATTTGCAGAAACAGTCTTGCGGCAGGTTTCTCCCGTCTCTCGGCCTCCCTTGAGAAGTCGCGGCTACGCATTCTGGTCGGTCAAGCAACCTTGTGTGAGTATATTTTATTCGAGAATAGAAATGATAAGTTTACTTGAAAAACTAAGCTGCATCTCCATTAACGGATATTGTAGACCGCTGATTAACCTTGTTTTCTTCAGGTTAAGACACGCCTGAACCAAGGTGATAATCTTGATGTCCTTGCTTAAAACCGCTATACCGCGCTAGAAAAAGGCGCTTTTGTATCCGCGAAGGCGGCGGAATAACCCCCGGCAAGGCAAATTGTCGTAATGAATGAGACAAAAACTTCCGCAGCTGCGGACACAACTGAAATTCTGCGGCTGGCGACTGAAATCGTGGCA
Source organism: Parvibaculum sp. (assembly GCF_039973015.1). Taxonomy (GTDB): domain Bacteria; phylum Pseudomonadota; class Alphaproteobacteria; order Parvibaculales; family Parvibaculaceae; genus Parvibaculum. Next base: position 232,408 of record NZ_JBDWLT010000007.1, read on the forward strand.
GCGTATGTAAGCAACAACGCAATGTCTGCCAACGATCTTCCCGGGATGATCCGGATTGTCCACACGACGCTCGCCAATCTCGATCACGCAGCGTCGGCGCAGGAGTCCGACCTGACCCCCGCCGTTCCGGTCAAGAAATCCGTGACAGCGGACTACATCATCTGTCTTGAAGATGGCAAGAAACTGAAGATGTTGAAGCGCTATCTGCGCTCGCAATACGGTTTCACACCTGAAGAGTACAGGGCGCGCTGGAACCTGCCCCACGACTATCCGATGGTCGCCCCGAACTATGCCGCACAGCGTTCGAAACTCGCCAAGCAGATCGGCCTTGGACGTGTCAGCACGGAGCAACCCTCGAAATCTCGCCGGAAAAAATAAGGCTAGACGACGATCCCGCCTCCCGACGGACCCGGCTCGCCTCCCTCCGGTCCGCGTCCGGCGCCTTTTTGCTTGTCCAGCATATAGCGCAGCTTTCGGATAGCCACGCGCTCAAGCTCGCTCCGCGCAGCGACGGAAGGTCCGACCACCGACACTTCCAGGCCCGTCGATACGTCGACAGCCGTCACCTTGACGCTGCTTCCGATCGGTATGTATTCAAAAATAACCTCACGGCTTTCGCCGTCCGCGCCTTGCCCTCCATCTGAAGGGCTATCGCCGTTCCGGTCAGGCGGCACGCCGAATCTTGTGGCGTGTCCACACCTGGTCAAGCGCCGACACAAGCTCGCGCATCATGTCGTCCGTATGAACCGGGCATGGTGTGAAACGCAACCGCTCGGTTCCTCGCGGCACGGTGGGGTAGTTGATCGGCTGAACATAGATGTTGAAATCCTTCAGCAGATCGTCGCTCACCTGCTTGCAGACAACCGGATCGCCAACCATCACCGGTACGATATGGCTTTCGCACCACATCACCGGCAGCCCTGCATCGGCCATCATCTGGCGTAGCGTCTGCGCGCGTTCCTGGTGCGTCTCACGTTCGGCATTGCTCGCCTTGAGGTGACGCACGGCCGCAAGAACACCAGCAACGAGAACCGGTGCAAGCGAGGTCGAGAAGATGAAGCCTGGTGCATACGAGCGCACGACATCGACGACATCGGACGAGGCAGCGATATAGCCACCCATCACCCCGAATCCCTTGGCAAGCGTCCCTTCGATGATATCGACCTTGTCGAGAACGCCGTCGCGCTCCGCAATGCCGCCGCCACGCCGCCCATAGAGGCCCACCGCATGAACTTCATCGAGATAGGTCAGCGCACCGTATTTGCGCGCTAGGTCGCAAATCGCGCCAATCGGCGCAATATCGCCGTCCATCGAATAGACAGACTCGAAAGCGACGATCTTCGGCTGCTCCGGGTCGAGCGCGCTCAGCAGTTCTTCGAGATGCGCAAGATCATTGTGCCGCCACAGCCTCTTCGGGCCGCCGCCGCGCTTGATGCCTTCGATCATCGACGCATGGTTCATCTCATCCGAGATGATCACGCAATCGCCAAGAATACGCGCCAGAGTCGAAAGCGTCGCGTCGTTTGCAGCATAACCCGAGGTGAAGAGCAGCGCCGATTCCTTCTGATGAAGGTCGGCAATCTCATGCTCCAGTTCGACGTGATAATGCGTTGTCCCCGAAATATTGCGCGTACCGCCGGACCCGGCGCCTACTTCATCGATCGCGCGATGCATCGCCTCGATGACGGCGGGGTGCTGGCCCATGCCGAGATAGTCGTTCGAGCACCAGACCACGATGTCTCTCGTGCCTTGCGGAGTGTGGAAAGTCGCGCGCGGGAATGAGCCGCGATGGCGCACGATATCGGCGAAGACGCGGTAACGCCCTTCGTCCTTCACCGCGCTCAGCGCTTCTGAAAGTTTGCGCTCATAATCCATGACGTTTCCTGTCCTCCCCCCGGCTCCAGCGGGGATACCCACATTATTTATCACACAATACCCCCGGACCGCAGCAAGGTCACAAGCGAATTGTCGCATAAAGACATGGGGTTGGAGGCGCGGTGCAAAACGTGAAGCACCTTACGAGGGCCAGAGACCCCGTTCAATGAGAACCGTTTTCATCAAGGCGGGCTCATCCGTCATCAGCCCGTCCACACCGGCATCGATCAGCCGCCGCATTTCGTCGGGATCGTCGATTGTCCAGACATGCACCTGCAGCCCGAGTTCATGCGCCCGCTCCACCAGCTTGCGGTCGACAAGCGGAATTCCATATTGCTCTACGGGAATCTGGGCGCAGCCCTCTGCGAACCCGCCAAAGACAAACCCCATCGGCCCTGCCCAGCTAGAAAAGCGCAACCGTGCCGTCGAGAGCGGCCCCATGCCGGTGCAGAGATTTGGCCCCAGCGCATCGCGGATGCCCGCCGTCCGCCGTCCCGAGAATGAATTGACGCACACGCGCTCGACCGCTTTCGCTTCCTTCAGAAGCTGGACAAGCGGTCTCGCGGCATTGTCACGCTTCGGGTCGATGTTGATCCTGATATCCGGCCAGGCCGCCAGAAGCTCTGCCATCAGCGGAATAGGCTCTGTCCCCGCGATCCGCGCCTTGCGAACCTCGGCATAGTCCATCTCCGCGATCACACCTTGCATATCGGTCACGCGATCGAGTTTGTCGTCATGGAAGGCGAGCAGAACGCCATCGCGTGTCGCATGCACGTCGGTCTCGATATAGCGGTAGCCCAAATCGACCGCGCCCTGAAAGGCGGGCATCGTGTTTTCCGGCCATGCACCTGCCCCGCCGCGATGGGCAAAGGCCAGCAATCCGTCAAATTCGAGATAGGGGAATTTCGCCGGGCGCATGTTTCGTTTCGCCTGCCGCTCTGATTGTCAGTCGTTGAGCGCGCTCGTATTCACGCCACCGTCACGATCATACACGTCGTCCCGGAAATTCACGACCCCGCCCGGCGCCGCCCATGCCGTGAGATAGACGAGATAGATCGGCACCGGCTTGCCAAGCGACACGTTTCGGTAGTGCCCTGCATCGACCATTCCTTCCACACGCTGCTCATCCCAGCTGGCGTCGTCACCCGCCACAAGCCATGTGACGAGCCCGCGCACATTGCGCACTCGCACACAGCCCGAACTGAAGTTTCGCTCCTGCCGTCCAAACAGCGTCTTGGTGGGGGTATCGTGCAGGAAGATCGCATCATTGTTCGGGAAGTTGATCTTGAGCGAGCCAAGCGAGTTCCCGGGCCCGGGATCTTGCCGGAGATAATAGGCCTCGTTCACGCGCGGGTTGGACCAGTCGATTTTCGCCGGGTCGAGTTCGCGGATGTTGTCGCCCCAGCCCTGCATCACGCGAATGCCCTGGCGCTTCAGATAACCCGGATTGGCGCGAATCTTGGACAACATGTCCGCCATCGCGATGGACTTCGGCACATACCAGTATGGATTGAATGTGATCGACGTCACCTGGCTCGTGATTTCCGGCGTCTGCCGCGTCTGTTTGCCGACAATCACCCGCTCGTTGAACTCGACCGTGCCGTTGTTCACCGCCTCGACTTCCTGTCCCGCGATATTCACGAAGACATAGCGCCGCTCAATCTTCGGCATCAGCGCAGAGAGCCGGCGGATATTGATTTCGAGCTGCCGGATGCGCGTGTGAACGCCAACCGCCATCGCCGCAACCGTCCGCCGTCCCACGATGCCATCGGGCTCGAGCCCGTTGCGGGTCTGGTAGCGTTTTACCCCTTCCACCACGGCATCGTCATAGACATAGGCATCGCCGGGCGTCGTAATCATATCGCCCGTCGCAACAAGTCGCTCCCGCACCTGCGCGACGCGCGCATCGCGCACACCGAGTTCGAGCCTCTCGCCTGCGGACACTCGTGGCCATCCGCCCGATGCGGCAATATTCCGGTAGCGCTCGATTGCCGCCGTCATGGCGGCGATGGATTGTTCGCTGAGGGTCGGCGTCAATGTCCGTTGAAGCGGCGCTGTCTCCTCGAAACTGTCGGGAACCGGATCTGACTCGGGTGCCGTATTCGTCGCCCACGGATCGACCCAGTTCGTTTCCTGCACGCCATAGGAGGTTGTCCCCTCGGCGAATGCCGGCCCCACCAAAAGCGATGCAAACGGCAGAACCAACAGCAAGGCAAATACGGCGAAACCTCGCCCGGCAAAATTGGAAAACGCCTTTTTCACACAGCCCCGCAGCAATCCGCCGGAAGCCCCTCCGGCACGAACACAGGCCCCCGGTTTACCATTTCGGGACACCGGGCGCATCTCACCAACGCTATTCATGCAGATTGTCATGAAACATGTCGCATTCAGGGTCAGGATTCGGAATTCTGGCCCGGAAAAGGCCGGACTTCCCGTCTTGCGTGATGGAAATGCAACTATCGTGCTGCCTCACCCCGCCCGGAAAGCCGGGAAATAGAGAGGGAAGCACAAATCGAAAACACCAAAAGCCCGCGCCCTTGAAGACGCAGGCATGGCCCTCGCGTGAGGTAACGGCGCCTAGAGACGGAAGCGAATCTGGTCGGTCCAGAAGCGCTCGAGCTTGTAGAGCGTGGCATTCGCCTGCCGCAGCTCTTCGCTCGAAATGTCGCCCACCTCGTTCAGCATCGCGCAATGCTTGTTGTAAACCTCGTCGATCGCCGCACAGATCGCGCGGCCCTTCTCCGTCAGCCGGACGCGAACCGAACGGCGGTCCGAGCGCGAACGCTGATGATGGATATAACCGGCCTCGACAAGCTTCTTCAGATTGTAGGACACGTTGGAGCCGAGATAGTGGCCGCGCGTCCGGAGCTCGCCGGCGGTCATTTCGGAATCGCCAATGTTGAAAAGAAGAAGCGCCTGCACACTGTTGATCTCTGAACAGCGGATGCGATCGAGCTCGTCCTTGATCACGTCGAGCAGCCGCCTGTGGAGACGTTCCACATAGGTCAGCGTTTCAAGATAAGCGATCTTGCGGTCGGGATCCTTCTGATCCCCAACGGCCGGTTCGCTCTTAAGATTGGTCATACCCATTGGGTGCCCCCAAAACCTCACGCAAAAACTCAATGACGGCACTTTCTGTGCCGCACTGCGCTACATTATGCGTGAGCCCCTAACGAGGCCTTAAGCGATCCAGCACGAATGCCGAAGCGAACTCATTATGATTAAGGCTATATTTCACCGCGGATGAGCTTGATGATGCCCGAGAAATCGAGACCCTCCTCACCCGCGGCCTCCATCAGCGCATAGAGCTGCGCCGCCTGCGCCCCGAGCGGAATGGGGGTGCGTGACGTCTTGGATGCATCTTGCGCGAGCCGGAGATCCTTCAGCATCATCGCCGCCGAAAAGCCCGGCTGGTAGTTCCGGTTCGCGGGTGATGCGGGCACCGGCCCCGGCGCCGGGCAGTAGGATGTCATCGACCAGCATTGGCCGGATGCCGTCGACGAGATATCGAACAGCGTTTGCGCATCGAGCCCCAGCTTCTCGCCGAGGACGAAGGCTTCCGATACACCGATCATCGTGATGCCGAGGATCATATTGTTGCAGACCTTGGCGACCTGCCCGTTTCCCGCGGCCCCCGCATGGAAAATGTTCTTGCCCATCTTTTCGAGAATGGGTTTCGCCTTCGCGAAGGCTTCTTCCGTCCCGCCGGCCATGAAGGTGAGCGTACCCGCTTCCGCGCCGCCGACACCGCCGGAAACGGGTGCATCGATCATCGTCATGCCCGCCTGCTCCGCCGCCGCGATGGTCTCGCGCGCCGAAGGAATATCGATGGTCGAGCTGTCGATGAAGACGGTGCCCTTGCGCGCCGATGAGATCAGCCCGCCCTCGCCCATATAGACAGCACGCACATGTTCGCCAGCCGGCAACATGGTTACGACGAAATCGACGTCGCGTGCCGCATCGCTCGCACTCTCCGCCTTCTCCGCACCCGCCTCGACGAGCGCAGAAACAGCCCCCGCCGCGAGATCGAACACCTTGAGCTTGTGTCCGTCCTTAACGAGGTTCCGCGCCATCGGCCCGCCCATATTGCCAAGCCCGATAAATCCGATCGCCGCCATGCTTTGCTCCCTCGCCATCCGCTCAGTCGAACGTCAGTTCATTGTCGCCGAGCGGTACAAAATAACTGTCCACGTCGCCCGCCGTCATGTCGGCCAGCGTTGCGGGCTTCCACTTCGGTGCCTGATCCTTGTCGATCACCACGGCGCGCACGCCCTCGTAGAAATCATGTCCCTTGATGAAGCCATTGATGAGACGGAATTCGAGCTTCATGCATTCCTCGAATTCGAGCTTCGCGCCTTCGCGCACTTGCCGGAAGGCAACCAGCGTCGAAGTCGGTGATTTGGCTTCGATGATTTCCGCCGTCTTCGCCGCCCATTCGCCGCCATCGGCGCGAAGCGAGGCAATGATTTCGGCCACTGACCCCTTCGAGAAATGCCGGCAGATATCCTCCTGGATCGCGGCGAGCGGCGCCGGGCCCTCTTCTTCCGCCACTTCTTTCAACGCTTCGGTGAGCGGCACCCCGCCCGCAATCCGGTCTTTCAGCGTCTCCAGCCGTTCGGATGGTACATAGGCATCCGCGATCCCTGCATAGATCGCGTCGGCCGCCTTGAGCCGCGCGCCTGTAAGCGCGAGATAAAGACCCGTCTCTCCCGGCGCACGTGGCAAAAAGTAAGTGCCCCCCACATCGGGGAACAGGCCTATCCCCGTTTCCGGCATCGCAAAGGTGAGCCTCTCGCTCGCCACCCGATACGATCCGTGGACTGACAAACCGACGCCGCCGCCCATGTTGATCCCGTCCATCAGCGCGATGAAGGGCTTGGGATAATGCTTGATGCAGGTATTGAGCTGATACTCCTCGCGCCAGAAGGCGAGCGCGGAAGGATCGCCCGCGCGCCCCCAGTCATGCAGCGCACGAATATCGCCACCCGCACAGAACGCCTTCTCGCCCGCCCCCTCAATCACAATACACTGGACGCGCTCGTCCGCCACCCATTCCCGCAGTTGCGGATGAATGAGCCGCACCATGCCGAGCGTCAGCGCGTTCAGCGCCTTCGGGCGGTTCAGCGTAATCACGCCCGCCGAGCCGCGCCTCTCGAACAGAACTTCAGCTTCCTCGCTCATCGCACTCCCGCACTCACTATTTCAGCAGTTCGCGCGCGATGATCACGCGCATGATCTCGTTCGTTCCCTCAAGGATCTGGTGCACACGTGCATCGCGCAGGTGCCGCTCCAGCGGAAAATCCTTGAGGTATCCATAACCGCCGTGGATTTGCAGCGCCTCGTTGATGACGCGGAAGCCCGCATCGGTCGCGAAGCGTTTCGCCATCGCTGCCTTCATCGTCGCGTCGGGCGCCTTCGCATCCACCTTCGTCGCCGCGTTGTAGATCATCAGCCGCGCCGCTTCGAGTTCGGTCGCCATGTCCGCGAGCTTGAATTGCAGCGCCTGGAAATCGGCGAGCTTGCGGCCGAATTGTTCGCGCTCCCCGAGATAGGACTTCGCGCGCTTAAGCGCCGCCTCCGCCGTCCCGAGCGAGCACGCGCCGATATTGATGCGGCCCCCGTCAAGGCCGGACATCGCGATCTTGAAGCCCTCGCCCTCCGCACCGATCAGGTTGTCGACAGGTACGCGGCAATCCTCGAAGATGACCTGCGCCGTCGGCTGGCTGTTCCAGCCCATCTTCCGTTCAGGCACACCGAAGGAAAGCCCCGGCGTCCCCTTCTCGATCACGAGGCAGGAAACGCCCTTCGGCCCCGCCTCGCCCGTGCGCACCATGCAGACATATATGTCAGATGTGCCCGCGCCCGAGATGAAGGCCTTGTTGCCATTCAATACATAGTGGCCGCCATCCTTCACCGCCTTCGTCTTCAGCGACGCCGCATCCGACCCGCTCGAAGGCTCCGTCAGGCAATAGCTCGCGATCAGTTCCATCGGCGTCAGCTTCGGCAGCCATTTCTGCCGCTGCTCTTCCGTCCCGTAGCGGTCGATCATCCACGACGCCATATTGTGGATCGAGAGAAACGCCGCCGTCGATGTGCAGCCTTCCGACAGCGCCTCGAAGATCAGCGCCGCGTCGATCCGGCTTAGCGCCGACCCGCCCACATCCTCGCGCACATAGATGCCCGCAAAGCCGAGCTCCGCCGCCTTGCGCAGCTTGTCCACAGGGAAGAAGGAATCCCGGTCCCAGTCCGCCGCATGAGGCGCAAGTTCAGCCGCCGCAAAGTTCCGCGCCACGTCCTGAAACGCCTGCTGTTCTTCCGTAAGCTCGAACCGCATTTCTCCGCCTCCCATGCGCGCCTTGATACCAGGCCTTTTCAGCGGTGATACTGGCCACCCATGACCCTGTCAACGAAACGGCCCTGAAGCATCGCGCCGCATGGCGGCTAACGCTGCGGCAATGCGCGGCGGCCACCCGCTTTTGCCCCGGATTGCGCGCATGTCCCCTTTGGCGCTATGAGTTCTGCATGATGGAAAAGCACACCGCCCCCGCCTTCCCGGCCACGCGCATGCGCCGCAACCGCAAAAGCGACTGGTCCCGCCGCCTCGTTTCGGAAAACGCCCTCTCGGTGAACGACCTGCTTTGGCCGCTCTTTCTGATCGAGGGTGAGGGAAAGCGCGAAACCGTGCCCACCATGCCGGGCGTCGAGCGTCTCAGCGTGGATGAAGCCGTCGCCGCGGCGCAGGAAGCCGCAAGCTACGGCATCCCCGTCATCGCCCTCTTTCCCTACACCTCGGCTGAAAACCGCGACCCGCAGGGAAGCCTGGCGTACGACCCGGACAATCTCGTCTGCCGTGCCACCCGCGCCATCAAGCAGGCCGTGCCGGATATCGGTGTCCTCTGCGACGTCGCGCTCGATCCCTATACGAGCCACGGCCATGACGGCCTCATGTCCGGCGACGTGATCCTCAACGACGAGACGGTCGAGGCGCTGGTGAAACAGGCGCTCGTCCAGGTCGAAGCCGGCTGCGATATCATCGCCCCCTCCGACATGATGGATGGCCGCATCGGCGCGATCCGCGCGGGCCTCGAAGCGGCCGGACACACCGACACGCAGATCATGTCCTATGCCGCGAAATACGCCTCCGCCTTTTATGGTCCCTTCCGCGACGCCATCGGTTCGACCGGCGCGCTGAAGGGTGACAAACGCACCTACCAGATGGACCCCGCGAATGGCGACGAGGCCATGCGCGAAGTCGCCCTCGACATCGCGGAAGGCGCGGACATGGTCATGGTAAAGCCGGGCCTGCCCTATCTCGACATCGTCACCCGCGTGAAGGCCGAGTTCGGCATGCCGACCTTCGCCTACCAGGTCTCCGGCGAATACTCGATGATCGCCGGCGCCATCGAGCGCGGCTGGTTTGACCGCGACCGCGTCATCCTCGAAAGCCTTGTGGCCTTCAAGCGCGCGGGCGCCGACGGCGTGCTCACCTATTTCGCACTCGAAGTCGCAAAGCTTCTGAAAACCGCCTGAAAGTTCTGCCGGTCAGGCGTCGAGCCCCGCCAGCCGGAGCGAAGCCTCGCCGTGAAGCGCGGCGAGCCCGCCCGCTTTTTCCGCAAGCTCGCCAAGGTCCGCCACGAGATGTTTCCGGCGGGTTGCCGCCTTCCTGTTGCCGAGCTTGCCGAACATCAACTCGTAGCGGCCGGGATAATCCGCCGCGAAGGCGAGATAGGCTTCTCTGATCGCCCGCGCGCTCGATACCGCTTCGACATCGTCGATCAGCATGTCGAACCCTTCCAGCGCCACCGCACCCAAAAGCTCATCGAGATTTGAAAAATGCCGGTAGGGCGCGGCTTCGGAAACCCCGGCGCGCCGCGCGGCCTCCCGCATGGTCAGCGCATGCCGCCCGCGAATATCGATCAGCGTTGCCGCCGCCTCCATCAGCCCTTGCTTCAGGTCGCCATGATGGTAGCTCGTTTTCTGTCCTCGCATTCGTGCGCGCATGATCCGCCGCCCCTCACACGTTCCCGCTTTGTCTCGATAATTTACATGTTATCGATGTTAACATATACGTCAACCTTAATATGAGAACGCTCCGTGAACGGAGGATATCGTTTTGCTCCAGAAACGAGTAGAAAAACGCCCGAAAGATGCCCCTCGAAGAAACCGGCGAGAGTTTACGGAAGAAGAAATCTCAGGCGGTGAACTCTTCGTGCATTCCGTCGATGCGCACGATCGTATCGGTCACAAACCCGTTAAAGCCTGTCTGCATCCCGATCGAATAGGCACCCATCAGCCCGAACTCGATCCAGTCCCCTTCACCGATATTTTCCGGGAGATAGAAAGGCAGCTTCAGCACATCGAGGCTGTCGCAGGTCGGCCCAAACAGACGGAACGGCCTGAGCGCTCCGTCCACCGGCCCGTCCTTGCGCACCGCGCGTACCGGCGGGTCGAGATCGCCATCGCGAATTTCGGAAAGGCATCCATAGATGCCGTCATTGATATAGAGGTCATCGCCCTTGCGCAGGTGCACCTGCGTCAGCACCGAGCATCCTTCCGCGACAAGCGCCCGTCCCGGCTCGCCATAGAGCGGCACGTCGATCCCGAGCTTCTGCTTCGCATCGGCGATCACATCGAAATAGGTCTGAAGCGGCGGCACATCCTGCTTGTAGCTCGCGGGAAAACCGCCTCCCACATCGAGATATTCAAGCGGAACACCCGCCTTCTCCGCAACCTTCTTCGCCATCTCCATCGCAACGCGGAAGGCTTCCGGGTCAAGACACTGACTGCCGACATGAAAGGCAATCGCCGTCCGGCAGCCGTAATCCTTCGCCTTTTTCAGCAACGCCACGGCAGCGTCCGGCGCCGCACCGAACTTCGCCGAGAGATCGTAGACCGCTTTTCCCTTCGGCGTTGCAATCCGGACTTCCACGGTGATGTCCCTGCCCGCAATCGAGACAAGCTTGTCCAGCTCGTCTGGATGGTCGACCACATAATCGGTAATGCCGTAAACATCCGCCGCCGCTTCGAGAGCACCGCGCCCCTTCACCGGGTGGTTGAAATAGCAATGCGCGTCGGGAAGCTGCTCCGTCACCTTCGCGATCTCGGAGATCGACGCCGTGTCGAAATGCTCGATCCCGCCCTCATGCAGCGCCTTCAACACATAAGGATGCGGATTGCACTTCGTCGCATAAAGGACCGTACCGGGAAATCCTTCGACAAAGGTCCGCGCGCGGTCCCGCAGAATATCCGGAAAGACGCAGAAAACCGGATAGGACGGATTGAGCCGGCGGATGACCTCCGCAACCGAGGGAAAGCTGGGCTGGCGAAAAGGAGAACTCATGCCTTGTTCAATCTGGCAATCAGGCTCGAAGTGTCCCACCGTTTGCCGCCCATCGCCTGCACCTCCGAATAAAACTGGTCGACCAGCGCCGTCACTGGCAGATGTGAACCGTTCCGCCTGGCTTCGTCGAGGCAGATGGAAAGATCCTTCCGCATCCAGTCCACAGCAAAGCCGAAATCGAACTTGCCCTCTATCATCGTCTTGTAACGGTTTTCCATCTGCCAGCTCTGCGCCGCGCCCTTGGAAATCGTTTCGATCACGGCCTCCGCGTCGAGACCCGCCTGTTCGGCGAAATGGAGTCCTTCCGCCAGTCCCTCCACCAGCCCTGCGATGCAGATCTGGTTCACCATCTTGGTCAACTGCCCGGCGCCCGAAGGGCCAATGAGCTTCGCCATACGTGCAAAGGCGTCGATAACCGGCCTGGCCGTCGCGAAGGCGTCTTCGTCTCCGCCTGCCATCACCGTCAGCACACCGTTCTCCGCGCCTGCCTGGCCGCCCGAAACCGGCGCATCGATGAAGGCAATTTCGCGCCCCCTGGCTTCTCCGTAGAGTTCGCGCGCGACGGCGGCCGATGCCGTCGTGTGATCGACGAAGATCGTCCCCTTGCCCATCCCGTTGAATGCGCCGTCCGGTCCGGTTGTCACCTCGCGCAGGTCGTCATCATTGCCAACACAGGCAAAAACGATCTCCGCTCCCGCCGCCGCTGCCTTCGGTGTCGCCGCCGAAGCACCGCCATGAGCTTTCACCCATGCTTCGGCCTTCGCGCCGGTGCGGTTGTAGACGATGACCTCGTGCCCGGCCTTTTTGAGATGCCCGGCCATCGGATATCCCATCACGCCCAGCCCGATAAATGCGACCTTGCTCACCAGCGGCCTCCTCGCTTCGCTTTTGTTCTCTTCCGCCTATCTAACAGGCCAGCCCCCTCAAGCGCAAAAAAGCCCCCGCGCGGCACGCGGAGGCCTTTTCACCAAACTGCAAAAACCTACTGTATCCGGCCTTCCGCCGCGATGTGTCCCGTCCGGCAGAGCTGCGACGACCGCCATGTGCATTTCGCATAATAAAGCCGCACGATGTCACCCTCGCGGGTCATGTCATAGCAGTCCGTCGTGCCGTACTGGATGACCTTCGCGGCGTGGCACCAGCGATTGCCTTCGATCCACCACTTCCCGTCACCGGATTCGCTGCGCGTCGAAGACGTGCCGCGATGATAGGTCTGGAAGAAATAATGCTTGAGGTCGACATCCGTCGTCCCGTCGGGATGCAGGTCTATCGTCGTCTCGACATAGCGGCTGCTGCCTTGCACATCGATGCGGCCCATCTCCAGCACGAAGGTCTTGCCCGTCATTTGCGCGCGGATCTGTCCGGCGGTCAGCGAGTCGCCCTTCTTGTTGAGGATCGTCTCCTCCGCGTCGCCGCCCGCGCCTCCCGCGGTGCCGCCTTCCGTACCGCCGCCAGCACTTGCCGCCTGCTCGACGGGTTTCGGCGTCGGTTCGGGAATTTCCTCCGGTGGCGGCATCGGCTTCGCCGATTTCCGCACCACGGTTTCCTTCTTGGGCTCCGGCTTGGGCGGTTCCGGTTTCACCTCCGGCTTCGGCTCCTCGATGGGCTTGGGCGGTGCTGCATAGCGTTCATTCGCCGATCCCGCCGCGAGCTGAAACGTGACAGACTCGCCTCCGCCCGGTCCCGGCCCGCCGAAAATACCGCCAAAAGTGAGCAGGAACGAGAGGAACAAAAGCCCGTGCAGAACGACGGACGCGATCAGGAAGTTCCGCAGTCGAAACTCGCGCGGCTCCATATCGTCCGGGTTGATGGTTGCGACGCTCATGAGCCTCGCTCCGTCATGATCGTCACTTGCTCGACGCCCGCCTCGCGCAATCCTTCCATCAGTTCGAGTACCGCGTCCGCCGGTGCATTCGCATCCGCCTTGATCGCGACTCGCTTCGTATTGCTATCCTTCAGGTGCTTTTCCATCATCACGCCCGAAAGCTTCGCATCCATCACCCGGTCGCCGAGCCAGATGAACCCGTCCGCTTCCACAATCAGTGTCGTCGGCACATCCTTCTCGCGGTCATTCAGCGCCCCTTCCGGCAGCGACACCGCGATATTCTCGGATGGCTGCATCGTGCCTGCGAGCAGGAAGAAGATGAGCAGCAGGAACACCACGTTGATCAGCGGCACCAGCGTCTCGAATTGCCTGCGCGGCGGCTCTTCGTCGAAATCGATCATTTTGTGATCTTCTCCACGCGTGCCGTACCGACATTCTTCGCACCCGACTCTCGCGCTGCTTCCACCGCGGCGACGAGCGCCTGTGTGCGCGATCCCTTCTCGGCGAGAATAGTGACGGTAATGTCCTTGCGCTCTCCGATGGCCGTCTTCAGCCCTTCGGGCAATGCCCTGCGTTCAATCGGCGTTCCGTCGATGGCGATGGTGCCATCGCCGTTCAGCCAGATTTCCACCACACGCGCATCCTTCGGCAGATCGTCCGCGCTGGGCGCAGGCGTTACCACCGACAGCGACTGCGTCTGCAGAAACGATGTCGTCAGCATGAAGAAGATGAGCAGCAGGAACACCACATCGATCAGCGGCGTCAGGCTGGCCATCCCTCGCTTCCGGGTTGGGGCCTCGAACATGCTCGGAACTCCCGTCAGGCCGTTATTGTGCCGCCCGGGACTGGGAAGACCCCGGCCTTGCATGCAGCGCCGCGATCACACGCGATGAACCATCCCGCATCGAGAGCCGCACCTGATCGACCTTGCCTTCGAGAAGATTGAGCGCAGTGATCGCAGGCAGCGCCACGATAAGGCCGACGGCAGTCGTCAGCAGCGCCACCCAGATGCCGCCCGAAAGCAGCGCCGGGTCGACTTGCGTGCCCGCCGCCTCAAGGCTCTGGAAAGCGTTGATCATGCCGATAACCGTGCCAAGCAGACCGAGTAGCGGCGAGATATTGCCGATCACCTCAAGCCAGCGCAGATAGCGTTGCAACGAGCCGAGCTCCATCGTGCCCACGCGCTGGATTTCCGCCGCCACGTCCTCGTCGCGCAGATCGCCGCGCATCTTCGCGCGAACGCCCGATGCCATCGCGCGCGCAAGCGGCGTCTTGTGCTTCTTCAGGATTTCGAGCGACCCGCCCAGATCTCCTCGCTCGATCTTGTCGACAGCCGGATCGACAAAGCCGCGCCGGGACAGCCCCGATGTCCAGAACTGGACGATTTTGAGCAGGATGATCGCCGCGGAAATCACGGAAAGCACCAGCAGGATCGCAACAATGGGACCGCCCTTGTCGATCAGCGAACCGATCGAGTACCAGACGTCGCCGCTTCCTCCCTGCGCGATGATGTCGGCCGCGCCGCCCGTCGTGGCGCTGGCCGCGCCATCGGCGGCAGCAGAGGTTCCCTCAGCCGCGCCATTGGCGGCATCCACGCTTGTTGCTTCTTCAGGCATATATTTGCTCCTCCCGGGGACGCATCCCCAACCCCCAACCCGTGTTTACTGCCCGTTTGCCCGGAAGCCTCCTCCCCGGTATTAACGGGTGACGACCGGCGGATTTTTTAGTAAATTTTGTTTACGAAATCACCGCTGCGCGGGAAAATCAAGCGCTTCGACAAAAAACAGCACATCATTTTTTGTCGTTGGCCAAATTGCGCAACGGCTCCGTCTTGATACTGTCACTTTGCGTCCTTTTTCGTGACGCAGCGGGACTGAGGGGCACGACCGTGAAAAAGAATGCCGCGAAAGCGGTAAAGCCGGAAGCCGAAACACCCGATGTCTTCTCACCGGAGCATTTTCTCCGTGCGATCACGGATGTCGGCACCATGCTTGCGACGGTCTATGACCGCCGCACCGGCCTCACCCGCAACCAGACGCGAATCGTCGTCGAGCTTCTGGAACGCGACGGGCAGACCCAGACCGAGCTCGCCAACGCGCTTTTGATCCACAAGGTTTCCGTCGGCATCTATGTCAGCGAACTGGAGCAAATGGGGCTGGCGGAGCGCCGCAACCATCCCACCGACGGGCGCGCAAAGTGCATCTATCTGACGCCGCTGCTGCATGCAAACAAGCATATCGGCCAGGATCACTATCAGCGCATCCATGCCGCCGCGATCGACGGCATCGGCCGCGAGGATTACCTCACCATGCTGAAGGCAATGGAACGGATGCGCGATAATCTCGTCGAACTCGACGCTTCCGAAAAAGCGGCCGAAAAAGCCGGCGCGAAAACGGACTAGCCGGCCGGCGGCAGGCAGTTATAGCCGCCGCGGTGATAAAGCAGCGGCCGGCCGCCATCGACATAATCGAATTTCAGCACACGCCCCACCATGATCACATGGTCGCCCGCGTCGTGCCGCGCGTCGATCTCGCATTCGAAATGCGCCAGTGCTTCCTTGAGCGCGGGAATGCCGCTGCTGCCCTCAAGGACTTCGATGCCTTCCAGGCTGTGATCGCCCTTCATCGCAAGACGCGACGACACTTCCGTATGTTCCTCGCGAAGCACGTTCACCGTGAAATGCGTCGCCTTCACGAAGACGTCCAGCGTGTCGGATTTCTTGTCGAGGCACCACAGAACCAGCGGCGGATCGAGCGAGACGGAGGAAAAAGAATTGACCGTAATGCCGATCGGGTCTTTCCCCGCCTCACGCGTCGTCACCACGGCAACGCCCGTCGTGAAGCAGCCGAGCGCATTGCGGAACTTCCGCACGTCATGCGCGCCACCTTCTTTCACCATCGTTTCGGCCGTCATCTGGTGCTGAACTCCCTGCATTCGCCCCGTTTCGGCGAAATCGCGCCTGCGGCTTTCCGCCAAGTCAACAAACTCTTAATTTTATTCAGCCTTTGGGTGTAAGCCACCCGCAAGCGGCCGCGCAACACCATCCCGCGCAAAGCCGCTGTCTTTCACGCAAAACGTATTGGTTAAACCGGCTGTTAAGACGCCGCCCGCAACAATGCGGCAAGAGATGGGGCGGGCTCGCTGATTGTCGGCAACCGCGGATAACCTGCAAGAAAGTGCTTGGGCATATGCGGCTGGTCGTTGGCATCCTGTTGGTTCTGGTGAGTGTGTTCGGCGGCTATGCCGCTATGGGTGCTCATCTGGAGGTTCTTTGGCAGCCTTTCGAGGGGGTCATCATTCTCGGTGCCGCCATGGGCGCCTTCATCATCGCCAATCCGCCGGCGGTCCTGAAAAGCATCGGCAGCCTGTTCGGCACCCTCTTTCGCGGTCCCCGCTACGACAAGACGGCCTATCTCGAACTCCTCGGCCTGCAATACACCCTCTTCAAGCTCGCCAAGAGCAAGGGCAACCTCGCCCTCGAAGCCCATGTCGAGAACCCGTCCGACAGCACGATCTTCTCCCAGTTTCCGAAGTTCTCCTCCGACCATCACTCCGTGGAGTTCATGTGCGACTACCTGCGCATGATCACGCTGGGCACTGAAAATGCGCACGAACTCGAAGCGCTGATGGACGAGGAACTCGAAACGCACCATCAGGAGCGCGAACGTATCGTCGGCGCCGTGCAGGCCCTGGCAGACGGCACGCCCGCTCTCGGCATCGTCGCCGCCGTGCTCGGCGTCATCAAGACGATGGGCTCCATCGACCAGCCGCCGGAAGTGCTCGGCCATCTCATCGGCGGCGCCCTCGTCGGCACCTTCCTCGGTGTGTTCGTGGCCTATGGCTTCTTCGCACCGATGGCTCAGTCGCTCCGCAACATCTACGAAGCCGAATCCAAATATTACCTGTCGATGAAGGCCGGCCTCCTCGCCCACATGGCCGGTTATGCGCCTGCCGTCTCCATCGAATTCGCCCGCAAGGCATTGATGTCGGATGTCCGTCCCACCTTCATCGAAGTGGAACAGTCGACCGCCGCCCTGCAACCCGCCGGCTGATCCCGGCAATTTGAAAAGCGTGTAGCCGCAAATGGCGTCGAACGAACAGCCCATCATCATCAAGAAGGTCAAGAAGGTCGTCCACGGCCATCACGGCGGCGCGTGGAAGATCGCCTATGCCGACTTCGTGACCGCCATGATGGCCTTCTTCCTGCTGATGTGGCTCATCAGCATGACGACGCCGGAACAGAAGCAGGGCCTCGCCGACTATTTCGCCCCCTCCAATGTCAGCCGCTCCACCAGCGGCGCGGGCGGCATCATGGGCGGCACCGCCTTCGACGAAACCGGCGCGCGCATGCCCGGCACCAAGCCCCAGGTCGTCATGACGATCTCGACGCCGGCACAGCCCAAAAGTCCCGAGACCGCGAAGAAGGAAGCCGAGCGCACCGCCGAGATGAACGAGCTGATGAAGCAGATGTCGGCGCGCGACCATCGCAATTTCCAGAGCGCCGCCGAAAGCATCCGCCAGTCGATGCGCGACAACCCGGACCTCGCCGAACTCTCGAAAAACGTCATCATCGACGAAACGCCGGAAGGCCTGCGCATCCAGATCGTCGATCAGGACGGCCGCTCCATGTTCCCGCCGGGCAACGTCGAACCCTATGAGCGTACGCGCCACCTGATCGAAAAGGTCGCGAAGATTCTCGTGCGCCTACCCAACCGCATCAGCATTTCCGGCCATACGGACGCAAACCCGGTTACCGGCCGCCCCGGCTATTCCAATTGGGAACTCACCTCTGACCGCGCCAACGCGACCCGCCGCATTTTCGAGAATGCCGGACTTGCGAACGACCGCATCTATCAGGTCGTGGGGAAGGCCGATTCCGAGCCTCTCTTCCCGGAAGACCCCTATATGGCCTCGAACCGGCGCCTTTCCGTGGTCCTTCTGCGCGAAGCCCCGGTCACGCCGCCCGGTTTCAGCCCCTGACGCCTGCCTTCCTGCCGTGCTTGCTTTCCTCTTTTCCTGCCCTTATGTGAATAGGGCCGTTTTCTGAGCGACAGGGAAAAGATGAGCGAAAGCAATAACGTAGCGCCTCCGGGCCTTTCCGCTTCGGAAAGCTTCGACTGGCCCGCCAGCGCCTTTGACGGCGTTATCATGGCCCGCTCCCTGGCCTTCATCGCCGATTTTTTCGTTGTCTGCGTCCTGATCGTTCTGGCGTCTGCCCTTTTCGGCGTCCTCGGCGTCCTCACATTCGGCCTGCTCTGGCCGGGCGCGCTCCTTTCGCCCCTCGTCGCGCTTGCCTATTTCACGCTGACCCTCGGTGGCCGCCATTCGGCCACGCCCGGCATGCGCTGGCAGGGGATCGAACTGCGCGCATGGAACGGCCACCGCCCCGGCTATCTTCAGGCCGCGCTCCAGACGGTTCTCTTCTATGTGACGGTCACCGTCGGCACGTTTTTCGTGCTTCTCGTGCCCTTCTTCAACAAGCGCCGCCGCTGTCTCCATGACTATCTTTGCGGTACTGTCTTCGTCCGTAGCAGCTCGCTCTGAACCGGGGCCACCTTCGCTAGATATATGGAAGTTCCATTCGAGGCATGACAGCCAGTAACGGTTTTGTGCCGACTAAAGAGATGCGCGCATGGAGATAGACTTCGTCTGGCAGATGTGGGTGACCTACGGCTTTATTCTGGCCGCCGTCGTTCTGTTCAGCATGGAACGGGTCACGCTTGAGGTTTCTGCGCTCGCGATCCTCAGCGCGCTTCTGGTCTTCTTTTATTTCTTCCCCGTGCCCGGCGATGACGGGCGCAACCTGCTCGGACCGACATCGCTGCTTGCGGGCTTCGCCAATCCAGCCCTCATCGCCGTCCTCGCTCTCCTTGTCATAGGGCACGGCATGTTCCAGACAGGCGCGCTGGATGGCCCGGCGCGCTATGTCGCCGACCTCGGCTCGACCCGGCCAGGCCTCACCATCTTTTTCACCTTCCTGCTCGTCGCCGCCATCAGCGCCTTCCTGAACAATACGCCCGTCGCCGTCATGTTCATTCCGGTGCTGGCCACGCTCGCCGGGCGCTTCGGCCAGCGCGCGCCGAAGGTCATGATGACATTGAGTTATGTCTCGATCCTCGGCGGCATGACGACGCTGATCGGCTCCTCGACAAACCTTCTCGCCGCGGGTGTTGTCCTCACCTCGCATCTGCCGCCAATCGGCATTTTCGATTTCGTCGTGCCGGGGCTTTTTCTCGCAGGCATCGGCTTTCTCTATTCGACGCTCGCCGTGCCGCACCTCCTGCCGGATCGCGGCGGGCCCACTATCGAGCTTCAGGGAAACGACGCAGGCGGCGGCAAGCAATATATCGCCCAGCTTGAAATCACTCCCGGCCACCCGCTTCTCGGTGTGAGTTCCACCGCCGGGCTCTTTCCGCCGCTCCGCGACATGACAGTGCGCATGATCCAGCGCGGCGAACACCCGATTCTGCCGCCCTTCGAAGACGTCACGCTCAGCACGGGCGACGTCATCATCGTCGCCGCCACGCGCCAGACGCTCACCGAGGCGCTGAAATCCGGCTCCCGTTTCTTTGAAGGCATGCTGGAAGAGCGTTTTGCCGAAGGCGCCGAAACCAATGGCGGCCCGGCAAAGCCCGGGGGCGAACTCGTCCTCGCCGAAACCGTGGTTGCGCCCGGTTCGCGCATGATCGGCCAGACCATCGAGCAGATTGCTTTCCGTCACCAGACCGGCTGCATCGTCCTTGGCGTGCAGCGCCGCAGCCGCATGATCCGCACCCTGCTGAACGATATTCGCCTTGAGGCGGGCGACGTGCTTCTCGTTCTCGGCAATGCTCCGAAGATTCAGGATCTGCGCCACAATCGCGACGTGTTGCTCCTCGAATGGTCGGCAACCGAACTCCCCGATCCGAAACTCGCCCATCGTGCGCTCGCCATCTTCGGCGTCATGGTCGCGAGCGTCCTCACCGGCATCCTCCCCATCGAGATCGCGTCCATCGGCGGCGCCCTCGCCATCATCGCCTTCGGCGTCCTCAATGTCCGTCAGGCCGCTCGCGCGATCGACCGCCGCATCTTCCTCATGGTCGGTGCCATGCTTGGCGTCGCCACCGCGCTGGAGGTCACAGGCGGCGCACATGCCATCGCCAATGCCTCCGTTGTCATGTTCGATGGCTATGGCGTTCCGGTCATCCTGTCGGCCTTCTTTTTCGCAATCGCCGTCACCACCAATGTGCTGACCAACAACGCGACCGCCGTGCTCTTCACCCCCATTGCCATCAGCACCGCAACACAGCTCGGCGTCGATCCCATGATCTTCGTCTATGCCGTCATCTTTGCGTCAAACTGCTCCTTCGCAACGCCGATGGGCTATCAGACAAACCTGCTGGTCATGGGCCCCGGCCATTATGAATTCAGGGATTTCGTGCGCGCGGGCGCCCCCCTCGTCATTCTGCTCTGGTTGGCCTATTCTTTCTTTGCGCCTTGGTACTATGGTCTCTGAGGACGCGAAGAAAACCAGCGCGAGAAGGCAGTGACGGACCAGTCCCGCATAAGGTTTCCACAGTTCTACATTACCTCGCCGCAGCCCTGTCCTTATCTGGAAGGCCGCTACGAGAAGAAGGTGTTTACCCACCTCCTCGGCGATGAGCCCGTCTCCCTCAACAACACGCTCACCCAGGCCGGCTTCCGCCGCAGCCAGAACATCGCCTATCGCCCGGCCTGCGAGGACTGTCAGGCCTGCGTCTCGGTGCGTGTTCTGGTGAACGAGTTCCGGCCCGGCCGCACCTTCCGTCGCATCGCCAACCGCAATGAAGACCTCCGGGGCCATTCGCGCACGGCTGTCGCCACCGGCGAACAATATGGGCTGCTGCGCCGCTATCTCGATGCGCGTCATGCCGATGGCGGCATGGCCGACATGACGGAACACGACTATGTGGCGATGGTCGAGGACACGACGATCCAGACAAGCATCATTGAATACCGCCAGCCTGCCGCCGAACCGGGCGAGACAGGCCCTCTCCTCGCCGCCGCGCTGACCGACACGCTCGAAGACGGCCTCTCGATGGTCTACAGCTTTTATGAGCCCTATGACGAAGCTCGTAGCCTCGGCACGTTCATGGTGCTGGACCATATCGAACGCGCAAGGCGTCTCGGTCTGCCTTACGTCTATCTGGGTTATTGGGTCGATGGCTCCCGCAAGATGGCCTACAAGACCCGCTTCCAGCCCCTCGAAGCCCTCATGCATGAGGGCTGGCGCCGCATGACGTCCCCCCTCTGAATCCGCCCTTTCCCGCCGCCGTTGCACCTCGCGCACGCGC
This sequence comes from Parvibaculum sp., assembly GCF_039973015.1. Classification (GTDB taxonomy): domain Bacteria; phylum Pseudomonadota; class Alphaproteobacteria; order Parvibaculales; family Parvibaculaceae; genus Parvibaculum. The sequence goes on from NZ_JBDWLT010000007.1 coordinate 253,760, forward strand.
GCCTATACTGGCCGCGAATTGTACCCCTGCAATCGGGGGAGAGACGGCCGTCAGCGGCCGTCTTGGGGAAGTATATCGGGGAGTCTTCGATGAAGCGCCGCTCGTTTCTGGCTGGCGCCGGCCTTGCCGGCATTGCCGCCGCCACCATGCCCGCGCCCGCCATCGCGCAAGGCAAGCGCCAGCTCAAGATGGTCACCACCTGGCCGAAGAACTATCCGGGCCTCGGCGTCTCCGCCGAACGCCTCGCCACCCGCATCGGCGAGATGACGGACGGCCAGATCGAGATCAAGGTCTTCGCCGCAAACGAGTTCGTTCCCGCCCTGGAATGTTTCGATACAGTCTCTTCCGGCGCCGCCGACATCTATCATGGCGCGGAATATTACTGGCAGGGCAAGTCCAAGGCCTTCAACTTCTTCACCGCTGTGCCCTTCGGCATGACGGCCGCCGAAATCAACGCCTGGATCTATCATGGCGGCGGACAGGAACTCTGGGACGACCTTTCCCGGGGCTTCAACATCAAACCCTTCATGGCCGCCAACACAGGCGTCCAGCTTCCCGGCTGGTACCGCAAGGAAATCAATTCGCTCGAAGACCTGAAAGGTCTGTCGATTCGCATGCCCGGCCTCGGCGGCGAAGTCATGCGCCGTCTCGGCGCCGCCGCCCTCACGCTTGCAGGCCCGGATATTTTCCCCGCCCTCCAAAACGGCACCATCGACGCCGCCGAATGGGTCGGACCGTGGAACGACATGGCCTTCGGCTTCTACCGCCTCGCGAAATATTACTACTGGCCGGGCTTCCACGAGCCGGGCTCGTCGCTGGCCGCAGGCTTCAACCTGCAAGTCTGGGAATCGTTCACCCCGCAGCAGCAGGCTGTGGTTCGCGCCGCCTGCGCCGCCGAAAACGACTACACGCTCGCCGAATACAACGCCCATAACGGCGCCGCCCTGAAAACCCTTGTCGAGAAGCATGGCGTCCAGGTCCGCCGCTTCCCGGACGATGTTGTCGCCGCGCTGAAGAAAACCTCGCAGGAAGTGCTTGAGGACGCCGCGAAGGAAGATGCCGTCACCGCAAAAGTCTATGACAGCTTCCGCTCCTTCCTCGACACGACAAGCGAGTGGACGCGCATCGGCGACGAGGGCTTCGTGCAGGCCCGCCGCGACTGACCATGATGATCGCACTCACCCGCATCGCCCGCCTCATCGACGCCTTGAACGAGCGCACGGGCCGCATCTTTTCCTGGCTCGCACTTGCAATGGTGCTCGTCCAGTTCGTCGTCGTGCTCCAGCGTTATGTCTTCGGCGTCGGCTCCATCTGGGCGCAGGAGTCGATCGTCTACATGCACGGCGTCATGTTCATGGTCGTCGCGGGCTACACGCTTCTCCATAACGCCCATGTTCGCGTCGACGTTTTCTACCGCACCATGCCGCCCGCAACGAAAGGATGGATCGATCTCCTCGGCACGCTCTTTCTGCTCTGGCCTGTCTGCTTTCTCATCTTCTACGTCTCCTTCCCCTATGTCGAAGCCTCATGGGCAGTGCGCGAAGGCAGCCGCGAGACGAGCGGCATTCAGGGCGTCTATCTCCTGAAAAGCGTGATCCTCGTCTTCGCCGTCCTTCTCGCCCTTCAGGGCCTTTCGACCGTCATTCACGCGCTGCGCATTCTTTCCGGGGCCGAACAGCCCGCGGAAGAAGCCTCGCCCATCCTCTGAAAGCGCGCCCGCCCAAATGGATCTTCGCGAATCCCTCGATGTCCTGATGTTCGTTGCCGCCTGCGCGGTGCTGCTCACGGGCTTCCCCGTCGCTTTCACGCTGGCAGGTATCGCGCTTGCCTTCGGCCTCATCGGCATGGCCTTCGGCGTCTTCGATTTCGGCTTCATGGCCGCGCTTCCGCAGCGCATCTACGGCAACATGACGAACGACGTGCTCATCGCCGTGCCGCTCTTCGTCTTCATGGGCACCATGCTGGAGCGCTCAAAGGTCGCCGAGGAACTGCTTGAGAATATGGGACGCCTTTTCGGGCGCTTGCGCGGCGGCCTCGGCTTTTCCGTATCGATCGTCGGTGCCCTGCTCGCCGCCTCCACCGGCATTGTCGGCGCGACGGTCGTGACGATGGGCCTGCTCGCGCTCCCCACCATGCTGCGGCGCGGCTACGATCCCTCGCTCGCTGCGGGCTCCATCGCGGCGGCCGGTACGCTCGGCCAGATCATCCCGCCTTCCATCGTCCTCGTGCTGCTCGGCGATACGCTCGCCAACTCCTACCAGAAGGCGCAGCTCGAACAGGGCATCTTCTCGCCCGAAACCCTTTCCGTCGGCGACCTCTTCGCGGGTGCGCTCCTGCCGGGTCTCATGCTTGTCGGCTTCTACATCCTCTATCAGGTCTTCCGCGCTGCTCTCGATCCGAAATCCTCGCCCGCCATGCCGGTCGATGACACCATCTCCACCGCCGAGCTATACCGCGCGACGCTGCGGGCCCTGATCCCGCCGATCGCGCTCATCGTCGCCGTCATGGGCTCGATCCTTGGCGGCATCGCGACGCCCACGGAAGCCGCCGCGCTCGGCGCCGTCGGCTCGATCCTTCTTGCAGGCGAACGCGCAGGCGGCATGAAGCGCGCCGTGCGCCTTGCCGCCCTCTGCCTCATTGCACTCCTCGTCCTTACCTCCTTCATGGATCTGCGCACCGCCCGCAGCGAAATCTCCGCCACCGACATGGCGGGCATCTGGGTCGCATGGGCCCTGATCGCCGGCATCGTCATCGGCCTCGCGGCGTCCGTCTACCGTCTCTGGCAGAGCGGCGTCCTCGCCGAGGTCTCTCAATCGACCGCGCGCATCACCTCGATGGTCTTCGTGATCCTCATCGGCGCCGCGCTGTTCAGCCTCGTCTTCCGCGGTCTCGGCGGCGACGACACCGTGCATGAGTTCCTTACCTCCATGCCCGGCGGCACCTTCGGCGCGGTTCTCACCGTCATGCTGATCATGTTCGTGCTCGGCTTCTTCCTCGACTTCATCGAGATCATTTTTGTCGTCGTGCCGATTGTCGCGCCGATCCTGCTGATGATGGATGTGAACCCCGTCTGGCTCGGCGTCATGATGGCGGTCAATCTCCAGACCTCCTTCCTCACGCCGCCCTTCGGCTTTGCCCTCTTCTATTTGCGCGGTGTCGCCCCCGAAAGCGTTACCACCATGCAGATCTACAAGGGCGCCATCCCCTTTGTGCTGCTCCAGCTTCTCGCGCTCGCCGTCATCGCGAGCTTCCCTTCCCTCGCAACATGGTTGCCCCGGGTCTTCTTCGGCGGTAGTAGTTTCGGATGAGCAGGAACGGTCCGGAAAGCGCTGCCGAAAAGGCAAGCAGCAACATGATGCGCCTCGGCCTCGTCGCCGTGGCCATGAGCGGCGTCATCGCCTTCTATGTCCTGACAGGCCGCGTTGAGCTCAACGACCCGGTGGAGGTCACCGCCCGCATCGCCCAGCCGGCAACCTGGACCGCAAACGCCCCGCTGACACTCAATGTCGCCGTCACGCTCGCGAACAATACGGACGAGGCGATGCCGCTCTCGCTCCCCTCGCAATGCGATATTTTCCGCTGGTTTGTGGCGGACGAAGATCACAACCTCGTCCAGTCGCAGCGCAATGACGAGCCCTGTCTCGACGTGCCGATGAAAGGCAACCTCGACGCCAAGACCTCGATCTCCGGCGAATTCACCCTCACGCTCGATCCCGCCCGCGTGAAGCCCGGCGACTACATTCTCTTCCTTCGCTATTGGGGATACGAGCTCCGCGAACCCGTCACCATCGACTGAGCGTCGCCCTCACGCGGAGCCGAACCCGCCGCCGAAGCTATGCCCCACCGGGAAGCCCTTGGGTGGCAGCCGTCCGGCCTGCGCCCGCGTCCCCAGCCATTCCTTCAGCGTGTCGAAGGTCCGCGCCCGGTCCGAGCGGTCATAGGCGATGAGCCCCTGTTTCAGCGTGAAGGTCTTGATGTCGCCAAGCCCGCCATCCTTGTAGCGTTGCAGGCGCACGCCCTTGCCGCGCGTCATCTCGTTTACTTCCTTGAGCGGGAAGATCAGCAGCTTCCGGTTCTCGCCGATCACGGCCACATGGTCGCCCTGCACCACTTCGCAGACCACAGCTTCGTCCGTACCCGTTACATTCAGAACCTGCTTGCCCGCGCGCCGCATCGCCACAACATCATCCTCCGGCACGATGAAGCCATTGCCCTCATGCGACGCAACAATGAGCTTCCGCCCCGGCTGGTGCACGAATAGCTCCACGATCTCGCGGCTCTCGTCGAGGTCGATCATCAGGCGCACCGGCTCGCCATGTCCGCGCCCGCCCGGCAGCTTGCTGACATCGAGCGTGTAGAAGCGCCCATCCGTCGCAAACAGCAGCACCTTGTCCGTCGTCTCCGCATGAAGCGTGAAGCGCGCGCCGTCACCTTCCTTGAACTTGATCTCCGTGTCCGGCCCCACATGCCCCTTCATGGTGCGGATCCAGCCCTTCTTCGAGCAGACGACCGTCACCGGCTCCTTCTCGATCATCGCCTCCACGGGCACATATTCGATCACCGGCGCATCCGAGAAATGCGTGCGCCGCGCGCCCAGTTTCGTCTTCGGGCCGAAAGTCGCCTTGACCTGCTTGACCTCCTCGGACACGCGCTCCCAGAGCTTGTTGTCCGAGCGCACCAGCGCCTTCAGTTCCTTTTGCTCCGCGGTGAGCTTCTTGTGTTCGCCACGGATTTCCATTTCCTCAAGCTTGCGCAAGCTCCGCAGGCGCATGTTGAGAATGGCTTCGGCCTGATTGTCGGTCAGCTTGAAGCGCTTCATCAGCGCGGGCTTCGGCTCGTCTTCCTCGCGAATGATACGGATCACTTCGTCGAGGTTGAGATAGGCCTTGAGATATCCTTCGAGTACCTCCAGCCGCTTCTCGATCTTGTCGAGGCGGAAGCGCGAGCGCCGCACCAGCACTTCCTTGCGATGTTCGAGCCAGGAGCGAAGCACCTCGCGCAAGCTCATCACGCCCGGCACCTGTCCGGCGGAAAGCACATTGAGGTTCAGCGGGAAGCGGCTTTCGAGTTCCGTTGCCCGGAACATGGATTCCATCAGATGGGCCGGTTCGACCGTCTTCGCCTTGGGCACAAGCACGAGGCGGATTTCCTCCGCGCTCTCGTCGCGCACATCGTCCAGCAGCGGCAGCTTTCGCGCCTGCAGGAGTTCGGCAATCTTCTCCACCAGTTTGGACTTCTGCACCTGATAGGGAATTTCCGTGATGACGATCTGCCAGAGCCCGCGCGGCAGTTCCTCCATTTCCCATTTCGCGCGCACGCGGAAGCCGCCGCGACCCGTCTCATAGGCATCGATGATCGACGCGCGCGGCTCCACGATAATGCCGCCCGTCGGGAAATCCGGTCCCTGCACGAAGCTGACGAGCTTTTCCGTCCGCGCATTCGGATATTTGATGAGGTGCAGCGCCGCGTCGCAAAGCTCGGCCGCATTATGCGGCGGAATGCTGGTCGCCATGCCGACCGCGATGCCCGATGCGCCATTCGCGAGCAACTGCGGAAAGGCTCCCGGCAGCACGATGGGCTCCCGGTCCTCACCGTCATAGGTCTCGCGGAAATCGACCGTGTCTTCGTCGAGCCCGTCCAGCAGCAGTGCCGCCACCGCCGTCAGCCGCGCTTCCGTGTAGCGCATGGCCGCCGCGTTATCGCCGTCCACATTGCCGAAATTGCCCTGCCCGTCGACCAGCGGATAGCGCACGGAAAAATCCTGCGCAAGGCGTACCAGCGCGTCATAAACCGACTGGTCGCCATGAGGGTGATAGCGGCCGATCACGTCGCCGACCACGCGCGCGGATTTCTTGAAGCCCTGTCCCGGCTCCAGCTTCAACTGCCGCATCGCGAACAGCACGCGCCGATGCACCGGCTTCAGCCCGTCGCGCACGTCGGGCAGCGCCCGGTGCATGATCGTCGAAAGCGCATAGGCGAGATATCGCTCTTCCAGCGCCTCGCGCAGATTGATCTCGTGTTCGGGCTCGGGCGGCGTAACGGCCTTGGTCATGTGTCGGTCTTCTCGGTAATTGGTCTTGCTTCCCACCCTCCCCTCGGGGAGGGTCGAAATTTGAGAGCGCAAGCGAACGAATTTCGGGGCGGGGCTCCAGCGAACAGGCACCCGTACACGCCTGGCTCAATATACCAGCGATTCGCCCCTCACCCCGCCCTCGCCGCCATCTTCTCCATCAGCCTGATCCGCGCGTCCGGCAGATGACGCTCATGCGCCGCGAAGAGATGCCGCTCCAGAAAATGTCCCGTAAGCCTCAGGCCCTCTGCCACATCCTCATTCGTCGCCATGCCCGCTTGCGCACCGATGAGGAAGGGCGGCAGCCGGAACAGCCGGTCCTTGTAGGGCTCGCCCGCCTCGCGGCTCACCGCGCCCCCGCTTTTGGGCGAGACATAGATCAGGTCTTCGCGCACGCCCGTCGCCGCGCATTGCGTGAGGTCGAGCCCGAAGCCGAGTTCCTGCAACAACCCCAGCTCCCAGCGCACGAAGATTGCCGGCCACACATCCTCGTCCTGCATGGTTTCAAGCAGCACCTCATAGCCGTCGAAAAGAGCCGGATGCCCCTCCCGTTCCGGCACGATGCCGCAAACGGCGCTCGCCGCGCTCAGGCCCAGCAGTGCCAGCGGATCGTCCATCAGCAGGCCGGCAAGCGGCCGCACGAGCTCCACCTGATAGGTGCCGAGATGTTCGGAAAGCCGCGCCCGCCAATGCGCCGCGAGCTTGTTGCCCGGCTGGAGCACGCTGCGCATCCGCCGCCCCGCACCACCATGCACAAGGCCAAGATGCCGCCCCTGCTCGCGCGTGAACAGTTCGAGAATCGCGCCGGTCTCGCCATGCGCGCGTGCCGACAGCACGATCCCTTCGTCACGCCAATCCATGTGGGGCCGTTCACTCCATGCTCTTCGCCGGGGAGGGGTAAGCAAGGGAAACTAGATCAATTTTCTCCTCGCGAACAGCCGATGCAGAGCGGCGCGGCCGCATCGCTCACAAGCCGCCTCTCCTCGATCTCTTCGCCGCAGCTCAGGCAATAGCCGTATTCGTCTTCCGCGATCCGTTTCAGCGCGGCTTCCACTTGCTGTATCCGCAGGTGCCGCCGCCGCTCGGTCGCCTGCGCCATGGCCTGCGCCTGCATCGCATCCATCCGCGAAAGCCGTCCCACGCTCTGTTGGTCAAGCGTCACCGTCGCGCGCGAGGAGGCACTCGTCTCCGATTGCGCTCTCAGCTCGCCCGCTTCCTGTTCAAGCAGCGGCTTGAACTTCGCCGCCATCCCCTCCCTGGTCATGCCCGGTTTCCTTTCAGGACGGTCCTTCTCATGCCGCGAACATTCTAGCCCGATGCCCGTATCGGCGCACTCCATCCCTGAAGACCTTGACTTCGCCGGCCTCGCCAACTAAATGCGGATTAACGCATAAGCGCAAAGGAACATAAGCCGAATGTCCGATGTCCCGCAAATCCTCGCTGCTCTTGCCGAGCCCACCCGGCTCCGCGCCATGCAGATCGTCTGGCGCGGCGGAGAACATTGCGTCTGCGATCTCATGTGCGCGCTCGGTGCGACCCAGTCGCGCATGTCCCGGCACATGGGCGTCCTGAAATCGGCCGGCCTCGTGATCGACAGGCGCGATGCCCAATGGGTGCGCTACCGCCGCAATCCCGATGCGCCTCAGACCGTCATCCGTATCGTCGATGCCGCCCTCGCCGCCCTCGAAAAGCCGCGCCGCCGCGCCGCCTGACAGGAGAAAGCCTTGTCCATCATCTATCACGGCCCTGCCTGCGGCATCTCCCGCAACACGCCTTTCGTCAAGGAAGACGGTGAAGTGATCATCGGCAAGGAAGGAAAGCGCATTGTCTGAACCCGTCGGCACTTTGCCCAATATCGACGAAGCCCTCTTGAACCCGGTCGATGAGGAGCGCCTCTTCACCGCGCAGCGCGCGACGCACAAGCCGCGCATTCTCCTGCTCTACGGGTCCGTGCGTGAGCGTTCCTACAGCCGCTTCGCGACGGAAGAAGCCGCGCGCATTCTCCGCCGTCTCGGCGCCGAGACCCGCACCTTCAATCCCTCCGGCCTTCCTCTGCCGGACGATGCGGACGAGGATCATCCCAAGGTCGTCGAGTTGCGCGATCTCGTCACCTGGTCGGAAGGCATGGTCTGGTGCTCGCCCGAGCGCCACGGCGCCATGACGGGCATCATGAAGGCGATGATCGACTGGATACCGCTGTCGCTCGGCGCCGTCCGCCCGACCCAGGGCAAGACGCTCGCCGTCATGCAGGTCAGCGGCGGTTCGCAGTCCTTCAACGCCATCAACCAGCTTCGCGTGCTCGGCCGCTGGATGCGCCTCGTCACGATCCCGAACCAGTCCTCCGTGCCGAAGGCCTTTCTGGAGTTCGACGAGGAAGGCCGCATGAAGCCTTCCGCCTATTACGACCGCATCGTCGACGTCATGGAAGAATTGATGAAGTTCACGCTGCTCCTGCGCGACCGCTCGGACTATCTGGTCGACCGTTACAGCGAGCGCAAGGAAAGCGCGGAGGAGCTGTCGCGCCGCGTCAACCAGAAGTCGATCTGAGAGAGCGCAGCGGCGATAGTCCCTGTCGCGCGATCACCCTCCCCCTGCGGGAGGGTCGAAAATTGCGAACGTCAGTGAAGCAAATTTCGGGGAGGGGTAAGCGGCCTGACAGCTTGCGTCGGAGGGCCCTCACTCCTTCGGGAAATCGAGCCCCATCTCGCGGTAGCGTTCGCGGTCGTCGGACCAGTTCTCGCGGACCTTCACGAACAAAAAGAGATGCACCTTCGTTTCCAGCATCTGCTCCAGCTCCTCGCGCGCAAGCTGGCCGACGGTCTTGATCGTCTGCCCGCCCTTGCCGAGCGCGATCTTCTTCTGGCTGTCGCGCTCGACGAAGATGACCTGCGCGATGCGGATCGAGCCGTCCTTTTTCGTTTCCCAGCTTTCCGTTTCGACGGTCAGCGAATAGGGCAGCTCGTCATGCAGCCGGAGGAACAGCTTCTCGCGCGTCACCTCCGCCGCGAGCGAGCGGAGCGGCACATCCGCCGCCTGGTCTTCGGGGTAGTGCCACGGCCCCTCGGGCATCCGCTCCGCGATATAGCGGCGCAGGTCGCCCACCCCGTTCCCCGATAGCGCCGAAATCATGAAGGTCTGGCTGAAAATGTCGCTTTCGTTCAGCCGCGCCGCCATCTTCAGCAGTTTATCGTGGCTCACCGCATCGATCTTGTTCAGTACAAGGATCGCCTTCCGGCCCTGCGTGGAAAGCCCCGCCATGATCTGTTCGAGGTCTTCCTCGCGCTCCCGCTCCACATCGACCATCAGCACGATCAGGTCGGCGTCTCCCGCCCCGCCCCAGGCGGCCTCCACCATCGCCCTGTCGAGGCGGCGCTTCGGCTTGAAGATACCGGGGGTATCCACGAAGACGATCTGCGTATCGCCTTCCATGGCGATGCCGCGGATGCGCGCGCGCGTCGTCTGCACCTTGTGCGTGACGATCGCCACCTTCGATCCGACGAGCTGGTTCAGCAGCGTGGATTTCCCCGCATTGGGCGCACCGATGATGGCGACAAAGCCGCACCGGGTTGTCCCCGCTTTTTCCGTGTTCGTTTCTGACTCGTGGTTCATGTGACGTTTCAATGACATTTCAATGACAGTGAGGGGTGGCTTATCCCCGTTCCGGCCAGACACCAAGCTCTTCGAGCATCGCCTGTGCGGCTGTCTGCTCTGCCTGCCGTTTCGAATTTCCGCGTGCCTGCAATGGCTTGGCGCTCCCTGCCCGGACTTCGACGGTGAATTCCGGGGCATGGTCCGGGCCCGTCCGGGCGATCAGTTCGTAGTTTGGCAGCGGATGTCCGCGCGCCTGCGCCCATTCCTGCAAGGCCGTCTTTGCGTCTTGCCGGATTTTCCCTGATTTTTCAAGAAGATAGGCCCATTCCTTCTCGATCATCCGGCGCGCCGGCTCGATCCCTCCATCGAGGTAGAGCGCTGCGATCACGGCCTCGCATACGTCACCGAGAATAGCGGCTTTCCGCCTTCCCCCGGCTTTTTCTTCTCCCGCGCCCATGACGATATGGGTGCCGAGATCGAGCCGTCCGGCCACCTCCGCGCAGGCTTCCTTGCGTACCAACGCATTGAATCTGATGGCCAATTCGCCTTCGTCGGCATCCGCAAAATCGCGCATCAGCCAGTCCGCGATCACGAGCCCCAGCACCCGGTCGCCGAGAAATTCAAAGCGCTGGTAGTTCGCGCCCTCTGCGCTCGGATGTGTCAGAGCCTGAGAAAGGAGGCCCAACTCATTGAATTCATGGCCCAATCTCTTTTCGAGTTTGGCGCTCACTCCACCCATTTGCCGATCCGGTCCCAGCGGATAGCCCACGGCCATTTCCAGACTTCCCAGAACGACGCGCTTCCATTCGCGGAGAAGAAGATGATCTCGGCCTTCCCCACGAGGTTCTCGAAAGGCACATAGCCAACCACGTCGGGCACGCGGCTGTCGCTGGAATTGTCGCGATTGTCGCCCATCATGAAATAGTGACCCTGCGGCACGATATAGAGGCCCGTATTGTCCCATACGCTGTCCCTCATCATGTCGAGCGTGATGTAGGAGACGCCATTCGGCAGCGTTTCGCGGTATTGCGGAATTCGGCGCACATTGCCCGCCGGGTCGCGATAGATGAAATCATCGACACGCGCGCGCGGCACGGCCTTGTCGTTCAGGTAGAGCACACCCTCCTTCATCTGAACGGTGTCGCCCGGCAAGCCTATGACACGCTTGATAAAATCGGTGTGATTGTCGGTCGGCTGCTTGAACACCACGATGTCGCCGCGCTCGGGATCGTCGCCCGCAATGCGCCCGCTGAAGAGCGGCGGCGAGAAGGGCAGCGAGTGCTTGGAATAGCCATAGCTGTACTTCGCAACGAAGAGGTAGTCGCCGATCAGCAGCGTGGATTCCATGGAGCTGGACGGGATATAGAAGGGCTGGAAGAAGAAGGCCCGGATGAACAGCGCAATCAGCAGCGCATAGGCAATCGTCCGGGCATTTTCAGCCCAGGAGCTGCCCCGCAGCTTTTTAGCGTTTTCGCTCATCGCCATCTTCCAACTCCTGCTCATCGCCCTCGGCTCCCCCGAAAAACGGCGGACCTTACCACAATCCGTCGCGCCGTCTCCCCCTGCCGATCAGCCTCTCGGAACGGCCGAAATGATCACAAAAGCCTGCGCCAGCGGGTGGTCGTCGGTAATCGTGAGATGGATGACGGGCTCCATGCCTTCGGGCGTGATCTCGGCGAGCCGGATCAGCGCGCCGCCGGTGAGCGCCATGGTCGGTTGCCCGCCGCGAAGGTTCACAACCCCCATATCCCGCCAGAAAACGCCCCGCCTGAAGCCCGTTCCGAGCGCCTTGGAACAGGCTTCCTTGGCCGCGAAACGCTTTGCATAGGAGGCTGCCCGCATCCGCCGCGCCTCTGATTTCCGCCTCTCGATATCCGTGAAAATGCGCTCGACGAAGCGGTCGCCAAAACGCTCCAGGGTTTTCTCGACCCGCCTGATGTCGACGAGATCGTTGCCGATACCGATGATCATGCCTGGTCTTTCGTTTTCACGGCGCGCGCGCCGCCACGGGCCTCGTCCATCGCGGTGCGCATCTTTCGGATGCTCGCTTCAAGGCCGATGAAGATCGCCTCTCCTATCAGGAAGTGGCCGATATTGAGTTCGGCCAGTTCGGGCATCGCGGCAACGGGGTCGACCGTATCGAAGGTCAGGCCATGGCCCGCATGGACCTCCAGACCGAGAGCCACGCCGTCGCGCGCCGCCTTGGCAAGCCGCGCCAGCTCTGCATCCCGCTTCGCGTTTTCACGGGCAAAAGCAGCTTCGCAATAGGCGCCGGTATGCAGCTCCACCACTGGCGCGCCCAGCGATACAGCTGCTTCGAGCTGTCTCCTGTCGGCATTGATGAAGAGCGAAACGCGGATATCTGCCTCGCGGAGCCGGTCCACGATGGGCTTCAGATGGTTGTGAAGCCCCGCCGCGTCGAGCCCGCCTTCGGTCGTCACTTCCTCACGCCGTTCCGGCACGATACAGCAGGCATGGGGCTGGTGCCGAAGCGCGATGCTCAGCATTTCCGGCGTTGCGGCCATTTCGAGGTTGAGCGGCAGCCCCACATCGTCCTTGAGCCGCGCAATATCGCCGTCCCGGATATGCCGGCGGTCCTCACGCAAATGTGCCGTTATGCCGTCCGCGCCTGCTGCGGCTGAAAGTTTCGCCGCCCGCACAGGGTCCGGGTGTTCGCCGCCGCGCGCGTTACGGATCGTCGCCACATGATCGATATTGACGCCGAGCCGCAGATATCCAGGCTCATTCCCGCTCATATCATGTCTCCTCGCCTTGTTTCAGCCGGTCCCGGCTGACCGGCCTGTTCCGGCCGGGCTTGCTCGGTCGTGCTGCTGCGCAAGAGTACGCGCTCCGCAAGCAACTTGCGCCTTTGCGCCTGATAGGCCTCGACCCCGCTTCGTGCAAGGACATAGGAAACGCATCCGAGAACGATTCCGACCGGGATTGCGCCGACCGTGAGCGGCACGAGAAGCGGCAGAACCATGTCAAAGGCATGAGCGCGTTGCAGCGTTTCGGCAACGTCCGGATTTGCCGCCACCGGCGTCCCCAGTATGTAGCGGCCCGTCTCGTAGACGACGAACCAGATCGCCGGGAAAGTCAGAGGATTGCCGATAAAGGTGCCGATGGCGCTCGCGATCAGGTTTCCGCGCAACACCCAGGCGATCAGCATCGCAAGCAGAATGTGGAAGCCGAACAAGGGAGTGCAGGACGAAAAGGCACCCGCGGCGACCCCGAGAGCAATCGCATGCGGCGTACCCGAAAGCCGCCAGACACGGCGCCACCCGTACTGAAGGGTGCGCTTCCAGCCCGAACGGGGCCAGAAGATTTCCCTCAGTTTCTGAATCGGATGCAGCTCTACGCGGCGGCGAAACAACGAGTAACGCTCCTTTAGGCCAGATGACGGCTTCCCGGCTTCACGGCCGGCATGGCGGCGAGCTCTTTCGGCAACTTGTCCGCCGGATAGGCCGGAATGGCAATCTTGGCCAGCGAGATGAGCTTCACGCCCACCTTCGCCTTCCCGCCCGAGCGGTCGATCAGGCAGGCTGCCGCCACTACTCTGGCACCCGTCTTGCGGATCGATGCAATGCATTCGCGCGACGAAAGTCCCGTCGTCACGATGTCCTCGACCATCACAACGCGCATGCCCTTCTTGAGCTCGAAACCACGCCGGAGCGCGAACTCGCCGTTCTCCCGTTCCACATACATGGCGGGCACTTTCATGTGCCTCGCCGTTTCATAACCGGGGATAATGCCCCCAACTGCGGGCGAAACAATGGCATCGACAGGGCCATCGACCTCTTCCGTAATTCTTTTCGCAAGCGCCTTGCACAGCCTGGACGTCCGCGCCGGGTTCATGAAAACGAGGGCCTTCTGCAGAAAAACCGGACTGTGAAGCCCGGAGGAAAGAATGAAATGCCCGCGGAGGAGAGCCCCCGCCTTCTCGAACTCCTTCAGAACCTTTTCTTGATCCATGTCTTTATCTTCACCGGCTTCAAATATGGAAAGGAGCCGTCCTCTTAACGCCGCGGACGGATGACTGTGTTGACGCAGGAAAGTCCATTCAGCGCGGACATGATGCGCGTCAGATGCTTGAGGTCTCTCACATCGAGATCGATCTGGATGTCGTAAAAATCCATGTCGCGCTGCGCGAGCGAAAGATTTGAGATGTTGCTGCCATAGTCGGCGATCAACGTGGCGATATGTCCGAGGGAACCCACCTCGTTTTTCGTAGTCACACGTAGACGCGCCGGAAAGGTCTGCGGATGCTCGGGGTCGACATCCCAGGTTGCATCGATCCAGCGCATCGTTTCGCCATCGAACTCTTCGAGTGCAGGCGCGTCGATTGGATAGATCGTGATCCCCTCTCCCGGCATCATGATGCCCACAATGCGCTCCCCTGGCAGCGGGAACATCTCGGGGGCAAAGCCGATGGCAAGCCCCGCCGCGCGGCCCGTTACGCGCACCGCACTATCATTGTCATCCTTGCCGTTGCCTTTGATCGGCCTCTTGCGCCCGTTTTTCGGCTGCTCTGCAGGATAAACCGTCTGCAACACCTGATGTGCGCTCAGCGTTCCATCGCCCACGGCAGCCATCAGTTCGTCAAGGTCGGGCTTGCGAAGCGGGCCCAATGCACGTTCCAGGATCGTGTCGCTTCCGTCCTTGCCCGCGGCTTCGAAGGCGCTCTTCACGATCTGCCTGCCGAGGCGGCTGAACTCTGCCTGCTTGGTCGCGCGGATCGAGCGGCGGATCGCGGAACGCGCCTTGCCCGTCGCCACGAAGGCTTCCCAGGCGGGTGAAGGCCGTTGGGCTTGCGAGCGGATGATCTCGACCTCATCGCCATTTTCGAGCTTCGTGCGCAGCGGCATGTGGCGTCCGTTGATCTTGCAGCCGACGCAGGTATCCCCAATGTCGGTATGCACCGCATAGGCAAAATCGATAGGTGTTGCGCCCCGTGGCAGCGTGATCAGAAGACCCTTCGGCGAGAAACAGAAAACCTGATCGGAATACATCTGGAGCTTCGTATGCTCCAGAAACTCTTCCGGCGAAGCACCATGTTCCAGCATCTCGATCAGCTGGCGCAACCAGTGGAACGTGGCAGCGAATTCGCCCGATGCATCCGCGCCCGGGCCTTCCTTATAGATCCAGTGCGCGGCAATACCGTATTCGGCAATCTCGTGCATCTTGCGCGTGCGAACCTGCACTTCGGCGCGCTTCTTCTGTGGTCCGATCATCGTCGTGTGGATCGAGCGATAGCCGTTCGCCTTCGGCGTCGAGATGTAGTCCTTGAAACGGCCCGGCACCATTCGCCAGTTGGTATGAAGAACACCGACAGCGGTGTAGCAGTCGGGCACCTCGTCCACGATCACGCGGAAGCCGAAAATATCGGAAAGCTGTTCAAGCGAAATGGCGCGCCGCTCCATCTTGCGCCACATCGAATAGGGTCGCTTCTCACGACCCAGCACCTCGCAGGAAAGCCCGCCTTCTTCGAGTTTCGTCTGGATTTCCTTCGCGATTTTCTTGACCGAGTCGCCGCTTGCCTCACGAAACTCGTTGAGCCGCTTTATCAGGGCTTCGCGCGCTTCGGGGTTAAGCTCCTTGAAGGCCAGATCTTCCAGCTCTTCGCGAATTTCCTGGATACCCATGCGGCCGGCCAGCGGCGCATAGATTTCCATCGTCTCAAGCGCAATGCGCTGACGTTTTTCCGCCGAGGAAATGAAATGCAGCGTCCGCATGTTGTGAAGCCGGTCGGCAAGCTTCACGAGCAATACGCGGATATCGTTCGACATCGCGAGCAGGAACTTGCGGAAGTTCTCCGCTTGCTTGGAGCGTTCCGAGGTGAGCTCGATCCGGGTGAGCTTGGTCACCCCATCGACCAGCCCTGCGACCTGTGAGCCGAAAAGCTTCGTCAGTTCGTCCATCGTCGAGCCCGTATCCTCGATCGTATCGTGCAGCAGCGCTGTCACAATAGTCGCGGTGTCGAGCTTGAGGTCGGTCAGAATACCGGCCACTTCGATGGGATGGGAAAAATAGGGGTCGCCGCTGGCGCGCTTCTGGCTGCCATGCTGCTTCATGGCATAGACATAGGCACGGTTGATCAGGGCTTCGTCCGCTTTCGGATCGTAGCCGAGCACGCGATCGACGAGCTCATACTGACGCAACATGCCTGAAATTCTCCGTCGTCCTCTCTTGCAAACTTCCTAACGTGCTCACGGGAAACGCCTCGCTCAAACGAAAAACGCCGCCCCTCACCTTACGGCCGGGCGGCGCTTAAACCGAATGACGTCTGGGCCTGAGGCCGTCTAATCCGGCCTTGCTCGCCCTGGCTCAGTCTTCCCCGTCCATTTCGTCCGCATCTGCCGATTTTTGCTGCGGTGAGTCGATCTGGGTCTGGATCGCGCGAAGAAGGTCTTCCTCGCTCATCCGCTCGCCACCGTCTTCTGCGGAACCGAACGTATCCTGCACCTCGGCCGCCGCCTCACCGGACATGAGAAGCTGCATGTTCTCGACTTCCGGCTCTTCCGTCTCGACGCGGCTCTGCAAGCTGCCGATAAGGTCTTCGCGGAGATCTTCCGGGGTAACCGTCTTTTCCGCTATTTCACGGAGCGCCACGACAGGGTTCTTGTCGTTGTCGCGGTCAACGGTCAATTCCGCGCCAGCCGACATGGCGCGCGCGCGGTGCGCCGAGAGCAGAACCAGCTCAAATCGGTTGGGCACCTTGTCGACGCAATCTTCAACGGTCACGCGGGCCATTTGGAACTCCGGTATGCAGGATAGTGATTTGGCCTGTATGTAGGGGGTGAGACCGCATAAAGCAAGCCGGAACAGGCTCTTACGGCCCAAACTGCGACGATTTCAGCCTTTATGGGGCCGGATCGCCCGTACTTCGGCTTCGGGCAGCGCGGCAATCAGTTCCCCGACGCTCTTTCCCGTTACCGGGTGGCGCCAGTCAGGCGCCACATCGCGAAGCGGAAGCAGAACGAAGCCACGCGCCGCGATGCCCGGATGAGGAAGCGCAAGCGGCAGTGGCCCTGCCCCGGCATCGGCGCCTCGGGGGCCTTCGGCAAGCACCACTTCACCCCGAAAATCGAGAAGATCGAGATCGAGCGGTCGCGGTGCCCACCGCTCCCGGCGAACACGCCCGAACAAGGCCTCTATACGGTGCAGCTTGTCGAGCAGCGCGTCGGGGGGATCGGCCGCCTCGATCAAAGCCACCGAATTCACGTAATCAGGCTGTATATAACCTGCCAGCGCCGGTGTCCGGTAAAATGGCGCGACCGACACCACTTTGACACCGAAGCCCGGCATCATCGCCAGCGCGGCGCGCAATGTCGCTGCTGGCGGCCCCTGCACACTCGGTTGGTTGCCGCCAAGAGCCACCAAGATCCGGTCAGACATGACGGCCTCGCATGGTTTCCCGAATGCACAACGTGGATGGCCCGTTAACTTGCGGAATCATGAGCTTCGGTCATATTCCTCTTTCGCCGGTTCGGCTTGCCGGACCTGTGCCCGTATTTTTGTTGCCGGTATTTATTGTTGTAAGGGCCCTTGGGTCCGGGAGTGAATGAATGATCTTTTATCCGCATGAGCGTGTCGCTCTGTTCATTGACGGTGCAAACCTTTATTCAGCGGCCCGCGGTCTCGGCTTCGATATCGATTACAGGCGTCTCCTCAGCCATTTTCGAGAAAAAGGTACGCTTGTCCGCGCCTTTTACTACACCGCGCTTCTTGAGGATCAGGAATATTCGCCGCTGCGGCCCCTGATCGACTGGCTCGACTACAACGGCTATGCCGTCGTCACCAAGCCGGCCAAGGAATTCACCGACGCAAACGGCCGCCGCCGCATCAAGGGAAATATGGACATAGAGCTCGCCATCGACGCGCTCGAAATCGCCGACAAGCTCGACCATCTGGTTCTGTTCTCCGGCGATGGAGATTTCCGTCGCCTCGTGGATGCGGTCCAGCGGCGCGGCAAACGCGTGACAGTCGTCTCGACCATGCGCAGCCAACCGCCCATGATTGCCGACGAACTCCGCCGCCAGGCTGATCAGTTCATCGACCTTGAAACACTTCGCGACATTGTCGGCCGCAGCCATTCGGACCGCCCCGCCACCGCGCCGGTCCGCAATGACGGCGACGGCTATTATGACGACGAGGATGAAGACCTCGGACGGCCGGCACGTGCCTGATCGCGCCTCCCTCATTTCTTTCGAAGCCGAAGCACCGCTCGACTGTCCGCTCTGTCCCCGGCTTGTCGCCTATCGCGAGGCGAACCAGGCCGCCCATCCCGATTGGTTCAACGCGCCCGTCCCGTCTTTCGGCACCGAGAAGGCGCGCCTGCTGGTTGTCGGTCTGGCGCCGGGTGTTCAGGGCGCGAACCGTACGGGCCGTCCCTTCACGGGCGATTTCGCGGGCGATCTGCTTTACGGAACACTTCTCGAATTCGGCTTTGCCCGCGGCACTTATGATGCGCGTCCCGATGACGGGCTCGAACTCGTCGATACGATGATCACCAACGCCGTGCGCTGTGTGCCGCCCCAGAACAAGCCAACACCCGCCGAAGCAAAAACCTGTCTCGGGTTCTTCAAGGCGCGTATCGCTGCGCTACCGAACCTGGAAGTTATCCTCGCGCTTGGCCGCATCGCGCATGATGCGGTCCTCTCGGCTCGGGGTGTGAAGAAAAGCACCGCCGTCTTCGGTCATGGCGCGCAGCATGATCTGGGCTCAGGGCTCCGTCTTTTCGACAGCTATCACTGCTCGCGCTACAACACGAATACGCGCCGCCTCACGCCAGAGATGTTTCACGATGTTTTCCGCGCGGTGCGCGCGCATATCGGCGATTGAAGAACGCTAGCTGTAGCGCTCTTCCTTCCAGGGGTCGGCTTCATTGTGATAGCCGTTCTGTTCCCAGAAGCCAGGCTTGTCGACATCGCTGAATTCGATCGCCCGCAGCCACTTCGCACTCTTCCAGAAATACCACTTCGGCACCACGGCGCGCACAGGCCCGCCATGCTCGCGGCTCAGCGGCTTTCCCTCCCAGCTATGCGCAATGATGACGTCCGGCTCTTCGAAGACCTCCCGCCTGATATTGGTGGTGTAGCCGTCATGAGCGTGAAAGATCACATGACGCGCCTCGGAATGGGGCTGCACGAGTTCGAGGATCGTCCGCGCCGCCACGCCATCCCAGCGATTGTCGTAAAGGCTCCAGGTCGTGACGCAGTGAATGTCGCTCGTGAATTGCGATTGCGGCAGCTTGAGAAAATCCTCGAAATTCCAGTTGGCAGGATTGGCGACAAGCCCCGTGACCTCAAGCGACCATTCCTGCTTCGGAATATCGGGTTGGATGCCGAGGTCGAGCACCGGCCATTTCTTGACGAGGTTCTGTCCGGGCGGCAGTCGGCGCACATGGGCCTTGTCTGGCGTGCCGGTCAGATGCCGGCCTTCCTCCGCCGTCTTCTGCTTGGAACGGATCAGCTTTTCCTTGATCCGTCCGACCGGGCCTTCGCCGCTTCCGTCCTCGCTCA
The DNA here is from genome assembly GCF_039973015.1 of Parvibaculum sp. Lineage (GTDB taxonomy): Bacteria > Pseudomonadota > Alphaproteobacteria > Parvibaculales > Parvibaculaceae > Parvibaculum. The sequence continues at coordinate 272,942 of NZ_JBDWLT010000007.1, forward strand.
TGGCTTTCAGCCTTTTTCCCTGAGCAGCCGTGCCTTGTCGCGCTCCCAGCTCCGTTCCTTCAGCGTCTCGCGCTTGTCGGCGAGCTTCTTGCCCTGCGCGAGCCCGATCTCGACCTTAACGAGCCCCCGATCGGTAAAATACATCCGCAAGGGCACGATGGTCATGCCCTGCCGCTGAATGGCTGCAATCAGCTTGTCGATCTCGCGCCTGTTCAGGAGGAGTTTGCGGGGCCGCCGCGTCTCGTGATTGAACTGGTTGGCCTGCAGATAGACGGGGATATAGGCGTTCACGAGCATTATCTCGCCGTCGCGCGTCGCCTGGGCATAAGCCTCGTTGAGGCTCCCTTGTCCCACGCGCAACGACTTCACCTCGCTACCCTTGAGCTCGATGCCAGCCTCGAAAGTCTCGCCTATGCTGTAGTTGAAGCGCGCCTTGCGGTTATCCGCAATGATCTTCTGGCCGTCCACGGCCTTCCGTTTGGCGCCACCGCTCTTGGAGGACATTGCTCCCCGATTTCTAGCTCGCCGCCGATCTCTGGCGCGTCAATTAAGCAGGCCAGCATGCTGCATGGCGCTGCGCACTTTTTCCTCGGTCCCGGAACTGGCCGGCACCAGCGGCAGCCGCAACTCGTTCTCGCAGAAGCCCAGCAGCTTTGCCGCATACTTGGCGGGCGCCGGGTTCGGATCGAGGAACAGCGCCGTGTGAAGCGGCATCAGCCGATCCTGGATTTCAAGCGCCTTGGCAAAGTCTCCTGCAAGCGTTGCTTGCTGGAATTCCGCACAAAGCGCTGGCGCTATATTCGCCGTGACGGAAATGCAGCCCACGCCGCCATGCGCATTGAACCCGAGCGCGGTCGCATCCTCGCCCGAAAGCTGGCAGAAATCCGCTCCCATCATCTGGCGTTGCTGGCTCACCCGCACAAGGTTCGCCGTCGCATCCTTCACACCCACGATATTCTTCAACGCAAAGAGCCGCGTCATGGTTTCAAGCGAAATATCCACGATGGTTCGCCCGGGGATATTGTAGAGGATGATCGGAATATCGACCGCGTCGTTCACCGCCTTGAAATGCTGGTAGATGCCTTCCTGTGACGGCTTGTTGTAATAGCCGGTCACGCTGAGCACGGCATCCGCGCCCGCCTCCTTGGCAAAGGCCGTCAGCTCAATAGCTTCAACGGTGTTGTTCGACCCCGCCCCGGCGATCACGGGCACGCGGCCCCGCGCCGTTTCGATGCAGAGTTCCACAACGCGCTTGTGCTCGTCATGGGAAAGCGTCGGCGATTCACCCGTCGTCCCGCAGGGAACAAGGCCGTGGGTGCCCTGCTCGATCTGCCATTCCACCAGTTTGACGAACGCAGCCTCATCCACCTTGCCGCCCTTGAACGGTGTAATGAGTGCGACGAACGATCCCTTGAACATGGCTTTAGGCTCCGTTTCCCCGATTTGTGCGGATGGGGTGCTCCCGAAGGCGCGCAAGATAACCATAAGCGACAAACCCGGCAAGAAACCGCCGGTTCCGGCGCATATGACCTATTGCGGCGCGTGTTAGCACATGAGTAGACTCAATGGTGGAATATCTGAGCGTTGCGGCGTTTCACGCCAGATTTACTGCGCGATTGACGAACCCAAGGCCCCCCGCCGGGCTGGCCTGAGAGCGGTTCGGAAACTTTGTATCGGGTTTGCGCCTTGCGGACTGATTCCAGCTTCAGACTTCCTCGCCTCGCGGCTGCCATGGCGGCAGCGGCCTTTTCCGCTTGCGCGGTTTCCGCGGAGGCTTCAGCCACGCTGCCCCTGCCTCGTCCCGGAGGCACCCAGCTCCAGACGGCAAGCGCCTCGGAGCCCCTTGCGGCTCCAAAGGCACCGACCGCCACAGCGGGCACCTTCTCCGGTCTGAGCGCAGCGGACATGATGGCCGCACGCGCCGCCTTCGACGAGGTCGACCGCGGCAACTGGGTTTCGGCCAGCCGTTTCCGCTCCCAGATAAGCGACCCGACGGCTGCAAAGCTCATCGTCTGGACCCGGCTTCTCTCCGATTCCAGTACGGCGACCTTTGCCGAAATCGTCGCCTTCATGGAGCAGAATCCCGACTGGCCGCGGCTCTACATTCTGGAAATTCGGGCAGAAAAAGCTCTTCTCGCCTACCCGATGTCGGGCGAGGACATCATCGCCTGGTTTGTCGAGCATCCGCCAAGGACGGGCGAGGGCCGTATCCGATATGGCAAGACGCTCCTCGAGGCCGGCCGTCAGGACGAAGGCGCCGAATGGATCCGTCGCGCATGGATCGAGAACGACTTCAGTTCTTCCCGGCAAAGAGAAATCCTGGCCGCCTATGGCCGCTATCTGAATACCGAAGCACAGCAAGCGCGCCTTGCCCGCCTTCTCTGGGAACAGCGCACTGGCGACGCCCGCACCACAGCTGCGCTGGTTGGGCAGGCTGAACGCGCCCTTGCCGACGCCCGCATCCAGTTCATCGCCGGGTCGAGCAAGGCTCCCTCTGCCCTTTCGCAAGTGCCCGCATCCCTGCGGACAGATGCCGGACTTCTTTACGATCAGGTGCGATATGAGCGCCGTCGTGGCAATGAGCATACCGCCCTGCCACTCCTTCTCACGGCCCCCACCGAACCGCACAAGATGGTGCGGCCCGGCAGTTGGTGGGTGGAACGCAAGATTCTCGCCCGCAAGGCTATGTCTGAGGGGCTCTATGAGCAGGCCTACAAGATCGCGGCCGGCAACGGCCTCACCGAAGGTGTCGATTTCGCGGAAGCCGAATTCATGGCCGGCTGGATCGGCCTTCAATATCTGAACAGGCCGGAAACCGCTCTTGCGCATTTCCGCAAGCTCAGTGGCGGCGTCTCGACGCCGATCAGCAAATCGCGCGCGGAATACTGGTCGGGCCGCGCGGCTTCCGCATCGGGCGACAAGGAAAATGCCGCCACCTATTACCGGCAGGCCGCTACCTACCCGACAACTTTCTACGGGCAGCTCGCGACCGCCGCCCTCGCATCCAGCGGCAGCGACGGCAAGCTCCATCTGCCGGGAACGCCCGCGCGAACCGGCGACGTAAAGAAACGCTTCGACAGCCGCGAGCTCGTCCATGCCGCACACATTTTGCAGGACATTGATCGGGAGAGAACCCGCTGGACATTCATGCTGCATCTTGCGGACATCATCGACGATCCCGCCGAGATCGCCGTCCTTTCCGATCTCGCGCTCTCCTTCGGTGACCGCAAGCTCTCTCTGCGCATCGCAAAGTCTGCCGCACTCCGCAACATAGTGCTCACCGACTATGCCTATCCGACGGAAGCCATGCCGAAATGGGCGCACCGCGGACCACCCGTCGAAACGGCTCTGGTCTACGGCCTGTCACGGCAAGAGAGCGAATTTGACCCGCAAGCACTAAGCCCGGCAGGTGCGCGCGGTTTGATGCAGCTCATGCCGCGCACGGCGCGCATGGTCGCGGGGCAGGTCGGCCTGCCCTATTCTTCCGCAAGGCTCACCGATCCCGTTTATAACGCGACGCTCGGCGCTGCCCACCTCGGCGATCTCGTGGAAAATGAATTTTCCGGCTCCTACATCATGAGCATCGCCGCCTATAACGCTGGCGCATCGCGCGTCCGCCAATGGGTAAGAGAGTATGGCGATCCGCGATCGACGGCCGTCGATCCGATCGACTGGATCGAGAGCATCCCCTTTTCCGAGACACGCAACTACGTCCAGCGCGTGATGGAAAATCTCGAAGTCTATCGCGGGCGCTTGAGCGGCCAGCCGGAACCTGTGCGCATAGAAGCGGACCTCATTCGCTACGGCGGCGCGACACCGATCACGACGCCTGCTCCCTCGCCGAGCCCATCGAATGTCCCGCTTGCGCCGCCTTCCCTCTCCTCACCGGTCGTAACGCCAGCGTCGAATGCGCCTGTGCCGATGGCCACGCCCGCGGAAGGCGCGATGGCGCCCGTTGTCGAAGCGGGGGACAACTAGAGCGCATCATCTTCGGGGCTTGCGGGGGCTGCCCCTCTCCACCATGATCCACGCCCATATTCGCGGAGCCCTCTCCATGCCGCCCTCTCATCGTGACATTTTTTACACAAGTCAGGACGGACTGAAGCTCTACGCACGAGACTACGGCGAGCGCACGGCGCCCGGTACGCCGGTCATCTGCCTTCCCGGTCTGACGCGAAACTCGAAAGATTTCGAACCGCTTGCCGAACATCTGTCGGCGGCCCGCCGCGTCATCTGCCCGGACCTGCGCGGCCGCGGCCGCTCCGGTTATTGCGACAACTGGTCGGACTACACGCCAGTTCATGAGATGATGGACACCCTCGACCTGATGGGCGCCGCCGGCATCGGTCAGGCCGTCTTTGTCGGCACATCGCGCGGCGGCCTCATCATCATGGCGCTTGCCGCCTTCCGGCCAAACGTCATCAGGGCCGCAGTACTGAACGATATCGGCCCCGAGGTGGAGCCCAAAGGCATTGCGCGCATCGCCAGCTATGTCGGCGTCATGGAAACACCCAAAACATGGGACGAAGCCGCCGTGAAGCTTCGCATGATGAACGAGCGTGAATTCCCGAACCTGTCCGCCGAAGCCTGGCGCACATTCGCGCACCGCACCTTCGCGGAAGAACATGCCGCACCGAAGATGGATTACGATCCGAAGATCGGCACAGCCATGCGCAAGGGACTGGAGGCGTCGAAGGGCGAAATCCCCACCCTCTGGCCTCAGTTCAAGTCGCTCTCCCAGATGCCGCTTCTCGCCATACGTGGAGAGAACTCCGACATCCTGACCCCCGGCATCGTGACCCGCATGACCGAAGCCAACCCCGCCATGAAGAGCGTGGTCGCAAAGGACCGGGGCCACGCGCCGTTCCTCGACGAGCCGGAAGTGCTTGCTGCCATCGATGACTTCCTCTCCTCCGAAAAGCTCTAGGCACGGCGCACACGGAGCATTCGCGTCGCGCCCTTCTGAAATTCAAATGGCACCGGAACGAGGTCAACTTCGGCACCATACCGCCTTAGTTCGTTCACGATGCCCGGCAGATGGCTCGATGGTAATCCGTCCAGATTGACCAGCGGGAAAACCCGCACTTCTCCTGCAACGCGCAACAACTCGCGGAGCGCGGCGAGATGAAAGCCGAAGTCGAGATCGTCTCCGTAGAGAAACAGCAGATGCGAGACGAGCGCGAGACGGAAAGAGCCATCATTGAATGGAAGAAATGGCAGTGAAGCCGGCACATAGCGCCCTTGCGCTTTCCCCGTTTCAAAGTCCGCCAGAAAAAGGTCCAGCGCCTCCCGCCGAAGCTTGTGAACGGCTGCTTCCGAACCGTACTGGCTCCAGTTGAAGCGATAGGACGCTCGCCGCATTCCCGCTCGCATGGCGTCCGCCGTTTCCCCGAAGCGCTGGCTTATATCCCCGGGCTCCAACGCATAAACCGGATCGGCGGCGATAACGGAAAGGCCCGCCCCTGCCGCCTCTGCTGCAAAGGAGGAAGGGCCACCCCCCGCATCCAGCACCGGGACGCAGGACGCAAGATCGCCAAGTCCGAAAAATGCGCGATACTCCCAAAGCCGCCTGCCCCAGGGCACGACACCGTCGAGCTCGAACTCCCTGGAGGATTCGCTGACACAGGCATTCATCTCGCTTCTCCTTGGCTGCCGGCCAGGCCGCACCGCTGGAAGCGCTTTCCGATAAATGTCTCAAACGAAAAGGCCGCCTCCAGAGGGGGCGGCCTTGTCCGGTACGATCGAAAACAGACGACGTTACGGGGCCACCCTCCGGGTGGTCCACCAGTTGCCCTGCATGTAAGCCGGCTGCGTCATCATTCGATCCTTGAGTGCCGGAAAAAGCTCCGGCAACGGGAAATCTAGGTCTCCCGGCTTACTTTGCCAAGCGGTAATGCATGACGCCCCAGGCAAGATAGCCCTTGTCCGCGCCATCGACCCAGTGGCCGAGCCCCTTGATCATGTTGTCGAGATAGGTCGTGCTCGAGCCCTTTGTCAGGCGCTCATAGTTTGCCTTGAGTTCCTCGCCAACGCGCCAATAGTGGCGGCGAAGCTGGTGCGTCATCTCCTTGACGTCCGCCTTCTCGAAACCGCGCGCCGTCAGCTCCTTGTCGTAGAAGCCGAAGCTGCCCAGCGTTTCGAGATGAATGCGGTCGAGGATCGGCTGAAGCACACCATCCGGGCAATCATCCGACTGCATCGGATCGGTGAAGATGAACTGGCCGCCGGGCTTCAACACACGCTTCACTTCGTCGAGTACACGCGGGCGGTTGCCGCTGTGCAGTATCGCATCCTGCGACCACACAACGTCGATGGCGTTGTCCTCGGCCGGAATGGCTTCGAAGTCGCCATAAAGAACCTCGATCTTGTCCTCGAGGCCGGCTTTCTTGTTCAGCTCGCGATTGAGGCTGTTCTGCTTCTCGCTGATGTTCACGCAGATGACCTTGCAGCCATAGGTCTTGGCGAGATGTCGCGCGGCGCCACCATATCCCGCGCCGATGTCGAGAACGACGGTGTTCGCATCGATGCCATCGAGCATCGATGCCAGCGTCTCGTCATTGCGATGGCTCGCGGGGATAATCGGCTCGTTATCGTCCTTGTACATCCCTATATGGATGTCCTCACCGCCCCAGATAGTGAAGTAGAACGAGTCCGCATCCGGACTGTCGTAATAGGCTTCTGCCTGAGCGACAGCGTTCGATTTACTCGTCATTGTAGGTTTTCTCCGCAACGTGAATGAAGAAGTCGGCATCCTCGTCTTTGTACTCTTCTTCGAAATCACCGTAGGTGACGACCTTCTGGAAACCGATCTCATGCATCAGCCGCCGCGTATAGGCCTTGCGCAACGGGAACATGTTCAGGTGATAGACACTGTCGTCGGGGAACGTGTAACGGAAGCGTGCCAGTGAATCATCGACATGTTCCGGCTCGGCCGTCACCTGGTCGCCGCAGTAATAATACTTGTGCTTCGTGCTGAAGCCGCGGTCGAGAATGGCGTCGTAGTTACGCTGGTCGAGGATAAGAATGCCGTCATGCTTGAGCGCGGCATAGAACTCGGCAAGCGCACGGCGCCGGTCCTTTTCCTCGAAAAGATGCGTGAACGAGTTACCGAGGCAGATAATCGCGTCGTATTTTCCGTGAACGTCCTTGTTGAGCCAGCGCCAGTCCGCATGAACCGTCTGCATGACGAAGCCGTGATCGCGCGCATTTCCGAAAGCCTTGGAGAGCATTTCCGCAGCACCGTCGACGCTCGTTACGTCGAACCCCGCCTTCAGAAGCTGCACGGAATTGAAGCCCGTTCCCGTCGCGACATCGAGAATCTTGTGCTTCCCGCGCTTCTTGAGAATATCGATGAAAAACTGCCCTTCACTTTTCGCGCGGCTGTCCCAATCGATCAGGTCATCCCATTTTTCAACAAAGGATTCGGTGTATTCGTGCTGGTAGTGATCGGTTTCACGCATGGCTAGCGGATCTTCACCGAATTCCTGCTGCTTTTTCTTGGTCTGTTCCATGATGACGTTCCTTCGGGATATGACGGCGACCGCACGCGCGATTCCTCAGCCGCCAAAAGCATAAACGGCACCAGCCATAAAACGGCCGGCAGCCTATGAGATCGGTTTTCTGAGCCCGCAAAAGGTAAGCCGCGCAGATGCACGAAAACGGGCCGCATCCCTAAACGCCGGCAGAAAAGCGGCAAGGCAGCAAAGCTGCGGGATACGACTGGGGACAGCGCCGCACGCGTATGGTGCAACGTATGTGAATGCCCTCTCAGCGCATGCAAGCTAACAAAGCCCGCCTTCAGTAGCAACCGCGCAACTCAAACTTCACAAGAAGTGATGCTTTTCGGCGGGTTCCACACATTCAGACCGGATTTACGCCGCGTCCTCCCTCAACTTGTGTCACTCGCATCTTCGGCAAGAATATCGTCAACTTCACCGGATATCGGGGCGCCTGCGCCTTTAATTGGCACGCTGCGCACTTGCGGCAGACAGTCCGGATGGTTGTCGCGAATCCATGCAATGAGTTTTTCCCGGATATTGCAGCGCAGATCCCATGCATCGGGTGATGTGCGCGCGCTCACAAGCGCGCGAATCTCGATTGTACGATCATTTGCATCGGTCACTTGAACAACCGCCACCTTCCCGTCCCATAACGGCTCGTCTTTCACGAATTCGCCAAGACAGGCGCGCAGTTCTTCCACCGGCAATGTGTAGTCCGCATGAAGAAAAACAGTGCCGATAATCGACGCGGTTTCTCTTGTCCAGTTGGTGAAAGGATTTTGAATGAAATAGGAAAGAGGCACGATAAGCCGTCGCCAGTCCCATATGCGGATTACGACGTAAGTGCCGGTGATTTCCTCGATCCAGCCCCACTCGCCCTCCACAACCACCGCATCGTCGATGCGGATCGGCTGTGTTATCGCAATCTGTATGCCTGCAATAAGATTTTCCAGCACCGGGCGCGCCGCCAGCCCGAGTATGAGGCCAGCAGCACCCGCAGACGCGAAGATGCTGACGCCATATTGCCGGACCGGCTCGAACGTCATCAGTCCAGCGCCCAGCGCCAGCAGCACGATCAGGGTATCTGCCACACGCCGCAGGATGCGGATCTGCGTCACATGCTTTCTCGCCTGCAGGTTGTCCGCCACATCGATGCGGAAACGCGCCAGATAGACGTCGCTCACAATGTGAACGGTAGAAATGGCGGTCCAGCCAACAATGGCGCAAAGCAAAGCGCCGAGTACGGAACTCCAGGCCGAGAGAGTGCCCTCGCTGAGCGGCGCGGCCTGTAACACCAGGGTACAGGCGATGAAGAGTACGATCGCCCTTGTGAGGCTCCGCGTCCGGCGAAGGAAAGTCTGAACATAAATGGCACGGCGGGAGAACGCCCCGATCAGCAGCCTGATCGCAATGCCGTGAACCAGTAAGGCAACTGCAGCTGCCCCCACAAGCAGCGTCAGCGTCACCGCCCAGTCGGGCATCCAGTCAACGACGCCGAAAACTTGCGTGAAGAAATTTTCTGGCAATGGAAGCTCCATATCTGGCGTCACACCAATATGGATAACCTAGCCCTGTGCCCCCGCGGAGCAAGACCGGTAGAAGAAGGTCGTGGTAGCGCCTACTCCTGATCGCCCGGCTCCACACGCAGTGTCGGCACCGACCAATTGAAATGGATCGCAAGAATGCGGATCGTGAGCGTCACGGCCACGGAAAGCCACAACGCATAATCTGCCTGCATTCCCACTCTCTCGGCAAATACGAACAGCGTGGCACCGCAAAGCGCAGCAAGCGCATAGACTTCTTTTCTCAGGATGATGGGTGTCCGGTTCGCGAGCACGTCGCGGATAATGCCGCCGACAATGCCGGTGACGACGCCCATAATAACGGCAACAACTCCAGAAGTTCCTGCCTCCAGCGCCTTTCTCGTTCCGAGCGCGACGAAGACGGCCAGCCCGAATGCATCGGCAATCGCAACCGGACGGCGCACACGGTTTGCCCAGCCCGCGAATGGAATGGTGGCAAGAGCACACAACGCTGCCATGACCACATACCATGAAGCCTGAGTCCAGAAGACAGGCACGGCGAGCAGGAGGTCGCGTAGCGTTCCGCCACCTACAGCGACGATGATCCCGAGTAGCATCACGCCGAACCAGTCCATCTGCCGCTCCCCCGCGACAAGTGCACCCGACACGGCGAAGGCGGCAATGCCGATGATTTGCAGCGATATGAGAAGGTCGAAGGCGGCCATGCGCGGCAATATCCTTTTAGCCGGGTTCCCGGGCCGTCTGTTCTGGAGCACGGTAATTCGGCAGCCAGGGAAAGGTCTTGTGACTCGAACGTATTTTCGTCAGTTCGGCGTCGTTCAGATCGACGCTGAGAATGTGCGCCTGGCCCGTGCAATTCGCAAATCGCCGCTTGAAAGTAAAAACGCCGTTACCATTTGCCCCGGCGGGCGCACCGCCGAACCAGAGCATCCTGTCTCCCAGCAGCTTCACGGCTCTGTCGAAAAGAAGATAGGAACCGAAATCCGGCAGCGCACCGTCATCCAGCAAAAAGCTGTGGGCGTGCCAGCTCTGTCCGGCGAGGTCGGAAAAGAACAGAAAGACACCGGCAAGCGCCCCTGAATTACGCCAGCGCAGCGCAACGCAGGCGTTGCTCTCCGTCCGCTCTCTAAATGCCGCGATCAATCCCGCGAAATGCCTCGGGTCCGGTGCGGAGGAATCCGTAATGGAACGAAGTTTTTTCAATCGGCATTGCCAGCTGGACATCACTTCATGCTCGGACAGCAACGCCTCCCGCTCGACGAAAAACACATCTTCAGCATGTTTCAGGCGGTTTCGGGTCCGCCGCGAATACCCGTCACGCGCGGGAGGCAAGCCCGGATCATGCGCCAGATGAGCCTTCAGGGGACGGAACTCGATATTGAAATGATTGCCCATTTCCTCCAGCGCCTTGCGCGAAGCCACGGGGTCGGCGTCCGGCCGGATGACCGAGGTAAATGTGAGCGGAGAAAAGCCGGGCAGATATCGCAAGGCCTGGAGTTGCTTTATCGAGGGAAGAGATTGATAGGGCCAGCTTCCCCTGGCGTCCCAGCGCAAATCATCGAACTGGCGCAACAAGGCGCTTCCTTCAGGCAGGGCGGCCCTTCTGCCAAGCCAGCCAAGTTGTTCGATATACCGGGGCGTGTCGAACAGAAGCATGTTCTTTCCATTGTATACTTTCACCCGAATCCCGGCCGAAATCCGGCGTCCTTGTTCCTTAACATCCGTTCGGCCTGGTTTCGAGCCTATAGCCATCCGCGATCGCAAGGATGCGGCGCTTGATCCGATCCGGGCGGCGTATGGATCATGTTATGACTTCCCGCAACGTCGTTACGCCCGCAACGCATGATCATTTTCCGGTGCCGACCGCATGTCTGAATCGCAAATCCCCGTCGGGCAAGACCTGCACCTCCGCTACGATGCGACGCTTCCTTTCGGGGCGAAGGACCACTTCTTCCACTTTCTTCATGGCTATCTGATTCCCGGCCTCAGTCTGGGTCTGGACCGTGCGTGCCAGCGCATCAGCTTCGAGGATTGCGGTCCCCTCATGAATCCGAAGATAGCCGAAGCATGCCTGCTCGCCGGACTGGAGCTTGCAGAGCCCCTGCCCGCTCATGAGCGCACGTCGTCCGGCATCTGTCTCGTTCCCCGATGGGATAATTTGCTGTTCCGTCTCGACGGCTCTCATCAAACCCAGGCGGAAGTCAGTTCCTTCCGTGAGATGACGGAGCGCGTACGCCTGCTCCTGCTGAAGCGCGCCGAAGAGGCATGCCGGCAGAGAAGTACGCTCACACGCTGGCAGGATACTGAAGTGCTGGTTCTGAAAAGATCGCCCGAGCACCCCTACTATGCACCGACGGGCAATGCGCGGTTCCCGAAATACGGCAACAGCCGACGGGACCTTCTCAACAGCGGGCAAATTGCGGAATATCTCGTCGCCGCTGGCCACAATGCCAGAGAGGCCGATATGGGCGCTCTCCCCCTGTGGGAGCAGATCATGGCCTTCCGGAACGCATCCGCCGTGATCGGCGCGAGAGGAGCGGAATTCGCTCATTTGTTCTGGATGAAATCGGGCGCCACCGCCCTGATGTTCGCAACGCCCCTCAAGCAGGAGAATAACGCCTCCCGATCTCTGGCTGAGATTTTCGGCATCCGTTTCGTCGCTCCCCCGGTTTCGGGCAGCTTCTTCTCGATAGAGCCCGAAAAGGTGCTTCGCCACCTGCGCTGATCGCGCGCAGGCTGCCGGGTTCATTTTCGAAAAAAATCGGAGGAAAATGGCGGAGAGGATGGGATTCGAACCCACGGTACAGCTTTACACTGTACAACGGTTTAGCAAACCGCCGCCTTCAGCCACTCGGCCACCTCTCCGGCTCCCCGTGTATGCCCAAGATTATCGGCCGCATCAAGGCCAATGTCTTTGAGCCGCCAGGGGATTTTACCTTCTCTGCCCGCCTTCAGCTCTTTTGGCCGCCCCGGTAGCGGATAAGCCCTTCCTGCGCCACGGATGCGACGAGCTTTCCATCCCTCGTGTAGATACTGCCCCGGTTGAAACCGCGGGCGCCGGAGGCACTCGGGCTGTCCTGTGTATAGAGAAGCCAGTCGTCGGTCCGGAACGGCGCATGGAACCACATGGCATGATCGAGGCTCGCCGATTGCAGCTTGCCGCTCACCCAGCTCACGCCATGCGGGCGAATGCAGGTATCGAGCAGCGTCATGTCGGACGCATAGGCAAGAATGCACTGGCTGAGCGCAATGTCGTCGCCTACGCCCTTGCGCGCCCGGAACCAGACGTGCTGCACCGGCTCGATCGGCGCGGGATCGATATAGTCCTGCGGATTGACCGGGCGGATTTCGATGGGGCGCGGACGCGCGAAATGAACGCGGATCGCTTCCGGCAACTTGTCCTCGATGGCCTTGCGCAATTCGCTCTCGTTCGGCAGGTCTTCTGGCTGCGGCACGTCGGGCATCACGGCCTGATGCTCGAACCCCTCCTCCTGCACCTGAAACGAGGCGGCCAGATTGAATATCTGCTTGCCGTGCTGGATCGCGACGACCCGGCGCGTGGTAAAGCTCTTGCCGTCCCGTGAGCGGTCCACCTCATAGACAATGGGGATCTTCGGATCGCCGGGCCGGATGAAGTAGGCATGCAGCGAATGGCACACCCTGTCTTCCACCGTCCGGTAGGCCGCAACAAGTGCCTGCCCGATCACCTGTCCGCCGAACACGCGCTGCCAGCTCACATCGGGGCTGTGCCCGCGAAAGAGATTCATCTCGATCTGCTCAAGGTCGAGCAGGTCGATCAGGTCTTCGACGGGATTCTTGTCGGCTTGCGGCGAAGCATCGGTCATGGCCACTCCTGGGGGAATGCGAAAATTGTGGAAGCAGCAAAGACCGCCAGCGATACGGCGATATGCGAGGGGCTTCCCGGTGGCCGGAAGATAAGCGGAGCGCGACGGCGTGTCACCGTCTTTGCGCGTCCTGCGGCAGCACATCCAATTCCCGGGGCAGAGACCTCGGAAACTTGAAATTCGTATTTAGAAACAAAAGCTTACTGGTGAGCCAGCCACTCACGCGCCTGGCGCTGCGCCTCGGCGATCTCCGCCGCGCTCATTTCCGCAGCAAGTTCCGAGCGGCACGTCCGCGCCTCGTTGCTGCCCTTCATCGCGGCAAGGTTGAACCATTTGTGTGCGGTCACGAGATCGACCTCCACACCATGACCGGTCGAATACATCAGCCCGAGATTATAAAGCGCGTCGCACTTGCCGCCTTCCGCGGCAAGCTCGCTCTTCTCGACTTGCTCGAGTTGCATGCGAGCCATGTGCTGTCTCCTCGAATTCGAGGCTTCAAGCCCGTTGTTCCGTGAACGGAGCCCCTCCCCGTCCCTGGTTTCAACTCTCCATTGCTGCACTGAAAAAATGGTTAACGGCCCGCTCACCCTACCGATATAGGTGAGCAAGCATGATGAAATCTGCTTTTGATGTCCCTCAGGTCACACTTCGGGAACAGCCATGCCCCGCTGAACCGCCGGTCTTGCCCCCACCATATCGAGCCAGCGCTTCACATTCGCGCCCTCTCCCACCACATCTGGCTTGGCCTGCCGGACCAGGTCGAAGGCAATGCTGATCCAGGGATATGTGGCCATGTCGGCAATGGAATAATCTCCAGCCATGTAGTTCGCTTCGCCGAGCCGCTTGTCGAGTACCTTGATGAGCCGCGCCGCTTCGCCGATATAGCGGTCCATGGCGTAAGGGATTTTCTCCGGCGCCGTATTGATGAAATGGTTCGCCTGCCCGAGCATCGGTCCCACCCCGCTCATCTGCCACATCAGCCATTCCAGCGTCTTTGCGCGCTGCTCTCCCTTTGGCGCAAGAAACTTGCCCGTCTTCTCCGCGAGATAGACAAGGATCGCACCCGACTCGAAAACCGGCAAAGCTCCGCTATCCGCATCGCGGTCGACAATCGCTGGAATGCGATTGTTGGGACTGATCTTCAGGAACGCCGGTGCGAACTGTTCATCCTTGCCGATATCGATGGCGTGGACTTCGTAAGGGAGTCCCGCCTCCTCGAGCATGATGGAGACCTTGCGTCCGTTCGGTGTTGTCCATGTGTAGAAATCGATCATCGCCTTCCGCCCTTCGCACATGCGAAATACAAGGTCCTCCCCCGCACTTCGCCTATTTCCGGTCGAGCGCATATGGGAATGAAAAATAGGGAGGTCGAGTCCGCCAGGCCGCTGCGGCGTGATTTCGTCAGTACTCGACGGTCACTTCCACGTGATGATGCCGGTGCTGCGCACAGACATAAGGCATAAGGCTGTATTCACCCGGCGCAAGCCTGGTGCCCACTGCCTGCTGCGGCAGCAGGAAATCGCCGACCGTCTCGCCTTGCGCATCGAGGATCGAGAATCCGTAAGTCCCGTCCATCACGCGCACGACCTTTCCGCCTTCCGGCAGCTTCAGCGTCCGCCCCCAGGCTTCTTCGGTTCCGTAAGCATCTTTCTTGATCAGGCTGCCTGTTGCCGTCACCGTCTCAGCTTGCGCAGGCAAACCGGAAATCATCGCAACGGTCGCGGCGAAAAACAAAGCTTGAATCAGACGCATTCGGATCGCTTTCCGGTTCGGCGCAAACGAGGCGCCAAAGGCAAACAGCGCCCCCGGTTTCCCGGAGACGCTGTGAGCTTAACATAAGAGGAAGAGCTGTTCAGCCCCGCCCCTGCTTTTGTGCGCGTTGTCCGAACAGCACTTTGCGTGCCTGCTCGGCCTCTTTGGATTTGTCCCCGATGGTGCCCCGGCGCCATTCGCGACCGAGAGCAAATCCCCTCTGGACGGCCGGGCGGGCGCCGACCCGCTCAAACCAGTCTTTCAGGAATGGGAAATCGTCAAGCCGCTGACCCTGGTTCTTATAGGGTACGATCCAGCCCCAGCAGGCCATGTCGGCGATCGAGTAGCGGCCGGCGAGATAGTCGCGGTCCTTCAGGCGCTTGTTCATCACGCCATAGAGCCGGTTCACCTCGTCGGTATACCGTTTGATCGCATAGGGGATCTTGTTCTGAGCGTACTGGCGGAAATGATGGGCTTGGCCCGCCATGGGGCCAAGCCCAGCCATTTGCCAGAACAGCCATTGGTCGACCTCAACTCTCGAACGCTCGCTTGCGGGATAAAACTTCCCCGACTTGCGACCGAGATATTGAAGGATAGCCCCCGACTCGAAGATCGAAATCGGTTTCCCCCCCGGACCCTGCGGATCCACGATGGCTGGCATCCTGTTGTTCGGTGCGATCTTCAAAAAGGATCGCTTGAACTGATCACCAATACCGATATTCACCGGCTTCAACTCGTAAGGCAGGCCGCACTCCTCAAGCATGATCGAAATCTTCCAGCCGTTTGGCGTTGGCCAGTAATAGAGTTCGATCGGCTTGGCGTTGCCCCGCCCGGAAGCGGGACTTCGCCTTGCTGAGGAGCGTTTCGCCGCCGCCTTGGCGGGTTTTGTCCGGCGCGTATCGCTCATATCGGCAACTTAAGCCGCCGTCTTGCGCGCTGCGGGCTTACGCTTTGCAGCAGGCTTCCGCTTCGCAGGCGCCTTCTTGACGGCAGGCTTGCGAACGGCAGCTTTCCGAACCGCAGTCTTACGGACAGGCGTCTTGCGAGCCGTCGTCTTGCGGGCGGTCGTCTTCCGAGCCGTCGTTTTCCGAGCGGTTGTCTTGCGCGCCGTCGTCTTGCGAGCGGCGGGCTTCCTCGCCGTTGTCTTCTTGGCGGCGGGCTTCCGCTTCGCAGGGGCCTTCTTGGCGGCCGTCTTGCGGGCGGCAGGCTTCTTCGCTGCTGCGGGCTTACGCTTCGCAGGAGCCTTCTTCGCAACCGTCTTCTTGGCGGCGGGCTTCTTCGCTGCAGGCTTCCGCTTTGCGGGCGCCTTCTTCGCGACTGTCTTTTTAGCGGCGGGCTTCTTCGCCGTCGTCTTCTTCGCCGCAGGCTTCCGCTTTGCGGGCGCCTTCTTCGCTGCGGTCGTCTTCGCGGCGAGTTTCTTCACGGTCTTTTTCGCAGCCGGCTTCTTCTTGGCAGCCGGCTTCTTGGCTGCAGGCTTCTTGGCCGCAGCGGCCTTCGGCTTAGCTTTGGTCTTGGTGGTGGTAGCCATGTTTCTCTAGCTCCTGATGTGCCGTTTCGTTTGGCGACAATCCATGTACTCGCAACGCACACACTGCTAGCGCCCTCGTACCCCTCAGGCGCGCCACAACAATATGAGCGCGGAAAAAGCGCTCGGCAACACAATGCAACAGATTTGTGCACACGTGTTCGCGCCACTCTCCGGGGAAAGTGGTTACCAAACGGTTCATTCAGGAGCCGGAAATTTTCGTCAGTCGTCGGATGATAGGCCGAGTTTCTTCGCGAGAATTTCGTTGACGACGCTCGGATTTGCCTTGCCAGACGTGGATTTCATGACTTGGCCGACAAACCAGCCTGCAAGTTGAGGCTTGACTTTCGTTTGCTCGACTTTATCGGGGTTGGCTGCGATGACGGCGTCGATCGCCGCTTCGATAGCCCCGAAATCCGTTACCTGCTGCAGGCCTTCCTCTTCGACGATTTTGGCCGGGTCACGACCCGTTTTGTACATCGAATCAAAAACCTGCTTCGCGATTCGTCCCGAGATCGTGCCGTTGGAGATCAGATCGATGAGCTCTCCAAGCTGTTTTGAGGACACCGGAGTCTCCTCTATCGAATGCCCTTCGCGGTTCAGTGCGCCGAACAATTCGCCCGTCACCCAGTTCGCCGCGAGCTTCGCATCGCGTCCCTTCGCCACCGCCTCGAAGTAGTCCGCGCGCGCGCCTTCGCCGATCAGAACGGTCGCGTCATAGGGTGAAAGCCCGTAATCGGAAATGAGACGCGCCTTCTTGTCGTCCGGCAGTTCCGGCAGCGACGCGGCAATCTCGTTCACCCAGTCTTGCGTGAATTCGAGCGGCAAAAGGTCGGGATCGGGGAAGTAGCGGTAGTCATGCGCCTCTTCCTTGGAACGCATGGAACGCGTTTCACCCGTCTTCGGATCGAAAAGCCGGGTTTCCTGGTCGATCTTCCCGCCCTCTTCGAGAATTTCAATCTGTCTGCGCGCTTCATGTTCGATCGCCTGACCGATGAAGCGGATCGAGTTCACATTCTTGATTTCGCAGCGTGTGCCAAGGCGCGAGCCGACTTTCCGCACCGAAACGTTAACATCCGCGCGCAGGGAACCCTCTTCCATGTTCCCGTCGCAAGTGCCGAGATAACGCAGGATCGTGCGCAGCTTCGTAACATAAGCCCGCGCTTCATCGGCCGAGCGCATGTCCGGCTTCGAAACAATCTCCATCAATGCAACGCCCGAACGGTTGAGATCGACGAAGCTCATCGCCGGGTGCTGGTCATGCAGGCTCTTGCCCGCATCCTGTTCGAGATGCAGCCGTTCAATGCCGACATTGACCGTCCGCCCGTCCGGCATATCGAGAATGACTTCGCCCTCCCCCACGATCGGGTGCTTGAACTGCGAAATCTGGTAGCCCTGCGGCAGGTCTGGATAAAAGTAGTTCTTCCGGTCGAACACGGAACGCAGATTGATCTGCGCCTTGAGACCAAGCCCCGTGCGCACCGCCTGCTCCACGCAGAAACGATTGATGACCGGCAGCATCCCGGGCATCGCCGCGTCGACGAAGCTCACCTGACTGTTCTGTTCTGCGCCGAATCTGGTCGAGGCGGCGGAGAAAAGCTTGGCGTTCGACGAAACCTGCGCATGGACTTCAAGCCCGAGAATGATCTCCCAGTCGCCTGTCTGCCCCTGGATCAGATCTTCCTTGCGCGGTTCGCGCACCTTCATCGTGCGCTCGAAATCGCTCACCATTGTCTCGATTGTCTCGGCCATGGTCACGCCCTCCACCATGCTTCGGCTTCCGCCGTGAAACCCGCCGCTTCTTCGATGGCAAATGCCGCACGCAGCAGCGTTTCCTCGTCGAAAGTCCGCCCGATAAGCTGCAGCCCCAGCGGCAGTCCCTCCGCCGAAAGCCCGGCCGGCACCGAAATGCCTGGAAGCCCCGCGAGGTTCACCGTCACCGTGAAGACGTCGTTCAGATACATCGACAGCGGATCGTCGCTCTTCTCGCCAATACCGAAGGCAGCGGATGGCGCCGTCGGCGTAAGCAGCACATCGATTTCCGAGAAGGCTTCCGCAAAATCGCGCGCAATCAGCGTCCGCACCTTCTGTGCCTTCAGGTAATAGGCGTCGTAATAGCCTGCCGACAGCACATAGGTGCCCATCAGAACGCGGCGTTTCACTTCCGCGCCAAAGCCTTCGGCACGGGTGTTCTCATACATGCCCGTGATGTCCTTGCCATCGACGCGCAGCCCGTAGCGCACACCGTCATAGCGCGCGAGATTGGACGAGCACTCCGCCGGCGCCACGATGTAATAGGTCGGCAGCGCATATTTCGTGTGCGGCAGGCTCACCTCTTTGACATTGGCGCCTGCGGCCTTCAGCCATTCGATGCCGCGCGTCCAGAGGTCGTCGATCTCCTTCGGCATGCCCTCTACGCGGTATTCCTTCGGAATGCCGACATTGAGCCCCTTGATGCCTCGCGAAAGTCCCGCCTCGTAATCCGGCACCGGCCGGTCGACGCTCGTCGTGTCCTTCTCGTCATGTCCGGCCATCGAACCCAGCATGATCGCCGCGTCGCGCACGTCCCGCGTAATCGGCCCCGCCTGATCGAGCGACGAGGCAAAGGCCACGATGCCCCAGCGCGAGCAGCGCCCATATGTCGGCTTGAGGCCCACTGTGCCCGTGAAGGCGGCGGGCTGGCGGATGGAACCGCCCGTATCCGTCGCCGTCGCCGCCGCGCAGAGCCGCGCCGCCACCGCTGCCGACGAACCGCCCGACGAACCGCCCGGCACGAGCTTCGCGTCCGAGCCCTTGCGCCGCCACGGGTTCACCACCGGGCCATAGAAGCTCGTCTCGTTGGACGAGCCCATCGCGAACTCGTCATTATTGAGTTTGCCGAGCATCACCGCGCCGTCGCGCCAAAGGTTCGATGTCACGGTCGACTCGTAGGGCGGCTTGAAGCCGTCGAGAATGTGACTGCACGCGGTCGTCAGCACATCCTTCGTGCAGAACAGATCCTTGATGCCGAGCGGCACACCTTCAAGCGTACCGCCCTCGCCCTTGGCGAGCTTCTCGTCGGAGGCTTTCGCCATCTCCAGCGCCTTCTCCGCCGTCGGCGTCACATAGGCATTGAGCGGCGCCGCCGCTTCCATCTCCTTGAGATAGGCCCCGGTCAGCTCCGTGGAGGTGATCTCTTTCTTTTTCAGTGCGTCGCGGGCGGCGGCCAGCGTCAGCTTTGTCAGGTCGCTCATCGTTTACTCCACCACCTTCGGCACCACGAAGAAGCCGTCTTCCGCGCCGGGCGCGTTCCGCGTCACTTCCTTTTGCAGGTTCTCCGCCTTCACGACGTCATCGCGCATCTTCATGGCGACAGCCACCGCACTCGTCATCGGTTCCACATCCGTGACGTCCACCTCGCCGAGCTGCTCCACCCAGTCGAGAATGCCGTTGAGTTCCTTGGCCAGTGCCTCCAGCTCATCGTCCCGCACGGCAATCCGCGCAAGCCGGGCAATGTGCCGGACCGTTTTCTGATCGACCGACATGGGTCCGCCTCTATTGGTGTTCGGGAAGGGGCCGTTTCCGCCTCGGGGCAGAGCCCCGGCTGCACGCGCCCCTTGCTCGTTGAATCGCGACGGAACATAACAAGCGGGAGCCCCACGCCGCAACGGCGCGTCACAATATATATGAGCCTTCCGATTGCCTTGCGCTTCCGCCCCTTCTAATCTCCGCCGCTCCACAATTTTCGCAAAGGTAACAAGCACTTGAGCGCCAACGTGAAACCTCTTGAAGAACTTGAAGAAGGGCTCGGGCGCCATGACCGGCTGATGGGCGCCGATCTCGGCACGAAAACCATCGGCCTTGCCCTGTCGGATGTCTCACGAAGCATCGCGAGCCCCCTCGAAACCATCAAGCGCACCAAGTTCACCGCGGACGCCGAACGCATCATCGCCCTGGCGAAACAGCACGATGTCGCCGCCCTCGTCTTCGGCCTGCCGCTCAACATGGACGGCACCGAGGGCCCGCGCTGCCAGTCCACCCGCGCCTTCGTGCGCAATCTCGAAAAGCTGACCGATCTCCCCGTCGTCTTCTGGGACGAGCGCATGTCGACAATGGCCGTCACGCGCACCCTGCTCGACGCCGATGCAAGCCGCGCCCGCCGCGCCGAACTCGTGGACAAGATGGCCGCTTCCTACATCCTGCAAGGCGCGCTCGACCGCCTGCGCAGGCTCTGAGCACCACAAGAAAAAGAAACCTCAATGCTCCCCATCCTGAACTCCCTCGTCCCGGTCTTCCTCGTCATTGCGCTCGGCTTCGCGATCAAGCGCATGAATTTTCTGGATGAAGCAATTTGGGCGCCGCTCGACCGCCTCACCTATTACATCTTCTTCCCCGCGCTTCTCCTCCACACGCTCGCGACCGCAAACCTCGCCGATTACGACATCTGGCCGATGGCTTCCGCGCTCGGCGCAGGCCTCTTCTCGATGGTCGCAATCCTGATGCTGCTGAAGGCGGTGCTGCCGCTATCGGGCCCGCAATTCGCGTCCGTCTTTCAGGGTGCAGCACGCTGGAACGGCTTCGTCGCACTTGCCGCCATCGGTTCGATCTTCGGCCCCGAGGGCGTGACGCTCGCTGCCGTCGCTTTCGCCGTCCTCGTGCCCACGGTGAACGTGCTCTCGGTGCTGATCCTGACGCGCTATGCGGGCGACACACCGGCCGGCATGGGCACTGTGCTGCGCCTTCTCTCGAAGAACCCGCTCATCCTCGCCTGCGCGGCCGGCATCGCGCTCAACGTCTCCGGCATCGGCCTCCCCGGCCCGCTCGCGCCCACCTTCGATATTCTCGGCGCCGCCGCGCTGACCATCGGCCTCATCGCCATCGGTGCGGGCCTCAAGCCTGCCCACGCACTCGAAACCGGCTGGATCGTCGCGCTGACAAGCGGCTTGAAACTTCTGGTCATGCCCGCGCTCATGGCGGGCTGGTGCATCGTCTTCGGCGTCACCGGATTGCCCGCCGCGGTCGTGCTGCTCTGCGGCGCGGTGCCGGGCGCAACCTCCTCCTACATCCTCGCCCGCCAGCTCGGCGGCGACGCAACGCTGATGGCCAGCCTCATCACCGGCTCCACCATCCTCGCGGCAATCACCATGCCGCTGATGCTGTGGCTGTTGGGATGACAGTTGCTAAAATATAGGTGTCACCCCGGCGAAAGCCGGGGTGTGGATTCACATTTGAAGTGCAACAGTTTCTCCGAGAAGAGTTCGGCGGGGGTGCGGAAGTCAAGGCATTTGCGGGGCGTGTTGTTGTAGAGGGCGAGGAGGAGGTTGAAGCGG